>DASXDS010000076.1:0-253238 GCA_036490455.1 Rhizomicrobium sp.
AGGCCCGCCGCGTCGATGCGTTTCTGGTTCTCCGTCGGCTTTATCCAGAGATCGGCAGCGGTGACATCGACGCCGAACTCCCTCGCAAAGAAAATCGAGGAGACCGCCTTGCCGCAACCGAGGTCGAGGATACGCATGCCCGGCTTGAGCGGCACGGCTTCGGCCAGGAATTCCGCGAGCCACAACACATTCGGTCCCATCAGGTTCTCGACGACCCAGTCCGTGTCGTAAGCCGAGGCGCGCGGGAAGCGTGCTTTTGCGTGTGCGCTGCTCATATTTGCCCCTTCCGCGCCACGACTCGGGTGAAGCCGTAGAACTTGTCCGTGTCCGCTTCGAGCATAGCGATCCCGTCGGCCGACGACCTGGCATGAAAACCGTGCAGAAGGTGCAGGACGGCCCGATACCAGTCCAGCCACAGTGCGTGCCCGTCTTCCATCCAGTCGGCATCTTCGACGATCACCAGACCGGTCTTCGTCCAATGGTGCCGCCACCATTGGGGCGAGTGCCAGCAGCAGAAATCCCACTCCCACCATGCCTTGAGGCTTTCCGGCAGCTCTACGATCTCTTGCTTCAGTCCCGGGCAGACAATGCCGAGGCGACCGCCGGGTTTGAGGAATTTCGCGACCGTGCCGAGATAGAGATCGTCGGTGCCGAAATACTGATAGGCATCGAGACTGACGATCGCATCGAAGCTTTCTTCTGCGAACGGCAATGCATGCGCTTCGGCATGGACCGGTGTCACGCGGGAACTGATTCCCGAGGCATCGATGCGCACCTGGTTTTCCGTCGGCGGAATCCAGAGATCGGCGGCGACGACATCGACGCCGAACTCTTTCGCCAGAAAGATCGAAGATATCGCCTTGCCGCAGCCGAGATCGAGCACACGCATGCCGGGTTTGAGTGGCACCGCTTCGGCAAGATACTCCGTGAGCCACAGCACATGCGGCCCCATCACATTGTCGATAACGAGCATCGGATCGTAGCCGTTGCTGCGCGGGAAACGCGGCTTCGCGAGGCGCGCGCGCAGGTCTTCATTCGTCATGGATGTCTCCTATCGGTTGTCGAGTTGCGCGCGCACGGATTCGATCCCCAGCCGCGTGATGCGATAGGGGCCGCTGTTGTGCGAGCAGATGAGGCCGCGGCGTTTCAGTTTCCGGAAAAGGCCGAGCGTGCAGTCCGCGAGGCGATGGCCGTCGCGGTTGAAGCAGTCGACCGCCACGATACGGCTGTCTTCACGGATGTGTTTGATGAGGCCGCCCTGCGCGAGTACGTGCAGGACGCGTTGCTCCAGTTTCGAGATGTTCAAGGGAATTGTCTTTCATCGCACCGAACTCCGCGTTTCCTTGCGCGCAGACGTGAGCGTGCGCGCGCAAAAACGCGTTACCAGGCTTGCGGCAGACGCAAGCGTTCAGCGGATGGCGACAATCTCTGACATAAACTCCCCAGCGGGTGAGCCGACGGGCACTTCCTAATGCCCGTCTTTGCAGGCGTCAATCGGCAACGGTGTTCAGCGCCGCAACTCGATCACGTCGAAGGTCGATTCCTGTACCGGATAGGGAAGCTCCAGCCGTGCATGGCGCGCACCGATCATCGACAGGCGGCCAATCTGATCGTCCGGCGTCTGTGGCGCGCCGAGAGAGGCACCGTTGCCGGAATAGCTGTGCGGCCCTTCGCCTTTCTCCGAGGAGGCGCCGAGATACACAAACGTGCCGCCATCCGGATAGAGCCAGCCTTCGGTCTTCTGCGAACCGGACAGCTTCGCGAAGTAGAGGTGGCCGTCGCGCTGGCTGATACGGCAGCTGAACCAGGAATAGACGATCGAGGGTGTTGCACCGCCGAGCTTCATCTGGCGGCAGCGCCACGATCCGGCAAACGCACTGGCCGATGCGCCATGCGACGGCGCTCCCAGCGCTTCGTGGATGGCACCCATGTCGCGGCCGCGGGCGGCTTCGGACATGCCTTGCGCGCGCGAGGCTTCCAATTGCGAGAGACGCTGCTGATCGACCGTCGTCGCCTGCTGCTGCCAGCCGGCAAAGGCCGGCGTGGTGAGGAGGGCGAACGCTGCAAGCGCAGCACTGGAAAGCTTCGCGGACATGGCACTCTTTTCCTTCTTCAATCGTCCCCGCTGGATGCGGAGACGTAGGCGGCTAGTTCTGCAGACGACGGCATCGACACGATGTTGAAGCCGCAATCGACATAATGGATTTCGCCCGTGACGCCGGCGCTCATGTCGCTGAGCAGATAGAGCGCGGCGTTGCCGACCTGCCCCATCTCGACGGTGTTGCGCAGAGGGCTGTGATGCTTGTTCCAGCGGAAGACCGAGCGCGACTCGCCGATCACCGAACCGGCGAGCGTGCGCATCGGGCCGGCACTGATCGCGTTGACGCGGATGCCGTCGGGACCGAGATCGGCGGCGAGGTAGCGGACGGAGGCTTCGAGCCCCGCCTTCGCGACACCCATCACGTTGTAGTTGGGCGTCACCCGATTGGCGCCGAGATAGGTGAGCGTGAGCAGCGAGCCGCCGCGTCCCATCATCTGGATCGCGCGCTGCGCCACCGCAGTGAAGGAGTAGCAGGAGATCGCGAGCGAATGGGTGAAGTTCTCGCGGCTGGTATTGACGTAGCGGCCTTTCAGCTCCTCGCGGTCGGAGAAGGCGACCGCGTGCACGACATAGTCGATGTTGCCCCATTCGGCCTTCAGCGCGGCGAATACGGCGTCGATCTGATCGTCGTCTTCGACATCGCAAGGCAGCACGAACTTCGCGCCGATCGAGTCCGCGAGCGGCTTCAGCCGTTTCGCCTGGGGATCGCCCTGATAGGTGAACGCGATCTCACCGCCCTGCGCGGCGATCGCCTGAGCGATACCCCAGGCAATGGAATGATCGTTTGCCACACCCATCACGAGACCACGCTTGCCTGCCATTAAGAGACGGGCGTCAGCCATTCCTTCCTCGCTTCTGTGTCAAAACGGGACGTTCGACAGAGAATCCTCCCTGCCGCTGCAAGACCCGTGCGGTTATGCGCCGAGACGCTGGAAAACCAGGGTGGCGTTGGTGCCGCCGAACCCGAAACTGTTGGAGAGCGCGGTTTCGATCTTCGCGTTGTCGATCCGTTTGCGCACGATGTTCGCGCCTTCGACCGCGGGATCCAGCTCTTCGATATTGGCACTCTCGCAGATGAAGCCCGACTGCATCATCAGCAGCGTGTAAATCGCCTCGTGCACGCCGGCCGCGCCCTGGCTGTGGCCGGTGAGCGACTTGGTGGCGCTGATCGGCGGCATGTTCTCGCCAAACACCTCGCGGATCGCGTTGATCTCCGGGATGTCGCCGACCGGGGTCGAGGTCGCATGCGGATTGATGTAATCGATCGGCGCCTTCACGTTCTCGAGCGCCATCTTCATGCAGCGCACCGCACCCTCGCCGCTCGGCGCGACCATGTCGGCGCCATCCGCGCTGGCGCCGTAGCCGATGAGCTCTGCATAGATCTTCGCCCCGCGCGCTCTCGCGTGTTCAAGTTCTTCCAGGATAAGAATGCCGCCGCCGCCGGAGATCACGAAACCATCGCGGTTCTTGTCATAGGCACGCGAGGCCTTCTCCGGCGTCGCGTTGTACTTGGACGACATCGCGCCCATCGCGTCGAACAACTCGCTGAGCGTCCAGTCGAGTTCTTCGCCGCCGCCGGCGAACATCACGTCCTGCTTGCCCCACTGGATCATCTCGGCGGCGTTGCCGATGCAATTTGCCGACGTCGAGCAGGCCGACGAGATCGAGTAATTCACGCCCTTGGTCTTGAACCAGGTCGAGAGATTGGCCGAGCAGGTGGAAGACATCGCCTTCGGCACCGCGAACGGGCCGATGCGCTTGGGTCCTTTCGCCGGATCGCGCGCGGTATCGGCTGCGGCCACGATCGCTTTCGTCGAGGGGCCGCCGGAGCCGACAATCAGGCCAGTGCGCGGATTGGAGATGTCTTTCTCCTCAAGTCCCGCGTCCTGGATCGCCTGCTGCATCGCGACCCAGCAATAGCCGGCGCCATCGCCCTGAAAACGGCGGGCGCGGCGGTCTACTACCGCATCGAGATCGATCTTGAGGCTGCCATGCACCTGCGAGCGGAAACCGAGCCTTGAATAGTCCTCCGCGGCGACGATGCCGGATCTGGCCTCGCGCAGGGAGGCCACGACTTCCTGACTGTTGTTTCCGATGGAGCAGACAACGCCCATGCCGGTCACGACAACGCGTCTCATCACACACTGGCCTTCCCTAAAAATGCGGCCGGTCGGCGGCGCTGGATGTGCGGCGTCCGGCTCTTTGCGGCCTCTTAGCAGAAGTCGCGCCGGGATGCGCTAGCGGGCGGTCACGCCGGTGCCGCCGCAGCGCCGAGACCCGCAGCAGCCTGCGATTCGGTGGAGAGTCCGACCTTCAGGTCTTTGGCCTCGTAGATCGGTTTGCCGTCGACCTTCATGATCCCGTTGGCAACGCCGACCACCAGCCGGCGCATGATCACGCGCTGCAGATCGATGTAGTAGCTCACCTTCTTGGCGCTCGGCAGGACCATGCCGGTGAACTTCACCTCGCCGACGCCGATCGCGCGGCCTTTGCCGATCCCACCCATCCAGCCGAGGAAAAATCCGACGAGCTGCCACATCGCATCGAGCCCAAGGCAGCCGGGCATCACAGGGTCGTCCTGGAAATGACATTTGAAGAACCACAGATCGGGCGTGATATCGAGTTCGGCTTCGATCTCACCCTTGCCGGCAGAACCGCCGTCTTCGTTGATCTTGGTGATCCGGTCGAACATCAGCATCGGCGGAAGCGGCAGTTTGGCATTTCCGGGACCGAAAAGTTCCCCGCGCGCGCAGGCCAACAAACCCTGCATATCGAAACTCGATTTCCGCATTTTCCACCCGGCACGATAACGGTTGCTTGTTAGAAGCATTCTAACAAGTTATATTCTTCATGAGATTAGCAAAGGATCGGCGCGGGCGTCAGCCCGCGTCGCCGTTTGAATGAAAAAGCCAGTGACCGCCGACACCGTCCTGAAGCTGCGCGACGCAGGCCTGCGTCCGACGCGGCAGCGCGTGTCGCTGGCCGACCTGCTGTTTCGCCATGGCGACCGGCACGTGACGGCCGAGGCTGTGCATGGCGAGGCCATCCAGGCCGGCGTCCAGGTGTCGCTCGCCACGGTTTACAACACCCTGCACCAGTTCACCGAAGCCGGACTTTTGCGCCAGGTGACCGTGGACGCGGCGCGCTTTTATTTCGACACCAACACCGGCGCGCACCAGCATTTCTACAACAAGGACGACGGGGAATTGATCGACATTCCCGGCGAGAATATCGAAGTGGCCGGCGTCCCCGCTCCGCCCGCCGGCATGGCGATCGACCGCGTTGACGTGGTCGTCCGGCTGCGGCGCGCGTAATCGCGAACTGCTTCCAGGCGTGAATCGTTGAAAGCGAAGCCCTCACCCGTCGTCGCTGCACGACGATCGGATGAGGGAATCCGAACTACGCCGGCGGGCGGCCCATAAAGTCGCGTTTGCCGATCTCGACGCCGTAGCTGCGCAGGATGTTGTACGCCGTCGTGTCGTGGAAATAGAAATTCGGCAGCGAGAAGTTCAGCAGGAATTGCTGGCCGTTGAATTTCATTTCGAAGCTGCCGAACTTCAGCACGATCTCCTTGTCTTCGGTGCCATCGATCTGCTCCGGCGTCACCGATTGCACGAACGCGATCGCCTTGGTGAGCCGTTCCTTGAGCCCGGCGATCGTCGTCTCGGACCCGCCGAACTGCGGCTGCTCGATTCCCGCCAGCATCGCGCAAGCCCGCGTTGCGTGCGTGGTCACCTGTCCGACCTGCACGGCTAACGGAAACATGTCGGGATAAATGCGCGTGCCGCACAGCACCGCCTGGTCGAGTTTGCGGGCCTCCGCATGCGCCGCCGCCTTGTCGAGCACGTTGCTCAGGCCCGTCATGAACTGCGCGAAAATCGGCGCGGATGCTTTGTACATTGAAATGGTCATGGAATTCCCTCCGGTTTCTTTCTTCGCGAGTGTAGCGGGCGCCGCCTCTCGCGCAACTCACGATGCCGCGTGCTAGGCTTGCGGCAGACTGTGGAGGAAACGACGATGCTTGAACTGCATTACTGGCCGACGCCGAACGGCAAGAAGGTGACGATCCTGCTCGAAGAACTCGGCGCGCCGCACAAGATCGTGCCGATGAACATCGGCCGCGGCGATCAGTTCAAACCGGATGTCCTGAAATTCTCGCCCAACAACCGCATGCCGGCGCTGGTGGATACCGAACCCAAAGGCGGCGGCGAGCCGATCCGGATTTTCGAATCCGGCGCGATCATGATGTACATCGCCGAAAAGCACGGAAAATTTTTCCCGCAGGAGCAGCACAAGAAATACGACGTCGTGCAGTGGATCATGTGGCAGATGGGCAATCAGGGCCCGAAGTTCGGCGAACAGGGCCACTTCTTCCGCGCTTCGACCAATCCGGAGAACGGCGATCTCGCCTATGCCAACCGCCGTTTCGGCGACGAGGTGCACCGGCTCTACGGCGTGATGGAGCTGGGTCTTCACAAGAAGGAATGGCTTGCGGCCGGGGAGTACACGATCGCGGACATGATCTGCTATCCGTGGGCCTCGGGCTGGAAGCTGCGCAAGATCGATCTCGGCGAATTTCCGAATGTGAAACGCTGGATGGAAAAACTGGAAGCGCGGCCTGCGCTGAAAAAGGCGATGGAGGCGCCGCTGCCGCCGGAAGCGATCGAAGACCCGGCCAGCATTTCGGAAGAAGAGAAAGCGCGCCGCGGCAAGCTGCTGGTCAATCAGCGCGCGACGCCGATCCCGAAGGAATGGGGTTGAGGGTTTCACCAACCGCTGTCATGGCCTGCAACAGCAGGCCATCCAGTTAACGTTGCACAAACTACAGCCGAAAGAGACACCCCTCTCGTTCGACCGCGAAATAGATGTCACCTGGATGGCCTGCTGTTGCAGGCCATGACATCTGGAAGCTCAGTATTGGTGCAGCAACAACCCCGTCGCCGCTTCCAGGTCGGCGACGGCCTGCGGGCCTGACAGCACCTTGATCGTCGTCATGCCGAGCTGTTTGGCCGGTTTCAGGTTCACGCCGAGATCGTCGAGATAGACGCAGGCCGGCGGCGCGACCTTCAACGCGTCGCACATCAGCTGGTAGATGCGCGGATCGGGTTTGCGGATACCGATCTTCGAAGATTCGATCACCTCGTCGAACATCACCATGATCTCGCGCGAATAGAGCGAGCGGCTGGCCGTAGATGTGCCGTCCGTCGGGTTGGACGGCATGTTGTTGGTGATGCAGCCGGTCTTCAGTCCTGCCGCCTTCACGCGCCGGAGCGCCTCGATCACGTCGGGGCGGAAATCGCCCGACAACAGTGTGAGTACGTCGCGGCCGGGAATGTGATGGCCGCGGCCCTTCGCCTCTTCGGCGAACAACCTGTCGAAGCCGTCGAGATCGACGACCGCCTGTTCGAATTTCGCCCAGGCATTGGCTTCCGGATTGGTGGCGTTGATGGTGCGGATGATGTCGAGCGGCAAGCCGCGTTCGGTCTCGTAGCGGTTGAACGCCTCGAACGGCGAAGACGTGAACACGCCGCCGAAATCCCAGATTACCGCTTCCGCCACCTGTCTCTCCTGCAATGCCCTTGCGCCCAAATCGCAGCCGCGCCCTAATCGGTCAAGAGGGAACGCCATGACACTTTTCCGCAAGATCGACTGCACGATGCTGAAAGCCGCCGATCTGGATGCGGCCATCGCGTTCTACGCCGGAAAGCTCGGCCATGCGCTTCTCTGGCGCACAGAAAGCGCGGTTGGATTTTCGCTGCCCGAAACCGATGCCGAACTGGTGGTGCATCGCGAACTGGAGCCGCAGACCGACCTTTTGGTGAACAACACGGACGATGCCTACACAACGCTGATCGCGGCAGGCGCGAAGAGCATCGTGGCGCCGTTCGATATCGCGATCGGCCGCTGCGCCGTGGTGCGCGATCCGTTCGGAAACGTCCTGACCTTCCTCGACCAGAGCAAGGGCCAGTTGAAGACCGATACAGAGAAGAACGTTATCGGCATGAAGGAGAGAGCATGAGCGAACGAACCGCCTACACACCGAAGGAAAGCAAGGGCGAAGCGCCCGGCCGCGGGCGGCTTGCAGGCCGTCGCGTGCTCGTGGTCGGCGGCGGCCAGATGGACATCGGCGAGGCCGATACGCCGATCGGCAACGGCCGCGCCATGGCGGTGCTCTGCGCCCGCGAAGGGGGACAGGTTGCCGTTGCGGATCGCAACGTCGAAACGGCGGAGGCGACGGTTGCGCTGTGCGAAGGCCGTGGCTTCGCGATCGCCGCCGATGTGAGCAGAGAAGCCGACGTCACGCGGATGGTGGAGGAGGGCTTCGCGAAACTCGGCGGGCTCGATGGCCTGATCCTCAATGTCGGGATCGGCGCCGGCGGCCCGTTCCTCGAAGGCACCACGGCGGAGAGCTGGAACAAGGTGTTCGCGATCAATCTCACCAGCCACATGCTGACGGTGAAGGCGGCGCTGCCGCGCATGCCGGAAGGCTCGTCGATCGTGTTCATCTCGTCCGTCGCTGGCATGGGCGCCGGAAGCCGCCTGCCCGCTTACGACGCATCGAAGGCGGCGTTGTTCGGCCTCTGCCGTCACGTCGCGTTCGAAGGCGCGCGCCGGGGCATCCGCGCCAATGTCATCGCGCCCGGCCTGATGGACACCAGCATCGGCCGCCTCGCAACCCGCGGACGTCCCGGACGCGCGACGACCAACGTCCCGCTCGGCCGCCAGGGCACAGGCTGGGAAACTGCTTATGCCACGCTGTTTCTGATTTCAGACGAAAGCGCCTACATCACCGCACAGGTGATCGCGGTCGATGGAGGATTGCATGGCATCTGAACTGCATTTCCGCAAAGCCTCTTACGAGCTCGGCATCCGCGATTTCGGGACCGGCTGTTTCGCCTATCTGCAGCCGGATGGCGGCTGGGGCTTTTCCAACAGCGGGCTGGTGACCGACGGCAACGAGGCGCTGCTGGTCGACACCATGTTCGACGACGCGCACACGGCGGCGATGCTGGACGGCTTCAGGCGTGCGTCGTCTGCGAAGATCGGCACGCTGGTGAATACCCATCACAATGGCGATCACTGCTATGGCAATGCGCTGGTCGAGGGGGCGGAGATCGTCGCGACCGTGGGCGCAGCGGAAGCGATGAAGCACGAGACCCCGAAAGGACTCGCGCAATTCATGAAGGCGGCGCCCGGGCTCGGCCTCACAGGCGAGTATCTAGTCCATTGTTTCGGCGATTTCGATTTCGAGCATTGCTCGACCCGTGCGCCCGACACGACGTTCACCGGCAATCTGACCCGGCATGTCGGATCGAAGGCAGTCGAACTGATCGAAGTCGGACCGGCGCACACCGGCGGCGATGCGCTCGTCTATGTGCCGTCCGACAAGACGATCTTCACCGGCGACATCCTGTTCATCGACGGCCATCCGATCCTGTGGGCCGGACCGGTGGGCAACTGGATCGCGGCCTGCGAACAGATGATCGCTATGGATGTCGACACCATCGTACCGGGCCACGGTCCCATCACCGACAAGCGCGGCGTGCAACGCGTCGCCGATTATCTCACCTATGTTCGCGACGAGGCGAAGAAGCGTTACGACAGCGGCATGGATGCATTGGAGGCAGCGCGCTCCATCGCGCTCGACGATTTTGCCGGCTGGGGCGATGCGGAGCGGATCGCGGTGAACACCGCCACGCTCTATCGCGAGTTCGGCAGCACGGACGCGCCATCCGATCCTGCAACTCTGTTCGGCTGGATGGCACAGATCTGGAAAGACCGGAAGTAGTCAGGCGGCGTTGGCGGTGATCCGTTTCATCGCCTCGGCGAGATAGCCGGTCCAGTCCACGGCGGTCGAGAAGTGTGCCCGGCTCAGAACCATCGCGGGATCGCCCGCTTCGTCGGCGAGCGGCGCGACCAGATATTCGGCGACCAGAAACGCTTTGCCGACGACGTCGGCCTGGGCGAGAAAGCGCAGCGGTCCTTCGGAACGCAGCGCAAGATCGAGCGTCGCTTCGAACCGCGCCACCCGGCCCGCCGGGATATCGTCCTGGATGATCTTGCCGGTGAGATCGCCGAACGCGCCCGCGAACCGCGTTCCCATCAACCGCACCCGCCAGCGCGAACCGGCGACGCGTTCGTAGATCGTCATATGCGCGAGATGATCTTTCATCATTCGCGCCGTGAGATCGGCACGCTCCGGCATCCTTCGATCGCCTCGCACCGCTTCCAGGATCGCCAGCAGCTTTTCGAGTTCGGGGTGGTCGAAGGTGAGCGTCGAATCGCAATAGACCGGCCAGCCGTTGAGAGCTGCCAGCGCATTGTAGGTCCTGGCGACAGTCGCGCGATCCATGCCGCATCCTAGCGGCGGGAGATTGCAGCCCGGTTAAGCCGTGCTTAACCGGTGCGCGTTGCTGCGTGGCTCTTCGCTTCTGCGTAGGTCACCGACAGGAGCAGGTTCGCGCTTCCGTCCTTCGCCATGAGGGGGGCCAGAAAGCTCTCGCCCTTCAGATAGGAAATCGCAGGAACCTGATAGTCCCACACGACCCGAAGCGGGCGGCCCTCGGCAAGTGCGAGATCGTAAATGCCGGTGTAGCTGACGGCCATCTCCGGCGGAATCATTTCTTCGACGAAATGGCCCGTATGATCGCCGGCGTAGTGCGTCAGCGAGGTGCCGTGCAGCCGCAGACGATAGCGATGTCCCACAGCGGCGACGCGCTCGATCAGCGTCATGTTGGGGAGGAACGGCTTGAGGCTGCGCGCGTCGAGGTCGTCGCGCAGCGGCATCGGACGCGGACCGGCCTTTTCCCGCCAGAGCGCTGCAACGGCTTTTAGCTCCAGCCGCACGAACGCCAGTTCCGGATCGCAGAAGCACGCCCCATGACGCTCATGGGCAAAGGCATTGAACAGCGCGAAAGGGTCGGGATGTTTATCCGTTTTCGCTGTAAACGATTGCGGGTGCGATTGAGCGGAATTCATGTTTTCCGTCATACGCTTACGATGGTCGAAAATTGGTAAACACGGCCAATAATGCGCGCCCTAGTAGCGATCTTCGCCCGGAAAACGCGCGACGATGCTGTCCCACTGGCGGTCGGAGGAGATGTGCAAGGCGCCCATCACCATCGTCGGGTTGCCGGCCTCGTCGGCGAGCGGCACCGCCGCGATCTCGGCCACCAGATAGCTCTTTGCCTGGAAATCAACGCGGGCCACGAAGCGCATCGGCTGGCGGATCTGCAGCATCAGGTCGAGGAACGCATGCCACCGCGGTGCAAGCTGCGGCGGCACGGCGACATCGACGAACTGGCCGGTCAGATCGCCCCAGACGAGCACGAGGCTCGTGCCCATCAGCCGGATGCGGTAGCGATGTCCCTCCGGCGTTTCCAGCCGTTCGAACAGCATGATGCGCTTCAGGTTTCGCTTGAGCGCGCGGGCCGGAATGTCGGATCGCAACGGCATGGCGCGGCCGGCAAGCCGCTCCCGCCAGACGGTCACAAGATCGGCCAGTTCCTCAAGTTCGAAAGCGAGACCGGCATCGCAGCGCGTGGGTCAGTCATTCGCGCGGGCTTGCGCGTTCATCGCTTCGACCAGATCATGCGGGGAAAGAACGGTCATCGCCTTCCATAACAACCATCCGGTGGCCAATTCGTAAAAGGGAGAGAGACCGATGGATACCGCCATAACCCCTGTGATCGAAATCGCGCAGGGCAGGCTTTCCGGCCTGGTGAAAGACGGAATCCAGCGCTTCAACGGGATTCCGTTTGCCAAGGCGAAGCGGTGGCAACGGCCGGAGCCGGCCGATCCGTGGAGCGGCGTGCGCGATGCCACCCGCTTCGGCGCCATCGCGCCCCAGATCGCGAGCGCCTCCGAAGGCGTGCTCGGTGGGACACCTGGCGAGCAGCACGAAGACTGCTTGTTCCTGAACATCTGGACGCCCGCCTGCGACGGCGGCAAGCGGCCGGTGATGGTGTGGATCCATGGCGGCGCGTTCGTCACCGGCGCCGGTTCGGTCGGCACCTACAACGGCAAACACCTGGCCGCGCGCGGCGACGTAGTCGTGGTGACAATCAACTACCGGCTTGGGGTGTTCGGGTTCCTGAACCTGCACGACGCGAGCGGCGGCAAGGCGCCGGGTTCAGGTACCGAAGGGATTGCCGACCAGATCGAGGCGCTACGCTGGGTGAAGGAAAACATCGCCCAGTTCGGCGGCGATCCCGGTAACGTAACGATCTTTGGCGAGAGTGCAGGCGGGATGAGTGTTGGCGCCCTGCTGGCGGCTCCGGCGGCGCGCGGCCTGTTCCACAAGGCGGTCCCGCAATCCGGTGCGGCGGACATCGGCATGGCGCGCGAGCGTTCGGCAGAGCTGGGACATCTGGTGCTGGCCAAACTCGGTGTCGATGCGCAGACCGCGCTGAGCCTGTCGGGCAAGACGATCCTCGATGCGCAAGCAGCACTGCTGGCCGAACCGCGCGCGACCGGTGCGCTGCCGTTCGGCCCGACAGTCGATGGCGACATCCTGCCGAAGCGCGGCATCGAAATGGTGCGGGCGGGCAATGCAGCCGGCGTGCCGGTGATGACGGGTTCGACCCGCGACGAGTGGAAACTGTTCTCGCTGCAGATGAACCCGCTGACCGAGGAGCGGCTCGGCCGCTACATCGCGGCGCGCGTCGGCGATGAGGGCAGGGATACGATGCTGGCCGTCTACGGCGAAGGCGCGCTGATGGATCGCTGGAACGCGTTCATGACCGATCACACGTTCATGGTGCCGGCGACCCGGCTTCTCGATGCACAGGCGCCGCATGCGCCCACCTATCTCTATCGCTTTGACTGGCCGTCGCCCGCGCTGGGCGGAAAGCTTGGCGCCTGCCATGCGATCGAAATCGGCTTCATGTTCGGCACCTATAACGACAAGACTGCGGCCGCGTTCTTCGGCAAGGGCGAAGCGGCCGACGCGGTGGCCGCCGCGATGATGGATTCATGGATCGCGTTCGCCCGCACCGGCAATCCGGCCTCTGCCGCGACCGGCGACTGGCCGCGATATCAAGGCAGTACGCGCGCGGCAATGATTTTCGGCGATGGTGCGCCGCACATTGCCAACGCGCCCAACGAAGCGCGCCGCAAAGCGTGGGAAAGCGTGCCGGGGGAGATGATCGGGGCATGACGATCGAGATCGCGCAAGGCAAGCTGCAAGGCTACCGCGACGGCGACGTGCTGCGTTTTGCCGGCATTCCCTTCGCGAAAGCAGAGCGCTGGCAGATGCCGCAAGCCGGCGATGCGTGGAGCGGCACCTACGACGCCACGCAATTTCGCGCGGTGGCGATCCAGGACCCCAAGCAGATCGACATCCTGAAAGGTCCGGTCGAACCGCTATCGGAAGAGTGTCTGTTCCTCAATGTGTGGACACCGGCTTGCGACGGCGGCAAGCGGCCGGTGATGGTATGGATCCACGGCGGCGGCTTCGTCACCGGCTCCGGGTATATCGGCGCCTATGAAGGCACCCATCTGGCTGCGCGTGGCGATGTGGTCGTGGTCACGATCAACTACCGGCTCGGCGCCTTCGGTTTTCTCAATCTGCGCGACGCGACCGACGGAAAACTTCCCGGCACCGGTGCGGAAGGCATCGCCGACCAGATCGCGGCGCTCAACTGGGTGCACGACAACATCGCGGCGTTCGGTGGCGATGCGGCCAATGTGACGATCTTCGGCGAAAGCGCCGGTTCGGGGAGCGTGTGCGCATTGCTCGCCGCACCGTCTGCAAAAGGCCTGTTCCACAAGGCGATCTGCGAATCCGGCGCGGCGCATCTCGGGACGGCGCGCGAGAAGAGCGCCGTGACCGCGAAGACATTTCTCCAGAAGCTCGGCTGCGCGGACGATCCGGCCAGAGCTCTCGAACTCTCCAGCGAAGCGCTCTTCAAAGCACAGCGCGAGATTGAAACCGAAAGCGCAGGCCGCGCCGGCCTGCCGTTCGGTCCGACCGCGGATGGCGATGTGCTGCCGGTGCGCGCGATCGATGCGATCCGCAACGGCTCGGCCAAAGACGTGTCGCTGATCGCCGGCACCACGCGCGACGAGACCAAGCTGATGTTCGCCTTCAGCCAGCAATTCCGCGAACAGAGCGCGGACGCTTTGCGCAAGCGGATGAACGAATGGGTCGGCGAAGAACATGCCGGCACCACGCTCGCGGCCTACGGCGCGCAGTCGCCTTACGAGATCGCCACCGCCGTCATCACCGACAACGTCTTCTGGTATCCGACCGTGAAGCTACTGGAAGCGCAATCGGCGTTCGCGCCATCCTACGGCTATCGCATCGACTGGCCGTCACCGATGATGGGCGGGATCGTCGGCGCAGGGCATGTGATCGAGGTCGGCTTCGTGTTCGGCACCTACGCACGCCCCGAAGTGAAGGACTTCTTCGGCACCGGACCCGATGCCGATGCGCTGTCGGCCGCGATGATGGACAGCTGGCTCGCTTTCGCGAAGAGCGGCAATCCCACAACACCCAAGCTCGACTGGCCGCGCTACGACGCGAACCGGCGCGCCACGATGATCTTCGGCGATGGCGCCCCGCATGTGGAGAACGATCCCAACGCCGCCCGCCGCAAAGCGTGGGACGCGATCGGCGACAAACGGATTGGGTTGTAATCTCTCTCCACCCCTCCACGAACGCAGTGAGCTGGAGGGGTCGCGCGGAACGCGCGGGGGAGGAGCTTACGCGGCAACGCCGCGTTCGTTCGGCAGTTCTGTTTATTCTTGGAAAGTGGGCACGAAGCGCTTACGCGCTAGAGGTCCTCCCCCGCGGCTTCGCCGCGACCCCTCCAATTCGCTCCGCGAATGGAGGGGTGAAAGTACCAACTAATTCTCCAGCATCACCTTGCACTGGTGCGAGGGCTTGCGTAGCGCTTCGAACGCGGCGGGCAGACCATCGAGGCTGACGATGTCGGTCACCATGTGGCCGACATCGACGCGGTCGGATGCGATCATCGCGATGACATAGTCGAAATCTGCGGGGCGATAGCCGAGCACGAATTGCAGCTCCAGTTCCTTCATGATGCCCATCAGCGGCATGATGGTGTCCGGCTGCTGGCACACTCCTGCGACGACGATGCGGCCGCCGCGCGGCGCTTCCGCCATCACGTTCATCAGGAGGCCCGGCACGCCGACGCACTCGAAGATGATGTCGGGATCTTTGCCTGCGATCTTTTGCACCTGGGGCGCCAGGGGCTGTGACGGATCGATCGCATCCGTTGCGCCGAACCGTGCCGCCATCTGTTTGCGGATCTCCGCCTTCTCGCTGACGATCACGTGCCGCGCGCCGAGGAATTTTGCCCACAGCATGGTCGCGAGCCCGACGGGACCGGCGCCGATCACCAGGACCGTTGCACCGCGCGGCATCTTCGCCATGTCGACGGCGTGCAGGCCGACCGCGAGCGGCTCGACCATCGCGCCTTCGCGGAAGCTCACGCTTTCCGGCAAGCGGTAACCGCTGTTCGAGCCGATGCGGACATATTCGGCATAGCCGCCATGGCTCTGGCCGAGGCCGACCGACACCATCTTTAAACAGTTACGCGCGCCGAACGAGAAGTTCGCGCAGGGCGTGTGGTCGCCGCAGCAGATGACGGGAAAGCCGGCAACCCGGTCGCCGGACTTCCACAGATGCGTGACCGACTTGCCGACCGCCATCACTTCTCCGGCAAATTCGTGGCCCATCACCGAGCCGCCGGGCAGCGGCATGATCGTTCCGGGCTCGGTCATATGGAGGTCGGAACCGCAGATACCGCAATTCTTCACCCGCAGGATGACGTCGTGCGGGCCGGGCTCCGGATCGGCAATCGTTTCGATCACAAGCGGCTTGGACAGTTCCTTGAAAAGGGCGGCGCGCATGATCTCTCCCGATTTTTCGACAGCGTTCGGCCGAAGGTTATGCCATCTTTTCCAAAACGAAAGGGAGTGGGACATGGCCGACACTTACGCAACGGCACGCGCGATGCTCGCCGATCTGAAGACCAAACAGGTTTCGGCACGCGAACTTCTGAACGCGCACCTCGCGCGCAACGACGAGGTCCACAAACAGATCAACGCCGTGGTGGAGACCGACATCGCGCGCGCCCAGAAGGATGCGGCGGCGATCGACGACGCCCGCGCCAAAGGCGAGACGCTGGGTGCGCTGGCCGGACTGCCGATGACGATCAAGGACGGCTTCGATGTCGAGAACATGCCGGCCACCGCGGGCAATCCAGCCTTCAAGAATCGGCCGAAGGATTGCGCCGACGCAACAGTGGTCGCTGCGACGCGCGCTGCGGGCGCGGTGATCTGGGGCAAGACGAACGTGCCGTTCATGCTGAGCGATATCCAGAGCTACAACGCGATCCACGGCACCACGAACAACCCCTATGACGTGACGAAGGTGCCCGGCGGATCGAGCGGTGGTGCCGCCGCCGCGCTTGCCACGGGCGTGACGCCGCTCGAGATCGGCTCCGACATCGGCGGCTCGCTGCGCCATCCGGCGAATTTCTGCGGCGTGACAGCGCTCAAGCCGACCTGGGGCGCGCTCAGCGGGCGCGGGCATGTCCCGCCTGCACCGGGTTCGTATTCGGAAGGCGATTTCGGCGTCTACGGTCCCATGGCGCGCAACGTCGACGATCTGAAATTGCTCTGGAGCGTGCTGGATGGCTCGCCGGAACAGAGCCGCCGCGACGTGAAAGGCGCGCGCGTCGCGATCTGGAACGAAGAAGCCTCCTGGCCGCTCGCAAAAGACGTGCGCGATGCCACCGAGCGCGCCGGTGACGCACTGGCGAAAGCCGGCGCGCATGTCGAACACGCCAAGCCGGACATCGACGGCGCGCGCATGATGCAATTCTATCTGACCAAGCTCGGCGCCATCCTCTCCGCCGGCATGCCGGTGGAAGCGTACGACGCGATCGCCGCGATGCGTCCGGCCGACCTGAAACTTGCTGCAAGCGGCGGCGACGGCGCGGTCGCAGCGCGGGCGCGGTTGGCCGCGACGGCGACCTATCGCGAAATCGCAGCGACGAATGTCGAGCAGCAGCGGCACAAGGACAAGCTGGCCGACTTCTTCAAGCGCTACGACGCCATCGTGATGCCGATCTCGATGGTGACCGCATTCCCGCATCTGCATGAAGGCGGATTCTCCGACCGTGTGCTCGATCTCGACAACCGGCAGGTGCCTTATGCCGATATCCTGAACTGGATTTCGCTTGCGACATCGCTCCATGCACCGGCGCTGGCAGTACAGGCAGGCCAGACGGCGCAAGGTTTGCCGGTCGGCATCCAGATCGTCGGTCCGTGGAACGCCGAGGACCGTCTGTTCGACTATGCTTTCGCAGTGGAAGAAGGCTTGGGCGGCTTCGCGCCGCCGAAGCTTTGACCTCGCGGAAACAGGGACTCGGGAAGGCCGCCATGGCATAAGGCGGACAGCGCAACGCAAAGGGGTGAAACGTCATGGCCATCAAACTGAAGAACGGCATCTTCCTCGCGCCTTTCCATCCGGTGGATGAAGATCCGACGCTCTGCATCCAGCGCGATCTCGAACTGGTCGAGCATCTCGACCGCTTGGGCTACGAAGAGGCGTGGATCGGCGAGCACCATTCCGCCGGTTACGAGATCATCGCGAGCCCGGAAGTGTTCGTCGCCGCGGCGGCCGAGCGCACCAAACGCATCATGCTCGGCTCCGGTGTGATCTCGCTGCCCTATCACAACCCCCTGATGGCGGCGAACCGCGTGATACAGCTGGATCACCAGACGCGCGGCCGTTTCATGTTCGGCGTGGGGCCGGGCCTGCTGCCGTCGGATGCCTTCTCCATGGGTATCGATCCGTCGACCCAGCGCGACCGCATGGTGGAAGCCATCGAAGTGATCCTGCGCCTGTTCGCAGGCGAGCGCGTCACCCACAAGACCGACTGGTTCACCCTGGTCGATGCGACGTGCCAGCTCCGACCCTACACCTGGCCACATCCGGAGATCGCGGTCGCGTCGTCGGTGACGCCGTCGGGCGGCAAGCTCGCCGGCAAGCATGGCTTCGGCATGCTGTGCGTGGCCGCGACACAGGCCGGTGGTTACGACGCGCTCGGCATCAACTGGAAAGTGGCGAACGATACGGCCGCCGAGAACGGCCGCACGATGAATCCGGAGAAGCTCCGCCTCGTCGGCCCGGTGCATATCGCGGAGACGCGGCAGGAGGCATTCGAGAACGTGAAGTTCGGCCTGGAGAAATGGCAGAACTATTTCGGCGGCATCGCCGGCGCGGTCGGCCGCCAGGGCATCGAGAACGTGACGCCGGAAGACCTCGTGAAAGAGGGACAGCTCGTCATCGGCACGCCCGACGACGCGATCGCGCAGATTCGCCGGCTGCAGGCCAAGCAGGGCGACTTCGGCGTCTTCCTGCAGCTCGCGCACAACTGGGCGAATTTCGAGAACACCAAGAAGTCCTATGAGTTGTGGCAGCGTCACGTGACGCCGGTGATCAACAACGCAAATGCGGCGCGCGAGACGGCCTTCAACTGGGCGCGCGACAACAAGGAGAAGTTCATCGGGGCTGCGATGGGTGCGGCGATGCAGACGATCCAGAAGCACCAGGAAGCCGAAGCGAAGAAGGCTGCCAAAGCGGCGGAGTGATCTCCACGAGCTGCAATTCGGACAGGTGCATTTGCAATGCACCTGTCGCGTTGGCCCGGTACACTGAACTCACATCTTCCTCGGAGAGTGGCATGACCAAAGCGCTTGTCGTCATCGATGTGCAGAAGATCATGTGGGCGCATCCCGATTTTCAGCCCTATGACGGCGAAGGCGTGGTGGCGCGCATTGCCGATCTCATCGGCCGCGCCAGGGCGTCCGGCACGCCGGTATTCTGGGTGCAGCATCAGGAAGGCGAACACATGCAGCCGGGCGCGCCCGGCTTTCCGTTCCACGACGCCGTGGCGCCGGGAGAAGACGACGACGTAACGGTAAAAACCAAATCGAGTGCGTTCCACGGCACCGACTTCGACGCCAAGCTGAAACGCGCCGGCGTCGATCATCTGATCATCACCGGCATGCAGTCGGAATACTGCGTCAACTCCGCGATCCGCGGCGCCTATGAGCGCGATTACAAGGTGACGCTGGTGTCCGACGCCCATTCGACGGGCGACACGCGCGTGGCGAAGGCGAAAGACCTCGTCGCGATCCAGAACGACACCACGGCGGGCAGTTTCGGCGAGGTGAAACCCGCCGCGGAGATCACGTTCTAGGGCCTGACTACGTCGCGCTGGTGCAGATGTTCAGGAAATGATCGCGGGTCTGGCCGCCGACGGTGTTCGTCTTCTTGTCCACCAGAGAATCCCACTTCGCGACGCAACCCTCCGCGCGGTCTCGTGGCGTGGCAAGCGGCGAAGTGGCGCCGGCCGGCGGCGTATCCTGCGGCCCTCTGGCTTCGTAACAGGCGCGCGTGTAGGCGCGGTAGGTCGTGAGGCCCTGCTTGGAAGGTGAAAGCTTTCCCCAATCCGCAGCACAACTCGACAAGGTATCCGCACCTGCGGTCGGCGCGAGCGCCAAAGCGGCGAGCACCGCTATTGTCGGAAGGGACGGTCGCATCGGGTTCTCCACCATCGGCAGGCGTGTTCTATCACGCCGTACACGACGCGAAACGCCTTATCCGTTTCAGAGTTTCACCTGCCCGGTGACGATTGCGGCGTAACGCGCGGCATCGAGCGGCAAATATCTGGCGCCCACCTGGTCGAGGACGAACAGCGGATCGGCCACTTTCGCCGGGTCGAAACCCTCGTTAACCAGTTCGACCTTGCGCAGCTTGAAGGTGCCGGTGATCTCCAACTCCGGCTGTAACCGCAGGAACACCGGGCGTGCGTAAGATGGCAGATTACCGGCCAGCTGTGCCGCCAGTGACGCGATGTCGAAATCTTTGCCGACGTGCAGCGCCGCCATTCCGGCGCGGCCGTCCTGTCCCGGCACCGTTACGCCGTAGACGTTCGCTTCCTTCACGCCCGGTATGACGTGCAGGGCTTCCGCCACTTCGTTAGTCGAAACGTTTTCGCCCTTCCAGCGGAAGGTGTCGCCGATGCGATCGACGAAGTAGAAATAGCCATGCTCGTCCGTGCGCATCAGATCGCCGGTGCGGAACCATGCGTCGCCTTTCTCGAACACGTCGTGAAGCACTTTTTTCTGCGTGTCCGACGCCTTGGTGTAACCGTCGAAGGTCTTGCCCGGCTCTTGCGTGATCTTGCCCGCCGCTTCGCCCGCCTCGCCCGGCGGACATTCCCTGCAGAGCCCATCGGCGCCGCGCACCGGCATTTCGTTCTCGATATCGAAACGCACCACACGCGTGGTCATCACGGAGCGCATGTAGTGCGGGATGCGGCCGACCGCGCCGACCGTGCCGTCGAAATTGAGCATCGAGACATTGCCTTCGGTGGCGCCGTAGAACTCGATGATCTTGGGGATCGCGAAGCGGCGCTGGAATTGCGGCCATATCTCCGGCCGCAGACCGTTGCCGGTGATGACGCGAATCTTGTGATCGCGCTCGTGTTCGTGCGCTGGCGCGTTCAGAAGGTAGCGGCAGAGCTCGCCGATATACTGGAACATCGTCGCCCGGTATCGGAAGCAGTCGTCCCAGAACTCGCTGGCGGAGAATTTGCGGCGGATGATGCAGGCGCCGCCGACCGTGAGCACCGCGCCCAGCGCACAGATGCCGCCCGCCGAATGATAGAGCGGCAGCGTGTTGTACATCCGGTCGTGTTCGTTGGTGTTCAAGCCGCCCGCGAAACCGTACATCATGAACAGCATGCGCAGATGCGTGACGTTGGCGGCTTTGGGCAAGCCGGTGGTGCCCGAGGTGTAGATATAGAGCGCCTTGTCCTTCGCGGTAACGCCGGCGCGCGCGGCTTTGTCGACGGCACCCGGCGGCGCGGCTGCAAGCGCGGCATCCAGGTTCGCGCCCGCACCGCCGGTGACCCATGGCACCGGCTTCACGTCCAGCAAAGGTTCGGCTTCGGCATAGGTTTGCGCGAGTTCGCCACCGACAATGGCATGTTTCGCATTCGCGACGCCGATGGAATGCGCGAGCGGCTGACCGCGAAGGTTGGTGTTGATGAGCGCCGCCACGGCGCCGGCCTTCAGAAGGCCGAGCCACGCCATCACATATTCGGGCCGGTTCTCCATCAACAGCGCGACCGCGTCACCGCGCATCACGCCCTGCGAAAGCGCCCAGTGGGCGTAGCGGTTGGCGCCTTCGTCGAGCACGCGGTAGGAGACGGTCCGGTCCAGATAGAGCAGCGCGATATTGTCCGGCTTCTCGCGTGCAAGCTCTTCAATAATGTCGACGAACGTGACCGGTGAGTCCGGCTTTACGTGCCGCATGCGGAAGAACACCCGTCCAACACTGGACACATAGGCGTACTCCCGCGCGACGGATTGCAGCAGCGACATGACCGAATCGACCCTTCGATCGCGCTAGAATAGCGCCATGACCCTCAACGAAGCGGAAAACACGGTGCTCGACCTGCGGGGGCTGAAGTGCCCGCTGCCGGCGCTTTACGCCCGCCGCGCGCTTGAACGCGCAGCGCCGGGCGCCGCCATCGTCGTGCTCAGCGACGATCCGATGGCCGCCGTCGATCTGCCCCACATGTGCAACACGGAAGGGTTCAGCGTGCTGCAGTCGAGCCGCGAAGGTCAGGTGCTGCGCATCGTGCTGCAGCGGCCGGCGTAGAGTCTCAACCGGCCCGCTGCATCGCGGCGACGGCCTGCGGCAGTCCGACGGTCGAGACCGGGATGATCATCCGCTGCTCGGACGATGCATAGGGGATTACCGCCACCAGGTGCTGGCGCGAGATCACCTGCCTGTAGACATCGTCCTTGAGCACGCCGAGTGCGACGCAGTTGGCTTTCTGACACTGCAGCACCGACAGGCCGATCACCTGCTTTTGCTCGAGCGCAAGGATCACCTTGGCGCCAGGCTTCGAAACCGGCAGCGTGTAGAGCACGAGCGCAAGTTCGTCCGCGCCCACGACCGGATGGAAAACCGCGATCAGCGCCACCGAATTGTGGTTGGCGGCATTGTGAACCGGGAGCGCCAGGCGGCAACGGCCGAATCGGATTTGCGTGCCGCCAGCCACAGGCGCCGGTGGCGGTGTCAGCGACTGCGCCTTCACGCAATTGAGGTTCCACACTCCGATATTCACCGAACCGAGGAAGCCCGGCTTCACCGTGGCAGCAGCGGCGTCGATCTGGGCTTTCATTTGATCGCCCGCCTGTCCTGCTGGAGTCACCGTCGCGCCCGGCAAGACGCGAGAGAGCACGAACAGGATGGCAATGATCGCTGCTGCCGCGGCCACGCCGATGATCGTGTTGCGCATTTTCCGCCAATCCCTTTTTCGACGACGGACCCAATAGTGGGGCATGACCGGCAGGGCAACCCAAAGGCGCGCGCGGAGTTCCCTCTCGACAAGCGCCCCTTGCTAAAGGTAACGGGGCATAACAAATTCCCGGAGCTTTCGAGCGGACAATTCGAATCCGCTTGCAGCTGCCAGTGAGCCGGTGGAACCGGAAACATCTTGTGGGGGTCCCAACGTTCCGCCATGGCTGGTTTTTCACTTATACTTCAAGGCGTTCTGGCGGTCGTCCTGACCCTTCTGGCGCTTCTTTCGATCCAGCTTTTCGTTCTTGCCTATATCCGCCTGACCCGCGAAGCGCCGCGCGTTCGCCGGCCGCTGCTGCCCGACGAGGCACTGCCCGATGTGCTGGTGCAGCTTCCGGTGTGCGACGAAGGCGCACTGGCAGTCCGCGTCGCGGCTGCCGCGGCGCAACTCGACTGGCCACGCGATAAACTGGAAATCCAGCTGCTGGATGACGGTTCGGCCGACCGGCATGAAGACTTGGCCACAGCCGTACGCGCCGTCGTGCCGGAGGGTGTAAAGTTCTCCATCCTGCGCCGCGGCGAGCGAAGCGGTTTCAAGGCCGGCAATCTCGCGTTCGGCCTGCTCCATTCGCAGGCTCCTTTTATCGCGATTTTCGATGCCGATTTCGTGCCGCAGCCCGACTTTCTGCGCCGCACGGTCCCGGCCCTGGTCGCGGACTCCGGCCTTGCCTTTGTGCAGGCCCGGTGGGGGCATGCCAACCGCGCGCTGAACTGGCTCACCCGCGCCCAGGGTGTGCTCTTAGATTCGCATTTTGCGATCGAGCAGGAAGCCCGCTTCCGGGCCGGTATCCCGTTCTCGTTCAATGGCACCGCGGGGGTCTGGCGGCGCGAAGCGATCGAGAACGGGGGTGGCTGGACCGGCGACACCCTGACGGAAGATCTCGATCTCTCCGTCCGCTGTGCCCTCAAAGGTTGGCGGGCGGCGATGCTGCCCGAGATCGAAGTTCCGGGCGAACTGCCCGCCACCGCAGCTGCCTGGCGTGCCCAGCAGGCCCGCTGGACCAAGGGCCATGCCCAGGTCGCCCGCAAGCTGCTGCCGCATATCTGGAAATCGAACCTGCCCGGGCTGGTGAAAGCCTGCGTGACGCTGCAGATCTGTCAGTTCTCGTTCTATCTGCTCGCAGGCGTCACCGCCGCGATCAATCTGATCCTGATCTATATGGGCGTGAAATATATCGCCGCGGTGGCGAGTTTCGGCCTGATCGTGACCGGCCTCGGCCTGTCGGCCAGCGCCACCTATCTGTGGCTGGGACAGAAGATGCTGGGACGCGAACGGGCGCCCTATCTGGTGCCGTCGATTCTTCTCGCCATCGTGTTCCCGACCGGCCTCGTCCTCGCGAACGCGCGCGCGACTTATGAAGCCTTCTCCGGCGCCCAGATGAATTTCGCCCGCACACCCAAAGCCGGCATGGTGCAGATCGGCGGTTGGCGGGGCATGCCCGAGTTGTTCGTCGGCCTGATGCTGCCGTTTTTTGTTCTTGCCGAGCAGGCTTGGAGCGCGCCATTCTTCATTTTCGCGGTGGCGGGGCTTCTCTCCATCGGCGGAATGGGGTTCAGTGGCTCCGCGGTGGGCGCGCCGAGGCTTACGGCGGCCCGCAACGATGTCCCGCCAGCCGAATAGGCGGGAATCGATTCAAATTTTATTTGTTCAATTTTGAACTATTGATCTAACGCGGTTTTGGGTGGGGTGCTTCTAGGGTCCGTTTCACGGCTGCCGCAGGGCGGCGTTTGGAAGGGGCTTTTCGATGTCGGGGTCTTTTGCACGGTTCGCCGCGGCGGCCGTATGTGCGCTTTCCCTCGCTGCTTGTGCCAGCACACCGGATGACGATTACCGCTATGCGCCTCGCGCGCATCAGACTGCGGGCGTTACATCGCGCACCGGTGTGACCGATCCCGACCAGCCCATGCAGTGCGTGCCCTATGCGCGCCAGCATTCCGGCGTAAGCATTTTCGGCGACGCCTACACCTGGTGGGACAAGAGCGACGGCCAGTATGCCCACCGCAGCGAGCCGAAACTGCGCTCGGTCATGATGCTGACGGGCTATGCAGGGCCGAACCGGGCCCATCTTGCTGTCGTCAGCTCGATCGTCTCGCAACGCGAAATCCGCATCGATCACGCCAACTGGTCTAACGACGGCGCGGTCTATATCGACGATCCGGTGGTGGACGTGAGCCCCGACAACGACTGGACCGAAGTGCGCATCTGGAATATTCGCTCGAATTCCTGGGGTACGAAAACCTACATCGTGCGCGGCTTCATCGGTCCCGACCGGGAAAGCGGCGGCGGTTCCAGCACCGACAGCGCCAGCGGGCTGATTTCGATAAATTAGCGTTGCCAACGGCTTAGCGGCCTCTCTGCGCTATTCTGCCTCGCCCCTCTTTCGAGGCTCGGGGCGCAGGCATAGGTTCCCGCGCTTTCGCGCTGCGGCCATCCCCGGTTCGCTGCGATAGAAGCCTGGAACAACCCGCGGTAAGGGTTCCGCGTTATCGACCCGGTTATCCACCCGAGAAGCGTGAACAAGCTCGAGACCATCGAACCCTTACCCGACGCGGCCGATCCCCTTGCGGGGCACGATGGACCGCCGGAGAACGCGCACGCGCATGTCGTGCAGCAGCGCACTTTCAAGCAGAATGCGTTTCTGACGCTGGCAGCCTTGGGCGTGGTGTTCGGCGACATCGGCACGAGCCCGATCTACGCACTGCGGGAGACCGTCCTCTCGACCGGCGGGCACATGCCGGCTTCAGCCGCCATCTACGGCGCGTTGTCGCTGGTGTTCTGGGCTCTCATCATCGTCGTGACGATCAAATACGTCTCGCTGATCATGCGGGCGGACAACGACGGCGAAGGCGGCACACTGGCGCTGGCGACGCTCGCCCATCGCGCGCCCGGACTCAGCCGCCGGATCAAGGCGACGATCGGCTTCAGCGCCATCCTCGGTCTCGCGCTGTTCTTCGGCGACGGCATGCTGACGCCCGCGATCACCGTGTTGGGCGCAGTGGAAGGCATCGGCGTCGAAGCGCATTCGCTTCAACCGCTCATTCTGCCGTTTTCGCTTATCTGCCTTATAGGCCTGTTCATGCTACAGGCGCGCGGGACCGCCACGATCGGGCGCCTGTTCGGCCCGGTGATGGTGCTCTGGTTTGTCGTGCTCGCGGCAATGGGACTGCGCTGGATCGTCCGCGAGCCGGCGATCCTCTATGCCCTCAATCCGTGGTACGGCATCCACCTGTTCGTCAACGAGCCGTGGACCGCGTTCGTAGCACTCGGCTCCGTCGTGCTGGCGGTGACCGGGTGCGAAGCGCTTTACGCCGATATGGGCCATTTCGGAAAACTGCCCATCCGCGCCGCCTGGTTCTTCGTCGCATTGCCGGCGCTGATCATCAACTATTTCGGCCAGGGCGCGTCGCTTCTTTACGCTCCGGTCAACACCGTCTCGGTGTTCTATTCGATGGCGCCGCACTGGGCGCATTACCCGCTGGTGGCGCTCGCCACGATCGCCGCCATCATCGCCTCGCAGGCCGTCATCTCGGGCGTGTTCTCGATCACCCAGCAGGCGGTGCAGCTCGGACAATTGCCGCGGATGGAGATCCGCCACACCTCCGCGACCGATTACGGCCAGATCTATGTGCCGCGGATGAACTCGATCCTGCTGCTCGGCGTGGTGCTGATCGTGCTCATCTTCAAGAGTTCGGGCGCGCTCGCCACCGCCTACGGCATCGCGGTGACCGGCGTCATGGTGATCGACACGTTCAATGTCTCGCTGGTGGCGATCAGCCAATGGAAGTGGCGCAAACACGTGGTCTATGGCGCATTCGGGCTGCTCGGCCTCATCGACGTGCTGTTCCTCGCCTCCAACTCGCTCAAGATTATCGAGGGCGGCTGGCTGCCGCTCGCGATCGCGGGCTGCGTGTTCATCATGATGGAGACATGGCGCAAGGGCCGGCGTGCGCATCTGGAGCGGATTCGCAACGAATCCATGCCGATGGACCTGTTCCTCGAACGCGCCGACAAGACGCCGATCCGCGTCGCGGGGACCGCCGTGTTCATGACGGCCCGCGTCGACGCTGTGCCCGGAGCGCTGCTGCACAACCTGAAGCACAACAAGGTGCTGCACGAGCGTGTGGTGCTGGCCAACGTCGCGGTGCAGGATACCCCGATCGTGCGGCCGGAGAAGCGCATCGAAGTGGAGAAGCTCGGCAAGGGTTTCTACAGCGTTCGCATCCATCACGGCTTTTTCGAGATGCCGGATGTCCCGCTCGCGCTAACACAGGCGAAGCGGTTCGGTCTCGCCGTCGATCCCGACACGACAACGTTTTTCATCGGCCACGAGACATTGCTGCCGGGTGACAATCCCGTGCTCGGCCGCTGGCGGACCTGGCTCTACATGCTCCTCGCGGCCAATGCGCTCTCGCCGGCGCGGTTCTATCACCTGCCGCCCAACCGCGTGGTCGAGCTCGGTACCCAGGTCACCCTCTAGATGACCAGCGTCGCTCTTCCGGCGTCCGCTGCATCATCGCCGCTCAGGCGCGAACTCGGACTGACCATCGGCGCCCTGGGCGTTGTGTTCGGCGATATCGGCACGAGCCCGCTCTACGCCATGCGCGAATCCGCACGCGCGGCGGGCGGCGATCTCCCCAACGCCATCGCGGTGATGGGCTCGTTGTCGCTCATCTTCTGGTCATTGATGATCGTGGTGACGGTCAAATATGTGATCTTCATCATGCGTGCCGACAACAATGGCGAGGGCGGCGTGCTGGCGCTCGCGGCACTGGCGCATCGCACGACCGGCCTGAGCCGCCGGGTCAAAACAGCCATCGGGCTGGTGGCGCTGCTCGGCCTGGCGCTTTTCTACGGCGACGGCATGCTGACGCCGGCGGTCTCCGTGTTGAGCGCCGTCGAAGGCGTGGGTCTCGAGAGCGCGGCCTTTGCGAAGCTCGTCGTGCCTTTGTCGCTCGCCGTTCTCCTCGGCCTGTTTGTGATCCAGCGGCACGGCACCGAACGGATCGGCGCCCTTTTTGGACCGGTGATGGTGCTGTGGTTCTTCGTCATCGCCATTTTGGGGGTGTCGGCGATCGTCCGTGCGCCATCCGTGTTCGAAGCCATCAGTCCCACCTTTGCCGTCGCGCTGTTCACGGCGAAACCCTGGACGGCCTTCGTCGCACTCGGCTCCGTCGTTCTGGCAGTCACCGGTTGCGAAGCGCTCTATGCCGACATGGGCCATTTCGGACGCCGGCCGATCCGCAACGCCTGGCTGTTCATCGCGCTCCCCGCCTTGATATTGAATTACTTCGGACAGGCAGCGGGAATCCTGATCGATCCGAAGACCGCGTCCTATTCCTTTTATGCGCTTGCTCCACACTGGGCCCATTATCCGATCGTGGTTCTGGCGACGATCGCGACGATCATCGCCTCGCAGGCCGTGATCTCCGGCGTCTTCTCGATCTCGCGTCAGGCCGTGCAACTCGGCCAGTTGCCGCGCATGGAGGTGCGCCACACAAGTGCGACCGAGCGCGGACAGATCTACGTCCCACGCATCAACGCGATGCTGTGCATCGGCGTGATCCTGATCGTTCTGATCTTCAAGTCGTCCGACGCGCTGGCGGCGGCATACGGCATCGCCGTGACCGGCGTGATGGCGATCAGCACATTCCTCGTCGCCGTGGTTGCGGCGCAGAAGTGGAAATGGCGCTTGCCGGTGGTGGTCGCGGTGTTCGGATTGCTGGGCGCGGTCGATCT
Organism: Rhizomicrobium sp.; assembly: GCA_036490455.1. Classification (GTDB taxonomy): domain Bacteria; phylum Pseudomonadota; class Alphaproteobacteria; order Micropepsales; family Micropepsaceae; genus Rhizomicrobium. The sequence continues at coordinate 28,258 of DASXDS010000076.1, forward strand.
CACCTTCCTCGCGGCCAACTCGCTCAAGATCGCAGAAGGCGGCTGGCTGCCGCTTGCGGTGGCCGCTGCTGTGTTCGTGCTGATGGACACCTGGCGGATCGGGCGGCGCGTGCACCTGGATCGCATCCGCGACGGCGCAATGCCGATGTCGCTGTTCCTGGAGCGTGCCGACAAAAACGCGCAGCGCATAGCGGGCACGGCGGTCTTCCTCACCCCGCGCACCGACATCACCCCCGGGACACTGCTGCACAGCCTCAAGCACTACCGCCTTCTGCATGAGCGGGTGGTGCTGCTGAGTGTCGGGGTGGAAGACGTTCCGTTCGTCGAGCCCTCGCAGCGGATCGAAGTGCAGAAGCTCGGCAAGGGCTTTTTCGCGGTGCGGCTCCACTACGGCTTCTTCGAATTTCCCGATGTGCCCGAGGGTCTTCTGGCGGCGCGTTCGCAAGGCCTGGCGCTGGACGCCGATACCGTGACTTTCTTCGTAGGCCGCGAAGTGCTGGTCCCCGCCTCGCGGCCCATCCTCAAGCCATGGCGCATCGCGCTCTATACCTGGTTGGCCTCGAACGCGTTCTCACCGGCGCGATTCTTTTCGCTCCCGGCGAACCGTGTTGTCGAACTCGGCACCCAGATCGAAATCTGAGTACGTCGCAAACATTGGGATGCGGATGGACGCATCGGCCCCACGCAACAAGACTGCGCTACATCATCCGCAAACGAACAAAACCACCCGCAAGTCTAGGCAGGCGACGCAGGGGCGATTTACAAGGAAAACAATCCATCCGCGTACCACGCGAATGTAACAGAAAAACGCGGAACATCGCGATCCCGTCTTGCGAGCAATTAATACTAAGGGCAGAGTTCTTCGCAGGCAGGTGGGTAGGCCGCACTGCCGCACAATGGGGAAGACAACTGATGCTCAATAGTTTGAAGGTCGCGCTCTGTGGCGCGACAGTGCTCGCATGCCTCGCATTGCCGGCTGCGGCAAGTGCGGCGCCTGCGCTGCCGGCCGGTCTGACGAAAATCAGCGACGCGGCGGTAACGACTCCCGTGCAGTTCGACGTGTTCCTGCCCCTGCGCAACAAAGAGCAGCTCGAAGCCCTGTTGAAAGCGCAGCAGGATCCGAAGTCGGCGCAGTATCACAAGTGGCTGACACCGGCGCAGTTCGGCGTGAAGTTCGGCCCGGACAAGGCGACGATCGCGAAAGCGGCGGCGGCATTGTCGTCGCGTGGCTTCAGCGTCGAGAGCCACACGCGCAGCCTGCACGTTAAAGGCACGGCGTCTCTGGTGACTGCGACCTTTGGCGCGCACCTGATCGTTGCGCAGAGCACGCCCGGCACGCACCACATCGTGACAACGGAAACTCTCCGCATGCCGGCCGAACTGGCGGCCGCCGGCGCACAAGTCTGGAGCTTTGCTCCGCACGTGCGGCACGTCATGTCCCATAACATCGGGAAGGTCCCGGAGAACCGCTTCTCGACTTCCGGCGAGTACTATTGGACGGACCTGAAGCAGGCCTACAAATATCCATCCGCCCAGGCGACGGTGACCGCGTTCGACGGAACCTCCGAGCCACTCGACGGCACCGGCGCGACGATCGGTGCGCTGATGTCGAGCGACGTTCTGGATAGCGATGTTCAGGGCCAGTTCGACCACGAAAACTGGACGAAGTGGTCGGGCAAACCCGATCCGACGTTGTTTGCACACCGGTACGTCGTGGGCACTGCCCCCGGTAACTTCACCGGCGCATTCGCCGAAGCGTCTCTCGACACCCAAGAAGAAATCACTGGCGCACCCGGCGCGCATGTCATCCTGTACGACATTCCCGATCTGAGCGACGGCAGCGTTTTGGGCGGTTATGTCGATGCCGTCGAATTCAACGAACTCGATGTCCTGAGTTCATCGTTCGGCGAGTGCGAACAGTTCTATCTTCCCGCATACAACAACGGTGTGGACCAAACCGGCGTACTAATGATCGAGCACGAGTTGTTCGAGCAAGGTAATGCCCAAGGCATGACCTTCCTGGCGAGTTCAGGCGACAATGCCGGTCTGGAATGTGCCGCCCCTAATTATCTGGCAGGGCAGAACGGCAAGTTCACGGTGGGCGTTTCCACACCGGCCGCTGATCCGGCCGTGACCTCGGTCGGCGGCGGCAATGTGGTGACCACCTGGAACGGCAACTTCAACCAGCTTCAGCCGTCCACTTATGTTGGCGAAAACGCCTGGTCCGATCCGCTCAAGGCTTACGATCCGTATGGCACCGGCGGAGCGCTTTCCAACGGCGCATGGGGCGCGGGCGGCGGTTACAGCGTGATCTTCGCAAGGCCCGATTACCAGAACCTGATCACCGTGCAGAACAGCCCGCCGGCGAACCCGATGCGCGCCATCCCCGACATCGGCATGCAGGTGGGCGGCTGCCCGGGTGGTATCTCCAAGCTCGACCACAACGTCAAACCGCACACCTGCGACGGCCTGGACAAGCCCTATGACGGCAACGGCAACTCGGATCGCAGCTTCGTTGTCGTGTTCTTGCAAGGCGGCCGTTTTGGCCTGATCGGAACGAGCGTTTCGTCTCCGGAATTTGCAGGCGTTGTGGCGCATCTTGTCGAACTCAAGGGACGCCAGGGCAATCTCAACCCGTACATCTACACGCTGGCGCAGAACCAGACGAACGGAGATGGCCCGTACTTCCACACCAACATCCCGGGCTTTAACGGGGTTCGTCCGAGCCTCACAAACCCGACCTATGGCGTGTCCTACGGCGTGGGTTCACCGATCGTCCTGAACTTCATCGGCCAGCCGCATGCCGCGAAAGCGGGTCAGGCGCAGACGCCGTCGAACCCGTAATCGTTCGAAGAATGAGGGGCCGGGCAGAGCGATCTGCCCGGCCTTTTTTTTGCGCCGCCCGCTTCGTCTCAGTCCAGCGCGAATACCAGTGCTTTGAGATAGGCAGTCTCAGGCAACGCGGGATGCACCGGATGATCGGGACCGGCGCCGGCTTCGCGGATGACAGACGCCCGGCGGCCCGCGCGCAAAATGCCTGCCGCAGACTCTTCCAGAAAGCGCTCCTTCGGCATGTTGTGCGAACAGGACGCGAGGAACAGGAACCCGCCAGGCGCCGTGACCGCCGCGGCGAGCCGTGCGAGCTTGCGGTAGACCTTGGCGCCGGGCTCCAGATCTTTTTTCGATTTCACGAAAGGCGGCGGATCGGCGATCACAACACCGAACGCCTCGCCTGCAGCACCCAGACGTTCGAGCTCTTCAAACACGTCGGCTTTCACGAACGTCGTGCGGGCCGAGAGCCGGTTCACCGCGGCCGCCTCTTCCGCGAGCGCAAGGGCGGAGGCCGAAGAATCGATCCCGGTCACCTCTTTCGCACCGGCCTTTGCCGCGGCCAGCGCAAAGCCGCCGGCATAGCAATAGAGGTCGAGCACTCCGCGATCCTTCGCGAGCGCCGCCATGAAGGCATGGTTGTCGCGCTGGTCGTAATACCAGCCGCTTTTCTGGCCGTGGCCGAGATCGGCGAGATAGCGCACGCCGTTCTCTTCGACTGCGATGCGCCCCGCCTCGCCTTGCGCCAAACGCACGTAGCTCTCCAGACCTTCGAGCGCGCGCGCCGGCGCGTCATTGCGCAACATGATCGTCTTCGGCGCGAGCACCTCTTTCAGTGCCGCGAGAAGCGGGTCGAGCAGTGCTTCCATGCCCGCCGTCGTGATCTGGACCGATAGCGCGTCGTCGAACCGGTCGATGGTAAGCCCGGGAAGGCCATCGGCCTCCGAATGCACCAGCCGATAGAACGGCGTGTCGTAAAGCGCGCCGCGGAGCGCCAGGGCGCGCCGCAGTCGAGCGGAGAGGAACGCGGCATCGATCGGTGCGTCCTTTGCCCGATCCAATAGACGAACGGCGATCAGGCTGCGCGGGTTGAAATAACCGGTGCCAAAGTCGCGATCGTCGGCGCCAAGGACGTTGACCAGCGTGCCCGGCGCCAGCGCCTTCGTTTTCGGCGTCATCTCGATCTCGTTGGAGAAAATCCAGGGCGCGCCGTGGCGGGCGCGGCGACCTTCCTTCGGTCGCAGGCGGATCGTGGGGTGTGCCATGGTGTTGCCGGTTCGAGCTTGCGCGGCGCAACAAGCATCCGCGACGGCAAATGGCAAATCGGCAGTCGGGCGCGTCAGTCCTGCGGCTCGTCCGCAAACGGCGTCATATCCAGACCCGGTGGCGGTTGCTTGCGCGCTTTCGGCCGCTCCCAGACGACGCCGGGATAGCCTTTCAGCGGCACCAGCGGCGCGCCGGTGTAAATCCAGTCCTGAATTTCGCCGATGTTCAGATGATAGCGCGGCTCGCGTCCCGTGCGTCCGGTGAACAGGGCGCGCGGCAGGTTCACCATATGCGGCGAGCGCTTGCGTTCGTAGAGCAGCGGTGAACCGCAGCGCGCACAGAAATTCCGGACGGTGTTCGTGGCTGCATCTTCGAACCGCGAGATGCTCTTCTCGCCCTTGCTCACCCGCACATGCTTGCGCCAGCAGCCGATATAGGTGGCATAGGCTGCGCCATGCACGCGGCGGCTCGCGAGCGAATGATCGTGCCAGGCCCAGAACGCGGGGAAGTCGATCTCAAGCTCGACCGCGCCGCACAGACAGCGGCCGGTGACGCGCTTTGCCGCCTTGCTCTTTGCCGGGACGGGTTTGTCGGATTTCGGTTTCATCGGCGCCAAAGCTTCCTTGCCATCCGTCCGCGATTGACCGCAAGGTCGCAGTGGAGAGACGGTCATGCTCATACTCTATCACTGCTTCAGCGCCCGCTCCTTCCGGCCGTTGTGGGCGCTGGAGGAGATGCGGCTCGACTACGAACTTCGGATGCTGCCGTTTCCGCCGCGCGTGCTCCAGAAGGAATACCTCGCAATTAATCCGCTCGGCACCATTCCGGCGCTGCTCGACGGCGACACGCTGATGACGGAATCGGCCGCGATCTGCGAATACCTTGCGACCAGCTATGGGCCGACCGATCTCGCGGTCAAACCGGAAGAGCCGGGCTATGGCGCCTATCTCAATGCGCTGCATTTCGGCGAGGCGACACTGACGTTCCCGCAAACCCTGGTGCTGCGCTACACGCGGCTTGAGCCCAAGGAACGGCGCGTGCCGCAAGTCGCGCAGGACTATGCGAAGTGGTTTCTGGGCCGCCTGCGCGCGGTCGAAGCGCGTATAGGCAGCCACGAATACATGGCAGCGGATCGTTTCACGATGGCCGACATCTCGGTCGCTTATGCCTTGATGCTGGCGAAAGATCTCGGCCTCGACGCGCAGTTCACGCCCGGTGTCGCGGCGTATTGGACGCGGGTCAGCGCCCGCGATGGCTACCGGCGCGCGTTCGAGCGGCAGACCGAAGCCGCCAGAGCGGCCGGGCTGCGCGCCGCCATCTGAGGTTTGCCGCCGTCGCCGGCAGGACGTAACCTCGGATCTGGAAGAAATTAGGGAAACCATGCGATGACCTACGCCAGCGGTCACACCTTCTACGACGCCGACAGCCACATCATGGAGCTGCCCGATTTCCTGATCGCGCATGCCGATCCGCAATTCCGCGACGCGATGCCGGCGATCACCGTGAACGCACCGCGCCTGCAGGCAGCGCTTGGCGATGCGGCGGTGACCGGTTCGCACAGCAAGGAACGTGTGGCCGAACTCGTGGCCATGGGCGACCAATTGATTTCGGGACCGAAAGGCTATCTCGCATTGGGCGCCTTCAACCGCGACGAGCGCAGCAAGGCGCTCGACATGCTGGGCTTCACCAGGCAGCTGGTGTTCGCAACCTTCGCGGAGACCGCAGCGTTCGGCGAGCAGCGCACCGTCGAGCATCGCTATGCCGCGGCCCGTGCCCACAATCGCGCGATGGCGGAGTTCTGCGCGAAGGACTCCCGGCTGATGGGCGTGGCGCTGCTGCCGCTCGACGACATCGCCATGGCGCTCGCCGAACTCGGCCACGCGCAGACGCTCGGCCTCAAGGCCGTGTGGATCCCGCATCGCCCGTGCGGCGGCCGTTCGCCGGGCCACAACGATCTCGATCCGGTGTGGGCACGGCTCGCGGAGGCGGACATCCCGTTCGTGCTGCATGTCGGTGGCGTCGGCTTGCAGATCGGCAAGGCGTGGATGAACACCGCCCGCCCCGTGCCGAACGACTGGCTCGGCGGCGGCGAGAATGTGCGCGGCAAGGACATGACCTCGCTGCATCAGGCGGTGGAAACCTTCATCGGCACCATAGTGCTGGACGGCGTCTTCGAGCGGCATCCGCGGCTGCGCGGCGGGGCCATCGAACTCGGTGCCGGCTGGGTGCCGTCAACGCTTAAGCGGCTCGACTGGATCGCGGAGATCTGGCGCAAGTCAGAGCCCGATCTCGCAGCGCTGAAGCGCCGGCCGAGCGAGCAGATCATCGAACAGATGGCGTTCACGCCCTACCCTTATGAGGATGTCGGCGACCTGATCCGGCAATCGGATTCGCGGCTCTATCTGTTCTCGAGCGACTACCCGCACGTCGAAGGCGGCCGCAATCCGCTGGGCCGGTTCGAATCCACCATGAAGGACTGCGCGGCGAACGCGGTGACGGATTTCTATTCCGCCAACTTCGCCAAACTGTTCGCGTTCGCTTAGAGCGCGAACGACGACGCGTTCCACGCCAATCCGGGGGGCAGCAGGTCGCGCGGCGCAAATTCCAGATGCACAATGCGGCGATGGTGTGGAGAACGTGCCGCAGACGAAGCGTGCATGATCAACGGCCGCATCGCGATGACATCGCCGGCGGCGACGCAAAGCGACTGTTCGTTCACTTGGGCACGCAGGCTCGCCTGCCGCTCACGATCCAGACGGCCGTGTGCATGCGATCCAGGCACGACTCGCAAAGGGCCGTTATCTTCACTGCAAGCGTCGAGGTGGAAGCGCAACGTCACCATCCGGCCGAGAACATCCGCCGGAGGCTGGACGTGCACCACAGCGGCCTTCACCGACCACGCCTGCCAGCCATCGGTTTCCTGCCTCGCCGCCAATGCGAGCGACAAATCCTGATGCCACGCGACAGGCCAGTTTGCGGCCGGCGTCTTATCGAAGAAAATGCCGCGGACCACGAGCGGTTCGCCATCCAGAGCATCACTTACAAAAGCGCGAACGGTGTCGAGGGATGCCAGCTCGCGCACCTCCGCTACGTCGAGGATGTTTCGCGCACCATATGTCTCTTCGCTGCGTTTCGAACGGGAAACATCGGCGGTCGCGAAAGCGGCGATGGTGCGTGCGATTAGACCCGCAGACACCACGCCGCGAACCAAGGCAAAGCCATCGCGCTCCAGGGCACAGGCAGCTGTCATGCCTTCAGCTTCACCATCATCTTGCCGGTGTTCTCGCCGTTGAGGAGAGCGATGAGCGCGGCACTCGCGTTCTCGATTCCTTCGAACACCGTCTCCTGATATTTGACCTTTCCGGCCTTCAGCCATGCCGTCATCTCTTCGACGAATTGCGGCTGCAGTTGCATGAAGTCCGGCGCGACGAAGCCGCGGATGTTGATCCGGCCGTAGATGATGGCGGAGAGATTGCGCACGCCGGTCTGCTGGTCGTTGTAGGTCGAGATCATGCCGCACACTGCGACGCGGCCCAGCATGTTCATGCACGACAGCGCCGCTTCGAGCTGCTCACCGCCGACATTGTCGAAATAGACATCGATGCCTTTGGGGGCTGCGGCGCGCAACGCCTCGCGGATCGGCGCATGTTTGTAGTTGATGACGCCATCGAGACCCATCGACCGCAGCCAGTCGGCCTTGTCGTCGCTGCCGGTCGAGCCGATCACGGTGCAGCCTTTCAGTTTCGCGATCTGCACCGCCGCCGAACCGACCGCGCCCGCCGCGGTCGACACGAACACCGTCTCTCCGGGCTTCATCTTCCCGATCTCGAGCAGGCCGCCATAAGCGACGAACCCGGCGCCGCCCAGCACATGCATGTAGACGGTGAGCGGCAACGACGAATCGGCGGTGATCTTGCGCAGAGCCTTGCCGTCGGCGACGAAGCGTTCGCGATAGCCGAAGGCGGACTGCACGATGTCGCCTTCGCGGAAATCTTTGTGGCGCGATTGTGTCACACGCCCGAGCGCAAAGCCCATTACGGTGGTGCCGAGTTCTTGTCCGCGCGTCAGCCTCGGCCGCGTCGCAGGGTCGATACTGAGATAGAGATTGTCGACCGCGACTTCGTTTTCGCGAGGCTCCGGCAGGATCGTTTCGATCAGTTTGAAATCGTCCGGACGCGGCATGCCGTCCGGCCTTTGAATCAGATGAAGTTCTTTGCTCGCCGCCATGGTTTTTCCTCAATTGCGATGCGGAGGAGCCTATCCGACACGTCCGCGTTGAATAAGTGTCGCACACGTCATTTTTACATAGCAATTTGACCGCCATGTTTTATTGCAGCGCGGCAAACTTCATCTTTCACCGAGTGGAGCGTGGATTCTCAGCCGCCGCTTTTGCGGTCCCTTCGCAGCGCCGATGAAATCTCGAGCCAACGTCTGAAGGGGCTCTTTCACTATTGGGCCGCGCTGAGAGGCGACCGGTTTGCGCCGTCGCGCGTCGATCTCAATCCGGCGGAGATGCGCGAGCAGCTCGGCTGGATCTGGCTGATGGACGTGCTCGATGGCGGCGCCGATTTCCGTTTCCGCATGGGTGGCGATCGCGTGGTGCAGTTTTTCGGCGAGCGGCTGTCGGGCAACACGCTGAAGGCCGTACTGCCCCGCGCGCCGGCGTTCTTCGGGCGCTTCCTCGATCTGGCGACACGGCTGGTGGAGACCGCACAGCCCGTGATCGGCGGCCCTTCGCAAACGTCCTATCAGCCGAAGTCCTATCTGGAGATCGAAGCGGTCCTGTTTCCGCTGTCCGACGACGGCGCGACGGTCACCGGCCTGATGGGCAGCATCGACATCAAGCCCCTCAAAGCCCTTGATCCGCGCGACTGAAACCGGCGTAAGCTGTACGCGGGTGCAGACGTTGGGGGCAGCATGACGGCGTGGCCGCGGAAAACGCGCGAATTTCAGAGCAATCATTTCGATTCGACCGTGTGGAACGACTTCCAGTTTCGCGACGGCGACGTAATCATCGCGACCTATGCCAAGGCCGGAACGACCTGGACGCAGCAGATCATCGGCCAGCTTTTGTACAACGGCGCGACCGACGTCGATGTCGGCGCGCTGTCGCCCTGGCTCGACCTGCGCGTGCCGCCGGCGGAGGTCAAGCTCGCGGGGCTTGAAGCGCAAACCGGCCGCCGCTTCGTGAAGACGCATCTGCCGGTGGACGCGCTCGTGTTCTCGCCGAAGGCGAAGTATCTCTACATCGGCCGTGACGGCCGCGATGTGCTGTGGAGCGCCTACAACCATCACACACGCGCGAACGACATGTGGTATGCGGCGCTGAACGACACGCCCGGGCGCGTCGGTCCGCCGATCGAGCGCACCGATCTCGACGTCGTGTCCTACTTCCGCCAATGGCTTGAGAAGGATGGATTTCCGTTCTGGCCGTTCTGGGAAAACGTGCGCAGCTGGTGGGCGATCCGCGATCTGCCGAACGTCAGGTTCGTGCACTTCAACGATCTGAAGCGCGACCTGACCGGAGAGATGCGCAGCATCGCGGACTTCCTGGGCGTGACGATCGACGAGGACCGCTGGCCGCTGCTCACCGAACATTGCACCTTCGACTACATGAAGAAGCACGCGGCGCAATCGGCGCCGCTCGGCGGCATGTTGTGGGAAGGCGGCGCCGAGACCTTCATCAACAAAGGCACCAACGGCCGCTGGCGCGATCTGCTCACCGCCGAGGATGTCGCGGCATACGAAGCCCGCGCGCTCAAAGAGCTCGGGGCCGAATGCGCGAACTGGCTCGCGCACGGGAAGCAGAGCTGATCACGCAAACAGCGTGTACCAATAGAGCCAGCCGACGGCGGCGGTGACCAGAACCAGTCCGGCGTAATCGTAGAGCGCGAGGCCCGGCACGTTCTCGCCGCGCCGCGCGGCGGCGAACTCGCGCGCGATGAGGAACAGCGGAAACGTCACGCTGAGCGCGACCGTCATCCCGAAGAACACATAGGCCCAGACGAAACGGATGCGCAGCCGGCGCGCCTCGAACGCCATGAACACCGAGGCACTGAGCGCCATCAGGAAGATGTCGACCGTCACCGAGCGTGCGGCAGGATTGGCTTTCATGTCGGGAAGAAAGCCGCCGAGACCCGGTCCATAAGCGAGATTCTGGCTCCATGTACCGTAGAGCGCGACGGCCGCGATCAGCGCATAGATCGCGCAAAGCGTGTTGCGGTTCATCCAAGCCCCCAAACCTGCGAGAGTGGAGCTTAGCGCACGAACAGCCGGGTGATGAAAAATCCGAGCGTCGCCGAGACGCCGGTAAGAAATGTGCCCCATGCCATGTCGAGCAGTGTCAATTTGAGCGACCACACCTTCAGTGTCGCCATGTTGGTCAGGTCGTACGTCGCGTAAGCGAAGAGACCGAACAGCGCGCCCTTGATCAGCGCATCGGTCCACGCGCCGCTGTTAAGCGCCGGGTTCAGCGCAAAATACACCACGCCCAGGACAGAGAGCGGATAGAACAGCGCGATTGCCGCGATGTTCGGTTTCGCCGCCAGCAGCTCGCCGATCGCCGGCTGGTAAATCGTGCTGTTCGTGGTGGTAAGCCAGACCGCGTCCAGGCCCAGCAGCACGGCCAGACAAACGATGTATCCGATGAGCGTCGCATTCATGGGTTTGAGCATCCCCCATATTTCCGGCGATACGAAAGCCGGCTCTCGATGGATCAGATTGACGTGCCGGGAGCTTCCGAAAAAGCAAACAAATGACGCTTGCGTCATCGCTTGAGGAACTATTAGATGCGCGCCTGTCCAACCGGAGGAAACACTCATGGCCGTAGACGGCACCTGGAATGTCACAGTTCAGTCCCCGATGGGGGCACAAAAATCCGTCGTCACGCTCAAGAACGACGGCGGCGCGCTGACCGGCACGGCCGCGGGCGCGCAAGGCTCGATGGATATCGCCAACGGCAAAGCCGACGGCGACAACGTCTCCTGGTCGATGGCGATCACCACGCCGTTTCCCATGACGCTCGACTTCGCCGGCAAGGTGGATGGCGACAACCTGAACGGCAATGTGAAAGCCGGCTCGTTCGGCTCGTTCCCGTTCACGGGCACGCGCGGCTGATCCAGCCAAACGTCAGCGTTTGACAAGAGCGGTCCGGAAACGGGCCGCTCTTTTCGTTTGTGCCGATTGTCGGAACGCGCGATGGCTCTACGTCGTATCGCTGATATCTGACAGGGAGAAATCGATGAGCAAACTCTTTCCCCACCTCTGGTACACCAGCGAAGCGGAGGAAGCCGCGCGCTTCTACACATCGATCCTGCCCAATTCGCATGTGGACAGCGTGACGAAACTGCCGGCCGACAGCCCGAGCGGTCCTGCGGGATCGGTCGCGGTGGTTTCGTTCACCCTGATGGGCCAGCCGTTCCAAGCGATCAGCGCCGGTCCGCTCGATCCGTTCAATCACGCGATCTCGCTGGTCGTCGAATGCGACACGCAGGACGAGATCGACCGATACTGGGATGCGTTGCTCGACGGCGGCAAGGCCGAACAGTGTGGCTGGCTCAAGGACCGCTATGGCCTGAGCTGGCAGATCGTTCCGGCTGGCTTCACGAAGATGATGCAGGATCCCGATCGCGCCAGGGTGAAACGCGCCGCCGAGGCGATGCTGAAGATGGTGAAGTTCGATATCGCGGCGCTGGAGAAGGCCTACGTGGGCTGAGGCCGGTACGTCATCGCCCAGCGATCCTTGCCGTTCCAGCTGTCGAAAATGCGTCCATGGCCGCGCGCGCGGCAAAACGCTTCCATGCCGATGAGGAGCATCTGCTGTGTTTCGAGGTCGGCGCTTTCGAGCACCCGCCGGATAGCGCCGATGAACGCAGCGGGCGACCATGGCAGATCGTCCAGCGGATAAAGCGCCAGCTCTTTCTCGAAATACCCCAGGAAGGGTCGATGCCGGCCGTTGAGTGCGAAGATCAGCGTCAGAAGGTCGAGCATCGAATTGGCGGCTTCTAGCTGGGCGCCGAGCACATTGTCGTTGCGAATGCACTTCACCGCCCGGTACACGCCATTCACATAGGCGTCGATCGCGGTGTCGATCGCCTCGCTCAACTTGTCCGGCGGGATGCGGCCCTTTTCTGCTGCCAGATCGGCCAGCATCCCCGTCTTGTCGACGAGAACTTTGATGTGGGCGAAGGTGTAGCGATCCACGCCTCCGCGGAGCCCCAGCCGGCATAGTCGCGGAATTGCGCCAGCGAGCAGACCGTCAGATCGATGTCTTTCGCGCCGGCATATTTCTCGCGGAGGCCCCCGACGGCATCGTCGGCTGCAATCAGGATCAGGTCGTAGTCCGAGTGGGCATTCTCGAACCCCTTGCCGCGCGAGCCGCTGAGCAGCAGCCCGAGGATCGCCGGATTCTCTTGCGCCTCCTTCAGAATGTCGTCGTAGGCCTTCATGCCCGCCCCCCTCGAACGCCTCCTCTTAACGGATGTCCTGAACGTCCAGAAGGTCTTTGCCTTCCCGGGCCTTTGCCTGTAAGAGCGCCCGCCCATGCGCATCCCCATCCATCGTGAAGGCTGGTTGTTCATCGCCATCGCGGTCGCCCTGAACGCCGCGCTGGTCCTGCTGTTCGGCCGGTGGGGGTGGCTGTTCCTGCCCGTGATGGTCTGGACGGTTGCTTTTTTTCGCGACCCGGAACGGAACGCCGATGCGGCCGAAAACCAGCTTATCTGCCCCGCGGATGGGGTTTTGTTGCCCATTGTGAATACGGAACCACCTCCGGAACTCGGCTTGGGTCTTGAAAAACGGGCCCGGCTTTCGATTTTCATGAACGTTTTCAATGTTCACGTGAACAGGATGCCATGTAATGGAACTGTCACGGCCCTTGCTTACCGGCCCGGGAAATTCTTCAATGCGAGCTTCGATAAGGCCAGCGTCCACAACGAGCGGATGGGTATCCGCATTCGCCCGGACAATGACCTTGGTGGGGATGTCGCTGTCGTGCAGATCGCAGGGCTGATTGCCCGGCGAATCGTTTGTGATCTCAAGGAAGGCGATCGCGTATGGCGCGGAAACCGTTTTGGCATCATTCGCTTCGGCAGCCGGGTGGACGTCTATTTGCCGCCTGGCGCACGCGTGCTGGCGAACGCCGGGCAGAGCGTCAAAGCCGGCGTGACGCCGCTGGCCGAGTTCCCCTCGCCGTCCGCGTGAACAAGGGCCGTGCGAATATCGAGCAGCGCGTCGCCGAATTCAGCGACGGCGTACCGTTCGGCAAATTCCTCCCGAACGCCTGTACCTTGATCGGCCTGTGCTGCGGCGCGACCGCGATCCGCTTTGCGCTGTCGGGCAACTGGCAGGCTGCGGTGATCGCGATCATCTGCGCCGCGATCTTCGACATGCTGGACGGCCGCCTCGCGCGGTTGTTCGGCGCCGACAGCGAATTCGGCGCGCAACTCGACTCGCTCGCCGACCTCGTGAGCTTCGGCATCGCGCCAAGCGTGATCGTCTACACCTGGACCCTGAACCAGGGCGGCGGCGCCGGCTGGGCCGCGGTTCTGATCTTCTGTGCCTGCTGCGCGATCCGGCTGGCGCGTTTCAACGTCGAGTCGGTCGGCCACGGCGATGACGAGGACCCGACGCCCGCACATCCCTACTTCACGGGCATGCCCACGCCGGCGGCCGCCTGTCTGATCCTTTTGCCGCTGCTGCTCTCGTTCCAGAGCGGGCTCGGCTATTTCCGCGAACCGCTGATCTCCGGCGCGATGATCGCGCTGACCAGCGCGCTGATGGTGAGCCGCGTGCCCACTCTTTCGGTCAAACATCTCAAGATCACCCGGCAGTTTCGCGCGCCGGTCATGGGCATGATCGCGCTGGTGCTGGGGTCGGCGGTGATCTGGCCGTGGGCTACGATGGCGGCCTGCCTGATCGTGTATCTGGCCTACATTCCGGTCGGCGCCTTCACGCTCGGCGAACGCGAAGACGCCTGATTTCGTCGAATCCCGACCAGTCCAGTGCGATGTAGAACACGCCGACCAGCGAGGCGATATCCATCGCGTAGAGATAGCGGTAGTCGCACGCGATCCCGATGATCAGAAAGCTGAGCGAGAAGAGCAGCGTGCCGGCCTGCAGCATCGCGATCGGGATATCCGCATCGCGGCGGCGGATGAACAGCAGCGTCGCAGTGCCCAGCGCGAGAAACGCATAGAACAGATGCGACAGGACCGGGGTCTGCAGAAACCACTGGGTGTAGTCGCGCAGGCGGTCGTCCCGGCCGTCTTCCCGCTCTTCCATGTCGAGTTGCTCCATTTGCGCTTGCGGTCCGGTGATGCCGACGAGATAGGGCAGGCAGGCGTTGATGTCGGGCGTCAGGAATATCCAGCGAAACACCTCCAGCCGCACCTGCGCGTAAAGCAACGGATGGTGAAGGATGAGATCGAGCCACTGGCCGCGGATCGCATCCCACGGCGCTTCCACCAGTGCGGTCTGCAAGCTCTGCGACGCCGCGAGCGGATCGTTGCGCTCCGGATTGTAGAGCCGCACGCCGTCGGTGCGGACCGCCTGTTCGAGGTCGGGCGCATAGGCGTGCAGTTCGTTCAGCGGGAGCTGCTTGTCGGCCGCGACGAAGCCGATGATGTCGTAGATCTCCAGAAGCCGGAGTTGTTTTGCCGGCCCGGACGGCGCGACGATGCGCCAGCCGAGCGCGATATTCGCAGCGGTGATGAACACGAACGCAAACGCCGCTGCCGAAGCGGCGTACGTCACGAGCATGCGCAGGCGCGGCGCCTCATGGCGCGATGCGATCCAGCCGAGCGCAGCAATCGCACAGAGAAGCGCCAGCGCGCCATTTTGCCGGGACATGGTCGCAAGTCCAAGCAGGACCAGACTGACGGCGACCAGGGCGAACCGCAGGCCCGCCCGTTGCCAGCGCGCCGACGCCCAGGTCAGGCAGACGAAACCGGCCACGGTTGTGTCGGCGAACAGCACGTCCTTCCAGACGATGCCCTGGTAAAGAAGCGCGATCGGCGAAACGACGATAAGGAGCGCCACCGCGGCCGCTGCCCACGACACCTTCGGTCTCAGCCAGACCAGCGAATAGAGGCTGCCGAAGAACAGCGTGGCGTCGAATGCTACGAAAAGGGCCGTACCCGGAAGAACTGCGTCAAAAAGGCCCAGCAACCAGGACATGAACGGCGGGTGCCACCCCATATAGCGTCCTGTCCGGCCTTCTAGAAGCTGGACGATGGAATCCCAGGACAGATGCCCGGGCAGATCCGCCGCCAAACAAAAGACAAATCCGGCGACGATAACGCCGCCCGTGAGGTAAGCTTTCGGCCATGAACCGGAAACAATCGGCATTGACACTCCGCCCCGTCCGCGCAAATCGCTAGACTACACCAGAAGAAAGGCCCAACAGCCTTCACCATGAGTCCCAAACCGATCTTCCTCGACGCCACCGGACGGCGCGCGGCGCGCGTTTCGTTCATCGGCTGGAGTGCGGCCATCGTCTCGACGGTGCTGGGTGTCGCGTTCATCGCGAGCCTGTTCTTCGTGCCCAACATCGGCAGCGTCCGGCTGAAAGGCGAAATAATCGCGCATGCACAGGACCTGGTGAACAAGTCGGTGTCGCCTGGCCTGCTGCCGTCGGCTGCACGGCTTGCAGAAGCGGCGCGCGAACAGAAGCATCAGTTGGCGCGTGAGAAACGGCTGCGCAAACGGCGCAACAACAAGGCAGATGCACTGGCGCGGACGCTGCAGCGCCATCCCGGCCGCCCACTCTCCATCGCGTTCTTCCCGAACTGGGAAGCGGACGCCAAGGACTCGCTCAAGGTGGCCCTGCCCCAACTCGACTGGGTGATGCCGACCTGGCTGACGCTGCACGGCCCCAATCTGGAGTTCAAAGACAGCTTCGATGCACGCGCTAAGGAGGTGTACGACCTCATCCGCAGTTCGAAGAAGAACGTCGCAATCCTGCCGGTGATCCAGAACGCCACGCTCGGCCAATGGGACGGTGCGGGTATGGCGAAGCTTCTGTCCGACCCCGCCAGACGCAAGGCACTGGAGCAGGAAATCGCAGGCTTCCTCACGCAGCACAAGCTGCAAGGCATCGTGGTCGACTTCGAAACGATGCCCGACACCGACGAAGTGCACGGCGCGATGGCGGCCTTCCTGACCGAGTTGCGCACGAGCTTCAGGAAAAACGGTTGGGTGGTGGCGGTTGCATCGCCCTTCGCCGACGATGCGTGGCCGTTTCAGCAGTTCGCCAGGCTTTCCGATTATACGATCCTGATGGCTTACGATCAGCACGGCGTCAAAGGCGGCGCGGGCAGCATCGCCGGCCAGACCTGGTACGAAGACCTGCTCGACAAGCGCATGAAGGTGCTCGATCCGGCACATACCATCGTGGCGGTCGCCAACTATGCCTATGACTGGAACGGCGACGATGTCGATTCCATGTCGTTCGAAGAAGCGGTGATCGCCGCCAACGACAGCGACGCAAAGGTGACGTTCGACGATGCGTCGAACAACCCGCATTTCTCCTATGTCGAAGACGACGGCACGTCGCACGACGTGTGGCTGCTCGATGCCGTGACGGCCTACAACGAAATCCACGCCGCCGATCCGTATCAGCCGGTGGGTTACGCCCTATGGCGGCTCGGAAGCGAGGACCCGTCCATCTGGTCGGTGATGGGCAAACCCTACAACTCCCCGGCGCCCGATGCCCTGATGCAGATTCCGACGATCGAAGAGATCGATTACGAGGGCCAGGGCGAAATCCTCCGTGTCGAGGCCCATCCGCAATCGGGCGCGCGGACCTTCGAACGCGATGCGCATTATGGCGACATCGACGACGAGACCTACACCAAGCTTCCCACCGGTTATGTGATCCGCCAGTTCGGCGCTGCGAAGAAGACCATTGCGCTCACCTTCGACGACGGACCGGATGCGGAGTGGACGCCGCAAATCCTCGACATTCTTAAGCAGAAGAAAGTCCCCGGGACCTTCTTCATCATCGGCGGCAATGCGGAAGCCAATCCGGGCCTCGTTCAGCGCGAAGTCGCGGAAGGCCACGAGGTCGGAAACCACACTTACACGCATCCCAACCTGTCGGATACGCCGCCGGAAGCAACCTCGCTCGAGCTCAACGCGACGCAGCGGCTGTTCCAGGCGCTCACCGGCCGTTCCCTGCGCCTGTTCCGCCCACCTTATCTCGGCGATGCGGAGCCGACCGACGCCGATGAGATCGAGCCGGTTCAGACCGCACAGGACATGGGTTACATCACGGTCGGCGAACACGTCGACCCGGTCGACTGGGAACTGCCCGGCGTTGCCAAAATCGTGCAGAGCACGCTCGATCAGGTGCACAGCGCACGCGGCGACATGCCCCGCAACATCATCCTGTTCCACGATGCCGGCGGCGACCGTTCCCAGACCGTAGAGGCGCTTCCCATCGTCATCGACAAGCTCAAGGCCGAAGGCTATCGCTTCGTCCGGGTGTCGGAGCTCGCAGGCCTAACCCCCGACCAAGCGATGCCGCCGCTGCCGGCCACCGTGGCGCTCCTCACAGATCGCGTGGTGTTTCTCGCCATGAGCGAGATCGGCTTCCTGCTCCACTGGTGCTTCTGGATCGCGATCTGGCTCGGCATCGCACGCCTGCTGTTCCTGGTCAGCTTCGCGCTTTGGAACAAGGGACGCGAGCGCGGGCAGGCAGCCGTCCCGGACGCAAAGGCACCGTTCCAGGTCTCGGTGCTCATCCCTGCATTCAACGAAGAGAACGTCATCGCGTCGACTGTCCGCGGGATTCTCGCCAGCACCTACAGCGATCTCGACGTGGTGGTGATCGACGACGGCTCGAAGGACCGTACGCTCGAAGTGCTGAACGCGAATTTCGCGAACGATCCGCGCGTGACGGTGGTCAGCATCCCGAACGGCGGCAAGGCGAACGCGCTCAACATCGGCCTCGCCAAGGCGCGCGGCGACGTCGTGGTGGCGCTCGACGCCGATACGCAGTTCAACCGCGACGCGATCGCACGGCTGGTGCGCTGGTTCACCGATCCGGAAATCGGCGCGGTCGCCGGCAATGCCAAGGTCGGCAACCGTATCAACATGATCACGCGCTGGCAGGCGCTGGAATATATCGTGGCACAGAACCTCGAACGGCGCGCGCTCGCAGCGCTCGGAACGATGACCGTGGTGCCCGGCGCCATCGGCGCGTGGCGCAAGAGTTCGGTGGAAGCGATCGGCGGATTCCCGTCCGAAACGCTGGCGGAAGACCAGGACCTCACCATCGGGCTACAGCGCGCCGGTCACAAGGTGATGTTCGATTCCTCGGCCATCGCCTGGACCGAAGCGCCGTCGACCTTCCGTGGTCTCGCGAAGCAACGCTTCCGCTGGTCGTACGGCACGCTGCAATGTCTCTGGAAATATCGCGGCATGATGTTCCGGCCGCGCTACGGCGCGCTGGGGATGATTGCCCTGCCGCAAGTCTGGCTTTTCCAGATCCTGCTGACCGCGCTCGCGCCGTTCGCGGACCTGTTGCTCATTTGGCAGCTGGCGTGGGAAGGCGTCGCCTATCTGGAGCATGGCGCCGAGTTCTCGACCGGCAACCTCCAGGTGGTGGGTCTCTATTACGGCATCTTCGTCGTGGTGGACTTGCTGGCGGCGTTCGCGGGCTTTCTCATGGAGCGGCGCGAGAAGTGGAGTCTCTTGTGGTGGCTGGTGCTGCAGCGCTTCGGCTATCGCCAGCTGATGTATTACGTCGTCGTACGTTCGCTCGCGACCGCGATCCGCGGCCCGTTCGTCGGTTGGGGCAAGCTCGAACGCACAGCCACGGTGGACAGCAAGCTGGCGCAGGAACACCGTTAAGCGACGCGCCACACCGCGTTGTCGCCGTCATGCGCGACGACAAGTTTGAGATCGCGGTTGTGAACGGCAAGCATGCCTTCCCACAACGCGTTCCATGCCGAAAACGCGGCTGCGCGATCGACGGCTACGCCATCCAACAGACGCCAGCCTGCCTGGGTGACGGTTGCGGCTTCGCAAGTCACCGTCTCGCCCTGTGACGCGGCAAGCGTCGCCAGACATTGTGCGAAACTCTCCGCACTCGCGTCCGGGACACCGAGCAACTCTGCCACTTCGGCATGGTATTGCAGTCCGATCAGCCGCGCGGCGCGGGCGAAATGCGCAAATCCCGTGTTGCCGAACAACGCCTCCAGCGACGGCAGCATCGAGCGCACATATTCCATCGCATAGGAGCGCTCGACCTTCTTCAGCCGCTCTTCCGGCCAGTTTGCGCTGTCGAGTTTCGGTGCTTTTGCCCGATCGAATAGCGGCGCCTGTTCGCCGAACGCGAACCGCACGCGCTCGTCCGGCGCGAGATCGCGGTCATATTCATAGTAATAGCCTTCGAGACCCGGATCGCCGTTCACCGTTTCGCCGGTGCAGACGAAGCCCAGGCGCGGATTGCCCAGGGTCACGCCGTTGTGGCCGTGCCAGCCGTGCAGCATCGCTTCGTTGACACTGCGCGGCACGGCGCAGATCGCGGCGCCCTGCCAGATCCAGCGCGGCGGTGGATAGCGCACCCACGCCTTGCGATCGCTTTCCGCGACGTATTCGGTACGAACGCCGCCGAGCGCATTGGAGAAATAGTGATATTGCGCACAGGCGACCGCGTGCGGCAGCGTATCCAGACCGAGTTTCGCGAGACCGTCCTTGAACTTCTCCAGATGCTGGCGGCGGAAATGCGCGAACACGAAATCCCGCGCGGCGGCCTCGCTCTCCTGCGTGACCAGCGTGAGCACGAAACCCGTCATCAGCGCGTTGTAGAGCTTCGCAACCGCCTTGTAGCCGGCGAGCGTGCCTGCGATCTTCATGCCGGATCGGTGAGCAGCGCGTCGCCCACCAACTCCTGCAACAACGGCGTCACGGGATACGGATGGTGCCGGTACTGGCGAAACCCTTCCGCATAGGCGACAGCGAACGTCTGGCCGCGAAACCTGGTCCACACCATCATCGATTCCAGCGGATCGGCGATATCGTGCTGCTTGGCGACCCAGGCGTACTGGCTTTCATGCGCGGCCAGCATCGTGCGCTTGGTCTCCATGAACGCAGCCACATCGACCGCAAAGTTCGGCTTGACCGGCGCGCCGTCGCGTTCGCGCCCGCCGATCGGGTCCATGTAATAGAGATGTGGAATTGCGGCCATCGCCGGCGACGGGCCGGTCTGATAATTCGGCACCGATACCGCGAAGCAGGCGTCGCGCACAAGCACGCTCGTCGCTTCGTGATCCGGATGATAGTCCGCCGGCGAGGCCGTCAGCACGATGTCCGGCGCCACGCTGCGGATCAGTTCGACCGTCTTGCGGCGCGTGGGATCGTCGTTGAACACGCACAGATCGCCGACGTTGGCGCATCGATACCCGGCGCCGATCAGTGCCGCCGCATTTGCTGCCTCCTTGCGCCGGATCGCAGCGGTTTGTTCCAGCGAATGTTCGGTCGACCCGCAATCGCCCGCCGTCATCGTCGCAACCGTGACCTGATGCCCTTTGGCCGCCAGAAGCGCGAGCGTCCCGGCGCCGAGATTCTCCAGATCGTCCGGATGCGCATGAAATGAAAGAATGTGCGTCATGGCAGCAGTATGAGCGAAAAATTCACTCGGTGAACAGCTGACAACATTAACGTGCACAAGCTCGCGTTCTTGACCGTTTTGCACCGCGCCAGCACGATGGGACGGAGGGAGTCACTTCAATATGCATCGCTTTTCCAGAGCCGGATTTCTGGCCACGGTCGCCATTATCGCATCCGTGCCGCAGGTCGCAGCCGCGCAGGAGTCGGGCGGCGGCATCGAAACCGTCACCGTTACGGCCGAACGGCGGTCGGAGGACATCACCAAAGTCCCCGAAAGCATTAGCGCGTTCCAGAAAGACAAGATGGACGTGCTGGGCGTCAAGAACGTCGCCGACCTCGTCAAATTCACGCCGGGCATCAACTACGATCCGGACTCCAAGGACATCTCGATCCGCGGCATCAATTCGGACGCCGGCTCCGCCACCACCGGCGTCTACATCGACGACACGCCGATCCAGATCCGCAACCTGGGTTTCAATTCCAACAGCACCTTGCCCGCGATCTTCGATCTCGACCGGGTGGAAGTGCTGCGCGGTCCGCAAGGCACGCTGTTCGGCGCGGGTTCGGAAGGCGGCACCATTCGCTACATCACGCCACAGCCGAGCCTGACCGACTACAGCGTCTATGCCCGCAGCGAGCTTTCCTTCACCCAGAACGGTGGGCCGAGCTACGAGGGCGGCGCTGCGGTCGGCGGCCCGATCAGCGATACGCTCGGCTTCCGCGTCAGCGCCTGGGCGCGGCAGGACGGCGGCTATGTCGATCACGTCGATGACAAGACGCTCGACCTGCAACAAGGCGATTCGAACACGCTGGACAATTACGCGATGCGCGCGGCGCTGATGTGGCAGCCGGTCCAGGCCCTCACGATCACGCCGTCGGTGTTTTTCCAGTCCTCCGACCAGGCCAATTCCGACGACTACTGGGTTTCGATCTCCCGCCCATCGTCCGGCGTTTTTCGCACCGGCACACCGGAGCCGATGAAGGACAACGACCAGTTCTATCTGCCGTCCCTGAAAGCGGACTATCAGTTCGGCGGATCGGACCTGATCTTCAACGCCTCCTATTTCACGCGCCATGAAAACGTGAACGGCTATAGCGGCACGCTCTATAACCTTTCCTACTTCCAGCAGCTCGTCGATTCCGGAACCGATCCGGACGGCCGGTCCTGCAAGCGCGGCTTCTGCTTCGACCATCTGGCTGACGAGCCGCCGCTTCTGTTGCCGACCGGCCTCAACCTGCCAGGCTATCCCGACAATTACGTTTCCGTCGCCACCATCACCAACCGGCAGCAGAACTTCACCAGCGAAATGCGCCTGCAGTCGACCGACACCGGCAGCCCGCTGACCTGGGTGGTGGGCGCTTTCTTCCAGAGCCAGCACCAGCAATCGACCGAGCAGATCAACGACCCGCAGCTGCCCGCGCTCACCGAATTTCTATGGGGCGAAGACATGTCGCGCGCATGGGGCCAGCACCTGCTGGCCAACGGCGACGACTACATCAACCAGACGGAAGGCCACGATCGTCAGTTCGCCCTGTTCGCGAACGCGACCTATGCGATCACCGACGCACTGAAGCTGCAGGCTGGCGTGCGCGCCGCGTGGACGCATTTCTCCTTCGTCAATTTCGCGAACGGACCGCAAGACTTCGGCTTCTCCAGCGGCGCAGGCGCTTCGGACGAGTCGCCCATCACGCCCATGGTGAGCGTGAGCTACCAGATCAACGACAGCGATATGGTCTACGCCACCTTCTCGAAGGGCTATCGCGAAGGCGGCGCCAACGCGCCGACGCCGCCATCCTGCGACGGCGATCTGAAATCGCTCGGTCTTACCAGCGCGCCCGATTCCTACGGCTCGGACACGGTAGACAATTACGAACTCGGTACGAAGGACAGCTTCCTCGACCGCCACCTGCAGATTTCGGGGAGCGTGTTCTATCTCAACTGGAACAACATCCAGCAGAACAACTACCTGCCGACCTGCGGGATCCAGTACACCGCCAACCTCGGCACCGCGAGCAGCAAGGGTTTCGATCTTCAGGGCGACTGGCTGATCACCGACGATCTGGAGCTCGACGCCACCCTTGGTTATGTCGATGCATACTACACGGACACGGCGTTCGCCGGTCCAAACCCCGGCAAAGGCGTACAGCCGCTGACCGTCAAGGGCGAAGCGCTTCCCGGGTCGCCGTGGACCGCGTCGGTGGGCGGGCAATACAACACGTCGGTCTGGGGACGCGACGCCTATATCCGCGCCGACTACGAGTTTACCGGCAAGGCCTACGGCACCGGCGGCGGATACGCGGCGGGCACTTCGTCATTCGATCCAAGCCTGGTGCCGGATCCGGCTTACAGCCAGGTTTCGCTGCGCGCGGCGATGCAGTTCGGCAATCTCAACATGGCGTTGTTCGCCAACAATCTCTTCAACGCTCATCCGCAGCTGGACCTGAACCACCAGGATCAGTTCACCGAGTTGTTCGAAGCCATAACCCTGCGGCCTCGCACTGTCGGCATTACCGCGACGTACAAGTACTAACACCGAAGACGCCGACGGCAAGCAAACAGACATGCGGTGTCTATGGTTAGCGGAATTTAAGTCTGATTTCTTAATTAAGACTCCATTGGCATTTTCCTGACAGAACGGCTCTCAAGACTGAGGACTGTTGCGGAGCTTTAAGTTCCGATTTCAGGAGTGCGCGACAATGGCCGATTTCACCGGCGGTCCCGGCAACGACAACATCACCGGTACATCCGACAATGATGTGTTCGATCTTACCCAAGGGGGGCAAGACATCGTGTCCGGCCGCGACGGTGACGATGTCTTTCTGATGGGTTCGACCTTCAACGGCAATGATCGCCTCGATGGTGGTGCAGGCTACGACACACTCGTTCTCGATGGCGATTACGCCAATCTCAACATTTCCACAGACAACCTCGCACATTTCGAGCGGATAACGCTCGGCGTCGGGCACGACTACACCATCAGCTACTATGCAAAAGTTTCTCCTGACACGACCTTCACTGTGGATGCGACGGCGTTGGGAGCTTCGAATACTCTCCATTTCGGGGCCGGCAACACCTACGCATCACAGCTTGGCAACTTTGTTGTCGATGGCGGCGATGGAAACGATTATATCCAGACCGACGGCAAGAGCGACCTCCTGACCGGAGGTCGCGGGAATGACGAGCTGATCGCCAGTGCCGGCACTCTCACCGGTGGTGACGGCAACGATATTCTCATCGCGTACGGATCCGGCGCAAACCATCTCTCAGGTGGAGCAGGTGATGACCGGCTGCAGGCGGCGGGCACGAGCAACACGCTGCTTGGTGGAGATGGCGACGATCTGATTACAACGACCGGAACAGGCGCCAGCACAGCCTTCGGCGGCACGGGCAACGACCAGATCGATGCACATGGTTCAACCGGGACCAACGTACTGAATGGCGGCGATGGCGACGACATCCTTATCGGTGGCACCGCACAGAACACGCTGTACGGCGGCACCGGTGATGACACGCTGACGAGTTCTACCGCGGGCGACGTGATCGCCGGAGGGCCGGGAAACGATACGCTCATACTGAACCGTGCCGCCGCAACCGTCGCGCTGGTCCTTGACGGTTCCGATCCACAGCACGTAGTCACGCTTACAGACGGTACCCAAATCTCCGGGGTCGAGACGTTCCATGTCATCGCCGGTTCCGGCGATGACAACATCACCACAGGCGCCGGCAACGATACGATCGATGGCGGCACTGGCAACAACACGTTGAACGGCGGCGCTGGCAACGATCAACTCACGAGCAGCGGCAGTGGGACGGAGACGCTAACTGGCGGTGACGGCGATGACGTACTGACGGCCGGCAGCGGGATCAACACGCTCAGCGGTGGCGACGGGGACGACGTCATCAGCAGCACAGGGGCCGGCGCCATCGACGGCGGTACCGGCTTCGACACCGTTCATCTGAGCTTCTCCACCGACTCCAACATCTTCGTGAATGGACCGAGCCAGACGTCCGGCGCACAGGGATTGTTCGTCACCGTCCTCGATGTCGAAGCCCTGACGGTGCAAACCGGCGCCGGCAACGACATCATCTCAGGTACGGACGGCGACGATCAGATCAATGCCGAAGACGGAAACAACATTCTGCGCGGCGGCGCCGGCAACGATCAGTTGACCACCTGGGGAACGGGAAACAACCACCTCGATGGCGGGACCGGCGACGATACGCTGTCTTCGGGCTACGGCGGCCAAAACACACTCATCGGCGGAAACGGCAACGACACCATCACCAGCAATGGCGGCACCGCCACCATCGACGGCGGCGCCGGCGACGACGCTATCTATGCAGTCGTCGGCCCGAACGGGTTTGGCGCGATCGACGGCGGAAGCGGAAACGACACGCTGTACATCGACGCGGGGAATTCCGAACTGGGCATCCGCGATGCCCATGGGAAGGGCACGATCACGGTGGACGGTGTCGCCTCATCCTTCTCCGGAATCGAAACTTTTCATATCACCAACGGTTGGATAGGCAACCTTACGCTGGGCGACGGTGATGATGTCATATCGGGAATGCTTTCCGGATCGAACGTCCTAAATGGCGGAGGCGGAAACGACGTCATCGATCAAAGAAATACACTCGGTTACGACGTGATGATCGGTGGCTCGGGAGATGACACCATCTATGGGGGCGACTTTGTGCAGAAGATTTATGGTGGAAGCGGCGACGACACGATCAGCGCGCTAAACGCGTCGGATAACGGCGACGGGCAGATCAGCCTAATCAAAGGCGGCAGCGGCGACGACACCATTGCCAGCGCGGGATTTGCCAATATCGATGGCGGCACCGGCAACGATGTGGTGACCTTTGCGTACGCCGTGTTCACGGGCAACATAACCTTCGACGAAAGCAACCCTTCCACTTCCAGCGTGGTAACCGATCTGGACGGAGGCACGGTCTACACCCTCCAAACGGTCGTGAATGTCGAAACCTTCAACATCTACGGCGGCAGCGGCGACGACGCTTTCGCGACCCGAGACGGCAACGACTTGCTGAGCGGCGGTGATGGCAACGACACGCTAGACGGCCGTTCTGGAAACGACACACTTATCGGTGGGGCCGGCGCCGATCTGCTGAACGGGGGTCCTGGAGACGACGCATTCGTCTATCAGATGGTCGCCGACTCCACCGGCGCGACCCACGATACCATCGCGCAGTTCGACGCGCGGTACGACCATTTCGCGATGCCGGCGCCCGTCAGCGCAATCGATCCGTCGGTCGCGAGCGGCAGCCTCAGCGTATCGACCTTCGACACCGATCTGGCAGCCACTATCGGCGCGGCACAGCTCGGTGCGGGACACGCCGTGCTGTTCACCCCTGATAGCGGCGATCTGAAAGGCGATGTTTTCCTCATCATCGATGCCAATGGGACCGCCGGGTATCAGGCCGGTGCGGACTTCGTCATCCAGCTGTTAGATGCGCTCAATGTGTCCGCTCTCGGAGTGGCGAACTTTACTTCCGGCTGACGGCCTCGTGGAACTTCGTTTCAGTTTGGCGCCCGGGCTTTAGAAACCGATAACCGCTCCGCGGAAGGCGGTGTTCCATCGTCCTCTCCCCCGGCATATTCTGATCGTGCGAATCTGTTCCGGTTTCGGACTGTCTGAAGGGCCAATTCCATGACACGCGTCTTCGCCGCTGCCGTCGCGCTGCTTGCCACGCTAAGCCTGACCCTCATGGCCAAGGCCCATCCGGTTCTGCACTACCCGCTGCCGCCGGACAGCACGGCGGTGAACGGCGTGCACCAGCACCTTCAGCAGCACGTGTTCCGCAACGTTCACCCGGCGCCGCATGTGCTGCCGCCGGCTCCTGTGTTCCCGCTGTCCTCCGGACGGCCCTACTCCGGCGCGCCGATCGACGTGCTGAACTATCACTATGACAACTATCCGACGGGCTGGAATCAGAGTGAGACCGATCTGACGCCAGGCGCGGTGCGTTCCAAGAATTTCGGAGTGCTCACCGTGCTGAACGTGAAAGGCAATGTGCTCGCCGAGCCGCTGGTGGTGTCCAACTTCCAGATGCCGGACGGCTCGACCCATGATGTGCTGATCGTCGCGACGGGTCACAACGTCGTCTACGCGTTCGATGCCAAGACCTATAGCCAGCTTTGGAAAGCCAGCATGGGTACGCCGCAATCCTCGGGCGACGTGGGGTGCAGCGACATCGTGCCGGAATACGGCATCTCGAGCACGCCGGTCATCGTTCGCCACAGCGCGAGTTCGGCCACGATCTACCTGGTCGCGGCGTCGGAACCCGCGCCCTTCTCCTTCCACACCCAGGTGCATGCGCTCGACCTCGGCACCGGGAAAGACGCGATCAAGCCGCGCGAGATCGCGCCGACCGCGACGCTGTCGAACGGCGCCGGCACGCTGCACTTCGATCCGCAGAACCAGTGGAACCGGTCGTCCCTCGTCTACGCCAACGGCAACATCTACATGGGCATCGGCTCGCATTGCGACAACAACGCCGGCGCGATCTCCGGCTGGGTGCTGAGCTACGACGCGAGCACGCTGCAATCGAACGGCAAGTTCAACACCATCGAAGCGGCGGCCGGTTACGAACTGGCGAGCGTGTGGATGAGCGGTTATGCCGTGGCGGTCAACAGCACGGGCAACATCCTCGCGGTCACCGGCAACGGCAACTTCAACACCGGCGCCGGCATGAAAGGCTATGGCGAAAGCGTCATCTCGCTGCAAAGCAATCTCAAGCTGCACAGCTATTTCACGCCGGCCGACTACCAGGATCTGAACAACGGCGACACCGATTTCGGATCGGGCGGCGTGATGGTCATTCCCAAGCAACCGGGCCAGACAGTACCGGAGATGGCGTTGGCGGCCGGCAAGGAAGGAACGCTGTTCCTGCTGAACGCGAGCACTCTGGGCGGCGTACAGGACAATGACGCGGGTGCGTTGCAGAAGCTCTCGGTCGGTGATTGCTGGTGCGGTCCGGCGTTCTATGTCGGGCCCAAAGGTCCGACAGTGTTCTTCCAGGGCAGCTACGACGGTTTGCATGCCTATCGCGTGTCGACCACCGGCACGCCGCAGCTCACGCAGATCGCGCAGGGCACGAGCGGTGCAGATTTCGGCGGCTCGTTCCCGGTTGTCTCCAGCAACGGCCAGGTCGCCAACAGCGGCGTGGTCTGGCTCATCCGCCACGGCGATACCATGCAGCTCGAAGCCTACAACGCCGAGTTGCTGGGCGATCCGCTGTTCGCCGCCAACGCCGGCCAATGGTCGAACGGCAGCCGCGGCTATCTGAGCCCCACAGTCGCCAACGGCCGCGTCTACGTGCCGGCGTACAAGACGGTGACGGTGTTCGGCCTGGCAAAGTGAGGAACTGGTGTCGCCCGCGGCACCGCGAACCCATAGAAACCCGGGAACGGCGTTGGGCCGTCTTCACGATCCGCTGCCGGGCTTAAGCTGTTCCGCCCGTCAGAGGATCGAGACGAGAGCGGCTAGCGCGGTACCGGCAACAAGAAGCGCCGCCGGTCCGCCCCACGCGCGCAAAGGTCGAGCGCGACTTGCCCAAGGAAGTTGCCGCAACGTGTCGGATTGCGAGCGCGCAAAGAAATAGTCCGAGTGCCGGTATTCGGCGTGCGAGCCGATGATTTGGCTACCTGTATCGTTCCGGCTCATGACCGGCGACGGCTGCATATGCCGTGCCGCCTCAGAACCGGCGCGGCAGTTCAAGCCTCAAATCATCGGAGTCTCCCCGCGAGATTGCGATTAAGATCGCGGCATGGACAAGGTTGCCGTCATCGTCACCCATCACAAGACCGGGACGGTCTGGATGGGCCAGGTCTTCCGCAAGATCGCCACAGCGCTTGAGATTCCCTTTGTCGTCGCAGGACGGGACAAAGGTGCGACGCCGCTGACGCCGCCTCTTGTTCTGGGCGCCGCCAACGCGAGTTTCGTCTCGAGCTATCCCGGCGCCGACATGCGCCAGGATCATCTGCGATTCCTGCACGTCATTCGCGACCCCCGCGATATCTGGATCTCCGCGATGCACTATCATCTCCTCGCAAACGAGAAATGGCTGCATCGCCCGCAGGACCGGCTTGGCGGAAAAACGCTTCAGCAAGGCCTGAACGCGCTTGCGACCGAGCGTGAACGCTACCTTTTCGAGATGACATACGGCCTCCCGCAAAATCTCGCGAATATGGTGTCGTGGGACAAAAGCTTGCCGAACAGCGTCGAGTGCCGCTATGAGGATATGATCGCCGATGTCGAAGGCACGCGGTTTCGCGAAACCGCCCGGCACCTCGGTTTCGACGCGCGGGAGATTCCGGTTTGCGCCGAGGCCTTCTGGAAGCAATCCATCTTCGGCGGGAAAGCCGATCGAAAGTCGGCGCATGTCAGATCCGGCGCCGCGCGCCAATGGCCCTCGGTGTTCGATCGCAGCCTTGCGATCGCGTTCGAAGAACAGCACGGCGCTGCACTGGTGACGCTCGGCTATGAGCGGGACAGTTCCTGGATCGATACCGTGCCGGAGAACAATCCAACCCTGGATCGACGCCTCACACCGGAGGCCGGATAAGCCGTCAATCGTGGCGAGCGGGATGGATAACACCGCCCGTCATTACGAATAATGTGCGCCAGCATCATGCAGCCATGTCGCCCCGTCCACCGCGGATCAGTTGGAATGGGCCGTTCGTGACGGGTTTCCCACATTCTGCTTGGAACGAAAGAGCCAGTCAGGTCAGGGTGCAGGTGTCAGTTTGAAATTGGGCCGCAGCCTCGCCACCTGCGGTGCTTGGTCGTTTCTTTTCACGACCTGACTGTTTCCCGCGTTCACCTGCAACGCCACGAGTGTGTCGACGTTGGTTCCAGCGATCATAAAGATTGTGCCATCGGAGATTGTTGCACCCCCACGCGGCGACCCACCTACAGGAAGTTCCAGAAGCTTTGTTCCACTGTTGGCATCAAACGCGACAAGGCCACTTGCGTTGGTGCCATAGACCACACCGTTGGCAGTGGTCAGGGCGCCTACGAGCGGAGTGTCCAGCGTCGCCGTCCATTTTGATGCACCCGATCCGAAATCCAGCGCATAGATATTGTCATCAGTCGTAGCCGCAAACACCTTGCCATTCGCGATTGCCGGGCTGCCGCCTATGGGAGCGTTTGCCGTGTATGACCACCTCTCAGTGCCTGTCTGTGTGTCGATCGCGTGTACTATTCCATCATCGCTTCCACAGATAACGAGATTGCCCACGATGGCAGGTGATGCGTTGCCTACGCCTCCGAACGTGTAGGACCAGAGTTTTGTGCCGGTCGTCGCGTTCAACGCATAGAGATTGCTGTCTTGGCTGGCGATGAAGAGCGTGCCATTCGAATAGGCGGGCGACCCATAGACGGCAGAACCTGTGGCATAGGTCCAAAGAACTGCGCCGGTCGATGCTTTGAGCGCGTAGACACTCCCGTCAAACGATCCGAAATAAACCAACCCGCCAACGACGATGGGCGATGAATAGATTGCGCCTGCCGTCGCGGTCTTCCAGATCAGCGCTCCGGTATTTGCGTTCAGGGCATACATGTTGCTGTCGGTTGTACCGAAATAAACGATGCCCCCGCTCACGGCGGGGGTCCCGACCGCGTCCGTGCCTCCAGTCTTATACGTCCAGAGGTGCGCGCCGCCGGTGGTCGCGTTAAATGCGTAGATCCTTCCGTCATCTGCCTGAACGAAAACCGTGCCGCCCGCCACACTGGGCTGGGCATCGCTGCGGCCGGCCAGTCTTGCGCGCCAACCGATATCCAGTTGACCCACGTTCGAAGCCGCGATCTGATTTTCCGTGGGATTCAAGCCTTTGTCCGGCTTTCCGAAGCCGTGTTCAGGCCAGGGCGTGTGCACACCAACACTTGTTTGTGCGGCGTTACCACTCTTTCGGCCGACGGCAGTGATCCAGTGCGTGCCGGGTGCCGCCATAGCCGGGATGGTGAGCGTGTAGCCGGGTAGCGCGCCGGATGCATTCGTTATGCCGAGGAGTTCGTCGGTTGTATCGAAATAGATATCGACCGCTTCTTTGGTCCCGAAACCGGTTCCGGCAACCCTGATCGCCGCATTGGGTGGTGCGGTCTTGAGCGAGAGGGTCAGGGTCTGAGCGACGGCTCCCAACGCCGATCCGAGAAAGACGAAGGCCAGAACACCGCCAATGCGCAACTTGCTGGAGAGGCTCGGGGGCGCGCTTTTACGTTTGAACTTCATGATGCCCCCGATAGTTACGTTCCCGCAATCCTGTCATGGCAGCAGTTGCAGTGTCCAGTTTGTGTGATCCCGTGGCTCCCGGCTCTTAGAAGACACCAACGGCCTCTCGCGGTGTGACAGACGCCAAAGACATTCCATCACTTGTGTTGACACACACGGGTTCAATGGCAATTGCCCCATCCCAGCTCAAAGGCCTCAGTGGCATCCCTGTATCGCGCCAACGCGCCCTGCAGCCTGTATCCCGGCTGGTGCAGTGAACATCGCGTAGAGCGCAACAAGGTCTTGCACAGTGGTAAACCCCACCGTCAGGCTTATCGGGATCGAGGTGACGGAAGTTAAAGGCCGGCTCAACGAGAACCAGGCCCTTTTCAAGGACCGGTTAGAGCGGACAGGCGGTCGCTACGTCGTTGCGCGAAGTTTGGATGACGCTTTGAGTCTCATTGACGCCAACCACTTCAAGAATCTAATGCTTCCAAAACAACGGAGCCCAAGCACCGATAGCGGAGACCACAGCGGCTATCGCCGACACCAACGCGACGAGCCAAAGCCTGTTTTCTCGCCTATGCCGCTTCTCCTGTGTGATGCGGC
The DNA here is from genome assembly GCA_036490455.1 of Rhizomicrobium sp. Taxonomy (GTDB): domain Bacteria; phylum Pseudomonadota; class Alphaproteobacteria; order Micropepsales; family Micropepsaceae; genus Rhizomicrobium. Next base: position 59,810 of record DASXDS010000076.1, read on the forward strand.
GGTGAAGCTCGTATTCGCCAATCTGCAGTTCGGTCCAGGGCTCTGCTCTAAGTTTGTACATTCCAGAGTTTGTTGGAATGCCCAAGCGTTTGGCTTCATTGAGGAGCTGGTCGTACGTTTCCATGGGGCCACGCTAAAGGCCGGGACAATGCTGAGACAAGTGCGGGGTGGGTGTCGGTGCTAAGTGTTGGTGCCGCCTGCGTGACTCGAACACGCGACCCCATCATTACGAATGATGTGCTCTACCAACTGAGCTAAGGCGGCTTCCGGCAGCCCGAGAAGGGCTCGCGAGGCGCGGAAACTAGGGGACATGGCCCGGTTTCGCAACTGGCATTTCCCCCGCGGAAATCCTGGATTTTCGCCGTTGCTCCGGCTGGCGGGCCGCGCCAAGCTGCCGGCAAAAGCAAAACGCGAAAACGCCCGGAGGAACCATGCTGACCAAGGCCGACGACTACCCGATCCACCAGCTGCCGGAGCCGATTGCCACCTCGGGCACCGACCGGAATTTCTACGACCGCTATTTCTTCAACGGCTACACCGCGGACGGCAGCACCTTCTTCGCGGCGGCGCTGGGCGTCTATCCGCATCTGAACGTGATGGATGCCGCCTTCTCGGTGATCCAGGACGGGGTGCAATCCAACCTCCACGCCTCCAAGCTGCTCAACATGGAGCGGATGGACACCACCGTCGGCCCCATTGCGGTCGAGGTGATCGAGCCGCTGAAAAAGCTGCGCCTCACCGTCGGCGAGAACGCGCATGGCCTCCGCGCCGATCTCACCTTCACCAGCCGCGCGCCGGCGGTGGAGGAGCCGCGCTTCACCTTCCGCCACGGGCCGCGCACCTTCATGGACTACACCCGGCTGACGCAGAACGGCGCCTGGCAGGGCTGGCTCGAGGTGAACGGCAAGCGTACGACGATCGACGAAAGGACCCTGGGCACGCGTGACCGCTCCTGGGGCGTGCGGCCGATCGGGCTGGGCGACAGCCAGGCGGTGGCGCCGCCCCGGCCACCGCAATTCTACTGGCTGTGGGCGCCGATGAATTTCCCGGAACGCTTTATGCTCTATCACAACAATGCCAATGCCGACGGCGCGGCATGGAACACGGCATCGGTGATCGGCGAGACAGGCGAGCGCGAGCCGATCCACATGGCATCGTGCAAATCCTCCATCGATTACAAATCCGGCACGCGCCATGCGAAAGGCGCTGCGATCGATGTGGCGGACGCGGATGGTGGCGCGTGGCGCGCGGAGATGACGCCCAAATACAATTTCTACATGATGGGCATCGGTTACGGTCATCCCGAATGGGGTCATGGGCACTGGAAAGGCGAAAGTGCGCTCGGGTTCGACTCGTTCAAGACCGCCGAGGTGAACGAGAACGATCCGCGCTTCCAGCACATCCAGGCGATTTCGGACTGCACCCTCACCGGGCCGAACGGCATCAAGGAGAAGGGCGTCGGCGTGCTGGAGCAGTTGGCCATCGGTCCCTATGCGCCACACGGACTGACCGGCATCTTCGATCCGCACAGTTGAGATGAGCGACGCACTCATCGCGCCGCTCGCGGCGTATCTGCAGCGCCATCTGAACGCGCCCGATCTGACGGTGGCGAACATAGCGCGCATTCCGGGCGGTGCGTCGCGCGAGACCTATCGTTTCCGGGCCAGCTACAGCGAAGCCGGCAAGACGATCGATCGCGGCTTGATCCTCAGGCGCGATCCGCCGTCGAGCCTGATCCAGACGGAGCGGTCGGCGGAATACCGCGCCTATGAGGCGTTCTACAAACTGGGCGTCCCGGTGCCGAAGCCTGTGGTGCTGGAGCTCGACCCCGCGCCGCTCGAACGGCCGTTCTTCATCATGGAAGAGATCGAAGGCTGCACCACCGGCTCGATCATGGCGCCCGATCCCTATGGCGAGCATCGCGAAACCATCGGCCGGCAGTTCTTCGAGACTATGGGCCGGATCGCCGGCGCCGATGTCCACGCCATCGGCCTTGCCGATTTCGAAGGCTCGAGCGATCCGCACACGATGTGGAAACACGAAGTGGCCCGCTGGGAAGCCGAAATCGACGAAGACGAACGCGAGCCGCAGCCCATTGCGCGTGCCGCCATCCGCTGGATGAAGCGCAATCCGCCGCCGCCGGCGCAGAAGCTCGCGCTGGTGCACGGCGATTACCGCACGGGAAACTTCCTGTTCGATTCCGGCGGCACCATCCGCGGCATTCTCGATTGGGAGATGGCGCATCTGGGCGATCCGCTGGAAGACCTCGGCTGGGCGCTCGATCCGCTGTGGAGCAACGGCGACACGGCGCGTCCCGCCGGAACGATCGCGCGCGCCGACGCCATCGCGATCTGGGAACGCACAAGCGGACTGAAGGCCGATCCGAAAGCGCTGTTCTGGTGGGAGATTTTCGCGAGCTTCAAGGGTCTCGCGATCTGGATTTCGGCGGGCCGCGAATATGTCGACGGCCGCAATCCCGATCCGATCAACGCGTTTTCCGCCTGGTATCCCTACTCGTTCCACAATCGCCTTCTGGCGCAGCGTCTGTCGGAGGTTCTATGAGACCGGAAGTGAGCGAATTGCTGCGCACCACGGCGATGCAGGTGCCGGGCATCGCAGCGCCGACGGCGTATGCGCTGGGCAGCGCCGGACTGATCGCCGGTCTGCTGATGATCGCGTCGCAGGAATACGACCGCGCGGCGGAAACGCGGATGAACGACAACGCCGACATGCGCGCACTGTTCGCCGAACTTGCGCCCGCAATCGCCGACGCCACCTTGCGCGCAAAGCTGGAAACGGCCGCGAAGACGACCGATCCCTCGATCCGCATCTCCGTCCTCAACGCCGCGAATGCCGACTTGCGCAAGCTGCTGATTGTGCTGCAGACATACGTCGAAGAGGTGGGTGATACAGCAGCGCAGAAACGCGTCTGGGGCGTGCTGAACACCAGTGCCAACCGCCGCATGCTGGCCACGGCGATGGCTTAAGCCGCTTTTCCTTTCGGATGGGCGTTGCGATAGACCTCCAGCAGCTTGGAGGTTTCGACTTCCGTGTAGACCTGCGTCGTCGACAGCGACGCATGACCCAGCAATTCCTGCACCGCGCGCAGATCGCCGCCATTGGCCAACAGGTGGGTCGCAAACGAATGACGCAAGGCGTGCGGCGTCGCTTTGTCGGGAAGGCCAAGCCGGCTGCGCAGATTTTGCATGAGTGCCTGCGCTTCGCGCGCGCTCATGGGTTTACCGCGCCTTGAGAGAAACAAGGGCGCCGACGGCGAGAGCTTGTGCGGGACCTGTTCGACATATTTGTCGATTGCGACACCGATCACCGGCAGGATCGGCACCACACGTTCCTTGCGGCCCTTGCCCAGGATCGTGAGCGACGATCCCAAGGGTGCGTCGCCACGCTTGAGGCTCAGGGCTTCGGAGATGCGCAGGCCGGCGCCGTAGAGCAGCGTAACGAGCGCGGAATCTCGCGCCGCAATCCATTCCACATCGTTGTTGGCGGCTTCTTCCATCACCCGCGCCGCATCGGTTTCGCTCAGCGGACGCGGCAGGCCGCGTTTGACGCGCGGGGTGCGGATACCGCGCGGCGCCGCATTGTCGAGGATCTCCTCACGCGCCAGCCAGCGGAAGAAACTGCGCACGCTGGCGAGCGCGCGCTGCACGCCCTTCGCGCCGAGCCGTTCGTTGCGGCGCCGGGTGATGAACGCGCGGATGTCGGCCGGCGAAAGCTTTGCAAGGGCTCTCTCGTCAACCGCACCGCCGATGTGGCCAACCAAAAACTCGAGAAAGCGTGTTACGTCGTCGCCGTAAGCGCGCAGCGTATGCGGGCTGGCGCGCTTTTCATGCGCGAGGCTCGCGAGCCAGGCGGTTTTCAGATCTTCGGCAGATCGAGCCATGCACGGATCGCCCGCTCCAACGCACGCGCAAAATATCTGAGATCGCTCTCGGTTTCCGCGCCTTCGAAGCTGCCGGCGGCTTTGGCGCCGAGCACGTAGAGCGACGGTGGCGTATCGCGCCCGACCTTCAGCCGGAATGCAGCGATGCTCCGGCAGTCTACCCCGCTTCGTCCCAACAGCAATTCACCGCCGCCGGACAGGATTGCACCTGCTTCGGTGTTGAGCACGGCTTTGACCGTGCCCGGCGCGATCAGACGCACGCCTTCGGTGCTCGTGGCTGCGATGCCATCCTCGCCTTCGATGCAGAACGCGGCGCGGTCGGCCCCGAACGCCGGTGCGGCGGCGATCGCAACGGCGATGGCTTCGGCAAAGCTGCGCGCATCGAGCAGATCGAGCACGTAACGGCGCACGCCTTCGCCCAGAACGCTTCTGCGATCCTGTGAGGCGCGCAAGCCGTCGCGCTCGGCCTTGAGCGCTGCATTTTCCGCGGTCAACCGCTCGATGACGAAACGTTGCAAATCGCGGATCGCGCCCGCATCGCCGGTGAACCGGCCCGGCAACAGCAGCGCAAGCAACTCACCGTCTGCGGCGAGCGTTTCGCGGTGCATTCGGACATAGGCTTTGACGGCTTGCTCGGCAGATAGAGCGGGATCGCGTGCTTCGGCTCGCTCACGCATGGGCGTTCATTCGTCGCGGATCCGCACATTCGCCTTCTTGGCATCGGCCAGGAACGCCGCCAGTCCCTTGTCGGTGAGCGGATGGGCGATCAGCGCCTTCAGGATGTTCGGCGGCAAGGTCGCGACATCGGCGCCTGCGAAGGCGCAGTCGCGCACATGCGTAGTGGTGCGGATGGAGGCAGCCAGAATCTCGGTCGCGAAATCGTAGTTGTCGTAGATCAGCCGGATCTCGCGGATCAGGCCGACGCCGTCCTGCCCGGCATCGTCGAGCCGGCCGATGAACGGCGAGATGAAAGTGGCGCCGGCTTTTGCCGCAAGCAGCGCCTGCAACGGCTGGAAGCACAGCGTGACATTGACCATGTGGCCGTCGTCGCTCAGCGCGCGGCAGGCCTTCAGCCCATCCCAGGTCAACGGCACCTTGATCGTGATGTTCTTGGCGATTTTCAGAAAGCGCTTGGCCTCCGCGATCATGCCGTCGAAATCGGTGGCCAGCACCTCGGCACTGACCGGTCCCGGAACCGTGGCGCAGATCTCATGCAGCGCCTCGACGTAATCGAGCCCGGTTTTGGCGGCAAGCGACGGGTTGGTGGTGACGCCATCCACAAGCCCGGTGGGCGCCAGTTCCTTGATATCCTTGGGATCGGCACTGTCGATGAAGAACTTCAAGGCGAAGACCCGGATGAATCGCGGTACAAAGTGTATCGCATGAATGAAGTCCTTACCAACCATCGGGATTTGCTGGGCGATCCGGCCCCGGTCCGGCGCGTGGGCGTGCTTTTGCCGCTGCGCCTGACGGGCGCTTATGACTACCGCGTGCCGGACGGCGTGGACCTGCCAAGGGGATCGCTGGTGGTGGCGCCGCTCGGTACGCGCGATCTTCTGGGCGTGGTGTGGAGTAACGGCGACGGCGCGGTCGAGGCGCGGAAGCTCAAAGCGATCCGTCCGGTCGAAGGGGCGCCCTGCCTGCCGCCCCGGCTGTGCGATTTCATCGATTGGGTGTCGGACTATACCTTGACCGCACCCGGCATGGTGCTGGCCATGGCGCTGCGCTCGACCCGGGCCTTCGAGCCGGAGGCGCTGCGCACCGCTTACGTAAAAGGTACGACGATGCCGGCCCGGATGACGCCGGCGCGGGCGCGGGCGTTGGCCATTGCGAGCGACGGCCTCGCCCGTAGCGTCCCGGGGCTGGCGCAGGAAGCAGATGTTTCGAGCGGCGTGGTACGCGGCCTGATCGAAGCCGGCGCGCTGGTCGAAACCGAATTGCCGGAGTTCGCGCGCTACCGGACACCCGATCCAGCGTTCGACACGCCGGCGCTGAGCGACGTACAGGAAACAGCGGCAACGGCGTTGCGCGCTTCGGTCCGGGCCGGGGGGTTCTCCACGAGTCTCCTCGATGGCGTGACCGGCTCCGGCAAGACCGAGGTCTATTTCGAAGCGATCGCGGAAGCGTTGAAGGCCAGAAAACAGGCGCTGATCCTGCTGCCAGAGATCGCGCTCACCGTGCAGTTTCTCGATCGCTTCGCGGCGCGGTTCGGCTGCCGTCCCGCGGAATGGCATTCCGACCTGTCGCAGAAAGAACGCACGCGGTCCTATCGCGCGGTGATGAGCGGCGAGGCACGCGTCGTGGTCGGCGCGCGTTCGTCCCTGTTCCTGCCATTCCAGGACTTGGGCCTCATCATCGTCGATGAAGAACATGAGCAGGCTTACAAGCAGGAAGATGGCGCGATCTACCACGCACGCGACATGGCGGTGGTGCGGGCACGCATCGAGGACTGCGCGGTGGTGCTCGCCAGCGCCACGCCGTCGCTCGAATCCTATGTGAATGCCGCGAGCGGGCGTTACGCCTGGCTGAAGCTGCCCAAGCGCCACGGTGCCGCGACGATGCCGCAGACGCGGCTGATCGACATGCGTTACGAACGCGCGGAGCCGGGCACCTGGCTGTCGCAGCCTTTGCGCGAGGCGCTCGCAAACACGCTGGCCAGCGGCGAGCAGGCGATGCTGTTCCTCAACCGCCGCGGTTATGCGCCGCTCACGCTGTGCGAAGCCTGCGGCCACAAGATGGTTTGCGCCAATTGCTCGGCGTGGCTGGTGGAGCATCGCTATCGCAAGCGCCTGACCTGTCATCACTGCGGGTTCGAAACGCAAACACCGCCTGCCTGCCCCGAATGTCATGCCGAAGGCACTTTCATCGCCTGCGGTCCGGGGGTCGAACGGGTGGCGGAAGAATTCGCGGCGGTATTTCCCGATGCGCGCGTCGCGATCGCGTCGTCCGACATTCTGCATGGACCGTTGCAGACGCAAGCCGCGATCCGCAGCATGGCAAAGCGCGAGATCGACGTGTTGATCGGGACTCAGATCGTCGCCAAGGGGCACCACTTCCCGCAACTCACGCTGGTCGGCGTCGTGGATGGCGACCTCGGCGGCTCGGACGGCGACCTTCGGGCGCGCGAACGCACCTTCCAGATGCTGCACCAGGTGGCAGGGCGAGCGGGGCGCGCGGAAAAGCCCGGACAGGTGCTGATCCAGACCCGCAATCCCGGCGACATGGTGATGAAGGCATTGGCGAGCGGCGCGCGCGATGCGTTCTACGAACAGGAGCGAATGTATCGCGAACGTGCCGCGTCGCCGCCGTTCGGCCGGCTGGCCGCCCTGATCCTTTCCGGCACGGATGGCGACGCGGTCCGCGAGATGGGGCGTGTTCTGGCGAAGAACGCGCCAGCGGCGCGCGGCGTGAAGGTGTGGGGACCGACGCCGGCGTTCTATTATCTCCTGCGCGGCCAGACTCGGGAGCGGTTGCTGGTGCAGGCCGAGAAAAGCGTGGCGGTGCAGAACTATTTGCATGCCTGGCTCCGCGCGACCAAGCTCTCGAGCAAGGTCCGCCTGACGGTCGATGTCGATCCCGTGAGTTTCTTCTGAAGGAATGCGCCGGTGCGGTATGCGTTGATGGCTCTATCGTTCGGTTTGGCGATTGCGCCGGTGCTGGCCGCCGCGCCGTACGACAAAACCGAAAAGACCGGCGCCTACGAAATCCGGCTACGCATTCCCGCGGAGGCGATGGCCATCGCGCCCCTGAAAGCCGAACTGTTCGCGCGCTGGAAGAAGGATTCCGACGATATCAAGGACGAGGCGAAGCAGGAAAAATCGGAAGCGCCGCAGTATTTCCATGCTTACGCGCTCGACACCAACTGGCGCATTTCGTTCGAAAGCGCACGGTTGATCAGCCTGTCCGGCTACAGCTACATCGACGAGAACGGTGCGCATCCCAATGCGGCGTTCGATTCCATCGTCTGGGACAAGACCGCAAACCGCGCGGTGCCGTTCGAGGCGCTGTTCGCCAGGGGACAGGAAAAGGCTGCGTTCAAGGCCATTGCTACCGCGGCGCGAAAGACCTGGATCGCGACCGTCAACAAAGGCGCCGGCGGCGATCCGGTCGATCCGTCGATGGCCAATGAAGGCATCGGCGACGACGCCAAACACCTCGGCCACTACGCGCTCACCTATGCGAAGGGCGAGCGCAAGGTGAACGGCATCGTTTTGCTTTACGGTGCCGGAGAGGCGTGGGCCCATGCGATGGGCGATTTTCGGCTCGCGATACCGGTGAGCGTCTTCCGCAAATATCTCGCGCCAAAATGGGCGGCGGAGTTCAGGTAGCCAACGTCAGCCTGTCATCCCGGACGGGCGATGCGCAGCAGTGCCGTCCGGAACCTATTGGAACGGCAAGTTGGTACTTCGGGCATTACCCGCATGGAGAAAGGGGGGGCGGGCTCCGTTCCGCTGCACTTCACTTCGGCCAGGATGACAGCGAGTGGATAGCTCTGACTAACGCGGCAAACCCAACTCGTCGTACAGTTCCTCGGTAATCTCCGCGCCCGTTCGAGTATCGTTCGGATCAATCTGCTTTTTCTTAAGCGCATCCTGCAATGGCTTTAGACGCGCCAGCATCGCTTCTGTCGTATCAGCAGGCGCTTCCATAAAATCTCTGGCAGTCATCACTGAAACTCCCGCACATCGGCGAGGTGACCGGCGATGGCGGCGGCGGCGGCCATGGCGGGGCTCATCAGATGGGTGCGGCCGCCGCGGCCCTGGCGGCCTTCGAAGTTGCGGTTGGAGGTCGAGGCGCAGCGTTCGCCCGGTTCTAGCTTGTCGGCGTTCATCGCCAGGCACATCGAACAGCCCGGCTCGCGCCATTCGAAACCGGCTTCCAGGAAAATCTCGTCGAGGCCTTCGTCCTCGGCCTGGGCTTTCACCAATCCGGAGCCGGGCACGACCATCGCGTTGACATGGCTCGCGACCTTCTTGCCTTTCGCGATCGCGGCAGCGGCGCGCAGGTCTTCGATCCGGCCGTTGGTGCAGGAACCGATGAACACGCGGTCGATCTTCACATCCTTCAACGCCGTGCCCGGTGTGAGGTCCATATAGGAGAGCGCGCGTTCGACACCGGCGCGCGTGTTCGCATCGCCGACGGCGGCGGGATCGGGCACATGACCGGTGACCGGCAACGCCTGTTCCGGCGATGTGCCCCACGTCACCATCGGCGGAATGCTCGCAGCGTCGAGCGTCAACTCGACATCGAACCCGGCGTCGTCATCGGACTTCAGGGTGCGCCAGTACATGCGCGCCGCCTCGAACGCCGCCGCTTTTGGCGCGCGCGGTTTCCCCGCGACATAGGCGAAAGTGGTTTCGTCCGGCGCGATCAGGCCGGCGCGCGCGCCGCCTTCGATCGTCATGTTGCACAGCGTCATGCGGCCCTCCATCGAGAGCGCGCGGATCGCGTCGCCGGCATATTCGATGACGTAGCCGGTGCCGCCGGCAGTGCCGATTTTGGCGATGATCGCGAGCGCGATGTCCTTCGCGGTCACACCGATCGGCAGTTCGCCGTTTACCGTCACACGCATGTTCTTCGATTTCGGGATCAGCAGGGTCTGGGTCGCCAGCACATGCTCGACCTCGCTGGTGCCGATGCCGAAGGCGAGCGCGCCGAACGCGCCGTGGGTGGAGGTGTGGCTGTCGCCGCAGACAATGGTGGTGCCCGGCAAGGTCCAGCCCTGCTCTGGTCCGACGATGTGCACGATGCCCTGGCGGATGTCGTTCATCGCCAGATATTCGACGCCGAACTCGGCCGCGTTGCGCTCCAGCGTTTCGACCTGCTCGCGCGATTCTGGATCGGTAATGCCCTTGGCGCGCTCGGTCGTCGGCACGTTGTGGTCGGCGACGGCGAGCGTGAGCTTGGGCTGGCGCACCTTGCGTCCGGTGTTGCGCAGGCCCTCGAATGCCTGCGGGCTCGTCACCTCATGCACGAGATGGCGGTCGATATAGAGCACGGAGGACTCGCCCGGCGCCTCATGCACCAGATGCGCATCCCAAATTTTGTCGTAGAGGGTTTTTCCAGTCATCGCGAGGCTTTAACAGCACTTTGGCGATCACCCCGCAAGAGGCTTTCCATCGCACCCGATTGGCAGACCGATTGTTGCGCGCCTCAGTGCTTGGAGAAAAACAGCACCGCCATGATGATACAGACCGCGATGAACTGCGCCATCACGCGCAGGCGCATCAGGCGGTTGGAATAAGTCGCCGCCACTTCGCCGCCGGCCCACAGCGTATAAAGGCCAAGGCACAAGATCACGAAAACGACGCCGATGGCGATGGCGACAAGGACCTGACCGCTCAACGAGAGGCTCCAGAAGACGACGCTCGACGGTGGACCCTTTTGCCCACTTTGTCAGCAGTTTCGCGGCCCCGATGCGCCGGAAAGCCGCGCGTCGCGAGCGACGCGGCGCCCACCCACGACTTGGAACCTCTGGAGGCGTTCGGCGAGATTGCGTGGTAAAAGCAGCCCATGACCATCGAACATGAAGAACAGCTCGAGAAGCTGAAACGCGCCGGCGCTGCGGTGGCGCGGACGCTGCAAGCCATGATCGCGGCGGCCGAACCGGGCATGACGACGGCCGAACTCGACGCGCTGGGGCGCAAGCTTTTGGAGCAGGAAGGGGCGCGCTCGGCACCGGAGTCGACCTACGACTTTCCGGGCGCGACGTGTATCTCGGTTTCGCCGCAAGTGGCGCATGGCGTGCCCGGCAATCGCATGCTGAAGGCCGGCGATCTGGTGAACATCGACGTCAGCGCCGACATCGACGGCTATTACGCCGACACCGGCGGCAGCTTCGCGATCCCGCCTGTGACACCGAAGATCGAGCGGCTGTGTCGCGACGGCAAACGCGCATTGTGGGCCGGGATCAAATCGGTGAAGGCCGGCGCAAAGCTCAACGAGATCGGCCGCGCGGTGCAGAGCTTTGCTGATCGCGGCGGCTACACCTTGATCCGCAATCTCGCGAGCCACGGCGTGGGCTCGTCGCTGCACGAAGAGCCCGGCGACATTCCCACCTGGTACGAACCGCGCGACGCGCGCCGCATCGCCAACGGCATGGTGTTCACCATCGAGCCGTTCCTCTCGCTCGGCGCACAATGGGCCGAAGAAGGCGACGACGGCTGGACCCTCACCGCCGACGGCGGCCAAGCCACGGTGCAATACGAGCACACCATGGTGGCGACACCGCGCGGCGCGGTGATCATCACGCAGGTTTAGGTACCGACTCCCCCTCACCTGACCGTTGCTGACGCAATGGTCGTCCTCTCCCGCGAAGTGCGGGAGAGGTTAGTCGGAGGCTCGCTTCCACTTAACATCTCCCGCGCAGCGGGAGAGGACAGACCGGCGCGAAGCGGCGGTCAGGTGAGGGGAAGTCTCCAAACTAACTCTTCGGCAGCTTCGCCTTCAGCTCATAAAGAATCTCCAGCGCCTGTTTCGGCGACAGCTCGTCCGGTTGCATATCTTTCAACGCCTCTTCCACCGCGCTCGCCTTCATCGGCGTCGACGCCGGTTGTGCCGCGAACAGCGGGAGGTCGTCGATTTTCGCGAGCGGTTTGTGGCCTTCGCGGCCCTCGTCAAGCGCACGCAGCACTTCTTCCGCGCGGGTGAGCACCGCCGGCGGCAAGCCGGCGAGCTTTGCGACATGGATGCCATACGAACGATCCGCGGCACCGGGCGCCACCTCATGCAGGAACACGATACTGTCGTTCCATTCCTTCACCCGCATCGTCACGCAGGCGAGCTGTTTCAGCCGTCCCGCCAGCGCCGTCATTTCGTGATAGTGCGTGGCAAGCAACGCGCGCGACTTGTTCTTCTCGTGCAGGTGTTCGGCCGTCGCCCACGCGATGGCGAGACCGTCGAACGTCGCCGTGCCGCGGCCGATCTCGTCGAGGATGACGAGGCTCTTGGCCGTCGCCTGGTTGAGGATCGCGGCAGTCTCCACCATCTCGACCATGAAAGTGGAACGGCCGGATGCGAGATCGTCCGCCGCGCCGACGCGGCTGAACAGCTTGTCCACGATGCCGATATGCGCGGCTGCGGCAGGCACGAACGCACCCATCTGCGCGAGGATCGCGATCAGCGCGTTCTGGCGCAGAAACGTCGATTTACCGGCCATGTTCGGACCGGTGACGAGCCAGAGGCGACCGCGCGTTTCCCCCGAAAGATCGGCATCGTTGGGGACAAAGCCTTGCGTCTGGGCCGTTTCCAGCGCCGCCTCCACGACCGGATGACGGCCGCGCGCGATGTGGAACGCCGTGGTCGTGTCGATGACGGGACGGACATGACGGCGCTGCGCGGCAAGCTCAGCGAGCGCGGCATCGACATCGAGAACGGCCAGCGCACGGGCGATTGCCGATAGCGGCGCGGACGCTGCAACCGCTTCCCGTGCCATCTGATCGAACAGTTCTTTTTCGAGCGCAAGCGCCTGATCGCCGGCCTGCGAGATGCGCGTCGCCAGGCTCGCCAGTTCGTCGGTGGTGAAGCGGACGGCGCCGCCCATCGTCTGGCGGTGACGATAGATTGCGCGGTTCGCGTCCGTCATCAGCTTGTCGCCGTGCTGGGTCGCGACTTCAATGAAGTAGCCGAGCACGCCGTTGTGCTTAATCTTGAGCGACGCGACGCTGGACTCCGAGCGGTATTTCGTCTCCAGCCCCGCGATCACCCGGCGGCTTTCGTCGCGTAGGCTGCGCACTTCGTCGAGCGGCGCGTGCGCACCGGCGCGGATGAAGCCGCCGTCGCGCGCCAGGTATGGCGGTTCCGGCACCAACAGCACTTCGAGCGTGTTGGTGAGTTGCGAGGCGTCAGCCACACCCTGCACCAGCGCATCGTGGGCAATCGCGATTTCGCCTGGCGACGGTTTCAGCGGATCGGCGATATCCTGCAGCGTGTCTCGTAAACTGCGCGCCGCACCAACGCCGTCACGCAAGCTTGCGAGATCGCGTGGGCCGGCCCGATCCACGGAAATGCGCGCCAGTGCGCGTGCGATGTCCGGCACCCGGCGCAACGCTTCGCGCAGCTGCATGCGCAGATCGCTGTCGCCGGAGAAATACGCGACCGCATCGTGGCGCTGCCCGATCGCTGAAACATCGGTGAGCGGCGCAGCCAGACGGGCGGCGAGTTCGCGCGCACCTGCCGCAGTGATCGTCCGGTCGATCGTCGCCAGGAGACTGCCGTTGCGCGATCCCGATAATGTCTCGGTCAGTTCGAGATTGCGCCGTGTTGCAGCGTCGATGCTCATATAGCTGGTCGAAGCTTCACGGCTGAGCGGCTGTAGCGCCGGAAGCTTTCCCTTCTGCGTCAGATCGAGATAGGCGATCAGCGCGCCCGCGGCCGACACCTCCGCGCGCGAAAAACTTCCAAATCCATCCAGCGACGCGACTTTGTAGTGCGCCTTCAGCGCGCGTTCGCCGGTGGCGGAATCGAACTTCAGCGACGGCAGCGGGGTCAGCGCCGGTCCCAGCGCCTTGAGCAACGGCCCCACCGCTTCATCCATGAGCAGCACATCCGGCGCCAGCACTTCGCGCGGAGAAAGGCGCGCCAGTTCGGCCGCAAGCTCGGCTACACCGGCGGCGCAAACACGGAACGTACCAGTCGAGATATCGACACACGCGATCGCAAAATCGCCGCCGCTGCGACCGAGGCTCGCCAGGATGTTCGCGGCGCGCGCTTCCAGCAATGTGTCTTCGGTCAGCGTCCCCGGGGTGACGAGGCGGATCACCTCGCGCCGCACTACCGCCTTGTAGCCGCGCTTCTTTGCCTCGGCCGGGTCTTCGATCTGCTCGCACACAGCCACCCGGAAACCCTTGCGGATCAGCTTCTCCAGGTACTGCTCGGCGGCGTGGACCGGCACGCCGCACATCTTGATATCTTCGCCGGCATGCTTGCCGCGCTTGGTAAGCGCTATGTCGAGCGCTTCCGAGGCCCGTACCGCATCCTCGAAAAACAGCTCGTAGAAATCCCCCATGCGGTAGAACAGCAGGTATTCGGCGTTCGCCGTCTTGATCTCGAGGTACTGCGCCATCATCGGCGTGGCACCCTCGGTTGCCGCTATGTCGACCTGTTCGTTCATGGAGCGGCAAACTAGCAGAACTCGCCCCGGCGCACCCCGCGCGCCTTGAAAGACCATGGTTATCCAGCGGATATTCTGTGGATTGCTTCGGGAGACGTGTCATGGGGAGGATGGTGAAAGTGGCCGCGGCGCAACTCGCGCCGGTTTTTCTCGACCGCGCCGCCACGGTGGCGAAAACCTGCGAGGCGATCGCCGAAGCGGCGCAGCACGGTGCCGCCCTGGTCGCTTTTCCGGAGAGTTTCATTCCCGGCTATCCCTACTGGGCGCTGGCGCGCGATCCGATGTCGAATCGCAACTTCAACCGGCGTCTGTACGATGGGTCGATGACGATCTCCGGCCCGGAGTGCGAGACGCTCGCTGCCGCGGCGAAGCAGGCCGGCTGCCATGTCGTGGTCGGTTTGACGGAGCGCGATGGCGGCACGCTCTACAATTCGCAATTGATCATCGGCGCGGACGGCACGATCCTCGGCAAACGCCGCAAGCTGATGCCGACCAGCCATGAGCGCATGGTGTGGGGTCGCGGCGACGGGCGCGATCTGGAAGTCTGGCAGACGCCCATCGGCACGCTCGGCGCGCTGATCTGCTACGAACATTCCAATGGTCTCTACCGTTACGCGATCCAGGCGCAGGGCGAGGAGATCCATGTTGCGAACTGGCCGGGCGGTATTGCGATCGACGGTATCATCGACGCGGCGGCGCGGCATTATGCCTTCGAAGGACAGTGTTTCGTCATCAATGTGACGGCAGTCCTGACCGACGCGATCGTCGCGGAGATCGGCAGCGACCGCCTGCATCCCGGCGGCGGCTACTCCGCGATCATCGCGCCGAACGGCCGGTTCCTCGCCGGACCCGCTACGGAAGGTGAGACCATCCTCTATGCCGATCTCGATTTCGACCTGATTACGGACATGAAAATGATCGTGGATTCGGCGGGTCACTATGCGCGGCCCGATGTGGTACGCCTCCATATCGACCGCTCGGCACAACAGCCGCTTGTCATCGAAACGGCGTATCCTGGCGCAAAGATATAAGAGCAAGTTCCATGAACGACATCCGACGCCCCTCCTACACCGACGAAGAAGCCCTTGCCTTCCACGCGCACGGCAAGCCCGGCAAGCTGGAGATCACCCCCACCAAGCCGATGGCGACGCAGCGCGACCTGTCGCTCGCCTATTCGCCGGGCGTGGCCGTGCCGGTACGCGCGATCGCAGAAAATCCGGACAGCGCTTACGATTACACGGCGAAGGGCAATCTCGTCGCCGTGATCTCCAACGGCACCGCCATCCTCGGCCTCGGCGATCTCGGCGCGCTCGCCTCCAAGCCGGTGATGGAAGGCAAGGCGGTGCTGTTCAAGCGGTTCGCCGATGTGGATTCCATCGACCTCGAAGTCGACACCTCAGATGTGGACGAGTTCATTGCCGCGGTGCGTTATCTCGGCCCCAGCTTCGGCGGCATCAACCTGGAAGACATCAAGGCGCCGGAGTGCTTCATCATCGAGCAACGGCTGCGCGAACTGATGGACATTCCCGTGTTCCACGACGATCAGCACGGTACCGCGATCATCTCCGCCGCCGGCGTGATCAATGCCTGTCACCTCACCGGCCGCCAGATCTCCGACATCAAGGTGGTGGTGAACGGCGCGGGCGCCGCAGGCATCGCGTGTCTGGAGCTTCTCAAAGGCATGGGCGTGCCGAACGCCAATGCGGTGCTGTGCGACACCAAAGGCGTCGTCTATCGCGGCCGCACAACCGGCATGAACCAGTGGAAGTCCGCGCACGCCATCGAGACGACCGACCGCACGCTGGCCGATGCGCTGAAGGGCGCCGACGTGTTCCTTGGCCTTTCGGTGAAAGGTGCGGTGACGCAGGAGATGGTGAAGTCGATGGCGCGCGCGCCGATCATCTTCGCCATGGCCAATCCCGATCCGGAGATCACCCCGGAGGACGTGAAGGCGGTACGCCCGGATGCGATCGTGGCGACCGGACGCAGCGACTATCCCAACCAGGTCAACAACGTGTTGGGCTTTCCCTACATCTTCCGCGGCGCGCTGGACGTGCGTGCCCGCACAATCAACGAAGAGATGAAGATCGCGGCGGCCGGTGCGCTCGCCGAGCTCGCGCGCGAGGATGTGCCCGATGAGGTCGCATTCGCCTATCGCGGCGCGCGGCCGGTCTACGGTCCGGACTACATCATCCCGGTGCCGTTCGACCCGCGCCTGATCAGCCGGGTATCGGCCGCAGTGGCGGAGGCGGCGATCCGCACCGGCGTGGCGCGGCGCGAGGTGAAGGATTTCGACGCCTACTCCTATCAGTTATCGGCGCGACTCGACCCGTCGGCGGCGCTGTTCCAACGCATCACCGCCAGCGTGCGCGCCAATCCCAAGCGCGTGGTGTTCGCGGAAGGCGAAGAGGAATCCGTCATCCGCGCTGCCGCCGCGTTCCAGAACTCGGGCCTCGGCAAGGCCTATCTGGTCGGGCGCGAAGAGGTGATCAAGAACGGCATCAAGCGCGCCGGCCTCGAAGAAGGCTCGCTGGAAGTGCGTGTGCCGGCGAGTGCGCGGCAGGCCTCGCCCTATATCGCTGCGCTTTATGCGCGGCAGCAGCGGCATGGCCTGCTTTATCGCGATTGCGTGCGCATGGTCGCGAACGATCGCAACATCTACGCTGCCTCGATGCTGGCCGCCGGCGATGCGGACGCCATGGTGACCGGCGTCACCCGTTCCTACACCGTGGCGCTCAACGACGTGCGGGCGGTGCTCAACACCGGCCACGGAGAGCGGCCCATCGGAGTGGTGCTGATCTTCACCAAAGGCCGCCTGGTGTTCGTGGGCGATACCGCCGTGCACGAGATGCCGACCAGCGAAGAACTGGCCGACATCGCGGTGCAAACCGCATCGGTCGCCCGGCGCTTCGGCTTCACGCCGCGGGTGGCGCTGCTCGCGTCGTCCACCTTCGGCTCGCCGCGCAGCGAACGCAGCGAGCGCATCGTCGAAGCGGTGCACATCCTCGATTCCCGCGGTGTCGATTTCGAATATGACGGCGAGATCGCAGCCGACGTGGCTCTCGACCGCGAGAAGATGGCGCTCTATCCGTTCTGCCGCCTGACCGACACCGCGAATGTGCTGGTGATGCCGGCGATCCACTCCGCCTCGATCTCGACCAAGCTGTTGTCGCAGATTGGTGGCGTCACGATGATCGGACCGCTGCTGCTCGGCCTCGAGAAGCCGGTGCAGATCGCACCGCTGGGCGCCAAGATGAGCGAAATCTACAACGCCGCGGTGATTGCGGCGTTGTAGATGCCGCTGCTACTGCTGCTGTTGATGGTAAAACTGCTCCGCTTTTGCCGGGCCTTCGACCGGCGGTTTGATGGTGCGGGCGACGCGCAGAAATTCTTCATGCCGTACCGGCGCTTGCGTCGGTTGCACCGAAACGGCGATGGCCAGTTCGGATTCGGCAGAACCTTTGAACGTTCCACGGGTCGGCGGCACATCGGCGTAATCGCTGCCCACCGCAACGCGGATGTGACGTTCGCCGGACAGAATGTCGTTGGTCGGATCGAAGCCTACCCAGCCCAAGCTGGGCAGATAGGCCTCTATCCATGCGTGTGTTGCGTCTTCGCCGGAACGGTCTTTCTGCAGCCGGTCATGATGCAGGTAGCCGGAGACGTAGCGCGCAGGAATGCGCCAGTGCCGCGCGATCGCGATCATCACATGCGCGAAATCCTGACACACGCCGCGGCCCTGCTCGATCGCGACATCGATCGGCGAATAGGCGTCGGTGATGCCGATCTCATAATCGAACGCATCGTAGATCGCATGGTTGAGATGCCGAAGCGCGGTCAACGGATCGCGCTGCGGCTCGAGCAGACCGTGCTTCTGCATGAAGACGGACAGCGCGGGCGACGCGTGCGCGAACTTCGAATCCTCCATGAGATCGAAGTGATCGGCCGTGAGGTTGAAGTCGTTGTAGCGGCCCCATTCGAGCGCATCGGCCGCGTCCGGCACCGGGCGCAGGCCGCTGGTTTCGATCACCGCTTGGGTCTCGATGCGCAGTTCTTCATGCTGACGCAGCACGTTGAAATGATAGACCGCGTTTCCGAAGTGATCGGTATAGGCATAGAGCTGCGCGCGCGGATTGGTGACGATCTGGAACGAGCGCAGCGCCTGCGGCCCTTCCGAACGCGGCTGCATGCGCAACTCCATCACGCTCTGGCGCACCGGGGCCGAGTAGCGAAAACGCGTGATGTGGCGGATGGAATAAAACATCAGGCGCTCCGCGCGGCGAGTGTCATCACAACACCGCCTCGGCGTCGTACGCCACATAGGCCGAGTACACCGCTTCGTGCACCTGCTCGCACTGGCGCGAAATCCCGACGAGGAAGGAATCGATCGAGCCGCCGGTTAGATCGTCGATCTGGCCGAAATCGACGGCGGCCTTCAGGCGGCCGGCCAGACGCTCGACCAGAGCGCGGCGCTGCGGTGGTGCGCCCGGCGCTACATAAGCCAACGATTCGCGCATGCGATCGACTGCGAAGCGCACCGAATGCGGGAATTCCGAATCGAACAGCAAGAACTCCGCGATGCGTTCCGGCGCAACGTCGGCAGTGTGTTCCTTGAGATAGGGCTCGAATGCGGTGCAATATTTGAGCAGCGTCAGCCAGTCGAAATAGTTCGGCTGTGGCGGCGGATTGTCGTAACCGGGCGCGACCACGCCGAAATGGATGTCGAGCAGACGGCTCACAAGCTGGGCACGCTCGATGTAACGGCCGAGTTCGAGGAAGTGCCAGCCTTCGCCGTGGCGCAACGTGGTGAATGTCACGCCGTCCAGCGTGTAGATGTCTTCCATGATTTTGCGGAAAAGCACGGAAGGCTGGCGCGACCAGATGCGATGGGTGTTCTCGTCCTGAAGCCGCAGATAGAGGCGGTTCAGATGCTCCCACACTTCCGTCGAAAGGTGGTCGCGGACCTGGCGAGCGTTGTCGCGGGCGAAGCGCAGCGAGGAGATCAGCGAGACGCTGTTGCCGTGGTCGAACGACAGCGCGTCGGTGATGTTGAACGCGTCCGGACTCAGGCGCTCGCCGGTCAGCGCCGCCGCGACGCGCTGCCAGGAGGCTTCGGCGTCCTCGTCCGATTGATCGACCATGGAGTCGAGCTTGACCGCGAGCAGGCGCGCCGTGTGCTCTGCCCGCTCGAGATAGCGCGCCATCCAGTAGAGAGAGTCTGCTACGCGGGCGAGCATACGTCAGCTCTCTCCCTCTCCCCTTTCGGGGGAGAGGGCCGTGGTGAGGGGGTGGCGAAACGAAGGAGATGTTGGAGGTGCGTGAGACGACAACGCACAGGCGATCAACAAGGGAAGATTCTTAAGCACCCCCTCACCCTGCCCTCTCCCCCGATGGGGGAGAGGGTGATGCGTTGCGTAGATCATTCCGTCAGCACCCAGGTGTCTTTCGAGCCGCCGCCCTGGCTGGAGTTCACCACCAGGCTGCCTTTCTTGAGCGCCACACGGGTGAGGCCGCCGGGCACGATGGTGGTTTCCTCGCCGGTGAGGATGAAGGGCCGCAGATCGACATGCCGTGCCTCGATCCCGCCCCCGACGAAGGTCGGTGCGGTCGAAAGCTGGATGGTCGGCTGCGCGATGTAGTTTTCCGGATCGGCTTTCAGCTTCTCCGCGAACTCTTCGCGTTCCTTCTGGCTCGCGTGCGGGCCGACCAGCATGCCGTAGCCGCCGCTCTCGCCCACCGCCTTCACCACCAGCTTGTCGAGATTGCCGAGCACGTGTTGCAGCGATTTCTCCTCGCGGCAAAGGAAGGTTTCGACATTGTGCAAGATCGGCTCCTCCGAAAGATAGTACCGGATGAGACGCGGCACATAGGCATAGACGGCCTTGTCGTCGGCGACGCCCGTGCCGAGCGCATTCGCGATCACGACGTTGCCGGCGCGATAGGCATTGAACAGTCCGGGCACGCCGAGCGAAGAGTCCTCGCGGAAGATCAGTGGATCGATGAAATCGTCGTCGACCCGACGATAAATCACATCGATACGCTTCAAGCCGCTGGTGGTGCGGGCATAGACGGTGTTGTCGTTGATCAGGAGGTCGCGGCCTTCGACCAGCTCGACGCCCATCTGGCGCGCAAGGAACGCATGCTCGAAATAGGCGGAGTTGAACACGCCTGGCGTCAGCACCGCGATCGACACGTCTTCGTGGAACGGGACCAGCGATTTCAGCGTCGCCAGCAACGCTTGCGGATAGTGCTCGATCGGCTGCACCCGCGCCGCTTGGAACACGTTGGGAAACGCGCGGCGCACCACGTCGCGGTTGGCGAGCATGTAAGACACGCCGGAAGGGACACGCAGATTGTCCTCCAGAACGACAAACTCGCCGTCTTCCTTGCGCACCAGATCGGTGCCGCACACGTTCACATAGGCGCCGTGCGGCACCTGAAGTCCGCGCATCTCGCGCCGGTAGTGTTTGGAGCCGTAGATCATGCCGCGCGGGATTACGCCGTCCTTCAGCACGCGGCCGTCGGCATAGATGTCGCGCAGGAACAGGTTGAGCGCGGTAATGCGCTGCTTAAGTCCGGCCTCGACCCGCGCCCATTCGGCGGCCGTCACGATGCGCGGGATCACGTCGGTCGGGATGATCCGCTCGGTCGCCTTGGCGTCGGAATAGACGGTGAAGGTGATGCCCTGGTGCAGGAATGACTGCTCGCACGCCGCCTGGCGGCGGCCGAGTTCTTCGGACGGCAGCGTCCGCAGGCGGGCGTCCAATTCGGCATACGTGGCGCGAACGCTGGCATCGGGCGCAAACATCTCGTCGAACGCGGCGCCTAGGCTGTAGCCGAGATAGGGTACCGCGATCCCGGCCGCAGGACCGGCCGGCATGGGCGCGAGGTCGCCGCCGTCCAGTTCTTCCCGATCCTGAATTGCCCCTCGCTGCATGTGCGAAATGAGACGGGCTGGACTTGGCCCCGTCAAGCCTTTGCGCTCGATTGGCCCAAACTCTTTCTGCTCGTTTCGACCGCGAAATAACTTGCAGACCCGGTCAGCAGCCCGACATAGGCTGGTGGGTAGATCGGGGACTCCGGCGAGCGACTTGGCTGAGTCGGGGTGGGCCAAGTTCCACGCTTGCCGGGCGGGCGCCCCGTCCCTATATAGCCTTGATGACGGGAGGGCTGGTTTTCCAGCTTTTTCCGCCTATTTCCATATCTCCCGGGAACGGTCCGGAGGGCGCTCAGTTGAGGCCAGGACACCCGTTCGCCGACAGGAAGGACTAAAGAACCATGGCAAAAGTAATCGGTATCGACCTCGGCACGACCAATTCGTGCGTCGCGGTCATGGAAGGCGGCACGCCGAAGGTTATTGAAAACGCAGAAGGCGCCCGCACCACCCCCTCGATCGTCGCCTTCACCAACGATGGTGAGCGTCTGGTCGGACAGGCCGCCAAACGGCAGGCCGTCACCAACCCGGAATACACCTATTTCGCGATCAAGCGGCTGATCGGCCGCCGCTTCGACGATCCCATGACCCAGAAGGACATGGGCATGGTGCCGTACAAGATCGTCAAATCCGACGGCGGCGACGCGTGGGTCGCGGGCCGCGATTCCAAGAAATTCTCCCCCAGCGAACTCTCCGGTTTCATCCTTCAGAAGATGAAGGAAACCGCCGAGGCGCATCTCGGCGAAAAGGTCACCCAGGCGGTCATCACCGTCCCGGCCTACTTCAACGACGCCCAGCGCCAGGCGACCAAGGACGCCGGCAAGATCGCTGGCCTCGAAGTCCTGCGCATCATCAACGAGCCCACCGCCGCGGCGCTGGCCTACGGCATGGACAAGAAGGGCTCGGGCACGATCGCGGTGTACGACCTCGGCGGCGGCACCTTCGACGTGTCGGTGCTGGAGATCGGCGACGGCGTGTTCGAAGTGAAGTCCACCAACGGCGACACGTTCCTCGGCGGTGAGGATTTCGACCTTCGTCTCGTCGGCTACCTCGCGGACGAGTTCAAGAAAGAAGCCGGCATCGACCTGCGCAACGACCGCCTCGCGCTCCAGCGCCTGAAGGAAGCGGCCGAAAAAGCGAAGATCGAACTGTCGTCTGCGATGCAGACCGAAGTGAACCTGCCGTTCATCACGGCCGACGCGTCGGGCCCGAAGCATCTGACGATGAAGCTGACGCGCGCCAAGCTGGAAGCGTTGGTCGACGACCTTATCCAGAAGACGGTCGCGCCGGTGAAGGCGGCGCTGAAGGATGCCGGCGTCACCGCGAGCCAGATCGACGAAGTGATTCTGGTCGGCGGCATGACCCGCATGCCGAAGGTACAGGAAGTCGTCAAGCAGCTGTTCGGCAAGGAGCCGCACAAGGGCGTCAACCCCGATGAAGTGGTCGCCATCGGCGCCGGCATCCAGGGCGGCGTGCTGAAAGGCGAAGTGAAGGACGTTCTGCTTCTCGACGTGACCCCGTTGTCGCTGGGCATCGAGACGCTGGGTGGCGTGTTCACCCGCCTGATCGAGCGCAACACCACGATCCCCACGAAGAAGTCGCAGATCTTCTCCACCGCGGAAGACAACCAGTCCGCCGTGACGATCCGCGTCTTCCAAGGCGAGCGCGAGATGGCGGCCGACAACAAGCTGCTCGGCCAGTTCGACCTGATGGGCATTCCGCCCGCGCCGCGCGGCGTGCCGCAGGTGGAAGTCACCTTCGACATCGACGCGAACGGCATCGTGAGTGTCACCGCGAAGGACAAGGCGACCAACAAGGAACAACAGATCCGCATCCAGGCGAGCGGCGGTCTTTCCGAATCCGACATCGAGAAGATGGTCAAGGAAGCGGAGAGCCACGCGGCCGAAGACAAGAAGCGCAAAGCGCTTGTCGAGGCGCGCAACCAGGCCGATGCCCTCGTGCATTCGACCGAAAAGGCGCTCGGCGAGCACGGCGGCAAGATCGATACGGCCGAGAAGTCGAACATCGAAGCGGCGATCGCGGCGGTGAAAGAGGTGCTCACGTCCGAAGACGTCGATCAGATCCAGTCCAAGACGCAGGCGCTTGCGCAGGCGTCGATGAAACTGGGCGAGGCGATGTACAAGGCGAGCCAGGGCGAAGCCGAAGGTGGCGACACGGGTGGCGATGCCGGTGCTTCTAAGCCAGATGACGGCGTGGTCGATGCCGAGTTCTCGGAAGTCGACGAAGACAAGAAAAAAGGCGCGGCTTAAGTCCGCGATAAGCATGGCTCACGGGGCGCGCGAGCAATGTCGGGAGTCAGTGCTTAAATAAACAAAGCCCGCCATCCTTGAACGAGGGTGGCGGGCTCTTGTTATCGGGTGATCAGAGCGAAATGTCGAAGCGTTGCTATTACGAAGTCCTGGGCCTCGAGCGCACCGCCACGGTGGAGCAGGTCAAAGCCTCCTTTCGCAAGCTTGCCAAGACCCACCATCCCGATAGCAATCACGGCGACGAACTCGCCGAAGCCCGGTTCAAGGAACTGAACGAAGCTTATGATGTCCTGAAGGACGGCCAGAAGCGCGCGGCCTATGATCGCTTCGGTCATGCCGCCTTCGAACAAGGCATGGGCGGCGCGCGCGGCGGCAACGGAAGCCCGTTCGACTTCGCATCGTCCTTCACCGACGTGTTCGACGACCTGTTCGGCGAGTTCATGGGTGGCCGCCGTGGACGGCGTCAGAATCGCGGCCAGGACCTTCGCTACAATCTCGAGATGTCGCTCGAAGAAGCGTTTAGCGGTCGCAAGGCCGAGATCAAGGTGCCGAGCGCGGTGGCCTGCGAAGGCTGCGGTGGCACCGGCGCGGAAGCCGGATCGAAAGCCGAGCAATGTCCGACCTGCTCCGGCATCGGCAAGGTGCGGGCGCAGCAGGGCTTCTTCACCATCGAACGCACCTGCCCGCAATGCCGCGGCTCCGGCCGGGTGATCAAGAATCCCTGCAAGGTCTGCCGCGGCGCGGGTCATGTGCAGAAAGAGCGGACGCTCTCGGTCGACGTGCCGGCCGGTGTCGAGGAAGGCACCCGCATCCGATTGTCCGGCGAAGGCCAAGCCGGGCTCAACGGCGGACCGCCGGGCGACCTCTACATCTTCATCAGCGTGAAAGCACATGAGATCTATCAGCGCGAGGGCCATGACCTCTATTGCCGTGCGCCGGTGTCGTTCGTGACGGCGGCACTGGGCGGTGCGATCGAAGTGCCGACCCTCGACGGCAAGAAATCGAAGATCGCAATCACCGAAGGCACGCAGACCGGCCGGCAGTTTCGCCTGCGCGGCAAAGGCATGCCGGTGCTGCGCGGCGGCGGCGCGAACGGCGACCTCTACGTCGAAGTTGCGGTCGAGACGCCGGTGAAGATGACGAAGAAGCAGAAGGAGCTTTTGCGCCAGTTCGATGCCGAGAGCGAAGCGGGCACCCATCCCCAATCCGAAGGTTTCCTCTCGAAGCTCAAAGACTTCCTGTCGGGTGACGCCTAAACGCTCGAAAAGCTGTTTAAAGTCCGGGACTTGCGCTGCGGAACCAAACCCGCGAAACTGACGTCCATGGATGGATTGTATCCGTCCTGCAACGTAATCGCCTGTTGTTCATTCTCGCTTCATTGAGTCTTTCCGGTTCCCCAAATGACAAGAGCTTCCGCCCCCATTCTCGACCAGTGGCGCTTCCTGCGCGGATTGATCGAGCGGCCCCAAAATGTCGGCGCCATTGCGCCGTCCAGCCCGGCACTGGCCGCAGCCATCGCGGCCCAGGTCGATCCCAAAGTCGAAGGTCCGGTGCTGGAGTTGGGACCAGGGACCGGCGTCGTCACCGAGGCGCTGATCGCACGCGGCATCGCGCCAGAGCGGATCACCGCCATCGAATACGATCCCGATTTTGCATTGATGGTGCGCGAGCGTTTTCCTGCGGTGAATGTGATTCAGGGCGATGCCTTCGACCTCGTCCACACCTTGGGCATCGGCAATAACCAGCCGTTCGCCGCGATCGTGTCCGGCTTGCCGCTGCTGAATTTCCCGCCGCACAAACGTGCCGCGTTGATCGAAGGTGCGCTTTCTCGCCTTAAGCCGGGCGCACCGTTCGTGCAATTCTCCTACGGCCTCACATCGCCAGCGGTTGCGCCGAAGGATTTCACCGTGACGCGCGCAGCCCTGGTATGGAAGAATCTGCCGCCCGCACGGGTGTGGGTTTACCGGCGTGCCTGAAGCTTCGCACAGAGAGCAATAAAAAAGGCCCGCGATGCTCTCGCGGGCCTTTCATGTTCGGTCCGACCAATCTTATTCGGCTGCTTCCGCCAATAGCGGCGCCGCTTCAAGGACGTCCTTGCCGACGTGGGCTTCGAACTTCTTGAAGTTCTCGCGGAACATCGTCACCAGCTTCTTGGCCTGCGCGTCGTACGCAGCCTTGTCGGCCCAGGTGTCGCGCGGGTTCAGGATGTGTGTGTCGACGCCCGTCACCGCCACCGGAACACGGAAACGGAAGTGCGGGTCGATCCGCATCTCGGCCGTGGCGAGGCTGCCGTCGAGCGCCGCGTTGAGCAGCGCGCGCGTCGCCTTGATGGGCATGCGTGAGCCGGTGCCGAAAGCCCCGCCCGTCCAGCCGGTGTTGACCAGCCAGCAGTCGGCCTGATGCAGGCCGATCAGTTCGCGCAGCAGATTGCCGTACTCACTCGGATGGCGCGGCATGAAGGGCGCACCGAAACAGGTTGAGAATGTCGGCTGCGGTTCTTTGCCAAGACCTTTCTCCGTACCCGCCACTTTTGCGGTGAAGCCGGAGAGGAAATGGTACATCGCCTGGCTTGCGGTAAGCTTGGCGATCGGCGGCAGCACGCCGAACGCGTCCGCCGTCAGCAAGATCACGTTCTTCGGATGGCCGGCGCGGCCCGTTTCGCTCGCATTCGGGATCATGTCGATCGGGTAGGCGGCGCGGGTGTTTTCCGCATATTTGTCGCTGTCGAGATCGAGCTCGCGGGTGTGCGGATCCATCACGACGTTCTCCAGCACCGTGCCGAAGCGTTCGGTGGTCGAGAAAATCTCCGGCTCTGCTTCACGCGAGAGGCGGATCACCTTCGCGTAGCAGCCGCCTTCGATGTTGAAGACGCCATGCTCGCTCCAGCCGTGCTCGTCATCGCCGATCAGGGTGCGCGATGCATCGGCCGACAGCGTCGTCTTGCCGGTGCCGGAGAGGCCGAAGAAGATCGCGGCGTTGCCGTCCTTGCCGACATTTGCCGAGCAGTGCATCGACATCACGCGCTTTGTGGGCAGCAGGTAGTTCATAATTGTGAAGACGGACTTCTTCATCTCGCCGGCATAAGATGTGCCGCCGATCAGGATCATCTTCTTGCTGAAGTTGACGGCGATCACCGTCTTCGACACGCAACCGTATTTGGCCGGATCGGCTTCGAAGTTCGGCAGGTCGATGATCGTGAACTCGGGTACGAAACCTTTGAGCTGGTCCGCCGTCGGACGGATCAGGAGCTGGTGCACGAACAGCGAATGCCACGCATATTCGGTGACGATGCGCACCGGCAGACGGTGCGAAAGGTCGGCGCCGCCGAACAGGTCTTTTGCATAGAGCTCGCGGCCTTCCGCGAACGCCATCATGTCGGCATAGAGCGCATCGAAATGCGCCGGCGTCATCGACTTGTTGTTGTCCCACCAGACCTGGCTCTCGGTGGAGGAATCGCGCACGATAAATTTGTCGTTGGCGGAGCGGCCGGTGTGCTGGCCGGTCAAAACGACGAACGGACCGTTCTTCGCGACATGGCCTTCCTTCGCCCGGATCGCACGCTCATACAATTCAGGAACCGTCAGATTCCAGTTCACCGCTTTGAGATTGCGAAAACCCTGATCCTCGAGGCCGAATGCGCCCCGGTTTTGCCCGGTCATGGATGCTCCCTACCGCCCAAAATTTATGCTCCCGCGCGGGGTTGATCCCCGCCGGGACAAAGACGGCCCAAAATACGGCGCATGACAGACTGGCGCAATAAACCTGTTCAGACGTGGTTTGCGACAAAAAATCCAGCGATTACAATATATTACAGACAAGCTGACATGCCAGCACAGGAATCGGAGGGGCAAAATTCGACCATTTTTTGCCTCCCTTGGACGGTTTAAGAGGGGCAATGACCCTAAGTGACGAAGAACTTGACCGCTATGCACGCCATATTGTGCTGCGCGAAGTGGGTGGTCCCGGTCAGCGCCGGCTCAAGGCCGCCCGTGTTCTCGTAGTCGGAGCCGGCGGTCTCGGAAGCCCGGTGATCCTCTATCTCGCCGCCGCCGGCGTGGGCACGATCGGTATCGCGGACTTCGATTCCGTGTCGCTTTCCAACCTGCAGCGCCAGATCGCGTTCCGCGCCGCCGATGTCGGCCATCCAAAGACCGAAGCGGCGGCCGAGGCCGTGGCAGCACTCAACCCCAACGTCCGCACGATCCCGCACCCGGCGCGAGTCACCGCGGAAAATGCACTGAGGATCGTCGAGGGTTACGATATCGTTGCCGACGGGTCGGACAATTTCGCGACCCGCTTCCTCATCAACGACGCCTGTTTCTTCGCGAAGAAAACGCTGGTGTCCGCCGCCGTCACGGAGTTCGACGGCCAACTCGCAACGTTCAAACCGCACGCCGGTGAGTATCCCTGCTACCGCTGTTTGTTTCTCGAGCCGCCGCCCCCCGGCACGGCAGCTTCCTGCTCGGAGACCGGCGTGCTGGGTGCTGCGGCCGGGGTGATGGGGACATTGCAGGCGCTGGAGGTCCTCAAGGAGATCACCGGCGCCGGCGAGAGCATGGCCGGTAAACTTCTTATTTACGAAGCGCTGAGCAGCCGCTTCCGCACCGTGCGGGTAAAGAAGGACGGAGCCTGCTCGTTGTGCGGCGCCGCGCCCACCATCCGGTCGCTTGCTTAACCGGAGCTTAAAGCGGTCCGCGCGATGATTGCGCCCGAGCGGGCAGAGCATGGCGCAGGAAATTCACTACGAGATTTTCCGCCGCAGCGGAGCCAAGGGCGGCTGGTTGCTGCACGAGGTCGTGACGGCGCGCGACGCCGCCCGAAGCATCGCCGAAGACCTGATGAAATCCGAGCGCGCGACCGGCGTGAAGATCGTCAAGGAAACCTATGACACCGAAACCGGCAATTACCTGACGCTCAAGATCTTCGAAGACGGCCATAACCGGGCTTCGCGGTTGGACAAAACCGCGAAAGACGAACCGGAGTCGCTGCCCTGCTTCACGGCCGACGATCTCTATTCATACCATGCGCGCTCCACTATCGCGCGATTGCTGTCCGATTTTCTGACCCGCAACCGGATTACGGTCACCGAGCTGATCCATCGCGCCGATATGCTGGAGAAACTCGAAGCGACAGGCACGCTCTATCAGCATGCGATCCAGAGGATCGCGGTTGCACAAGCATCGTCATCGCCAACACCTGTCGCTCAGATCATCAAGAGCCTGAACGATCTTGCCACCAAGGCCATTCATCGCGTCTATCGCGACGAGCGGGTCCAACGTTTTGCCGACGCGACGCCGGATCGGTTCGGCGCGCTTGCGGTTTCGCTCGGCGAACAGCCGGATGCGCGTTATCTGCTCAACGGCGCGATCGCACGCTATCTGAAACAGGCAGACGGCTGGGACGGGAAGCTCGCCCTGCTTCTGGCGCTGATGACAAACATGCCGGAGGAAGAAGCCGGACGGCATCTGCTGCTTTCGTGCATCGATGCGATCACCGCAGAAATCCTCAGCGGCTCCGCCGCGCTGCACGAACTGCTCGGTGAGCAGGGCGCGCTCGGAAATGCCCTGCTGATCCTCGTTCAGGTATTTTTGGGCACCAATCAGGCGAGCGGTCACGACGGGTTGCGCGCGCTGATCCGGCACTTCGCGCGCGACGAGCTGCCGGAAGCGCGCGCTGCCGTCGCCAACCGCATCCTCGCGGAGTTGAAGAGCCAGAAGCGGCTGGTGCAGGGCTCGATCGGCGACGAACTGAAGATTCAACGCCGCCTCGCCAATCAGGTCGTTCTGATGGAAGGCAAGTATCTCGGCCATGAGGATATCCTGGCCGCGTTCACCCGGCGCTCGCAGCGTTTTGTGACGAACGAGGTGGTCGTGCAGCATCTGGCCGACGCGAAAGAGCCCGACGAGAAGCTCGACCTGTTGCTCACCATCGAAGAGAACATCGTCGGCGCCGAAAATAAGCGCAGGCTGGTCCATTTTCTCACGCCCGTGTTGCAGTCGAGCGCGTTCGACCAGCAATTCCTGACCGCCAAAACGCCGCCTCTGCTGCGCATCCAGCGGCTGGCCGCGCTACAGGCGCGCGTCCGCCGCTCGGGCTTTCAGGACAAGGAGCGTAACGAGATCGCCGACACGCTCGACCGCGTGGCGAGCGAAGTTGAGTCGCGCGGCAAGCTGTTTCACTCGATCGAGCACCGTGCCGCCGGCGCCGTCGAACGTGCGCTTCTGCTGCTGAAGCTGTGCAGCGAAGGCTCATTGACCGAAGGGCGGCTGTCCGCCAAGGCCCGCGAATTGATAATCGCAAACCTCGCGCGTCCCGGTTTTCTCAGCGCCTACTCCGCCACGATGCCGGACAAACCTGCACCGGATGCCGCGCTGAGCGATCTGCTGCAGACACTGCAGAAAGCCGGGATCACACGAGAGACGGGCCTGAAGTCGATCGCGGCGTAGTTCGATTCGGACCGAGGCTTTGCTTAAGCCGGTTGTTTTTGCGGCGCGAGCAATGTGTCGGCAAAGAACAGCAGCACGCCGAGCGAGATGAAGATGTCGGCGACATTGCAGACGAAGAACGGATGCACGCCGAGCCGCACCACAAGGAAATCGAACACCGCGCCGTGCAGCGCGCGGTCGGCCATGTTGCCAAGCGCACCGCCGACAATCAGCCCCATCGCTGCGGCCAATAACGGTTTCGCCGTACGGAACGCCGCCACCGCGAATATCAGCGTCACCAGGAACAGAAGAGCGGCAAGCACCCGGCTACCGAGGTCGCCATCCTGCCAGAACAGGCTGAAGGAGACGCCGCGGTTCCAGGCATAATGCGTGTCCAGCAGCCCGGGCAGCCAAGTTTGTTCGTTCCAGTCCGGATGACCCGCGAAAAGACGTTTACTGGCGAAATCGAGCACGAACGCGATCGCAATCGCGAAGACGGCGGAAATGCGGGACACGCTAATGCGCTTCGTCCCAGTTCTGGGCGGCGCGGGCATCGACGGTCAGCGGCACGCTGAGCGAAACCGCGGGCAGCGAAGCCTTCTCCATCACCTGCTTCGCGACCTTGGCGAGCGTGTCCACTTCCTTGTCCGGAACTTCGAACACCAGTTCGTCATGCACCTGCAGCAGCATCCGGGCCTTCAGCTTCTTCGCCGCCAGCGCCTCAGGCATGCGCACCATGGCGCGGCGGATCACATCGGCGGCCGAGCCCTGGATCGGCGCGTTGATCGCCGCGCGTTCCGCGCCGCCGCGATGACCGGGATTGGAGGAATTGATCTCGCGGATATGTACCCGCCTTCCGAACAGCGTTTCGACATAACCGTTCTTGCGCGCGGACGCCTTGGTCGATTCCATGTAGTCGCGGATGCCGGGGAAACGCTGGAAGTATTTCTTGATGTAGTCGTCCGCTTCGCTGCGTGCGATGCCGAGCTGGTTCGAAAGTCCGAACGCGGAAATGCCGTAGATGATGCCGAAATTGATCGCCTTGGCGCGCGAGCGGATTTCGCGCGGCATGCCCTTCACCGGCACGCCGAACATTTCCGACGCGGTCATCGCGTGGATGTCGAGTTCGTCCGCAAACGCCTTCTTGAGCTGCGGAATCTCAGCCATGTGGGCGAAGATGCGCAATTCGATCTGGCTGTAATCGGCGCTCAGCAACTTCATGCCAGAAGCCGCGATGAAAGCGCGGCGGATCTGGCGGCCCTCTTCCGTGCGGATCGGAATGTTCTGCAGGTTCGGATCGGTCGAGGCGAGACGCCCGGTGGCGGCCGCCGCCATCTGGTACGAGGTGTGGACGCGCTGCGTCTTTGGATTGATGTAGGTCGGCAGCGCATCGGTGTAGGTGCCGCGCAGCTTCGAAAGCTGGCGCCAGTCGAGCACTTTCTTCGCGATGTCGTGACCCTGCGCCGCCAGTTCATCCAGCACATCGGCATCGGTGGACCATGCGCCGGTCTTGGTCTTGCGACCGCCGGGCAGTTTCAGGGTGCCGAAGAAAAAATCGCCGAGTTGCTTGGGCGAGCCGACATTGAACTCGCCGCCGGCCAGTTTGTAGATGTCCTTCTCCAGCTTCGCCTGCTTCTGCGCGAAATCGTTGGAGAGCTTGCGCAGCAGATCGGGGTCGACGGAGATGCCTTCGCGCTCCATGTCGCACAAAACCGGCACCAGCGGCCGTTCCAACGTCTCGTACACTGCGACTTTGCCGGACGCCGCGAGCCGCGGCTTCAGGAGCGTATGCAAGCGCAACGCGATATCCGCATCTTCGGCGGAGTATTTCGTCGCTTCCTTCACGGAGACATAGTCGAAGGTCTTTTTGTCCCGGCCTTTGCCGGTCACATCGGCATAGGAGATCGGCGTGTGATTCAGGTGTTCGACGGACAGTTCGTCCATCCCATGCGCCCGCAACCCGCCGTCGAGCACGTAATGGATCAACAGCGTGTCGTCGAACGGCGCGATGCGAATGCCGCGCTGCAGGAACAGAAGATAGTCGTACTTCATATTCTGCGCGATCTTGAGCACCGCCGGGTCTTCCAGCAGCGGCTTCAGCCGCACGAGCACTTCGGCTTCCTTGAGCTGATCCGGCAGCCGGTTGTCGCCAAGATTCAAGCCTTGCGACGCGCTGTGTCCGATCGGGATGTAGCAGGCCTCGCCCGGCGCCACACAGAGTGCGATGCCGCAAAGCCCGGCCTGCATCGCATCGAGCGACGTCGTTTCGGTGTCCACCGACAACCGCCCGGTTTCCAGCGCACGCGACATCCAGTGCTCGAGCCGCGACAGCGTGGTGACGGTCTCGTAAGCGTCGTGGACGAGTTTCGCCTTGACCGTTTCTTCGAACATCACCGCGCCGAGCTTGCCCGGAGCGGTCACCGCCTTGTTCGATGCAATCGGCTCCTTCACCTTCGCGGGAAGCGGCGTCGCGGTTTTCGGCGATGGCAGCTTGCCCTGCGCGGGATCGGGCGCAGGTGCGATATCGTCGATATTCTCGATCTCGAAACGTGCCGCGACACGCTTGGAGATCGCGCCGAACTCCATCGCCTTCAGGAACGGGATCAGCGTCGCGGGTTCCGGATCGCGCACCCCGAACTCGTCCAGCGGCACCGTGATCCTGGCATTGGCATCGAGGGTGACGAGTTTCAGCGAAATGCGCGCGTTCTCCGCATTCGCCATCAGCGTCTCGCGGCGTTTCGGCTGTTTGATCTCGCCGGCGCGCTGCAGCAGCGTTTCAAGATCGCCATAAATCGCGAGCAGTTCGGCGGCGGTCTTCACCCCGATGCCGGGAACGCCGGGAACATTATCGACGCTGTCGCCGGCGAGCGCCTGCACTTCCACCACTTTGTCCGGCGTGACGCCGAATTTCTCCAGCACTTCGGCTTCGCCGATGCGCTTGTTCTTCATGGTGTCGAGAAGCTGGACCTTGCCGTCCTCGACAAGCTGCATCAGGTCCTTGTCGGAGGAGACGATCGTGACGCGCGCTCCAGCTTCGCGCGCCTGGCGGGCATAAGTGGCGATCAGGTCGTCGGCCTCGAACCCACCTTCTTCGACGCAGGCGACGCCGAATGCACGGGTCGCCTCGCGTACCAGCGGAAATTGTGGAAACAGGTCTTCCGGCGCAGGTGGACGGTGCGCCTTGTACTGCGGGTAGATATCATTGCGAAACGTGACCTCGCTCTTGTCGAACACGACCGCGAGGTGGGTCGGGGCTTCCCAGCCCTTCATGTCCTCCAGCAGTTTCCACATCATGTTGCAGTAGCCGCTGACCGCGCCGGTCGGCAGGCCGTCGGACTTGCGTGTCAAAGGCGGCAACGCGTGATAGGCGCGGAACAGATAGCCCGATCCATCGACGAGGTAGAGATGATCGCCTTTTTTGATCGAGCGCGTTCCAGCGGCCTTGCTCAATGCGTGTGTGCTCCCGCCCGCAGCACAAAGCGGCGGTCGCAATAAGGGCACTCGACAAAAGTCTCGTCGCCCATCTCCAGATAGACCTTGGGATGGCCCAGCGCGCCGCCACCGCCGTCGCATGCGACGCGGGTGTCGTCGACTTCAATGATTTCAGGCACTTCGACCGGCATGGCGGGACTCACATATAGGGAGGGCGCGGATTTTAACCACCGGCGGCGGGCCTGCAACTGGGGCAGTTTGTTCGGTGTATTTCGTGGCTTTGTGGGATCGCGCTATTTCAGCACCGAGACCGCGGTGGTGTAAACCTGTTGGTCGATCGCCCGATAATGCTCCAGCGCGTAGGTGTGGTCCCACAGGAAATCGAAGGTGCCGAAGATCATGTTGATCGCATGGCCGTCGTCGGACAGCGGCGTCAGAAGCGCCTCGAAATATCTCGACGTTCGTCCATACCATGCGCCGTCGCCCCTGATGCGCAAGGGTTCGCGCAGCGTTAGAATGCTGCCATAGACTTCGACGGTTTTCTTGACCGTCTCTTCGCCGAACGGCGCGAGGACGTCGCTCATCAGTTTTCCGGTCGGCTCTGACGGAAACGACTCGCGGAGCTTCGAACCCACCAGCCGGTAGCGGAAATCCCCGCCGCCATTCACGGGTTCGGCCAGCAGGATTTGCGGCAGCCATTTCTTGATATCCGACGGCACGATATCTTTGCGGCCGGGAAAGCCATGGTCGTTGCGCTTGCGCATCCAGTAGCCGCGCATTTCGGCCAGCAGCGGCGGCTCGCCCGCAGGTGGTTGAAACTCGACTCTGGGCAAACGAATCCCCTTAGATGGGAAGGTCGCAAATATAACGCGAAGTACATGTTGGTTAAAGCGGCTCCAATACTTCGACACGTGCTTCGTTTTTTGACCCGGGCTTGTCGTTGACAACATCGCCGCGCTTTTATGGTCCCATCGTTTGTTGGGGGATTTGAGCAATGGTGCAGCTGGGATTTGGACGGATCAACCAGGTCGCGTTCAATGTGAGAGACGTAGATCCAGCAGAGCATTTCTACGGCCAAATGCTGGGTCTGCAGAAAATCTTCCGATCGCAACCGCACATGGTGTTCTTCGATTGCGGCGGGATGAGCCTGCTACTGGAGAAGGCACAGGATGGCGCGGTGTTCGGCGGTGCGACGTTCTATTTCGATTGCGCCGATATCGGGCTCGCCTATCGCGAACTGAAAAGCCGCGGCGTCGCGTTCAGCCATCCGGTGCATCCGATCACGCGCCAGCCGGCGTTCGATCTCTACATGGCGTTCTTCACCGATCCCGACGGCAATAGCCTGGCCCTCAGCCAGCGCGCACCGAGCGGCTATCGGCCAGTCACAGAGTGAGGCGCGGGAGCCCACTGCGCCGGCAATCTGTTATAATCGCGCATGGTCACACTGAATCGCATCTATACGAAGACCGGCGATGCCGGGGAGACGGCACTGGGCGACGGAACGCGGCTGCCAAAGCATGCGTTGCGGATTTCCGCCTATGGCACGACCGATGAAGCCAACGCCGCCATCGGCATCGCACGGCTGCATACCGACGGCGAGCTCGACGCGATGCTGGCGCGCATCCAGAACGATCTGTTCGATGTCGGCGCAGACTTGACCGTGCCGGAGACGACGAAGCGCACGGCCAATCGCCTCCGCATCCTCGACAGCCAGGTCGAACGGCTGGAAGCCGAGATCGATACGATGAATGCGGAATTGGCGCCGCTCACCTCTTTCGTGCTGCCGGGCGGCACGCCGGCCGCCGCCCATCTGCATCTGGCGCGCACCATCGTGCGCCGCGCCGAGCGGCTGATGACGGAACTGCACAGCAGCGAACCGATCAACCCGGCAGCGATCAAATATGTGAACCGGCTATCCGATTTCCTGTTCGTTGCGAGTCGTTATGCCAACGACAAAGGCGCCCGCGACGTGTTGTGGACGCCGGGCGCGACACGCTGATCACTTCGCTTCGGGATGATGGCGGCCGCTCAAAAAGGCGATGATCACGCCGATCACGCCGAAGAAGCCCCAGCCGGGCAGGCGTAGCACCGCTTCCGCGAAGCTTACCAGGACCGACGGCAGGCTTCGGCTCATCCAAGCGCGGAACGCCATCAGCACCGCGCGGTCGAACAGCGCCCACACATCGGCGAGCGAGCGCACCGTGATCTCGCCGCCCTTTTCGAGCGTGCTGACGAGATCGGCACCGAGCAGCATCAGCGCGAAGGCGATCAGCACCAGGCTGATCAACCGCAACACGACAAACAGGGTTTCCCGGAACGCTCTCATGCGCTGTGCCTTTGGACGCTTGCGAACGTAGTGACCGCGCGAGGCGCAGACAAGAATGGCTAATGCGCGTTAACCACGTTGTTTGCAGATATGGTTTCCGGCGGACGAGAGAGCGACACGACGCTTTCCCGCCCATTTTCCCACAGGACGAAAACAAAAGGCCGCCCGCAACGTCGGTCGCGAACGGCCTCTCTGTTCAGAGCTCAGCAGCCACTATTCGGCGGCTGGCGCGTCCGTTTTCGGTTTCTTCGACAGGTCTTCGCCGGTGGTCTGGTCGACCTGCTTCATCGAGAGCCGCACTTTGCCGCGATCGTCGAAGCCTAGCAGCTTCACCTTCACGGCCTGGCCTTCCTTCACCACGTCGCTCGGCTTGTTGACGCGCTGCGGCGCCAGTTCCGAGACGTGGACGAGGCCGTCTTTGGGACCGAAGAAATTCACGAAGGCGCCGAAGTCCATCACCTTGACGATCTTGCCGTCGTAGATTTCGCCGACTTCCGGCTCCGCCGTGATGCCGCGGATCCACTTCAGCGCCGCCTTGATCGACTCGCCGTCGGCCGACGCGATCTTCACCGTGCCGTCGTCTTCGATGTTGATCTTGGCGCCGGTCTTTTCGACGATCTCGCGGATCACCTTGCCGCCGGTGCCGATCACTTCGCGGATCTTATCGGTCGGTATCTTGATCTGCTCGATGCGCGGCGCGTGCTCGCCGAGCTCGGACCGCGCGTGATCGAGCGCCTTGCTCATCTCGCCCAGGATGTGGATGCGGCCACCCTTCGCCTGATCGAGCGCGACGCGCATGATCTCTTCGGTAATGCCCGCGATCTTGATGTCCATCTGAAGAGCGGTGATGCCCTCTTCCGTGCCGGCGACCTTGAAGTCCATGTCGCCCAGGTGATCTTCGTCGCCCAGGATGTCCGAGAGGACCGCGAAGCGCTCGCCTTCGAGGATGAGGCCCATTGCAATGCCCGCGGTCGGCTTCTTGAGCGGCACGCCGGCGTCCATCAGCGAGAGGCTGGCGCCGCAGACCGACGCCATCGAGGACGAGCCGTTCGACTCGGTGATTTCCGACACGACGCGCACCGTATAGGGGAACTGATCCTTTCCCGGCAGCATCGGGTGGAGCGCCCGCCATGCCAGCTTGCCGTGACCGACTTCGCGGCGGCCCGGCGCACCCATGCGGCCCGTCTCGCCGACGGCGTAGGGCGGCATGTTGTAGTGGAGCATGAAGTTCTGCTTGATCGTGCCTTCGAGCTGATCCTGGAACTGCTCGTCTTCCGCGGTGCCGAGCGTGACGATGACCAGCGCCTGCGTCTCGCCGCGGGTGAACAGCGCCGAACCATGGGTGCGCGGCAGGATGCCGACTTCCGCGGTGATCGGCCGAACGGTGACGAGATCGCGGCCGTCGATGCGCGTCTTGGTGTCGAGCACGGCGTTGCGCATCACATGCGCCTCGACGTCGTGCATCAGATCGGAGAACACATTGGCGGCGACTTTGCCCTCGCCTTCCCCGACATAGTCGGCCGCGTACTTCTTGCGGATAGCGGCGATCGCGTCGCGGCGCTCGTGCTTCTGCCTGATCTGGAAGGCCGGGGCGAGTTCGCCGGAGGCTTGTGCCTTCAGCTTCTCGCGCAGCGGCGCGTGGATGTCTTCCGGCAGCGGACGCGGATCCTTCGCGGCCTTCTCGGCCAGCCGGATGATCGCTTCGATCGCCTTCTGGAGCTCACGGTGACCGAACATCACGGCGCCGAGCATCACCTGCTCGGACAATTCCTGTGCTTCGGATTCCACCATGAGCACGGCATCGCGCGTACCGGCGACGACGAGGTCGAGCTTGGAGTTCGGCATTTCGTCGATCGGTGGGTTCAGCTTGTACTCGCCGTCGAAATAGCCGACCCGGGCGGCGCCGAGCGGACCCATGAACGGCACGCCGGAAATGGTGAGCGCAGCAGACGCCGCGACCATGCCGATCACATCGGGATCGTTTTCCATGTCGTGCGACAGGACCTGCACCACGACCTGGGTCTCGTTCTTGTAACCTTCGGCGAACAGCGGACGGATCGGACGGTCGGTCAGACGCGAGATCAGCGTCTCACGCTCCGTCGGCGCGCGCTCGCGCTTGAAATAGCCGCCCGGAATCTTGCCGGCGGCGTAGTAACGTTCCTGATAGTTCACGGTGAGCGGGAAGAAATCCCGGCCCTCGCGCGGCTGATGCTCGCTGACGACGGACGCGAGCACGACAGTCTCGCCATAGGTGGCGAGCACGGCACCGTCGGCCTGACGCGCGACCTTGCCGGTTTCGAGGGTCAGCGTGCGACCGCCCCATTCGAACGATTCTTTTTGTGTGTTGAACATTCTTATTATTCCTTCATTCCCTGAAGCCGGATTGCTTCAGGCGTGTTTGCGGCGAGTCTCTTATCTCTCCCGGACAAACGGATGTTGCGCGGGCGCGACCATTCGCACCCACGCGTCTTGCGGTTTTCGGATTGTCTGGCAGGCGACGCGATCAGCGGCGCAGGCCCAGTTTCGCGATCAGCGCTTCGTAGCGCTTCTGATCGACGGACTTCACGTAGTCGAGGAGCCGGCGGCGCGTCGAGACCATCTTGATGAGGCCGCGGCGCGAGTGGTTGTCCTTCGAATGCGTCTTGAAGTGCTCAGTCAGATTGGCGATGCGCTCCGACAGGATGGCCACCTGGACTTCCGGCGAGCCGGTGTCGTTGGCGGTCGTGGCGTGCGTTTCGATTACTTCTTTTTTTCGTTCAGTGGTGATCGTCATGATCGGTCATCAGGTCCCAAAGTTGAAAACACGGAAAGGTCTGAACTCTCCAGACATGAGCTCTGCCAGTGCGACCGGCTCGCCCTCACTTGTGGAGAGATAGACCGTGAGTCCCTGTAGATCGTCGCCCTCTGCTTCGTCCGACAGCCGTGCGAAGTGGGGTGCACGAACCAGAATCGGATTGCCGCAGCGCAGGCGAACCGCATCTTGCCCGGTAACGGCGAGCGCCGGGATGCCGTCCAGCGCGGTCGAAATGGGCAACAGGTGCTCAAAAGCGGCGGGACTATGCATAAAACCCTGTAGGGTGGCCAGCGGAATTGCGGCCTCCGCCGAGAAACTTCCGACCGAGGTCCGCCGGAGCTGCGAAACGTGGCCCACCGTGCCCAGTGCCAGCGCCAGATCGCGGACCCAGGCCCGGACGTAAGCCCCTTTGCCGCAATGCATTTCGAACACGGCATGATCCGGATCGGGCATTTCGACCAGCCGTGCCTCGTGGATTTCGATGCTTCTGGGCGCAAGATCGACCTGTTCGCCGTCGCGGGCGAGGTCATAGGCCCGCTCGCCCTGCACCTTTATCGCGGAATAGGCTGGTGGAACTTGGATAATTTCGCCTACGAAACGGGGAATGGCCGCTTCGATTTCGGTTTTCGAGGGTCGTTTGGCTGACGTGGCGGTGATCCGGCCCTCTGTGTCGTCACTGTCGCGGCCTTCGCCCCAGCAGGCGGTGAAGCGGTAGGTCTTCTCCGCATCCATCGCATACGGGACGGTCTTGGTGGCCTCACCCAGCGCCACAGCGAGAACGCCGGTTGCCATCGGATCGAGGGTACCGGCATGGCCGGCCTTCTGGGCGTCGAACACCCGCTTCACGATCCCGACGACTTGGGTGGAGGTAATGCCTTCCGGTTTGTCGACGATCACCCAGCCATGGACCGGTGCGCCCTTCTTCCTACGCCCCATCGCCGCCGTCCCCGTCCGAAGAACTATCCGGCTTTGCAAGGTCTTCCTGCACCTTGGCGGA
Organism: Rhizomicrobium sp.; assembly: GCA_036490455.1. Classification (GTDB taxonomy): domain Bacteria; phylum Pseudomonadota; class Alphaproteobacteria; order Micropepsales; family Micropepsaceae; genus Rhizomicrobium. The sequence continues at coordinate 99,000 of DASXDS010000076.1, forward strand.
TTTCAGCAGCGTCTCGATCTTCTCGGCTTCCGTGAACGACTCGTCTTCGAGAAAGCGCAGATCGGGCGTGAACTTGAGGTCGATGCGCCGCCCCATCTCACCACGCAGGAAGCGGGCGTGGCGGTTGAGCGCGGCTACCACGGTCTTCGCGTTCTTGCCGCCGAGCGGTTCGACGAACGCGGTCGCGTGGCGCATGTCCGGCGACGGCTTCACTTGCGTGACCGTCACCGAGACGCCGGCAAGATCGGGATCGCGGATGTCGCCTTGGCGCAGGATGTCGGCCAGCGTGTGGCGCAGCATTTCGCCCACGCGCAACTGACGCTGCGACGGACCCGCATGGTGGCCCTCAGGACTCGATGCGTGACGGCGTGACATGGCGTTAGGCGATCGTCACAGCGTGCGCTGGATGGTCTCGACCTCGTAGCACTCGATCACGTCGCCCTTGGCGAGATCCTGATAGCCAGCGAAGGCCATGCCGCATTCCTGCCCCGTCTGCACTTCGCGGACTTCGTCCTTGAAGCGCTTGAGGGTGGACAGTTCGCCTTCGTGGATCACGACCTGGTCGCGGATCAGGCGCACCTTGGCGCCGCGGCGCACGACGCCCTCGGTGACACGGCAGCCGGCGACCTTGCCGACCTTCGACACGGTGAAGGTCTCCAGGATTTCCGCATTGCCGAGGAAGTTCTCGCGGACCTCCGGCGCCAGCATGCCACTGAGCACCGCTTTCACATCGTCCACGACGTTGTAGATGATGTTGTAGTAGCGGATTTCGACACCGTCGCGCTTGGCGCGGTCGCGCACCGGACCGGCGGCGCGGACGTTGAAACCGATGATCGCCGCACCGCTCGCCTGTGCGAGGATGACGTCGCTTTCGGTGATGCCACCGACACCGGACTGCAGGATCTGCACGCCGACTTCGTCGGAGCCTGCCTTTTCGAGCGCCCCGGCGATCGCTTCGACCGAGCCCTGCACGTCCGCCTTGATGACGAGCGGCAGCAACCGCTTCTCGCCGTCGGAACGAGTCTTGAGCAGTTGATCCAGCGTCTGGCGCGACGAGGTGACCTGGCGCGATTCCCGGCGTTTGCGGGCCCGGTATTCGGTGACCTCGCGGGCACGCGCTTCGCTGTCGACGACGGCCAGTTCGTCGCCGGCTTCCGGCACGCCGGATAACCCGAGCACTTCGACCGGCATCGACGGACCGGCGCTCTGCACCGTTTCGCCGCGGTCGTTTATCAGGAGGCGGACGCGGCCGTATTCGGAGCCCGCAACGATGATATCGCCGGTCTTGAGCGTACCGCGCTGGACGAGGATGGTCGCGATCGCGCCACGGCCCTTGTCGAGCTTGGCTTCGATCACCGCCCCTTCGGCGGGACGATCCGGATTGGCTTTCAGATCGAGCAATTCGGCCTGCAGCAGCACCGCTTCCTCGAGCTTGTCGAGGTTGGTGCCCTTGGTCGCGGAGACTTCGACGGCGAGGGTTTCGCCGCCCATGTCTTCGACCTGGATCTCATGCTGCAGCAGTTCGGTCTTCACTCGCGTCGGATTGGCGTCGCCCTTGTCGATCTTGTTGACCGCAACGATGATCGGAACGTGCGCCGCGCGCGCGTGCGCGATGGCTTCCACCGTCTGCGGCATGACTCCGTCGTCGGCCGCCACCACCAGGATGACGAGGTCGGTGACCTTCGCGCCGCGACCGCGCATCGCGGTGAACGCGGCATGACCCGGCGTGTCGAGGAAGGTGATCTTCTGGCCGCTCTTCATCTGCACCTGATAGGCGCCGATGTGCTGGGTGATGCCGCCGGCTTCGCCCGACACGACATCGGTCTTGCGCAGTGCGTCGAGCAGCGAGGTCTTGCCATGATCGACATGGCCCATGACGGTCACGATCGGCGCGCGCGACGTCATCGCGCCTTCGTCGTCGGTGGCGCCCTTCAAGCCCTCGAGCACGTCGGCTTCGGCGACGCGCTTCACGGTGTGGCCGAACTCGGCCGCCACCAGTTCGGCGGTATCGGCGTCGATGATGTCGTTGGCCGTCGCCATGTGGCCGTTCTTCATCAGCACCTTGATGATCTCGACCGAACGCTTCGCCATGCGGTTTGCCAGTTCGGCGACGGTGATGGTCTCCGGCACCACGACTTCGCGCGGACCGGCGGGACCGGCCGGCTGCTGCGGTTGGCCTTTGGCGCGCTGCAGATGGCGGCGGAACGAGGCGACCGAACGGGTACGCTCGTCGTCGTCCGACAGCGCGCGCGTGACCGTGAGCTTGCCGCGGCGGCGTTCGCCTTCGCTCTTCTTGACGGCAGGCGTCTTGACCGGCGCCTTGACGCCTTTTTTGGCCGAAGTCTCTTCTTCCTCTTCGACTTCGAGGCGGCGGGCGCTGCGCGGCGGCACATTGGCGGGGGCGGCCGGGGTCACGGTCGATTTTACCGCGGCTGGCTCTTCCTTTTTCGTGCGGCGCGTAACTTCTTCTTCCGCGTGGCGGCGCGCTTCCTCTTCGGCGCGCTTGCGGGCTTCTTCTTCCGCCTTACGCTTCTCTGAGGCGGCGCGTTCGATGCGCAGGCGCTCTTCTTCCGCCGCGCGGGCGCGCGCTTCGTCTTCAGCACGCTTGCGGGCTTCTTCCTCGTAGACGCGGGCATCGGCGAGCGCGGCGCCGCGGCGGGCCTTTTCTTCTTCGGTCAGCTGGCGCAGCACGACGCCGGGACGCGGTGCGGCCTCGCGGACAGTCGCGGGCGCTTCGACGACCGGCGCGACCTTCGTCTCCGCCCGGGGGGCGGGCTTCGCGGCAGGCGCATCGCCGCCTACGCGTGCGGTGCGCTTTTTCTCCACCACAACCGCCTTGGTGCGGCCGTGCGAGAAGCTCTGCTTGACGGTGGAGGTCTCCGTCTTTTTCAGTGACAGCGGGGCCCGCGCCGGGCGCGATGTATCATTGCTATCGGTCATTCGACACTTTCATCCGGGGCGGGATTCGAACCCGCCGATGGTTTTCTTTCCGGCCGGAAACCCGCGAGGCGTCCGGCGTCCACGATCAGCCGTTCCGCAAGCGGCCCCGGTTTGAGGGCCGCATGTATCACATTCTCCCGGCCCAGGGCCAAGCTCATTTCCGCAGCCGTGAGCGGAGCAATCACGACGACTTCGAGGCCCATCGCGCGCGCGGCGCCGGTGAGCTTGCGGCGTCCGTCGTCCGCGCCGTCCGATGCCTCCATCAGCAGGAGCGGTGGCATCCTGGTGTTGAAAGCGCGCATTACGCTATCGAAACCAAGCACGATGCCGCCCGATTTGCGCGCCATGCCGAGATCGCCCTGCATCCGCACCACAAGCTGGCGTACGACCATATCGGCAAGGCCCGCCGGGACCTTCGCCGGCGCTTTTGCCGATTTGGCGAAGGCATTTTTCGCGATCGCCGCTGCAAGCGATTTCGCATCCGCACCGACCCACATGCCACGGCCGGGAAGCTTGGCGGCAACATCGGGAACCACCTCACCGTCCGGCGACAGGACGAAACGGATCAGCTGCGCATCGCCGCATACCGTGCCGGTCGCGATGCAGCGGCGCTCACGCTGGCGATGGCCGTCGCCCTCACGCAATTCGCTGGCGGTGATAGCAGGCGCTTCCGTCAAGCGGTCGCTTCTCCTTCCGCCTCTTCTTCCTCAACCGGTTGGGCGAGGTCTTCCTCACTGACCCAGCCGGCCTTCACGCGCGCCTTCATGATGATGGCGTTGGTGTCTTCGGAGGTCAGATTGAAGCCTTCGAGAGCGCCGGGGATACGGACACGTTCCTTATCCTTGCCCTGTTCGTAATAGCCGAGCAGGTCATCGGTGGCGCAGCCGGCGAGATCCTCCAGCGTCTTGACGTCATGTTCGCCGAGCGAAACCGCCATGGCTGGGGTTACGCCGTCCACGTCCATCACATCGTCGTCGACACCGAGCTCGCGGCGCTTGTCGTCGAGCTCCTTGTTCTTCGCTTCGAGATATTCTTGCGCGCGCGTTTGCAGTTCCTGCGCAGTCTCCTCGTCGAACCCTTCGATCGAGGCGAGCTCGTTCAGCGGCACATAGGCCACGTCTTCGACGGTTGCAAAACCCTCGGAGGCGAGCAGCTGGGCGACAGTCTCGTCCACATCCATCGCCTCCATGTAGAGCGCGGTGCGTTCGGCAAACTCCTTCTGGCGGCGTTCGGATTCTTCCTGTTCGGTCAGGATATCGATCTGCCAGCCGGTGAGTTGCGATGCGAGCCGCACATTCTGACCGCGGCGGCCGATGCCGAGCGAAAGCTGCTCGTCCGGAACCACCACTTCGACGCGGTGGGTGTCCTCGTCGAGCACGACCTTGGTCACTTCCGCCGGCGCCAGCGCGTTGACGATGAAGGTCGCGGCTTCGTTGTTCCACGGAATGATGTCGATCCGCTCGCCTTGCAGCTCCTGCACAACCGCCTGCACGCGCACGCCGCGCATGCCGACGCAGGCGCCGACCGGGTCGATGCTCGAATCCTTGCTGATCACCGCAATCTTCGCGCGGCTGCCGGGATCGCGCGCCACGGCGCGGATTTCGATGATGCCGTCGTAAATTTCCGGCACTTCCTGCGCAAACAGGCGCACCATGAACTGGGGATGCGAGCGCGACAGGAAGATCTGCGGTCCGCGCGCTTCCTTGCGCACATCGTAGATATAGGCGCGGATGCGATCGCCTGTGCGGAAGCTCTCGCGCGGGATCATCTCGTCGCGGCGCACCACGCCTTCGGCACGGCCAAGATCGACGGTGACGGAGCCGAACTCGGCGCGCTTGACGATGCCGTGCACGATCTCGCCGACGCGGTCCTTGTATTCCTCGTACTGGCGCTCGCGTTCGGCGTCGCGCACTTTCTGCACGATCACCTGCTTGGCGTTCTGCGCATTGATGCGATTGAAATCGACCGGCGGCAGGGTCTCGGCGATGATGTCGCCCACCTGGGCAGCCGGGTTGCGGGCGCGCGCATCGGCGAGGCTGATCTCGGTCTTGTCGTTTTCGACCAGGTCGACGACGTGCAGGTAACGCGACACGTGAGTCTCGCCGGTCTTGGCGTCGATCTCGACCTTGATCTCGTTCTCGCTTCCGTAATGCGCTTTCGCCGCGCGCTGCATCGCTTCTTCCATCGCGGCGAGCACGACCGATTTTTCGATCGACTTGTCGCGCGCGACGCTGTCGGCGATCTGCAGAAGTTCAAGCCTGTTGGCGGCGATACCGGATGCCATGTCTCTGCTCCTACTTTCTTCTTTTTGTCGCTCCGGCTCTCGCCGACGCTTTAATTTTATCGCTCCGGCTCTCGCCGACGCTCCTACTGCGCGTTCGATTTGCGCGACTTCAAGTCTTCGGCGATGAGCTTGTCGGTGAGGACAAGTTTGGCTTCCGCCACCTGGCGGAAGGGAAACTGAACACGCTGACCTTGCGCGTTGATGACAACGTCGTTGCCCTCGATCCCCAGCAGCGTCGCGCGGAAACGCTTGCGGCCGTCGAGCGGAACCGTGAGATCGATCTTGGCCTCATGGCCGGACCAGCGGGCGAAATCCGTCAGCCGGGTGAGCGGCCGGTCGATCCCGGGCGAGGAAACCTCAAGGTTGTAATCGCCCTCGATCGGGTCCTCGGCTTCCAGGAAATCCAGCAAGGCGTGGCTCAACTGGCTGCAGCCCTCGACATCCATGGTGCCGTCTGGCCGTTCCGCCATGATCTGCAAGGTCTTGGTCTCGCCCCCCATCAGACGCAGACGCACCAGGCGGAACCCGGCGGCCTCGATGGCCGGGGTAAGGATCGGTTCCAGATGGGCAAGCGCACTGATTATGGCAACATTCCTTGTCGTCTATGACCCAAAGGCTCTCGGCCGCGGCGGCTCTTACGAACCGCCACACAACGATATTCTGTTGTCTGGGATGGCCGCTATGTACGCGCGAAGAGGCGGAATATCAAGCCTTGGCGCTAGGGACTGTGCGGTGGCGCCTTCCATGTCTTGAGATCGATGGTGACCTCGGACGACACCGGTTTGGGGTGCGGTGCGAACAGCGGCGCAAAGGGCGAAGGACCGATAAACAAATAAAGCGTGCCGAGCGCGAAGACGATCGCGATCGTGATCACGCCGAGATCGCCTGCCGACAGGCCGAAATGTCCGGGTTCCTTCATCGGGCAGACATTCTATCACGACGGATAAAGCGCAGGTAGGCAGGCGGGCCGTGCAGCGCCTTCTCCTCATAGCGCGTCGGCGGCCAACCGGCCGGACGCGCGGTCCAGTCGGTCACGCTCTGCGCCGTCCAGGCGAAATCGGGATGCGCCATCAGCCGCTCCAGCGCCCATTCGAAATAACCGGTGTCGTCGGAGGCAAAGCGAAACTCCGCGCCGGCCTTCATGATACGCGCCAGATCGGTCAGCAGATCGGTCTGCAGGAAGCGGCGCTTGTGATGGCGGGTTTTCGGCCACGGATCGGGAAACAGCAGAAACACGCGGCCAATGCTGTCGTCCGGCAACACGGCAATGATCTCGCGCGCATCGCCTTCGTGGACGCGAATGTTGCTACCTCTCCCCCACCGGGGGAGAGGATTGAGGTGAGGGGGTCGCGGCGCATCTTCGAGCGTTGGAGTCTGTTGAGACACCCTCTCACCCTGGCCCTCTCCCCCGGTGGGGGAGAGGGAGGAAATTTTAGAGAGAAGTTTCGCGACACCGGATTCATACGGCTCCGCGCCGATCAGCCCGACGTTCGGGTTGTTCTGCGCCTGCCACAACAAATGTTCGCCGGCGCCGAAGCCAACCTCCAGCCAGACGTCATCGACTGGCACGGCGAATGCGCGCAGCGGATCAGCAAGCCTCTTCAGATCGAGCGTGAGCGCGGGCAGAAGTATTTCGCGCAAGCCCGACTGATGCGCCGTCAGCTTCGGACCTTTGCGGCGGCCGTAGAGTTTCTGCCGTCGCCGTTCGGGATGTTCGTTAGGCCGATCGTTCAAAGAGCGCTTTTGATGGCGTCGGCAAGATCGGTCTTTTCCCAGCTGAAGCCGCCTTCGCTGTCCGGGGTACGGCCGAAATGGCCATATGACGACGTGCGGGCGTAGATCGGGCGGTTGAGTTCCAGTTTCTCGCGGATCTTGCGCGGCTTCAGACTCATTATCTCGGGAAGAATCCGCTCCAGCTTCGCCTCGTCCACTTTGCCGGTACCGTGGGTATCGACATAAACCGACAACGGATCGGACACGCCGATCGCATAGGAGATCTGGATCGTGCAGCGATCGGCGACGCCGGCCGCCACCACGTTCTTCGCCAGATAGCGCGCAGCGTAGGCCGCCGAGCGGTCGACCTTCGTCGGATCCTTGCCCGAAAATGCGCCGCCGCCATGCGGGGCCGCGCCGCCATAGGTGTCCACGATGATCTTGCGCCCGGTAAGGCCGCAATCGCCGTCCGGACCGCCAATCACGAACGAGCCGGTCGGATTGATGTGCCACGCGGTCTTGTCGTTGATCCACTCGCCCGGCAGCGTCTGGCGGATGTAAGGCTCGACGATCTTGCGGATATCGTCGCTTGTCTGGGATTCGTGGCTGTGCTGGGTCGAAAGCACGATCTGCGTTGCTTCGACCGGCTGGCCGTTTTCGTAACGCAACGTCACCTGGCTCTTCGCGTCCGGCTGCAGGCTCGGTTCCTTACCGTTGTGGCGGGCCGCCGCGAGCAGTTCGAGAATCTTGTGGCTGTAGAACAGCGGGGCCGGCATCAGCGCAGGTGTTTCGCGGCAGGCATAACCGAACATGATTCCCTGATCGCCTGCGCCTTCGTCCTTGTTCCCGCTCGCATCGACGCCCTGGGCAATGTGTGCGGATTGGCCGTGCAGCAGCACCTCGACTTTCGCGTTCTTCCAGTGGAAGCCGTCCTGCTCGTAGCCGATGTCCTTGATCGCGGCGCGCGCGACGGCTTCGATCATGTCGGGCGTTATCTGTTTCGGACCGCGGGTTTCACCGGCGATCACCACGCGATTGGTGGTGCAGAGCGTCTCGCACGCCACGCGGATATCCCACGGGCTGACACCATGTTTGGCGCCTTCGCGGAAATACAGGTCCACGACCTCGTCCGAAATCCGGTCGCTCACCTTGTCGGGATGACCTTCAGAAACGCTCTCGCTGGTGAAGAAGTAGGCCGAACGCGCCATCGCGAATTGCCCTCTGACGTTAAGCGGCGCACTCCTTACAAGGTTTCCCGCCGGGGTCAAGGTGAAGCGATCGCGCCCCCGCGTGCTGTTCAGCATGCCTTGAACGGCAGGTGGGGCTCTACAAAGTCGTCGACTGCCAGTTCGAACCGGCGGCCCGCTTCGGATTCCTCGACCAGCGCGAAACCGAGCTTGGCATAGTGTTCGCTGACCATCGCGTTTTTCGCGGTCGGAATATAGCGGCCGATCAGCCGCCGGATGTTGCGCGCTTTCGCCTCGGTAACGACCTTTGCCAACATCGCTTCTTCGACGTGGCGGCCGAGCACGCGGCAACTCATCAGCCAGGTGTCGATGTCCCAGACGTCACCGTCGCCGATCGAGCGGCAGATCACGACACCGATCATGCCGAGATCGCCGAATTTGTCTTCCAGCCGGACCTGCAGGGTGAATACCGAATCCGACTGCTCCATCGCCGCAACGTCGGCTTCCTTGTAGCGCTTTGTGGTGAGATTGAACTGGTTGGTCTTGTTGATGAGCTGCGTGATGCGGCCGCGTCCATTCCCGTCGAACGGCTGGAAACGGATCATCATCTCGAGCGATGCGAGATAGTCTCCGAGGTCGCGCGAAGTGGCACGAACCTCGGCGCGCTGCGCATCGGAGGCGTAGGAATCGGCTCGGGCGCTGTCTTCGGCGGAGTAGGAAACCGCTTCGAAGTAACCTGCCGTCATCAGATACCAGGTATACTGGCTGGGATCGTTCGGGAGTTCCGGCACCGCCACCATCGGCAGCGCGGCGCGGATCTGTGCGCGCTCCGCCGGGTTGTCGTCGAGCATGACCAGCGCATCGAGGCCGATGTTCAGGGTACGCGCAATGGCTTCGAGATTGGCCGGTTTGTCCGTCCAGTTCGCCTGGAACACCGCAATATGATTTTCCTTGAGCACCATTTCCGTGTGATCACGAAACGGCCGCCGCGCGACGTCGTCATTGTTCTTCGAACACACCGCCAGCATTATGCCGCGTTCGCGCAGCGCGAGCGCGCAGTGCTGCACGGACAGGAACGACTCGCCTCGTGCGCTGCCCTCACCAAGCTTGATGCCTTCCAGGCCATCGTCGCCGATCACCCCGCCCCAAACCGTATTGTCGAGGTCGAGGACGAGACATTTGCGCGCTTTGCCGCGGATGGCGCCGAGCAGCCGGCCGAGCATTTCAGCGTAGACAGGGAAACATTCGGCCGAGAACGGAAGCTTGTAAGAAACCCAGTGCGCGGGATCGAACCAGAGATCGGTGCCGATGCGCTCTGCAAGTGCCGCCACATCGAACAGATAGCTTCCGGTTTCCTCCGCCAGCGCGACGATACCGCGGTTCAGATCGTCGATCATGGCGCGCATGCTGCCGCGCATGCGCCGGTCATAACTGCCGAACAGCGATTGCGGCGGCGCGGCCACGGTCTGCAGAATGGCGGTTGAATCGCCGTGCTGGCGCAGGCTGTCGACGACCGTGCCCAGGCGCTCGAGAGCGTCGGCGACGCGTTCGTCGCGGCTGCCCCCGAGCAGCGCCCGATCAAGCTTCAACCAGCGGTGATCCACCGCCACCAGCACCGCATCCAGGCGCGCCTGGTTGATCTCCGATTCCGCGTCGAGCGCCTGTTGCATGACCTGGTCGTACGGCGCGGACAAAAGCTCGGCCACCACGCCATGGCGGGCCGCGGCAGCCGGAATGCAGTCGATGACAAGATCGAAGGTCGCGCTTGCCAGCACGCCGAGCCGGAAACGTGCAAACGGCGCGAGATCTTCACCCTGCACGCGCTTGATCGCGCGCGACAACGACAGCGACTGCTGGGCCGAGAGGCCGAAACCGGCAAGGAACGCAATGCCGGCGGCTCGATTGGCCGACTGCGCGGTCAGTGCACGGCAGCGGCTCGCGAAGTCCTCCGGCGGTGCGGGAAGCCACGGCAATGTTGTGATCGAGGCAGGCACTGTACGCGGCCGCTTAGAGTTTCTTCTGGATCAGATCGATGAGATCGCCGACCGTTGCGAGCCCTGTGATTTCCTCCGGCTCGAACCGGATCTTGAGATCGTTCTCGAGTCCGATGATAAGCTTGACGTGATTGATGCTGTCCCAATCGGGAACGTCGTCGCTGACTGACGCTTCGGTGAGCTTCAGATCGGGCTCGTCCAGCACATCTGAGAGAATTTCGGTGATCTTCTGAAGAATCTCCGAACGGGTCATAACCGGTCCTTCCTTTGGGGCGATTCTCAGCGCGTTTTGCGCCAGAAAGAGCAGGGCTTGTCGACGCGAACCAGAGGATCGGTGATCCCCCGCTGTTCGCGAAATTCCTCGACTGCTTTGCGGCAGTAGGTCCAATTGTCCTCGCCGTAATCATCGATGATCACGTACCCTCCGACCGACAGTTTGTCGTAGAGGTTCGTGAGCGCGTCACGGGTCGATTCGTAATAATCGCCGTCGAGCCGCATGATCGCGAGCGTTTCGAACGGCGCGCCCGGCAACGTGTCCTTGAACCAGCCCTTCAAGAAGCGGACCTTGTCGTCGAGCAGTCCGTAGGCGGCGAAGTTGCGCTGCACCTCTTCAAGACTGACAGCGAGGTGATTGTAGTACTTGGTCATGGCTGCGCTCTTGAACGACTTCGCTTCGAGCGGGAATTTTTCCGGGTCCGGCTCGGGTAGTCCCTCGAAGGAGTCCGCACACCATACCGTCCGGTCCGTGACATTCAGAACCTTGAGGACCGCGCGCATGAAAATGGTCGCTCCGCCGCGCCAGACGCCCGTCTCGATGAAATCGCCGGGAATGTTGTCGGCTATCACGTCAGTGATGCAGTTTTGCAGATTGTCCATGCGCGCCAGGGGGAGCATGGAAACGGCGGAACTCTGCTGGTAATGCGAGATCGCGGCGCCGACATAGCGCAAGGTATCGCCCTCGGCGTCGGGCTCGATCGCGAAGATGGTGTTTGTCAGCGACCGCTTCAGGAGATCCAGATACAGCTGCGCTGCTCCCGATACTGCCGGATTCGAGGCCATCATCAGTTGCCCTTTTTGCCCTAGTGGAAGGTGTTTGGCCTGTCGACCCGAAACAAAGCAATATCCCAAGTCCGCGACCGTTTTGTTTGATCGCTGGAGGAGTTTAACGGGTTTGCGGCGGATGCCAAATCTCCGGCAGTTTGCTCATTTGCCCCTGGCCGTCGGTTGCGGGCTTGCAGATCGAAAGGCGAACACGTAGCGGGATAGCGATGGAAGACGACCTCACTTCGAGTGCTGATCCCGGCGCCGGCGATCCGCCGGAAATCCAGCAGCGCGATATCGCCGTCCAATTGCGGCTAGCGCAAATCCAGCGCGAAATCGCGTTTTTCGAGCAGGAACTGGCAGCGCTGCGGACGCAAACGAAATCGGCCGCCAAAACCGCAAGGTTCGAGAAACGCGCGGCGTACGATGGTGAACAGGTGCGGCTGCTCGAATCCGAACGCAGCGCGCTCGTCGCGGAACGCGCGACGCTGGCGCAAAATGCGGCACAGCCGTTGCAGGACTTGAGAGACGTGACGCGCCGGCTGGCAAGAGAAATCGCGAAGGGGAATCTGACCCAGGCGCGCGTGTCGTTCGACGAACTGGCCACGTTATCACCGATATGGCTGGAGACCCGGCTGCCGATGCTTCAGAAGCAAGCGGCGGAGGCCGGACGGCTGGATCTGCTGTTCCGGCTTTTCCTTCACGGCCATGCAGATGCGCTGAGCCGTCTGTCCCTCGTCGCCGGGGCCATGGAAATCGGCCACAAAGCGGGCAACGAGGAAAAGGTTGAGAAGCTCTTTGCTCTTGTGCGGCAGCGGTCTGACACGCACCCACTCCGGTTCGGATCGAACGACAAGACGGCGGCCTTCCGGCCTGCGGACCGCGACGCCGTCGAGGAACTGAAATATCATGGTGTTCGACTTGCACAGCCCGACGATGTCTTCGACGCGGCCGAGAAACTTGCCGACCGCCTCGATCTCGATCCGGCGCTTCTCGATCATCTCTATCGGCACCGCAGGGACACAAGCCTTCCGCGCGCCGAATGGGAACGGCGTGTCAAAACCGCATGCTGCGTCGGCCACATAACCTGGGACCGCCCTGCTTGTGTGAACGCGAAGCGGACCATGCGGTACGGCGATCTGATCGATGCGCAGGCCCGCGCGGCCGCGTTCGGCGCGATCGACCAGTCGAAGGGCGTGTTGCTGGTGACGTTTCATGGCGCCATGACCGGATTGAACCGCAAGCTGTTCAACGAGGTGTTCGAGAATCGGGCAACGCTCGAAAATGCCGAAACCTCTTCGGAGCAGTCGATCTCGACGAGAGATTCGCGCGCCGCGCTGTTCGCCGCCATGCGCCTGCTGCTCGGCGGAAAATCTGTGCTGACGGCGCCGGACGGCCGGAAGGGAAACCGGGAACAATTCGGCGAGCTCACCGGCAAGTCGATGAAAATGGCCAACGGAACGGCTCTGCTTGCGTTCGAGACGGGCTGCTTTTGTGCCTGGTTCAATATCGTCGTCCAGGGCCGGCGGCTGGTTCCGATGGTGGTTGAGGCGCCAAGGCCGCAGAAGGGAGAACGCTTCGAGAGCTTCGCGGAGCGCTGGACAGCATTCTACTGGAGCCAAATCGAGGACCTGCTTACTGGCGATCCGGGCGGCATAAGCCTGCGGGGCTCGCTCTGGGCCACGTTGGCAGCATGGGACAAATGAGGAGGATACGATGGCTGCACCTTTCACCGGCGGATGCCGCTGCGGCCGGGCGCGGGATGAGATTCACAACGCCGCCAGCTCCGCCTTCTGTTTGCGCGTAAGCTTGGCTGTGACCTGCCCGTAGGAATGCGCGACCAGCCGGTTGATCTCCTTCACCGGCACATCGGCGTCGAGATTCACGCTGATCCAGAAGCGGCGGTCGAGGTGACCGCGGTGGCCGACACCGTCATATTTCGCGCGCAGAATCTCCACCAGATGAGGGTCGCATTTCAGGCTGACGGCAGTGATGCGATGCACCGTCAGGATCGCGAACATCTTGTCCTTCACCTTGTAAAGCGTCACACCCGGCGCGGACGCCGTCGCCAGCGGCGACCCGACCGCGCCCGGCTGGCTCTCGATACAGGCTTTCACCGACGCGAGTTTTTTGGCAAGGCTCATCGCGGCAGCCTACACCACACTCCTACAAAATGAACCGCGACAGGTCCTGGTCCTTCGCCAGGTCTTCCACCCGCGCCTTCACATAGGCCATGTCGATCGTGAGTTTGTCGCCGGTGCGTTCGCTGGCAGCGAAGCTGATCTCGTCGACCACGCGCTCCATGATCGTCTGCAGGCGGCGCGCGCCGATGTTCTCGACGCTCGCATTCACCTGCGCCGCAAGATCGGCGATTTCGGCGATGCCGTCTTCGGTGAAATCGAGCGCCACACCTTCCGTGTTCAGAAGCGCCACATACTGCTTGATGAGGCTCGCTTCCGGTTCGGTGAGGATGCGGCGGAAATCCTCACGCGTCAGCGCCTTCAACTCCACCCGGATCGGCAAGCGGCCCTGCAGCTCGGGCAGCAGGTCGGACGGCTTTGCGGTGTGGAATGCGCCTGAGGCGATGAAGAGAATGTGGTCGGTTTTCACCTGGCCGTGTTTGGTTGCGACCGTGGTGCCTTCGATCAGCGGCAGCAGATCGCGCTGCACCCCTTCACGGCTGACATCGCCGCCGCCGCGCATCTCGCTGCGCGCGCAGATCTTGTCGATCTCGTCGAGGAAGACGATGCCGTGATTCTCCACCGTCTCGATCGCCTCGCGCAGGATCGCATCGTTGTCGAGCAGCTTGTCGGCTTCTTCCGCGACCAGCGGTGCGTGCGCGTCGCTCACCTTCATCCGCCGCGTTTTCTGCGCCCCGCCGAACGCTTTGCCCAGCATGTCGGAGAGGTTGAGCATCGATATCTGGGCATTGGGCATGCCGGGAATCTCGAACGCCGGCATGCCGCCCGCGTCCTTCATCTCGAGCTCGACTTCCTTTTCGTTCAGTTCGCCGGCGCGCAGCGATTTGCGGAACGCTTCGCGCGTCGCGGCGCCGGATTTGCCGACCAGCGCGTCCAGGATGCGCTCCTCGGCACGGTCTTCCGCTTTCGCTTCGACCTCGCGGCGGCGCTTGTCGCGCACCAAAGCGATGCCGACCTCCAGAAGATCGCGTACGATCTGTTCGACGTCGCGCCCGACATAACCGACTTCAGTGAACTTGGTCGCTTCCACCTTCACGAACGGCGCCTGCGCGAGCTTGGCGAGGCGGCGGGCGATCTCCGTCTTGCCGACGCCGGTCGGGCCGATCATCAGGATGTTCTTGGGCAGCACTTCCTCGCGCAACGCCGGATCGAGCTGCTGGCGGCGCCAGCGGTTGCGCAAAGCGATCGCCACCGCGCGCTTGGCGTCATGCTGGCCCACGATATAGCGGTCGAGTTCGGAAACGATTTCGCGCGGGGTGAAGAAGGTGTTCATTCCGTGTCAAGACTTTCGATGACGATGTTCGGATTGGTGTAGATGCAGAGATCGGCGGCAATTTTCATCGCCCGGCTTGCGATCTCTTCGGCGGACAGATCGAGTTCGAGCAGCGCCCGCGCCGCGGCGAGCGCATAGGGACCGCCGGAACCGATGCCGATCAGCGCATCTTCCGGTTCGACCACATCGCCGGTACCGGACAGTATGAGCGAGGTCCTGGCATCGGCCACCGCCATCATGGCCTCGAGCCGGCGCAGATAGCGGTCGGTGCGCCAATCTTTCGCCAGTTCCACGCAGGCGCGCGCGAGATTGCCGGGATGTTGTTCGATCTTGGCTTCCAGCCGTTCGCTGAGCGCGAACGCGTCGGCCGTGGCGCCCGCAAAGCCGACCAGCACATCGCCTTTGCCGATCCGCCGCACCTTGCGGGCATTGGATTTCATCACCGTAGCGCCCGCTGTCACCTGGCCGTCGCCCGCAACCACGACTCTACCGCCCTTGCGGACGGACAGGATGGTGGTGGAACGCCAGCGGGTATCGGAGTTGGGTTTGCTCATAGCGGGACCTTATATAGGCAAAGCGCGGCGGGTTTGGAGTCGCGCAAATTTCGCGGGATGCACTGCATCCGCAGGCGCTGCGCACTGCATCTTACCCATGATACAAACATGGGAGGCGCGAGGATGGGCGGAACAGTCGCGGTGGGGCAACCGGCACGGAGTGCCGTCGACAACATCGCCGTGCTGGCGGCATTGGGCGTGCTGGCTTATGGCGCGTCGATGCTGACGCATGAGTTGATCGGGCATGGTGGTGTCTGTGCGTTCGCCGGTGGCCACACGACGCGACTGTCGGCATGGGGTGAAGCGTGCAGCATCCAGCCGGTGGGGATCGAAGCGGCGGGGCCGGGCGTGCAATTTCTCGGCGGGATGGTGGCGTGGGGCTTGCTGCGCCTTGTGCCGGAGCGGTTCGGCACACTGCGCCACCTGTTGTGGTTGACCATGGTGTTCGATCTGCTCGTGGCGTCCGGCTATTTAGTGCTGAGCGCGATCACCGGCTTTGGCGACGCGGCGATCGTGATCGCGGGCCTTACACCGCCGCTTCTGTGGCGCGTGCTGCTCGGGATGTTCGGCGGCGGACTCTACTACGGTTCGATGTGGCTGTGCGCGTATGAACTGCGACGCACGGCAGGCAGCGATATCGTGCGGCTGAAACGGCTGACCGTCGTTCCCTATATCGCGGCGGGTATGATAGCGTTGGCCGGTGGCGCGCTCAACCGCACCTTGCCGCCAGCGGCCGGATTGGAGCTTGCGGCCGCGTCGGCTTTCGGCGGCGCGTTCGGCCTCGTCCGCCTGCCGGACCTCCAGCAGAGTTTGCGCCGCGTAACGCCTGGTCGGACCGCGCTGCTCCCGGCAAGCGTCGCTTGGAGCATCGCAGGCGCGCTCAGTGCGATGGCGTTCATTCTGCTGCTGGGTCGCGGTATCGGCTGAATGCGATCAGTTGCAGGAAAAGCCGTTGCTCATGTCGATGCTGCGAAAATTGGTAAGCGTGATTACGCCAATCGGATAAGGCCACGTTTCCAATCCTGTGATGAGTGATTGGACGGGACAAGTGGATGTCGATTGCAAGCCCGTACTGCCTCTTTGTCCAAGACGGTCCATCTGGGCATCATATTTCAGTGACGTCGGGAGGTTGTGCTCGATGCGCAACTCCATATCGGGCCGACCCTCGACTTGGCGATAAGAGAGGATAAGCGTTCCTGGCGGTTCATCTTTCAAATTGTCTTTCGCTGTCGCGCTCGGCGCGTATATGCTTCCCGGCTTGACGAAATACACGTTCTCATCCGTTTTCGGATCGTGCTGAACATCCAGGGTCGGATCATTCTTCGCATCAGCAACACTGGGGGGAACTTTTACCGTATCCGGCCCAACAATCTCACGGACAAATACAGGTGCTCCGGGGCCATCGGGACCCACGGCAAACTGAAACACAAGAGTCTCGCCGGGGTAGATCGTGATCGTGCCGTTCTGGACATACGGCGTTGCGTTGAAAACCGCTTCATAGTGATTGACGCCATCTCTCGCGATCAGATCGACGCGCATCGAGGCAGGACGGCAGCGTGTCTGTAGACACAGCGGCGACTGCGCTGCGTCGGGCGCCGTTGTCGGCGCCGCCATCGCGTGAACACCGGTCATTGCGGCAACGAAGAACAGCAACGGAAATCGATGAAATCCGGTCATGCTTAACTACGCCCCGTTTTGCAAAACCTGATCCTAGCAAAGTGTTAACCCAGGTCGCGCCATTCTTCGAGGGCTGGGGCTTCGTCCAAAAGGATCAGCCCTTCGATGAGGCCTTTCACCCGCACGACATCCGCGCCTCGCGCTCTGGGGCGAAGGATCATCCCGTGGTTCGTCGCGGTCAGCGCGATCCTGCTTACGGTCGGCATCGGCGTTTACACCAGTGTCACCCGCCTGATCAGCGCCGGCGGGTGGGTGGAACACAGCTATCAGGTGCTCGACGCACTCGATCTCACCATGGCGCGCTTCATCGATGCGCAGTCCGCCGAGCGCGGCTATGTCGCGACCTGCAGCCGCGTGCTGCTGCTGCCCTATCGCACCGACCTGCCGCGCATCTATTCCGGCATCGCTTATCTGCGTCTCCTGACGGCAGACAATCCGTCCCAGCAGAGGCACATCGAGCGTCTGCATGGCGAGCTCGCCGGCGAGTTCAGCCGCATGAACATGGCGATCGCCGACGCGGCCACCGGCAATGTAAAGAAGGCTGACACGCTGGTTGTCGATCCTCAGGATCGCCTGAACGTCAACGGCATTCTGGCCATCACCCATGAGATGGAAGTCGAGGAGCGTGAACTTCTCGCCAAGCGTGTCGCCAGCGTAAACTTCTTCGCGACCACCACGCTGATTGCAAGCGCGCTCGGGCTTCTGGCCTGCGTCGCGATCCTGGGGTTTGTGTTCTGGCTCGTGCGCCGCGAGACCCGGGAGCGCGAAAAGGCTCAGGAAAAGCTGTATCAGACGAACGAACGGTTGCAGGACTCGATGGCCGAACTGCGCATGCATGGCGACGCTGCGCGGTCCATCGCGCTGCTGGGTGAATTGCTGCAGACCTGCCGCAACACCGGCGAAGCGCTGGCGATCACGGCACGGCATCTGACACAGCTTTTCCCCGACGTGTCGGGCACGATCGGCCTGTACCGCAACTCGCGCGATGGCATCGAGGTGCCGCAGACGATGGGCAGCGGCGAAGGTTTCGCCCGTGAGTTTGCGCCTGACGAGTGCTGGGGTCTGCGCCGCGGGCGTACCCATCATTACGAGAGCAGCGGATCGGAGCCGCACTGCGATCATCTTCCCGCAGAGATACGAGAGGCCTTCTGCTTCCCGATGATCGCGCAGGGCGAGACGCTGGGTGCGCTAACCATCGGCACCGAGCGCGGCGGCGGCTTCACCGACAGCGAACGGCAGACGATGCAGACCATCGTCGAGCAATTGTCGCTCGCGCTCGCGAATCTCAAGCTGCAGGAAACGTTGCGCCATCAGTCGCTGCGCGATCCGCTCACGGGACTGTTCAACCGCCGCTATCTGGACGATGCGCTGGCGCGCGAAACCGCGCGGATGAAGCGGCGCGGCGAACCGCTTTCGGTGGTGATCGCCGACATCGATCATTTCAAGCGCTTCAACGATACGCATGGCCATCAGGGCGGCGACGCGCTGCTGGCAGAGTTCGGCCTTCTGCTTGCGAGCCAAGCGCGCGGCGAGGATATCGCGTGCCGCTATGGCGGCGAGGAGTTCGCCCTGATCCTTCCCGGCGCAGCCATTGGAGTGGCAGAGGAGCGTGCCAACCGGTTACGAGAGGCGGTGAAGCACCTTCATATCCGGCTGCACGGCCAGCCTCTCGGCCTGGTGACCCTGTCGGCGGGAATCGCCAGTTTCCCGGCCGACGGCCAATCGGGCGCGGCCGTAATCGGAGCGGCAGACGCCGCGCTTTACCGCGCCAAGCGCAACGGCCGCGACCGGGTGGAACGCGCCGGCCAGGGCGGCGCAATCGCGGTGCAGAGCGCCGCCGGCTGACAGGGGTTTCGCCTGAGTCCCGCGCTTGGTATCAATCGGGCAAGCCTCGCCGAAGAGAACGCGCATGCGCACCGCCACAGTCGAACGCAAAACCCGTGAGACCGAGATTTCGGTGTCGCTCGACCTCGACGGTTCGGGCGACTGCGACATCGACACCGGAATCGGCTTCCTCGACCACATGCTGGAGAGCTTTGGCCGCCATTCGATGATCGACCTGAAGGTGCGCGCGCTGGGCGACCTGCATGTCGACTTCCATCACACCACCGAGGATACGGGCATCGTGATCGGCGAGGCGGTGAAGAAGGCGCTGGGCGATTTCGCCGGCATCGCGCGCTTCGGCGCAGCCGTCATTCCGATGGACGAGACGCTGACGCGCGTCGCGATCGACGTATCGAACCGCCCGTACCTGATCTGGCGGGTGAACATCCCGAAACCCAAGCTCGGCGAGATGGACACCGAACTGTTCAAGGAATGGTTCCAGGCCTTCGCGCAACATGCCGGTGTGTGCCTGCACATCGAGAACCTCTACGGCGAGAACAGTCACCACATCGTGGAAACTTGCTTCAAAGGCACCGCGCGCGCGCTCCGCCAGGCCGTCAGCCCCGACGACCGCCTCGAGGGTGCCGTCGCCTCGACCAAGGGATCGCTCTGACTCTTCCCGACCGAGCCCCCGCCGCACTCCACGCCTCGAGTAAATGCGGGTAGAGTCGTGCCTGGTCGGCGAGGGGCAATCATGACGATCATTCGGCGAGGAGCGCGCATAACCTCTGGGGCGATTCTTGCCGTCGCTCTGTTGCACGCGCCCGCCTGGGCGCAGAACCGATATTGGCAACCCGATCCGGCCGCGACACGGGGCGACCGCTACGATCCGGGCGCCAACGAAGGGCCGAAGATGGGCGCTGCCGGCGATGCCTTGAAAGCGGCGATGGCGGCGGCGCAGAAAAAGGATTGGTCGGCAGCAGAAATGCATCTGGCCGAGGCGCGGCGTTATCCCTCGCTGTCGGATTTCGATCAGTTCGAGATCGAAGTCGCGAACGGCTATGTTGCGCTGAACGCCGGCAACTACGGCACCGCGCGCGAGAGCTACCGCGCTGTGATCGCAAATCCGTATTTCGCCGGCCAGTCGCCGGCGGAGCAGAAGGCGACGCTCAGGAACGCGATGATCCTCTTCAACGAGGTCGGCGACTATTCCACCGCCGTCATCTATGGCGAGAAGCTTTTGGACAAAGGGCCATTGGATGATGTCGCGGCACTCGCGCTCGCAACGGCCTATTTCGGCGACAAGGATTACGCGAAGGCGCAACACCTGGCGCAGGACAGCATCGACATGGCCGCGCGTGCGGGCAAGCCGGCCAATGACGGCGCGTTGCAGATCGTTGCGAAAAGCAAAACCTATCTGCACTGACCGGCAACGATGAGAAACCTGTTCCTTTGCGCAGTGTTGGGTGTTGTGAGCACCGGCGTAGCACAAGCGGCCTGCAAGGATCCGCCGGCGCCCAAGGTGGACTGGACCGGGTGTCATCTGGGCGGCGCCAATCTGCGTGGCGCCGATCTGCGTGAAGCGCAGCTGAACGGCACCTATCTCCAGCGGGCCGATCTCAGCGGCGCGACGCTTGCCGGCGCCGATCTCAGCTTCGCCAATCTGTACAAGGCCGATCTCAGTGGCGCGGATTTGCGTGGCGCGCATCTGGACTTCGCGAACATCGGCGGCGCCGATCTGGCAAATGCAAAGCTCGAGGGCGCCACCATGCAGAAAACCGTGACGGTGTTCGCCAAGTTCGAAGGCGCCGTGTGGATCGACGGTCACGTGTGCACAGGTGACTCCGCCGATACCTGTCCATGACCAAGAGCGTGTGCCATTCTGCGTCCTGTTCAGGCCGGGGCCGTGCTTTGCGCAAAATACTTCTCGCATTTTCCGCTGTGTTGTTCGTCACGCCGGCCTGCGCTACTGATGGCGCCGTGACAACAGCGCCTGCACCGATCGTGTTCTTCGATATCGCCGGTCCCGATGCGGCGAAGCTGCGCGACTTCTACGCCGGGAATTTCGGCTGGGAGATCGGCGGCGACAACCTGATCAAGACGCCGCAATTGCCTGGCACGCTCCGGCAGGACCCGCCGGAGAAGATCCTCTACATCCAGGTGCCCGATCTCGACGCGGCGATGGCGAAGATCACGGAGACCGGCGGCAAGATCGTCTCGCCGAAAATCCCGATCCCAACCGGCCAGTTCGTGCTGTTCACCGATCCGGCCGGCAATCGCATGGGGATCGTCGGGCCGAAGAAGTGAGCCACGCGCTCACCTCGCCTGATCAAACCCGCTTCTTCAGATCGTCGGCCAGCGCGTTCGGGCCGATGCTCTCGTCGTAGTTCGCGACGAAGCCGCCGGCCGGTCCCATCAGGTAGATCACGCTCGAATGGTTGAGCGCATAGCCGCCGCCGGGCAGCGTTTGTTTTGCGTAGTACACCCGATATTCCTTCGCGACGTTCGCGATCGAAGCCGCATCGCCGGTCAGGCCGACCCAACCCTTGCTGAAGCCCTGCAGATAGGTCTTCAGCGCTGCGGGCGTATCGCGCGCCGGATCGACGGTGATGAATATGGGCACGATGGCGTGCCGGCTGTCCGGCGGCAGTTTCGCGAGCGCGTCGTCCATCACGCCCAACGTCAGCGGACAGACATCAGGACAATAGGTGTAGCCGAAATAGACCAGGAGATATTTGCCGCGGAAATCCTTGTCCGATTTCGGCGTACCGGTCTGATCGATGAGGCCGAACGGACCGCCGACCTCTGCGGTGCCGCTCACCGTGACCTGCGGCGCGCTCAGCTCGTCGCCGCGCTGCCACAGGAACGCGCCGATCAGGACCGCCATCAGGACGATATAGGGAATGAGGGCGACCGGGGTGCGGATCATCAAGGCACCTGATACCTTGGCACCGGCGTTACGCAAGCGGGCAAAGTGCCCCTGCCGGATTTGTGATGAGCGAAACCATCCTGCCCCACGAAGCGATCGAGGATCTGGGCCGCCCGAGCCTGTGGGGCGCCGTGCGCGCGCCGATCGCGCGCGGCCGGGTGCGGTTGCGCACGCTCTCGAACCTGCGCTGGTTGGCGGTGGCGGGACAGGCGATGGCGCTGTTCATTGTGTATTTCGGGCTCGGCTACAAGCTGCCGATCGTGCTGTGCGCCGGTACCATCGCGACCAGCGTGGCACTCAATGTCGGCCTCGCGATCCGCTATGCGCCGGCACACCGGCTGCTCAACTGGGAAGCGACGATCTATCTGGGCTTCGACATCCTGCAGCTTGCGGTGCTGCTCTATCTGACGGGTGGTATTCTCAATCCGTTTGCGCTGATGTTCCTGGCGCCGGTGGTCATTGCAGCGGCAACGCTCAATCTAGGCAACACGCTGATCCTTGCAGCGCTCGCGTTCGTATCGGTGTCGGTGATCGCGATCTTCCATCGCCCGCTGCCCTGGGAGCCTGGGCCCGCATTCACCTTGCCGGAACTCTACGTCGCCGGCATCTGGTCGTCGCTGGTGATCGGCATCGGTTTCACATCGGTCTATGCCTGGCGCATCGCGTCGGAAGCCGCGCGCATGTCCGCCGGTCTCGCGGCGACACAGCTGGCGCTCTCACGCGAGCATCGGCTTTCGTCCATCGGCGCACTCGCGACGGCGGCGGCGCACGAGCTGGGCACGCCGCTCGGCACCATCGCCGTGGTATCGCGCGAACTGGAGCGTGCGCTTCCGGAAGGGAGCGCAGAGCGCGAAGACGCAACACTGCTGCGCGAGCAGGCCGAACGCTGCCGCGCTATCCTCACCAAACTCGCGCGGCCGGAAGATGCCGTGCTGCGCGCCACCGAATGCATCCCGATCGGCGCATTGCTGGACGACATCGCCGGCCAATACCGCGGCGAAGACGTTGCAATCGTGGTGGAGATCGCGAGCCAGAACCGCTCCGAACCGCAGCCGAAGGTCTGGCGCGCACCGGAGCTGCTGCATGGCTTCGCCAACATCATCGAGAACGCATCGGACTTCGCGAAGACCAAGGTGACGATCCGCGCATCGTGGAGCACGAGCTATCTGGAGATCTCGGTACAGGACGACGGTCCCGGGTTCGCGCCGGAGATCTTCGAACGCATCGGCGAGCCCTACATCACATCGCGGCCCGGCCATTACGCGCTGGGCGGTACCGAACTCGCGCCTGGCGGGCTCGACAGGCACGAAGGCATGGGCCTCGGCTTCTTCATCGCCAAGACGCTGCTCGAGCAGCTTGGCGGCACGATGACGGCGCGCAATCTGGAACGTGGCGGTGCATACATCACCGCGCGCTGGGCCAGAGGTGCCATCGATGGCGAAAATCCACCGCATACCGCGATGGCGGAGCAGAATTAGCGTGCAATAAAGGCGGGAAACCGCCGTCAATTATGACAGTTGCAAGAACGGCTCTCAGGGCCTATGTGACCCTCGATTTTGTCGCACCCCCTCACATGGCCGCGACCTTTCCGGAGATTTCCATGAGCCCCGCGCCCGAAGAACGCACCCTCCTGATCGTGGAGGACGACCGCCCGCTGCGTGAACGTCTCGCCCGCGCGATGGAAGCGCGCGGCTTCGCGGTCACGATCGCGGAGAGCGTGGCGCAAGGCGTTGCGCGCGCCAAAGATGCGCCGCCGGCTTACGCGGTGGTCGATCTCAAGCTCGACGACGGCAACGGCCTAGACGTGGTGGAGACGCTGCACACCGTGCGTCCGGACAGCCGCGTGGTGGTGCTGACCGGATTCGGCAACATCGCAACCGCGGTCGCTGCCGTGAAATACGGCGCAGTCGATTACCTCCCCAAGCCTGCCGATGCCGATGACATCCTCAACGCGCTGATGGCGACGCCAGGCTCGAAGCCTGCGCCGCCGGAAAATCCGATGTCGGCCGACCGGGTGCGCTGGGAGCACATCCAGCGCGTCTACGAACTGTGCGGCCACAATGTGAGCGAGACGGCGCGCCGCCTCAACATGCATCGCCGTACCTTGCAGCGCATCCTCGCCAAGCGCAGCCCGCGCTAGCTTTCAGCAAGGCCACAACGCGGCGATGGCATCCTTGATGCCGTCGTGCACGGGCTCGTTGTACTCCAGCCGGTGATCGGCGAGCCACCCGAGGACTGCGTGCGTCGCGGCATCCATGTCGGGATCGCGCACCGTGCAGAAGCCCGGCTTGTTCTCGATCCCGTTGCCCACGCTGACCGACGACACCGACAACCGGCACACCGCAAAGTGCGCTTTGCAATACGGGACGAATGCCGAGATGTTTTTCGGCTTCGCCTTGGCAGCGGCCGCGGGATCGGTTGGCTTGTGCAAGCATCCCTGCGCCGCGAACAGCGCGAGGACCAGGACGGCATGTTTGATCCGGACAGGCATGGCCGTTCTTCTATCACCGAAACGACCACGTCATGGCCTGTGAAAACAGGCCATCCAGGTCGTGTTGCTCTGCTCTCTCTCAAGAGTCGGTGGAGACCAGTGCATCTCCAACTGGATGGCCTGCTTTCGCAGCCCATGACAGTCGAGAGAACGAGTGAGGCCTCTTTTGATTTTCCCACTTCAAATCGCCATCACCGGTCGCGCCTTTCGCGGAATCCGGGTGAATCAATTTCTTTCTTCTTAAAAACAAAAGGCTCACGCGCATAAAACGGACGATGTCGGCATAGGAAAAAATCGCAGCCTGCGCTGTAACAGCCTCAACGGTCCGCACGAAAGCATCCGGACACCGTTTCCGGGGCGGATCGTGAAGACTGCACTATTGATCGCTGGCGTGCTGCTGTTTGCCTACGGCTTGCACTGGATTGGGCAAGGCACAGGCTGGGTGCCGTGGCCCGCGAATACGGTCATGGACTACAACATGGCCTTTACCTGGTACGGGCTCGCGCTGCTCGCGGTGTCGAGTGGCCTGATCTGGTATTCGCGGCGATAGACACCTGCCGAGCTGTTACTTTCCCTTATAGCTCACACGCCACACCGCTTTGCCGGAGTCGTCCGAGATGAGCAGGCTCCCGTCCTTCGCCACCGCGAGACCGGCGGGGCGACCCCAAACTTTCGCGGGCTTCGACGCGCCGTCCCAGAAGCCGACGGCGAAGTTCTCGTAAGCATTCTCCGGCTTGCCGTTCGTGAAATGCACGCGCACCACCTTGTAGCCGGTGGGATTGCCTCTGTTCCACGAGCCGTGCAGCGCGACGAACGCGTCGCCCTTGTACGATGCAGGAAACTGCGTTCCTTCGTAGAACACAACGCCGAGCGGTGCCGAATGCGATTCAAACAGCACATCGGGCGTCTTCGATTTCGCGACGAGGTCGGGGCGTTTGGCACCGAAATCGGGATCGGGATGCGTGCCGGTATAGGCATACGGCCAGCCGTAGAAATCGCCCTTCGCCAGATGGGTCAGATAATCGGGCACCAGATCGTCGCCCAGCGTGTCGCGCTCGTTCACGGTGATGTAGAGATCGTTGGTGCCCGGATAGAACGCGACGCCGACCGGATTGCGCGTGCCGTAACCGAACATGTGCAGATGGCCTTGCACATCGACCGTGTTCACCATCGCGCGGGTGCGCGGCTCATGATCGTCGACATTCTCAATCGAACCGATGGCGAGGTAGAGCGTGCCGTCCGGCCCGAACACGATGTCGCGCGTGAAGTGACCGCCGCTGCCGCCGAAATCGTCCTGTGTCACGCGCTGCGGTTTGCCGGACACGGTCAGAGCGCCGTCCTTGTAAGGAAGCTTCCACACCGCCTTCACGTCGGCGACATAAAGCGCGCCATCATGAAACGCGATGCCGTGTACCCGATCGAATCCAGAGGCGTAGGTCGTCCTCTTGTCGGCCTTGCCGTCGTTGCTGCTGTCGCGCAGTACCGTGATCTTGCCCGCGTCAGGTTCGGTGACGAACACGTCGCCGTTCGGCGCAACCGCCATGAAGCGCGGATCGGTCAGGCCGCTCGCGAACAGCGTGGCCGTGAACCCGTCCGGCACCTTGGGCCCAGCACCCTTCGGACGGCCGACAGGCTCCGAGCTCATCGAGGCCGATGGCGTGGCATGTGGCTTTGGTAAATCGTTGGGAGAGATGGAGAATTTCTGCCCAACGGTATCGGCGGCCAGCGCCGTGCCAGAGGTCAGGACAAGGGCAAAAAGAGCGAGCGGTGCGCGCATCGTGAACCTTTCATAAACGCAAGTTTTACAGGTGGAAGCGTATGACCTGATTGAAACGTTCCGGCGCCCGCTTCCATGCGCTTTTTGTCCGTCCTCACCGTTTTGTGCGCGACGCTCATCGCCTCGGCACCGGCGTTTGCTGCTGCGGCCAAGCATAAGGAAACGCAATCGGCGAGCTGGGTCGCGATTGAACCGATGTATGCGACGATCATCGACGCCGACAAGCCTTGCGGCATGCTGATGGTTGAGATCGGGCTGGATATTCCTGACGAGACCTTGCGCAGCAACGCCACCCGCGCCCTGCCGCTCTTGCGCGACGACTACATTCGCAGCCTGACGAGCTTCACCGCCTCCACCGTTCGGGCCTGGCACCAGCCGGACGTGACCGTTATCGCGGAGCGCCTGCAACGGGTGACCGATCGTGCTCTGAAGCGCTCGGGCGCGCGCGTGCTGCTGGCGCAGGTCGCAATGCGTATTACGCGCTGATCTATCCGCAACTGTCAGGGCTATCTGGTGTGGCGCTCGGTCACCGCCCCTTTCGCGCGGGCGAGCCATTTTTTCTTACGCCGAAACCAGCTCACTCGGATCGCGCAAGAAGCGCGACCGGATGATGGCGGATGAGAAAAATGATGCGTGGCTACCGCGATCAGGCCAAGGCGGCAATCGTCGCTGCGCCCTGCAGCGTGTCGAGGACCGAAGCGATCGTCGACATCGTGTCGCTGCCGGAGCTGTCGGTCGAGGCACCAAACGCGTCGGTCGAGTCGGTCGCATCCGCGTTATCCGAGGGGTCGCTGTCGTTCTGCGACTGGCTGATTGCGCCCGCATGATGATGGTGGTGGTGCAGCTGCTGCGGCGCGGCCGAGCTGCCGATCGTCGTGCCTTGGCCGTTGGCGGCCTGGTCGAGCGTGATCGCCGCCGGGGTCTGCGTTGTCGTGTTTGCAGCGGTCTGCGCGTTCGCAGCCGCCGGTGTCGAGGCATCGCTCGCGTCGGTTGGATCGTTCTGGGTGCTGAGCAGGACGGACATCACCTGGTTGCTCACCGGCGAAACCGGGGGTGAGGACTGCACAGTGGTGGCGGTCGCCGGTTGCGGCGTCGCAGCGGCGGCCGTCGCGCCGCTCGCTGACGGCAGCGGCTTGGCCGTGATCACAGGCAGACGGGTTACGTGACTGTTGATAATCGAGCCGATGGACATGGGCGTCTCCGCAATTCCTGCCACGCGCGCAGGCGTGGACGGAAAGCGGATTGCGAAACCCATGCCGGACGCTGCCGCCCCGGCCGTGCTGGAAAAACCCATGCGAGCGAAGGCGGATCGTCGGGGCTTTCCGGGAAATTCCTGCCCGGTCGCGGCAGAACCTGCCGGGCCGTGGCCCGTCGTTCTGCAGTGCCGGCATTTCGCCGTTCGCTCTGCCCAGTTATCTTTTCGGGAATGCGAGGGTTCGACATTCTCATTCAGGGCGGCCAGTCGAATGGCGTCGGCCGGGGCGTCGGAAAACTCATTTGGCTGACCGATGACAGACTGGATCGCCGAATCTTTCAGATTGGCCGATTTGGCGATGAGGATCGCCAGATCATCCCGGCTTTCCCACGGCTGCATTTCCGCCTGACGAAGCCTGAGCCTTTCAACAACAGACATACCTATGCGTTCAGCCTGGCGAGGCTGTATGCCGCCGAATATCTGGAGGAAGGGCGATCCGTTCTGATCATTCCGGCGGCGGAGGTCGGCTCATCATCCGAGCGGTGGCTTGGCAATCTCTATGAGGACATGGCCGATCGCATTCGTCTGGCTCTGGCACAGGAGGGCGAAAACCGCATCATCTGGTATTCGGAGCAGCAGGGCGAATGGGATGCCGAGCATACGCCGAAGCTGAATATCGCGGCCGGCGTTGCGCGGTTCAAGGCCAACAAACTCGCTTTTCTGGAGAAGCTGCGTTCCGACTTCGGAGACATTCCCGCCATGCTTGGGGGCTTTGTCCCGGCCTGGGCAGCGAAGCGGGAATGGCGCCGCCAGACCGAAGCGGCGATCCGCGAGGTGTGTGCATCGGTTCCGAATTGCGCTTATGTGCCGACCGAGGGGCTTAAGGGCGTCCCCCAGATGCCGGTGCACTTCACGTCGATGGGCCTGGAATTTCTCGCCAAGCGCCACTTCGCAGCGTTTCAAAGTCTTCGCGGCTACAGGTCCGCGACACCCACCTGATGCCTGTAGACCATCTCCCAGCCCTTCCAGCCGCTGAACAGCAGAAGCAACGTCACGAGCAGCGTGAGCCACACGAAGTTGTGTGAGCCCACCTCCTCGCCCTGAGAATAGCGCAGCAGCCAGTCGACGATGGAGACGACGGCGACAAGCGCATTGGCTCCGAAATGGTACCACGCCGCCGGGAGTGCGCGGATCGCAGGCTCGGCTACGAAGTCGATGAAGCCGATAGTGGCCGCGAGCACCGACATGACGATACCGACCCCGATCAGCCACATGGCCGCGCGCGCCCAGAACGGATCGCCCGTTCCCGCGTAAGCCAGATCGGCGCCAAAGGCGCCCACGTAGAATCCGATGACGAAGGGCACGATCATTGGATGGGTAGGATGCCCCGCGATCTGCACCGTGCTTTGGGGGTTCGGCATACGCATCTCCACACTCCCACGCCAATGAAACGCCCGCGCCCCGCGCGCGGTTCCCGCCGTAACCGGGTCCCAAGGGTTTGGCGACCGCCGCCGGAGACCTAATTCCCCAGATATTGCTTGAGCGCTGCGGCGGTTTTTGCGAAGGCATCCGAATAGGTCCTCGCGTCGTAATGCATGCCGTCGATGACGAAATCGTGCTCTACCCCGGGATAGGTGGTGAGTGTGAACGGCGCGCTCGCCGCTTTTGCCGCCGCATCCAGCGCGTGTGCGGTTTCGATCAGACAGCAATTTCGGTAGGTGTCGGCCTCGCCCGCGAACATCACTACCGGCGCCTTGATGCGTGCGGCAAAGCCCGGGATGTCATGGAAGGCGCTTGTCGCTGGATACCAGACGACATCGACTGCGACCGTATCGCTCCATCCCGAGCCATAGCCGAGCGCGATGCCGCCGCCGAGCGAGAAGCCGACCAGGCCGATCTTGCCGGGAAGCGCACCCGGCATTTGCTGCGCCTGCGCGATCGCGCTCTTCAGCGCGGCGCCGTGCGTGCCTTCCATGGGGCGGCCGTCGAACAGCACGACGTCATAGCCGAGCTTGGCGATCTCACGCGCCACGGCGCGATAATGATCCGGCCCCGACGCGCCAGACACGGCGACGACCAGACGCCCCTTGCCCTGCGGCGGGGGAAATTCCTCCTGCGCGGCTGCCGGCCGACCGGCGAGGAGAAGCACCGTGAAAATCGCGAACACACGCCAGATGAAACCCATCGCAATCGCGCCCCCTTCGCCAACAGCACGTCGCAGCCGAGCATATCACAGTTCGTGTCCGTACCGTTGCCGTTCAGTTCGAGATCGCAGCAGAGATTTTGCGCGTTGCTCCCGCATTGAACTTCAGGGCCGCAAGCGCTTGATCATCTCGAAGGTTTCGACCGGTTCGCCGCATTCCAGCGTTTGATATGTCCGTTGCCGGGTCCAGCCACGACTTGTGTAAAACGCGATGGCGCCGGTGTTGAACGCCAGGACTTCGAGGCAGGCCTGCTGATGGCTGGCCCCGATGCGACGCTCGATCTCGTCCATCAGGCGCGAGCCGATGCCGCGGCGCTTGCGATCGGGATCGAGATGGATCGCGTTCAGATGATCGCCTTCGATGTGGAACATCCCGCGAAGGCCGCCGTCTTCTTCGGCAACGCCAAACTGCCGCCAACAACTCTCCGCATAATTGCCGGCTGAATCGATCTCGTGGAAATGATGAACGGTTGCCGGACGCAGATGCGGCGCCCAGGTGGTGAGCCACGACCGCCGCAGCAGTTCCTTCAGCGCGGGAAGGTCGGTTCTGCGCGCCGTGCGAATCTCCACGCCGTTCAGCGCCCGGTGAACTTCGGGTCGCGCTTTTCGAGGAACGCCTTGACCGCCTCGCGATAGTCTTCGCTCGTTGTGGCGAGCGCGTACTGGTCGAGGTCCATGAAGGTGCTGGCGTGGTTCAGCGCGTGCGCAGCGGCATTGACCGACTGCTTCGACATCCGCACCGCGTTC
The DNA here is from genome assembly GCA_036490455.1 of Rhizomicrobium sp. Lineage (GTDB taxonomy): Bacteria > Pseudomonadota > Alphaproteobacteria > Micropepsales > Micropepsaceae > Rhizomicrobium. Next base: position 129,030 of record DASXDS010000076.1, read on the forward strand.
GGCGGCAGCCTGGCGATGCGCGCCGCCCAATCCTTTGCGCGCACGAGCGACAGGCCTGGCTCCGCGATCTCGTCAATCAGGCCCCAGCGGAACGCTTCGTCGGCGAACACCTTCTCGCCGTAGATCACGAACTTCTTGGTGTTGGCCGGACCGATCAGCGCGGTAAGCCGCGGCACCGCGTGCCAACTCATATTCATGCCGAGCGGGATTTCCGGCAGGCGCATATACGCGTCCTTTGCCATGACCCGGAAATCGCACGCGGCCGCCATCGCACCGCCGCCACCGATGCAGTATTTCTCGATCGCGAGGATGGTGACCTGCTCCATCCGCTCCCATGCGTCGCACAGATCGGGGCCGATGCGCGTCATGTGACGCCGCTCGAGCAGGCCCGCAGCGCGGCGGCGGTCCAGCCCCGGGTCTTTCAGATCGGCCCCGGCGGTGAACGCGCCCGCGCCGGTCAGTACGACGGCTTGCGTCTCCAGATCGTCGGCAAAGCTTTTCGCAGTTTCGGTGAGCTCCAGGATGAGCTGGCGCGACAGCGCGTTGCGCCCGTCGCCGCGATCGAAGGTGACGGTGGCGATCCCGTCCTCGCGCACGATGGTGATGAAGTCGCCGATTTTGGTGGTAGTCATCCGTTACCCAAGATTTTGCTTAAAGGAAAAGCGCGGATGCGCAGTGCGGTCATGACCCGGCCGGTGTTCCTGCACCGTTATACAAGCCTCCTAAACGTCGTCCAGATGCTGGAGATGCGGGCATTGACGCTGCGCAGTCCGCTGGACTGGGAGGACCGCAACGATGCCTATGCGCTAGAGCTTTACAAGAAGCGCACCGGCGCGAAAAGCGTGGCGGCGGTGTGCTTCACCCAGGCCGACGAGACTTATCATCACTGGAAGGTGTTCGCCGCGACTGGCGCCTGCGTCGCGTTCGACAGGGTGCGCTTGGTGAGAGCGCTCAAGGGCATCGAAGGCCTGAAGACCGGCTCCGTCCGTTACCGCGAGATCCGCAAGCTTGCGCGGACGCCACCCTCCGTTGCGCAACTACCCTTCCTCAAGCGCTATCCCTATCGCGACGAAAACGAGTTTCGCCTGGTGTTTGCCGCGGACGACGCGGATTTTCCGGAGCGCGCGTTCCCCATTCCGCTCGCCAGCATCCGCCGGATCACGTTGAGCCCATGGCTTTCGCATGAAGAGCTTGCGGATGCGAAACGCACCATCAAGAAGATCGCGGGATGCGGCAATCTGAAGGTCTACCGCACGACGGTGCTCGACAACCGCGACTGGAAACGCGCTTTGGCCGCCGCGCGCGGCTGACATGTTCGTCACCGCTCTCCATGTTCTCAGCAGAGAAGAACACCGCTAAAATCCGGATTTCGGAGGCGGTTCCATGCTGACGCTCTATTTCGCCCCGGGTGCGAGTTCGATGGCGCCGCACATCGCATTGCACGAAACGGGCGCTGCATTCGAAGCCCGTCCGGTGTCGTTTGCGACGAAGGAGCAGCGCGAGCCGGCCTATCTGGCGCTCAACCCGCTGGGCCAGGTTCCGACCCTTGTAATCGACGGGCGGCCGCTGACCGAAGTTGCGGGCTGCCTGTTCTACATTGCCCGCGCCTTTCCGGCGGCCGGGCTTTTGCCTGGCGATAGCGAAGGCGATGCGCGGGTGGTTTCATGGATGTCCTACATCGCTTCCACCATCCATCCCGCCCGCCGCCGCGGGATCGAAGCCGTGGCGCCGGCATACGATGTCGCCGAAAGCCGAATGGACGACGGCTGGCTGGTCGGTGGCTATTCCGTCGCCGACATTCATCTGTTCCGGCTCTTCTGGCGTGCCTCCAACTCGCTCGCGCTGGAGCGGGCGCGCTATCCGAGGCTGTACGCCCACCACGACCGCATGATGGAGCGGCCGGCGGTCCGCAAAACCATCGACGTCGAATCCGCTATCGGCTACCACCTGCCGGCATGACGGCCCTCAAGCCCGCGTGAATCCGTCCCGGCTCCAGCCCTCGGAGCCGACGCCGTTGTGGGAGAAGAACAGGCCCTCCGGATCGTATTTCTGCTTGATCGCCAGCAGGCGCGGATAATTGCCGCCCCAGTACGAATGCTGCCAGTCCGGTTCGAAATAATTGCTCTCGCTCATGTAGGAGCCTGCATGAGGCACGAGCGCGCGCAGCGGCGCGGTGCAGCGCGCGATGCGGGCGCGTGACTTGCGGCCTTCGGCAACAGATGGTTCGTGGCCGGCGATACCGGGATAGGCAGGCCCCTGCCCGTCGGCGACGATGACCAGCGCGAACGCCGACAGCACGGCAGGATTCGTCGCGGTGTCCTTCGCCGCCGCAATCACATCGGGCGGCGCGCCGGCGAGACCTTTGTTGAAGTGCAGTCCCACCGATTGCTGGCGCGAACTTGCAAACAGCGCATCGGCAAGATGCGCCTGCGCGCTGTCGGCAAGCAGCGAAGCGGGCAGCCACAGCGATTCGTAACCCCACAGGTATTGCGCGACCTGATCGCCGTCTCCCGTCCACCACGCATTGCCGGGCGGCGCATCGGGCCGCGCGTCGAAGCGGAACGCCGGCTGCTCCAGCACATGGCTGAGCGCATAATCGAAAAAGCCGATGAAGGGATTGCCGTTGGGATTGGGGTACGCGATCTCCGGCCAGTGCTCCTTCCACCACGCCACATCCCACCAATGGCGCGCCGGGATGCTGCCGATCACGATGCGGTCGGTGATCGCGAAGTCCTGCGGCGATCGCTTCACGAAATCGAGGAATGGCTGCCACACCGCTTGCGCCTGGTCCCCGCTCAAGCCTTGCGAGGTCATCCGGATCTCGAGCGTGTTTTCGGGACCGACATGCGCCTGTTCGCCCCAATGGTCGTTGAAGAGACGAGAGCGATAGAAGCGCACGAACTCCAGGATCAGCCGCTTGTATGCCGCGTCCGAGGCCGCCTTCACGGTGAAGTTCGCGGTGCCGAACCAGCTGGGCAGGTCATGCAGGCGAAGGGTGAGTTTGCTCACGACGCAGAAGGTGCTACCGCCGCCGCCTTTGAGGGCCCAGAACAGATCGGGATTGGTGCAAGCGTTCGCGATTCGGATCTGGCCGTCGGCGGTTATCACTTCCGCTTCGAGCAGACTCGCTGCCGCAGTGCCGTAATGCTTGGAGTAGCTTCCAAACCCGCCGCCGAGGGTGAGACCGGCAAGACCGACGGTGAGGCAACCGCCGCCCTGCACATATTTGCCGCCTCTGGTCGTGACCGCGTCATAGGCTTGCATTCCGATCGTTCCGGCGCTCACCGTCACCGCCGGTTGCGGCCGCGTTGTGCAGCCTTGCGGCACGAAGGCGGGATGCATCTGGATGTCGTGTATGTGCCGCGTCCAGATCAGGAGCGAATCTGGCGCGTTGGAATTGCCTAGATAGCTGTGCCCGCCGCCTTTGATCGCCAGCCTGAGATTGTTGGTGCGCGCGAAGTTCACCGCGGCCGCAATGTCGTGTGCGTTGCGCGCAGCGACCGCATAGACGCTCGGTTTCGAGGTCCACGCATCGACCCAGCCGAGCGTCTGGGTGAGTCCAGGCTGATCGCCAACGTAGTAGGGATTGTGAAGCAAGGCCGAAAGCTGTGAGGCCGCGCCGGGATTGGTCTTCAGCACCGACAACGGAAAGTCGACTGGGATGAGGTTGCCGCCGACGTCCTGGGCAAGCTTTTTCCACGCCGCCGGTGCGGGCCACGCTGCATCGGAGGGCCGCCAGCGTCGTGCCGGCCGATCCGCCGCCACACCCCGCGGCAACAATTGCGCCAGTCCCGCCGACGCGACCGCCATCAGGAACTGGTTTCTGTTGAGCAACATCGCAGAACCTCGCTGGCGCGCCATCACGAGAAGCGTAGACCCAATGTCCGCAAACGTCTCGCGGGGTTCAGAGTAGCCGCTCGTAGAAGCCGCCATAGGTGCGGGCTGTGTCGACTAGGTGAATCTCCAGGATCCAGTGACGTTCGCGCCCCAAGGCATCAGGATCGCGCATGCGCGTCTTGTTCCCCTTCGCGATCAGCCGGCTCTCGCGCGGCACTGGCGCATGCGGAAACCGGCCTTCGATGGTGTGACCGGCGATCACGCCGCCAAACCGCCAGCCGGCGTCTTTCGCGGTCTCCTGCGCATAGGCGTAGAGTTGTTCCGCCGTGATGTCCGGCGTGGCGCGATAGTGCGCCTGTACGACATCGAAAAGCCGCGGCAGGTCGGCGACCAGGCGTTCCTTGTCCGCATCCCTGCCAAGCACATAGCTGCGTCCGAGATCGGCTTCCCAATCCTCGATCACCGGTCCGAGATCGAGATAGACGATGTCGTCTTCCGCAATGATATGTTCCGGCGGGTCATCGGAGAAGATGCACACCGTGTTGGGACCGGCACGGACGATGCGCTTGTGCCAGTGCTGTTTGACGCCGAACTGGTCGCGCAGCAGCGCGAAAATCTCGTCGTTCAACCCGGTCTCGCTCTTGCCGGGCGCGATCAGCCCGGCCGCCTCGATGGCATCGAACAGCCCGTTGCCTTTGGCTTCCGCCGCTTCCAGCGCCGCGCGCCGTCCCTCATCGCCCATGAAACTGTCTCCACGACGGCGCGCATCTAGCGACGCCGCGCTCCGCATGGCAAGGAAGCGCCATGCCTATCCGTCCTTTCAGGCCAGAAGATGCGCCGGCACTGGCGATCCTCTTTCAGCGTGCGGTGCGGGAGGTCGGCTCGCGCGACTACACGGCGGCGCAGGTCGAAGCCTGGGCAGGCGGCAGCGTGGAGCAGCGGGCCGCCAACCTTGGTGTGCGCCTGAGTGACGGCCGGCTGGCGCTGGTTGCGGTTGACGGCAACGGAAACGCGTTGGCGTTCGGCGATCTCGAAGCCGATGGCCACATCGATTTCCTCTACGCCGCGCCGGAAGCCATCGGCAAAGGCATCGCCGCGGCGCTTTGCGATGCGCTCGAGCGGGTAGCACGCGAACGTGGCATCACGCGGCTCTACAGCGAAGCCAGCGAGGCGGCGCGGCGGCTGTTCCTCAAGAAAGGCTTCACGGTATTGCACCGCCGCGATTTCGAAGTGCGCGGTGTGCCAATCCACAACTACGCGATGGAGAAGCGGCTGTCGGGCACAACGCGGGTCTATTCCGACCGGCTCGGTGCGATCAGCGACGCACAATTCCAGGCAGCCGCCGACCGGTTCGCTCTCGGCCGTTTCGTGAAGGCTGAACCCACGACCAGCGGATTGTTTGGACAGAACGTGTTCGTCACGACGACGGAAGGCGATTTCGTCCTGCGCGGTGCGCCGCATTGGGTGAAGCGGCTCGAAGAGAAAACCCATCGCCGGCAGGATCGCTGGCAATTCACCAGCGAGAAATTCTTCGCTGAGCAGCTGCACACGCACACAAAGGCACCGGTGCCGTGGCCGATGCTGCACGATGAGACGAGCGACGTCTTCGGCTGGCCCTATCTGGTGATGCCGAAGATGCCGGGCCACTGTTTCGGCGAGCGCGATATTCTCACGTCGCTTTCCGCGGAAGACCGTCACGGCGTAGCTGTCGCACTTGGTGCCATGCTGGCGGAGATGCAGAGGCTGACCGCGCCGTTCGCCGGCGGGATCGATATCGACACACTCCAACTCACGCCGTTTCCGGACGGCTTCACACAACATGCGATCGCAGAACTGCGCGTCTGTGCGCGCGATGCGGAAGCATCGGGTGCGTTGGCGGACGAAGACCGGCAGTGGATCGAGGATGCCGAGCACCGCGCGCTTGCAGCCGGCACGCGACCCGACACCTATGTGCATTGCGACTACAAGCTCAACAATCTGACGGTGAGCAAAAGCGACGCCGGCTGGCGCGTCACCGGGTTGTTCGATCTGCACGAAGCGAAATACGGCGACGGCGCGCTCGATCTGGTGCGCCAGGCGTGTAGCTATCTCGATACCGAGCCGGCGCTGGCGCGCGTGTTCGTGGAAACCTATCGTGAGCGTGTCCCAGCCGATCCGCGCCTCGCGGCATCCATGCCGCTCTACATCCTCAACGACCGCATGAAGCTCTGGAGTTTCTTCACCCGTCCCGGCAGCCGCGCAGACTGGACCGAAGGCAAAACCTTCCGCGGCTGGGCAACGCGTTATGTCGAGGGCGTGCTGGCACTGCTGTAGCGGATCAGGACGGTGCCCAGATCGTGGTCAACGCATCGACGAAGTTCGCGCCCAAAACTTTCTCCGCCATACTCTCGGAATAGCCCCGTTTCAGCAGCGCATCGGCGACGACCTCGGCCCGCCTCGGCGTGTTCATGCCTTCGACATACATCGGCCGGTCTTCTTCCGGCGCGGCGACGCCCGTCTTGTGGCGATAATCCTCGTCTTTCTGGAACGCGGCCATGCCGGCGGACGAGATGTCGAATGGCGACAACGCGCTGTCGCTGCCCATACCGACGTGATCTTCGCCGCAAATTTTGAGCGCATGCGTCATATGCGCCATGTAGTCGTCGAGCGTCGGCTGTTTGGGACTGGCGGTCAGATAGGGCAGCACATAGATGCCGACCACACCGCCCTTGTCGGCGACGGCGCGGAGTTGTTCGTCGGTCTTGTTGCGCGGATGTTTGTGGATCGCAGCGCAACCGGCATGGGTGATCAGCACCGGCTTGGCCGAAGCCGCGATGGCCGCGGTCGTCGTCGCCGGACTGGCGTGGCTGAGATCGAGCGCGACGCCCTGCTTGTTCATCGCTGCGATGGCCTTATGCCCCTCCGCGGTGAGACCGGTGTCCGGATTGGCCATCACGCCGACCGCCCAAGGCGAGGTTGTGTTGTAGGAGAGCTGCATCACCCGCACGCCGAGGCCGCGAAACAGTTCGATGCGGTCGATCTTGCCGTCGAACATGTTGGTGGATTCGAACGAGAACAGAATGCCGAACCGCTTCTCCGCTTTCGCCTTCGCAAAATCGGATGCGACGCGGATCTGCATGAACACGTCGGGCCGATCTTCGACGAACTGCTGAAAGCCCGCGATTTCCGCGATCGTGTCTTCGAAATTCTCGTCGCTGCCGCCGAGCGAACTCTTGACCGCAGTCACGCCGGAAGCGCGCACCATGTCGATCAGTTTCTGCGGATAGGTTGCGGCGTCCGACGGTGGTGGAAACATGTTCGCGTCGAACACGAGGGATCGCTCGTACAGCGCATGCGCGGCCGGCGAAACGTCCGGCGGTGTCGCGGCGCGCGCCGCCACGCTGGCGAGGGCAAAAGCCCCGGTGGAGAGGAGAACATCGCGACGGTTCATGAGGCACCTGGAACAACAGTGTGCCCATAGCGGCACGCCACGGAGGTGGCCGTCAATTCGTTATGTGCACCACCGAAGCTGGCGTCGCGACGCGGAGCACATCGAGCAGGTCCGGCAGGGCAAGTCCGACGCAGCCTTCGGTCGGCGCATAGCCTTCACGCGCAATATGCAGAAAGATCGCGCTGCCTTTGCCCGCAAGCACAGGGGCGTCGTTGAAACCGATCATCACAACGATGTCGTAGAGGCGATCCTGCCGCCACAAATTTTCATGGCTCGCCTCATAGGGAAGCGACACCAGCCGGTTGTAGTTCGGGTCGCTCGGGGCGTCGCACCAACCATCGGTCCGGCTCAGCGCTTGCACGGGCAAAGCGGTGTCCGGCATCGCGAGACGGTCGGCGCGATAAAACGCGGAGCGCAACGGCCAGAGACCGGCGGGCGTCACGCCATCGCCTTCGCGCTGTTTGATCGCGATGCCGCCACGGCCGATGGAACAACGCCGGCTGCCCGCACCCCAGTCGAGTACGCTGCCGCGGCTCGAGTCCGGTCTGACTCTGAACTCCATCGCGTGATGCTAGAAGGCCAGGGCGAGAGTGTCAGCCGGTTTCGAAGTTGGCCGGACGAGGGCTAGAGCACTGCTATAGGCATTACGCGCAGCCATCGCACGAGTGATCTGGGCGCGGTTCAGCGCTGCTGTGATGGAAACCTCGTCCTTGGGGCTTGCGGCCTGGGCCATTTCGATGGGGGCGGACGCCTGAAGCGTCGGCGCGGCGGTGTTTAGCGCGAGTTGCGGCGCGTCGACCGTTTCCGCCGCGAGTTGCGGCTCCTGCTTATCGCCACCCGTCACCAGCGCCAACACGGTGTCGCCGAAATTCTTGCCCGTGACCTTCTCGAACACCGCATCGGCAACCGAGGATACAAAACCCGAGACGCCGCCATACAGCGTGTCGCCCATGATCTTTTCCGGAATGCCGATCTTGTCGCCGGTAAGCTTGCGATACAGCGTGCCGATAACGGGCAGATGCTGCAGCGGATTTACGATCGAGAGCAGGTCGTGAAACGTAAAATCGGGCCTGCCGTCCTGGGAAGCCGCTGTTGGCGCAGTCGCGACAGAGCCGGCCGAAACGGCCGGGTCGGACAGGGTTGTCGCGTTCTGGACGGCGATCATGGGTTCTCCAACCTGACAGCGGAGCAAGAGCCGGGCCATTGCGCGGCCGTTGATATCGTTGGGATTTGCAAACAGCTGGGCAGCTTTTGCCTACAGATAGTGACCGGCTTTCTCTGCCTTGGTCCGCAGGTAGCCGCGGTTGTGCTCGTTGTCGGCAAAAGCATGCGGCACGCGCTCGACGACGTTCACGCCCTCGTTCTGGAGCTGTTCCACCTTCTCCGGATTGTTGGTGAGGAGGCGTACCGATTTGTAACCCAGCAACGAGAGCATCTTGGCGGCAATGCCGTAAAGCCGTTCGTCCGCTTCGAAACCGAGGCGTTCGTTCGCCTGGATGGTATCGAAGCCCTGATCCTGCAGGCGATAGGCCCGCAGCTTGTTGATGAGGCCGATGCCGCGCCCTTCCTGCGCGAGATACAGGAGAATGCCGCCGCCCGATTTCGCGATGATCTCGATCGCGCCGCGCAACTGATCGCCGCAGTCGCATTTGAGCGAATGCAGCAGGTCGCCGGTGAAGCATTCCGAATGCATCCGCGTCAGCACCGGCTCGCCGGTCGATGGCGCACCGATCACGATGGCATAATGTTCGGGACCGCCGTCCTTCGCGCGAAATGCGATGAGTTCGGTTCTTTCCGCTCCTTCAAGCGGTACACGCGCACGCGTCACGATCGCGAGCGTGCGCACGACCTCGGCATCGTAGGCGAAGACTGTCCGGGCTTCGATTTCGAACCCGTCTTTCGTCTTCGAGGCGGGATGCACGAGCGCGGCCGGCAGCAGTTCCGCGATCTTGGCCAGCTTCACCGCTGCTGCGTAGGACTCCGGGAGCGGCTTGCGCTCCGCGACGAAAGGTCCCTTCAGCGGCGAATCGAGATCGAAAGTCGGATCGGCAATCGCACGCAATTGTGCGGCGCTGTCTGTCCGGTTTACCGGCAATGCCACCACCTGCGGCGTGTAAAGCCGGATTTTCAGCGTCTGCGCGCGCTCATGCGTCAGGAGCAGCGAAAGCGGCGGCGTTAACGTTTTGAGTGCAGCGTCGGTAACGGTTTCCACGGCCAGTGCAGCGATGCGCTTTTTCTTCGCATCCACGATGAAAACCGGCTCGCCTTGCCGAAAATTCATCACCGCGCGGTTGACCATGTCCACAACGGACCGTTTCGCATCGTGTTTCTTTCGCGCGGGCGCGCGTTTGCTTGCGACCGTCTTTCCTCGCGCAGATTTGCGGTTACCCGGCATCGGCCCCACATACACCCCGGATGCGAATGCGGGTAGAGTCGCCCGCCCTTCACAGGAAGCACATCGAACATGCCCAGCGCAAAGCGCGTTCTCCTGCTCGACGACGACGAGATGCTGCGACACTCCGTTGCAGAGCAACTCGTGGCGGAAGGCGATTATCAGCCGGTGGAAGCCAGTACCGTCGCGGAAGCACGCGAAAAGGCGCGTGAGGGCCTATACGAGTTTATGATTCTCGACGTGGGTTTGCCGGACGGCGATGGACGCGCGCTGTGCCGCGAACTGCGCGACAGCGGCATCACCTGCCCGATCATCATGCTGACCGCCGCCGACAGCGATGCCGACACCATCGAAGGCCTGCAATCGGGCGCGAACGACTACGTCATCAAGCCCTTCCGGTTCGCGGTCCTGATGGCGCGGGTGCATGCGCATCTGCGCAGCCATGAGCAAAGCGAAGAGGCTGTTTACCGCATTGGCCCCTACACGTTCCGCCCCAGCGCCAAGGTGCTGGTCGAGCCGGCTGGCAAGAAAATCCGGCTGACCGAGAAGGAGACCAATATCCTCAAATTCCTGTACCGCGCCGGGGAGACGGTGCCGCGCGAGACGCTGTTGCATGAGGTCTGGGGCTACAACCCCGCTGTCACCACCCATACGCTGGAAACCCACATTTACCGGTTGCGCCAGAAAATCGAGGCCAGTCCTGGACTTGCCCAGATCCTCGTGACCGAAAGCGGCGGGTACCGGCTGCTGGCCTGAGGCATGCGTAATGTGCATGGCTGACATACTGAAATTTAAGGCTGTACACGACTAGTGTGAACACCCTATTTGCAGGTTCGGAATAGAACGGCGCCTCGGGAGCGCTTCGGTCATGCAACAACGTCTGAAATCCATGCTCATCGGCGCCGCAGTTGCGGCAGCCCTGACGCTGCCGGCGGCGGCGGCCGACAATGGCTGGGTCACGTGGCCGGCCAAGACCTACGATGTGCGGACGATCAAGATTGACGATCTCGTGGGCACGCTGCGCATCGAGGTACGTGATGGCGGCCCGGTTACGCTGAATGTCTCCGGTGCGAAGACCCGGGTCGATGACCTCGAAGTCAAAAACAGCGGCAGCATGCTGCGCATTTCCGGCAACGAAGATGACGAGTCGGTCTGGGACTGGAAGAACTGGTTCAACTTCAGTTCGCACAACGATGACGGCCAGCTGAACGTCAAGCTGGTGGTGCCGCGAGGCGCCGACATCAACGTCGACGGCCTGGTCGGCGACGCAACAATCGGCGACACGCAAGGTCCGCTGAAGTTCGATGCCGTCTCGACCAGCACCACCATCGGCCGCGTCGGGCAGGCGAAGCTCTCGCTCGCCGGTTCGGGCAAGATCAACTATGCACAGGTCAACGGCGATCTGAAGCTCGACATTGCAGGCTCCGGCAAGATCACCGGAGGGAATGTCGCCGGTTATACCAAGGCCGAGATCGCAGGCTCCGGCAGCGCCCAGATCGGCACCGTGAACGGCGGTATCGACATCGATATCGCAGGCTCCGGCGATTTCGCCGCCGCCAAGGTCAATGGACCGGTGAAAGTCGACATCGCCGGTGCTGGCAATGTGCAGATCGGCGACGGCGTCGCCAACCCGCTGCACGTCGACATCATGGGTTCGGGCGACTTCACGTTCGGCGGGCTCGCGGTCGATCCCGACATCGACGCGCTCGGTTCGGGCAATGTGCGCCTGCGCGCCTACAAAGGCCGGATGAATTCGGACGGCATGGTCAATGTGAAGGTCGGCGGCGAAGGTTTCCCGCCGATGCCACCGGCACCGCCGCGCCCGCCGGCAGCACCGCCGGCGCCGCCAGCTCCTTCCGCGCCACCGGCCCCACCTGCTCCGCATCACTGAGGCTACTCGTGCCGCAGCGCCTCGATCGGATCGAGGCGTGCTGCGCGCCTCGCCGGGAAGTAGCCGAACGCCACCCCGACACCGGCCGAAAAGGCGACGGCAAGAACGATCACGCCCGGACTCAGGATGAAGGGGATTTTCAGAAAGATCGTGGCGATCCCTGAGCCCGCGAGCCCGATGATCACGCCGACGATGCCGCCCAGCGCACTCATCACAACGGCCTCGATCAGGAACTGAAGCAGCACGTCGTTGGCGCGCGCACCGATGGCGAGGCGGATGCCGATTTCGCGGGTGCGTTCCGTAACACTGACCAGCATGATGTTCATGATGCCGATACCGCCGACCAGGAGCGACACGGCGGCGACGGCGGACAAAAACGCAGTGAGGATCGCCGTCGTGCTTTCGACCATGCGGGTTATCTCCTGCATGTCGTTGACGGAGAAATCGTCCGCTGCGCCGGGCACGGTGTGCCGCCGCTCGCGCATCAGACGCTCGATGTCCTGTTTGATACGGGTCACACCGGAGGGATCGTCTGCGGAAATCCAGATGGTGCCAACGTCCTCGTTGCCGGCGAAGCGGCGCTGCACCGTCTTGAGCGGCATCACGATGATGTCGTCCTGATCCGAACCAAATGTCGACTGGCCCTTCGAACCCAACAGACCGACGACATCGCACGACACCTTGTCGACCCGGATGCGCGCGCCGACCGGGTCGCTGTCACCGAACAGTTCCTTGCGTACGCTCTCGCCAAGGACGCAGACCGCAGTGCCGGCATGCTGCTCGCCTTCGGTGAAGATCCGACCTTCGCGCAACGGCCAGTCGCGCACGACGAAATAGTCGTTGGTGCTGCCGGAGAGCTGCGTCGTCTTGTTGTGATTGCCGAGCACCGCCACTGTCGAGCGGGTCACGTTCGGCGCCACACCGGCCAGCCCGCTCACGTCGCGCGCGATGACGACCGCGTCGTCATTCTGGAAAGGCGCCGCAGCACTCGGCGGTCCCCGCCGCATCTGTCCCGGCGCCAGCACCAGCAGGTTGCGTCCCATCGACGCGATGCCGGCGGTCACGCTTTTGCTCGCACCGGCGCCCAGCGTGACCATCGCGATCACCGAGGCGACACCGATCACGATGCCCAGGGTGGTCAGGCCGGCGCGCAGCAAATTGTTGCGGATTTCGCGCAACGCCAGCAGGAAGGCGTTGAGCATCATGGCCCACCTGCTCCTGTGTCGGATTCGATGTGACCGTCGTGAAAACGGATTTTCCGCTTGGCGTAGGACGCGACATCGTCTTCATGCGTCACCAGCACAATGGTGATGCCGCGCTCGGCGTTCAGCGTTTTCAGGAGCTGCATAATCTCGTGCGTCTTCTGGCTGTCCAGGTTTCCGGTCGGTTCGTCGGCGAAGATCACGGACGGTTCGGTGACGAGCGCGCGGGCGATTGCGACACGCTGCTGCTGTCCGCCCGACAGTTCGGATGCGGTGTGATCGCCGCGATCCGCAAGACCCACCTGCCTTAGCGCCCCGAGCGCGCGGGTGTGGCGTTCGGCTTTCGGAATGCCGCGATAGATCAGCGGCAGTTCGAGATTCTCGACCGCCGTGGTGCGCTTCAGGAGGTTGAAGCCCTGGAAGACGAACCCGATGTAGTAGCGCCTGAGCAGCGCGAGCTGGTCGCGGCCGAGCGTGCCGACATCGGCGCCGCGGAAATAGTAATGCCCATCTGTCGGCGTATCGAGGCAGCCCAGGATGTTCATGCAGGTGGATTTGCCCGAGCCCGACGGTCCCATCACGGCGACGAACTCGCCGTCGGTGATGGTCAGATCGATTCCGGCGAGCGCTGCAACCCGCGCTTCGCCGCTGCCGTAAATCTTGGTTACGGACCGGAGCTCGATGAGGGCTGCGATGGCGCCGCTCCCTTTATGTCAGTCGCGACGTCTTCGCCGGGAGACAGCGGACCCGACAGCACGACGGTGTTGTGGCCGTCGCTGGCGCCCAGCCGGATATCGCGCGGTTCGATTTTGCCGTCCGCCTTCACCCAGACCCGCGCGGTATTGCCACCATGCTCGACCGATTGCGGCGCACGATCTTTCACATCCGCAGGCGGTACGAAGCGCACCGCCGCATTCGGGACGAGGACGACGTTGTGCACCGAACTGGCATGGATTTCCGCCGTCGCGGTCATGCCCGGTTTCAGGAGACCTAGCGGATTGGAGACCGAGAGCACCCCTTCATAGGTGACGACGCCTTGCACGGTCTTGGGCGCGTTGTGCAGCGACACGAGCGTGGCGGCGAATTTACGGCCGGGATAGGCGTCGACTGTGAAGGTCCCCTGCGCGCCGGAATGGACCGCGCCGACATCGGCCTCGTCGACATCGACATCGAGCTCCATCACCGACAGGTCGCTCGCCAGCGTGAACAGCACCGGAGTGGTCATCGCGGCGGTAACCGTTTGCCCGACGGACACGACCCGATTGAGCACAACGCCATCGATCGGCGAATAGATCGTGGCCTTGGAGATGCTGGTCTGGAATTGCTGCACCTGCCCCTTGGCCAGCCCCACGCCGGCGACTGCGCGCTGGTAGTTTGCGTTTGCGGTGTCGAGCTCCTGCGGCGACACCGCCTTGCTCTTGATGAGCACGGAGTAGCGGGTGCGGATCTGGCTGCTTTCGCCGAGTGTCGCCTGCGCCTGCGCCAGGGTTGCGCGCGCCTGCAGCAGTTGCGCCTGCAGCTGATCGGTGTTGATCCGCGCGAGAAGCTGGCCCTTTTTCACATGGCTGTTGAAATCGACATAGATCGAATCGATGCGGCCAGAGACTTCCGCACCGACATCGACCTGGTCCTTCGGCTGCAATGTGCCGGTGGCGCTGACCGTCACCGTGAGATCGCCGCGCGTCACCGGCGCGGTGACGTAGTCATGCCGCGGTCCGCCCCGAAAGACGAAATAGAGAACGACCAGAACGATAATCGCGCCCAAGCCGGCCAGGATTTGCTGGAGCCGCGAGAAACGGCGGACGTTCAGCCGGTTCAGGCCAAGGCGATGGACCAGATCCGCATCTGGCTGAGTCTGTTCTGTCACAGGAAATCCGGCCCCGGGGCGCGCAAATCTTAACGTCCGCATGAAAGTAAGTGCCTCGAGAGGGGAATGTAAGGGTCCAGACCGGGACAAGGCCCCAAGATATCGCTTTCCGGCGCGGCAAGGACACCAGAGCGCTCAGGGATCGGAGAAAGCTTGTTTAACGCCCGTTAACGCTTCTTGCCTAGAAATTAGGGCTAGCGAAGTTCGAAGGGACGTTGGCCTTGGCGCGCCAACCGCAAAAACGTGGAGGCGATGGGCCGCGCGACGGAGGGCAGCGCGACAGCGGCCCGCCGCCCAAGCCCAAGCGCAAACGCGTCTGGCCGGTTGCATTTGCGATCCTTATCGCATGGGGACTGATCTTCGGTGCTGTCGGCTATTCGCGTTGGATTTCGACACTTCCGGACACGACCAACCTTCTGGCCAAAGGCCCATCGCGCGACATCACGCTCTACGACGACCAGCATCACCAGATCGCACAGCGCGGCCTGACCCAAGGCGCGATGGTCGATGTGCGCGAGATGCCGGCGTACGTTCCGAACGCCTTCATCGCGATCGAGGACCGGCGCTTCCGTTCGCATCTCGGGATCGATCCGATCGGCACCACCCGTGCCCTGATGCAGAACATGCACTCCGGCCATGTGGTGCAGGGCGGCTCGACCCTGACGCAGCAACTCGCGAAGAACCTGTTCCTCACACAGGAGCGCACCTTCGATCGCAAGGTGCAGGAAGCGTTGCTCGCGCTTTATCTGGAGTCGCGATACAGCAAAGATCAGATCCTCACGCTGTACCTGAACCGGGTCTATTTTGGCGCCGGCGTGTACGGCATCGAAGCGGCCGCTGAACATTTCTTCGGCAAAACCGCGCAAACCCTCACACTCACCGAAGCCGCGATGCTGGCCGGCAGCGTGAAGGCGCCCGCAAAATACAACCCGCTTGCCGACCCCGATGCCTCCATCGACCGCGCCACCGTGGTGCTGCGCGCGATGGAGGAGACGGGCTTCATAAGCGAAGCGCAGCGCGCCGACGCCGCCAGCACGCGGCCGCGCATCGTGCGGGAAAGCACGGCGGATTCCGGTTATTTCGTCGATTGGGTGATCGCACAGATCCCGAGCTATGTCGGCGACGTCGATCAGCCGATCCGGGTCGAGACCACATTCGATGTCGGCCTGCAGACCGAAGCGGAGCGCGCCTTGCAGGGCGGTCTTGCCCAGGGTGGACCGGCCCTCAACGCGAGCGAGGGCGCGCTGGTCGCGATGACGCCGGACGGCGCGGTACGCGCCCTCGTCGGCGGCCGTTCCTACTCCGACAGCACCTTCAACCGCGCGACCGATGCCCGCCGCCAGCCCGGCAGTGCGTTTAAGCCATTCGTCTATCTCACGGCGTTCCAGCACGGCCACAAGCCGACCGATGTGATGGACGACAAGCCGGTCACGTTCGGCAAATGGAGCCCGCAGGACTTCGAGGACAAATATGAAGGCCCGGTATCGCTGACCCACGCCTTCGCGATTTCTTCCAATTCGATTGCGGCGCAGCTCACCGAAGACGTCGGGCCCGGCGCAGTCGTGCGAACAGCGCGGCGGCTCGGTATCACCTCGGACCTGATGGCGGTGCCGGCGATTGCGCTCGGCGTGTTCGAAGTGACGCCGCTCGAGCTGACCGCGTCCTACGCGCCCTTCGCCAATGGCGGGACGGGCGTTATGCCGTTTGCGATCGAGCGGATCACGACACGTGACGGCACGGTGCTCTATCGGCGCAAGGGCTCCGGCGCCGGGCATGTGATGAGTGCCGAGAACGCCGCCGACGTGACCGGGCTGATGGTCGGGACCGTTACCGTCGGCACCGGCAAAGCCGCCAAGCTCGATGCTCGGCCGACCGCAGGCAAAACCGGAACGACGCAGGACTTTCGCGATGCCTGGTTCGTCGGCTTCACCTCCGACCTGGTGTGCGGCGTGTGGATCGGCAACGACAACAACCATCCGATGAAGCACGCGACCGGTGGCGGGCTGCCGGCGCACATCTTCAAGAACTTCATGGAAAGAGCGGAAACCGGACTCCCGGTACGGCCGCTGACATCGATCGCCAACGCGCCCGTGGTGGCAGCGGCGAGCGAGGCCGCTCCGGCGGCCGGCAACGGCTCGGCGGCAAAAGAGCCGTCGAGCATCGGCGATATCCTGAACAGCCTGTTCGGTGGAAACAGCGCACAGGCCGCTTCGGCGCCGGTTACTGCGCCGCCGCAGCAGGATCAGGACTGAACGGCTAGCGAACGCCGTAGCGGTGGAGTTGCGTCCCGTTCCGCACGAGCCATGCCTGCCACATCTCGTAATCCGGCTTGAGCTGCCGCACCAGCCGCCAGAATTTGGGGCCATGGTTCATCTCGGCGAGATGGGCGACTTCATGCGCGACCACGTAGTCGAGCACATCGTCCGGCGCGAGGATCAGGCGCCAGGAATAAGAAAGAACATGCGATGCCGAGCAGGAGCCCCAGCGGCTCGCGGTATCGCGGATCACCAGGCGCCTGGGTTTCGCTTCGATCTTCGCTGCGAAATGGACGGTGCGTTCGCCGAGGCGATGCCGCGCCTCCTGCTTTAGAAAATCACCGACGCGGCGCGCGGCGTGCTCCGGCCGCCCAGATGCGCGAATTGAAAGTTCCCGCTCGTTGTCGATCCAGACCGGGCCCGGACCGCCCGCGCCGGCGACGATCCGATGCAGCTGCCCGCGATAGGGCACCATCGATCCGAGATCGAACATCACGGGCTTCGGCACATGGGAAAGCTTCTTCGCGATCCAGTCGGACTCGCCGCGCGCGAAATCGAGCGCATGCGACAGCGCGCGCTTCGACGGTGCGACGACCGTGATCTCGCCCGTCGTCGGATGCACCTTCACGATGAGGCGGCGTGCGCGCGGGTTGAGTCGCATCGTCACTTCGCGATCGCGGCCATCGATCCTGAGCAGCGCACGCGACAACGCGAGGGATTTCGTCTGAAGCATGAACACATCTTCTCACGCATTACGCGCGCGTGGGCGGATTTGAATTGTGAGTGACGCGTGCAATGTCGCGCATTTGCACCTGCGCGCAAAGCGAAAATTTTTCTTGACGATTTTTGCGAAGCGGTGTCGGAAACGCGCTTGGGTGTTCGTTTCACGAAGTGTGAACATCTGTTGCAGCAAATGACATTTCAACCGTCGCCCCGTCACAGGCGATATTCGGCAGGGCTTGCTATCATGCGAGGGGAGCGCGACAGTTTGCGCCGTCATGAGCCGGCCCCGCTTCCACCTCGCCTTTCCCGTCCACGATCTTTCCGCCGCACGTGCCTTTTACGGCACATTGCTCGGCTGCGAAGAAGGGCGGTCGACCGATGAGTGGGTGGATTTCGATTTCCACGGCCATCAGATCGTCGCGCATCTTGCGCCCGCGGAAGCCGGCCACAAATCGCACAACGAAGTGGACGGCGAGCAGGTGCCGGTGCGGCATTTCGGACTGATCATGGGCATGGCGGAGTGGCGCGCGTTGGCGGCGCGGCTGAAGGACCGCGATGTGAAATTCCTGATCGAACCCGACATCCGGTTTGCCGGCAGGCCGGGAGAACAAGCGACGTTCTTCGTCGCCGATCCATCCGGGAATGCGCTCGAGTTCAAGGCGTTTGCCGACGAATCCATGATCTTCGCAAAATGAGACCTGCCGGAATCGCCCTGTTTACCGGCGCCGTTTCGCTCGCCCTGATCCTCGGCGCGCTCGGCTTTCAGTACATCGGCGATTATCAGCCCTGCGAGATGTGCCACTGGCAACGCTGGCCGCATATCGCCGCCGCGGTCATTGGACTTGTTGGAGGTTCGCTGGTTGCGATCGGCCGCCTTGACCGCAAATTTGCCGTGCCGATCGCAGGTTTGACGATCCTGCTTGTCGCGCTATCGGGCGCGCTCGGCGTGTATCATGCCGGAGTCGAGTGGAAATTCTGGCCGGGGCCGAGTGCCTGTACCAGTGCGTATGTCCCGGGGCAGGCGGTGGATTTCACCCATATGGGTCACGTGCCGATGTGCGACCGCGCCGCCTGGCGGCTGTTTGGAATATCCATGGCGGGCTATAACGCGCTTGTCTCGCTGGGCGTTGCCGCTGTTGCGGCGCTCGCACTCTCGAAGAGAAGAGCATGACGCGCCGATCGCGCCCCGAAGCGCCGGGCCTGGATATCAAAGACGACATTGAAGCGATGATCCGCGTCGATCACGCCGGGGAATACGGTGCGGTGCGCATTTACGAAGGTCAGCTGGCGGTGCTCGGCGCCCGCGGTGGCGCGACTGCCGATGCCATTCGGCACATGGCCGAGCAGGAACAGCGGCATCTCCAAACCTTCGATTCCCTGGTCAACGAGCGGCGCGTGCGCCCTACGGCGCTGGAGCCGGTGTGGCGTGTGGCTGGTTTCGCGCTCGGTGCGGCAACCGCGATGCTGGGCGAGAAGGCCGCCATGGCCTGCACCGCTGCCGTGGAAGAGGTCATCGACGAACACTATGCGAGCCAGGTGGAGCGGTTGGGCGATGCCGATCCCGCGCTGAAGGCGACCGTGAAAGATTTCCGTGCCGACGAAGTCGCGCACAGGAACGAAGCTTTGGCACATGGCGCGGAACAGGCACCTGGCTACAAGCTGCTCAGCGAATCCATCAAGGCGGGCGTCCGGCTCGCGATCAAGCTCAGCGAACGGATATGAGCACGGAGACCGACCGTCACGCTCTGCTCGCGGCGGCAGCCAATCCACGCCGCGCCGGCGCAGACGATCTCGTCACGCTCGCGCAACTGCTTGCTGCCGCTTTTACGGCCGATCCGGTGATGGACTACATCGCGCGCCCCGGTCCACGCCGCGCCGAAGGCTTGCGGCAATTCTTCTACTGGCTGCTGAAGGTGCGCGCGCTTCCGTTCGGCGAAGTGTGGATGAGCGGCGACGCGAGCGCCTGTGCCGTGTGGCTGCCACCAAACGCTCCGGCCAGCCCCGGCGGGATGTGGGAACAGCTGAAACTGATCCCGATGTTCGTCCGGCTATGCGGCTTTCCGCGGCTCGGTCGCGGATCGGCGATGGCGGATGCAATGGAAAAGAACCACCCGCACGATCCGCACTATTATCTCGCCTTCGTCGCGGTCGCCCCGCGACTGCAGGGCAACGGCCTTGGCGGCGCGATCCTTGAAGCGACGCTCGCGCGCGCCGATGCGCAACACGCGGCGGCTTATCTTGAAAATTCCAACCCGAAGAACACCCGGCTTTACGAACGCTGCGGGTTCGTGGCGCGCAAGAACATCGCGCCGCCGGGCGCACCGCCGCTGATCGCGATGTGGCGCCCGGCGCGTCTCGCCTAAGCTTCAGGGCTCCAGTTCACTGTCCCAATAGAGATAGTCGGCCCAGCTCTCATGCAAGTAGTTGGGCGGGAAGGCGCGCCCGTGGCTGCGCAGCTCCGTCACCGTCGGGCGGTGCGGAAGGGTCCGCGGATGCATGCCGATGTGCTGCGGCAAGCGTCCGCCCTTGCGCAGATTGCACGGCGCGCATGCGGTGATGACGTTTTCCCAGGTCGTGCGCCCACCGCGACTACGTGGAATCACGTGATCGAAGGTCAGATCGGCCCGGTCGCCGCAATATTGGCATTCGAACCGATCGCGCAGGAATACGTTGAACCGGGTGAAGGCGGGATTTCGCGCCGGCCTTATATAGGTCTTGAGCGAAATGACGCTCGGGATCTTCATCTCGAAGCTCGGCGAGCGAACTGCGCGCTCGTATTCGGCCAGGATGTTCACCCGATCGAGAAAAACCGCCTTGATGGTGTCCTGCCAGGACCACAGAGACAGCGGAAAATAGCTCAACGGGCGGTGATCCGCGTTGAGAACGAGGGCCGGGCAATTGTCGGGGACACGCTCGGCGGCTAACACGACGCCTCTCCTTTGATCGTCACTCCTTTAGACCGGGCCGGAACTTAGCGGCAGTTGCCGCTTTCGCCAACCCTCGGAAAGTCTAAGCGATTCGGTGTGACGCAAAGACGACAGTCGGCAAAAAAGGGCGCTGGACCCAGCGCCCTTTCGCAGGTGTCAGAGCAGGAAGTCGGATGCCGTCAGCGTATGCGCACCCAGCAGCTCGATCGAGAAATCCGCCTTGCCGTCACCGTTCGAGTCCAGGTTGACGAAGGTATTGCCGTTCTGGATCGAATACTGGAGCTGGCCAGCGACATCGGTAAACGCGGCGTCGCCGATGAAGTGGAACGCCTCGCCAACATTGGCTTCCAGAGAGGTCAACGCAATGTGATCGCCGCTC
Source organism: Rhizomicrobium sp. (assembly GCA_036490455.1). GTDB lineage: Bacteria > Pseudomonadota > Alphaproteobacteria > Micropepsales > Micropepsaceae > Rhizomicrobium. Next base: position 149,933 of record DASXDS010000076.1, read on the forward strand.
GTGAAATCGGTGATCGTATCGCGACCTGACGCGGCGACCGTACTTTCGTTGAGGGCCGCGTAAGAGAAGGTGTCACTGCCCGTCCCTCCCGTGAGCGTATCGGCACCCAGACCGCCGATAAGTATGTCGTTGCCGCCTTTGCCGTTGAGCGTGTCATCGCCGCCGAGGCCGCCCAGTATATTGTGGCCATCGGTGCCCTTCAGAGTGTCTGCGACCTGACTGCCGCTAACATTTTCGATCGAAACAAGAGATTCCTTGGCGCCATCCCCGAATACCGCGACACCCTTTGCGAGATCGACTTTCACACCTTCGTCGGCGCTGTACGCATAGCTGACTTTATCCTGCCCCGCGCCGCCATTGTAGTCGTCCAGCCCGTTGCCACCGATCAATATGTCGTTGCCGTCGCCTCCAAGCAGAATGTCGTCGCCATCGCCGCCATTGAGCACATCGTTGCCGGAAGAACCGAACAGGACATCTGCGTGTGCGGTGCCGGTTTCGTTGATCGGGCCGCTTGTCGAGAACACGAAGTCGGATGACGTGAGCTGCCCGGGCGTCACGTCCGCGATGCGCATTACGTGATCTTGTCCATTGTAGAAGGCGTTGAACGCCGTGTCGTTGTGACTGTCGAGATAGACGATATCCTTGATCTGATCGAGGCTGCTGATTCCCCAAGCGGACACATTGATCTTGTCGATGCCGAGCGCGAAATCGTGAATCAGATCGTCGCTGTATCCTGCGCCCGCGCGGCCGACGACTTTCACGATGTCGGCGCCGCTGCCGCCCCAGTAATCGTTGGTGCCGGCACCGCCCGTCAGGACATCGTTGCCGCTGCCGCCATTGAGTGCGTCGTTGCCGAGATTGTCGGTGATGACATCGTTGCCGCCTTCACCATAGATGATGTCATTGCCGTTCGTGCCGGTCAGGGTATCGGCGTGATCGGTTCCTTTGATGACTTTTCCCACGGCTGTTCTCCTGGTTTACGCAAAACCCCAAGCGAGCGTAGCCTTGGTAAGTGTGAACCCAGGCTGAACGTTCCGTTCAGGCGGGCTCTGATTGTCCGAGTGAACAGGAGATGTCTTCCGTCTTGCGCGCGAGCAATCCGCGCAGTGCCATCGTCAGAAATGTTCCGCCGAGCACAAGACCCATTTCATCGATCGAATGGCCGAGGCCGCGCGAGATGTGCCACTGCACCGCCGTGCCGGCTGCGGCGAGCGCGGCCGCACTCGAGAACAGTGCTTGCACGGGGATCATGGGATCGGCATCGCCATGGATCAAAAGGACCGGCGGCGTCTGCCTGTCCGCGTTCGGCGCTTCGCCGGCGAGCGTGCCGGAAAATCCGACGATGCAGGCCGGCCTCGTCGCGCGGCGAAGCCCGACATGCAGAGACATCATCGTGCCCTGACTGAAGCCCACCAACGCGAGGCGATCGTGCGGCAATTCGAGGCGCGCAAGTTCCGCATCGAGAAAGGCGTTGAGAACCTCGGCGGCGGATTCGACGCCTTTGCGCATCTCAGCCGGATCGAGCCGCGAGATCGGAAACCATTGATAGCCCGGCGCGCCAGGACAAGGTTCCGGCGCATTCGGCGAGACGAAGGCGACGCTCGGTAGCTCTCGCTGCCAGTGCGGCGCGAGACCGATCAGATCGTTGCCATCGGCGCCGTAGCCGTGACACAGCACCACTAAATGCGTGGCCTTTCCCCGCAGAGGCGGCAAGCGCGGACCGGAGAGCGGACGAGGCATCGCAGACGACCTTTCCTGGCACGGATACGGTGTAGGGTTCCGGCATGATTGTCACGCGCTTCGCACCGAGTCCAACGGGTTATCTGCATCTGGGTCACGCATTCGCGGCGCTCACCGCGTTCGAAGCGGGTGACCGTTTCCTGCTGCGCATCGAAGACATCGACACAACGCGTTGCAAGCCGAAGTTCGAGGCCGCGATCGCAGAAGACCTAGTATGGCTTGGCCTTCGGTGGGAGCAGCCTGTGCTCCACCAGTCGAGCCGGTTTGCGGCCTATCGCGCAGCGCTCGACCGGCTGCGCACCTTCGGCCTGCTCTATCCCTGTTTCTGCACGCGCAACGACATCGCCGAAGAGATCGCGCGCGCCGCCGATGCGCCGAGCGGACCGGAGGGCCATCTCTATCCCGGCACCTGCCGCACCTTGCGTGAGAACGAGCGGCAGGCGCGAATCGCGGCCGGCGAGGCCTATGCGCTGCGTCTCGACGCGGCTGCCGCTGCGAAACACTTGGGATTGCTTGCGTTCCAGGAGAATGGCGCCGGCCCGGACGGCGAGCACGGCACCATCGTCGTCGATCCGTTGCTGTTCGGCGATGTGGTGCTGGCGCGCAAGGAGACGCCGGTGGCGTATCATCTGGCCGTGGTGGTGGACGACGCGCACCAGGGCGTAACGCTCGTGACCCGCGGCAACGATCTCTTCGCTGCCGCCCATGTCCAACGGGTGTTGCAAGCTCTATTGGCGTTGCCGGTGCCGGATTATGCGCATCACCGGCTCATTCTCGATACGCAGGGACGAAAATTTTCCAAGCGCGATCACGCGGTAACCCTGCGCGATCTGCGGGCCGGTGGATCAACCCGAGAAGACATCCGCGCTCGGATCAAGCTTTGAATCCTGTATATAAATCACGTTCTCGCGCCTTTTCATCGCGACCGGACGGAGCGATAATGGCGGCATGAGACGCCGAAGTTTCGCCTTCCTTGTCCTGCTCTGCTTGCCCGGCGACGCACAGGCACACGAAGATCCGGCGAACAAAGTCGCCTGCAAGCACCTACTCGATACCGGCGCCCAGCAGAAGGGCGACGTGAAGTGCGATCTCAACCGCGATAAGCCGAGCGGCAGCCTGTTACCGCTCGGCGGCGCCAATGCGGTCCACGTCTATCGCGAACAAGGCGATCACCAGCCCCGGTATGTTGGCGATCAGACCGACCCGCACGGCTAGAACCGATCAGATGAACCAAGTGTCATGAGTCCCCAAGGTCGCCAGATGGTGGCCTTGGCAGTTGACGATGTTTGCTTCTTCAAACGCCACCGCCGTGTTGGCGTCGCCTTCCGCCGCATGTAACTGGGCGTCAGTGTCGTTATGACCAGAACTCGCCGGTGCAAGGTTTGCTGTCGCTTGAGGGATTTTGCTGAAGTCGAACGCATCGGAAACAGCCTGTGTCGCCGCATTGGTGACCACCAGAGTGCCGCCATGGCCGTCGGACTTCGCTACAAAGATCGAACTGGAGTAATCGCCGGAGAGCGTGATGTGGGCGGTGTGCGTACCATCGGTGACCGTCAGGACGCCACTCATTCCTCCGCTGTTTTCGCTGAAACTCGCCTCTCCCGCCTTTACGAAGCTGACGTCGGAAAGATCGAGGGTCTCCCCTTTTACAAATCCGGATACCGAGCCGCTGAACGTCAGCGAATGATCGAGCTGCAGTGTGCCGGTTGTTCCTGCGAACGACACCGCGTTGGTGACACCGCCATGACTCAAATCCAGTGTGCCGCCATCGATCTCCAGATGACCAGTGCCCGTAACTGCGCCGTTCACAGTCAGCACACCGCCATTGGCCTCGAGCACGCCGCTGTTTTTCACCGCGCTGTCGATTGTCGTCACCCCGTCCGCTGTGGCCTCGATCAGACCAGCGTTGGTGATGACGTTCGAACCGGTATCGATATCCAGCCCGGTGGAGAAGGTCCCGTCGATAACGCCTGCGGTCTGGTTGATCAGAATCATCTGGCCGCCTCCGAGATGACCGGCGCCGGCGATGGTGTTGTCGATGTTTTTGAGCATCTCCGCCGTGGTCGTACCCTCGATAACATTCTCGCTGCTGTTGCCGAGGTTGATCGTGCCTCCTCCGGAAAGCACAGCCTGAACAGCCAGAAACGTGGCGGGATGGTCGACGCCGCTTAACGTGATCTGACCGGTGTTTTTCAGGGCACCGAGCATCTGCAAGACGCTGCCATCGAGAATATTTATATGGCCCTGATTGGTCACGGCGAAATGGCGGCCATCGATGCTGGTCAGGCCTTGAATAGCGATCACGCCGGTTCCAGCGGTGTTCAGCGTGCCACCGATGATGTCGGAATCGCTGACCAGAATGGACGAACCGTTGCCCGCAACGAGCTTCCCGCCGCCGGAATCGTCCATCGAGGTGAGAAGGATCCCCAGACCGCCCGTTCCCGTAGCCTCGATCAGACCGTCGTTGACATCGGCGTCTACCCCTTCGCTCATGCCGCCGGAATTGATCACAAGCGCGTGGGTGCCATTGGCATTCACGACACCGCCGGACTGATTGACGAACTTCAAGTCTCCGGCGCCCAACTGACCGGCGCCGGAGATCGTGTTGTCGACATTGGTTAGGGTCGTCGCTGTGAAAGAGACGCCGGTGACGATGTTCGTATCGCTGTCGGTCAACACCACTTTACCGCCACCGGACAGCACCGTATCGGCAGCCATTTTCAACTCGGTAAACGTACCCGCGTCATCGACCGTGATCCTGCCGAGATTGTCGATCGTGCCCTCCAGTGAAAGCGTGCTGTGGTCGAGCACATCCAGCGAACCCTTGATTGTGACCGCATCAGTGCTTCCATCGACCGTGCTCGCGGCGTCCACCTGGACCGAGCCGGTCCCCACGCTCTGCAACGTGCCGCCGATCACGTCGGCATTGGCAAGCCTCACATGTGCGCCCGTCGCGACCAGGATCAAACCGCCGCTCGAATCGTCGATCTTGTTGGAAATCGTCAAGCCACCCGCACCGGTGGCCTCGACCAAGCCGAAATTGGTCACCGATCCCGAAGAGCCGCCGTCAAGCGTTAAAGCATTGACTGCGTTGGCGTTGATGATTCCCGCCGCCTCATTGATCAGCGTCAGCTGCCCGTCGCCGAGCAGCCCGGCCCCGGAAATGATGTTGTCGACATTGGTGAGGACCGTCGCCGCCGTCGCGCCGATTACGAAATTGCTGCCCGGCACATCGCTGAGCGTCAGAGCGCCGCCGCCGCTCAGTGTCGTGGCCGCCCCGATGCTCAGGATGATATTGGAGCCATTCGTGCTTGCAACGTGCAAAGCGCCGGAGTTGGACAGCGATCCTTCGATCGTCAGGTCCCCGCTGTCGACAATCGATCCTTTGTTGGTGATTGCGCTGGTGCGTCCATCCAGTGTGTTGGCGCCGGTGGCGGTGATCGCAGCGCTGCCAAAGGTCGCAAGAACGCCGCCGATCAGGGTCGCGTTCTGCAGCGTGGCGGAAGACTGATTGAAGACCCCGATGATCCCGCCACCTGAATTATCGAGCTTGTCGGAAATAACCAGACCGCCCGTCCCTGTAGCCTCGATTAAACTGTCGTTGGTCACAGAGCCGCTTGAGCCCCCATCAAGCACCAACGCATTCGTTCCGTTCGCATTGATGGTTCCGCCCTCTTCGTTGACCAGCGTCAGCCGCCCGTCGCCGAGTTGGCCGGCCCCGGAGATAACGTTGTCGACGTTGGTCAGAACCGTGGCCGCGGTGGCGCCGATCACGAAATTGCCCGGCGCATCGCTCAGAGTGAGTGCGCCCCCGCCGTGCAAATTCGTGGCCGCCCCGATTCTCAGGAAGATATCGGCGCCCTGCGTGCCTGCCAGATGCAAGGCACCGGTGTTGGACAGCGATCCCTCGATCGTCAGATCGCCATTGTCGACAATCAAGCCCTTGTTGGCGATCGCTTTGGTCCGCGCGTCCAGCGTGTTGGAACCACTGATGCCGATTTGGCCCGACCCGGCGGTGGTCAAAGTACCACCGATCACGGTCGAATTCTGCAGAATGACAGAGGAATGATCCAAGGCCTGGATAATCCCACCGCTCGAATCATTGACGGAAGAATCGGCGATCGTCAGGCCGCCCGCGCCGCTGGCTTCGATCAGTCCGAAGTTCGTCACCGATCCAGCGTTCAGCACCATTCCATCGGCCCCGTTGGCGTTGACAATCCCCGCTGCTTTGTTGATCAGCGTCAGTTGGCCATCGCCAAGTTGGCCCGCCCCGGAGATGGTATTGTCGACATTGGTCAAGACAGTTTTCGCCGCCGCGCCGATCACAAAAGTGTCCCCCGGCCCATCGTTCAAGATGAGTGCGCCTCCGCCGGTCAAGGTCGTGGCGGTGCCTATGCGCAGAAAGGCATTGCTGAGCGTATCCGGTCCACCCAAGCGCAGGACGCCGGTGTTGGATAGCGTCCCTTCAATCGTCACATCGCTCGTGTCGGCAAACAAACCCTGATTGACGATTGCGGCGGCGCTTGCGTTGAGCGTGACCACGCCCACCGTATCGACGATTCCCGAACCGGCTGTCGTCAGTGTGCCGCCGTTCACAACGGCGGTTTGCAGCGTCACGACCGAGTTGTTTCCGGCAAAGATCGTTCCGGCGTTGTTTACGGTCGCGTTTGCGACAAGTAGTTGGCCGCCCGCCGTAGCCTCCAGCAATCCTTTGTTGGTAATCGCATTTGTGCCGGTGTCGATCGTCAGAGCGAAATCAGGATTTGTGGCATCGACGACGCCGCCGGCTTGATTGACCAATGTAAGAAGATCGCCTCCGCCGATCATGCCGCCGCCACTGATCGTTGCCGCCGCGACGTACAGGACGGCGCCGGAGCCGGCGCCAACTATGTGATCGGCAGAGCCGCCACCGAGTGTGACGCTGCCGCCGCCGTTCAGCACAACGCCGCTGGTTGCAATCACAAGATCGGCGGCACCGCTGCTGCTCTCGGTGAGCAAAATGTTGCTGTTGTCGACTGCCAAAATGTCGAAGGTGCCCGCTACATTCAATGAGGCACCGGCGTTCACGACAAGTGATCCGTCAATGGTCAGCGGATGGTTCGATCGGGCATCGAACAGGCTTGCACCGTCGAACGTGACAGCGCCCCCGTTTCTCGTCTCAACCGTACCGCCGATGACCGTGGTCGATGTCAGGTCAACGTGGGTGTGCGCACCGATCGCAGCGATCGTGCCGCCAACGTTGTTGACCGTGTCCTGAAACAGGCTCAGTCCGCCCGTAATTGCGGCATTGGTCGGGTTGGTGGCTCTAAGAATGCCGGTATTGACCAGTGTGGTTGCGCCGGTCTGGATCACCAGGCTTTGGTCGAAGCCGCCTGCATCGACACCGTTGGCGTTTATGATCCCTTGATTGTTCAGGCTGAACGGCAGGTTCTGCGTGAAGCCGTTGCCGATAAAGCCATAACCGGAGATCGTGTTATCGACATTGGTGAGTGTCTTGCCGGAGGGTGCGCCCTGTATCCAACCGTCGTGTAAATCAATGGTGCCGCCGCCGGAGAGAACCATGTTGGCGTTGATATAGTCTGCGGAACTGGCATCCGTCGCGCCACCTTCGCCGACGGTGATCGTCCCCGTGTTGTTAAACGCGCCGTCGATCGTCAGCTGCGACTGCAACGCGAGGGATATCGTGCCGGCATTCGCGCCACCCTGCAGGAATTCTACGGGCGTGCTGTGGTTTACGGCGTCCTGGGTGACGATGTTGAGTTCGGCCGTGCGAGCGATACTGATCGACGCAATGACATTCGGTCCGTTCGAACCCGATATGGTCGCGCTTGCCGACGCAGGGAGAAAGACCTTGGTCGATGCGTCCGGCACATGGCCCGTGCTCCAGTTCAGATCGTCTTCCCACGCGCCATTTCCGGTCGAGTCCGTAAAGGTCGCGGCAACCCGTGCTGTGCCACCTCCTTGCGACGCCAGCGATAGTTCGAATCCGTCAAGCCCCTGGGCGGGATCGGAATCGAACGCTCCGTGATCTGCTTTGCTCTTTTCCGCGACCTTGCTCGTGCCCATAGAACTCTCCCGTGACCGGAAGAACCTATCGGGTGAGTGCAATCGCCGCTTCATTCACCTGAATGACGAACGAACCGTGAAGATGGTTGATACCTATCTGTAGAACCGCTGGCGAGGAGATTTGTTCGTGCGTGCGGTGCGGTCTTACTTCATCGACAGTTCGATGAGACCGTGCATGATCTGGTTGAGGTCGTAGTCTTTCGGGCTGAACACCGCGGCGATGCCGGAAGCCTTGAGTGTCGCTTCGTCTTCCGGCGGGATGATACCGCCGGCTACGACCTTCACATCGGACAACCCGGCGGCCTTCAGCTTCGCGACCACATCACGGGCGAGTGGCACATGGCTGCCCGAAAGAATGGAGAGGCCGATCAGATGCGGCTTCTTCTCTTTCGCGGCGGCAACGATCTCCTCCGGTGAGAAACGGATGCCGTTATAGATCACGTGCATTCCGGCATCGCGGGCGCGGATGGCGATCTGTTCGGCGCCGTTGGAATGACCGTCGAGACCCGGCTTGGCGACGAGAAAGGTGAGTTGACGGCCGAGCTTGGTGGATGCCGCCGCGACCTCGTCGCGCAACGCGCCGATGCGTTCGTCGTTGCGCGCTACGCCTGTCGCGGCCACGCCGGTGGGTGCGCGGTATTCGCCGAACACGCGACGCAACGCCGCTGCCCACTCGCCGGTGGTGACGCCGGCTTTGGCGCAGTCGATCGAGGCCGGCATGAGGTTGGTATCTTCCTTTGCCGCGCGTTCGAGTACGGCCAGCGCCGCTGACGCCTTTGCCTGGTCGCGGTGTTCGCGCCAGGCCTTGAGGCGCGCAATTTGATCTCGCTCCGCGCCCTCGTCGACCACCACGAAATTGCCGTCGCCTGCGGTCAAAGGCGACGGTTCGGTTTCCTGATAGGCGTTCACTCCGACGCGAATCTCATCCGATGTTTCGATGGCTTCGATCCGCGCGGCATTGGAGGCCACGAGGCGCTCTTTCATATATTCTAGCGCGTCCTGCGTCGCAGCACCGCCCATCTTTTCGATCCGGGCGATCTCCTCGCGAATCTGGGTCTTGAGCGTCTCTACCTTCTTGCCGATCACCTTCGAACCGTCGAAGATGTCGCCATATTCGAGCATGTCGGATTCGAACGCGCCGATCTGTTGCAGCCGCAGCGACCATTGCTGGTCCCACGGACGCGGCAGGCCAAGTGCTTCGTTCCACGCCGGAAGCTGTACTGCGCGGGCGCGCGCGTCCTTCGACAGCGTAACGCCAAGCATCCCGAACAGGATGCGATAGACGTTGTTCTCCGGCTGCTGTTCGGTCAGGCCGAGCGAGTTCACCTGCACCCCATAGCGGAACAGGCGCAGTTTCGGATTGGCGACGCCGTAGCGCTGCTGCGTGATCTCGTCCCACAGCGACCCCATCGCCCTAAGCTTGCAGATCTCCGTGATGAACTTCACGCCGGAGTTCACAAAGAACGAGATGCGTCCGACTGCTTTCGGAAATTCGGCCGCCGGAATCGCGCCGCGCGTTCTGCACGCATCGAGCACCGCGATCGCCGCGGCCAGCGCAAAGGCAGCTTCCTCCACTGCGTCGGCGCCCGCTTCTTGCAGGTGGTAGGAGCACAGGTTGATCGGATTCCACTTCGGGACTTCCGAGGTCGTGAATGCGATGGTGTCGGTCGTCAGCCGCAACGCCGGTTTGGGCGGGAAGATGTAGGTCCCGCGCGCGAGATATTCCTTGATGATGTCGTTCTGGGTGGTGCCGGTGAGCGATGATCGCGGCGCGCCCTGTTCGTCCGCGACCGCGACGTATAACGCGAGCAACCAGGCGGCCGGCGCGTTGATCGTCATCGACGTGTTCATCCTGGCAAGCGGGATGCCCTCGAACAGCGCCCGCATGTCGCCCAGATGGCTGATCGGCACGCCGACCTTGCCGACCTCACCTTTGCTCAACGCATCGTCGCTGTCGTAGCCGGTCTGGGTCGGTAGGTCGAACGCTACGGAAAGACCGGTCTGCCCCTTCGCCAGGTTGGTGCGGTAGAGCGCGTTCGAGGCGGCGGCACTCGAATGGCCGGCATAGGTCCGAAAAATCCAGGGCTTTTCGCGTTCGGTCATCGATGTGTGTCGTGCAAATTTGCGGCAAACCGGCACCACTCGGCCGGAATACGTCACTGTGCACTGCAACATAAGTGTTGTCCAATTGTCCGCCGCGACACATTCGATCACTGTCCCCGCCCACAGAATCGGGGGAATCATGCGCAAGTCCGTTTTGTTGGCCGCTGTCTGTGCCCTCGCGCTGGCCGGTGCCGGCCCGGCCATAGCCGCCAAGATCAAAACTCAACCCGCAGCACCGGTTGCGGCCACGCTGACGCCCATTGCGCCGGAGGCGGAAGGCTTCGACAGCGCGAGGCTCGGACGCCTGAACGCCGCGATGCATGGCCTTGTGGATGTGGGGCATCTGGCCGGGATCCAGACGATGCTGGTCCGCCACGGCCGGGTCGTGAGCTTCGACTCCTACGGCAAAGCCTCACCGGACCAGCCGGTCGCGCCCAACACGATCTATCGCATGTATTCGCAGACCAAACCGACCATCGGCGCTGCGATGATGATCCTGTTCGAGCAAGGCAAGTGGCGGCTTGAGGATCCGGTCACGAAGTTCATCCCGGAGTTCGCCAACCTCAAGGTGATGACCGGGCTCGACAAGGACGGCGCGCCGATCCTGGAGGACATGAAGCATCCGCCGACGATGCGCGAGCTAATGACCCATACCGCGGGCTTCGGTTACGGCTTGCGCAGCGACGATTACGTCGATCAGCAATTCCAGAAACAGCATGTGCTGCAGTCGAACGGCCTGCAGGACATGATCAACAAGATCGCGACGATCCCGCTGCTCTACCAGCCGGGCACGCGCTGGTCCTATTCGGTGGCCGTCGATATCCAGGGCTACATCATCGAGAAACTTTCGGGCATGCGGCTCGCCGATTTCATGCAGAAGAACCTCTATGGTCCGCTCGGCATGAAGGACACCGGCTTCTACGTTCCGGCCGACAAGGTTTCGCGGCTCAGCGCGGCCTATGCGATCAATCCGCAGAATCATCAGCTGGTGGTGATTACGCCGGCGCAATTCCCGGCGTTACAGGACTTCACCAAGGTCCCGGCGATGGATTCGGGTGGCGGCGGCTCGCTTTCGACCTCGGCCGACTATGCGCGGTTCTGCCAGATGATCCTGAACAATGGCGAGCTCGACGGCGCGCGCGTTCTGTCGCCCGCGGCCATTTCGCTGATCGAGGCCGACGAACTCGAAAACACGGTGCAGGCGGAAGACGAGAAAGGCTTCACGCCGATCGGTAGCGATGCGATCGGCTTCGGACTCGATATGGCCGTGCTGAAAGACCCGGCCAAAGCCGGATCGCTTGCCGGCAAGGGCTCGGTCTGGTGGGGCGGGGCCGCCGGCACCTGGTTCTGGATCGATCCGAAGAACGACCTGTTCTTCCTGGGCATGATCCAGCGCTTTGGCGGCGACATGACCGGCAACGACAACATCAGCCAACTGTCGCAGACGCTCGTCTATCAGGCGCTGACCCACCCGGAGAAGTAGCTAGGCCGTGTTGTCTTCGTTGTAGATGCCGCCGATCCGCGTGCCCGGTGCAAGCAGGCCGCTGCCCGGCACGTGGTTGATCTCCAGTCTTGTACCGTCGGGGTCTTCGAACAGGATCGAGTAGTAGCCCGGCGCATAGGCATCCTCCTGCGGTCCATGGACGATATGCGCGCCCATGTTCTCCAGAAATCCGTGCGCTTCCTCGACATCGGCGCGGCTGCGGGCGCGGAAGCAGACATGATGCAGGCCGACCGCGCCCTGCACGAAGCGCTTGCCGTTCGACCACGGCGGCGGCGCCTCGATGCCGAATCCGGTGCGCCCGCCGACGCAATAGTAGACGAACGGCGTGTCCGCGACCGGCTTCAGCCCCAGGAACGGCAAGAGTTGGCGGTAGAACGCCCGCGACTTTTCGAAATCGCCCGCCGTGATGAAGATATGCGCGACACCGTTGATTTCCATGATCGCTCTCCCGTTCCCAATAGTGCAGACCAGTTCGGCCAAGGCTTCAAGCGCAGGGCCACCATGCTATGCTTGCGCGTCAACTTTGTGGGATCGCCATGAAACCTGTTCTTCTCGCGACAGCTCTGCTCGCGCTCTCGACCGCCGCTTTCGCCGCGATGACGCCGAAACAGGAATGGCAGGCGAGCATCGCCGAAGGCAATAAGGCGTTCGCCGCCGTGCCGCATGCGATGCTGAAGATCCAGGACGCCGCCTATCTCGGTGAAGACAACAGCGCATCGCTGACAGGCACGCACGGCAAGCCGGAGACGTTCCACTGGAAGCCGGGCGTCGTGCCGGGCGCCATCCTGGTTGCGCGGGTCGAACACGGCGCGCTGACCATGACGAAGGGCGGCCAGCCGGTGGCGAACACGATGGCCGCGGTCCCGATCGACAAGGACATCGATATCCAGGCATTTCCGACCCAGGTGTCCGCTGGCGTGATCGGCGTGCGCATAATGCTCTACAACCAACAAGCGGCGGCCGCGAAGGCGTTCAAGGGCGTCTCGTTCTTCGACTACGATCCTGCCTATCGTGTCACTGCGACGTTCACACCCGATCCGAAATTGCCGCCGCGCGTATTCCGTACCTCACGCGGCACGGACAAGCAGTTCTACCACGCCGGCGAAGTGAAGTTCACGCTGAAGGGCAAGCAGCTGACCCTGCCGATGTACGCGGACGCCAACGATCCGAAAAAGATCGATCACGTCTCCGCGTTTTTTACCGACGATATGACGGGTAAGGGTGCATACGGCGCCGGCCGCTACATCGATGCCGACGTGCATGGCTTTCCGCCGAAGACGCTGATCCTCGACTTCAATGGTGCCTACAATCCAAACTGCGCGCGCTCGGCGTTCTTCACCTGTCCGGTCGCGATCGACAATCTCGCCATCGCGATGAAGGCCGGCGAGCGCGATCCACACTTCCACCCTTGAAGCGCAAAAACGTCAGTCCCTACGAACAACAGCGCGAGGCCGCCAAACGCGCGGCGCTCAAGGCACTACGCCGGGCGCGCAGCGCGGCGGACAAGAGCGGCGTGAAGCTGTCTGACTGGGAGGACGAATTTCTCGGCTCGGTGGAGGGCCGCGTCGAAAAGTTCGGGCGGGCGTTCGGCGATCCCGAGAAAGGGCCGCCGGGCACCTCGCTCTCCCTGCGCCAGGCGATCAAAATCAAGGAAATTGCCGCGAAAACCAAAGGCGAAAAGCGGCCGTGGCGAAAGCGCCCAAAACTCACCTGATCGTAACATTATTGCGTTAGCCGCAACCAAATTGTTCACAAAACGTTGAATTTCTGTTGCATTGCAACAAAGGCGAAGGCTTACTTCGCGCCCGCGCCAAGACGCGACACAGGGGAAAGAAATGTCGTCATCCGCCGCACCGCAGCTCGAAGTCTACAAGGACCTTTACGAGATCGGTGAGATCCCGCCGCTCGGTCATGTGCCGAAGAATATGTACGCCTGGACCATCCGCAAGGAGCGCCACGGCGAACCGGAGAAATCCTTCCAGATCGAAGTGGTGCCAACCTGGTCGCTGGACAGCCACGACGTGCTGGTCCTCGTGATGGCGGCTGGCGTGAATTATAACGGCGTGTGGGCCGGTCTCGGCACGCCGATCTCGCCTATCGACGGACACAAGAATCCCTACCACATCGCGGGCTCAGACGCGTCCGGCATCGTGTGGGCCGTCGGCTCCAAGGTCACGCGCTGGAAAGTCGGCGACGAAGTGGTCGTCCATTGCAATCAGGACGACGGCGACGACGAGGAGTGCAACGGCGGCGATCCGATGTTCTCGCCATCGCAACGTATCTGGGGCTATGAGACGCCGGACGGTTCGTTCGCGCAGTTCGCGCGCGTGCAGGATCGCCAGCTGATGGAGCGGCCGAAGCATCTGACGTGGGAAGAAGCGGCCTGCTACACGCTCACTCTCGCCACGACCTATCGCATGTTCTTCGGTCACCGGCCGCACATCCTGCGCCCAGGGCACAACGTGCTGGTGTGGGGCGCATCGGGCGGCCTGGGCTCGTTCGCCGTGCAGCTTTGCGCGGTGAGCGGCGCCAATGCGATCGGGGTGATCTCCGACGAAACCAAACGCGAGTTTGTGCTGTCGCTTGGCGCCAAAGGCGTGATCAACCGCAAAGACTTCAAATGCTGGGGGCAGATGCCGCAGGTCGGCTCGCCCGAATTCGACGCATGGACCAAGGAAGCGCGCAAGTTCGGCAAGGCGATATGGGACATCACCGGCAAGGGCAACGACGTCGACATGGTGTTCGAGCATCCGGGTGAATCGACATTCCCGGTCTCCTGCCTTGTCGTGAAGCGCGGCGGCATGGTCGTGTTCTGCGCCGGCACCACCGGTTACAACATCACCTTCGACGCGCGCTATGTGTGGATGCGGCAGAAGCGCATCCAGGGTTCGCATTTCGCGAACCTGATGCAGGCGTCTCAGGCCAACCGTCTCGTCGTCGAGCGCCGCATCGATCCCTGCATGTCGGAGGTGTTCTCGTGGAACGACATCCCGCGCGCGCACACCAAGATGTGGAAGAACGAGCATCTGCCGGGCAACATGGCGGTTCTGGTGAACGCACAATGCCCGGGCCTGCGTACCTATGAGGACGTGCTGGACGCGCAGACGCGCTAGCGCAACACCAGGATCGCAAGCCAGATATAGACGGTAACGGTCGGATAGAACGTAAGACCGAAGCCGAAGGCCCGAGCCCACGGCGCGAGCAGATAGCCGATCCAGAATGCGAAGCGACCGAATCCGAACAGGACGGCCAGCACGGGAACGAGACCGAGCTGCGTTGCCGGCAGCAGCAAGGCGAGCAGCGGCCACGCGAAAAGCACCAGCACGGCCTGCTCAAGCGTGTTCTGGTTGTAGCGCAGGTTGATTTCGAGCGTGCGGCTTTCAGGTGCGCGTGTACCGTCGATCGCATCGGCAGAAAAGAAACGGCGGCTGGCCACCGTGCCGATGCCGACCAACAGCGCCAAGCCGGGTACCAGCAGCCATTTCGCCACGAATGCGAGACGCGATCCGGGATTGTCCAGCGGTAGCACGATATGAGGGTGCAGCGGTCCGGCCCATGCAAGCCACACGACGACCGCCGCGATGGCCATGCCGATGGCGACGCGCAGTTGATTGGCAACCATGAGCGCCCCAGCGTCCAAACCGCCCCGATTTATCGGACTCCACCGCCGCTGGGGCAAGCCGCGTCACCGCGCCCATGGTGCGCTGCGAAAAGGAGTCCGCTAAGGTCGCGCCTTCGAAAATTGCTGCGATCGAGCCATGGCTGAAACACAAGAATTGCTGTCCCAGTGCGACGAAGCGGTGCGGACCGCCGAGCGGTTTCTCGCAGCCGCCAAAAGCCGCGTCGCGGCCAAGGTAGCGAAAGACGGAAAAATCTCGGCCGAATTGCTGGACGCCGAGCAGCGCGCAACGCACGGCTTCGCCTGGCTTGCCACCTATGTCGAAGCGTTGCGCCAGCTGGCGCATTGGGCACGGCGTCTGAACGACGACGGAAAATTCGGAGAGATCGAGCAACTGTTGCTGCAGGCGGGCTTCGCGGACTATCTCGCCCAGCTCTCCGGCGGCATCGCGATGAGCCAGAATGAGATCACGCGGCCCTACGATCTCGGCCTGTCGGACGAAGACATCGCTGCGTTGTGGACGCCTACTGTTGCGGCGCTGGTCAGACGTGGACTCGCGCCGGAGATCCGCGAAGGCATCGCGGATTACATGGCGAAGCATGCGGGGGCGATGTTTGTCGGCGAGCCTGGGCTCGATGACACCATGGGCATGATCCGCGAACAGTTCTTCCGCTTCGCGCAAGAGAAGGTGACCCCGTTCGCGCATCAATGGCACCTGCGGGACGAATTGATCCCGCTCGAAGTGATATCGGAACTGTCCGAACTCGGCGTGTTCGGCCTGACGATCCCGGAGAAATACAGCGGCGCCGGTTTGTCGAAGACCGCGATGTGCGTGGTCTCGGAAGAGCTGAGTCGCGGCTACATTGGTGTTGGCTCGCTCGCGACGCGCTCGGAGATCGCAGCCGAACTGATTCTCAACGGCGGCACACAGGCGCAGAAGGACCAGTGGCTGCCGAAGATCGCAACCGGTGAAATCCTGCCTACGGCGGTGTTCACCGAACCGGCCGGCGGCTCGGACGTCGCGGCGCTCAAGACCCGCGGCGTGAAAGAAGGCGACATCTACAGGATCACCGGCAACAAGACCTGGATCACCCATGCAGCCCGCGCGGATGTGATGACTCTCCTGGTGCGCACGACGAGCGCGCCGGGTTATCGCGGTCTTTCCATGTTTCTCGCCGAGAAGCCGCGCTTCACCAAAGACGAGATCTTCCCGGCCAAGGGCATGAGCGGCGGCGAGATCGGCGTGCTCGGCTATCGCGGGATGAAAGAATACGAGATCGGCTTCGACGGCTTCGAAGTGCCGGCCGCCAACCTGCTCGGTTGCGAAGAGGGCCAGGGCTTCAAACAGCTCATGCAGACCTTCGAGTCCGCCCGAATCCAGACGGCAGCGCGCGCCGTCGGCGTCGCGCTTGCCGCGATGGATCTCGGCCTGCGCTACGCACTCGAGCGCAGCCAGTTCTGCAAACAGCTGATCGAATTTCCCCGCGTGCGCGACAAGCTCGCACTAATGGCGGTGGAGATCACGATCGCGCGGCAGCTCGCCTATTACTCCGCGCGCGAGAAGGACGAAGGCCGCCGCTGCGATCTGGAAGCCGGCATGGCGAAGCTGCTCGGCGCCAGGGTGGCATGGGCCTGCGCCGACAACGCGTTGCAGATCCACGGCGGCAATGGCTTCGCCCTCGAATACCCGATCAGCCGCGTTTTGTGCGACGCGCGCATCCTCAACATCTTCGAGGGCGCCGCCGAGATTCAGGCCAACGTGATCGCGCGGCGATTGCTGGAAGAGCGAAGCAATTGAAGCGCGAAGGCAAACCGGACTGGGAGAACGTCCCGTCCTCGTTGCGCGCGAAGATCGAGGCCTGCATCGGCGAACCGGTTCGCGCGGCGGACATCGTCTGGGGCGGGTTCGGACCTTCCGCGACGTTTGTCCTGACCGGCGAAAGCGGCGCGCGCTATTTCTGCAAAGGCACGCACCCCGGCCAGACGCCGCAAGGCCATGCGGCGCTCCTGCGCGAGCGCTATAACTACGAACATTTCCCGGAGATCGAAGCGTTCGGTCCGCGCTATATCGGCGGCGTGGACGACGGCGACTGGCATATGGCGGTACTCGACTATGTGCCGCGCGCGCAAAACGTGCCGCCATGGGTTGGAGATTTGGCCGACCGCACGATTGCGCTGGTGGCGCGCTTTCACAAAGCCTCTCCCGAGCGTGCCGCGCGCAAGCTTACGCCAGTTCAAGATCTCGTTGGCTTCAATCCGTTCCGCGTAACGGAGGGTTGGGTATCGCTGGCAAAAATTCCGGAGCACCAAGCGCAATTCGCGGCACTGTTCGTGGACGAAGACGCCGCTCATCTTTGGCTCACCGCCAACGGTGAACCGCTGGCAGGCATGGAAGCCCGCGCAGAAACCATTGGCGGGCCGCGCAGCTGGCTTCACTTGGACATCCGCTCCGACAATCTGGTGTTCGCAGCCGATGGCAGTGTGAAGCTGGTCGATTGGCCGATCTTTGCCTACGGACCGTCGCTACTCGACATCGCATTCTTCCTGCCGAGCCTTGCAGGCGAGGGCGGTCCGGCATGCGCCGAAAGTCTTCGGCTTTACGAACGCGAAGCAGGCAAAGCGTTCGACCCCGAAGACGTGGCGCTCGCCGCCGTAACTGTGGCCGGGTTCTTTGCCGCCCGCGCCGGCGCGCCGGAGATTCCGGTGCTGCCGCGGCTGCGCTGGGTGCAGAAGCTGCAGCTGTTTCCGGCGTTGGACTGGATTTGCCAGGTGTTGGGTCTCAGCCCCCTGCCTGTGCCGCGGCCGTTCTGAGCGTGCTAGGAATCCGCCTATGAGCGACACACATCCTCTGGACCGCCTTTTCGCGACGATTGTCGCGCGCAAAGGCGGCGATCCGTCTGCGTCGTATACGGCAAAGCTTCTGAGCGAAGGCGTCGAACGCTGCGCCAGGAAATTTGGCGAGGAAGCAGTCGAAACGATTATCGCTGCGATGAGCGGCGACAAGCATGCCATAGCCGCGGAGTCGGCGGATGTGCTCTATCACCTTGCGGTTTTGCTGGCGGCTACAGGCGTCACGCTCAACGATGTGTACGCCGTTCTGAACGCACGAGAGGGCCAGTCCGGCCTAGCCGAGAAGGCTTCGCGAAAGCGCTAATGTGCGGCCTGGAGGGCTTTCCATGCACGACAATGTGAGCCAGTGCCTCGCGGCTTGGGGTGGTCAATATGGCTGGTCCGAGAATGGAGACGAGTGGAAAGGACAGGCTGTAGCCTGCGGTGTCTCTTATGAGGCCTGGAAGGAGTCGCTGATCCGCAATCTGATCGCACCTCATGTGAACGGCCGGTCCGTGGTTTTGGAAATCGCGCCGGGACATGGACGCTGGACGGAATACCTGGCTGCGTCGGCCGCGCATGTGACGGCGGTGGACATCAGCGCCGCGTGTCTCGACTACTGTCGCAACAGATTCCAGGACCAATCCAATGTCGATTATTTCCTGACCACGGGAGACAGGTTGCCTCGTGCAGCGACCGGACAGATCGACTTCGTGTGGTCCTACGATTCTTTCGTTCACATTCACCGCGATCTGATCCGCGGTTATATGGGCGAAATACGCCGCGTATTGAGCCCCGGCGGCGAAGCGATCATCCATCATTCCAATATCGACGATATCGAAGGGCACGAACAGAAAGGCTCTGCCGGCTGGCGTTCGGCCATGAACATCGAACTCATGCGAATTTTCGCGCGAGAGACGGATTTGACCGTCATGTCCCATTTCACCTACTGGGACGAGGAGAGAAAGATCGGCGTGCCCCGTTTCGGGGACCGGATCACGCATTTACGGCGCAGTTCGTGACCTATCTGCCAGCCGCCATCGCGACGAGAATGCCAAGCCGCTCGTCGGATTCATGAACCGCCATGACATCGAAATTGTTGAGGTTTGTGGGCAACGCACTGAGTTCCGCTACGACGAACCTGTCGTGCGCGGCGTGCCGCTCGCCCACGTTTCGAAACAGCCTGTAGCCGTCGCCCCGAAGCAGTTCATCGAATTCGCCGATCGACGTACCCTGCAGATTCAGAAGCTGACCGTTGACCTCTGCGTAGATGACAGGCCGTTCGCGTCGAAGCAGCCGTGATCCAGCCAGCGCCGCAACCTCTCCGCCCTCGATGTCGAGCTTCACAATATTGGGAACGAAAAACCGTTTGCATAGCCGGTCGACGTTCACCGCCGCAGTCGAAACGCCGCCGGCCGCGACCGGCACGAAATATGTCCCGCCGGAATTTCCCTCGGGTGTGTGGACCCCATAGTGCCGTCCTGGGTGTGCGATGAGGGCGTTCAAAGCTGTTACGTCGGCTTCGAGCCCGGAGGACTTCAGATTCCTTTCGAGAAGCCGGAAGTTTTCCTGCCTGCCCTCGACCGCCAGAATCTTGCCTGTGGGGCCTGCTTTTTGAGCCAGCGGGATCGTGTAGGTTCCGATATGCGCCCCGAGATCGAAGACGAAGTCGCCGGGTCTGACAATGCTCCGCAGAAAGGCGATCTCCGTCCGCGTGTGGGCGCCGAACTTGACGATCTGCTTGGTGATGAAGTCGTTCTCGAACGCTAAAATCGGTCCATATACGGTTTCAACTTCGATAACGGCATCGGCATTCTTTCCGGCTTCCGGCGCGCGGCCGAGCGCCTTTTTCATGATCGTGGAGAGGAGGTAGTTGCCCGCTGCGATCTCGTCTACGGTCCACCGTTGCAGGGGCATGTTTTTGAGTTGCAGCGACCGGTTGGTCAGCATGACGATAAAGCAATTCTGAATGATTTTTTCTGCGCGAGGATTGTCTTCCGACAGGAAAGCCTCGACCCGCTTTGGCGGGATCGGACAGATCCTTTCGAACGGAAGCAGCTTCAGACGATCGCTGTTTTCCAGGCAAATCGCGTTGAGCATCTCCGCGCCGATTTCGCTCCACCTGAAAGCCGTTTTCGGAAGCTTCAGATTTTGCCGCCGCACCCATTCGCTGATGATGACGCCGTTCGGACGCGAGAGAAAACAGTTGACGCGAACCCACGGCCGCTCGCGTTGCAGCAGTTGGCCGTTGTTGAAGCCCACGAACTCGCGCGTCCGCAGATGTTCGAAGAGCCAGTTGAGATCGCTCAGTACGACAGCATCGGAATCGAGCCACATCCCGCCATGTCGTTTGACGAGTCTGGTGCGGATCATGTCCGCCTTATGCGCTATATCTTCGATCGCGAAGATGCCGTCTTCGATATCCGGGAGATAATCCCGTAACGTGTCAGGTGTAACGAGATTGATCTTAACGCCGGAATTGCGTCTGGCGATCTCGTGAAGCCCGTCGATATATCCCGGCTTTTCGCCGCATGTCTCCCAATACTGCCAGATCACATTCTCGGATTGTATGCTCATCCGGGCACCGGTTTTATCCACGGCCAGCATAGCATGTCGCGGCGCGCTCTCAGGATTTCGGTGCGTCGATCCGGTGTTCGTCGGCGATTTCCTTCACCAATTCCAGCACGCGCTTGCGCAGCTTTGTGTCTTTGATGCGCATATAGGCGAGACTAAGCTGCATGCCTTCGCCGCTGGATACGAATTCCATCACCGGCGGTTCATCGCGCTTTTCGGAACTGCGCGATGACACCGGCAGTTTTTCCTCATCCACGCCTTCGTAGAAATAGTCGATCTTCACGCCCAGCATCTTGGACATCTCGAACAGACGTCCGGCGCCGATGCGGTTCACGCCTTTCTCGTATTTTTGCACCTGTTGAAACGTCAAACCGAGAAGGGCGCCGAGTTTTTCCTGGCTCATGTCGATCAGCATGCGGCGCAAGCGGACGCGGCGGCCCACATAGGCATCGATCTCACTGGCTTGTTTTTTCGGCACTGGATGAATCTTCCTTTGCGGCCCGCACCTTAGCCGCTGGGCGTGGACAAGAGAAAAGTTTTGCGCGCTCCCGTCAACTCCGCCGGATGCGCCACCAGACCAGCACGACACCGAAGAGCAGCAACATCGCGAATATCAGGTCGCCGGCG
This sequence comes from Rhizomicrobium sp., assembly GCA_036490455.1. Lineage (GTDB taxonomy): Bacteria > Pseudomonadota > Alphaproteobacteria > Micropepsales > Micropepsaceae > Rhizomicrobium. The sequence goes on from DASXDS010000076.1 coordinate 170,995, forward strand.
CGCGCATAAAGGGTTGGCGGCAGGCTTTCGGGTAACGCCGCATCGAGTACGCCAGTTTTGCCGAGCCCAAGACTCGCCACGACACGGCCGAGAGGATCGATGATCGCCGAGATGCCGGTGTTTGTCGCACGTATGACGGGCAAGCCTTCTTCAATCGCACGCGTACGTGCGATCAGCAGATGCTGCTCCGGCCCTGCCCACGGACCGAACCAGGAATCGTCACTGACGTTGACGAGCCACCCGGGGCGGCGACCCGCACTGACCGCGCCGGGGAAGATGATCTCGTAGCAAATCAACGGACCGACGGCCGGTGCATTGGGAAGCGAAAAGGTCCGCGGGCCTTGGCCGCTCGCGAAGCTGCCGATCCCGACGAGCTTGGTGATCCCCAGCGCGCTCATCACCGGTTCGAGCGGAAGATATTCACCGAACGGCACGAGGTGGAATTTGTCGTACACAGCGAGGAGCTGTCCGGCACGGCCGAAAATGTAGAAGCTGTTGAAGAACCTGCGCGTGCCGTCCGGCTGTTCTTCATAGCGGACGGTGCCGGTCATCAGCGTGGCGCCGGCGGCTGTCAGCAGGGTGATCTCGTCCAACGCCTCCGGCGTGTGTTGCAAGACGAAAGGCGGCGCCGCTTCCGGCCAGATGATGATCGTCGGTCTGAAACCGTTTTGCGTGCGGCTGAGATCGATCAGCCGGTACCAATTCCGCGAGATATAGCGCCGCTGATATTTCTCCGCCTGCGGGATGTTCGGCTGCACGATGCGCAGCTGCACCTTCGGCACGTCGGCAACCTGGGTGAAGGTTTCGCGCAGCGAACCGAGCGTCCAAATCACGACGAACAGTCCGGTAAGTGCCGCAGGAAGTAGCCAGGTCCGCGCGCGGCCGGCATCGAACAGGACCGCGAACGACGCACCGAACAACACTGTGAGCAAAGTCAGGCCATAGCTGCCGAACACAGCCGTGCTCTGCAGAATTTGCGGCAACGCCGACCAGCCATAAGCCGGCAGATTCCAGGGAAAGCCGGTAGATAGATGCCCGCGTAGCCATTCGGCGATCGCGTAGGCGAGCGCAAAAATCACGATCCGGTCCGCGCCGTTGCGCCAGAACCGCGCGGCAGCCGCGCATCCGGCCGCGGTGAATAGCGCCAGCAGCGCAGGCAATCCTGCGATCCCGACCGGCAGTTGCCACAGATGGGCGGACGGATCGACGAAGAAAGCATAACCGACCCAGTACATGCCGGCTGCGAACTGTCCGAACCCGAACATCCAGCCGATCAATGCCGCACGCAGAATGGGACGCGGCTGGAAATGCGCGCCATCGATCAGCAACACGACGGCCGCGAACCCGAGCAGCAATGCGGGGAAAAATCCGAACGGCACAAAACCGAGCGCCGAACCGGCACCCGCCAGCAGCGCGCAGACAAGCTGGCGCCAGTCGGTCAGTCCGGGCACGAAGCGGGCAGCGGAGTCGCTCGCAAGCCCACTCATGGCATCAATATTCTTCCGGTTCTGCGCCCGGCAGGGACAGCGGGGCAGGCGGCCGGATGCGCAGCCGCCGGACACGGCGCGGATCGGCCTCCAGCACCTCGAATTCATAGCCTTTGGGATGGGCGATTATCTCGCCACGCTGCGGCACGCGGCCGAGGAGCGAGACGGCGAGACCACCCAGGGTATCGACATCCTCTTCGCTTGCTTCGGTCGCCAGATCGATTCCCGTCTGAGACTTGAAATCTTCCAGCTCCGTGCGCGCATCGGCGACGTAGGTGCCGTCGGCCAAGGCACGCAACTGCACGTCGGCGTCGTCATGCTCGTCGGCGATGTCGCCGACGATTTCCTCGATGATGTCCTCGATCGAGACGAGCCCGTCGGTGCCGCCATATTCGTCGATGACGAGCGCCAGATGGATGTGGCTCGACTGCATCCGGCGCAACAGGTCGAGCGCCGGCATCGACGGCGGCACGAACAGAATCGAGCGGCGCAACTTCGCGGTCGCCGTATCCTTCCAGCGCAACGTCCCGCTGGGCAGCGTTTCGAGCAGGCCGAAGATGTCCTTCACATGGATGAAGCCGAGCGGATCGTCCAGCGTCTCGCGATAGACGGGCAGGCGCGAATGTTGGGCTTCGCTGAAGCGGGCGACCAGCTCGGTGAGTGGCGTCGCTTCCTCCACCGCCACGATGTCGGCGCGCGGCACCATCACGTCGCTCACCCGCAACCCGCCGACATTGAGGAGGTTCGCGAGAAGCTTGCGCTCCTGATCCGAAAGCTCCGGCGTTTCCCGTTCGCTCTCGACGATCGCTTCTTCGATGCTCTCCCGGATCGACGCGCTCGGTCCGCCTCGCAGAAGCTGGGTCAGCCGCCGGTACAGAGACGGTTTTTCGCCTGGCGCAGACGGATTGGAAGAATCGACCACGGCCGCGATTATGCCCGCACGCGATAAGGATCGGAAATACCGAGTTTCGCCAGGATCTGGACCTCCAGCGGCTCCATGATCTCCGCATCGCGGGCGGTTTCGTGGTCGTAACCGAGCAGATGCAGCACGCCATGCACCACCAGATGGGTGGCATGATCGGCGATTGTCTTCTTCGCCGCCTTCGCTTCGCGAGCCGTCACGCCATAGGCAAGTGCGATGTCGCCCAGATAGGCGTCGTCATCTGCCGGAAAGGACAGAACGTTCGTGGACTTGTTCTTGCCGCGAAAATCCCGGTTCAGTTCCTGCAACCGCCCGTCATCGGCGAGAAGCAGCGTCAATGACACCTTCGCTTTCTTATGCTTTTTGAGGGCGAGCATTGCCGCTTCTTCGAGGCGCGCAGCAAGACCGGGCGTGCGCCATTTTTTCTCGGCGATCACGATGTCGATCATTCGCCGCCCTTGCGATAGCGCGCAGGGAGCCCACGCGATTCTTCGGCGAGCGCGTAAGCCGCCACAATCCGTGTGACGAGCGCGTGCCGCACGACGTCTTTTTCGGAGAACTGCGCCACAGCGACGCCTTCCGTATCGGACAGGAGATCGAGCGCTTCGTTGAGGCCTTCCGCGCGCCCTCCCGGAAGATCGCTCTGCGAGGTGTCGCCGGTGACGACCATGCGCGAATCCTCGCCGAGCCGGGTCAGAAACATCTTCATCTGCGGCGAGGTCGCATTCTGCGCTTCGTCCAGGATAATGAAGGCGCGCGACAGCGTGCGCCCGCGCATGAAGGCGAGCGGCGAAAACTCGATCACGCCGCTTTCCATCAGCTTGTCGAACTGCGGTCCCAGCACGTCGAACAACGCGTCGCGCAACGGCCGCAGATAGGGATCGATCTTCTCTTCGAGCGTTCCGGGCAGGAAGCCAAGCCGTTCGCCGGCCTCCAGCGCGGGGCGTGAAAGGATCAGCCGTTCTATCCGGCGGGTATGCAGCAGATGCGCGCCGAACGCGGCCGCGAGATAGGTTTTGCCGGTGCCGGCCGGTCCGATGCCGAACACCAGCGGATGGGTGCGCATCAGATCGAGGTAGGCGGCTTGCGCCGGATTGCGCGCGCGGGTGTTTTTTGATGTCGCGGTTTTGATGGTCGGGACGCCGAACTCCGAGGCATCGATCGCCGGATGATGCTCTTCGGTTGCGAACAGGATTTCGGCGTCGACATCACCTGTTCCGACGTGCTCGCCCGCTTCGAGACGTGCGTAGAGCGCGCGCAGCACCGTGGCGGCGCGAGCGCGTGCGTCGTCGTCACCTTCGATCCCGATCAGATTGCCGCGCATCGCAAGGCGCACGCTCAGTTTCTGCTCCAGGCGCACGAAATGCTTCTGATGCGCGCCGGCCAGACCGGCCAAGAGCGCATTGCTCGGAAATTCCAGCGTGATCTGTTCGCGCATCGGCGCGGCGATCCGCCTTGGCGTTTTCTTCTGGGTCAAACCGCGACCGCCATTTCACGCGGTGCGGCCACGAGTACGCCTTTAAGACTGTTCGGCAGAACGGCCTCTATCTTCACATCGCGGATTTCGCCGATCAGGTTTGTCGCCCCTTCGACATGGACCGGCTGCAGATACGGCGAGCGGCCGACCGCTTGGCCGGCCTTGCGGCCCGGCTTTTCGAACAGCACGGAGAACGTCCTGCCTTCGCAGGATGCGTTGAACGCGGACTGCTGCGCCGAGAGCAGCGCCTGCAACGCCTGCAGCCTCGCGTCTTTCACGTCTTCCGGAATCTGTTTGCGCGCCGCCGCGGCCGGCGTTCCGGGGCGCGGCGAATATTTGAACGAGAACGCCTGCGCGTATTCCACTTCGCGCACCAGCGCGAGGGTCGCCTCGAAATCCTTATCGCTCTCGCCGGGAAAGCCGACAATGAAATCCGACGACAGTGCAAGGTCCGGCCGCGCGGCGCGGATGTGTTCGACGAGGCACAGATAGGTTTCTGCCGTGTGCTGGCGGTTCATCGCGTCCAGCACCGCATCCGATCCCGACTGGATAGGCAGATGCAGATACGGCATCAGTGCCGCAACTTCGCCATGCGCCACGATCAGATCGTCGCTCATGTCGCGCGGATGACTGGTCGTGTAGCGCAGCCGGTCGAGACCGTCGATCTTCGCGAGCACGCGGATAAGACGTGCCAGGCTCCAGCGCTCGCCGTCATCGCCGGCGCCGCAATAGGCGTTGACATTCTGGCCGAGCAGGGTGATCTCGCGCGCGCCTTTGGCGACCAGACGCTTCGCCTCGGCAACAATCTGGGACACCGGCCGCGAGAACTCGCCGCCACGCGTGTAGGGCACGACGCAGAAGGTGCAGAACTTGTCGCAACCTTCCTGCACGGTGAGGAACGCACTCGCGCCGACATCGCCGCTTGTCTCCGGCAGCGCGTCGAACTTGTCCTCGGCGGGAAATTCGGTCTCCAGCGCGTGGCCCCCGGCGCGGGCGACCTTGGCGATCATTTCCGGCAGGCGGTGATAGCTTTGCGGCCCCACTACCAGATCGACCGCCGGCTGCCGTGCAACGATCTCCTCGCCTTCCGCTTGTGCGACGCAGCCGGCGACGGCGATCAGCATGCCGTTCCGGCCATCCTTGATCTTCTTGAGCCGGCCGAGCTCCGAATAGACCTTTTCGGCCGCCTTCTCGCGAATATGACAGGTGTTCAGGATCACCATATCCGCGTCTTCAGCCGCATCCGTCGCGGCATAGCCGATTGGCGCCAGCAGATCCGCCATCCGGGCGGAATCGTAGACGTTCATCTGGCAGCCATAGGTCTTGATGAAGAGCTTTTTCATGGGGCGCGGGTTATCCCGCATTTGCCGGCTCCAAGACAAGCTTCAGGCCGTCGCCCCGGCCAGTTTGGCCGCCGGGCTGGGCTTGGCCGCCTTTGCGGTGGCTTCGAACCGGCCGGCGAGCAATTCCGCCTGCCCGCGGCGAACAATAGCCTCCGCTTTCGCGGCCAAGGCTTTACGGCCGCCGACCTGATCGACATAGAGCGGCGGGTGGAACAGGATCATCACGTCGACCGGTCCGGTCACGATGGCTTCCCAGAGATGGGAAATGAGTTCCATGTCGCCGTACCAGGCGAAGAAGGGCCGGTACTCGCGCCCCATGGGCACGCCATGCAGCCGGGTGTAGGCCACCGACACCGGCTGCACCGGCGCATAGACAGGCTTGCCGGCAGCATCATGGCCCACGACCACCTCTGCGGCGCCCATGAGTGCGCTCTTGAACGGCAGGACGTAATTGCCATCGCTCGACGTGCCCTCCGGGAAGAGCATGAGCGCGTCGCCTTCCAGCAGCCGGTCGCGGATAATATCGCGCACGTCGCCCGTGGCGCTGCGGCGCTCGCGATTGACGAACACGGTGCGCTGGAGCTTTGCGAAGGTGCCGAACAGGGGCCACTTCTCGACCTCCGCCTTGGCAACGAAAGACAGCTTGGCGGAACCGCCAATCGCAAGGATATCGAAATAGGAGGTGTGGTTGCCAACCATCAGCACCCCGCGATCCTGGATCGGCGTGCCGATGACATGCGCCCGCACCCCGAACAGGTGCGCAAGTTGGCGCTGATACCAGTTCGGAAAACTCTTGTAGCCGAAACGTTTGAAATGAAGACAGAACATCTGCCACGGGATCGTGAACAGCGCGCTCAGCAGAAACACGGACAGCGCGAAAGCGGCGCGGAGCTGCGCCATCAATGGCCGCTCTGCTTCTTGCCGCCGCGCGGTACGCCATAGAGTTCGAGCCGGTGATCGACCAGTTCGAAGCCGAGCTCGTCGGCGATCAGACGCTGCAGCCGTTCGATCTCTTCGTTGCGGAACTCGATCACCTTCCCCGTCTGCACGTCGATCAGGTGGTCGTGGTGCGATTCGGGGACTTCCTCATAGCGCGAACGTCCGTCGCGGAAATCGTGGCGCTCCAGGATTCCCGCGTCTTCGAACAACTTCACGGTGCGATAGACGGTGGCAATGGAGATATGCGGGTCGATGGCCGAGGCGCGGCGGTACAGCTCTTCGGCGTCGGGATGGTCGATCGCGTCGGACAGAACGCGCGCGATCACCCGGCGCTGTTCGGTCATCCGCAGCCCCTTGTCGACGCAAGCTTTCTCGATCCGCGTCAAGGACGCCTCCCGTTCGCTCATTGCAACAAGCTTAGTCGGACAGCGCCCGAAGCGGAAGGTCGGCAACGAACACCAGGGCATCGGCCGGCGCCTCGGTGGGGATGCGATAATACCCCTTGCGCTCTCCGGCCTTGCGAAACCCGAGGGCTGAGTACAGCGCGATGGCCGGGCTGTTGCGTTTGTCGACTTCCAGAAAGAACTGTGCCGCGCCGCGCAGCTGTGCCTGCTGAGCAGCCGCAAGCATCAAGGCGCGACCGATGCCGCTGCGCCGCTTTTGCGGGTGAGTCGCAAGGGTGAGGATTTCAGCTTCATCGGCCACAACCCGCGCCAAGACGAAGCCATCGGGTCGCGCGAGAGGCCCGTGGATCAACGCAAATCCCGGCCCACCGGAAAGGCGCGCAATCGCCTGGGCGTCCCATGGGTCGGCAAAACAAAGCTTATGCAGATCGGCGAGCGGGATCGCGTTTTCGCGAACCGGATCGAAAAGGCGAATGGGATTCACAGCGTCTTGCCGCCCGGCAGCTTGGCGTCGGGCGCGCGCAGGTAGAGCGGCCGTGGCGGCTGGTCCGATGTCTCGCGCGAGGCCGCAAGGCGCGCGGTCCACAGGGCATCCGGCTGGCGAACCGGCGAGAGTTCGGCGTTCGCGAGCACATCACCGGCGCGTGGCGCCGCAGTGCCGCAGAGCACGATGCGCGCCCTTCCGGCGTAACCCGCGACGGTCTTCATCGCGTCGTCGAATAGAAGGACGGCCGGCGGGAAGACGCTCACGCCGTTCTTCACGATCTCCAGATACACCTCATCGCGCCGTGCATCGTGCAGCGCGACCGCCAGCGGAATGTTCGCTTCCGCGCTGGCCTGCTGCGCCATGGTTTCGAGCGATGTGATTCCGGCGAGCGGCTTTTTCAGCGCGACGCGCAGGCCGCGCATGAATGCGAGGCCGATACGTTGTCCCGTGAACGTCCCCGGCCCGACCGTCACTGCAAGGCGATCGAGCGCGGCGTAGGGAATACCGGCTTCCTGCATTGCTTCATCGACCATTGGCGCCAGCACCTCGGCATGGCCGCGATCCATCGAAGCAAAGCGATGCGCCAGCGTCCGGCCGTTGTCGAGGATCGCGACGGAACAGGCGCCAAAGCAGGTGTCGACGCCGAGAATCTTCACGCGGTGCTCACAGGATCCGGCACGCCTCATCGAACGTGAGCCGCGGGCTGCGTGCGAAAAGGCCGGACGGATCGCCGTAGCCGAGGCTGCAGATGAAGTTCGATTTCACTTTGGTTCCGGAAAAAAATTCCTTGTCGACGCCGGCATTGTCGAAGCCCGACATCGGGCCGCAGTCGAGCCCCACCGAACGCGCCGCGATGATGAAATAGGCGCCCTGCAGCGACCCGTTGCGAAAGGCAGTGTGCTCGGCATGCCCTGGATCGGCGAACCAGGTCTTCGCCGTCGGATCGTGCGGAAACAGCTTCGGCAGAAGCTCTGGAAAGCCCACGTCATAGCCGATGATCGCGGTCACCGGCGCGCTCATCGTCTTGACGCGATTGCCCGCGCTCAGGAACGGCTCGAGGCGCTTCTTCGCTTCCGGCGTGGTGAGAAACACAATCCGCGCAGGCGAGCAGTTGGCGCTCGTCGGCCCCCAGCGCATCAGATCGTAGATCGCCATCAGCATCGCGTTGCTGACCGGCTTGTCTTGCCATTTGTTCTGCGTGCGCGCAGTCCGGAAGATGATGTCGAGCGCTTCGTCGTTGACGGGATGTTGCATGGCGGGCCTGCGCGGGGACTGTCACGCAAGCAATATCGGGCTGCGCGTCTCCCGGCAATTGCGGTTTTGGAAGTTCAGACGGCTTCGACCGCGTTAACTTCCGGCACGTAGTGGCGCAGCATGTTCTCGATGCCGTTCTTCAGCGTCATCGTCGAGGACGGACAACCGGCGCAGCTTCCCTGCAGGTGCAGGTAAACGACGCCCGAACCGCCGTCGAAGCCTTTGTAGATGATGTCGCCACCATCCTGTGCCACGGCGGGGCGGACGCGGGTTTCGATCAGTTCGCGGATCTGCGACACGATCTCGGGATCGGCTTCGCCGAACGTCTCGTCATCGTCAGCCTCGTCGGCCGAGCCTTCGATCAGCGGCAGTCCCCGCGTGAAGTGATCCATGATGGTGCCCAGGATTGCGGGCTTGATGTGTTTCCAGTCCTCCGCCTCGGTCTTCGTCACGGACACGAAGTCGGAGCCGAAGAACACCCGCGCCACTTCCGGCAGTTCGAACAGCGCGCACGCCAGCGGTGAGCGGGCGGCGGCCGCTTTGTCCGGAAAGTCGGCGACGGCGCCTTCGCCCATGACCTCGCGGCCGGGAAGAAATTTGAGGGTCGCCGGGTTCGGCGTGGATTCGGTCTGTATGAACATAGGGCTTATGTGGACCCGCGCCGCGCCACGATCAAGAGCGCAGAAAGACCCTAGAAATCCGAGATGATTCCCTTCTTTTCCCAGTCGCCGTAACGGGTTGGCTCCGGCCCTTTCTGGCCGCCACGTTCTGTGGGCAGGGTTTCCGCCTGTTCCCGGGTGCGACGGGCCGCCGCCTCCGCTGCGGCGCGTTGGCCTGCCTCGCGGATTCGCCGGGCGATCTCGTCTTTACTGCCTTTTTCCGCCTTCATCCTGTCCGCTTGATCGGCGACAGCCCGAGCATACATCAACGGAGCAGAAAAAGGCGTGCTCGATGAACACCTTGCGCACCGGAATCCTGATGGCGGCGATGACCGGCCTGTTTGTCGCGGTCGGCTATCTGATCGGCGGCGCGGTCGGCATGGTGTTCGCGTTCCTTCTGGCGGCGGCGATGAACCTGTTCGCCTACTTGAACTCCGACAAAGTTTTGCTCTCGATGTACGGCGCGCACCCTGCCGATGACGGCAGCGCACCCGATCTTGTGCATCTGGTGGCGACCCTGGCGTCCAGCGCCGGTCTGCCCATGCCGCGCGTCTATGTTGTCGAAAACGAGCAGCCGAACGCCTTTGCGACAGGACGCGACCCCGGACATGCGGCCGTGTGCGTGACCAGTGGTCTGCTTGCCCGGCTGAACCAGGAAGAACTGGCCGGTGTGCTGGCGCACGAGCTGAGTCACATCAAGCATCGCGATACGCTGACGATGACGATCACCGCGACGATCGCTGGCGCGATCTCGATGCTGGCGAATTTCGCCCTGTTCTTCGGCGGCGACCGGCGCAACCCGCTGGGCTTCGTCGGCGTGCTGCTGGTCTCGCTTCTCGCGCCCGTGGCTGCGATGCTGGTGCAGATGGCGATCAGCCGCTCGCGCGAGTTCGAAGCCGACCGGGAAGGTGCGGTGATTTCCGGGCGTCCGCTGTGGCTGGCCTCCGCCCTGCAGCAAATCGAGGACACGGCGCAGCAGATCGAGTATCCAGAAGCGGAAGCGAACCCGGCGACGGCGCACATGTTCATCATCAACCCGCTTTCGGCCGGCATGCTTTCGGGACTGTTCTCAAGCCATCCTTCGACCGAAGAGCGTATCGCGCGGCTTCAGGCTATAGCGACCGCGGCCGGCCAAGCGCCGAAGCGCGGACCTTGGTCTTGAGCACCAAGGTCGCGAAAGTTTGAGCGCCGCGGGATTCCCTGCGCGAAAGGCCGCGCTCGACGTTCTTTCGCAGGTGCTGCGCAAGCGGCGGCCGCTCGATGTGGCATTGGAGAGTCTGCCCGAGCTGCCTCCGCGCGATGCCGGTTTTGCGCGCGCCGTCGTCGGCGAGACGCTGCGCCGTTTCGGCCAGCTCGATGCCCTGATCCGCGCCCTCGTCCCCAAACCGCTGCCACCGCACAAATCGGGACCCGCACTTGATATCCTGCTGATGGGCGCATGCGAATTGCTGTTTCTTGACGTTCCGGCCCACGCGGCGGTGGATGCCGCAAACCGCCTTGCGCAAAGCGATGACAAGGCGACGCATTTCAAACCGTTGATCAATGCCGTGCTTCGGCGGGTATCGCGCGAAGGCAAAGCGATCGTGGAAGCGCAGGATCCGCGCATCGCGACGCCCGATTGGTTATGGACCAAATGGCAGATCGCTTATGGCGATGGAGCAGCCCGCGCGATTGCATGCGCGCATCTCGTGCAGGCACCGCTCGATATCGTGCTGAAGGATCCGATGCAGAATCCGTTCACGGCATCGCCCTTTGTTTTCGGCGACGTCGTGCGGCTGACGGATCCGGGACGTATCGATGCGTTGCCGGGATTTGCCGAAGGCGCCTGGTGGGTGCAGGACGTTGCCGCAACTCTGCCGGTGCGGCTACTGGGCGATCCCGCCGGTCAGCGGGTGATCGAACTCTGCGCCGCACCTGGCGGCAAGACGGCTCAGCTTGCGGCGCTCGGCGCGTCCGTCATCGCAGTCGAGCGCGAAGCCGGCCGCGCGGCGCGTCTGCGGCACAATCTCGAGCGCCTGAAACTGAATGCCGATGTGGCGGAAGCCGATGCGCGCGACTGGCAGCCCGACGAGCCGGCGCCGTTCGTATTGCTCGACGCGCCGTGCAGCGCGACCGGTACGATCCGGCGCCATCCCGACCTGCCTTGGATCAAAGGTGCGGCCGATGTGCATGCCTGTGCCAGCGAGGCAGGTGAATTGCTGGACGCGGCAGCCACGATGACGGCGCCGGGCGGCCTTCTCGTCTTTGCGGTGTGTTCGCTGGAGCCGGAGGAAGGGCCGGAGCAGATCGCGGCGTTCCTGTCTGAGCACGACGATTTTGTGCGCGTGCCCGTAACCGCAGAAGAAGTCGCCGGCCATGCCGAGTGGCTTGGCAACGGCGATCTGCGCACGCTTCCGAGCCACCTCTCCGCCGATGGCGGCATGGACGGATTCTATGCCGCGCGGCTCAAGCGGTCGGGCTAAGTCGTCCCAGCGCATAGGCGATCGCGAGATACACCTTTCCGGTATCGGCGCTCAGGATGGTCGAGGTCAGCAGACCGCCGCCGTCGCCGTCTTTCGCGCGCGCGAGCAGCATCTCGAAATCGCTGATGTAAGACTCTGCCGCTTCGTGGAATTTCGGATCGTCGCGATAGAGCGCTGCGATGCGGTCGACGGTGTTGGCGTCGATGGCGCCTGCAAGACGGCGCACGAACAGCGTGCGGTCGCCCGCCATATAGCGCCGCCATTCCTCTTCCGTCGCAGGGTTGTCGCCGGCAATGGCTTCCAGATCGACCGCCATGTCGGCCAGCGCCGTTTCAAGCGCGCCGAGTGCGGCGGCGGACGCCGGCGTCATCTCCTTGTCCTTGGCATTGTCGTTGGTACCGGCGGCTGCGAGCAGGGTGCTCATGTCCCAACTTTTGCCGTCGCCGGGAGTCCCCGGCTTCTTGGTTTTCGCTGTCTTTCCCTGAGTGAGACGCCGTGCGAGGCCGATGAGGCCTTCCTTGTTGCGCTCTTCCTGGTCCGCTTCGGCCAGAAGCGCCGGCGCGACTGGGCGCGCCACGCTGCGGGCATGGATCGTGGAAAGCGTGCGGGCGGAGAGATCGAGGATCTCCTCCGTTTCGCTTCGCACCATGTCGCGCACCCGCTGCGCTTCCTGCTTGGCGATGCCGGGCAACGTCAGCAGATGGCGTTCGACATCTTTGGAGGCCGCCGTGAGCGCCGTATGCACCGCTTTCGTCTGCGCCGTCAGTTCGCCGGCCGCGCGGATAAGCCGGTCGCATTCCGCCATAGCCTCTCCGACCAGCGCCCGCGCCTGCACTTTCGCATCGCCGGCCGTTTCGTCAATCAGCGTCTGGGCATGCGAACCGGCGTCGCGCAGGCCTTCGACGAGGCGGGCCAGTGTCGACGTGGCGATGTCGCTTATCTCCTGGAGCTTCTCCGTTTCCCGCTTGAAGCTTCCGGTGATCTGCGCAGAACGTGCTGCGGTGTGCGACATGAGATTTTCGAGGGTCTGACCGGCACCGTTGGTCATAGCCGTGAAGCGTTCGCCCTCGCCCTTCATGCCGCCGATCGTCTGTTCGAGCGCCGTGCGCTGGGCTGCGAGCGCGGCTTCGAAATCGGCGCCCTCGGCTTTCATGCGTTGCAGAAGGTCGTTCATCGCGCCGCGATGGCGTTCGTGCCTTCCGAGGACGAACTCCGCGCGCGCGAGTGCCGCGTCGGACACGGATTCAATGCGCTTGGCCTGCTTGTCGAGTTCGATGGCGGCCGTGTGCGGCGCTTCGGCCGCGATATCGGCCGCCTTGCGGAACTCCGCCGCCTGGGTATCGAGCAGTGCACTTGCGGACTTCAGCGCGCCTTCGGCAGATTCGATCGTTGCGCGCAATTGCGCCGCACGGCCGGCAATAAGTTCGCCGGCCCGGGCCGCGGAATCGCCGAGCGAATGTGCCGTGCCTTCGATGCGCTCGCGTTCCGCTCCAAACCGGGTGGCGACCACTTCGCCGGCCTTGGTCGCAACGCCGGTGAGTATACCGAGGGAGGCCTCAATCCGCGCGCGTTCCGCGGCAAGGCGCGCCGCGACGGCTTCGCTCGCCTGCTCCGCCGTTTCGCCGAGCGAGCGCGCCGTACCCTCGAGCCGTTCGCGCTCGCTCGCGAAACGCAGCGTGAGGCGTTCGCCGGCCCGCGCGGCTGCGTCGCCAAGAGACGCGGTCGCTTCTTCGATGTTTTCCCGTTCGGCCGCGAGGCGGGTGCCGACGGCCTCGCTGGCCTGCGCGGCCGCTTCGCTGAGAGCGGTGATCGTTTCCTCGACGCGAGCGTGCTCGGTCGTAAGGCGGGCCGAAACAGCTTCGCTCGCGCGGGCCGCGGCCTCGTCCAGCGACGCAGCGGTTTGTTCGATACGACCCCGTTCGGCAGCGAATCTGGTGGCGACAGAATCGCCGGCCCGCGCCGCCACAACGCCGAGAGAGCGGGCCGCGTCTTCGATATTCTTGCGCTCGGTGGCGAAGTGCGCCGAAACCTGATCACCGATCTGTCCCGCGGCTTCGCCCAGGGTGGTTGCTGCGCTTTCCATGCGTTCGCGCTCGGCAGCCAAACGCGCAGAAATCCGATCCCCCACCTGTCCAGCCGCATTTTCGAGCGCGTTCACCATTCCATCCATGCGATCGCGCTCGGCCGCAAAGCGAACAGAGACGAGATCGCCGGCGCGGGCCGCGGTTTCTCCAAGTTCGCTTGCAGCGCCTTCCATGCGTTCGCGCTCGTTCGCGAAATGCGCCGCAACGCGTTCGCTTATCTGCACCGCCGTTTCGCCAAGAGCCTTTGCGCTGCTTCCCATCCGCTCGCGCTCGGTCGCGAAATGGGCCGCAACCCGCTCGCCCATCTGCGCAGCGGACTCGCCAAGCGCATTTGCGCTCCCTTCCATCCGTTCGCGCTCGGCGGAAAGCCGGGCGGCAACGGTCTCGCTCGCGCGCGCAGCGGTGTCCCCGATCGCATTGGCGGCGCCTTCCACCCGTTCGCGTTCGTCCGTCAGGCGCGCCGCCAGTGCTTCACCGCGTACATCGGCGCGCGCACCCGCTTCATCGAGCGCTGCGATCTGGGTTTCGAGCACGCTTTCGAGCGCGCGAAGCCGCTGGAACGCGCCATCGAGACCGGAATTGAGGGCATCCAGTTCGTTGCGCACCGCGCGGGTCAGCCGGGCGGCGGCGCGCGCGGCGGTTTCATCGGCACTGAACAGGCGGTCCGTGGCCTCGACCAGCGCCGCGGCTCCGGCATTCAGCTGCGCTCCCTTCGCGAAAGCCCAGGCGGTGACAACGAACAGGAGCGGTGGGACGAAGACGAAGGCACAAGTCCCGGCCATCTCCTGCAGTGTCAGCTTCGTGAGCCCGTCGACTCCGAAATAGCCGACCAGGAACGCACCGCTCACTCCGACCCAGAATGCGCCGAGTGCGGCTGCGAAAACGATGCCGATCAGACCCTGCGATCTGGCCGGAGGCTTTGGCTTGCGCAGCTCGGTCTCTGCAGCCGGCTGCCCGGCTGTCTGCAACAGCATGGGTTGGACGCGTTCGGATCCGATGGTCGCCATGAAAATCCCCTCACCGCGGCGGGGTCAGCCAACCGCTTGCAGCAGCTAGCACTTTAACCATCTAACGGCTTGAGGGCGAGAGACTTCGGGCAGAAACGGGTGGTGGTCGAAAACCAAAACGTCGGTGCCGAGGCGGCTGAGATTTGTGCAATCGCCAAGGCCATCATCGGGCCGCCCAGCGATATGTACTGCTGGGCGCAGAACTCGATTCGTTTGCGTACCGATCGTGGTTTTCGCAGTTTCGCGTATTTGAAATCGACTATCGCGCCAATGGCTTCGCGCTGCGCGCGATCCATCTGCTGCACGCGCGAGTCTAATCGCGGACCGAATAGCGATATGCGTAGATCGTATTGAAGCCCGCTTTCGCATAAAGCGTGCGCGCGGCGTTGTTGCCTTCTTCGACGTTCAGATAAAGCCGCGACACACCTTTGCCTTCGGCCCAGCGCGCGATCGCGGACAGCACACGCTGCGCGTGGCCGCTGCGGCGGCGCGCAGGATCGGTGCGCATCAGATTGATGCCGACCCAACCCGCCACCAGCGTGCCGGTACCGCAGGCAACCGGAACGCCTTTGTCATAAGCAGTGATGCAGGCATGCGGCAACTCGATGCGCGAGAGGATGTCGAGCCTTTCGCGGCCATCCGCTTCTGAGCGCGAGCCGCCGAGCAACAGCGCTGCGAAATCGTCGCCGGGCTCCCCGGCCGCCGTAACTTCCCGCGGTTCGGGCAGGCTCGCGCGCATGATGAGCGAGCTGGCGGCACAGGTGAGAGTCGGCGTCACGGTGCGGTAGCCGCGCTCGTGAAGTAAGTGCTCCAGATCGGCCGGCTTGGTGACCGGCGAAATCTGAAACATCGGCGAGAGGTTGCGCAGCCGATACTCCCGCTCGACGGCGGCGATCGCCTCGTTGCCGGAACCATCTTCGAAACGATGCGTCGCGACCGAGTTGCCCCGGTGGGTCTGGCCGTCGGTAAAGCGCAGCAGCCAGCCATCGATCGTCATCGTCTCGCGCGCAGGCCACAGTTCGACCCCGGCCGCCTCCAGCTCCGCAATCCGCGCGTTAACGCCGTCTTGATGGATTTCGCGCATGGTAGCACGCGGTCCAGAAGGGGTTTCCATGCCCGCAAATCCGGTCGTCGATATGGAGCATCTGGCCCGTTATACGGGCGGAGACGCGGCGCTCAACGCCGAAATTCTGCGCCTGTTCGATTCCCAGGCCAATGTGCTGGTGGCCCGCCTGAAAGCGATCCTCGATGCCCGGGACGCGCGGTCCTGGAAGGAAGTCACCCACACGATCAAGGGCGCGGCACGCGGTATCGGCGCCTTTCCATTGGCCGACTCTGCCGCCAAGCTGGAGCCGCTCGATCTGTCTGATCGCGCAACGATCCTTTCAGAACTTGGTGTTCTGAATGATCGCGCAGAGGCGGTCGCCGCCTTCATCCGCGATTACACAGCCGCCTAGACCAGGACCTCATTCGCGCATATGAGCTCCGCGACATTTCGCGAGGGCCGATTTCTTGGCGTCCCGGCGATTTTTACATATATACCATCGGGTATCCCACTTCACACACTAGAAGATTGTGAAATGAGCGTGATCGAAACCGACGTTGCCATCATCGGAGCCGGGCCCATCGGGCTCTTTGCCGTCTTCGAACTGGGTTTGCTGGACCTCAAGGCGCATCTGGTCGACATCCTCGACCGCCCGGGTGGGCAATGCACCGAACTCTATCCGGAGAAGCCGATCTACGACATTCCGGGTCTTCCCATCGTGACCGGGCAGGAGCTGACCGAGCGGCTGATGGAGCAGATCAAGCCGTTCAATCCGACGTTCCATTTCACCCAGATGGCCGGCTCGCTCGAGCGCCTGCCGGACAATCGCTGGAAGCTGAAGACGGATGCGGACACCGAGATCGTGGCTCCGGTCGTAGTGGTCGCCGCCGGCGGCGGCAGCTTTGTGCCGAAGCGTCCGCCTGTCCCCGGCATCGAAGCCTATGAAGATCGCGGTCCCGGCGTCGGCGTCCACTATGCCGTGCGCAAAATGGAGTCTTTTCGCGACAAGCACATCCTGATCGCAGGCGGCGGCGACAGCGCACTCGATTGGACCCTCAACTTAGCACCGCTCGCAAAGTCGCTGACCCTCGTGCACCACCGCGACGGTTTCCGTGCTTCGCAGCACAGCGTCAACCAGATGCGCGAACTCGTCGAGCAGAGGAAGATCAACTTCCACGTCGCGAGCGTGAAGGGCCTGCATGGCCTGCATGGAAAGCTCGAAAGCGTGACGCTCGCCGGCGCCGACAAGCAGGAATTCAAGCTCGATATCGACGCGTTCCTGCCGTTCTTCGGCCTCACCATCAAACTCGGCCCGATCGCGGAGTTTGGCATCAACCTGCACGAAAACCTGATCCCGGTGGACACCGCACGATTCGAAAGCGAGACGCCGGGGCTCTTCGCCATTGGCGACATCAACACCTATTCCGGCAAGCTGAAATTGATATTGTCCGGTTTCCACGAAGCGGCGCTGATGGCGCAGGCCGCGTTTCACATCTGCAAGCCGAACGAGAAGCTGCGCTTCCAGTACACCACCTCGTCGTCGAGCCTGCAGAAGAAATTGGGTGTGGCATAAACCAATCGTGCTTCGGGGCTCGCGCCGCGCGCTCGCACCTCAGCATGACGGACACTTGAACAAACCGCCGCTCGCGTCATCCTGAGGTGCGAGCGGAGCGAGCCCCGAAGGACTTTCTATGAAGATCGTTGCTACCGACCGCAAGGGTGCGGAACACACACTGGAAGGCCGCGACGGCTGGAGCGTCATGGAGATCCTGCGCGACGGTGGCCTGCCGGTGGCGGCGGAGTGCGGCGGCGCCTGCGCTTGCGCGACGTGTCATGTTTATGTGACCGGCGGCTGGGCCGAGAAGCTGCCGTCCAAATCCGACGCCGAGACCGACATGCTGGATATGGCATTGGCGGTCGAGGACAATTCGCGGCTGTCCTGCCAGATCGTATGCGGCCCCGAGATCGACGGCATCACGGTCACCATCGCGCCGGAATAGGCGCTCCGCTTGTTCCCGCGTGGCGGGAAGCTTACAAATCGCCCGCCGGAATGACGGCGTTTTCACCGTAAGCGCTTTGCGGTCGGGGGACCGCGCAGCATAGGTTTCGTAACCCGATGCTTGCCGACGCGTTCCCCGAGCGACTTTCCGCCGCCACGCCGGACACTCGGCGCCGGGCTGGCGTGGCACTCGCCGTCGCCCTGCTGCACCTGATCCTGTTCTACGGGCTGCTGCACGCGATCAACATCCGGGCACTGCCGAAAGCCGTGGTGGAGCACACGATCACCATCTGGCTGCCGCCGAAACCGCCCAAAGCCGCGCCACAGAAAGAGAAAGAGCAGCCTCTGCCGAGCCAGGAAACGCCCGCCGTGCGGGAGCCGAAAACGGCCCCGATCACCGTGGTGCCGCTGCCCGCGCGCCCCAAACCGAGCGATGAGGACGGCATGCGACGGCTGGGCCGCTACCTCGAAAACTGCAGTGCGGGAAACTACGCAGCGCTGACCCAGCAGGAATGGGCGAACTGTCTGGGCGGGGTAGGCACCAAGGATCAGAATGCGGTCCGGCTGGGCGATGTGCGCACGCTGTGGGAGACCCAGCATCCGGCCAAGGCGCCGCCCAATCCGAACGAAGCAACCGGCTTCGGCGAATGCGCCCACAACGATCCGAAGCGGCTGATGGGACTGCCTTGCTTTCAGCATGACGGCCAGAAGCCGAGCGTGCTGAACGGCCAGCAATAGGGAAGCCGGGAACTTCACAATGCGCTAAGCTTGCCAAAACAAGACAGGCAAAGCTGGAGGCGTCCCATGGGTTTCTACGATCGGCATATCCTGCCGCGGCTGCTGAATGCCGCGATGAGCACCAAGCCAATCGATTACCAACGCAAGAAGGTCGTGCCGCGCGCGGAAGGTCGCGTGCTTGAGATCGGCTTCGGCTCAGGCCACAACCTTCCGCATTATGATGCCGGCAAGGTCTCCCATATCTGGGCATTGGAGCCGTCGAAGGAGATGCGGGCGCGGGCCGCCGAGCGGCTCTCCGCCAATACCATCCCACTCGATTTTCTCGATCTGCCCGGCGAACAGATTCCGCTCGGCGATGCGGAAGCCGACACCGTCCTGATCACCTACACGCTTTGCACCATTCCCGATGTGATGACGGCGCTGGCCGGCATGCGCCGCGTGCTGAAACCCAACGGTCGGATGATCTTCTGCGAGCACGGCGAAGCGCCGGACGAAGACGTGCGGCGCTGGCAGCGGCGGCTTACGCCGGTGTGGAAGGCGATCGGCGGCGGTTGTCATGTCGGCCGCGCCATCCCCCAACTGATCCAGCAGAGCGGTTTCAAGGTAGACGACATGGAGACCATGTATCTGCCCGGCACCCCGCGCTTCGCGGGCTTCAACTACTGGGGCAGCGCGTCGAAGGCGTAGCGACGCAACATTCCAAGTACCGGGCGGCGGAGCACAACTCGACAACCTCATTCTGTAAGCGGGTGAGCAGCGCGCCGCTTATCGGCTCATCAGCGCGTATTCGCCGCCCTTTTCGATGCCGCGTTTGTAGGCGGGACGGTCCTCCATCGCGGCGCGGTATTTTACCAGATTGGGATAGGGATCGAGGCGGGCGCCGGCCGCTTCCAGCACGAAAAGGAGCTGAATGTCCGCGCCGGTTAGCGTGTTGCCGATGAAGAAGGGCTTGCTGCCCAGACGGCCCTGCATATAGGCGAGATTGTTGGCGATCTCGCTGTCGACCCGCGGCTTCAGCGGGGCGGCGGCTTCGCCGAGCATGCCGGTATAGAGCGCCATCAGAAGCGGCAGCATCGCAGAGCCCTCCGCGTAATGCATCAGCTCGATATAGGTCCAGTAATCGGCGCTGCCGTGCGCCGGTTTCATTTTGCCGCCACCATATGTGTCGATCAGATATTCGATCTCCGCGCCGGACTCCGCGATGATCAGGCCATTGTCGTCCAGCACCGGCGACTTGCCGAGCGGATGCACCTTTTTCAATTCGGGCGGCGCGAACGGCACCGGCTGCATGCGCTGGTACTTTACGATCTCGTAAGGCTGGCCGAGCTCTTCGAGCAGCCACAGGATGCGTTGCGAGCGCGAATTGTTGAGGTGATGGACTTTCAGCATGGGGCCTCCCGACAGAACCGGACAATCCGAACAGGAACACGGTGAGGGTGCAAGCGGGAAAGGCGCCAGGTTCTGGGCGCGGTGAATATCCGGTTTAACGCACCTCTATCGCCGCAACGTCATGCACGCCGCGCGATGCATGGGCGTCGCCGGGAACCACGAGACGCGGGCCGTCGAGCGGTGTGCCGTCTTTCATATAGGCAATGAGAACCTGCTTGCCTTCGAGTTTGGGATCGATCTCGCCTTCGCTGAGCGCCACGGCATAGTTGTCCGTACCGCTCACCAGGATGGTATGGCGCAGATAGGCATTCTTCTCCGGCCCGTTGGCCGGTCCCGCTTGGTCGATCAGCGACCACAGGAGCACGCCGGCGAAGCTGCCGCTGACAGGGCCGTGGTCGGTCTGCTGCGTGACGTTGACGGTCTGTGCCGGCATCTTCTTCAGATCGTCGAGGGTCCATGTGCGCGGCTGTGTGACGGCGCCGCGCACTGCGACACCGGTCGAAGCCGGCGCCGCTACCGGCGCCATCGTCATATCGGCCGCGCGCACCGGTGCGGCGCAGACAAGGGCTGCGAAAAGAACGGGGATCGCCAACCGGGCAGGCATCGTCATTTGCCGATCATCACATCGGAGGCCTTGATCACGGCGAACGCTTCATCGCCGGCCTTGAGACCGAGATCGTCTACCGCCTCGTTGGTGATCGACGACGTCACGATCACGCCGCCGCCAATGTCGATCTGGACGTGCGCAGTTGTCGTGCCTTTCTCGACCTTCATGATACGGCCTTTCAGCTGATTGCGGGCACTGAGCTTCATCGGGTCGTCTCCTTACGCCTGCACATCGCGCCACATCGGCCAAATCGTCGGGCCGCCTTTGGGCACTCTGATTTCGCCCGTCACCTTGAACCCGAAGCTTTGGTAGATCGGGATGTTCTTGTCCTTGCTCGACTCCAGATAGCACGGCATGCGCGCCGCATCGGCGACCGCCAGTTGCTGGCGCATGATCGCCCCGCCGAAGCCTTTGCCCTGTTTTGCAGGATCGGTGCCGATGGTCTGCAGATACCAGTGCGGCGCCTTCGGATGGTTCTTCTCCACTTCGTCCATCGTCTGGATCACGTTGAGCGCGTTGCTGCCGAACACGCCGATCAGTCCCGGCGCGTTGGTAACGTATTGCCAGAACGGGATGTGCCATTGGTTCGGCGGCCGCCACAGCGTTGCCGCCTCATAGCCGCTCGTGACGAAACAGGCACCATAAGGCAGGCCGAGGTTCAGCAGCAGCCCGAACATCTTCGGCAGTTTCGCGCCGCGCGTCGCTTCATCGGCCAGAAGATGCGAAGTCAGCGGATCGTCCCAGAACGCGCGCGCCAGCAGTTGCGAGACGGCTGCGCTGTCCGAACGCATGATCTTGCGAACCGTCGCTCCGGCCGCAGCATGTGCCCGACCGCTTTGCGTATCTGTTGCCGACATGCGTCTACCTCGATGCGGCCCGAGCAGGTACGCGAAAAGCCGCGCAAGCCTAGCGGTTCAACTCCCGCATCGCTTTCTCGAGACCACCCAGGGTCAGCGGGAACATGCGGTTGTTGGTGAGCTGGTTGATGAGGCCGATCGACGGCGTGTAGTCCCAGTGCTTTTCCGCCACCGGATTGAGCCACACGCAATGCGGATAGATCTGCGTCACGCGATCCAGCCAGATCGCGCCGGCCTCTTCGTTCCAGTGTTCGACGCTGCCGCCCGGATAGGTCACTTCATACGGGCTCATCGTCGCATCGCCGACGAAGATCACTTTGTAGTCGTGCGGGAATTTGTGCAGCACGTCCCAGGTGTTGGTCTTTTCGTTGTGACGGCGGCGGTTGTCCTTCCACACGCTCTCATAGAGGCAGTTGTGGAAATAGAAGAACTCCATGTGCTTGAACTCGGTCTTCGCCGCGCTGAACAGCTCCTCGCAGAGCTTGATGTGCGCATCCATCGAACCGCCGATGTCGAAGAAGATCAGAACCTTCACGGTGTTGTGGCGTTCCGCGATGAGCTTGAGATCGAGATAGCCTTTGTTCGCCGTGTCCTTGATCGTGCCCGGCACGTCGAGTTCGGTCTCCGCGCCCTCGCGCGCCCATTTGCGCAGGCGGCGCAGCGCGACCTTGATGTTGCGGGTGCCGAGTTCGACGGTGTCGTCCAGGTTCTTGTATTCGCGCTTGTCCCAGACCTTGATCGCCTTGCCGTGGCGCGACTTGTCTTGGCCGATGCGCACGCCTTCGGGATTGTAGCCGTTGTTGCCGTAGGGCGAGGTGCCCTTCGACCCGATCATCTTGTTGCCGCCTTCATGGCGTTTCTTCTGTTCTTCGAGGCGGGCCTTCAGCGTCTCCATCAGCTTGTCCCAGCCGCCCATGCTCTCGATCATCTTCTTCTCCTCTTCGGAGAGGAAGCGTTCGGTAAGCGCCTTCAGCCATTCTTCTGGAATTTGCGCCAGCAGCGAGGCATCGATGCCTTCCAAGCCCTTGAACACATGGCCGAACACCTGGTCGAATTTGTCGAGGTTGCGCTCGTCCTTGATGAGCGCGGTGCGCGACAGGTAGTAGAACTCATCGATCTTCATATCGATGACGTCCTTGTCGAGCGCCTGCATCAGCGACAGGTATTCCTTGAGCGTGACCGGAATCTTGGCGGCCCGGAGCTCGTCGAAGAACTGGAAGAACATCGAAAATTCCTTTCGTCTCAGCAGGCTAGGCCGCTCTCGAATCCGGATCAATGCTTTGGCATGCAGGCTTTGACGAAATTGCTAAAGCCATAGTCCTGTTCGTCTTTATCCTGTTTCGTCTGGGATATGCAGTCGACCATCAGGCCGCCCATGACCGACGTTATAACCAGTTGGGCCGTTGCGGTGCCGTCGATCGTCGGACCGGGTCCGCCACGCATCGCGGCAACCGGTTTGGAGCCGGCAGGGACGTTTCCCACAGGAGCAACGCCCATCAGGCCACGGTCATTTTGGATCGCAAGCGGCGTTTCGCCGACCCCGTCGACGAACTTGCGCACCCGGATTTCGCCGACCCGTACGTCGCCACCGGAATAGACACAGACGCCCAGCGTTGTCGGCGCCGACGGCCCATCCAACCGAGCGAACTTGTAGGGGCCGAACGCTGCCGGACAGATAACCCCGCTCTCGCTGTGTGCGTAGGTGCCATCAGCAGCCCTGGTCCAACCGTCAGGCGGGCTCGCCGGGGTTGGGTCTGCAGCAAGGGCGCTCGACCCCGCCAGAGCCAGCAACAAGGAGACCGCTCGCACCTGCATGACCGCCTTCACCATCAATGTTTCGGAGCAGCCGGCCCGGGGACGGGTTTAAGGGCTGGTGCTGGCGGCGTTTCCACAGGCGGCGTGGGCGTGACGGAGGAGACCGGCACCGCCGGTATTTGCTTCAGGGCATCCGCGTAGACCGTGTCCAGAAATTCCTTCTCCGCCGCGTTGTCGCGCGGGTTGGCGTACTCGATGGTGGTTTCGACCACCCAATCGCCGACCGCGGCGCCCGAGAACAGGATCGAGTAGTGCATCGACTCGATCTTCGAGGTTTCATAGGTGCGCGTATAGACCGGGAGTGGGCCGGCCTTAACCGTCGCTTCGCCCAGCTTCTGTGCCCCGATCCCTTCCTGCTCGGCAAAATCGGAGACAAGCGCCGCCTTCGCATCGTAAGCGCCGCTTAATTTCGAAAGCGTGATCGTGCCATAGGTGCCGTCGAGCGCGGAATAGGCGCAGAAATCTGCGCCGCTGTCCGCGTCCTTCTCTCCCACCGCGTCGCGCTCGAACAGTCCGATCTTGTCGGGACACAAAAAGTGCGAGGCGACATGCAGCTTGCCGCCGTTGCCCGTGTCGGAAAACCCGCTGCCGAGATCCTGCGCCCTGGCGGCCGTCGACAGAGCGAGCACGGCGCAACACGTAGAGAGAGCTCTATTTCGCATCGGACTGCGTATCCACGCTGATGGTCTTTGTCCCTAGCTCAAACGAGGACAGGGGGTGCTGCTTTCCAGTGAGCACATCTCTGGCAAGGGTGGCGAGCGTTTCGGCATCAGGACGGCCGTCGTAAAATCCCAAGGTGAACACCCGTTTCCCTTGCGTGAGCGTTGCGACGTAAATAGTTGCAAAATCCTTGGCTGTCTCCTTGGCCACGGCCTGAATGAAGGCATCGGAAGCACTCACAAGCGTCTGCTGTTTTTCGTCCATGCCAAGGGTCAGCCGGTCCGCGTTGTTTGCGATGTCGCGCCAAAGGACCGTCTGTCCGAAGCCGTCAACGACTGTCTCGAAACACCAGTTTGGTGCCGATGGTTTTGGAAACTCCGGCTTGTTACCAATCATCGTAGATGCACCGCTGACCAGCGAGTACGTCATCGTGAGATCTTTATCGACGATCAGTTTCCCGGTTCGAGCGCCTGCTGGGGCTTTAGCGCAGGCCTCGAGGTGCGCACCTGCTGTTTGCAGCGCAAGGCTTGTGACCTTGGTCAGAAGTGCAAATGTGCCGTCCCGATCGGCGGGCCGATAGTCGATCCGGACCTCAAATAGCCAGCTGGAGATTTCGCCTATCCAGACGCCGGTGTCTTCTTCGCCGTCGTGGTAGCTGTAAAGCACATGCTGCAACGCCAGCGGCGTATCGAACGTCGTCTGCTCCTGCGGCGGAAGCAGTTTTGCATCGGGAAGACGTTTAATGAGAGCCGCCTTGGCTTCCTCAAACGCGGCATCGACCGGCTTATCGGTCTTCGTAAGGTAGAGCGTCAGGCTCGTTCGGCCCTGCATATATCCGCAGGAGACGTCCGTTCCCATCGTGTCGTAGACCACGATCTGAATGCGGGGAATGTCGGCGATAGTGACCGGGCAATCCCAGTTCGACTGCACGTGCCGCGCATCGCCGCTTGGCTCGAATTGCCAGACGGTGCCCGGCACCGACGACGCGTCATTGCCCTTGACCAGATCGCCAAGGGCAATCGACGGCACAAACAATAGTAGGGCAAGCGCGACAATGACTGTTCGTATCATCGCACTCCCCCAGGCGTAGACCTCAGTTCCGGCTTTCTCTCCGCGCGAGGAACGCCAGGCGCTCGAACAGGTGGACATCCTGTTCGTTTTTCAGCAGCGCGCCGTGCAACGGCGGGATCAGCTTGGTCGGATCCTTTTCCTTCAACGCTTCCGGCGGAATGTCCTCGTTCATCAGGAGCTTCAGCCAGTCGAGCAACTCGCTGGTCGACGGCTTCTTCTTGAGGCCGGGCACGTCGCGAATCTGGTAGAAGACATTGAGCGCCTCGCCCACCAGCTTCTGCTTGATGTTGGGATAGTGCACATCGACGATCTTCTGCATCGTCTCGCGCTCCGGAAACTTGATGTAGTGGAAGAAGCAGCGGCGCAGGAACGCGTCCGGCAACTCCTTTTCGTTGTTGGAGGTGATCATCACGATCGGGCGAATCTTCGCCTTGATCGTTTCGCCGGTCTCGTAGACGAAGAACTCCATGCGATCGAGTTCGAGCAGAAGGTCGTTCGGAAACTCGATGTCGGCCTTGTCGATTTCGTCGATCAGCAGGACCGGCCGGCTCTTGGATTCGAAAGCCTCCCACATCTTGCCCTGCTTGATGTAGTTCTTGACGTCCTTCACGCGCGGGTCGCCCAACTGGCTGTCGCGCAGACGGGTGACGGCGTCGTATTCGTAGAGGCCCTGCTGCGCCTTGGTGGTCGACTTCACATGCCAGGTGATGATCGGAGATTTCAGCGCATCGGCGACCTGAAATGCCAGTTCGGTCTTGCCGGTGCCGGGCTCGCCCTTGATGAGCAGTGGCCGCTCCAGCGTGATCGAGGCGTTGACGGCGATCTTGAGATCGTCGGTCGCAATGTATTTGTCGGTTCCCTCGAAACGCGCGCCAGCCATCAGGTGTCTCTCTTTCGGAAATAGCGGTATGGCCGGAGCGTAGGGGGCAGACCGCCGCTCTGCAAGGCCATGCCGCCGTTGGGGAAAGTCGTTCAGTCGAACCGGAATGCCGCATGCATCGCTGTGCGCGACATGCGCGGCACAGGCAAAGGGTGAGGTCTGTCCCCGCGAAGTGCGGCGCTGACGGATGTAGAGGTGCAGACGGACGGCTCGTACCACTCGCATGCAGTGGAGGGACGCCGATCTTATTCGCCTTTTGTGCGATCCCAGCGCATGCCGCGTCAGGCGGGCAGCGACAGTGGATGTCGTCACCCAGATGCAAGCGGCGGGAAAACATCACCAAGCGTCCTGACAGAACGAAGGCGGTCGTTTCCTGCGTCGCAGGCGGTGCCAAGATGCAGTCCGACAAGACTCGTGTGGTTGGGCGACGGCCTGCGGCGCGCGGACGCGGCTTGCCCCGCTTGCGCCACGTTTTGGTCAAACCTGAGGCAAGCATTTGTTTCGTCAAGAAATTTTCATGGAGCGCACGGATTTGTGGGGTTGATCCGGGCTGTGAACTTTTTAAATTTCAGATGTCTTCAAACACGAGGAGACCTCAATGAAGCTTCTACCTTCCCTGGCCTTGGCCGCCGGGATCGCGCTCGCCGGCACTGCCGTCGCTCTCGCGGGCGAACCCGTTCACCACATGACCGTCACCCTGCCCGACGGCGGCACCGGCGAGATCACCTACACCGGCAATGTCGCGCCGAAAGTGACGTTCCACGACGGCGCGTTCGCGCCGGTGACGTTCGCCAACGATCCTGCCTTCGCGATGCTTGAGCGTGCACAGGCCGACATGCAGCACCAGATGCAGGCTATGCAAGCGCTGTTTCGGAGCAACGCTGCGGCGCTATCTGCACCGGGCATGAGCGAAGCCGCGCTCAGCAAGCTGCCGGCCGGTGCGCAGGGCTATTCGTTCATCTCCACGATGAGCGGCAACGGCACCTGCATGCAGTCGGTGCAGATCACGTCAACCGGAAACGGCAAGCCGAACGTGGTGCGCCGCTCGTCCGGCAATTGCGGTTCTGACAAGGCCGGCGCGATGGACAAACCGGAAGCGACCAGCATCAGCTATCGCTGATATTTTTACCCTCCCCTTGAGGGAGGGTCGAAAAATCCGTGAGCGTCAGCGAAGGTTTTTCGGGGAGGGGTTTCCCGAGCAGGTAACGCCCCTCCCCGAAATTGCTTTGCGATTTCGACCCTCCCTCAAGGGGAGGGTGGCTACGCAGACCTTCACCTAGATACGCGCCAACCGCCACAAATTGCGACAGCCGTGACAAACGGGCGAGTGACATCGCGCGCATGATCCGTCGTGAGAGGACGGCGGCATGGCGGTTGCGCATATCTATACGGTTGCGTTTCAGGGGATCGAAGCGCGCGAGGTCGACGTGCAGGTGCACATCGGCGCTACGGTCGCGCAGGGCAACAACTTCCACATCGTGGGTCTGGCCGACAAAGCGGTGGCGGAAAGCCGCGAACGGGTGCGCTCCGCCCTGCATGCGATCGGACTGTCGCTGCCTTATGAACGCATCACGGTGAATCTCGCGCCGGCCGATCTGCCGAAGGAGGGAAGCCATTACGATCTGCCGATCGCGCTTGCCCTGCTCGCCGCGATGGGCGTGATCCCGGCGAGCGAGATCGCAGGCTACACTGCGCTCGGCGAGCTTTCGCTTGATGCGCAGGTGACGGCGGTGGCGGGTGTGCTGCCCGCGGCGCTTGCAGCGTCGGAAGCAGAGCGCGGGCTTATCTGTCCGCAGACCTGCGGTCCGGAAGCAGCGTGGGCTGGCACACTGGAGATCATTGCGACGCCGTCGCTGATCGCGCTCGTCAATCACATGAAAGGCGTTTCGGTCTTGAGTCCGCCGACGCCGCGTCTCGCCAACGATCCGGTGAATGCGCCCGATTTACGCGATGTAAAGGGCCAAGAGACGGCGAAACGCGCCCTCGAGATCGCGGCCGCCGGCGGCCACAACATGCTGATAATGTAGTCCAGATACCCGAAGACGCGCACCTACGACCCTCGCTCACGTAGCGTCGCGCGCCTCCAATGTATCAAACGCCGTATCAGTCTTGCAGAAGGCCCTTGCTCGATTGTTTCGCGCCATCCACGGCCATTTGCACGCAACCATCCAGCGCGCCACCCCTCGTAAAAGCCCAATGAAGACATTCCAGCGACTACCAAGAGCGCAACGACTACGGCGATTATTGAGATCGCTATGACAGCGGTATTTTCAGTGTTAGCGCTGTGGTTAGGCTCCAGCACCTTCCAAACCAACCAAGCAACCAGCAACACCCCCAGTGCAACCGGTGCGGCAACGACTTGGAAAAGCAACACGCTGGGAAACGTCGTTGCCATGGCTAAACCTAGGGACCGCGCGCGCGAACGAGTGCGGGGCATCACAAATAGAAATGCGGCGAGGAGCCAGACCAACACCGCCAAGCCAACCCACAACGCCAAGGCCATCATGTATAGAAATGTGGGCGGCACGCTGCATCCTTAAAGAGGCACCGAACATATCACGGGGCTGGTATGATCCAATCCGGTCCAGTCGTGTGCCGGTCATGGCACCGCCGGTTATCCCAACTTCCTGATGTTGTAGTCTATATGCCCCGGCACTCTATTCTCACCCGGCAAGAGTGAATAACGGCATATAACCTAAAGCGGGCATTCGCTCGGCACTTGGCGAAATGCCCGCCCTGCTATGATATTGGTTGGCAGGAGGCCGCAATGAAAGCACTTGGCATCGCCATCTTTGCCCTGACCACGCTTGCTTTGTGTTGCCCCGCGATAGCGGTTGACATTCGGATACCTCCGGGCGGGCAATGGGCACAATTTGTTGTCGATCATTTGGATTTGCGAAATTTTCCTTCCTCGTTGGGCAACCGCCGAAACGAAGGCAAAATTACGTTTGCTGACTTTGGAATCAGGCTGCGGTCGGTATCAGCGCGAAAAGCACTACTTGGAACTGACTGGGACTATACGATAAGCGTACTCAGCCATACGCGAGAGAAAATTCTGATCTGCTTTACCGATCATGCGGCAAACGGCGGATCATACGACGCCCAAAAACCTCTTGCGCTGACAATGACAGCAGACGGACATTTGCTGGGCAAGGAAGTCCTAACGCCCCGTGCCGACTGCTCGCGTTTTTCTCGCTGAACGTGCCCTACACCTGTGTTCGCGATCCGCGCCCGCTGCAATGAGCGCGGACAAGGCTTCCGCACCTGCGTATGGTGGTCTGACCATGCTACTGTTGTAGTCTAGATACCCCGAAGGCTGGGTTACCATCTTGCATTCCGGCTATCTTTTGCTGAACAGTACCCCCATTGCGTATATTTCATATCCTATTCTGTTCAATGCCTGAGGAGGCGCTTGATGACAGAATTTCTCGATTGGATTTCTCACCATAGTCCTCACTTGCCTTCGGCACGGGCCGTTGGAGAGGGGCTCGAAGCGGGCGCGGAGAGTGGTATTGACGCCGCACTTGATAACGCGCATGCGAAAAAGAAAGCAGACCAATCGTTTTTGGGGAGCATCGAAAACCAAGAGATAACTGTTTTAGGTGCGGCAGCGTTGATGATCAGTGGCGTGATATTCGGGCCAATGATCTTGGGTTTGCTCGTCAGATCACCGCTGAAACTATTTTCCAATATTCATTATGTGATTTTGTTCTGGGTCGCCGCGAGCATCTTGATATTTGCCCCGATTTTTTCGGTATGGGGACTACAACGCCTGTATAAGTTTATTCCCAACGCCCGAGTGCGAGCTTGGGTGAGGGGTCTCGTGGCACTCATAGTTTTTCTCGGCACAATCGCTTTGTTGCGAATGATTTTCACATATCTTGGACTTTCCCAAGGCATCCAACGTCTCGAACTTTTCGGCTAAGGTGCCCGTTAGCTTCATCGTGCGAAATTTGAGAACGCCTTAGGCGGGTTCCGCACGCGCCATCTGGCGGTCTGCTGTTGTGCCGGGATAAGTGGCACCACATCCGCATGGCGGTGGTCGCTCGCGTAGGCGATGGAAATGGCGGTTCCGTCCGCGCGATCCGGGCCGCCTTAATGACATCTTGCACGTCGTCTACAAGGGCGCAGATGATAGGCGCACAAGCACCGGGCATTGGGATTTTCGCCAAATGCTTCGACCCGACCTGCCCAAAGAGAATATCGACGGAGAAGCTATCCTCTGGGCGGCGAAGCGCCTAATGGCATTACCTGAACGCCAAAAACACTTGATCGTATTATCTGACGGCGCACCCGTTGATGACTCGACATTGACGGAGAACGGTCCGACCTACCTCGCGGGCCATCTTGAACTCGTCGTCAAGGACATCGTGAAAAATAGCGAGATCAATGTAGCGGCAATGGGGATCGGCTATCGCCCGCCTCCCTGCTATCCTGTATCGAGTTACGTAGAGGCCCCTGAAGATTAGGCGCTTCGCTTATCGCCCTGATACAGCGATTGCTTCTGTCGTGAGCTAGGCTGAGATGGGCTGACCATTCTGACGTTGTAGTCTATATGCCCGGCAACCGCTACTCGGGTAGCGAGGTTCGCAGGGGCTGATTACGCTTGGTCTGCATCACCTTCTGGGCATTGGCTTGAATGAAATCGAGCAAACCTGTCCGGCCCTTCTGCAGAAAATCCTTCACGACCTTCCCGTCTATGAAAACAAATTGGAGCGGCGTGAGTGTCTCGATCTCCCGCGCGTAGTTGACGGCATCCTTGGTGAAGGAAGTCGTGGTAGCCATCACAACAACATGAGCGCGGCAGAAAAGAGCGATGCCGACTTCTTTCGCGGCGTCTCCCAAACCTACCTTAGTGTCGGAGTCCTTCCCGTAGCGTTTGCACTGAAACGTCCATCTGCTGAAAAGAAGGTCGGCTCTGTCACCAATGAGGTCGACTTCTGCGTGCGCCGTGTCAGCGCTGCGCGCGCGAAACTCGCGAGGATTCAAACCCATCTCGATCATCATGCGCAGTGCGAGCAATTCGAGCGCGAGTCCGGCGAGGTGCTTGTCGGTCCCCCATAGGTCTTTCTCAATCTCTGCCAAGGGGAGATTGAGCTTCGCCCGAAGTTCTGCGGGAATGACTTGGTCGAAGTCTGGCATGACTTGCTTAACTGGAATATCCAAGAGCTTTTGAAGCCCCACGATTGAGCCGGACTTGCCTCCCTGTTTCCCCTTGCCGAGCCCCTCCACCTTGATCCACCCTGCATCTTCCAGCGGGATGCGAACTTGCTTCGCAAACTGGCCTTCGTCGAAGAGTTGGGGGTGAAGGCTCATGCAGGCCTTGAGCAACTCGGCACCCTGAAACGGACCGTCGTCTGTTACATGCATCCTGCGTAGTTGATGCAGGAACACCTGTTGCGCCAGTGACAGACCCTTTAGCTCATCAGCCTCAATGGGACTAATACCAGTGATGCTCTTGATCTCGTCATTGTTGGGCGCGCCCGTGTCGTCAATGAGCCCTGCTGCAACAAACCAGTTCTTCAACGTGGTGTGGTCGGTCGTGTTGGTCGAGAGATGCCCGACACCATGTGTCTTCAATTCGTCCTTGAGAGATTTCTTTGATACATCAATTCCACGCGAGCGCAGTCCGTTGATTGCCTCGATAAGGAGCGTGCCGTTCTTTTCAAGCAAGATATGCCCGCAGAATTTTCGGGCAGCATCCTGAGCGTCGGTCGCAGTGCAAACAGTTTGCCCGATCTCAGATAACTCCATTGGCCTGTCGCCGGTCGTCAGTCCGGTAGATTTCAGCGTTGCCGGGATGTTTGTAGACGACCTCTTATTCTTCTTCCCGCCGAAAAATTCGTTCGCCCATATTTCGATGATTGCCTTGTCGTCTCCTTGGTGATCTGCAATCGGCTGCAGCACCTTGCGAATATCGTTCTTCAGCAGGTGCGGCGAGAAATCATTGAACGACGGAAGCCTAACATCTGTCATCGTCATCTCGAATCGGGCAGTACGCTAGGCAACGAGTCGCGCATCAGTGGTATGCTCCAAGTGGTGCCGGATCGCGTCCCCAAGAGCCCTTGCGAACTCCGGTGGAACAGCATTTCCCACCTGCCGCCACTGCGACTCGAGACGGCCACACAATTCGAAGGCATCGGGGAAGGTCTGGAGTCGCTTTACCTCGCCAATGCGCAAGATGCGATTGCGCCAGTGAAGCGGCCCCATATTGTTCGAGCGGCGCGCTTGTATTGTCCATGCAGGTAGATCGGGACTCAGCTTGAGTAAAAAACTCCAGTAGCGCGAGCGCCATATGAATTTGGGCTGCGGGTGTCCACGCTCCTTGGTGTAAAAGAGGTAGTTCTCGCCGGGCGGGATGCCGCAAAGAAGATCGTGGTGCTTACCACCAGCGAAGTGGCCCTTGTCATCAGCGTTTGCGTCGGTATCAAGGTCGCCGAGAACTTCACCTGCTGTGACCCACGGCTCGGCCAAACTCAGCGCGTCACCTGAGACCTTTGCATGCGTCGGTCGCGGGCGAATGACTGGTCCCGTCAGCGATCCCATCACAACACAACGCTCCCGAATCTGGGGAACGCCGTAGTCAGCAGCGTTGTAGATATGCCATCCGACGGCGTAGCCGAGACCCTCAGCAGTATTGAGTATGTGGTCCAGTGCTTCCTTGTGCACTCCATAAGCGAGGCCTCTAACGTTCTCCAAAATGAAAGCACGAGGGCGCAGGTCGCGGAGCACACGCAAATACCCACCAACGGTCTCCGCCGCCACGGGATCATTCAGCGCGCGAGGCTTGTCGGTTCGATAAAAACGACTCTTAGAGAATGCCGGGCAAGGTGGCCCTCCAGCAAGGAGGTCGATCTCGCTGGTGCCCGCATGCTTGATCAAACTCTCTGTCGATACTTGACCAATGCGATCAAGGATGAACGGCGTGCTTGGAAAGTTCGCTCGATAGCTGGCCGAGCAATCCTCGTTCGCATCCAGCGCTGTCACTACCCGAAAACCGGCAGCCTCAAGACCAAGGTCAAGCCCGCCGCACCCTGAGAAAAGGCTGAGGCAGGTAAGCGGCTTGCTATGGGCCTTTCTCATCTTCAACTGAGCGTCTCTAAGACACTTGAAATCATCTTCTTGCCTAGCGGGACGGGGACGGCATTGCCAACCTGCAGCACTCGCTCGCGACGACTACCGTCGAATATGTAGCCTTTGGGAAAGCCCTGCAGAGCAGCCATTTCTGAAGTACCAAGGCGACGGTTTGACCAATGGAAGGGGCCTGTCCACGGCCCCGGCGATGCAGCAAGCGTCCATGATGGACGGTCGGGCGCGAGCTTCAGCAGAAAATTCCAAAACCGGGTTTCAGTCACGAATGTCGGATTCGGATGTCCTGCCCACGCAGTGTGCGCCTTGTAGTTCCAGCCCGGAGGGACCTCCTGAAGATGCCGTGCCCAACGACCCGCGACTAGCACCTCGGGTTCATACTCAACGTTGAACCGTATCGAGGAGAGAGCTTCACCAGCCGACACGGCCCTGCGGAGTTTCGATATGGACCCGGGAAGCGCGTGAGTAGCATTCGGCGATTGAGGCTTTGCTCTGCGAGAGCCGAGCACAAAGACTCGTTCTCTCGTTTGAGCAACACCAAATTCTGCAGCGTTCGCCACGATCTCCGTGATCTCGAATCCGCCGCGCTTCGCTGTCCGCACGAACCACTCGTAGAGGGGAAGATTTCGGGGGTGTTTAATGCTCGGAACGTTCTCGAAGACAAAGCCATCCGCATCGCTCTCGCGCACCAGCCTCCAGAACTCATGAACCAAGTCGCGACGCTCATCAGGGCGGACGTGCGTCGGCGGCGGAGGCTTGCGCCCACGCAGCCCTTTCACTCGGTCGCGCCGGTACGCCGCATCCTTTCCATCCTCAAGCCAGTAAGCTGCCTTTGAGAAGGGCTGGCAGGGCGCACCGCCCACGATCACAAGGCGGTCCCGTTTCTTCAGCCCAGAGACCTCACGCAGGGAGGAACCTGTAAAGCTGCGCACATCGCCCTCGATTACCGCTCCATGAAATGTCGAGTTCGCTCGGAGAGTACTGCAAGCGACGGGGTTGATCTCGATACTCGACACGACACGCCCCCCTGCAAGGCGAGCGGCAATTCCAAGACCGCCAGCCCCCGCGAAAAGATCGACCACCGACGCGGTATGGGTTCCTGCGCCATTGGCGCACCGACGCTTTGTGGGATGGATTTTGGTTGCTGACATTCGGGGGCCGGTCGGGTTCAAGAGGCAAGAACAGGTGATTCGCAAGATGACCTGATTCGCGAGGGATCGACACCAGTTCAAGGCCCGCCCCCGGTGTGATTCTCCGGGCTGGGTCACGATTTGCAACTGGATTTGGGGTAGCCGCCGCGTTAGCCCACAAGGTAGTGAGACACCTGTGGCAGCAGCCTTATGGTGTGCGCAACCACCAAAGCCCCAAGAACACGCACCAAAGGGTCATTGCTGTCCCGACAATGATCCCGCCTAAAGCCGGTCCAGTCGCCGCGCCGCAGGGAACTTGTGCGCGCCCATGTCGTGGCGAAGTCGAAGAGGGCGACTCATCTAGCATGCATCGCAAGACGATTGTCACGTCAGGCCCCCATCAGGCGCTTCGTAGGTGCGGCGATCATCCTATTCGAGTTGTTCCGAATTCTAATGACAAGAGCACTAGAACAGCCCATCCGGCGTAGGTGCACGCGGCGCTTTCGGTCCCGTCTCCCGTTCTGCTTTCCACGTCACGCCTTCCATGGTTCTCAGCACGGCTTTAGCCTGATCCGGCGTTGCCGGTGTCTCGCCCAACCAAGCGGTCCAATCCACATCTTCCAAAATCGCGGGCATGCGCGGATCGGCCTGGTTTGCCATGATCTTGCGGCGGATCAATTCATTCGCCGGAACCGTGCACATGACTGCAGCAAGAAAGGGCGGCTCGCCACCAATCTCAAAACGCCGCCAAACGAACGCAAAGCCGCGTGGAATGCTGTCTTGCGGGTCGATGGTCCATTGAATGGTCTTCGGCTTGCCGGTGCTGGTAGTCGTTTCCTCGCCCTCGTTGAAGGTCCTGAAAACGACAACGCCGCGCTGTCCGGCCAAGAACGCATCCTTGAACGTCGCCTTTTGGTCGATTGACTCAGACCGCGCGTGAATCGGGTCCGGCCTGTTGGGATTTGAACGGTGCGGGAAACCCCAACGCATCGGAACAATGCGTCGCTGACTTGCTTCCCTGTCCCAGATTATGACCGGCAGAAGATCGACGGGGCGATACGTGACAACGGTATCGTTTGCTTCCGGAGTCGGACCATCTTCAGCCGGAGCGGTCAACGGCTGCGAGAACGCGTGAACCTCGCGCCACGAATACATCGCAGTGAATTTGCCGCACATCGCCTCAGTCTATCCGTTCTAGATCGGGTGCGCCTTTCGCTTCGGGACTATAGCTGTCGAAATAGTCGGGTGTTAGATCGTTCAATTGCACTCGCCTCATCGGACCCCACGGCGAGTTTATAAGTTCGAACTGGCAAAACGCTTGCTCGAAATCGCCTAGCGAGAGATCGCGAAATTTCTCTTTCATCCGCTCAATCATGTCTGGCGTGGAGCATAGTGCATCTTCCTGCGGAGGCTCCTCGTTATACGAAACCCGCAGCCTGACGGGACACGGAATATCGTCGTGACTGACAACAACGCACAAGAGTCGCGGCGTGCGCCGGAATTCGTACAAGCGGCGATACGCCTCCATTTCCTGTTCAACCTGCTTTCGGGACGTGCGTTTGATCATGCCTTGCCTCCATCTGGTTGGAGCCGCTTGGCATGGCCCGAAGGCCGCGACTTATACCGCTATGGGCGGACGATTCGCCTTGGAACACCAGCCGCTATATCTTGCGGTCATGCGCAAGACGGACGCCCAACGCTTCATCGAATGACAAATGGCAGGTGCGGCTAAGCACAAGTGCACAAGACAAGCCCAATACCTGGGTTTCGCGAGCAGACAGCAAGAGCGGCTATTCCGAGCGGTTGCGGCGGCGTACCCGCAGCCGGTTCGCGTGACGGATCGTGCGTGGAAGAAGCTCGCCGATGAACAGGTGGAGTCCGGCATGCTCGCGTGCGTGATCCTTCCGAGCGGTTCGACTTACCGGCTCACTCCGACAGGGAAAGCGCAAGCTGTGGAAAGCGCACTGATAGATGCATAGGGTTGGCGCATGAGCTTGACCAAACAGATGCGCCCCAAGAGTGCGGAGCGCTGTTCCTAAAAGCAAATCTTTCAACGCGCTAGTCGAGTGACGGAGCGTTTAACTACCTTCACTCTTACGTTGTTGAGTTTAGCCAACGCACGAATGTCGGTAGGGATTCCTTTCTCGACCGCGAGAATCGAGTGCACCTTAATGTTCGGAGTGATGCCGCTGCGTTGGGCGCGAAAGACGGCCCCATATTTGACGCACTGATAAACACCTCTGATCAAATCCTGATTATTTGATCGAACAGACTTGACTTCGACTAGATACGCCGAGGTTTTGGTCTCAAAAACCACGTCGATTTCGTCACCAGACAGTAACCCGAACTCATCGTCACCTGTGTCGGGATTCCTTGGTGCTCCCACACAAGATGGATTGGCGAGAACATATGCTTTAAGGGCTGCGTGTTCAGGGCCTTCGCCGGTAATACCATGTCCACCTCGTGACGTAGCGGGCGGCATTCCGTCCCGTTCAGTGCCCTGTACCAAGCTGATCGGGGCAATTTTAGGCGGGCTCGTCTTGAATAGGCGCCGGTAGATGCGCGGCCAATGATTATACGTAAATACTCGACTGGCTTCCTTCTCAATATATTTTCCCCGATTGGGAATGGGAGCAGTAGGCTTTCCGGGTAGTCGAAAACGATCTCTTATGAAACCGTTTGCACCTTTGCCGGGGACGTCTTTGAGGTTCACAACGAGCAAATTGAGCAGAGGCGCGTTCGGCTCGATTTCCAAGATCCGATACATCAAAGAGCCGATAACGCTCCCCGGATGTGTCGAGAAGATTTTTGCAATACCTAAATCTTTTTGGAGCCGTCTGGCTATCTCTCCGTAAGTAATTGTGGAATTCGTCGCGATGTGCGGCAGGAGGTAATCAAAGAGATGTTGCAGTCCCTTATCTGAACAAAGGTCATAATCAATTGAATATGTCGCCATTCTTCCCAAGTCCCCAGAACAGCTTGAATCATAACTCACCGCTTGCGCCGAAAATAGGGTTCTAGTCATCAATACAGATGGGCATGGAAATGAGCCAAAATACTGCTAGGCGGGCAAGGCGCTCTCGATTCGCGACTTCAATTCACTGGGGAGCCGTCTAGGGTCTGTGAAATTCTGGAGGTACCACACGGGCTCGCGGGTCCCCTACCGACTTTTTAGCGACCTTCTCAGTGAGCGGTCACGACTTCCCTAGTCAGAACCTCCCGCCACCTGTGCCGCCTGATGAGCGAGCAAGTTCCTAACAGAGGTTGCGTACCATTCGCCACCACGTGCCGTGGCGACGCCGCGCGCGTTGAGCGCGCCCGCGATACCGTCAAGCGTAGTCACTCCGGCCTTGCGGATGTCGCGGACAATCGGAAGCACGTTTGCTGCGAACTGGCGAGCCCGGTCGCGATTAGCCGCCGCGCCCATACGCGCGCACTCCGCCTGCTCATGGCAGCGAGTGTCCATCGACCAACCAAGCTTCTTGCCCCTCGCGCGCGCCTGTTGAAGCGCGAGGGAAGTACGCTCGCTGATCTTCTTAGCTTCCCATTCTGCGAAAACTGCGGCTATTTGCAGGAACGCCGTATCTGCGTCCGGCATATCCACTGCTACGAACTTCACCTTGCTTTCCAAAAGTGCGGACACGAACGCCACGTTGCGCGCTAGGCGGTCTAATTTCGCGATGACCAAAGTAGCCTTTTGCTTCCGACACGCCGCCAGCGCCGCGCGTAGCTGCGGACGGGAGTTCTTGCGACCGGACTCCACCTCTGTGAACTCGCCCGCGAGCGACGCGCCGTTGAGATGGTCAGCGATAGCCTTCCGCTGTGCGTCCAAGCCGAGTCCCGATTGGCCTTGGCGCTGCGTCGATACACGATAGTACGCGATGAAATTGCCTTTGGTCATCGGCAGGACTCCAAAATTGAAAACACCGCACGTCGGTTGGGTCTTTACAAATACGGGATCGGCGCACGTATTCAGAGTCTATTTCTCCCATCTGGTTAACGGTGTATTGCAATAGCTGCTATCCAGCAGGCGCTTTAAGCACCAACAGCGCGAACGCACGGAAGACCGCCTGCGCGATCTGGCGGACCTGGGTTTACTGCGCTGCGGGCCGCTGGAAGCGCCACGGGCGGGTTTTGATCCGAGCTACCCGCTAGGCGCTATGATACTTTTAGGAGGGTGCTGGCGCATGTGGCGGCGTCTCGCCGGTTCACTGGCGCAAAAGGGCTAGGATGCGCGCCCGTAGCAAGACGGGAGGATTTCCATGGCAACCGATCAAGCGGAAGTGGATCAAACCGCGAGGGGGCTAATCGAGCGGTATGGCTCCGACGCACCGAGGGAAGCGGCACAGAGCGAGAGTGATGCCATCTCGCAGCGTGATGCCGAAGCAATCACCTTCTGGCGAGAGGTTGCGAAAGCGATTGGACGCTTGGCGCGATCTTGAGCCAGATGCGATCCGGCTGGTGCGCCGTCGCCGGGTACCGACGAGGCGCGTCCATGCATCAAAGCAGAGTCACGGTAATTCCACACATTTTGAAGTGTTATTCGCATCGGATCGCGCCTACATCAACACGTGTATGTGTCGGACGCGGGAGAGTCGGGAGAACGTCTCAGCGCGCGATACATGCGGCGCGCACGGTAGGGCGGCCCAAGACCGCTCTCACAACCGAACATCGCGCCTACGGCGCTCCCTGCGGCGCTGTTCAGCGTTGCGAACGCGCCGGATCGGCTGAGGCGCCAGCCCGCGCTGTATGGCTTGCCGACACAAAGCAGAGTCCGTCAGGCAATCGAGTCCTTGGGAAGTTGGGAAGTTGAGAAATTGAAGAGAGAGGTTCGTGAGTGCGTTTTCTCCCCACGCAATCTAAGACCGGAAGAATGCGCGCCCTTCGGAGTGTGCGATGTGGCAGACGCATTTGACTGCGTCTATAACGAAACTGTCCTTCCCTACTTCCCAAACTAGCCGTCGATCTTCGCCATAACGAGAACAACGTAGTTAGCTTCCTTGCCCAGACCGTCGTAACCACGCCATGTCCGTGTGTCGTCACCAGCTTTTCGGACTAGATAGCCGTTGTCTTCCAGATAGCCCCGGAAAGCTCTTCCGCTGATGGCGTCACCACACAATTCGTCGAATTTCGAAACGCGAATGATATAGCGCCCCATCGCATCATCGTAATAACCGATTGCCTCCCTGTAACGTCGCTCATCACCCTTGGCCCCGTAAGGAACAATATCCACATCCTTCCGGGCGGTAATCGCATCGACAAGATTCTCCAGTGCCCGCTTGTTCGGATCGGTCGGACCGCTGTCGCTTTCCAGCGCATCCTTCCAGAGCTTGTTGGCAAGCGCCTCAAGGTCGTAATCGTCTGGGATCATATTGGCCTCCTGCGCGATCAACCCGGCGAGCCAGAGGTAAGCAAGGTGACGCGCAGCCCGGCGACGCAAAGCATTCTCTGCGCCCTGTGTGTCCTTCAATTTTCCGATCAACGCTCTAACCTTTTCCTTCAGACCGCCTCGCTCCGTCACATAACCGAGTTTTCGCAACGCACGGACAAACTCAGGTCCCGACCATCCGTAATTCCTGATGACTCCTTCGACATGCGCAAACTGGTTAGCTTCGAGCCGCGCTACTCCGTCAGTTGAGATCGGAAAAATGCGAGCAAAGAGCCCTCCTTCCGCTTTTACGCCTTCCTGCCGCAGCCGAGACGCAATGCTTCGCTCGCTTGAGTAGACGATGCATCCACCCTTCCACGCCCGCGCGTGCTTTTCTTCTGAGTTAGCGTTAAGTCTGCGCTTGCCGGTCCCTTGCTGCCCCATAAAGACAATTTCTTTTTGCGTCTTGGCTGGCAGATGACCGAACTCGTCAAGCACGGCGACAGACCCCGAGCTTCTTTCGAAAACCACTTCTTGGCTGTTGTCAGTGCCCTTTGCCGACAACATGAGGCCCTTCTCTTTTATGTCCGGTTTGCACCATGATCCGACCGCTTCGGCTTCTGCCGTGGATTTACCCGAACTAGTCTCTCCGTACAGACCAAATTGAATGAACTCGTCTTCCGCCAGATTCGCGACCGTTCCCGCCAAACCCATCAGCACGCCAGACTGGAAAAGAAACGCCACCTCAACGGGAAGCTGGAAGATGGCCGCGACGGCAACTCGCCAATTCTCATAGCTCCCGGCAGTCGTGGGACACTGAACGCGCTTCTCGCGAGCGAGTTCGACGTGCGCGCCTTTCGGGATGATTTCACCGGTCGGGCAGATGAACACCTCATCGTGGAAACCGGCGCGGTCGTAAACGATTGGCCCGTTGGGCTGTGACTCCATGAGATAAGCGGTGACGAAGTCTTTGCCCTTAGGTGTCAATGCGAGCCCCGCGGACATCAATTTCCGTAGAGCGTCAACTCCGGTTGCTGTTGCCAAGTCCCCGGCATGAATATCGACGGACACCCACTTGTTATTTTGGTTCATAACATCGACTCGCAACGCGCGGGCGTTGCCTCGATCAGCGTAGACAACTCCACCAGCCAATACGAAGGGCGTGGAAATCCGGTTGTTTTCGCCGCCCGATTGGCACAACCAAATTTTGCCACCGACTTCCTCAAGACTGAATTTGCCGAGGTGAGGGGGCGGAAAACAGAACTCGCTTTTGAGCGATTTCGAGAGAACATTCTTGAGCCTTAGCGATTTACTGCTCGGACCATCGCTGCGCCGCTTTTCTTTGTCCTCTTTTGCAGCCTTCAACATTGCATTGAGAGTCGTGCTCTTAAACGAGCTATTTCGACCGCCTGTTAATTCGACGATTTCAGCCAACGCAACCTTCGCGCGGCCTTCCCGAAGATCGCTGTCAACGATCAGTGCTACCACTGCTTCGACCTCTGACATCATTGACTCCACACTGAGTTTCTTCAGCGCGGAGCGCACAGCATTCTCACCGACTACCGGCTGCGGGGCGTCTTCCGAGGCAACGGCGTTGTACTTCTCGTCGTCAAGCACCTTCCGGTCGAACCAGCCGTCTTTGACCATCTTGCCCAACATGTCGAGCATGGTGAGGCCATGGCAGGAATCGTGACGGCACGAGATCGTGAACCACTCGGTGTTCCCGTCACCCGCGTTCACGGCGAAGCAGGCGCGATCTTCGGGATCGCCCGCGTTGGAATGCGAATCGTCGAACGGGCATTCGATATCCACGCCCGTGGACGCGTTACCTCTGATCCTGTCGGGACAATGTTCTTCGAGGACATCCACGATCTGGAAACCGTGGGCAGCTTTCATCGACCAGCGACCGAGGGCCTTACCTTCATCGGTCTTCGACTTGCCAGTCCCTTTGTTCGTCTCGCGAACCATCTCCTCGAACGGGTTCTCCAGTTCGAGTGTGGACCAGTCGAAAAGTTCTCCGCCTACGATGGCGATCTCGAACGGACGATTGTGTGCGTGACGAGGGAAATAGAACAGGCGCGAGGGATCGGTGCCCGTCTTATCGAGTACAATCCCGAGCTTTTCGGCAAGAGCGAGCGGGACCTTCGACCACTTTTCCATCGCCGCAAGTTGGGTCGCGGCCTGCTCTTCGATCACGAACGGTTTGGCGAACGGGATCACGACGCGGTTCTTTGGCATCGGCGCGTGCGTGATCTGCGCCACGATGCCACGCTCGGTGTGATCGGTGCCTGTGTACTCCACGGTCGCGACGATGGATTCGTCCCAGTGATGCTCTTCGCGTACATAGCGACGCATCAACTCATCATCGATCTCCTGACCGGGAGCCCATTTGACGATTGTGTCTTTCTTGAAATCGGTCTGGGTCTTCGCGTGGCTGTGTGTGGTGTAACGGATCGCGAGGAAGCCGAGTCCGACCAGCACCTTATCGATGCTCTCCGAGGACATGCCGTTGTCCACATCGAGACCGACTGCATACTGTGCTTTCATGCCGGTCTTGAACCGGCGACCCGGGACCATGTCGCCAGTAACGAATGCAGGTCCGTCCTTCTTGCCCTCGCGGTGGTCAGCCAACCGCATGATGAAGGTCGAGACCGGCATCGTGTCAGGACGCCATTTGATCGATTCCTTATTCCCGCCGACTGTGATGGTCATCGGTTGCTGATAGCGCGGGTCTTCGGGATCGTATGGCGTCAGGCACACCGCGCCTCTGTAGCGCGGGAGATCGTTCGATTGGGCCGTGCAGCCGTATGCCGACTGAATGTCGGACAACGCATAGTACACGCTGCTATCGCAATGGACGCAGGCCCACTTCGTGTCACCACAGTCGGGGAGCGGAATGAACTCATCCACTTGCGCCATCCCGAGTGCATCGGCAATCGGCTGTGCATCAGCGACCGTGACAGGCGACTCGAAAGACCAAATCAGGATCGCGGTCTCGGACCCGTTGAAGAAGACGGCTGTCGGCTTGAGTTTCGAATCTCTCCAGCTATCGGGAGTCGCCTCGTCATCGACACCGAAGACGTACGCGATGCCAGCTTCAGTCTTCGGGCTGATCAGGATTCGCTCTGTCGGGGAATTGTCCGTGAGTGTGTCGGACCATTCCTCAGGCGCATCCTGAAGGCCGCGTTTGATCGCGAAGCGGCCTACGGTGTCGGGATAGAGGGCGTCGATGATATCGGTGTAGGTGTGCATGTGAGCCAATCGATAAGCGGCGGCGCGGCCTTTAGCAGGGACCGCGCCACCTTCATCACCGCCGGAAGGGAAGTCGGCAGTGAGGAATCTTGATCGATACTTCCCTTCGTCGTGATGCCTGCTGCACCACCTCATCCGCTCACGTAAGCGATAGCGGATTGAATTTCACGACTAGTCGTGCTACGAAATTTGTCGTTGAATTTTTTCGCGAACCCCTGGTTCGCTACACCGCGCAGAGCGGCAGAGTCACAAATCCACCCCCAAAATGTGACTCATCCAAGCGACACAGCGAGAGAGCGCGATTGATGTCT
Source organism: Rhizomicrobium sp. (assembly GCA_036490455.1). Classification (GTDB taxonomy): domain Bacteria; phylum Pseudomonadota; class Alphaproteobacteria; order Micropepsales; family Micropepsaceae; genus Rhizomicrobium. The sequence goes on from DASXDS010000076.1 coordinate 213,731, forward strand.
CGCGAGACAAGGGTCGGCTTGCCTCGCGAGCCCTCCAGCGAACGAACCCGTTAGAGGTCGCTCGCTAGGTTCGATTAGGCCGGTGCGATGACAGCCCGCACCGCATTCACGATTGCATTCGCGAGAAGCTCAACGCCCCGATCATGCGCCGTATAGACCGGCTTCGATCCCACAAACGTCAACTTGTCTCGGAACCGGAGCTTCACCAGCGTCGTTTCCGCGCCCTTCAAAATGATAAGATGTTTTGGCTCGCTATCGCTCTTATCCATATCGTCCAACGCGACGGCGACCCCCGAGTCGTAACGGAGGAACGCGCGATCTAGTGCAAGGACGATCCGGCGCAGAGCATTCGCACTTGCGTAACCCCAACTCATTCCACGCGGATTCAAACACCTGATATCTTCCCAATCGAACGCGTCGAGGGCTTTAAACGCATTCTGCATCGGCCATGCCTCCCGCTGGCTTTAGGGCCCCGTGACCCGGGAAGTTCTTCTTGATCCAGTCTTCAACCTCGGAGCGAGTCCAGAAGATCGTTTTGGGATTCACGCGAGTTGTTGGTTCGGGAAACTTTCCGCTTCGCACAAAGTTGAATAGCCGCTTGGGGGTGAACCCGATTCCGGTCTTTGACGCGATCAACGCGACAACCTCTGTCGGCGTAATGTTTTGGGTCTGGAGCATCATTTTTTCCAATCATTGTAGAACGCGGCGCGCGTCTTACGGTGTATGAAGGCGGCGGGCATTGCCCGTTTCGCGTCGGCGAGAGCAATCAAGGTCGCGGCTTCCGGGTCGTTGATCTCCAGATCGATCCGCTCAGCGACGAAATCGACCACAGCGCCAAAATGGTCGCTTCTGATTTCGGCGGCTAAGCTTCTCGGGTGTGCCGTCGCCATGAAGGTTAGATCGCGAGAGACTCGATCTCGGAGAGCTTCAGCTATTTCAACCTTCATCGGCGTTGCCTTTGGCCCGGGCGATCTCAAGGCGTTGCAACCTAGCCCGCTCATTTCCAACCGCGAGTCTTTGATCCGCAGTTAGTTTTTGCAGGTCCGCTAAGGAGTGATCGGCTTTGGGCGTGGTCAAACCTCGCCCGTTCGCGCGCATTTCGTCTGCTGAGAGACGAAGAGCCGGGTGTTGGACGAATAGGTTTCGGATTTGTGCCTCAAGATCGAGAAGCGAAAAGCCATCGGCCAGCGAATACGCGAGCCGTTCGGCAACTGCTGGAATTCGCACAACCGGCAAGAACGCCGCTTCGCAGTCACCGACTATTCGGAGGCTGTTGATGTCTCGTAAAATTCTCTCACGCCGCTGCTCGCGGCGTTTTTCAACGTCGGTCATATAACCTCGCGGGCACGGCATACGCCGCGCGCTGATGTTTAGGATTGGAAGATTTTCCGCGAGTTTTTCGGCGCACGACCCGCGCACCTAGTGCCAGCCCCTGACAACGTACTGGAGGAAGGCCCAACTTCTCTCATGGACTGACAACCTTGTCAAGAAAACGGGGCCCATCGAGCGCGTCGAACGCTTCGCGTTGGCCGACCGGATCGAACATACATAAGCATGTGATGATGTCGGGCGTGGGAATGAGCTCGCCGACTCCAAACCGTCCGGCGCAGTGGATGTCAAAAAGCGAGTCCAGCGCTCCTAATTGCAAAGCCAGCCGAGCGAGAAGATTTCACTCTGTTTTACTCGCACAGCGCGGGATAGTTGCGGGATCAGAACCGTCGAGAATGCTGACATGTAGTGTCACGCGCGAAAATCGGCTTCAAACTCGGGATGCATGGTGCAGAACAACGCCGCTCCCCCAAGATGGGTAAGAGGCCACGACCAACGCGCAAGCGTGCTCTACCGGACCTTCTTACGTTCAACGGCTACACGTTCACTCGCATCCCTATGACGAAGGAAGATCGCTTAGCGATACAGAAGGCGATTAGGTTGAAATCCTGAGCGTCACGGCTTTTCTAAAGTCGGCCTTGCCGCTGCGGATGGGGACTGAGTGGCACGCCCTCATGTTCTTTTCCATGTAGAGCGTGCGCGCGATCTTCGTGGACTCGAAGCGCACTTCGATCTTGCCCTTCAAATCTCCCGCATATTCCGAGGCGAAGCTTGCCCCCGCGGCGGGATGGAATGTGATCCCCCGTACCGTCCGCTTCAAGAGTTGATGCAGGCGCGACCGCAAGTCATAGAGGTTCGAGCCGGGTTTCTTATGCGCCGTGTCTAGGCGTTCGAGTCCGTCCTGTATCTGTTTGAAATCATGTTCGGCGCTTTTTGCGCGCTCGCCTTCCTCCTCTATCTGTGTCGCAAGCGCCGCGACTGTCATGGCGAGCTTGTCCGAGATCGCTTGCGTCGCGTTCAAACGCGCCATCAATGCCGGTTGCTTTGAGTTCTGCTCGAGCGCATCAACGATGTTCTCCAAGCGCTTTTTAATTTGTGAAAGCTCGCTTTCGGTTTTGAGCTTCGAGTCTTCCAATTCTTGGAGCTTCGTGTGCGTGTCCCGGGTGATGTCCGGGAATAGCTCGCTGTAGTTCACTTTCTCAAGGCAGAGGATCAGTAGAGCTTCCACGGAACCGTATTTCCAAGACGGCGCTTTGCAGTTTGAAACTGAGCGCCGGGCATAGGAGCAAACCAAATAAGCTCCCCCTTTCGATCCCTTGCCTTTGTTCACAAATTGCATGGGAGCGCCGCACTCACACACGGCCAAGCCGGAGAACAGATTAGAAAAATTCTCCCCCGTTCTGCCGGTTGGAATTCGGCGCGATGCTCGGGCACGACGTGCGCGCTCGAATACGGCGCGGTCGATGATCGCGGGAAAGTATTCGGGGATCGGATCGCTAACGGGGACGCGTGTTTTCGTCCGATCCTCGTTCATTTCGATGCGCATGGGCTGGAACGTGCCGATAACGGATTTGTTTTCGAGAATCTTTTGAATGTAGGATGGATGCCAGCCTTTCGACTTTCCGAACGTCGGGATACCCTCCAGATTGAAGAGGCGGGCGATAATGCTCTTCCCGTGTCCTGCAATCGTCATATCAAAAATCCTGCGGACCACTTTCGCGCGCGCCTTATCGACCATAAAAGAGTTGCCCGCCTTAGTAAGCCACGCGGGACAACGCGCGGTGAGTTTTTCGCCTTCGTTTTGCGCCTTGTCGCGTTTGTTTTTCCATGACGCGCTGATGCGCTTGGACTTCAGAGCGCTTTCATCGTGAGCCCGGAACATGATCGTTAGGGATATAAGGAGGTCCCCAAAGTCTGCGTCCATTTTGGCTGCGGTGTAGAGCTTGCCGTCAGTGAGCGTCACGACATTGACGCCGCGCTCCAGAATTCCCGTAAATTGAATGAAGGCACTTCGCACTGTGTCGCGGGACAGCCGGTCAAGGTTTTCGACTAGCAGATAAGACCCTCTGCGAATCTTGCCCGACTCAACCGCGTTGAGAAAAGCGCCTAGCTCGCCGCCTTTGACATTCTTCCCCCGGAACGCAGAGACGCCTTTGTCCTCAAAGGTCAGGGTTTCATCAAGCTCTAGGCCGTGTCGTTTGGCGTAGGCGCGGGAGGCCGCTGTCTGCCGTCGGAAGGAGTCGCCCTTCGATTGCTCTGGCGTGGAAAAGCGTAGGTAGCTGTAAGCTTTGGGCATGGATTTCATAGCCTCCGATATCATCCGGGTATCGAGACTACAACATGCTGATGATCGGACCGCCCGGCGCCGGCAAATCGATGATGGCACAGCGCCTGCCCGGTCTTTTACCGCCACTCGACGCGCGTGAGGCGCTGGAGCTTTCGATGGTGCAGTCCCTTGCGGGCGAACTCCCCGGCGGCGCGATCTCGCGACGGCGGCCATTTCGCGCGCCGCATCATTCGGCCTCGATGGCTGCACTGGTCGGCGGCGGTTTGCGGGTGAAGCCCGGGGAGGTGTCTTTATCGCATCTCGGGGTCCTGTTTCTGGACGAATTGCCCGAGTTCGCGCGCGGGGTGTTGGACTCGCTGCGCCAGCCGATGGAAAGCGGCGAGGCGATCGTCGCGCGCGCCAACGCGCATGTGCGCTACCCGGCGCGCTTCCAGCTGGTCGCCGCGATGAATCCCTGCCGCTGCGGCTACATGACCGAGCCGTCGCAGTCGTGCGGCCGCGCGCCGAAATGCGGACAGGACTATCAGGCGCGGCTATCCGGCCCGCTGCTCGACCGCATCGACATCCATATTGAAGTGGCGCCAGTTTCGGCGCAGGACCTAGCACTGCCGCCGCCATCGGAAGGCAGCGCCGAGATCGGCGCGCGGGTGGCGAAGGCGCGCGATATCCAGCGCAAGCGCTACGATGGCGAAGGCATCCGCACCAACGCCGAGCCGGAAGGCGAATTGCTGGAACGTGTCGCGAAACCCGATCCCGCCGGCGTCAAGCTCCTCACCGACGCGGCCGACGCGATGAAGCTGACCGCCCGCGGCTATCACCGGGTGCTGCGCGTAGCCCGCACCATCGCCGATCTCGCAGGCGCCACGAACGTCGGCCGCCCGCATGTGGCGGAAGCACTGTCCTACCGTCGCGTGGCAGCGGCGCGGTGAATCCTGGTTAGCACCGGCTAAGCAATGTTGTTCTTTCGAGAGCGCGCGTTCTTATTCACAACCAAACCACGGGCCCGAAACTCTGCGCGTGTTCCACAGTCGGAACCATCGACTCGCCGCCGTCGGAACCATCGCCTTGCCGCGTCGTTTAAGTGCGGACCGATCAAAAGAAAGGTGACAGAATGAGTAGATTTCAAACCGCGCTTAAACTGGGTTCATTTCTCGCTATTGCGGGCGCAACCTTGATGGCGCCCACGATTTCCAGCGCCCAGACCACTGTCGAAAAGACCTACGTCGCCTGCAATCAGAATGGCGAATGCTGGCGCGTTCATCGGATTTACGCCTACGGCGCCTCTGAGCCGATCCGGTACTACAACTCCGATTGGTATGAAGCACATCAGAACGATGCGCATGTTCGCTGGCTCTCCGACCCGTCCGACGACCGCGGATATTATGTAGCGGATGGAAGCTGGCACGCTGATCCCGGCGCTCGCGCCGTGGAAGGCGGCGTAACGGGCGCCGGCCTTGGCGCAGCCATCGGATGTCTCGTAACGCTTCCGATCGGATGCGCGCCGGGTGCTGCGGTTGGTGCGGCTGTTGGCGGCGGGACCGGCGCTGTCGCCGGCGCAGCTTCGACGCCCAGCAACTGATCCAATCTCGCGCCAATGGCGCGGGCGCATACAAGCGATACGTCTCTGCGAAAGAGAAGCCCGTGGCGCGGTTCAACCGTCATGGGCTTTCTCTTTGTTAAGCGCCCTGGACCGGGCTCGCCGATGGGACCGATAAGTTCTCGCTTCCAGCATGGGACGCTGTGATGCTTCGTTCGCAACGGAACATTTGAGTTCCCTGCTCGTTACTCTTCGGCATGGCAGTTTGCCGGTTGGCGGGTAAGAGAGACATGCGCGGATTGACCTTATTGGGAGCGGTGCTGGTTGTGGTGGGCGTGCTGGCTCTCGTGCTCGGCAATTTCAGCTACACCGAGACCAAGCCGGTCGCGAAGCTGGGGCCGCTTGAGGTCAACAGCCAGGAAGAGCACCACATTTCCATCCCGACCATCGGCGGGATCGTCGTGCTGCTTGCGGGTGTCGGCCTCGTGTTTGCCGGCCGCCGCTCAACGTGAGCGCCGCAAAATCCACTGGCGGATCGACCGCGTTCTTCAACCGTGTCGCGACCGCCGTCGCGGAAATCACGGGGCGGCCCTCTACTTTTCTTCTTTGCTGCGTCGTCGTTCTGGTGTGGGCCGCGACGGGTCCGCTCGCGCATTATTCCGACACCTGGCAGCTCATCATCAACACAGGCACCACGATCGTCACGTTCCTGATGGTCTTCCTGATCCAGAACACCCAGAACCGCGACTCCGCCGCGAACCAGACCAAGCTCGACGAGCTGATCCGCGCTCTCGAACCGGCACAGAACAAGTTCATCGGGATCGAGAAGCTGAGCGAGGAAGAAATCGAGGCGCTGCGCGACGAATGCGAGAGCGTTGCGCAGAAATACGACGAGAAAGCCAAAGCACACCGGGCGCACGCCAAGGCGCTCGCCGACGCGCAAAAGCAGCGCAAGCCACGCGCCTGACGCCCTCTGGACACGTGGTATTCACTGGAATATCACGAAATACGAGAGCTTTCGGGGGGAATCGTCTTGCGTGTCGCTTCATGGTTTCGCGGCCTTGCGGTCGCTGCACTGGTTCTCGGCCCGCTTGCCGCTCGGGCCGACACCACGGTATTCGCTGCCGCGTCGCTCACCGACGCGCTCAAAGAGATCGGCACCGCGTACAAGGCCGACACCGGCAAAACCGCCGTTTTTTCCTTTGCGGCGTCATCGGCGCTTGCCAAGCAGATCGAGGCGTCGAGCGGCGCGGACATCTTCGTCTCCGCCGACAACGATTGGATGGACTATCTCGACAAAAAGGGCCTCATCAACGACGCGACGCGCAAGACGCTGCTCGGCAATCACCTTGTGCTGATCGAACCGGCGAACGCGAACGTTGCCGTCACCATCGCGCCGCATTTCGATCTGTTGAGCGCATTGCACGGCGGGCGCCTGTCCGTCGCCGATCCGGATTCCGTACCCGCCGGCAAATATGCCCGTACCGCGCTCACCGCGCTCGGCGTGTGGAGCACGGTCGTCGATCACCTTGTGCAGGCGGAGAATGTGCGGGTCGCGCTGTCTTATGTGAGCCGTGGCGAGGCGCCGCTCGGCATCGTCTACACGACCGACGCGATGGCCGACAAAGGCGTGAAGGTCGCTGCCACCTTTCCCGACAACACGCACCAGCCGATTGTCTATCCCGCGGCGCTGACCAGGGACGCCAAGGGCGAGGCGCAGGATTTTCTCAACTACCTGTCGGGCGCTAAGGCGCGCGCGGTCTTCGAAAAAGACGGTTTTGAGGTTCTGGGGGCACACTGATGAAATTGCGAACGGTTCTTCTCGCCGGCGCGGTGTTCGCGCTGGCGGCGCCCGCACATGCCGACGACGACGCGGTGATGAAGCGGCTGGACAAGATGCAGAAGATGATCGAGGCGCAGCAGCACCAGATCGCGACTCAGAATGCCGAGATCGGCGAGCTCCGCCGCGCACTCGGCAAGAAGGGCCGCAAGGTCGAGATGACCGCTGCGGCCGAGCCGGCACCTGCTGCGGCGCCCGCACCGGTTGAAGCACGTCTCGCCAAACAGCAGGCGCAGATCGACCAGCTGGCGCAGGCGCTCGACAATACCGACACCGCCGTAAAGCTCGACAAGCAGGACCGTCCCGTCTGGAGTTTCGCGAACGGACGGCCGACAGTCACCTCGCCGGACGGGCGGTTCTCGCTCTCGCTGCGGCTGCTAGGCCAGTTCGATGCGGCGTATTACATGCAGAGCAACAGCGCGCGCATCTTGCCGAACGGACCCGATCTGTCGAGCGGCGCGAATTTCCGCCGGGCGCAGATCGGCTTCCAAGGCAAGCTGTTTGGCGACTGGTCGTATTTCTTCAACACCGAGTTCGGCGGCAGCGGCGGCACCGAGGGCGCGGGCCGCGTGCAGTCGCTCTACATCGAATATGACGGTCTGCACCCGTTTGCACTGCGCGTCGGCGCCTATCCGCCGCCCGGCGGCCTTGAGGACAACACTTCGTCGGCCGATACCATCTTCCTCGAGCGCGCCGGCCCGTCCGACGTTATGCGCAATACTGTGGGCGGCGACGGACGCGATGCGGTGAGCCTGATCTATGCCGGGGACTCCTTCTTTGCGGCGGCATCGCTCACCGGCGGCAAGGTCGCCGATCCCGCGACCTTCGACGATCAGAACGCGGTGCTCGCGCGCGTCTCGGACTCGCTCTATTCCGATTCCGACTCTCGCCTCGTGTTGAGTGCAAGCGGCGCTTATGTGTTCAAGGTGGCCGATTCCTCGCCGATCGTGGCAGCGCCGCACACCTTCAGCTTTTCCGCTTCGCCCGAACTGACCGTCGATTCCAGCGGCAGCAAGCTGATCGCAACGCCCGCGATCGATGCCAAGCATATCGGCATTTATGGCGTCGAAGCCGGCTGGCAGTGGCAGAGCTTCTACGCCCAGGGCGGTTATTTCCATTACACAATCGATCCGCGGCTCGCAGGTCTGGCGGATCAGAATTTCGACGGCTGGTACGCGCAAGCGACCTTTGTTCTCACCGGCGAAAGCCGTGGCTACAGCAGCGCGAACGGCGCGTTCACCTCGCCCAAACCGCGCGTCCCGTTCTCACTCGACGGCGGCGGCTGGGGCGCGTGGGAGATGGCGGCGCGCTACGACGACACCGACTTCAACGACGATCCCGGTGCCGCCGGCTCGGCCACGCCGCCCAACGGCGTGCGCGGCGGCGATCAGCGCATCTTCACGCTGGGACTCAACTGGTATCCCAACAGCGTGCTGCGCTTCGCGTTCGACTGGCAGACCGTGGACGTGAACCGGCTCGGCAGCATCGTGGCGCCGCCGCTGTCGAACGTGCAGATCGGCCAGCACTACAACGTCGTCTCGATGCGGTCGCAGATTTCGCTGTAGCGGCGAGCTATTCGGCCGGTTGTTCGGCGGCGCGCTGTGCAAGATACCATTGCGCCCGCAGCGATTCGCTGGTGTCGCGGCTGCCGTCCGGCGACCAGCCTGGCGGCGCGAACAGGTAGCCGCCGACCTCTTTCAGCGAGCGTGAGGTCGCGAGATCCTTCGCGATGCCGACCCATTCGTGCAGCGCAACCTTCAGCGGATTGAACGTGCCGACGTTCTTCACGATGCCATAGCGCGGCCGGTCGTCGTCGCGCTCGGAAACGAAGGTGCCGAACATCCGATCCCACACGATGAACACCCCGGCATAGTTGGAATCGAGATAGCGCGGGTTGGTCGCGTGATGCACCCGGTGATGCGACGGCGTGTTCATCACTGCTTCGAACCAGTGTGGAAAGCGGCCGATGCTCTCGGTATGGACCCAGAACTGATAAACGAGATTGGCGCCGTGCGCGAAGCCGATCATCGGCAGCGGAAATCCGACGACGACCATCGGCACGATGAAGAGATAACCCGGCAATGCGAAAGCGCCGAACCACGGCTGGCGCAGCGCCGTGGCCAGATTGTAGTGCTGGCTCGAATGGTGATTGACGTGATCGGCCCACAGCCAGCGCACGCGATGTGCGGCGCGGTGCCACCAGTAGTAGCGCAGATCGTCGAGCACGAAGCACAACACGAGCGCCGGCACCGACCAGGTGACGCTGAACAAGCGATGTGGCGCAACGAGATGATTGAACCAGACCGTGCCGAAACCTAACAGCCCGCCGGCCACGACACTGCCCAAACCCATCAGCAGGCTAGCGGCAGTATCACGAGCCTCGAACGCGCCGCGGCCGCTGAGACGCACGAACAGCATCTCGGCGATCACCAGAAGGATGAAAAGCGGCGTTGCGACGACGGTCGGGTTGATCAGATGCTGCCACCACATGGTCAGGCCAGTGCGTGCTTCAGGCGCGCTTCCCAGGCTTCCGCTATCGCCTCGTCCGCGAAGGTGAGCTTCGCGCGCGGCAGGGTGAAATCGGCGAGACGCAGTGACAGCGTGGTGCCTTCGCGCGCAAAGGTTTTGAGCGCGCCTTTCTTGAGCGCGCGGGTCACCAGGCCGTTGCCCTTCACCACCACAAGGTAGAGCACGCCGTTGCGCGCGTTCTGCAGCAGCGCGGCGCGCTTCGTTATGTCGAGCGTCGCGTCAGCCGCGTAGAAATCGGCTATCTCCTGGCGCAGCCGCTTCACGGCATCGGCAACGGTCGCGATCCGCGCGTTCTCCGTGCCGAACAGCAACGCGTTCAAGCCCACCAGCATCATCACGCCGACGAGCGAGCCTATGACGTAGAGCGTCTGCCCTGTCACGCTGCGAAGCCTCTCTGTTGGGCGTAGCTGTGGCGCTTTCGGGCGCCTGGCGTCAAGACTTTCCCGGCGCGCGTCCAATGGTTTGACCTTGGCCCGCTGCGGCGGCTATTCGTTTCGGCGGGAGAAGGGGAGAACGCAATGGACAGCGGACCGGCAAAACGGCGCGGACTTCGCGCCGTGCATCTATTGCTGCTGCTGCCGTTTCTCGCGCTCCTTTGGGTGCCATTCTACAACCGAACCGATCCCGAGTTGGCCGGCATTCCGTTCTTCTACTGGTACCAGATGCTCTGGATCCTGCTGGGGGCATTGATCCTCCTGCCGGTCTATCTGGTCGAGGAGCGCGACAGCGGCAAAGGGGATTCGGCGTGAGCCTGAACATTCCCGCCCTTGCGATCTTCGTCGCACTGTTCGCGTTCGTGACCCTGCTCGGTTTTTTTGCCGCACGCTGGCGGCGTGGTGATCTTTCGCGGCTGGACGAATGGGGTCTCGGCGGCCGCCGTTTCGGCACCTGGGTGACCTGGTTCCTGCTCGGCGGCGATCTCTACACCGCCTACACCTTCATCGCGGTGCCGTCGGCGATGTTCGCGGGCGGCGCTGCCGGGTTCTTCGCCGTGCCCTACACCGTGTTCGTCTATCCGCTGCTGTTCGCGATCTTTCCCAGGCTTTGGGCCGTGTCCCACGCCAAGGGCTATGTGACGGCGGCGGATTTCGTGCGCGGCCGGTTCGGCTCCGGCACCCTTGCGCTCGCGATCGCGCTCACCGGCATCGTCGCGACCATGCCATACATCGCGTTGCAGCTTCTCGGCATTGAAGTGGTGCTGGCGGGACTTGGTGTGCATGGCGAGTGGCCGCTGGTGATCGCGTTCGCGATCCTCGCGGGCTACACCTATTCCAGTGGCCTGCGCGCTCCGGCCCTGATCGCGGTGGTCAAGGATTTGTTGATCTACCTCACGGTGATCGCCGCGGTGGTCTATATCCCCGGTCAGCTCGGCGGTTATGCAAAGATCTTTGCAAGCGTTCCACCCAAACAATTGCTGCTCGGCCCGGCCACAGCCGCGAGCCTTGGGCAACAGGCGGCTTACGCAACGCTCGCGCTCGGCTCCGCGCTGGCCCTGTTCCTCTATCCGCATGCGATCACCGGGCTGTTCGGTTCGTCGAGCAAACATGTCGTGCGGCGCAACGCTGTGGTGCTGCCGGCCTATTCGTTCGTGCTCGGACTGATTGCGCTCCTCGGATACATGGCAGTCGCCGCAGGGGTGAAAACCGATCCGGCCTTCGCCGCGGAGTTCAAGAGCTTCGGTAATGTGTTCGCGGTACCAGCGCTTTTTCTCAAGATGTTTCCGTCGTGGTTTGTGGGCATCGCCTTCGCGGCGATCGCGATCGGCGCGCTGGTGCCGGCCGCGATCATGTCGATCGCCTGCGCCAACCTCTTCACCCGCAATATCTATCGCGAATATTTCAAGCCGGATTGCGACCTCGCGCGCGAAGCACAGGTCGCGAAGATCGCCTCGCTGGTGGTGAAGTTCGGCGCGCTGGTGTTCATCCTCGCGCTGCCGGGAGAAGCGATCCAGCTGCAATTGCTGGGCGGCATCATCATCATCCAGACGCTGCCTTCGGTCCTGATCGGGCTTTACACCCGCTGGCTCCATCCCCATGCGCTGTTGCTGGGCTGGCTCGCCGGCATCGGTAGCGGCACCTGGATGGCATGGATGAACGCATTCAAGGTGTCGGTCTATCCCCTGCACCTGTTCGGCCTAACGATCCCCTGCTACGCCGCGTTCTCGTCGCTGATCCTGAACATCGTGGTGAGCTTTGCGACGAGCGCCGTGTTCAACGCGATCGCCAAAAACGCAGTTATCGATGGAACGACGGCAACGGACTACATCTGACGCCCCGCGATGGCTTGCGTGGGTCAAGGCGCCAATGTGAAGTTGCTCGCTTGGCGTTTTCACAACCGGAGATGCGATGAAAAAGTCTTCCCGCCTGCCGGCCGCGCTGGCATTTATCGGCGCGCTGTCTCTCAGCCAGCCGGCCGGCGCCGAATCCACGGCCTATCAGATCGATGCAACGCATAGCGGAAGCGCGACGGTTCCCGGCGGGTTTTCCGGACCTCTGATCCAGCGGTGGAGAAGAGACCTTGGCGGCAATGTCTCGTACCCGGTGACGGCCGGTGGGCTCGTTTTCGTCACGGTTGCCGGACAGGCCGGCGCCAGCGTTTACGCGCTAAGCCTTCAAACCGGTGCCACCGTGTGGCATCAGGCGATCGTCGGGAAATCGACGCAAGCCAATCTGGCTTACGACAACGACCACGTCTTCGTGACGACCGGGCTTGGGTTTGTTGAGGCTTTCGCCGCCGATACGGGCGCGCTGCAATGGAAATTCGCTCTGGCGCAGACGGCTCTGACGCCGCCGGTTGCCTCGGGCGGGATGTTGTATGTCGACCAGCAGGGGAGCGGCAGCTTGCTCAGCGCTCTCGACGAAGCGACGGGATCAACCCACTGGGCAACTACCGGGCCCACCGGTCCGAGCATTCCGGCGCTCGGCGGCGGCGGAATCTACGTCGTCTACCCTTGTACCTATTTCAAATACGCCACGACGGGATCTCTGCAGTGGTATCTGAGTCCCGGTTGCAGTGGCGATGACGGGACCGGATTTCCAATCTATGCAAATCATATCGTGTACATGGAGAACGCACCGGGTGCAGAGGTCATCGCAAAAGCCGCGGGCGGGCAACTCGTCTCCTCCAGCACCGTCCCCCTGAACATGGCGCTCTGGCAAAACCCGTCCGGAAAAGCAGTCGGGTTCCTGGTGGCGAACGGCGCACTTCGCTCCGTCGATCCCGTCAAGCGCCAGTTCGGCTGGCGCTTCGCCGGTGACAGCCATCTGAATGGGCTGCCCATCGTGTTGAACGACACCGTCGTGATCGGTTCATCCTTGGGAACGCTTTACCTCGTCGATGCGAACACCGGTTTGCAGAGGTCGTCCGTGTCGGTCGGTGCGCCGGTGGGCGTAGCCCACTCTGAAGGAGGCCTGACAGGGTTCGGTGCATCGAGCAGCACGTTGCTCGTGCCGGCGGAAAAGGCGCTGATCGCTTACAAGTCGAAATCCTGACAGCGTACCGTCAGCCGAACCGGCCGGTGATGTATTGCTCGGTCTGTTTCTGGTCGGGCGTCGTGAAGATTTTTTCCGTGCTGCCGAACTCGATCAGCTCGCCCAGATACATGAAGGCGGTGTAGTCCGAGGCGCGGCTCGCCTGCTGCATGTTGTGGGTGACGATCGCGATCGTGTATTCGTGCGACAGCTCGTCGATCAGATCCTCGATCTTCGCGGTCGAGATGGGATCGAGCGCGGAGCACGGTTCGTCGAGGAGGATCACTTCCGGCCGCGTCGCTACAGTGCGCGCAATGCAAAGCCGCTGCTGCTGGCCGCCAGAAAGACTCAGCCCCGACTCGCGCAGCTTGTCCTTCACCTCGGTCCACAGCGCAGCGCGCTGCAGCGCGTCCTCGATGCGGCCGTCGAGTTCGGACTTCGGCAACCGCTCGTAGAGCTTTATGCCGAACGCGATGTTGTCGTAGATCGTCATCGGAAACGGCGTCGGCTTCTGGAACACCATGCCGACGCGGCTGCGCAGCAGATTGATGTCGACCTTGGGCGCCAGGATGTTCTCGCCGTCGAGGATCACCTCGCCCTCCGCATGCTGGTTCGGATAGAGCGCGTAGATGCGGTTCAGGATGCGCAGCAGGGTGGACTTGCCGCAGCCGGACGGACCGATGAACGCCGTCACCTTGCGGTCGTGCAGCGCCACCGACACGTTCTTCAGCGCTTTGTTTTCGCCGTAGAAGAACGACAGATTGCGGATGTCGACCTTGATGGCGGCGTTGATGAGGTTCGAATCCATGAAATTCAACTCCGCCTGCGTTCGAGAACGCGTGCAATGATGGAAAGCGTCAGAACTGCGACGGTAATGAGAAGCGCGCCGGCCCAGGCGAGGCGCTGCCAATCGGCATAGGGCGACATCGCGAATTTGTAGATGACGGCCGGCAGGCTCGACATCGGGCCGTTGAGGTTGGTGGACCAGAACTGGTTGTCGAACGCGGTAAACAAGAGCGGCGCGGTCTCGCCCGAGATGCGCGCGACCGCGAGCAGCACGCCGGTGATCATGCCGGCGCGCGCCGCACGCCAGGTCACCGAGCGGATGACGAAACTGCGCGCGGCGCCGAGCGCGAACGCCGCTTCGCGCAGGCCGTTCGGGACAAGCAGCAGCATGTTTTCGGTGGTCCGGACGACGACCGGGATGACGATCACGGCAAGGGCGGCGGCGCCGGCCCAGGCCGAGAAGTGACCCATCCGGACGACAATCACCTCGTAGATGAAGAGGCCGATCACGATGGACGGTGCACTGAGAAGTATGTCGTTGACGAAACGGATGACGTAAGCGAGGCGGGCGTGGCGGCCATATTCCGCCAGATAGGTTCCCGCCAGGATGCCGATCGGGGTGCCGACCGCGACGGCCACGACGCTCATCAGAATGCTGCCCAATATCGCGTTCGCGAGGCCGCCGGGCTGGCCGGGAGGCGGCGTATCTGCCGTGAACAGGATCGGCGCGAGAGCCGAAACGCCGTTGACCAGCAACTCGTATAAAATGAGACCCAACCAGACGATGCCGAACAGCGCCGCACCGACGGACAGCGCAATGAACGCCACATTGATGGCGCGCCGCTGGGCAAGGAGCCGCGGGTTCTTCACGAAGCGCCTCCTGCGCGGCGTTCCAGCGCGCCCAGCATCAACTGCGCAGCAGCAAGCACCACGAAGGTAATGAAGAACAGGATCAGGCCCATTTCGATGAGCGCCGAGGTGTAGAGGCTTCCGACTGCTTCCGTGAACTCATTGGCGATGGTGGCCGAGATAGACGTGCCCGGGGCCAGAATCGACGTGCTGATATGGTGCGCGTTGCCGATCACGAAGGTGACGGCCATCGTCTCGCCGAGTGCGCGGCCGAGCGCCAGCATCGCGCCGCCAACCACGCCGGTGCGCGCGAAAGGCAGCACGACGCGCCACATCACTTCCCATGTCGTGCAGCCAAGACCGTAGCCGGCCTCCTTGAGCATGGGCGGCACGGTGAGAAATACATCGTGCGTGATCGAGGAAATGGATGGCAGGACCATAATCGAAAGGATCAGTCCGGCCGTGAAGATCCCGATGCCATAAGGCGGACCGGCGAAGAAATCCTGCAGGTACGGCACATTCCCGAACAGGTCGATGATCCAAGGTTGCAGATGGACCTGCAGCCACGGCGCCAGCACGAACAGGCCCCAGATGCCGTAGATGATCGAAGGAATGCCGGCCAGCAATTCGACGGCGATCGCGACAGGCCGGCGCAACGGCCGCGGACAAAGTTCGGTCAGGAAGATCGCGATCCCGATCCCTACGGGAACCGCGACGAGCATCGCGAGCAGGGAGGTGATCAGGGTGCCGTAGATCGAGGCGAGCGCTCCGAACTTGTCGGTGACCGGATTCCATTTCTCCGAGATCAGGAACGACAGGCCGAACGCCTTAATCGACGGCATCGAGCCTAAGAGCAGAGACACCATGATGCCGGCAAACAGGATCACCACCAGAACAGCTGCCGCCCAGGTGAGCGCGTGGAAGGCGGCATCGCGACGCCCGCCTTTCGCAACGGTCGCTGCCCTGTCGGTGGCGGTAAGAGTTTCGGTCAAGGCGATATCAACCATTCATGCGATCCGCTTGCGGCGTGGCACCCGCGGCGAACGTCAGATTCGGCGCCCGATTTCATGCCCCACCATTGAAGTGCCGCGTCCGAACATATTCCGGCCGGCCGTTTCGCCGGATTGGCGCAGCGATGCATTCAACGTCCATCACAGTTTTGCAAAGCTTTTGTGACGCAGACGTAGCCAGCGACGTGATCGATCCCAATAGATTGATTTTATTGAATAATTCTTGGCGTGCGACCTCGCCCCTCTGAATGGAGCGCGTCAGGCACAACCGGGATACCGACAAAGTCGCGGCACCTCTTGGGTTTCTTTTAAGCCTTTACGAACCCGCCTCTGCATAAAGTTCCCTCTTAGAGGGAGTGTATCTGTGAATCTAACCAGCGCTGTCAGGGCGACGTTCGGCTTGTGTGCGCTGGCACTGGCGCTGGCGGCTCTTGGCGACTTCGAGATGCACGGCCGCCTTGTCTATTTCCCGCTGCCTGTTCTGGCGAGCGTGATCGCGATCGTTATCGTCTATGTTCTGCACGCGCTGATGACCACGCGCGAGCACAACCAGCGCCTCGGCAAACGCTCCCAGGAACTGACCGCGCTGGCGCAAAAGCTGGAGGCCTCGCTGGCCTCTGCCGCCACAATCAACCAGCGACTGCAGGAAAGCGAACTGCGGTACAAGGGTCTGGTCGATGCGCAAGGCGATGCGATCTTCCGGCGCGACGGGCTCAGCCGCCTCACCTATGCGAACGACGCGTTCTTCCGCCTGTTCGGGGTGACGCCGCAGCAGGCCATCGGCCGTCCTTTCGCTCCCGAATTGCATCACGACAGCCGCGCGCCGGTGTTCGGCAGTTTCGCCGGCGCAGACACGGGCCGCTCCCGGGTGAAATACGATCAGCATCTGCGTACGGCTTATGGCTGGCGCTGGATCGCGTGGGAGGACTATGCGATCCGCAACGCCCAGGGGCAGCTCGTCGAAGTGCAGAGTGTCGGGCGCGACATCACCGAGCGCAAGGCGCTCGAAGATGCGCTGGGCAAGGAGCGCGACAAGGCCGAGGCCGCGAGCCGCGCGAAATCCGGCTTCCTCGCCACGATGAGCCACGAGATCCGCACGCCCATGAACGGCGTGCTCGGGATGTCTCGTCTTCTGCTCGAAACCGATCTCCGCCCCGAACAACGCACCTATGTGGACGCAATCCGTTCCTCAGGCGAGAACCTGCTGGCGCTGATCGGCGACATCCTCGACTTCTCCAAGATCGAGTCCGGTACCGTCACGATGGAAGAAGACGAAATCGAGACCCGTCACTTTATCGAGAGCGTCGTCGAGCTTCTGAGCCCTCGCGCCCACGCAAAGGATATCGAGATCGGAGCCTTCGTTGCCCCAAACGTCCCCGACGCCATCCGCGCCGATATCGTCCGCCTGCGCCAGGTCCTGACCAATCTCATCGGCAATGCGGTCAAGTTCACGGAAAAAGGCGGTGTGCGCCTGGACGTGCGGTTGAACGACGGTGCCGCGCGGCGCTTTCTGCGCTTCGAAGTGCGCGATACCGGGGTCGGTGTGCCGGCGAGCAAACGCGAGCAGATCTTCGAAGAGTTCGTGCAGGCCGATTCCAGCCATGCCCGCCGCTACGGCGGCTCCGGCCTCGGGCTTGCGATCTCAAAGCGCCTCGTCGAAGCGATGGGCGGCCAGATCGGCGTCGAGCCGGCGCCCGGGGGCGGCAGCATCTTCTGGTTCACCCTGCCGTCGATTGTGGTGCGCCCAGCCAGTGCACGCGAGACACTCGCCGATCTCAGAGTCGCCGTGGTCACGCGCAACGTCGTTCTGCGCGAATGCCTCACCGAGCAAATACGCGCTGCCGGCGGGACCGTCGTGCCCTTCAGCGAAGAAGGCGAGATGGATGCGGTGCTGATCGATGCCGGCGCGGACACCGAGCCCGATCCGCCTCGCAAGCCGGACCTCGACACACCGGCCATCGTGCTGGTGACGCCGGCGGCACGCAATCGGCTTGGCGATCTGAAGAGCATGGGCTTTGCAGGCTATCTCGTGAAGCCGGTGCGGCAGGCTTCGCTGGTCGAGCGCATCTCGCTGCGCACGGAATTTCACGTCCCGAGCGCGGAAGAGTTACGGCGAGACCATGGGACCGCGCAACCACCCTTGCTTAGCGACGACGCCGGCGGCGCGCGCTGTATTCTTCTGGCCGAAGACAATCCGATCAACGCGCTTCTGACCCGTGAGCTGCTCAAGCGGCGCGGCTACCGCGTCCAGGAAGTGACCTCCGGCGACGCGGCGGTGCAGGCGATGCAGGCCGGCCGCTTCGATCTGGTCCTCACCGATCTGCACATGCCTGGGCTGGATGGCGTCGAAGCGACGAAAGCCATCCGCGCGCACGAAAAAGCCACCGGCCGGCCGCGTACGCCGATCGTCGCCATCACCGCCGACACGCTGGACAGCGGACGGCAGGCTTGCCAGGACGCAGGGATGGATGGTTTTCTGACCAAGCCTGTCGATCCCGCCGAACTGGACAAGATGTTCTCCGAACTGTTCCCCGACGAGACGCCCGCGCAAACGCGCGCCGCATGACCGAAACCGCGCTGGGTTCGAGCAGAAGCCTTTCGGCCTATTTGCGACCGCGCACGCTCGTTATGCTCGTGCTCGGCTTCTCGAGCGGGCTGCCGTTCCTGCTGGTCGGCAACACGCTCGGCTACTGGCTGCGCGACGAAGGCACATCGCTGGCCGCGATCGGTTTCCTGTCGTGGGTCGGCTTCGCCTACTCGATGAAATTCCTCTGGGCGCCGCTGATCGACCGGCTCGATGCGCCGCTGTTCGCATCTCTTGGCCGCCGTCGCGGCTGGATGGCGGTCGCACAGATCGTCGTCGGCGTCGCACTGATCGCCATGGCGCTCACCGGAACCGCGCACGGCCTGGTCGCGCTCGGTGTGTTTGCGCTCGTGGCGGCGTTCGGCGCCGCGACCCAGGACATCGTCATCGACGCCTGGCGAATCGAATCGGCCGCCAACAACGATGAACTCGGTCTGTTGTCGTCGGCTTATCAGTTCGGGTTCCGGATCGCGATGCTGGCAACCGATGCCTTGATCCTTGTTGTCGCCGAGCATTTCGGCTGGGCGGTATCGTACGCCATCTATGGCGTGGCCATGACCATCGGTCTCGCTGCGACGTTTTTCGCCGTCGAGCCTGCGCGCGCCGATGCGGTGATGAACGCGAAGGACGAGGCCGAACCGCTCTGGACCGGGCGGGGGTTGTTCGATGCGATCGCAGGACCGTTCATCGCATTCTTCAAGACCTACGGTGCGGTCGCGCTGCTGATGCTGTTCGCGATCAGCTTCTATCGTGTTCCCGACTTCGTGATGGGGCCGATGGTCAATCCGTTTTATCACGACATCGGACTGACCAAGGACACAGTCGCCGCGGTGCGCAGCACCGTCAGCGTGATCGCATCGTTTGCGGGAATTGCGGCCGGCGGCTTCTGCGCCTTGCGCTTCGGATACATCCAGGCGCTCATCGTCGGCGGGATTTTCCAGGCCTGCGCCATCGCTTCTTACGCCGTGCTCGCCTACACGAAGACCGATCTCACCGTGTTCGTCGCTATAATGGCGCTTGACAGTTTTGCGACGAGCTTCGCCGGTGTGGCGCTCGTCTCCTATATGTCGAGCCTCACCAGTCTCGGCTATACGGCGACGCAATATGCGCTGCTGACGTCCAGTTACACCCTGCTCGGAAAATTTCTCAAAGGAACCTCCGGTGCGATCGTCCAATGGTTGAGCGACGGCGGCGACCTGATGCACGCCTACGCCGTCTTCTTCCTGGCCTGCGGGCTGGTGGGAATCCCTGGCCTTCTCCTGTTTCTGGTGCTCGCCGGCGTACAACGCCGCAGGGCTGCGCCGGTATAATGTTTGTCCGGCGTTTGCCTGCCCCGGGGGGCTTGCGGTAAAATCGCTGTATCGGATGGAACGGCCAGCTGGCTTTGCCGAGTCGGCGCCGCTTCCGCGAGGATCGGGCACTTGGTCAACATTCACGAACCGGGACCTCAAGAGGGCCGCTTCGCGCAATGGCCGGTCTTGGCGGTGACGGGTGCGCTGGAGGTCCGCGTCGCCGAAACCGATGCCGAGATCGAACAGGCCCAGCGCCTGCGGTTCGATGTGTTCTATCGTGAAATGTCTGCAATCCCGTCGCCGGCCATGCGCGATGCGGAGCGCGACTTCGACCGCTTCGACGACGTGTGCGATCATCTTCTGGTCGTCGATCGCTCGGTACACGATGAAGACGGCCAGCCCGTCGTGGTCGGAACCTACCGGCTGATGCGCGAGGAATACGCGGCCAAGGCCGGCGGATTCTACACCGCGACCGAATACGACATCACGCCGATGCTGGAAGGCATGCCGAGAGGCACGCGCTATCTCGAACTCGGGCGCTCCTGCGTCCTCAAGGAATACCGTGCCCGCGCCTCCACCATGCAGCTCTTGTGGCGCGGCCTGATCGTCTATTGCGCGCGGTTTTCCATCGACGTGATGTTCGGCTGCGCCTCGTTCCAGGGTGTCGAGCCGGACGCGCTCGCCCTGCCGCTATCCTATCTGCATCATTACCACAGCATGCCGCCGGGATTGCGCGTGCGGGCGCGACCGGAGCTCTATGTCGGCATGAACCGCATGCCGAAGGACGCCATCGATCCCAAGGAAGCGCTGCGCGCCCTGCCACCCCTAATCAAAGGCTATGTTCGGGCGTGCTGCCGGATCGGCGACGGCGCTGTCATCGACCGGCAATTCTCGACGACCGACGTTTTCATTTTCCTGCCGCTCGCCGATATGGATCCACGCTACAAAAGCCGCTTCGGCATCGCCGCCTGATCAGCGCTTGCGCCTGGCCTCGATCGCATCCCAGATCAGCGCCGCGATGTCGGCGCCGCCAAAGCGTTTCACTTCCCAGATGCCGGTGGGCGAAGTCACGTTGATCTCGGTCAGGTAGTTCCCGATCACATCGATCCCGGTGAAGATGAGACCGCGCCGCTTCAGTTCCGGCCCCAGCGCGGCGCAGATTTCCTTTTCGCGCGGTGAGAGTGTCGTCGCTTCGGGCCGGCCGCCGACATGCATGTTGGAGCGCGCTTCGCCGGCCGCCGGTACGCGATTGATCGCACCGGCAAATTCGCCGTTCACCAGGATGATACGCTTGTCGCCCTGGCGCACTTCCGGCACATAGCGCTGGACGATCACCGGCTCGCGATAGAACACGGTGAACATCTCCAGCAGCGAGCCGAGATTCTCGTCGTCCGCCTTCACGCGGAACACACCGGCGCCGCCATTGCCGTAGAGCGGCTTGACGATGATGTCTTTGTGCTCGGCGCGGAAGGCATCGATCTCCGCGCGGTCGCTGGTGATCAGGGTTGGCGGCATCAAGTCCTTGAACTCGGTGACGAACAGTTTCTCCGGCGCGTTGCGCACATGCGCGGGATCGTTGACCACCAGCGTCTTCGGATGGATTCGTTCCAGCACGTGGGTCGCGGTGATGTAAGCCATATCGAACGGCGGGTCCTGGCGCATCAGCACGACGTCGAGCGTCGCGAGATCCGTGACCGACTTCTCTCCCAGTGTGAAATGATCGCCTTTGATGGCGCGCAGCGCGATCGGCCGCGTCCGCGCGGTGACTTTGCCGTCGCGAAACGTCAAATCGCGCGGGCCGTAATAGAGCAGTTCGTGGCCGCGCACCTGCGCCTCCAGCCCCAGCGCAAACGTCGAATCGCCGGAGATGTCGATGCGTTCGACGGGATCCATCTGGATCGCGACGGTAAGCGCCATGAAAAACTCCTAGTTGAGCCTGCGCTTGAGAGTGTAGAGGCCAAGCGCTGCCTCGTTGTGAAGATCGGTGCCCGCGCGCACAAGCGCAAGGCATGCCTCGTACGCCTTTGTTGCAGCCCCCAGCGAGCCCGCGCCTTCGTTGAGCCGCGCGAGATCGATCCACAATTCGGGCCGGCGCGGCGCGATCAGCACCATGCGCTTGGCGATGTCGAGCGCGCGCGGCCGGTCGCCGGTCTGTAGTGCCCGGAGCTTGATGTTGTTCTGCAGCCTGAGCAGCACTTCCGCATCGCTCACCGGTTCGCTCACGCGCGGCTCGTCGGGGCCTGCCGTACCCATGCGCGGCGGTCCGCCAAGCCGTTCGCCATCTACCGCAACGCCGCCGTTGAACGGATCGATCAGGATCTCTTCGCTCTGAAAAAGCAGGCGAAGCAGAAAGTGCCCCGGCGAGTTGACGCCCTGTGCCGCCAGACCGGCGCCCCGCGCGGCGTGGATGTAAAGAATGCCGAGGGCAACCGGCAGACCGCGGCGGCGATCGATAACGGCCATCAGGTCGGCGTTCTGCGGATCGTCATACGACATACGGTCGCCGTCGTAACCATAGCTTCCGACCAAGAGGCCCGAGATTGCGTGCGCAACGTCCTCGACATGGGCAAGCAGCTTCACCGAGTCGCGGGCGCGCTCCGCCATTTCCTTCAGATGATCGCGATACCGCTGAAGCGGGCGGTCTGCGCGATCCAGCGCCGACAGCATCAGCGCGGTTTCGGCGATGTCGAACGGACCTTCGCCCGTTTCACCTGCCCGGCGCAAATAATCCGCGGGATCGATGCTTTTCATGGCCGCATGATTGCCCGAAAGCGCCCGCGCGACAAATCAGCCCGCCCGAAACGCGTCGCGGATATGGCGCGGGAGCGCACCCGGCGCAACCGTCACGATATCGTAACGGACACCGCGCTTTCCGAGCTGCGGCCGGCCGGCAAGATAGAGCGTGGCAGCACTGGCGATGCGCGCCTGCTGCCGCGGACTCACCGAATCGAGCGCTGCGCCGTCGTCGGCCCGCGCCTTCACCTCGATGAAACAGATGGCGCCCGACGGCGCACGGGCCACGAGATCGATTTCGCCCACTTTGGTTTTCACCCGCCGCGCGAGAATGCGATAGC
Organism: Rhizomicrobium sp.; assembly: GCA_036490455.1. GTDB lineage: Bacteria > Pseudomonadota > Alphaproteobacteria > Micropepsales > Micropepsaceae > Rhizomicrobium. The sequence goes on from DASXDS010000076.1 coordinate 236,318, forward strand.
CCTTCAGCATCAACAGCACAGCCGCGAACGTCTCGCTACGGCGGCCATGCTTCTCCGCTTTGCGCCGGCGCGGATCAGTCATCACGCTTGCGTTCCAGCGCGCGGTCGTAGACGGCGCGGCGTGGGATATCGAGCGCGCCGGCGATCAGCTCGGAGGCCGCGCGCACCGGCATGAACGGCAACGCCTGGTCGAGCAACGTATCGATGCGCGCGAGATCCGGACCTTCATCGCGCGCCGGACCGATCAGCATCGTAATCTCGCCTTTCGGTGCCGCTTCACCTGCATAACGCCGCGCCAGATCGGCGAGCAGGCCCCGTGAAATTTCCTCATGCAGCTTGGTCAATTCGCGCGCGATCACGGCCGGACGATTGCCCAACACCGCGGCCATGTCCGTCAGGCTCTCGGCCAGCCGCTGCGGCGATTCGAACAGGATCACGGTGCTGCGGATCGTTTTCAATTCCTCCAGCGCCGAACGCCGTTCGCCGGATCGGGACGGCAGAAAACCCGCAAACAGGAACCGGTCGCTCGGAAGGCCGGCCAGCGCCAGTCCGGCGAGCGCTGCCGACGCTCCGGGGATCGCATGCACCGCAACGCCTTCACCGATCGCATCACGCACCAGCTTGTAGCCGGGATCGGACACCAGCGGTGTTCCCGCGTCGCTCACCAGCGCAACCCGCCCTCCGTGTTTCAGCCGCGCCAGCAGCTTGGGCCGCTCCCGCGTTGCGTTGTGGTCGTTGTAGGCGCTCAGCGTCTTGCGGACGCCGTAGATCGCCAAGAGCTTGGCGGTGACCCGCGTGTCCTCTGCCGCGATGAGGTCGCAATTGTGCAGCACATCGAGGGCGCGCAGGGTGATATCGCGTGCGTGACCGATCGGCGTTGCGGTGACGTAGAGTCCCGGGGCGAGCACGACGCCAGCCGGGGCGGTGTCGACTTGTGTGCCGGCCTGCGATTTACCGGGAGCCTGCGACCCCCTAGGCTCCGCCTCGATATCTGGAGCACCCGATGATTTTTCCTGGCCTGTCATTCCGCCGACTTTGCGCCATCGCGGGGCTGGTTGCGATAGCTGGCCTTTCGGGCTGCGTGACCCAACAGGCGCCGCCGCCCAAGCCCGTACCGAAACCTGTTGCGGAAGAAGAACCCGAGGCCGTCATCCCAACGACGACGCCGACCCACCCGCTGGCGAGCGACCGGTCCGGCTTCCTGAGGATGGGGAATATGAGCGGCCACACGCCGGTGCGGGTGGGCGTGCTGCTGCCGTTCGGGTCGAGCGCCGGGGGCACCCGCGCGCTCGCGAACACAATGCTCAAAGCCGCCGAATTGGCGATGTTCGATTCCGGCAACCATGACATCGTGCTGATGACGGCCGATGAAGGCACCAGCGGCGACACTGCGCTCGCATCGGCCCGCAAGCTCCTTGACGAAGGCGCCGAGGTCATCGTCGGCCCGCTTTATGCGCCTTCCGTGCGCGCCGTGGCGCCGCTCACCCGCGATCACGGCGTGCCGCTGATCGCATTTTCCAGCGACCGCACCGTCGCCGGCGACGGCGTCTATCTGCTGAGCTTTCAGCCTGAAGACCTGGTGCAGCGCGTGGTGCGCTATGCGGCCGGACAGGGACACAAGGATTTCGCGGCGCTGATCCCGAACACCGCCTATGGCGAAGTCGTCGACAAGGCGTTCAAGCGCACGGTCAATCGGGCCGGCGGCAAGGTGACGGCGATCGAGCATTTCGCGCCGGAGGTAACAGCCGTCGACAAACCCAGCGCCGCGGTAGCGCAGAGCAACGCCGACGCGATCCTGATCGGGCAGGGCGGCTCCGTTCTGAAAGCGATCGGATCGAATCTGCGGAGCGATGGCGTCGACCCGGCAAAAACAAAACTGCTGGGCACCGGGCTGTGGGACGACCCTTCGGTGTGGCGCGATCCAACCCTGGACGGCGCCTGGTTCGCCGCGCCGTCGCCCAATGCGGATGCGCCCTTCAATACGAAATACAGAGCCGCGTTCGGCGGTTCGCCGCCGCAGCTCGCGGGCCTCGCTTACGATGCGGTGGCGCTGGTGGCGGTATTGGCACAGGGCGCGCCCTATCACCGCTTCACCGCCGACGCCCTCACCGATCCCAACGGCTTCGCCGGGGTGAACGGCATCTTCCGCTTCCATCCGAACGGTACGATCGAACGCGGCCTCTCGATCATGAGCATCACCTCGGGCGGCCCCACGGTGATCGATCCGGCGCCGAAGACCTTCGAGCATCAGAGCAGCTAGGCCAGCAGTTCGCCGATCACGCGGTTGAGCACCAAGCGGCCTGCCGGGGTTGCGATAATTCGCGTGCCTTCGCGCTTCAGAAGTCCGAGCTCTTCCAGCGCTGCGACGCGTGTCTCGTCCGGCGCGAAATTCCAGCGCGCGCGATAAGCCGCAAGATCGATGCCTTCCGTCAACCGCAGGTTCATCAGCAGATGTTCGCGCGCGGCATCGTCGTCCGCGATGGGCGCCTGTTCCGCATAGCCGTGGCCGCTCGCGAGCACCGCTTCGCGCCAGCGCTCCGGCAGCTTGATCGCAGCGGTCGCGATGCGTTCGCCACCGCACGTGATGCGGCCATGCGCGCCGGGACCGACGCCGGCATAATCGCCGTAGCGCCAGTAGATCAGGTTATGCCGCGCTTCCGCGCCTGTGCGCGCGTGATTGGAGATCTCGTAAGCCGAAACACCGGCCGCTTCCGTCATCTCCTGCGTCGTCTCATAAAGCGCGGCGGCGTGATCGTCGTCCGGGATCACCAGTGCGCCGGTCTTGTGCAGCGTCGCGAACGGCGTCGCCGGTTCGATGGTGAGCTGGTAGAGCGACAGATGCTCGGTACCAAACGCCAGCGCCCGCTGGAGCTCTTCGCGCCACGCCGACACCGTCTGCTTCGGTCGCGCATAGATCAGATCGAGCGAAACCCGATTGAACGTCGCCATCGCAAGCCGCAACGCGGCCTCCGCTTCCTCTGCGTTGTGCAATCGGCCCAGCGTCTTCAGATCGGCATCGTTGAGCGCCTGCACGCCGAGCGACAGCCGGTTCACACCGGCGGCGCGGTAATCGCGGAAGCGGGCCGCATCGGCGCTTGCGGGATTGGATTCGAGCGTGACCTCGACATCGTTTGCGGTGCGCCACAGCCTGCCGATGGTCTCGAGAATGCGGCCAACCGAGGCACCCTGCATCAGCGATGGCGTGCCGCCGCCGAAGAACACGGTCTCGACGATCGGCCGCTCGGACCCTTGCGCCTCCGCCACCCAAGCCAGTTCGCGCACGATGCCATCGACCCAGGCGCTTTCGTCGTAACGGGTGCGGACATGCGAATTGAAATCGCAGTAGGGACATTTGGCGGCGCAGAAGGGCCAGTGGACGTAGATGCCGAACATTCTTCAAACACGAACCCTCTCCCCCGCTGGGGGAGAGGGCAGGGAGAGGGGGTCGTGCCATAAGATGCAGGGGTCTGAAGCTTTGGCGTTACTGAGATCAGGATGCGGAGAGCGCTGTCTCGCGTCGGGTACCAGTCTTAGGAGATATCCCCTCACCCCAACCCTCTCCCCCGGCGGGGACGAGGGGGCTTTGGCGGCGTCACTCATTCTGTAACCCGAAATGCTGCAGCAGCTTCGCAAACGCGCGGGCGCGGTGGCTCATGCCGTGTTTCACGGAGGGATCGAGTTCGCCGAAGGTCTTGTCCATCCCGCCGGCGACGAAGATCGGATCGTAGCCGAAACCGTGGGTGCCGCGGCCGGGAAATACGAGATGGCCGTGCACCTCGCCTTCGAAGATTTCGCAACCACCATCCGGTTCGGCGAGTGCCAGCGCACAGACGAATTTCGCTGCCAGGTCTTTCGCCCTCTTTGCCTTCAGTTCGTTTTCAACGCGCGCCATCGCGAAGGCGAAATCCTTTGCCGGTCCGGCCCAGCGCGCGGAGTAGATGCCCGGCGCGCCGTCGAGCGCCGCCACTGCGAGGCCGGAATCGTCGGCCAGCGCGGGCAGGCCGCTGACATCGGCAGCGGCGCGCGCTTTCAACGCCGCATTGCCGGCGAAGGTCGCTTCGGTCTCTTCCGGTTCGATCAGCCCGAGTTCGGCCGCACCTCTAGCCACAATGCCCAGCGGCCGCAGCAGATCGTGGATCTCCCGCACCTTGCCGGGATTGTGCGACGCGATAACGAGGGCTTTGGGCAGGTCAGCCAAGCGCCGCCCTCTGCGCCGCCACCAGTTCGCCGATGCCTTTGCGTGCGAGGCCCAGGAGCGCGCCCAGTTCTTCCTCGCTGAACGGTGCCCCTTCAGCGGTGCCCTGGATTTCCACCAGCCCGCCCGCACCGGTGAGCACGAAATTGGCGTCTGTGCCCGCTGTCGAATCCTCGTTGTAGTCGAGATCGAGCATCGGCACGCCTTTCACGATCCCGCATGACACCGCCGCCACGTGATCCTTCAGCGCCGCGCGGGTGACCATGCCGGTGCGGGTCATGAACTTGATGCACTGCGCCAAGGCGACATAGCCGCCGGTAATGGAGGCGGTACGCGTGCCGCCATCGGCCTGCAGCACGTCGCAATCGATCACGATCTGCCGCTCGCCGAGCGCACTCATGTCGGTGATGGCCCGTAACGACCGGCCCACGAGGCGCTGGATTTCCTGCGTGCGGCCGGATTGCTTACCCTGTGCTGCCTCGCGCCGCATCCGCTCGTGGGTCGAGCGGGGCAGCATACCGTACTCGGCCGTGACCCAGCCTTTGCCGGTGCCGCGCAGGAACCCGGGCGCGGTCTCCTCCAGACTGGCGGTCACGAACACGTGGGTGTTGCCGAATTTGACGAGGCAGGAGCCCTCGGCGTGCTTGGCCACGCCGGGTTCGATCGAAACCGTGCGCATCGCATCGTTGGGGCGGCCGGATTCACGCATCGGTTGCATCTCTTGAAGTTCGGGGCGTCTGCCGTTACCTAGCGACGTTGCACCGGGTCCGCAATGGTTCCGGCACGGCATAAAACCTCTAGTGAACCCAAAGGCTTAACCTTGGACACGTCGCATACCAGGGCTAGCGCGCTGGGTGACCGCCCGCGCGAAGTTTTCCGCCATCTGGTCGAGGCTTTCCTGTCGTCAGGAGAGCCGGTCGGATCGCGCACGCTTTCCCAGATCCTGCCGATCGCGTTGTCGCCGGCCTCGATCCGCAATGTGATGGCCGATCTGGAGGCGCTTGGGCTGCTCTATGCGCCGCACACCAGCGCCGGCCGGGTGCCGACCGAAAAGGGCCTGCGGTTGTTCGTCGATGGCTTGATGGAGATCGGCCAGCTCGCGCCGGACGAACGCATCGCGATCGAAGCGCGGATGAGCGGCAGCGGCCGCATGGTCGAAGACGTGCTCACCCAAGCGACGACGCTTCTCTCCGGACTTTCGCATTGCGCCGGGCTGGTCGTCGCGGCCAAGCAGGACGGCACGCTGAAGCACGTCGAGTTCGTCGCGGTCGGACCGGGCAAGGCGCTCGTGGTGATGGTGGGCGAAGACGGGCAGGTGGAGAACCGCCTGATCGATACGCCGGCCGGTCTGCCGGTGTCGGCGCTCGCCGAAGCATCCAACTATCTCAACGCACGGATGCGCGGCCGCACGCTGGAAAACTCGCGTGCCGAGATCATCGCAGAGCTCGAAAGCGAACGTGCCGAGCTGGACGTGCTCACCGCGAAGATCGTGGCCGAAGGGCTCGCGACGCTGGCGTCGCGCAATTCGGATGAGCGCGTTCTGATCGTACGCGGCACCTCACACCTGATCGACAGTCTCGATGCGCAGGCCGATCTGCAGCGGGTGCGCAATCTGTTCGACGACATCGAACGCAAGAACGACCTGATCAGCCTCCTGGAATCCGCGCGCGAAGGCGACGGCGTGCGCATCTTCATCGGTTCGGAGAACCGGTTGTTCAGTCTCTCCGGTTCGTCGATCGTCGCAGCGCCCTATGCCAATGCTGCCGGGAAGGTGGTCGGCGTGATCGGCGTCCTGGGACCCACCCGCCTCAATTATGGCCGCATCATCCCGATGGTGGACTACACCGCCAAGGTGATCGGGCGGCTGATTGCCTGATTTGTGCGTTAAGGATTGACCATGAGTGACGAACAGGAACCCCAGCAACCTGCCAATGACGGCAATGCCGAAGACGGTTATGCCGTCGTCGTGGCGCTGCAGGCCGAAGTGGCGGAGTTGAAAGACCGGCTGCTCCGCGCGCTGGCCGACGCCCAGAATACCCGCCGGATTGCGGAGCGCGAGAAACAGGATGCCACCCAATATGCAGTGACCCGGTTCGCGCGCGACATGCTCGCGGTGTCGGACAATTTCAGCCGCGCATTGGCTGCATGCCCGCCGGACAAGCTCGCCGCGGCCGACCCGCAGGTCCGCGGGGTGATCGAAGGGGTCGAAGTGACCGAGCGCCAGCTGCTTTCGACCCTGGAGACCCACGGCGTAAAAGCGATCGATACCTCCGACGGCAAGTTCGATCCCAACCTGCATCAGGCGATCGCGGAAGTCCCGGGCAACGGCAAACCCGCAGGCAGCATTGTCGACGTCGTGCAGACCGGCTTCACCATCAGTGGCCGCCTGCTCCGCCCTGCCATGGTCACCGTCGCCCGCCGCGACGACGGCGCTGGTGTGGATACAAAGGCTTAATCCTAGACATAGACGTACCCTCACCTGCCGTTGCTGACGCAACGGCTGTCCTCTCCCGCGAAGGGCGGGAGAGGTTAAGCGAGGCTCGTATCACCTCGCCCGCGTAGCGGGAGAGGACAGCTTTCGCGCCAGCGAAAGCAGGTGAGGGGAAGTCACTCGACAGTTTGCGGATTCACACGTCATGCTGCACCCATGAGTGCGGCCGAAGCGGCGAACACGCCTTTACCTGTCAGTCTTCCGTTCGAGCAGACGCTCTATGAGCGTTCGCCTGTCGGTACTCTGGCGACCACCGCGATCCTGTTCGTGCTGATGTTCGGCAGCTTCGTGGTTCTCGCGCTCGCCTGGCATGTGCCGATGACCGCGCGCACCGTGGCGGGCTTCACTTCGCTCGCAGCGTGGCCGGCGCTGGTGCTGTCGCTGCTCTGCTGCACGGCGCTCGCCATGCAGCGATATGCGCGGCTGTGGGAAGTCCGCGATGCTCCGGCCTACGCCAGGATCCTGACCGGCGGGATGGCAAGCGCGCGCATCTTCACCAGCCTTGCGCCGCGCGATCTGAAAGTGGGGCCCGCGACGGTCGCCGGCGTGGCGATCGGTCTCGTCCTGAGTGTACTCATCCGTGTGGCCGAGAACGGCGAAGGGCATCCGATTCCGCCCGGCCCGATGATCTGGTTCGCGCTGGCGACGATCTTCCTGACAGTCTTGTTTACGCGGGGTGCAGCCCAGACGCGCGCCGGCGGCCAGGCGGCTGCCCGCACGCTCGCTGCCGAGTTGAAAATCGATCTTCTCCGAACCGACACGATGGCGGTCCTCGGCCGGTCGGCTGCACGCACAGCCCTCATCTGGTTCGTCGTAAGCGCGGTTGCGTGCCTCTTCTTCGTCAACGGCGATCTCAACTGGCTCACCATCCTGCTGGTCGTAAGCTCTGTCGCGATGGGCCTCGCGGTTTTCGTGAGCATCATGAGCCGCATCCACCGCCAGATCGTGGCGGTGAAGACCGCCGAACTCGAACACGTCCGCCGCCAGATCGACGACGCGCGCGCACGAATGCTGCAGGACGATCACGCCGCGGTGCGAATGCACGGCCTGCTCGCCTACGAAAAACGCATCGAGGACGCGCAGGAATGGCCGTTCGACCAGTCGACCCTGGTTCGCGTCGCGGCCTATGTGCTGATCCCCACCATTCCCTGGTTCGGACAGGCGGTGGTGCAATACTACGTCGACCATCTTGCCCACTAGGATAGCGCCATGAGCCTTCGCATCGTCATCGCAGGCGCCGGAGGCCGCATGGGCCAGACGCTGATCCGCATCATCGCGGCCGATCCCACGTGCGTGGTAGTCGGTGCGTTCGAGGCGCAAGGCGCCGCATCGCTGGGCACCGAAGCGGCGCCCGGTGTCGCGATCACGGACGATCCCTTGCCGTTGCTTGCCAAAGCCGATGCCTTGATGGATTTCACGATTCCGCGCGTGTCCGTCGAACTGGCCGCCTTATCGGCGCAGGCACGCATCGTCCATGTGCTGGGCACGACCGGGCTTTCGCAGGACGACGAGACGAAGATCCGTGCCGCAGCGCGCCACGCAACCATCGTGAAATCCGGCAATATGAGCCTGGGCGTGAACCTCCTAGCGGCGCTGGTGAAGCAGGCCGCGAAGGCGCTGCCCAACTTCGATGTCGAGATCGTGGAGATGCATCATCGCGCCAAGGTCGATGCACCGTCCGGCACCGCGCTGTTGCTCGGCCGCGCGGCGGCGGAAGGACGCGGCATTGCGCTGGAAGAGCATTCCGCACGCGGACGCGACGGCCACACCGGCGCGCGCAGGGATGGCGACATCGGCTTCGCGTCGCTGCGCGGCGGTAGCGTGATCGGCGACCATCAGGTCGTCCTGGCCGGACCGCAGGAGCGCGTTATCCTCGGCCATGTCGCGGAGGATCGGACGATCTTCGCGCATGGCGCGCTTGCCGCGGCCAAATGGGGCCATGGCAAGAAGCCCGGCCTCTACAGCATGGCGGACGTGCTCGGCCTTTCGTCCTGACGCGCCGCCTCGAAGGCGAGCATCGCGCGCTTGCGCGGCAGACCCCAGTGATAGCCATGCAAACCGCCATTGCTGGCCAGCACGCGATGGCAGGGGATCAGCCAGGAGATCGGATTGCGGCCGACCGCTGTTCCCACCGCCCGTGACGCCTTGTCGTTGCCGATCCGGCTCGCGATGTCGCGATAGGTGGCGACCTTGCCGGACGGCACGGTGAGCAGCGCCTGCCAGACCTTGATCTGCCACGGCGTGCCGAGCAGGTGCAGGCCCAGTTCGTCGCCGTCTTTCGGTTCAAAGATGCGCTGGGCGATGGCCGCGGTGCGCTCCGGCGCCTCGCGATAAATCGCCTTCGGCCAGCGCGCTTTCATATCGGCTAGCGAATCCTCTTCTTCGCCATCGTCGCTGAACGCGAGACCGCAAAGGCCTTTCTCCGTCGCCATCACCAGCGCCGTGCCGAATGGCGAGGGATGGAAGCCATAGTCGATCGCGACACCTTCGCCGCCTCTGGCGTAGTCGCCCGGCGTCATCGCTTCGATCTTCACGCAGAGATCGTGCAGCCGCGACGGACCGGAGAGCCCAGCCGCAAAGGACGCGTCGAGCACGCTGTTGCCGGTTGCCAGCTCCGCTTTGGCGCGGTCGAGCGTCAGGTGCCCGACGAAAGCCTTGGGGCTCACGCCGACATAGCGGCTGAACAGGCGCTGGAAGTGATAGGGGGAGAGCCCCACCGATTCTGCGGCGTCTTCGAGACGCGGCTGTTCGGTGTAGTGCTCGGCGAGAAAGCGGATCGCACCCGCCATACGGCGCCAGTTCGGTCCTGAGTCGAGGTTCGTTTCAGTCATGGACGGAAGATGGGCCGTGGCAGCCTCGCTTTCGACCCGTTTCTTGCGACGATTTTGGTCGCGATTTTCGTTCAAACCCAGCGGTAGTCCTTGGCCGCGCGCACCGCATCTTTCAACTGAACGGCGAACTTCGCGCGTTCCGTGGGCGCCAGAAACGATCCGATCCGCCAGCCGCGTCCTTTGCTCCAGAGCGTGAGTTGGCTCCAATGATCGGCCGGCTCGTCCATGTGGACACGTACCCAGTAGGGATTGAGGCTGACGTCGGTCCTGGCACCCTTCGGTGGAATGCAGGCGATATGGAGTTCCTGCGGCGTCACCCGCACCCGTTCCTCGCGCCTGGCCGCAAGCGTGCTGGCGCGAAGTCCCCAGGCGAGGAGCGCGATATCGGCGCCCAGAAACGGCATCACCGGCCACGCGCCGTGCGCCACGAAATAGGCAGCGAAAGCAAGATTGATCAGGATGACAACACCCAGGATGTAACGCTGCACGCGCAACGGCAGCGGCGGACTGGGCCGAAGCGTCGCGTCGAGCAGGATGGGCGCACTCATGGAAGAATAATGCACCCGGCGGCAATGCGATGCAAAATAGACGGGTTTCGCGTCAAACAGTGTTCATGCCGTTAGAAGGACTCACGCGGAGGCGCGGAGGTCATCGTGGCGTCGTGTTCCAATGCCGATGTCGCTTGGCGCGCGAAGCGCGCCAGAACATTCTGACTTGTGGCGCTCTCAGCCCGTTATCCCACCAACCTCCGCGTCTCCGCGCCTCCGCGTGAAATCTCTTCCCTCCACTTTGTGGTTCCGACGGGAAATGCAACAGTCGCGCCGATACACCAGATTCACCGTACATGCCGCGCGCGTTCAGCAAAGCCGAGATCGAAGATTTTTTCGCGCGGCTGCAAGCGCACAATCCGGACCCGCACACCGAACTCAAATATCGCAATCCGTACACGCTGCTGGTGTCGGTGGTGCTGTCGGCGCAGGCGACGGACAAGGGCGTCAACAAGGCGACCGAACCGCTATTCAAGGTCGTGGACGATCCCGAGGCAATGGTGAAGCTCGGCGAGAAGAAGCTCACCGGCTACATCAAGACGATCGGCCTCTATCGTGTGAAGGCCAAGAACGTCATCGCGCTGTCGAAACTGCTTCTCGAAAAGCACGCAGGCAAGGTCCCACGCGATCGCGAGGCGCTGGAAGAACTACCCGGTGTCGGCCGCAAGACGGCGAATGTGGTTCTCAACGTCGCATTCGGCGAGCCCACCATCGCAGTGGATACGCACATCTTCCGGGTCGGCAATCGCACCGGTCTCGCGCCAGGAAAGACGCCGCTGGAGGTCGAATTGCAGCTCGACAAGAAAGTGCCGGCAGAGTTCAAGCAGCATGCGCATCACTGGCTCATCCTGCACGGCCGCTACACCTGCGTGGCGCGCAAGCCGTTGTGTCCGACCTGCGTGGTGCGCGATCTCTGCCGCTATAAGGACAAGACCAAAGAGCTATGACACCGGCTGCGGCGTCTTCAGCAGAAGCTGGAGACAGCTCGCATCGGCAGCCGCGGTCCCGCTGTGCGGAATCGTCTCGACATGGCGCACGCGCCGTTCGCCATTCTCCACATACAGAAAGAAGAACGCCTTGCATGCGGCGCCGTCGTAACGCCACATCTCTGCGGCGCCGTCGTTGCGCACGAACGCCGGCGCCCCGAAACTTGCGCGCAGCGACGCCCCGTTGAGACCGATGAGACCGGACGGTTCGCCGGGGCGCGGCGCAGGCGGCAACTGCACAGCCGCCTCTTTGGGCTGGCTCGCACAAGCCGCCAGCACGAGACACACACAGACCGCGGCAGCGAAACGCATCATACGGAATGCTCCTGAAAACGCTTGAACAGATGCACCATAAAAGCCGACCCGAACAACGGGGCAAACAGATTCGCGATCGGGATCACCGTCAGGATCGAGATCACCAGGCCGGCGAGAAACACCGCAGAGCCATGCTGCCGGCGCAGCGCATTGGCCGCCGCTTCCGGCATGTGACGGAGGGCGGCGAGCTCGAAATATTCGCGGCCCAGGAGCCAGCCATTCACCAGCAATGCCGCTATCTCACCGATCAGTGGCAATTCGATGTCGAACGGCAGCAGCGCGAGATTGACGAGCACGATGGTGCCGGCCAGCCGGATCCCGGCGCGCAGCGAGGTCGAGACCGGCGTGCCCGGCGCCCTTCCGTCGGCGGCGTAATAGCGGGCTTCGACCGCGGCCGCGATCTCGTCGAGATAGAATGACGCAAAGACCGCAGCGACCGGCGCACCCAGAAAGAAGATCAGGAAGATGAACAGAATGGGCGCCAGCACTTCCAGCACGACATTGACCCAGTGCGAGCCCAGCACGGGCAATTTGTGCAAAACAAATTCGAGGCCGAAGAACAGGACGACGAACAGCCCCAGCGTCAGGAAGAGCGCCTTGGCGACGACACCCGAGAACGCAGGATCGAATATCAGCGCCAGCGCTTTGCGCGCGCTTGCGAACATGGCGGGGCTCCTCTAAGCCCCGACTATAGCGGGTTCGCATCCTTGAAGGAGAACGTTTTGGGTCACGATGTCGCTGCGATCGGCCATGCTTTGGTGGACGTCCTTGCCTCCGTGCCGGACCAGTTCCTGCTCGACCACGCCATCGCCAAGGGCGTGATGACGATGATCGACGAATATCGCGCCAGCACGCTGTATGCCGCGTTGGAGGGTCCGCGCGAAGTGGCGGGCGGCTCGGCCGCGAACACCCTGGCGGGCCTTGCTTCCTTCGGCGGCACCGGCTTCTTCATCGGCAAGGTCAAGGACGACCGGCTCGGCGGCAGCTTTTCCGCGAGCATGGCGGAGACGGGTCTCGACTTCACCGTCGCGCGCGCCATAGACGGCGAGCAGACTGGTTGCTGCGTCATCGCGGTCACCGCCGACGGCGAGCGCAGCATGAACACCTATCTGGGGGCCGCGAGCCGGCTCGCGCCGGAGGACGTGGATGCAGACGCGGTTGCCGCCTGCAAGGCGCTCTACATCGAAGGCTATATGTGGGACGTGCCCAACGCGAAGGCCGCGATCAACAAGGCGATCGTCGCGGCGAAGGCGGCGAAGGTGCCGATCGCGCTCACGTTGTCCGATCCGTTCTGCGTCGGACGCTTTCGCGACGAGTTTCTTCAACTGCTGCGCGGCGCCCTCGATCTCGTGTTCGCCAACGAGGAAGAGATCAAGGCGCTGTTCGAGGTGGCGACCTTCGACGAGGCGCTGCAGGCGCTGAAAGACTGGAAAGGCATTGCGGCGCTCACCCGCTCCGAAAAAGGCTGCGTGGTCAAACGCGGCGACGAGCTGCACGCGGTCGATGCCGTGCCGGTCAACCGCGTGGTCGATACGACCGGCGCCGGCGACCAGTTCGCGGCCGGTTTCCTTTATGGCCTGACGCACGGCATGTGGCTTGCCGATTGCGGCCGGCTCGGCTGTCTCGGCGCCGCCGAATGCATTTCGCATTACGGCGCGCGGCCGGAAGTGAACCTGCGCGAGCTCGCGGCCAAAGCCGGGCTTATTCGCCAATAAGGTGCAGCAGCACTTCGCGGGTATGCGCCGCGTCGCGATGTTCGAACAGGTAGAGCGCCTGCCAGGTGCCGAGCGCGAGCTTGCCGCCCCGGACCGGAATCGACAGCGACGTCGCCGTCAGCGCCCCCTTGATATGCGACGGCATGTCGTCCGGACCTTCCGCATCGTGCCGGTATGGCGCGTCGCGCGGCACGATGCGGGCGAAGTAATCCTCCAAATCGCGCAGCACGTCGGGATCGGCATTCTCCTGGATCAGGAGCGACGCACTGGTGTGGCGGATGAAGCAGGTGAGAAGTCCGTCCGTGATGCCGGACTGCGCCACGATCTTCGCGGCCGCATCGGTGAAATCGTGAAGCCCGGGTTTTCGCACTTTCAGCCGGATCGTCTCGAAAACCTGTTTCATCGCGGCCGCCGCAGGTAGACATAAAGCGCGCCTTCGCCGCCATGTCTCACATGCGCTTGGCGCACAGCGGCAACGAATCGCGCGAACGCCGGTTCCGCGAGCCAGCGCGGCACGACCGTCTTCAGAATCCCGCGTGCCTTGCGATCGAGTTCGAGATCGAACGGCGCGCCGGCGTCGCGTTTCGCACCCTTGCCGGTGACGACGATGATCATGCGATGGCCGCGCGCCTGCGCGCCGCGGAGGAAATTCAGCAGCGCGTCGTGCGCCGCGGTTTCGGTGTAGCCGTGCAGATCGAGGCGCGCGTCCGGTTCGACCTTGCCTTTGCGCAGGCGTTCTTCGGTGCGCCCGTCGACGCCGCCCAACAGCTCTTCGCCGCTTTTCTTGCGCTTCTGGGTGACGAGAGCGCGAACCTCTTCCACCGTCCTCACCGGCACCAGCGGACGCGTCTCGGCGAAGGTTTCCTCGAACAGCGCGCGTTCTTCGTCGGAGGTTTTGCGTCTTCGGGTCACGCGGTGAATCCAGCCGGCAGACGCGCGGCAAGCGCTTTGGGCAGAAGAACAAACATCGCGCCGGCCGCTTTCATATGGCCGGCGTTCCATTCCGCCTTGCTGCCGAAACCGAAGAATACATCGCCGCGCACCGCGCCTTTTATCGCGCCGCCGGTGTCCTGCGCCACCATCAGCCGGTCGCGCGGCAGTGCTGTCGCGTGCGCATCGAGTGCGAGCCACAGCGGCACGCCGAGCGGATGCACGGTGCGGTCCACCGCGAGGCTCGCGCCCGGCATGAGCGGAACGCCCTCGGAGCCGGTCGCGCCCAGCGCCGGATCGCCCAGCGGCTTTTCGTCGAAGAAGACGTAAGACGCGTCGGTCTCCATCACACGCTGCGCTTCGCCGGGATGGGCGAGCAGCCAGGCGCGGATGCCTTGCATCGACAGGTCGCTGCGCGCCATCGCGCCTTCATGGATCAATGTGCGGCCGACCGGCGTGTAGGGGCGGCCGTTCTGGCCGGCATAAGCGATGCGCACCGCGGTGCCGTCCTCCAGCAGCGCGCGGCCAGAACCCTGGATATGCAGGAAGAACACCGCGATCGGATCGTCGCCCCACGCCAGGACGCGCGCCTGCGGCAGACCGTTGGCGTCGATCGCGGCGCGGCTTGGATAAGGCACGAGCTTGTGGCCTTCCACCCGGCCCGTAACGCGCTCGCCGGCGAGCGAATCCTTGAACTGGCCGAGATCGGCGGTGATGAGATCGTCCGGCAGCGCATAGATCGGCGTCTGGTAAGGACCGTGGCGGCGAGCGCTCACCCGCAGTTCGGGTTCGTAATAGCCGGTGAACAGGCCCGGATCGCTGTTTGCGTTCACCGCAAAGGGAACGAAGGCGCTTTCGAAGAACGCGCGCGCCTCGGCGCTGCTGTTGGCGGTCTGCTGCGCGGTCCGGCAGACCGGGGTCCAGTCGCCGGCCGTTCCGGCATAGCCGGCGCCGCCCATCGCTATGCCGGGCTCCTGTTTGACGAGCGCGGAGCAGGAGCGGACGAAGGCGGCAAGGGCGGCGCGGGGATCGCCATCGCGCCAACCGGGCAGCGCATCGAAACTGACTGGCGTCAGGCGAAGCGCTGCCGTGACCTGCTGTTGCCGCGTCCACCAGAACCACACGGCGGCGGCGGCGAAAACGGCGATGACGACAAACAGGAAAACCGGTGCGGTGCGGCGCGTCTTCTGCGCCACTTACACGTCGTCGCCGGAGGTCGCGACCAGGAGCCAGTTCGGATCGCTGGCGCGGGTGTCGCGGCAGAAGGTCCAAACGTCGGTCACGTCGCGCACGCTCTTGGCATCGCCCTCGACCACCGCACCGCTCTCGTCGAGCGTGGCGGAGATGTATTGCGCCGCGAAGGTCATGGTCACTTCGGCATTGCTGCCTTTGAGCGCCGCGTGGGTGATCCGCGCATCCTTGAACCCGACGAAAGTGAAGCTGGTCTTCTGCTTGGCCTCTTCACGGGCGCGGATGCCGGCGTCGAAGGCATTGAACACTTCGGCGGAAGCAAGCGGCTTCAGGGTCGCCCGGTCGCCTGCTGCATAGGCGGTCACGATCATCTCGAACGCGCTTTTCGCACCGGAAACGAAATGGTCTTCCTCGAAATTCTTGTCCGCGAGCTTGATGTCCAGCAGGGCGCGCTGGAGCGGATCGGACGGCGCGCTGGTCACCGGCGTCACCCGTTCCGGCAGAGGCGGGGTCATGGCGTCGGGGGGCGCCGCTCCCATCCGGGCGCTCACGCTTTCCTGCGGCGGCCGCTCATTGCCGGTCCGGCGGCCCAGAACGGAATACAGCCGGAACAGGATGATGCCCGCGACCATCGCAAAAAACAGGATTCCGAGGAGCTGGTCGTTCATCGCGGTTCACAGGGTTCCAGTGCGAACCTAAACCCCGCATCGGGTGGGGTCCAGCCGCGCCGCTTTCATCATAGAGGAAGCGTCCGAGGGCTGTTAAGGGTTCCGCGCACCGCCCGGTTCACAAGGACGTTTGCTTGTCAGCGCTTGGCAATCCGTGGTAGCGGCGCGCTCTCTTTTGGGAAGGCAGACAACGATGAGCGCGATCGGCAATCCGGAGTCCGGTGGAGTTCCAGGCGGTACGCCGCCGATGGACGGACAACCCCGCGTCCAGGCGGTTGCGCAATACATCAAGGACCTTTCGTTCGAAAATCCGTCCGTGCTGCAAGCCCAGAACGGCCGCCCGGCCATCGACCTCGGCGTCGACCTCCAGGCGCGGCGCGTGGACGCGCAGCATTACGAGGTCGTCCTGAAGCTGCGGGTGTCGGCGACGGTCGAGCAGAAGGCGCTGTTCATGCTCGAGCTCGCCTATGCCGGGATGTTCCAGATCGTGAATGTGCCGGAAGACGTAATCCAGCAGATCCTGCTGATCGAGTGTCCGCACCTGATCTTCCCGTTCGCCCGCCGGATCGTCGCCGACACGGTGCGCGACGGTTCGCTGCCGCCGCTGATGATCGAGCCGATCGATTTCGCCGCGCTCTACCGCGCCAAACAGGCCGAGATGCAACAAGCCGCCGGCACGACTCCGCCAACGACGAATTAAAAATTACCCCTCCAACTCGCTTGCGAGTTGGAGGGGTCGAGCGGAGCGAGGGGAGGACCTTGCGCGGCAAAGCCGCGCTCGTTCGGCCGCATCGTTCTGTTTTTCAAAAGCGATCAAGAAGCGCTTACGCGCTAGAGGTCCTCCCCCGCGGCTTCGCCGCGACCCCTCCAGCGCCCTCCGGGCGTGGAGGGGTGGGAAGCCATCGCCTCAGCGCGTTTGAAGCGGGCCATGAGCCTGCGCCAGCGGGGCGGCGGGAGCAGTTCGAACGCACGGAAACGCGGGAATTGGCCGTGTTTGCGGATGACCGGCTGAAACCGCTTTCGGCGCGGCACCGGCCGCGCCCGCGGGACC
>DASXDS010000020.1:0-25001 GCA_036490455.1 Rhizomicrobium sp.
CCGCCAGGACGAGCCCCGGAAACCCGGCGCCCGCCCCAAGGTCGGCAAGCGTCTTCGCATCGGCCGGGACATAGCGCGCGATCTGGGCGCAATCCCACACATGCCGCCGCCAGACATCGGCGAGCGACCCGGCCGAGACGAGATTGTGCTGCGCATTCCACTCCCGCAGCACACCGATGTAGAGCTTCAGGTGGCCGAGTGTTTCACGTGAAACACTCGCGGCCTCGGCGAACTGCTCGGGCCCGAACTCAGGCGGCGCGTCGGACATGGGCCAACACAAGTGTGAGAACAGCAGGCGTTACGCCATCGATGCGCGCGGCCTGGCCGAGCGTCGCAGGCCGGATGCGATCCAGCTTCTGCCGCGCTTCGGTCGAGAGGCCGTGGATGGCGTGGTAATCGAGGTTCGGTGGAAGCACGAGCGCCTCGTCCCGGCGGAACGCCAGGATGTCCGCCGTCTGGCGTTCCAGATAACCGGCGTAGTGCGCGTCGATCTCCGCCTGCTCCGCGATACCTGGTGCGATGCGCGCGAGCTCGGGCCAGATGGTCGCGAGCTTTGCGAAGTCGACGTCCGGCGCAGACAGGAGGTCGGCGGCAGTGCGGCGGACGCCATCCTGGCGGACCGCGATCCCGTGCTTCTGTGCTTCGTTGGGTGTGAGGTTCAGTCCGGCGAGCAAAGCCGTGGCATCCTCAAGTGCCGCCCTCTTTTCCGTATAGGCGGCACTCCGCGCTGTGCCTACGCACCCGGCCCGCTCGCCGATCTCGGTCAGGCGCTGGTCCGCGTTGTCCGCCCTCAAGGTGAGCCGGTATTCCGCCCGCGACGTGAACATCCGGTACGGCTCGGTCACGCCTTTGGTCACCAGATCGTCGATGAGCACCCCGATATATGCGTCGGCACGATCCAGGATCACCGGATCATTCCCCGCCGTGCTGCGCGCTGCGTTGAGCCCGGCCATCAGGCCCTGCGCCGCGGCTTCCTCATAGCCGGTAGTGCCGTTGATCTGGCCGGCGAGGAAAAGGCCTGGCATGCGCTTCGTTTCAAGCGCTTGTGTCAGCTCGCGCGGATCGACGTAGTCGTATTCGACCGCGTAACCAGGCCGCACCATGCGCGCCTCTTCCAGCCCCGGAATGGTCTTCAGGAGCGCGAGCTGCACATCCTCCGGCAGCGAGGTCGAAATCCCGTTTGGGTAGATCGTGTCGTCATCCAAGCCTTCCGGTTCGAGGAAGATCTGGTGAGTCTCACGGCTCGCAAACCGGACGACCTTGTCTTCGATAGAGGGACAGTAGCGCGGCCCGGTGCTTTCGATCTGGCCGGAATACATCGGCGCCCGATGCAGGTTGGCCCGGATGATCGCGTGGGTTTCCGCCGTGGTGCGGGTGATGTAGCACGGGATTTGCGGTGTCGTGATCCGCTCCGTCAGAAAGGAGAACGGCACCGGCGGGTCATCGCCACGCTGTTCTTCCAGCACCGCAAACGGAATCGTCTTGCCGTCCAGCCGGGGTGGTGTGCCGGTCTTGAGGCGCCCCATCTGCAGTCCGAGGCCGTAGAGGGTCTTGGACAGGCCGATCGACGGTTCATCGCCGACCCGGCCAGCCGGAATCTTACACTCGCCCATGTGGATCAGGCCGCGCAGGAAGGTGCCGGTCGCGAGAACCACGGCTCCAGCGGCCAGGCGTGCTCCGTCCCCGGTCACGACACCTACAATCCGGCCGTGCTCGACAATGAGATCTTCGGCGGCCGCGGCCAGGATCGTGACGTTCGGCTGCGCTTCCATTGCCGCCCGCATCGCGGCCCGATAGAGCCTCCGGTCGGCCTGGGCGCGGGGCCCGCGCACAGCAGGACCCTTGCGGCGGTTGAGGATCTTGAACTGGATGCCGGCGGCATCAGCCACCCGCCCCATCACGCCATCCAGCGCATCGATCTCGCGAACCAGATGGCCCTTGCCGACCCCGCCGATCGCCGGATTACAGGACATCTCGCCAATGGTTTCGATCTTATGGGTCAGCAGCAGCGTGCGGGCGCCAAAGCGCGCCGAAGCCGCAGCGGCCTCACAGCCCGCATGCCCGCCGCCGATTACAATGACGTCGTAAGAAGCGCTCATTCTGCGCGCTGCATACGCGCGGCCCGTTTCGCCCACAAGAGCATCGGCGGCGGGACGGGCGCTGTTTCACGTGAAACAATGGAAGCGGAACCTTACGGAACCCTATTTCCCGATGCAGAAATCCCGGAAGATTACATCCAAGAGTTCCTCAACATCGACCTGACCCGTCAGTCGGCCGATCCCTCGCAAAGCGAGGCGTAAATCTTCGGCCAGAAGTTCCGCAGAGTTCCCGGCCAACGCACGTTCCAAGGCCTCGGATGCGGTAGCGACCGCCTCGCGATGGCGTTCTCGGGTCAAAGCCGGTTCGCCCTGTCGCTGGAACAACCGCTCTTCCGCCAACTCGCCCAAAGTCCCCACAACGGCATTCAGACCTTCTCCGGTCTTGAGCGAGAGGTGCAGTGCGTCGGCGCGTTCCTCAGGCCACGGGAGATCGGCTTTGTTCCAGACCGTGAGGTCGGCGCGCTCTTGCAGATCGGCGTCAACCCCCGCGAATGGTTCGGCCACACTCCCGTCCACCAGCAGCAGGACCAGATCGCCGGAATCCGCCCGGGCCCGGGCGCGACGCACCCCTTCGGCCTCGATCGTCTCTCCGGTCTCCCGCAGACCGGCAGTATCGGCCACGATCACCGGATAGCCGTGCAAATCGAGCCGCGCCTCGATCACGTCGCGGGTCGTGCCGGGAATCTCGGAAACGATCGCGACATCGCGGCGGGCCAAGGCGTTGAGCAACGAGCTTTTGCCGGCGTTTGGCGGCCCAATCACCGTCAGATGCAGGCCTTCGCGCAGGATTTCGCCGCGCCGGCCGTCACGCAGGAGCGCCTGCATCTCAGCCAGAATATCCTTGATCGCCGCCTCGACTTCGAGCGCCGCCGTTTCCGGCACTTCGTCTTCGGCGAAGTCGATGGCTGCTTCCGCCCAAGCCAGCGCCTTGATCAGCCGCGCCCGCCAACCCTCCGCCAGTTGGTAGAGACTACCCTCATATTGCGCGGCTGCCTGCTTGCGCTGGGCTTCGGTCTCGGCCTCGACCAGATCGGCGATCGCTTCGGCGCGGGTCAGGTCGAGCTTGCCGTTCTCGACCGCCCGCCGGGTGAACTCGCCCCGCTCGGCCATGCGAAGGCCTTTGACCTTGCTGAGTGTGCCCAGCATCGCGCTCGCGATGGCGCGGCCGCCGTGGACGTGAAATTCCGCCACATCCTCGCCGGTGAAGCTGGCCGGCCCGGCGAACCACAGCAGAAGGCCGCGATCTATCGTTTCGCCTTCGAAATCATGGAAGGTATGCAAGGATGCTTGGTACGGAATGAGGGGTACGTAGGAGGCCAACGTGCGCACGGCATCCACCGCGCAGGGGCCAGACACACGGATCACCGCGATACCGGCGCGTCCCGGCGCCGTGGCGAGGGCGTAGATGGTGTCGGTCATCGCGGTCAGCGCGATTTGTCAGCCGCTTTCTTTATGGTCCGGCTCGCGCTGTCCCAGAGAAACTTCTGGAACTGTTCGACGCCCTGGCCGCCGACCGCCATCCAGGTTTTCACCACCGATTCCGGATCGTCCATCATCGTTTTCATCCGCTTGCCCATCTCTTCGACGAATTTGGCGTTAAGCGGCGTGACGTCCGGCAGGCCCATGAAACGGCGCGCTTCTTCGGGCGTCAGGTCGATTTCGACGTTCACTTTCATCGCTGGCATCCTCCAAACGCGCGGGCTAGAAGCTACGGCCTTTTTGCGAGGCGCGCCAACGACACCGCACCTTGCACTCGCACGGAAAGACCCATGAGCCATCTCGACACGTCCACGAGTCCCTATCTGCAGCTGCACAAGGACAATCCGGTCGACTGGTACGGCTGGGGTCCGGAAGCGTTCGCAGCCGCCGAAGCGAGTAACAAGCCGATCTTCCTCTCCATCGGCTACACCGCCTGCCACTGGTGCCATCTGATGAACGCCGAAAGCTTCGGCAATGGAGACATCGCAGCGCAGATGAACGACAGCTTCATCAACGTGCTGGTCGATCGCGAAGAACGTCCCGATGTCGATCTGCTCTATCAGGCGGCCTCCAACGCGATGGGCCACATGGGCGGCTGGCCGCTCAACATTTTCCTCACACCCAAGGGCGAACCGTATTTCGTGACCGGCTACCTGCCGCCGGAAGAACGCAACGGCATCCCCGCAATCCAGACCGTCCTGCGCGACATGGTGCGGAGCTATCAGGAGCAGCGAGAGCAGATCCAGGCAACCGGCGACCGGGTCACCGGATCGCTGCGCGATACCTGGAATCGCGACATGCGCGGCAATATCGACACCGGCTTCCTCAACGTCGGCGCGATCCGCACCGCGCAACGGCACGATATCTTCTATGGCGGCATCCAGGGCAATGTGCGCTTCCCCAACGCGCCGTCGATCGAGGTGATGTGGCGCGGCTTCCTGCGCAACGGCACACCGCAATTCTCGCAGCTCACCGCCACGACCCTCGATCACATCTGTTTCGGAGCGTTGCGCGATCATATCGGCGGCGGCTTCTTCCGCTATTGCGTCGACGAGCGCTGGCTGATGCCGCATTTCGAGAAGATGCTCACCGACAATGCGCTGCTGATCGACGTGCTGACGCTCGTCTGGCAGTACAATCGCAACGCGCTGTGCCAGGGCGCGGTCGACGATGCCATCGGATGGCTGCTGCGCGAGATGAAGGTCGGCGATGCGTTCGCCTCCAACATCGACGCCGATTCCGAAGGCGAAGAAGGCAAATACTATCTCTGGAGCGAAGCGGAAGTGGATGCTGCGCTGATGGGGACCTTCGTCCAGCGCTTCAAGGCCGCCTACAACATCCGCCGCGAAGGCAACTTGCAGGGCGCCAATCCGCAGAACTCAAATATCCAAGCGGGGCGCAATATCCCGCATCGCCTGAATACCCAGAACCTGGGCCAGTTCACCGACGCCGACGAGGCGATGCTCGCGAAACAGCGCGAACTGCTTCTCGCCGCGCGGCAGAGTCGCGTCCGGCCGATGCGCGACGACAAGGTGCTTGCCGACCGCAACGGCTACGCGATCGCCGCGCTCGCGCATGCCGGCACCGCATTCCAGCGCAGCGACTGGCTCACCGCCGCGATCCGCGCCTTCGACTTCGTCGTGAAGGTGCTGGGCGACGGCGGCCGTCTCTATCACAGCTGGTTCGACGGCAAACGCACCGACCGCAGTTTCGCCGACGATTACGCGAGCATGGCGCGCGCGGCGCTTGCGCTTTGGGAGAGCACGAACGAGAAGCGCTTCCTCGAGCACGCGAAGCGCTGGACCCGTACCCTGAACGAAGAGTTCTGGGATGCGAAAGGCGGCTATTGCGTGAACGCGCAGCATGCCGAACCGCTTATCGTCAGCATACGGACGATCTTCGACCAGCCCTCGCCGCCGGCCAACAGCGTGATGCTCGGTGTGCTGGCGCGCCTGCACATGGCGACCGCCGACCAGAGCTATTACGACCGCGCCCAGGAGATCGCGCTCGCCTTCGCGGGCGAAGCGCCGCGCGCCTGGCAGTCGATGGCGACCTATCTCAACGAACTCGAGTTCCTGGGCGTCGCCGCGAACATCGTCATCATCGGTCCCAACGATCACGTGCGCACGCATGAGCTGACCCAGGCGGTGTTCGGCCGCAGCTTCCCGAACCGGCTCGTCACCGTTGTGTCACCCGACGAGATGCTGCCGGAAGGTCATCCCGCCTATGGCAAGACGATGCAGAACGGACAACCGACGGCGTATCTCTGCCAGCGCAACACCTGCTCGCCGCCGATCACCAATCCGGTGCAGCTCAGCCAGATCCTGCAACTGCCGCAGCAGAAACCGCAGCAGCAGGGCGCCGCACCGCAACAGATGGCCCGCGCCTGACGCCGTGCCCGATTCGCTGCTTGGAGAGAGCCTTGCGGGCTGATTAACTCGCGCGCGAAATTTCGCGCAAGGACGGCCATGGGCGGCAGGGACATCACGATCAAAGGACCGGACGGCGATTTCTCCGGCTACCTTGCGCAGCCGGAATCCGGCCGCGGACCGGGCATTGTCGTCATCCAGGAAATTTTCGGCGTCAACAAGGTGATGCGCGATCTGGCGGATGGCTTTGCCGCGCGCGGCTATTTCGCGCTCTGTCCCGATCTCTTCTGGCGCATCCAGCCCGGCGTCCAGCTCAGCGACAAGACCGATGAAGAGTGGAAACAGGCATTCGACCTGATGAACAAATTCGACCCGGCCGCCGGCGTGAAGGATATCCAGGCGACGATCGCCACGCTTCGGGCGACGGAAGGCTGCACCAAAAAGGTTGGTGCGGTCGGCTACTGCCTCGGCGGCATGCTCGCTTATCTGACGGCAACGCGTACCGATGCGGACGCGTCGGTCGGGTATTATGGCGTGAACATTCAGACGCTTCTGGACGAAGCGACAAACATCAAAAAGCCCTTGATGCTGCATATCGCAGGCAAGGATCAGTTCGTTCCGCCACCGGCACAGAAGCAGGTGATCGACGGCCTTAAGGGCAATCCACTGGTGACGATCCATCTCTATCCCGAGATGGACCACGCTTTCGCCCGCGTCGGCGGCGCGCATTACGACCAAGCCAACGCCGACCTTGCCAACGGCCGGACGGCCACGTTCTTCCGGCAGCATCTGGGATAATCCACCCCGCCAGCTTCATGCAGTGGATTCCTCATAGCGCATTCGCCGGACGGAACGCGGCAGCGCCGTTCAATCGCGGGAGAAGGAGAATCTCATGTGCCGTATCGCTGCCGTATTGATCGCAGTCTCACTGAGCTTCGCTTCGGCGAGCGCCGCGGACGGTCCCGTGATCAAAATCGACAGCGGCGCGCTCTCGGGAACCAGCACGGGAACGGCCGATGTTTACAAAGATATCCCGTATGCGGCGGCGCCTGTCGGAGCTTTGCGCTGGGAACCGCCGGCTTTGCCTGCGGGCTGGACCGGGACCCGCGACGCGTCGCAGTACGGTCCGATCTGTCCGCAACCGCCGCGCCCCGAGGCCGCGGCCGCCGCCGTGGGTGCGAACCTGCCGCAAAGCGAGGACTGCCTCAGCCTCAATGTCTGGGCCCCGAAAGCCGCGAAGAACGCACCGGTAATGGTGTGGATCCATGGCGGGGCGCATCGTTTCGGCTCCGGCGCGTCGCCGCTCTATGACGGCAGCGCCTTCGCCCGCGACGGCGTCGTGCTTGTCACCATCAACTACCGGCTGGGCATCCTTGGCTATTTCGCCCATCCGGCGCTGACGGCAGCGGCCAAGTCCGGCGAACCGCTTGGCAATTACGGCGCGATGGATCAGATCGCGGCGCTCCAATGGGTGCAGCGGAACATCGCGGCCTTCGGCGGCGATCCGAGGAACGTCACTGTATTCGGCGAGTCGGCCGGCGGTGCCAGCATCCTCTATCTCCTCGCGACTCCCTCGGCGAAAGGCCTGTTCGCCAAAGCCATCGTGGAATCGGGCGGCGGCTGGAGCGCACCCGAAACGCTCGCGCCCAAGGAAGCCGAGGGTGTGACCTTCGCCAGGAACGCCGGCCTCGCCGATGCCACGGTCGCGCAACTTCGCGCCTTGCCGGTGGATAAGACGCTTACACTACCGGTATCGCTGGGCTTCGGCCCATTCGTCGATGGCCGTCTGATCCCCGAAACACCGGCACAGGCGTTTGCGTCGGGGCATGCGATTGACGTACCGCTGCTGATCGGCTCGAACAGCTTCGAAGCGTCGCTGATGAAATCGTTCTCGATTCCCGCAGCAAACATTTTGAATCGTCTCACGCCGGCAGAACGTGCAATCTACGGTGGCGAAACCACGAACGACGAAGCGCTTGCAGAAGCGGTGTTCACCGATTTCGCGATGGGTGCGCCTGCACACTGGACCGCAGCGCAGGCCTCCACCGGCGCACCGTCCTGGCTCTATCATTTCTCTTACGTGCCAACTCTCATGCGCGGTCGCGTGGAAGGCGCACGGCACGGATCGGAGATCCCGTTCGTCTTCGATACCCTCAGTACAATCACCGCGCGCTTCAACATCCAGCCGACGCCGGAAGACTCGACGGTCGAGACCGAGATGCATGCCGCATGGGTAGCCTTCGCCAAGACCGGTAATCCCGGCTGGACCGCCTATACGCCGGCGAACGACACCCTGATGGAGTTCGACAGCACGAGCGGCCCGAAAACCGGCTTCCGCAAAACGCAATACGACGCGCTGGACAAGGCCATGCTGCCACGGCTCGATTTACATCGGCCGTAACGGTTCGCGAAATGGGCATTGCTACCGTTTCGCCCGCGCGCCAAATTTGCCTTCCTCGAAAAGGACGGCGGCGATGCAGCATGCGGTCATCGACATGGCGAAAAGCTTCGTCACCTTGCGCGAAAGCGCGCTGGAAACCGTTGCCAACCGGCCCGGACCGCCGCAGCGCATCGATGGCTACAGCATCGGCATCTGGGAAACCGATCGCCCGGCGCCGCACAACGGCGAGATGCATCCCGATGGCGACGAGTTGATCGTCGTCCTCGACGGTCGCATCGTGGTGGAATGTGACGGCGAAGCGGCCGTGACGGTCGATGCCGGTCAGGCTCACATCGTCCCGCGCGGCGTCTGGCACCGGGTGATCCCACAGGGCCGTTGCCGCCTGCTCTATGCGACGCCGGGACCCAACGGCGAAGCACGTCACGCCGGATAACCGCGAAGGACAGCACAATGAAAGCTATACGGATTTCCCGAACCGGCGGACCGGACGTGATGGAATGGGTCGATGTCGATCTGCAGCCACCGGGTCCGGGCCAGGCGCGGGTAAAGCACACCGCAGTCGGCGTGAACTTCATCGACACCTATCACCGCAGCGGTCTCTACAAACTGCCGCTTCCGAGCGGCCTCGGCAGCGAGGCGGCGGGCGAAGTCGAAGCGGTGGGCGAGGGCGTGACGTCGCTCAAGATTGGCGATCGCGTCGCCTATGCCGGCGCGATGGGCGCCTATGCCGAAGCCAACAACGTTCCGGCCGACCGGCTGGTGAAATTGCCGGCCGGTGTCAGCGACGAGACCGCCGCAGCCGCCATGCTGAAAGGGATGACCGCGCAATACCTGCTGAAGCGCACCTATCCGGTGAAAGCGGGGCAGACGGTTCTGTGGCATGCGGCAGCCGGCGGTGTCGGACTGATCGCCTCGCAATGGGCGAAGCATCTGGGCGTCACCGTCATCGGCACCGTGGGTTCGGACGAAAAGATCGTGCTCGCGAAAGAGAACGGCTGCGCTCACGTCCTCAATACGAGCACCGAAGACTGGGTCAAGCGCGTGCGCGAGATCACCAAAGGCGAGGGCGTGCCGGTGGTCTACGACTCGACCGGCAAGGAGACCTTCGCCGGCTCGCTCGACAGTCTCGCGGTACGCGGCATGCTGGTGAGCTTCGGCAACTCCTCCGGCGCGGTGCCGCCGTTCGAACCCGGTATTCTCTCGGCCAAAGGTTCGCTGTATCTGACCCGCCCGACGCTCGCGAGCTACATCCGCACCAAAGAGGAACTGCAGGAAACGGCTGACGATTTGTTCGCCGTGATGGCGTCCGGCGCGGTGAAGATCACGATCCACCAGCGTTTCAAACTGTCGGATGCGCGCAAGGCACACGAGGCGTTGCACAGCCGCCAGACAACGGGCGCCACGGTGCTGATTCCGTAAATACCGCTCTTGTGCGGCTACTCCCGCGTGCCGCCTTCGTCGGGCACTTCCTCGGGGATGCGATCCTGCTGCGCCAGTGCGCCGGCAGTGTCGAAATATTCGTCGCAGAAGATGACCTTGCCGTCCCTGAACTCCCAGCGATTGACCAGCCGCAGCATCACGCGCTTGCCCGATTTGCGCACCAGCACCGTGAGCTCGTTGGTCGACCACAAGACGTCGCCTTCGCCCACGATCTCGCGCGAATCGTAGCGCTCCATCGTGAAATAGGTGGCGATCATCGCCCAAACTTCGGACATGCCAAGATGGCCGCGCCGCGGTCCGCCGAAACGGTAGTGACCGGGCAAGGTGTGCACCATCCAGGTGACGTTGTCGTCGATCCACGAGACGACACGCTCGAGATCGCCCTCGCCATAGGCTTTGAGGATGCGTTCGAGCAGGCGCCTGTTGGTTTCGAGCTTACCGCCCGTCATCTACGCATTACTCCGCCGCTGTCTTCTGTTCTTCGCGCATGTAGATCGAATGCTTCGGGCGCGCCATCACCCGCTGCACCATCGGCACGAACGCGTCCAGCGGCATCGTGTCGTAATTCGGATCGAAGGCATTCTGGTCGTGGCGGGCGCAGAACATCGCGGTCCGCGCGAAATTCGGGTGGTCGCGGAACCGATCGCGCATGTTCCGGTCGAGGCCGAGATAGTGGAAGAAGTAGTAGCCCTGGAAGATGCCGTGATGGTTCATCATCCACCAGTTCTCTTCCGATACGAACGGCCGCAGCACCGTGGCGCCGAGTTCGGCGTGATTGGCCGATGCGAGGATGTCGCCCATGTCGTGCAGCAGCGCGCACACGACGTATTCTTCATCCATGCCGTCGCGATGGGCGAGCGTGGCCGACTGCAGCGAATGTTCGAGCCGGTCGACGGCGAACCCGCCGCAATCGCCCTCGAGCATCTTGAGATGGGCGATCACGCGATTGGGCAGATCGCGATTGAAGTCCACCGAAGCGGCTGCGATCTTCATCCAGTCTTCGCGGGTGCCTTCCGCCATGGCTTTGAATTCTGCGCGGTCGTGTTCGGACATGGTGACAATTCCTCGGTTTTTGTCAGTCTCCGCCCGGCGCGCGCGAGGGTCAATATTGGAAGCGTTCTACTGTGCCGCGACCGCCGTTAAAGATCGGTGACCGAATCTGGAGGGAATGTCATGACCGGCAACCGTTTCGAGCGCGGATTCGAGAACACCCTGTTCGCCAGCCGCTGGCTCATGGCGCCGTTCTATGTCGGTCTTGTGCTGGCGCTTTTGGCACTTCTGGTTGTTTTCGCCAGGGAATTGCTCGCAGAGGTATCCCAGCTCCAGGCTCTGGACGAAACCCATGCTCTCGTTTGGGTCTTGAGTCTGATCAATCTGTCGCTGGCCGGTAACCTGTTGTTGATGGTGACGTTCGCAGGTTACGAGAACTTCGTGTCGAAGCTGGAAGTGGAAAATCACCCCGATCGTCCGGCCTGGATGGGGCGCGTCGATTTCAGCAACATGAAGCTCAAGCTAGTGGCTTCGATCATCGCAATCTCCGCGATCCATCTGTTGAAAGCGTTCATGTCGATCAATACGACCGACAAGACCGCGCTTGCATGGCAGCTTGCGATCCACGGCACCTTCGTGGTCACCGGCCTGCTGCTGGCGCTGATGGACTGGCTCGGCGATCACGGCGCGGAAAATCGCCACAACCGGTAGCGATCTACGACCCTTATAAGAATCCTTTCACGTCTCAATCCAACCGGCGAAAGTCCGGACAAGAGCATTCAGCGCGCGACCGACTTCATCGGAGTGCGTCAACATTGCGAGATGATTGAGCGACAAATAGGCCGTGCGCCAGCCGCGAGCTTTCGCTTCCGCGGCTTCCGCGTCGTAGGACGGGCTCACTTGCAGATAGGCACAGCGCTCCGGTACCAGCACCGGTACATCGCCAGGCGCGCTTTCCTCGAAATAGCCGAGAGGCAGGTCGTCCGCCTCCGCCGCGAAGCCGTCATAAGCATCGCCTAAAAGAGGCTCCAGCACTCCATTCGGCCGCCAGCGATGCCACGGCGGCACGCGGCCGTTTCGCACGCTCGCGAGCAATTGCGTCCGCAGCACCTCCGGCGCGGTGTCGAACCAGCATCGGCCCGGGTGCGGCAACAGCGCGTCGAGAAGGATCGCGAAACCGTCCGCGGCGACATACGGGATCAATGTGCCGGCACCGCTGTGCGCGACGAACACCGTCCGCTCGGCCGGGAGATCGCGCACCGCCCGATGCACGATACCGATCAGTGCTGGATAGTACGGACCCGATCCCTGCATCGCCGGGCGAAGATCGGGAACGACAACCTCATGCCTGGCCGCCTGCAGCACCGGAAGCAGAAGCCGCCAGGTGCCCGGCCCAACCAGAGGACTGTGGAGCAAGACAAACCGCATGGCGCATGAGTTTAAAGATGAAGACCGTCGCCTGACAGCCGCGCCGTTATCAGCAGAGCCGAAAATCCCCGGCACGCAGACGTTCGGCGATGGCTGTCGCCGTCTGCTGTGCATCGACGCCGCTGGTGTCGATCGCATGTGTCTCAAGGGGGCCGAGATCGGCAAACGCCTGCCACAAGTTGCGGATCGGGCCGGACTCCTTGATGCCGGGCGTGTCGCGTAGCTTCGCGCGCCGCAGTGCGATGTCTTCTCCCGGCCGCAACACGATATAGCGCATGTCGACACCGTTTCGATCGCGCGCGGCATGGAAGGGTTCGAGCGCCCAAGGCCCGACGATTCCGTCGAGATAGACGTCGTACCCGCCGCGCGCATAACCCATCGCCGCTTCGACGATCACGCCGATCACAACCTGATTCTGCGCATGCGATTCCGGCAGGTGAGGCGGGATATAACCTTTGCGTATCCAGGTGTAGAAATTGTCGGTGTGGAGATGCACCGACGGCACGTCCGACGTGTCAGCCAACATCGGCGCGACCGTGGATTTTCCAGCGCCCGGTGGACCGGTGAGAATTACGATGGAACCAAGTGATGCGGCCATGGATGATCGCTTAAACAAAGATTCGCGCAGAGGCGCTGAGGTCGCAGAGAATACTCTTATCTGGGTGCGGATCCGACATTCCAACATCCCTCTGCGCCTCTGCGCGAGTCATTTGTCTGCTTCACCGCTCACCAGCAGAAACGCAAAAGCCGCCGGTCGCCCGGCGGCTCTGCATCTTTGCGGCTCTGTACGAACCTTACGTGTTCATGCTGTCGAAGAAGTCCGAATTGGTCTTCGAGGTGCGCAGCTTGTCGAGCAGGAACTCGATCGCGTCGACCGTGCCCATCGGCGCCAGGATGCGGCGCAGCACGATCATCTTCGCATGCGTACCCTTGTCGACCAGCAGCTCTTCCTTGCGGGTGCCGGATTTGAGGATGTCGATCGCCGGCCACACGCGCTTGTCCGCAACCTTGCGGTCCAGGATGATTTCGCTGTTGCCGGTGCCTTTGAACTCTTCGAAGATCACTTCGTCCATGCGGCTGCCGGTATCGATCAGCGCGGTCGAGATGATGGTGAGCGAACCGCCCTCTTCGATGTTGCGCGCCGCGCCGAAGAACCGCTTCGGCCGCTGCAGCGCGTTGGCATCGACACCGCCGGTCAGCACCTTGCCCGATGAGGGGACGACGGTGTTGTAGGCACGGCCGAGACGCGTGATGTTGTCGAGCAGGATCACGACGTCGCGCTTGTGCTCGACAAGGCGCTTGGCCTTCTCGATCACCATCTCGGCGACCTGCACGTGGCGCGTCGCCGGCTCGTCGAAGGTCGAGGAGATCACCTCGCCCTTCACCGTGCGCTGCATGTCGGTCACTTCTTCCGGCCGCTCGTCGATCAGAAGCACGATCAGATAGACTTCCGGATGGTTGGCAGAGATCGCCTTGGCGATGTTCTGCATCATGATGGTCTTGCCGACGCGCGGCGGCGCCACGATCAGGCAGCGCTGGCCCTTGCCCAGCGGCGAAACGATATCGATCACCCGGCCGGTGCGGTCCTTCACCGTCGGATCGGGCAGCTCCATCGTGAAGCGTTCGTCGGGATAGAGCGGCGTCAGGTTGTCGAACGCCACCTTGTGGCGGATCTTCTCCGGGTCCTCGAAATTGATCGTCGAGACCTTCAGAAGCGCGAAATAACGCTCCCCGTCCTTGGGCGAACGGATCGGGCCTTCGACCGTGTCACCGGTGCGCAGGCCGAAGCGGCGGATTTGCGAAGGCGAGACGTAGATGTCGTCCGGGCCCGCCAGGTAATTGGATTCCGGTGAGCGCAGGAAGCCGAAACCATCCGGCAAGGTTTCCACGACCCCGGCTCCGATGATCTCCACGTTCCGGTCGGCAAGTTCCTTCAGGATCGCGAACATCATGTCCTGCTTGCGCATGGACGAGGCGTTCTCGATCTCGAGATCCTCTGCGAATTGAAGAAGGTCGGTGGGGGATTTGGACTTGAGATCCTGCAGCTTCATTTCCTGCAGGCCTTCCTGAAGCGTCATGGGGAACTACACCTGATACTGGAACATGGGGGGATGGACATTCTCTCCGCGAGACAGCCTCAAAGCCGGACCGGCGGATTAAAAGGGAGGTCGATTTCGGACACCACGCCGGTCCTGGACCGGGTTCAGCCTCGCGCGTTGTGACGTGGGCTGCGGCGGCATCGTTGGGGAACTGAACGCCTTATACCGTGATTTGGGGGCTTTGCAAACGCGGTTCAATGGGCCCGCTAGCGAAAAGGTTTAACCACCGCAAGGATCACGATGAAGATCATCAACAGCGCCGGGATCTCGTTGACCATGCGGAAGAAACGTTCGGGCCGGGTGTTGGCGTCGTTCTGAAAATCGCGCCAGCAGCGCACGAAGAAGCCGTGCGCGCCGCTTAACAAGAGCACTAAGACGAACTTGATCTGCAGCCAGACATCGAGATACGCGCCTGTCACCCAAGCCAGCAGCGGACCGGACAGCCACACCGCGATCATCGACGGGTTGACGATCACCTTCAGCAGCTTGGTCTCCATCACCTTGAAGCGCTCGGACTCCGGCGTGTGGGGCGCGACCTGGGTGTGATAGACGAACAGCCGCGGCAGATAGAGCATGCCGCTCATCCATGCGATCACTGCGATGACGTGAAACGCCTTGATCCAGTCGCTGTAGCTGGCGAGCGTGTCGCGGATCATCGCTTCCTCAATACCCGCAGCGCGCAAACTGCGCCGGACAGATGCGTCCCTCGCCGCAGGTCACGGGAGTTTGGCGAAGCGCAGCCGCACTGACTAGAGCCGCGAGCCCTTCGATGAATGCGGCACGGTGACCGACCGTCGGCGCGCGCAGATAATCCGGCACGCCGGCTTGTCGCGCGAGATGGGCGTATTCGATATCGAGCTCGACCAGCGTTTCGGAATGCTCCGACACGAATGCGATCGGCGCCACGATGACGCTCTTGCCTTCGGCGCCGGCGTGGCGAATCTCCGCATCGGTTGCCGGCCCGATCCATTTGAGCGGACCGACGCGGCTTTGATAACAGACCTGCCAGTCGAGACCGGGGATCGCGAGCCTGGCGACAATCGCCGCCGCTGTCTGTTCGACCTGCCAGCGATAGGGATCGCCCCGGGCGATGGTGCGCTCCGGCAGGCCATGGGCCGACAGCAACAGGCGATAGCTCCGATCCTGCCGCACGCGCGCGAATGTCTCGCGGATTGAGTCCGCCGCAGCCGTAACGAAGCCGTCTTCCCACGGATAGCAGCACACACGATGGGTGGGCGCGCTCAATCCTGCCTCGCGTGCTGCGCGCGTCCAGTCGACGAGAGACGACAATGTCGTGGTGGTCGAGAACTGCGGATATAACGGCAACAGAACGATCCGCTCCGGCGCCCAAGCGCTCACGGCGCGTGCGGCATCGTCGCTGAACGGCTTCCAGCAACGCATCGCGATGAACCCACGCGCCTCATGGCCGTGCGCTGCCAGCGCGGCTTCGAGCGCGCGTGCCTGCGTCTCCGTTTCCTCGACGATCGGCGACCGCCCGCCGATCTTGTCGTAGATCGCGCGCGCCACCGGCGCCCGCCGCCGCGCGATGAAATTCGCCAGCGGCCGCCGCACAAAACCTGGCACGGAAAGAATTTCCGGATCGGAAAACAGGTTCTTCAGGAACGGTTCGACCGCGTCGGGCGAATCTGGCCCGCCGAGATTGAACAACACCACGGCAAGCTTCACCGCGCGCTCCGGATGCGTGTGAGCAATTGCTCCACATGCGCAATCGGCGTATCGGGCAGGATGCCGTGACCGAGGTTGAACACGAACGGCAGTCCGCGCGTCGCGTCCAGGATTTCGTCTGTGGCGCGCAGCAACGCATCCCCACCGGCGATCAGCGCGATGGGATCGAGGTTGCCCTGAAGCGCGAAACCGCCGCCCAGCGTCCGCACAGCCCAGTGGATCGGCGCCGCGGTATCGATGGAGATCGCATCGACCTTCGTCGCTTGCGCATAGCGCTCGTAACCTTCCAGGGTACTCGCGCGCGGGAAGCCGATGATCTTCGCGTCGGGATGCGCTGTGCGTACTTTCTCCACAATGCGTCGCGTCGGTTCGATCACCCAGCATTCGAACATCGCGGCCGGCAGGCCCGAAGCCCAGCTGTCGAATATCTGCACCGCGTCGGCGCCCGCTTCGAGCTGGCGGATCAGATGGAACGCGACACACTCCACAAGGATATCCAAAAGCGCATCGAAGCTCAGTGGATCGCCATAGCCCCACAGCTTCGCGGCGCGCTGTTCATCCTTACCGCGCCCTGCTGCCATATACGTCGCAAGCGTCCATGGCGCGCCGGCAAATCCGATCAGCGGTGTCTGTGCATCGAGCTTCGCGCGCGTCATCGCAAGCCCGTCATACACAGGCCGCAGAGCCTCCAGCCAAGCTTGCGGATCGCGAATCAAACCATCCACCGAATTGATCGCCGGCAGACGCGGCCCTTCGCCTTCCACAAACGTAACCGGTAGACCCAAGGCGAACGGAACAACCAGAATGTCGGAGAACAGGATTGCCGCATCGAAACCGAATCGCCGGATCGGCTGCAACGTGATCTCGCAGGCCAGTTCCGGCGTCATCGCCATCGTCCAGAACGAACCCGCTTTGGTACGGAGTTCGCGATACTCCGGCAGATAGCGGCCTGCCTGGCGCATCAGCCAGACCGGCGGCGGCGAAACGCTCTGTTTCGAAAGAACCCGAAGGAATTTTCTTTCTTCAAACAATAGAAGATTCCTTAAAGATGATGACGATGATGTAAGGGCTGTGATTTGTGGATGGATCGGTGGAACGGTCTTCCTCTAGGCCGCAACACCCTGAGACTCAAGGGTCGGGCGTTTAGTCGCTTCGACCGCCGAACGCACAGCCATCCGGATTCCGCTAACCTCCATTCGCCCCTATCCCGCTTTGCGCTTGGCAAGCACGCGTCATGTGGGCAAAGAGAAGGCCTGCGAACACGGGTGTGAGGATTTTGTGAGTCAGGAATACCATGTGC
This sequence comes from Rhizomicrobium sp., assembly GCA_036490455.1. Lineage (GTDB taxonomy): Bacteria > Pseudomonadota > Alphaproteobacteria > Micropepsales > Micropepsaceae > Rhizomicrobium. The sequence continues at coordinate 17,292 of DASXDS010000020.1, forward strand.
ATCTTGTCTCCGACGCCACCGGCGAAACGCTGAATGCGATCGCGCGCGCGGCGCTTGCACAATTCGAAGGCGTCGTGGTGCATGAGCATTTCTATGCGCTGGTCCGCAGCCAGCGCCAGCTGCAGCGCGCGGTCGAGCATATCGCCGCGGAGCCAGGACTGGTGTTCTTCACCCTCGTGAATCCTGAGCTGCGCCAGGAATTGCTCAAGCAGTGCGGCCAGCTGTCCCTGCCGTCCTACGACGTGCTCGAAACCCCGATCGCCGTGATGCGCCAGTTCCTGGGTGCCGGCGCCGCCGAAACCCACCGCCCTGGCGGCCAGCATGATGTCGACCAGAAATATCTGCGGCGCATCGAAGCGCTGAATTTCTCGATCGCGCATGACGACGGGCAATCGCTCGACACCATCGGCGATGCGGAAGTGATCCTCGTCGGCGCGAGCCGCACCTCGAAGACCCCGACCTGCGTGTATCTTGCGATCCGCGGCGTTCGCGCCGCCAATGTGCCGCTGGTGCCGAACGTTCCGCTGCCGGTCGAACTCCAGGGCGCGAACATGCCGCTGATCGTAGGCTTGTGGGCCTCGCCTGACCGGCTGGTGCAGGTGCGCCGCAACCGGCTGACCACCCTGGGCGAGATCCGCGATACCGGTTATGTCGATCTGGAGGTCGTGCGCGCCGAAGTCGCGGCCACACGCAAACTGTTCGAACAGCAGGAGTGGCCGGTGATCGACGTTTCGCGCCGCTCGATCGAAGAAACGGCCGCGGCGGTAATGAACCTGCTCAGCGAGCGCGGCAAGACAGCGTGAGCCTGATCCTCGCGTCCGCCAGCATTTCCCGCGCCCGGATGCTGCGCGATGCCGGCGTGCCGTTCGAGATTCGCCCAGCGCATGTCGATGAGGATGCGGTGAAGGAATCGCTCCTCGCCGAAAAGGCCAAGCCGGGTGAGATCGCCGGCGCGCTTGCGGAACTGAAGGCGCTGCGCATTTCCGCCAATGCGCCCGGTGCGCTGGTGCTCGGCGCCGACCAGGTGCTCGATTTCGAAGGCGAGCTGATCAGCAAGATGCCGGATCGGGCATCGGCGAAAGCGCTGTTGCAGCGGTTGTCGGGCAAGAAGCACGAGCTGATCTCGGCGGCGGTGCTGGCGCGCAACGGCGCGGCAATCTGGCGCCACACCGGACGCGTACGGCTCCGGATGCGCGCCGTGAGCGAAACCTTCCTTGACGATTATCTCGCGCGCGAGGGCGAAGAGCTGTTCCGCGGCGTCGGCTGCTATCGGCTGGAGGGCTTGGGCGCACAGCTTTTCGAGCGGGTCGATGGTGACTATTTTTCCGTCCTGGGATTGCCGTTGCTGCCGCTCTTGGCACAGCTGCGCGAACTGGATGCGTTGCCGAAATGAACCTCACCGGTGCCGCAAGACTGGCCGGGATCGCCGGATGGCCGGTGGCGCATTCGCTTTCGCCACGGCTGCACGGCCATTGGCTGGCAAAACACAAGATTGACGGTGCCTATGTGCCGATGCCGGTCAGCCGCGAAGGTTTCGCCTCCGTACTGAACGCGCTTCAGGCCATCGGCTTTGCCGGGATCAATGTCACCGTTCCCCACAAGGAGGCTGCGTTCGCGCTGGCGCATGAGGTCGACGACGCGGCCCGGGCGGCGGGTGCGGCCAATCTGCTGGTGTTCCGGGAGGGCCGGATTCTCGGCCGCAACACCGACGCGCCCGGCTTTGCCGCCGCGCTGAAACAGGCGCTCGGCGCGAAGGTGGTGCGAAACCAGGCCGCGGTGGTGCTGGGCGCCGGCGGCGCCGCCCGCGCGGTGGTGCTGGCACTGTCGTCCCTGGGGGCTGTGGAGATCCGCATCGTCAACCGCGTTCGCCACCGCGCCGAGATGCTGGCCGCCACCATGAAACCGTTCGTGCAGGCAAAGCTCACGGTCGTGGACCGGGTCGATGCGACGGATGACGCCGCACTGCTGGTGAACGCCACGAGCGCCGGGATGCATGGCAACGCGCCTCTGGATATCCCGCTTGAGGCGCTTCCCAAATCGGCTGCGGTTTGCGACATCGTCTACAACCCGCTCGAGACCGATTTGCTGAAATACGCCCGCACCCAAGGCCACAGGACCGTCGACGGCTTAGGCATGCTGATGCACCAGGCCGTCCCGTCGTTCGAAGCGTTCTTCGGGGTTCGCCCGAAGGTGACGCCGGCCCTGCGAAAATTGCTGGAGGCGGCGCTCCATGGCTGAGCGTCCGCTTCTCATCGGTCTCACCGGCTCGATCGGCATGGGCAAAAGCGAGACGGCGAAGATGTTCGCGGCGCTCGGCATACCGGTGCATGATTCCGATGCCGCGGTGGCGCGGCTTTACGACACCGGCGGCGCCGCGGTGCCGGTGATCGCGGACGCATTCCCGGGCGCGGTGAAGGACGGCAAGGTCGATCGCGTCGCACTGCGCCAGATGGTGGTCGACGATCCGCAAGCCTACGCGAAGCTGAATGCGCTGGTGCATCCGCTGGTCGGCGCGGAAAACCGTGCCTTCCTGGAAAAGGCAATCGCCGAGGGCGCGGACATGGTGGTGCACGATGTGCCGCTGCTGTTCGAAACCGGTGGTCACGCGCGCATGGATGCAGTCGTTGTGGTGTCCGCGCCATCGCATATCCAGCGCGAGCGCGTGCTCGCGCGGCCCGGTATGTCGGTTGAACTGCTCGACAGCATCCTTGCGCGCCAGATGCCGGACGAGGAAAAGCGCGCCAAGGCCCATTTCGTCGTGGTCACCGACCAGGGGCTCGACCATGCACGCGACCAGGTGAAGATGATCGTCGAAGAACTCCGGAAACGCCGGCGCGAGGGCACGATCGGTGCGTGAGATCGTCCTCGATACCGAAACCACGGGCCTCGATCCGGCCGACGGCCACCGCATCATCGAGATCGGCTGCGTCGAGCTGATCGATCATTTTCCGACCGGCGTTTCGAAGCAGTTCTATGTCCATCCCGAACGCTTGGTGCCGCTCGACTCGCAGCGGGTGCACGGCATCACCGACGAATTTCTCGAAGGCAAGCCGCTGTTCTCGGAGATCGTGGAGGAGTTGCTCGCCTTCATCGGCGACTCGCCGCTCGTCATCCACAACGCGTCGTTCGACATCAAATTTTTGAACCACGAGCTCAACCGCACCGGCCACGCGCTTTTGTCCTATGGCCGCGCCATCGACACGATCGAGATCGCGAAGACCAAGCTTCCGGGCGTGCGCTATTCGCTCGATGAATTGTGCAAGCGCTTCAACATCGACCTGTCGGTGCGCGCCAAGCACGGCGCGCTGCTGGACGCGGAACTGACGGCGCAAGTCTATCTCGAACTGGTGGGCGGGCGGCAGAAGCTGCTGTCGCTCACGCCGGGCGATCTCGATGCGACGGTGGTGGAGATCCGCGCCGCCCGTCCGCGCCCCGATCCGCTCCCGCCGCGCCTCACCGCAGAGGAAGCCGCCGCCCACGCGACGTTCGTCGCGACAGAACTCGGCGATGCCCCTTTGTGGCTCCAGCTTGCGGCTTAGCCTAGTTCGTCCACGCGCCTCAGATGAAATCCGACACCGCCAGCGTCCCTGTCTGGCCGATGAGGTGGATGACGAGATCGGCATTGGCCTGGTAGCCGGCGGTGCCGTTGAGATCGATCACCAGAAACGTCTGATGCGCCAGTGTCCCGCTGGTGGGAGTGAAGAGTTCGGCATGACCGGCCTTTAGATGGCCGGACAATGCTGCCGCCAGATCGTGATCGAAAGTTGCCGTCGACAGCGCGCCGGTGGCGATCGCAGCATCGATGCCGGTGATCGGCGTTCCGCTGCCGGGGATGTCGAATTTGTCTTGCGCAAAAGAGAACCCATGCACGGTGTCGTATTGGACGCTCGTGGAATCGCTGGCTTTTTTGTAGGCGATTATGTCGCCGCCACCGCCCGGTGTTAGAACATCCGCGCCGCCTCCGCCTATCAGCGTATCCGCCTGTACGCCACCGATCAGCGTGTCGTTGCCTGCCCCGCCATGGAGCACAAAGCTGCCGTCGGTCTCCGCGGCGCCATTGAAGATCAGAACGTGGCCTGCAGTCAGTGCGCTGCCGTCGACGGTCATGGTCTCACCGGACGCCACCGTGGCGTCCACAGTGGTGAGCTTATAACTGAAGCCATTGACCAGCTGGATTATCTCGACGTTCACCAGCGTCTTTTTGAGAAACGTCACCCCGGCGGAATAGTCGCCATCGAGCTGAAGGGTGTCTGTGCCTACTCCTCCGTCGAATCTGTCGGCTGCGGTGAAGGCGTTGCCGGCCCGGATGAGATCGTTCCCTGCATCCCCATTGACGGTATCGTTCCCCGGTCCTGGCAGCAGGATGTCGTCGCCAAGATTGCCGAACAGTGTATCGTTTCCGGCCCCACCGTTTAGTGTGTCCGCCTGTCTGCCGCCGGTCAGTGTGTCGTTGCCGTCGCCTCCAGAGACACGCACGCTATTGCCCACTGTCAGCACAGGGGCAGCATTCACGGTGTCATCGCCGGTGCCTCCGATGACGGTGAGCACATGATTGTCGTCCGCCGAGCCCACCATCGCATCGGTCAACGTGATCGCGTTGGTGCCATTTGCGAGCACCAGTTCTTCGATGTGGCTGACATGGGCGAATGCCGAAGACGCGACCGTCCCGGCCATATCGAATACTAGCCGGTCTATCGCGGTGCCCTTGCCGCCGTTGAGTACGTCGCTATTGTCGAGATCGCCTGGCGCAAGCAGGAATGTTTCCGAACCCTTGCCGCCGGCCACGACGTCGCTGCCTCCCAAGGTGAGGGCGAGTGTTTCCGAACCGGCGGCAGAGTGGTCGACGAGCAATTTTGCCGAGAAATCCAGCACGACAGATCCCGACACTGTTCCTGCGGTACCGCCCGTGCCGAGTTGAAGAGTCGCGCCGGTGTTGATTGTCGTTGCGCCGGTGAACGTGTTGGTCCCGGTGAGAGTCTCGGTGCCCGCCGCGACGGTCAGACTTCCACCCGTTCCGCTTACCGAACCGCCTCCGTCCGCCATCGCTCCGGAGAACGTTCCGGAGGCTTTGGTGATGGTAAGCGTCTGACCGCCTAGGGTTACCACACCGGAACCCGTGAGGGCTGTGATCGAAGTCCCTACCGTTGTGGCCGAAATGTCGAGCTTTCCCGCATCGGCGACAACCGAAGAGCTGGCGATCGAACCGCTGCCGTCTATCGCCAAAAGTGCACCAGCATCGATGATCGTGTTGCCGGTGTAGGTATTGGCGCCGAAAGCAAAGAGCGAACCGGATTCGAGGATGAGCTTGCCGGAACCGAAGATCGAGAGACTGGTGTCAACCGCGCCGCCGCCGAAATCCAAGACCAACGCGCCGTTGTCGATCACGCTGGCGCCGGCCAGGAAAGCCGGGACGCCATTGCCCCATTGAAGGGTCGCGCCCTTGTCGATCGTTAGCGAGCCGCCCACCTCGCTAGCGCTGGTCTCGATCACGGTGCCGGCGACAACTTGCACATTGCCACTGCCGAAGAAGGTGTTGCTCACCGTCACTGCGCCAGAATAATCGAAACGGACCAGACCGTTGTCGGCGATCGATCCGGCCACCGACCCGGTGGTGCCGCCGGCGCCGAGCTGCAAGGTTGCGCCCGGATCGATCGTCGTCGCGCCAGTGAAGGTGCTGGTTCCGGAGAGCGTCTGCGTCCCGCCAGCGATGGTCAGGCTGCCGTCCGTTCCGTTGGACAACCCACCATCTGCGAACACACCGAAGAAGCTTCCCGACGCATCGGTGATCGTGAGCATCTGAGCGCCCAGACTCACAAACCCGGAACCTGTGAGGGCGGTGATAGATGCCCCGGCTGTTTCGCCTGAAATGTCGAACTTGCCGTTGTCGGCGACAATCGACGAGTTGGCGATCGAACCTCCGCTTGTGAGCGCGAGTAACCCGGCAGACCCGATTGAGGTGGTGCCAGTATAGGTGCTGGCACCATTGTTGTTCAACGAGCCGGACTCGATCGTTAAGTTGCCCGAGCCCGAGATCGGAATAGCGCCACCTATCCCACCGCCGGCGAAATCCAGGACAAGAGCACCGTTGTCGACCACAATATTGCCGCCGCCGACCAGGAATGCAGGATTGCCATCGCCCCATTGAAGTGTCGCGCCGTTGTCGACCGTCACCGTGCCGCCCAGGGTGCCAAGGCCTGTCAAGATTGCCGTGCCAGCCGCGATTTCGGCACTGCCGCTGCCGGAGAAATTGTTGCCGGCCGTCACCGCGCCCGAATAAGCGAAGAGGATCGATCCGTTGTCGGTAACATCTCCCGCGACCGTGCCGTGCCCCGCGAGCTGCAGAACGGCGCCGGCATCGATCGTCGTCGCGCCGGTGAAGGTGTTGGTCCCAGTGAGCGTCTCAGTACCGGCGGCGATGGTCAGGCTGCCACCGGTGCCGCCAAAAACGCCGTCATCGGCGAGGACGCCGGAGAAGGTGCTGGAAGCACTGGAGATGGTGAGTGTTACCCCGCCCAGACTGAAGAGACCTGATCCCGTCAGGCTGTCGATCGAGACCCCCACCGTCATACCGGAGATGTCGAACTTGCCGTTGTCGGCGAGAACGGACGAATCTGCGATCGAGGCCGAATCGGTCATGAGAAAGATCGCGCCCGCGTCGACGAGTGTAGTGCCGGTATAGGTGCTGACGCCCTCATCGGTCAGCGATCCGGACTGGAGCGTTAGCTTGCCCGAGCCGGAAATTTGAAGCGTGTCGCTGAGACCGTTGCCTCCGAAGTTCATGACCAGCGAACCATCGTCAGTCAGGCTATTTCCGGAACTGAGCAAGAACCCGCCACTAGCGTCGCCCCATTGGAGGGTCGCCCCGCTTGCGATCGTGACCGTACCGCCCAGGACGCTGGTGTTCGAAACGATTACGGCGCCGCCGCCGGCGCTGTCCGCGATCGTGAGCGGGCCGGCCCCGGAAAACGTGCCGGTGAATGTGATCGTGTGCCCAAAGGCATCGATCGTGTTGGTGGCAAAAGTCTCGACCGTGTAGTTGTTGTTGTCCGTCGCGCCGGCTTGATCGACACGCAGCGTCCCACCCTGAAAATCGGGAAGTACGCCCGCCCCAACATCAGACTGCAGATAGAACGGCTGATTGGTGTCGATAGGCGATGTCGTCGCGTCAGGCAGCAGCGATCCGGTGAAGAACGAGAGCGGCTGCGTGAGATCGGCACTCGGGTGGCGCGGTTGAAGCGCCGCCGGTGAAAACTCCGCAAAGTACCGATGGGACGCGCCGTTCATGGTGGCCACCTTCCAACCGACCGAGGCAGCATACGTCAAGGAAGGGAGAAGCTCCCGCTTTCTCGACAAATATACATCGATTGATCATAGTCCTCTAGTGTTCTAGATTTACCCCAAGAGTGTACTCGTGATGACCGGTGCCAAAACCGACGCCTTGCAGGACCTCCTGCTGGAGCAGGCCAAGCTCTGCCATCTCGAGCTGCAGCGCGGATCAGAGGCAAACCCGCAGCCAAAGACGACTAGTCAAAAACCGAGGTTCAATTCCGACAGAAAATTGCAAAAGCACGGAAATAAGCGAGAGGAATCAAGCAATGCCTTACAAACGTGGCGCTCCCTTGGGCAACAAAAACAGGCTGATTCACGGCCTTTATAGCCGCGAAATCGCCGAGCGGCGGCGGGCCGTGCGCCATTGCAAACGAATGGCCA
>DASXDS010000021.1:0-11197 GCA_036490455.1 Rhizomicrobium sp.
TGGCCATTCGTTTGCAATGGCGCACGGCCCGCCGCCGCTCGGCGATTTCGCGGCTATAAAGGCCGTGAATCAGCCTGTTTTTGTTGCCCAAGGGAGCGCCACGTTTGTAAGGCATTGCTTGATTCCTCTCGCTTATTTCCGCACTTTTGCAATTTTCTGTCGGAATTGAACCTCGGTTTTTGACTAGTCGTCTTTGGCTGCGGGTTTGCCCCTGATCCGCGCCGCGGTTGCGGCCAGCCGGGTGGTGACGTCCGCCAGCTGGCTGACATGCTGCACGAGCAGGTCGGTGGTCAGGGCCGCAGACGGACTGAGAATCCGGTCATCCAGCGGATGGGCCTTCCCGAAGGCGCGCAAGCTTTTGACGCTGTTGCGCAATTCCGCGTGGCAAAGCCTGGCCTGCTCCAGCAGGAGGGCTTCGAAAGGTTCAGGGTCGGTTGTCATTTGCGAATGATAGAACAAAACTGGATTTAGTAAAGGTTAAAAACCTACATCATATTGGTGTTCCCATTGAGGCCACCACTCCGCTCTGGCCCTTTCTCACTAAAGAAGCCGTCATCGCCGGGCCTTGTCCCGGCGATCCATAACCGCCGTGGTTGCACGACAGGGCTCACCGGCGGCATCGCGGGATGGCCGGGAGCTTCGCTCCGCTCAGCCATGCCATGACGGCGTTGGACTGAACAGCTCACGCGCCATGACAATCGCGTTGCGTGTTCAATCCACGACGGCGGTCCAGAGGAAGCGGCGCTGGCGCAGGGCGATCGGGGCGTGGCGGGCGAAGAGGCGTTCGAAATGCGGGCGCGCTGAGTCCCACGACGGCGTTTCGGGTTCGAAGCGCATGAATGTGAGACAGCGGAAAAGCTCTTCCGGTTCGTGGAAGATTTCCGGCACGTCGAAGACTTCGCCCGTCTCCAGCTTGAGGCCTGCCGCAGTCAGCGCTGTTTCGATCTCGGCCGCCAGGTTGGGGCGCGCGGGATTGGCGGAGCTCTCCGCCGCGCGCAAGGCTCTAGGCAATTCGCCGTTCCAGGCGGGCGCGGGCGCTGGCAGCGGATTGAGTTGGATAAGCCGCGCGCCAAGGCGGCAGGCGCGGCGGGCGTCGGCGATCCAGTTCGTCGGACCGCGCCGGGAGACGATCAGATCCAGCGTCTGGTCGGGCACCGGAATGCGCGCCACACCGCCGTTGAGCCGCGGGCTGGAATTGGCGCACACCAATTCCACGTTGGTCAATCCGGCCGCATCGGCCCGGCGGCGGGCGATGGCGATGAAGCTCTGCACTGCGTCGTAACCGATGAAGCGCCGCACCTTGGGCGCAAACGCCAGCATGTCGGTGCCGTGGCCGCAGCCGGCATCCAGCACGATCTTTTCCGGCGAGAGCTGACCCTTGACGAGTTGCGTGTAGGCTTCTTCGCCGTTGCCTTCACCCAGCGCGGAGCGCCACGGATAGAAATATCCGCCTTGCTGCGCCGCCAACGCTTCGAGCTGTCCGAAATAATCCAGTTCACACCTCCGGCAAATGCGCCGGTCTGTGGGGATCGGGCAGACGGCGATGGCGATACGTATCGCGCAGGCTCCCACACCGGCAACCGCCCGCCGCGGAGCGCGCGCGTAAAGCCTCCGGTCTTGACGACATACCAACCGGTCGGTATGGTCACAGCATGCAACCACAGCCGAACGCGCCGCCGGGCGGCGCACGCACGAAGCTTCTCGATGCGGCCACCGCGGCAATCCGCGAGAAAGGCTACGCCGCAACGTCTGTAGACGAGCTCTGTGCCAGGGCCGGGGTGACGAAGGGGGCGTTCTTTCATCACTTTCCGAGCAAAGGCTCGCTCGCGGTCGCAGCCGCGTCGCATTTTTCGGAAGGCTCGGAAACGCTTTTCGCGGCCGCGCCCTACCACCAATTCGCCGATCCGCTCGATCGCGTTCTCCGCTATCTCGATTTTCGCAAAGCGCTGCTGCGCGGTCCTGTTGCCGAGTTCACCTGTCTCGCCGGCACGATGGTTCAGGAGGTCTATGGGACTCATCCCGAGATCCGGCACGCCTGCGACGCCTCCATCGGCGGTCATGCCGCCACTGTGGAGGCCGACATTGCCGATGCGATCAAACGCTATCGCATCCGCGCGCCATGGACGGCCGAAAGCCTCGCACTTCACATGCAGGCGGTGCTGCAGGGCGCGTTCATCCTGGCGAAGGCAAAGGGCAACGCCGGGGTCGCCGAAGCGAGCGTCGATCACCTGCGCCGCTATGTCGAATTGCTGTTCGCACGCCCGAAGACAAAGCGCGCGAAGAAGCGCTGATCGCCGGTCATTCCATCGCCGATCCGAAACCGATGCACAAAGAGGGGAATGCTTATGACGAAGACAACGACGTCCCGCCGCACGCTTGTCGCCGCGGGTGGCTCGGTGCTGGCTGCGGCCGCACTCGCCCCGAAAGCCGCCGGCGCGCAACCGGACAAGAGCCTCAGTCCGCAAAACGAAGCGATCATCCGCAGGCACTACCAGACCTGGAATGACAAGGACTGGCATGCAGAGGACATGCTGTTGGCGGACGATTTCACCTTTTCGAGCGCCGCCGGCGACGACCACATCAGCAAGGCCGCCTTCAAGAAACAATGCTGGGACACCCAGATCGGGCACATCAAGAAGTTCGACCTGGTCCGGATATTCGGGAGCGGCGACGAAGCGTTCGTGATGTACGATTGTCTGACCACGAACGACAAAACATTCCGGAACGTGGAGTATCTTGAGCTTGGAAACGGAAAGGTGAGGTCGATCTGGTGCTTCTTCGGCGCACCGTCCAACTTCCCATCCGCCGTAAGCGCCCGCCCGACCTGACCGTGACGCCGCGCGCCAACGCATGAAGCGGATGCCGCGCGCTTTTACGAAGCGGCGAGACGGCGTGTCATCGCATCGAGCGATGGCCATGGCGGACCTTTGCGCAAGGTGCCGACGAGGTCTTCGGCCCAGCGCTGCCGGTTCGGGAATTGGTCGCGCGCGTCCCAGCGCCATGCCGCGACCATCGCAAGAACGAGCGCGCGGCAATCGCCGAGTAGTGCTTCGTCGACATCCGGATAGTGCGCGATCACCGCTTCCGGCACGTGCGCGAGGTCGAATTCGACCGGACCGCGGCAACAGGTCTCCAAGTCGATGAACAGCGCCCCATCCTTTGTGCCGAGCACATTGCCTGGATGCGGTTCGCCGTGGAGCAGTTGCTCCGGAACGCCGCGGCCGACGATCGTTCGTCTCAGGCTGCCTAGCATGTCGCCGAGAAGCGCGCGGTCCTCCGCGGCGAGGGCCGGCGTACGGTCGCGGCTGGCAACGAGTCGTTCGGCTTCTGCCACGCGATCCGTAAAGTGCGGGGCTGCGATCGCGAGCGTCCGCATGCCGGTATGCAGCCGCGCGAGCGCGTTGGCGTAATCGGCCGGTGCGACGTGTGGCGTCACGGACGCGTAGTAAGTCCACAACGTGATCGCGAAGCCGTCGCGCTCGTAGACGCGCGGCTCCACGCGCGGCTCAAGCGCAGCCACGGGACTTCCGGTCGCGGCGAGCCGCTGCGCAAGGTCGACTTCGAACCGCGCCAGCTGCTGCGCCAGCGGCGCGATCCGGGCAAAGACGTCACAGGGCAGCAGGCGCACAGCGAGATTGTTCGAGTTCTGGAGAACGGCAGCGTCGCCGGCCGCGAGGCCGAGCGCCGAGGCAACCGCCATGGCCGCAGCCACCGCGCGCGAAACGTCTGATGCCTCCAAGGCAAGGCTCCGTCTGCACCCACTCGATCGCGTGTTACTATAAGACCAGGCGTGGTTGCGAGGTCATCCCCGCAATGGCCGCTGGCGTCACGTTTTGGAAATGTCCGATCTTGTCGCGGTGCTGGAGGTTTGGGAATTGGCAAACAGGACCGCAGCGTGAACACACTATTCGGAAATCTAAATTCTGCGCCTGCGCTGTTGCTTGCGATCGCGGTCGGCGTTGTCGGCGTCTTGCATACGATGGTGCCAGATCATTGGGCACCGATCGCGCTACTTGCCAGGCAACGCGGGTGGTCGCGCGCACGGACGGCACGGGCCGCGCTTGGTGCGGGTACCGGCCACGTTCTCTCAACTCTCGCATTAGGGCTTGCCGTATGGGTTGCCGGTTTGGCGGTGGCGGCAAAGTTCGGACATTGGATCGAGATGATCTCCAGCGGATTGCTCATCGGTTTCGGAGTCTGGGTTGCGTATTCAGGCTGGCGCGAGATGCGGGAAGAACAAGCCCATGAACACGCACACGCCCACGGCCATGCTTACCACCATCACGACCACGACCACCACAAATCCGGCGGCATGGCGCTGATGCTCATTCTCGGATCGTCACCGATGGTCGAAGGCCTTCCCGCCTTCTTTGCGGCCGGCAAGTTCGGCTGGGGGCTTATCGTGGTCATGTCGCTGGTATTCGCCGCCAGCACGATCGCGACCTACGTGGTGCTTTGTGTGGCGTCCGTGGCCGGACTGGAGAACGTCAAACTGGGACCGCTGGAGCACTACGGCGAAGTCCTGAGCGGGTTGTTCATCGCTGCGGTCGGTGTGGTGTTCTGGCTCTGGCCGATCGTTTAATTTCAAACTGCGCCTTAGCGCGTGACCGCATAGTGGCCAGGTGTTTTCCGGCAGCGCGGTCCAGACACGGTGCGAAGCGGGTTCGGTCACGGTTCCGTGAACCTTTCCGGTCGTCACCGCATCGACTTACGCGTGACGCGTACGACAAGGCGTTCGCTGCGAACGGTGTTGCCGTACTGCCTCATGGTGCACGTTTCATCGCCTCGATAGCGGACGTGCGATCTAAGCAGGGAACGCCGCGGCTACATTGCCGTTGTGACCATGATCGACGTGCTTTCGTGTTCGCCGATTGGAAGGCCCGGCCGGATTTTAACCCTCTCAGGCCGGGTCTTTTTTTTCCGGAACGCCAAAACCCGAGAGTATTGTTCCATGTCGATCCCACCGTTCGAACAACGAAGGATCGACGACTTCATCGCCAAAGCGGAGCGCGCGGAAGCCCAGGCTGCTGCGCTCAAAGCCAACGAGTCCCTGCGCGACAGCTGGCTCGCGGTCGCCGCCAGTTATCGCGAACTCGCCGCAGGCGTGCGGCGGCAATTCGATCTGTAGAGAGTCAACCCGCGTAAGGGTGGTTTTGGCGCCGCCGGCGGCGTCTCGGTTCGAAAGGCTCTCTTCCGCGCAAGGTGTAGCGAATGGCCCAGGTCGGGGTCTTCGTCCTTACGTTCGCATAGATGGCGACAGCGATCGCGATGAAGGCTCCGAACAGCGCCGCGCCAACGCCGATATAGGCGCCGAGGATCTGGCTATGCATGAGGGTCTCCCGACTGGTCCTTCTGTCCTTATCACGGAAAGGACACGGCGGCGGCCGATGGAACTCACATAACGCCGGTTCGCCGGTCGTGTCTCGGTTTGAAATCTGCGGTCTCTTGCGAGCGGTTGCCGCGCGGTGGGTGCAGCTCTACTTTGAGAGGGGTAGCCTGGAGTCTGGCCATGCCCATCCTTGTCCCTCGCGGCCTGTTGCCGCCCGGAGGCGGTCCTCGCTTCAATAGGGCAATGGCCTTCGCGGCCGCCCTCGTTCTACTGGCGGCGATCCTGGCCGTAGTACTGGCGGTCCAGAACCACGCCTAAAAGGTGCCCAGGGACAGAAGCGCCCCGCCGATATTCCCGGTTGCAAAGAAAAGCTAGTGCGCGGTCTCCAGCAGCGCCGCAACGATCATCACGGCACCGAACGCGACAATCGCAATGACGACCGAGAGATTGACGTGGCGCGCCATGAAGTAGCGCGCGCCCGCTACTGCCGCGATTCCCGTTGCCGCGAGAAAAGTCCAGACCATGCCTGGCGCCGCCCTGCGCAGCCCGATAATGGGCCGAACGCCGGAAACAGCAATGGGCCGGAAAGAATCGCGCCTTCAATCCAACGCAATACCGGGCAAAAGGCGCACGGTGGAACACCCTTTGAATATCCAAACCCAGATGCCACCGGTTCGACGATGAACAGAGTCAGAACCTACATTTGATAATGACTATCAAATGTAGGGGTGCTTTCTGTTCTGCTCACGGAACCAGCGGAACATCATGGCCGACAAGCACATCAAATTCGCCTGCCCGCATTGCGGCCAACAGGGCGAGGTGGTCTGGGACGGCGATGGCGAAGAGCGGGAATTGATCCGGCTCTCCAATGGCTTTCATGTCGAGGAAGGACGGTTGCCGGGCGCGCGGCACGTGATCGTGTGCGACAGCTGCGATGAAATCGATCCGCCGCGATTGCTCGACGAGTCCTGACTTGGATGAATCTCGCGCGAAGCAAGTGGCGGGATACCGGATATTTCCGAACGTGCACCGGAACCGGAACCTTGATAGAATAAAGAACGGATTCCCCGGAAACTCGATGCCTGAAATTCCCGCCGCGCCGCTCTTGTCCGGTTCGCCCGTGGAGGGTCACGTGGACGAGCATGATCTCCGCCTCGCGCTGGAGCGTCAGCGGCGCACCTTCGATCTCGCGATGGTCGCCTCGAAGATGGGGACGTGGCGCTACACGCTCGCGGACAACGTCTGCCGTTACGATCGCAACGCGCAACGTCTCTACGGTCTCACCCAGGAAGAATTCCTCCACGACGAAGAGGGCGTGAAGGCGAAATTTCATCCCGACGATCTCGAACGGATGTGGGCCCAGGTCGCCAAGGCGCTCGCGCCCGACGGCGACGGGCGATACGAAGTCGAATACCGCGTCAAACAACTCGACGGAAGCTGGCTCTGGCTTAGCGCCTGGGGCCTTGTCGAATTCGAGGGCGTGAACGGAACCCGCAAGGCCGTGGCGATCGCGGGCGCCAGCCGCGACCTCACCGAACGCAAGCATGCGGAAGCGCTGCAACGGCTGCTCCTCAACGAACTCAATCACCGGGTCAAGAACACGTTCGCCGCGATCCAGGCGGTTGCGGCGCAGACGCTCAGGGCATCGCCCGATCTTCCCTCGGCGCGCGTCGCGCTCGACCGCCGTCTCCATTCGATGGCGCACGCGCACGATCTGCTCATGGCGCGCGCTTGGACCGGCGCGGACCTGACCGACGTGATCGAACGCGCGCTGGATTCGTTTCCGCCCGCACAGATGCAGAAGACGGGCGCGCCCGTCGATGTGCCCCCGCAGCACGTGCTGCCGCTTTCGTTGACCCTGCACGAACTCGCGACCAACGCACTCAAATATGGCGCGCTCTCGCAGCCGCAAGGCCGCGTGAGCCTGGACTGGAGCGTGCGTGACGGAGCGCTGCATCTGGAATGGCTGGAAAGCGGCGGGCCTGCGGTGTCTCCGCCAAGCCGCAAGGGATTCGGCAGCCGTCTGCTCGAAGCCCTGATCGGCGAAGGCGGCGAGACAAGGGTCAGCTACGACCCGTCAGGCGTGCGCTGCCGGATCCGGATCGCACTCGCAGGACAGGGACCCGAGATGCATCTGACCGGTCCTCCGCCCGTCGTGGCCGAACATCTGCGCGCCGCCGAGTAGGCTGCCGATCGCCGGTTCAAGGCGGGTTTGGCGACGCGCCCGTATATGTGGCGAGATACCAGACGTTTCCGAAGGTATCTCTCACGCTCGCGGTGCGCTCCTGGAACGGACGGTCCGAAGGTTTTCCGAGCGACGTCGCACCGGCCGCGATCGCGCGCGCGTAAGCCGCATCCACATCGTCTACATAAACGTAGAGCGACGCCCGCGTGGCCTCCGCGAAGGGTGGCTCCATCGCAGACAGCACGATCACGGAGTCGCCGATCTGCACCTGAATGTGGAAGCCGTTTCCGATCGTGTTGCGCTCCAATTCCACCGGATCGAATACGTTTTGAACGAAGTCGATCAGGTCCAGCCGTCCATAGACAAACGGCCTGACAGCGCCTCTACCATTGCGAACATAACGGCTCATTTGCGCCCTCCTCGATCATGCTAACCGTCCAACCTACGCCCCTTCGGCGGACCGGTCATGACGCCGCCAGCTGGAACTCTTTCGCTTTGGCTTGGACTTCGTCTGATGACGTAGCCCCGTAGAAGCCCTGGCCGATGTTATGGTTTGAAGTCCGCTCCGAGTTCTCGGAACGCTTCGTTCGGAACCTTATGACCTGCAGCCCGATGCTCTTTCAGATGTTCGAGTATGGCGTTTTCGTCTGCCGCATTGAAGTTATTGCGCCCCAGAATGCATCCGCCGCAATCGAAGCCGCCCTCGACGCTCTGGTAAACATAAACGTCGCTATTCTCGCCAAGGCGGCAAACAGCCATCGAACTTCCCTATAAATAGGCACGTTGCATACTATCCGATGTCCAAGACTCCAATAGGTGGCCCACGCGGCATGACGGGTGACAGACCCGGTGCCAAGTGCAACACCTTAAGATACGCCTATGGGCCAAGCCTGATGCGCCAAAACGTGCTGATCGTTGCATCGCTCTGCGTTCTTGCAGCGTGCTCTCAGCCGAGAGATATTCGCTCCGACGACACACAAGTCGTCGCACAGTGGGTGGTCGGCGATCCAACCTCGGCTGAGTCACGCTTTAAAGTGTTCGTCGATGCGGCCACCTCGGGGATCGAAAACATGACGATGGAGAATCGCATCGACCAGGCGTGCGGCGAGCTTTGCGATCTGGACGGAAATGACATCGGTAGTGGCACATACAACCTCTATCTGTACACGGAGAATGTCTCCGCGACCGTGAAGCTCCTGGTGCAATTGGAGAAGTCGGGCCGCATTCACAATGGATTGCGGATCGGCGTAGCGAAATACCTCGACAAGCGACATCAGAATTGGACCTACGAGGCAGTATATCCGCCGGCGCTCAAGGCGTTCGACCTGATCTACAAAACCCGCCCGCAAAGTGACAGGTAGGCGGAGTAGGCCGCCTGCCATGGCGGCGGGTGTTTCTGCTAGGATGTGGTCGATTCAGAAATTGGTGGAGCGGACCTCGAGGTGAGCTATTTATTGCTCTACATTGTTTTGGCGCTCGTGGCTGCTTCGACCGGCAGCACGGGACCGGTGACTTATCGCGAAGCCGTCCGGCTAGCGGATACTGTAGCGCTAAAAGGTCCAATCCGGCCGGTCATTCTGGTGCCCTTCACCTCTAATCCGGACCCGCGTTTCTGGTATTTCGAACAGATAAACCCAGATCCAAATGTTAGTGCTCATTGGCAATTCCTTGCCGTTAACAAGCACACCGGCGACGTGTGGCAGACTGACGGTCAATGCATCCATGTGTGGCCGCACATGACGCCCAAGCAGTTCGCCAAATTGATGCCATCCGCGAACGCCATGCCAAATCTCTGCGACGGCCCACCGATCTCAAATTAGGCCACTACTCGCCAATCGTGCGACTTGCGCTTCTCGCGGCGTGCTTTGTATAAGGCGCGCGCTTTCCCATCCCTTTGGAGTTTCGTCATGGCCGTCGAGCGCACGCTTTCCATCATCAAGCCGGATGCCACCCGCCGCAATCTGACCGGCGCGATCGTCGACCGGTTCGAGAAGGCGGGCTTGCGCGTCGTCGCCTCGCGCCGCACCCATCTGAGCCAGCGCCAGGCGGAAGCGTTCTACGGCGTCCACCGCGAGCGCCCGTTCTTCGCCAGCCTCGTCGCGTTCATGACCAGCGGGCCGGTCGTGGTCCAGGTGCTCGAAGGCGAGGACGCGATCGCCCGAAATCGCGAAGTGATGGGCGCCACCAATCCGGCCAACGCCGCGGCCGGCACCATCCGCAAGGATTTCGCCGAATCGATCGAGGCGAACTCGGTCCACGGCTCGGACGCGCCGGAAACGGCCGCCAACGAGATCCGGTTCTTCTTCAGCGACCTCGATATCGTCGGCTGATCCGCGCTACGCTCCTCGCGTGGTGCTGCAAGGAGCGTTTCATGCTGGGAAAAACCGTCGTCGTCACAGGCGGCACTTCGGGGATCGGTGAGGTCGCTGCGCTGGCGCTCGCCCGCAAAGGCGCGCGCATCGTGGTGGTGGCGCG
This sequence comes from Rhizomicrobium sp., assembly GCA_036490455.1. Classification (GTDB taxonomy): domain Bacteria; phylum Pseudomonadota; class Alphaproteobacteria; order Micropepsales; family Micropepsaceae; genus Rhizomicrobium. Next base: position 9,990 of record DASXDS010000021.1, read on the forward strand.
CGATCGCGCCCGCGGCGAAGACACCCTCGCCAGGCTGCGCACCGCCAATCCGACGGTGAGCCCGAGCATTCATTATGCCGATCTCTCCAACATCGCGGATATGAAGCGCGTCGCGAACGAGATCGCGGCGGCGGAGCCCAGGATCGACGTACTGGTGAACAATGCGGGCGCCGTGTTCCTCGCGCGTCACGAGAGCGTCGACGGGCTGGAGATGACGTTCGCCACCAATCACATGGCGTATTTCGTCGTCACCAACCTGCTGCTCGACCGGCTGAAGGCGACCGGCAATGCGCGCATCGTCTCCACCGCATCGGACGCGCACAAGGCCGGCAAGCTCGATTTCGACGATCTGCAGGCGAAGAAGCACTACAGCGTGTTCGGCGCCTACGGCACCTCGAAGCTGGAGAACATCCTGTTCACCCGCGAACTCGCCGAGCGTCTCGAAGGCAGCGGCGTCACCGCCAACTGCCTGCATCCGGGCTTCGTCGGCACGCGCTTCGGCCAGAACAACGCGAAGAGCGGCTTCCTGAAATTCGTCGCCAAAACGGTGATGGCGTTCGGCCTTTCGCCGGAGGACGGCGCCAGGACGATCATCTATCTCGCGTCGTCGCCCGAGGTCGAAGGCAAGAGCGGCGGCTACTACTACAAATGCAAGGCGATCGCCCCGACGGCCGCCGCACAAAGCGGCGCCGATGCGAAACGGTTGTGGGAGGTTTCGAAGGAAATCTCCGGAGTGGGGTGATGGAAAACGCGCGCAAGAAAGACCTGATCCGCGAATACAAGGAACGCAAGGCGCAGCCCGGCATTTACGCGATCCGTTCGGGCGATGCGGTGTGGGTCGGGATATCGAATAACCTCGACAAGCAGCAGAACAGCGTGTGGTTCCAGCTGCGCATGAACGGCCACATGAACAAAGCAATGCAGGCGGCGTGGAACGCGCACGGCGAGGCCGCTTTCACCTACGAGGTGCTGGAGGAAATCGAAGACGACAATCCGCAGATGATCGCCCTGCTCCTGAAAGACCGCGACGCCCACTGGCGCCAGCAGTTGGACGCCGGCAAGGCGAACAACTGACGAAAAGCGTGCTCCACCCTCCCCTTGAGGGAGGGTCGAAAAACCCATGAGCGCAGCGAAGGGTTTTTCGGGGAGGGGTTCCTCGTTCCGGTAAACCCCTCCCCGAAATTTGCTGCACTGCGTTTCGCAAATTT
>DASXDS010000022.1:0-18734 GCA_036490455.1 Rhizomicrobium sp.
CGCCCGAGAACGCCACCGGCAACTACGTCAAGGTGGTCCAGCGCGTGCCGGTGAAGATCGTCCTCGACAACGTGCCGAAGGACTGCGTGCTCGGCCCCGGCATGAGCGTGACGCCCAGCGTCAAGGTGCGCTGATGTCCGCGGCGGGTGCGCAAACCGGCGGCTGGACTCCAGCGCGCTCCGTCGCTGGCGGACGCAATCCCTGGACCATCATCGCGGTGATCTCGATCGCGACCTTCATGGTCGTGCTCGACACTTCCATCGCCAATGTCGCGCTCGCCCATATCGCCGGCAGCGTCTCGGCGAGCTACGACGAAGCGACCTGGGTGATCACGAGCTTCCTGATCTCCAACGCCATCGTCATCCCGATAAGCGGCTGGCTCGCCGACGTGATCGGGCGCAAGCGCTACTACATGCTGTCGGTGACGCTGTTCACGCTGTCGTCGCTGTTGTGCGGGCTGGCGCCCAGTCTCGGCTTCCTCGTCGTCGCGCGGGTGTTGCAGGGAATCGGCGGCGGCGGGCTGACGCCGGTGGAGCAATCGATGCTGGTCGACACCTTCCCGCCGGAGAAGCGCGGCCTTGCCTTCGCGGCCTACGGCGTCGTGGTGATCGCCGGCCCGATCTTCGGGCCCACCATCGGCGGCTACATCACCGACAATGCCTCGTGGCATTGGGTGTTCCTGATCAACGTGCCGATCGGAATCCTGTCGCTCATCCTGGTGACGCTGTTCGTGGACGAGCCGAAGGCGGTGCGCGACCGCACCAAAAAGCTGCGCAAACAAGGCCTGAAGGTCGACTACATCGGCTTTTTGCTTGTCGCGGTATCGCTCGGCTGTCTGGAAGTGACCCTGGACCGCGGCCAGCGCGACGACTGGTTTTCCAGTCCGCTGATCACGATCTTCGCGATTCTGTCTGTCAGCTGTTTTTTGATCTTCATTCCCTACGAGCTTTCGCTCAAGAACCCGATCGTCAAGCTGCGGCTGTTCGCCAACCGCAACTTCGCGATCGCCAATGTGCTGCTGCTGATGATGGGCGTGATCATCTTCGGCTCGACCCAGTTCATTCCGCAACTGTTGCAGGAGGTCATGCATTACACCGCGACCAGTGCCGGCATGGCGCTTACCGCGGGCGGTCTGGCGACTATCTTCGTGATGCCGATCAGCGGCTTTCTGACCGGCAAGATCGATCCGCGCTATCTAATCGGCCTGGCGTTCACGATCCAGGGACTGGCGCTTCTCAACATGTCGCATCTGAGCACGCAGATGTCGTTCGACGATGCCGCCTATGCGCGCATGTTCCAGTCGGTGGGCCTGCCGTTCCTGTTCGTGCCGGTGACCAACGCTGCTTATGTGGGTCTCAGACCGCAGGACAGCAACCAAGCTTCGGCGCTAATGAACGTCACGCGCAATCTCGGCGGCACGTTCGGCATCTCGCTGGTGCAGACCTTGCTGGCGCAGCGCGAGCAGGTGCATCAGGCGCAGCTGGTCGAGAGCCTGAACAACCTCAATCCGGGCTACACCGCGGGCCTGCAGAAGATCGCGCATGCGCTGGCGGCAAACGGCCTGTCGCAGGCGGAAGCGACGCGCGCAGCCGCGGCGCAAATCTACCAGTCGCTGCAGCAACAGGTGGGCATGCTCTCCTATATCGACGCCTTTCACGTGCTTATGATCCTCGTGTTCGGCGCGATCCCGCTCATCCTCCTGATGAATCCGCCGGAAAAAGGAAAACCGGATGCAGGCGAAGGCGGGGCGGCATGAAGCGTCTTGTGCCGCTGCTGCTGTTGCCGCTCGCCGCCTGCACCGTGGGTCCGGATTATCGCAAGCCGGACGTTGCAACGCCGGGAGGCTACAGCGAATTGCCGGCCGCTAACGCCGCACCGCTCAGTGTGCCGCAAGCCAGCGAGGGCGATCTTTCGCAATGGTGGCAGCAGTTCGGCGACGCGGAGCTGCAACGCCTGATCGCCACCGGCATGAAGGAAAATCTCGATCTCCAGTCTGCCGCCTCGCGCATTCGCGAAGCGCGCCAGCAGGAGATCGTCGAGGGTGCCGCAGGCCTGCCCAGCGTCAATGCCAGCGGCAACGCCGCACACCTGCATTCGAACTCCAATCTTCTGGAGAAGCTCGGCGCGTCGGGCGGCAGCAGCGGCGGATCGTCGTCCGCGCCGCCGAGCGGCGGCAGCGACATCAAGCTCTATTCCCTGGGCTTCGACGCGAGCTGGGAGATCGACGTGTTCGGCGGCGTGCGCCGCGCGGTCGAGGCGGCACAGGCGAACACCGAAGCGGCGGAGTGGGAATTGCACGACGGCGAGGTCTCGCTGAGCGCCGAGATTGCCAACGATTACTGCTCACTGCGCGCCACGCAGGCCCGCGAACAGATCCTCACCGGCGAGATCGCGCGGCTGCAAACCCTGTTGAAGATCACGGCCGCCCGCGCGCATGCCGGGTTCGTGACCCAACTGGACGTCAACGAAGCGCGCTCGCAGCTGGCGTCGTCGCAAGCGCAGCTGCCGTCGCTGCAGGCGGATGCGCGCGCGATGGAGCATGCGATCGCGATCCTGCTCGCCAAACCGCCGGAGGCGCTGGTCGCCGAACTGGACAGCACCGCACCGCTGCCGGCGTTGCCGAAGATGTTGCCGGTGGGCCTGCCGTCCGAGTTGCTGCGCCGGCGTCCCGACGTACGCGAGGCGGAGCGCAGGCTGGCCTCGGCCACGGCGGAGATCGGCGTCGCGACCGCGGACCTTTATCCGAAGTTCAACCTGATCGGCGGCGTGTCGTTGGCGAGCAACCAGGTGAACACGCTGTTCTCCGGCAACAGCTTGGGCGAGTTCGGGCTCGCCTCGATCATGTGGCCGATCTTCAATGCCGGGAAAACGCACGCCAACATCAAATCGAAAGAAGAAGAGGCGAAACAGGCCTATCTCGCCTATCAGAAAACGGTGCTGGGCGCGTTGAAGGATGTCGAAGACGCGCTCACCCGCTACGCCGCCGGTCAGCGCGGCGTGATGGCGCTGGCGCAATCCGAATCGTCCGCCAAGGCATCGGCTTATATCGCGGAGCAACAATACAAGACCGGCTTCGTCACCTATCTCAATGTGCTGGCGGCGCAGAACACCTGGCTGCAGGCGCAGGATCAACTCGCCCAGGCACAGGCGACGGATGCGCAGAACCTGATCGCACTCTACAAAGCGCTCGGCGGCGGCTGGCGCGAAGACGCTTCGAACAAAAGCTAGGCCCGGAGCTCAGGCGACCAGCAACCGTTCCAGCCGGATCGGGATTTCGCGTACGCGGATGCCGGTGGCATGGAACACCGCGTTGGCGACGGCCGCGTTCATCCCGACATTGCCGAGCTCGCCGATCCCTTTGATGCCGAGCGGATTCACGCCCGAGTCCTTCTCCGGCACCATGATCACCTGGATATCCTGGATGTCCGCGTTCACTGGGATCATGTATTCGGCCAGATCGGTGTTGGTGTAGCGCGCGGCGTGGCGATCGATCTCCGTGCCTTCGTGCAGCGCAGCCGAGATGCCCCAGATCATGCCCCCCATCAACTGGCTCTCCGCCGTCGTGGGATTGACGATGGTGCCGGCGGCATAGGCGCCAACCGCGCGCGGCACCCGAATCTCGCGCGTCAGGCGATGGACCCGCACCTCCGCGAACTGCGCGCCAAAGGCGAAGCGCACGTCCTCTTTGCCGTGCGTGCCGCCGGTGAAAGCCGGTTGGCCCTTGTAGAGCATCGCGATGCCCTTTTCGGGCGACCCCTTCGGCAGGTTCTCGGCATAGGCTTCGATCACGCCATTGGCGCCTTGCGCCTTCCGGTCGAGGATCTCCGTACATGCCCTGGCAACCGCGTTGCCGACGCTGGCGGTGGAGTTAGAGCCGCCGGCGACCGGCGCGGGCGGCAAGGCGCTGTCGCCGAGTTCGACTGTCACACGCTCCGGATCGATCCCGAGCTTGTCCGCCGCGACCAGCGCGCAGACCGTGGTGACGCCCTGGCCGATCTCATGCGTTGCGGTCTGCACCTTCGCGGTGCCGTCCGGAAACAGCGTCACGCGCGCAGCAGCAGGCGCGATGTTCGACGGATACGCCGTGGTCGCGGTGCCCCAGCCGATCAGCCAGTCGCCGTCGCGCATCGTACCAGGCTTTGCCTCGCGCTTTGCCCAGCCGAATGCCTCTGCGCCGCGATCGAAACACTCAACCAGCGAACGGCTGGAGAACGGCAGGCCCTTGATCGGCTCGTTCTTCGTGTCGTTGATCTTGCGCAGTTCGACCGGGTCGATGCCGAGCGCATAGCTCAACTCATCCATCGCGCTTTCCAGTGCGAACAGATAAGGCGTCTCCGGTGGCGAGCGCATGAAGCCCGGCGTGTTGCGGTCCGCATGCACGATGGTGACTTTCGACGCTACGTTCGGGCAGCCATATAGCCGGGTCGAAGTTTCCGTGCCGGCCACCATGTAATTGTCCGGCCGGCTGGTGACTTCCTCGCCGTCATGGCTGAGCGATACCAGCTTGCCGTTCTTCGCGGCGCCGAGCTTGATGTGATGCCGGGTCTCTGCCCGGAAGGTTGCGATGGTGAAGCCCTGATCGCGCGTGGTCATCAGCTTCACAGGACGGCCGATATGCTGCGCGGCGCGCGCCACGATGGCAGTGCGCTGGGTAAGCGAGCCGCGGCTGCCGAACGCGCCGCCGACGAACGGCGACATCACATGGATGTCGTCCGCCTTGATGCCGAGCTGTTCGGCGAGGCCGTTTTTGTAGCCCCACATGTTCTGGCTGGACTCCCACACCGTGAGCTTGCCGCCGTCCCACGAACAGGCCGTGGTGAACAGCTCGATCGGATTGTGATGTTCGGTGCTCGTCACATAATGTGCATCGATCTGCACCGGCGCGGCCGCAAACGCTTCGTCTGCATTGCCGACGTGCGGGTCTTTGTGCTCTTTCGAAGCTTTGGCGGCCTCGATGCTTTCCGCGCCCGCGCTGTCGAACGTCGCGGCCGGCGGGATTTCGCTGTACGACACTTCGAACCGGTGCGCCGCTTCGCGCGCGGCCTCAAAGGTGTCTGCCACCACCAACGCCACGATCTGTCCGCCGTGGAAGATCTCGGTCGAACCGAGCGGCGTGATGGTTGAGCCCATATAGCCTTGACCGGAGAACGTTTTGCCGCCCTCGATCGGACCGATGTTCTGGTGGGTGAAGATGTCGATCACGCCGGGCACGGCGCGCGCCGCCTTGTCGTTGAACGCCGCGATATGACCGCGCGCGATCGCGCTGGTGACGAGGAAACCATAGGCCGGATTGCGGAACGGCGGATCCGAACCGTAATGCGCCGCGCCGGTGACTTTCGCGCGGCCGTCGATGCGGGGCGTTGCAGTACCGATCCCTGCCATCTCAAACCTCCAGCGCGGCGCAGGCGAGCAGCGCGCGCACGAGCGTGCGCTGGCCGAGCTGCGGCTTGTAATCGTTGTCGCCATGCGTCTTCGCTTGCGCGAACGCAGCCTCCGCGGCGCGGCCCGCGCTGCCGGCATCGAGCGCCTGATCCTTGAGAGCGGCTTCGGCCTCGCGCGCCCGCCAGGGTTTGGTCGCGACGCCACCGAGCGCGATGCGCGCTTCTCGGACGCGGCCGTCTGCTAGGTCGAGAGCGACGGCCGCGCTCGCGAGCGCGAACTCATAGGATTCACGGTCGCGGATTTTCAGATACAGCGAACGCCGGGTCCATGGCGCAGCCGGCACGAAGAAGCCGGTGATCAGATCGCCGGGCCGCAGCGCCGTTTCGATCTGCGGTGTATCGCCGGGCAAGGTGTGAAGGTCTTCGAACCGCATCGTGCGCGCGCCGGCGGGACCGGCGATCTCGACCGTGGCATCGAGCGCGATCAGGGCCTGCGCGAAATCGCCGGGATAGGTCGCGATGCAGGCATCGCTCGTGCCGAGCACGGCATGCTTGCGGTTCACGCCGCGCAGTGCGGCACAGCCGCTGCCGGGATTGCGTTTGTTGCACGCGCTCCAGCTCGGGTCACGGAAATAGCTGCAGCGGGTGCGTTGCAATACGTTGCCGCCCAAGGTCGCCATGTTGCGGATTTGCGCGCTCGCCGCGAGGTGCAGGGACTGTGCGATCACCGGATAGTCGCGCAGGATTGCCGGATGTTCTGCCGCCTCCGCCATATGCGCCATCGCCCCCAGGTGAAGGCCGTGGGAGTCGGCCGTGATGGCGGCGAACGAACCGGCGAGATCGTTGATGTCGACCACCTCTTCGGGCCGCATCACATCGAGTTTCATCAGGTCGAGCAGCGTCGTCCCGCCAGCGAGGAATTGCGCCCGCGCCAGGGTCGGCGGCAGCGCGCCAGGGTCGGCGGCAGCGCGCCGGGTTGCGCGGTCATGCGGATGGCGGCGGCGGGATCGGCCGCGCGTTCGAAGGCAAAGGCGCGCATCAGCCTTTCTCCATCTCGGTTTTCGCCTGCCGGATCGCGGCGACGATGTGGGGATAGGCGGCGCAGCGGCACAGATTGCCGCTCATATATTCGCGGATATCGGAATCGGTGTTGGCGTGGCCTTCGGCGATGCAGGCGACCGCCGACAGGATTTGACCCGGCGTGCAATAGCCGCACTGGAACGCATCCTTGTCGATGAACGCTTGCTGCATGGGATGCAGCGTGCCGTCCGGCGCGGCCAGGCCTTCGATGGTCGTCACCGGTTCGCGAACGCTCGCGGCGAGCGTGAGGCAGGACAGAACGCGCTTGCCGCCGGCAAGCACGGTGCAGGCGCCGCATTGGCCGTGATCGCAGCCTTTCTTGGTGCCGGTCAGATCGAGATGCTCGCGCAACGCATCGAGCAGCGTGGTGCGCGGATCGATGTGCAACACCCGCGTCCTGCCGTTCACGGTAAGAGAGGTAGAGCGTTGGGACGATGTTGGCGCAGGATTGGCGGCGTTCGCCTCGGCAAGCGGCATCACACTTGCGGTTGCCGCGGTTGCGCCCATCAGATCGCGTCGTGTCATAGCGAGGCCGGAAGTTCCCATGAAAAGCCCGTGATCGGTGCTTAGTCAGGAACTCCCGGCGCGCGAAATCGCTGCGATATCCGGGAAATTTTGCGTCAGGCCTAATGTTTGATGGTTGGGCTTGTCTTGAGCAGTTCGCCCTGGCTCGGTGGACGTTTGTCCCATGACTGCGGGTCGCGGCCGCGCCGGACACCATAGTCGAACAGCTTTCGCATCTGCGCGGTGTCGAAATATTTTCCGAACGCGGTCGGGAAATCGTTGTGGATGTAGGCGAGGTTAAAGTCGATCCCGTGATCGCGCGCGAACAGATAGTTGGTGTTGACGAGACTCGCGATCGAACTTTCCACGTCGAGCGAGAAACCTTGCGACAGGATGGGAATGGTGTGCGGTTCCACGATGTGGAAGTCGCCACCCAGCTTGCTGTTTACGACAAGATAAATCCTGATCCGTCCTGGTGCGATGCCCGGTGGCGGCGCGCGGTCGTCGATCACCGCCTGATTGGGAACGGTCAAAATCTGCGCCGTGGCGCCGCCGTCGACATGCATTTCCGAAATCGTCCGGCCTTGCGAGACCGCCTCGATCATCACCGGCGGAAACAGTCCGGGAATGGCGGACGACGCGAGCATCACGCTGCGAAACAGATCGTGGCTGCCGGATGCGTGGCTGGCGGCGATCGCACCCATGTCCCAGATCACCATGCGCTGGGCATCGAGATTCGCGGTGGCCACGAACAGCCGCCGCCCCCGCGCATATTCTGCCGCCACTTCGTCGATCATCGCATCCGTGACATGTGTCCGGATCGCTTGCGCCAACGGCGCGGTGTCGTAAAGGCTCGAGGTCCAGAGGAAAGCGAGGGGAAACCGCGCGCGATAGATGTCGTCTGCCGACACCTGGGTATAGAGGCCGGCAAGAGTTGCGTCGTAGCGTGATCCCAGGAAGGCGAACGGCGCGATGAGCGCGCCGGTGCTGACGCCCGTCACGATCGAGAATTCCGGCCGGGCGCCGGTCTCAGACCAGCCGTTGAGCAGCCCCGCGCCGAACGCGCCGTTGTCGCCGCCGCCCGACAGCGCAAGCATCGTGAGGCTCTTGCCGCCGTTTGCGATCGGCGGCCGCATACGCTGTGGCGCATCCGGCGCATCGTCCCAGAACCGGGCGCCGGGAATGCCCGCGATCTGCGCATTCTGCTGCTCGGCTTCGGTGAACGGTTCGCGATGGATATCCGCGCAGGCCGAAAGCGCCAGGCTCGCGATCAGAACGCAGGACAGAGCTAGGCGCCCGCGGAGAGGCTCATGGGTCGATGGCACACGGAAATCCTGTCGGGTACGGAAAAATCGGCACGACGTGCTATGCGTTCAGGATACGCCTTCGGCTTGCCGAATGACAGATGTGCCGCGCTTGACCGCGGCCTGTGTGTCATTGCCGCAGCGTTTTGACCTTGGACGGTTTCGCCGCCGAGCCGCGATTGCTCGCCGCTTTCGTCGCGCGGCGCGCGCGCTGCTTCTGTGCCTCGGCTTTGACGATCATCGCGCCCTTCGCGTTTGGATCGAGACGCAGCTTGGCAAGCGTCACCGCGTCCGCGATCAGCCTCTCGATTTCCGGGCGGTCGAAATCCGCAACCGAGTTCAGCTCGACGTAACGCACCATCTTGCCCTGACCTTGCAGCAGCTTGTTCGGGTCCGACTTCGACAGTTGAGCGCCGTTCCCAAATCCCAGCTTCACAAGGTCCGGGTACACCGAGATCGAGCACACCGCCTCGTAGCCGCGCCCGGTCGGCGAATATGAGATCACGAGCGCGCCCTGGTTCTCATACATGTACACAATCTCGAAAAGACCGGGGAGCCGCGCCCGCAGCTTCGCGCGCAACGCCGTTCCGAGCTTGGCCATCGCCGGCTCGTACTTCGCGAAGTAACCCGCGAGCTGCGCTTTGGCGTCCGTCATCGGCAATCGCTTTCGTTGAACACGCGCGTAACGTAGTTTATCGAATGTGACCAAGTCCATGCGCTGCCAGCGGTCCCACGGATGCAGCCGGCTCCGGCGCGGTAGCGAAGATCGATCTAAGCCGTTCGTGATTGCCGACAAGTCCGAGAAGCGCACGCGGTATGCGCGCTGCGCATCGCCTTCGGTAACAGGGCTCGCCTCACACCGCGAAGCGGAACGCTGCGCCGTCGCGCACAATGTGGCCGGCCGTGGGGGCGGGGAAGTGGGTGCCGAGGACGAGGACCGGCCGGTCGGACCATTCGGCGAAGAGGCGCGCACGGGTGCGCACGGCGGCCTCCCGGTCGTCGTCGCTGAACGACCAGCCGGGATGCGCCATCTGGCAGGGATGATGGATCATGTCGCCGGTGATGACGGCGCGTGCGCCGTCGGACTCGATCGAGACGCTCACATGGCCCGGCGTGTGGCCGATGGACGGTATGAGCCGGAGCTCCGGCGAGATGACGTGGTCCAGCTCCACCAGCTCGACGAGGCCGGCGTCGAACACCGGCTTGACACTGTCGGAAAGCATCGCCTGCTGCTCTTCGTCGTCGTAAGTGCGCCAGAATTCGTATTCCTGCCGGCCGATAAGGTAGCGCGCCTTCGGGAAGGTCGGCACCCACTTGCCGTCCTCGAGCATCGTGTTCCAGCCGACATGATCGGTGTGCAGATGCGTGCACACCACACAGTCGACGGAGTCGCGCGACCAGCCCGCCTCGCCAAGGTGCTGCAGGAACGGCGTCGCCAGCGGCAGGCCGCCGGTGATCTCGCGCGGCCGGTCGTTGCCGATGCAGGTGTCGACGACCAGCTTCAGCCCCGGCGCCTCGACCAGCAGCGCGTGGATGCTGAGCTTCAGGATCGCGTCGTCCTCGCTGACGAAGTGCGGATAGAGCCACGCCGATTTGCGAAGTTCAGCGGGCGTGGCCTGCCGTATGGCCGCGAGCGGCACCGGCAGATCCATCTCGACGATGCGGGTGATCTTCACCCGGCCCACCTGCCAGCTCAGCATCGCGCGCCTCTCTCAACGACCCGGCGGAGTTTTAGAGACCCGCGGCTCCGGTTTCCATCCGGGAAAGGCGCAGCCGTCGCGCGCTCGGGCGGGCCGCGGTGCTTTCCGGAGAGAAAGCTTCGACGCTGTCAACGGCATCGCGCGCACAACGCCGGCGCGCGAACCATTCCTTTGCCGGGGAAGATCGTCGATACTCGCGCCGGTGAGCGACGCACTTGTCCCATTCGGCTCCGGCATCTGGATCGCAGATGGCCCGGTGGTCGACTTTTATGGGTTCCCATACTCGACGCGGATGGTTTTGATCCGGCTCCAGAATGGCGACCTTTTCGTCTGGTCCCCTGTCTCTTTGACTGGCCCTCTCAAGAATGCCGTGGACGGCATCGGTCGCGTCGCATACCTGGTTTCGCCAAATTCGTTGCATCATCTTTCATTGGCCGAGTGGAAGGCTTCCTATCCTCATGCTGCCATCTGCGGATCGCGAACTCTGGCGAAAAAACGAAGCGATCTGAAGTTCGATGTCATTTTGAACGTCACGCAGGAGGTGCCGTGGAGCGCCGAGGTCGAGCAGGTCGAAATGGCAGGAAGCTTTGCGTTGACCGAGACGGTCTTTTTTCACCGGAACAGTCGCACCGCGCTGTTCGCCGATCTGATCGAGAACTTCGCACCGGACTGGTTCAGCGGCTGGCGCGGCTGGGTAGCCCGGCTCGACGGCATCGTCGCGCCACAGGGCGGCGCCCCGCGCGAATGGCGACTGACGTTCTTGCGCCGCAAAGAAGCACGGTCAGCGCTAAATCGCATATTGGCCTGGCAGCCGGAAAAAGCCGTCGTGGCGCACGGCGCGTCGATACGGCACGATGCGACCACGTTCATCGAACGGTCGTTTCGCTGGCTGAGGTGACGGCGCCCGCTCTGGGGTCACGAGAAATACTTCCGGCATGCCGGAGCGAAATTGGCAGTTTCAAACATTGGTCATCCGAATGGCAAAAGTCCTGCCCTATTTCTGGTTGCTCCTCGCCGTTGCCGTGTTGGCCGGCGTCTCCAACCTTGCCGGAGCCCCGATACTCCACACGATCGCGGCGATGGCAGACACGCCATCCGCGCCGGTGCTTGCGGCGCTGTGTTTGTTTGCGCTCTGCAGCTTCGCAAGTTTCTACGCGACACGCGGCACGCCGCTCCCCTCCTTCGTCGTGGCCATCGCCCTGGGCATGGCAGGGCACGCGCTGTTTGCCCCGGTTGTCGCGAGCGGGCCTGTATTGTCTGCGCTCGTGACCGGCAGCGCTGCGATCATTCTGTTCGGCGGCGGATTGGAAATGCCGTTGCGGAATTTCCTGCGCCTCCTGGTCAAGATCGCGCTTCTGGCGGTCCCCGGCGTGGCGATCAGCGGGTTTGCCTTTTCCTTCGTTGTCGCCGTCATCGGTCCATCGCTTGGCTTCGCCGTTGCCGGACCCGTCGTCATCCTGCTGGGCGCGATACTCGCCTCGACCGATCCCGCGGCGATCATCCCCGTGCTCGAACCGGTACAATTCAAGCGGCGCGATACGAAGGACATCGTGATCGCCGAGAGCGCGTTGAACGATGTGGTCGGCACGCTGCTCACCTCGGCGTTCCTCGTGTTGCCGCTCGCGAGCCTCACGCTCGCCTCCGCTTATGCGGCGCTCGCAACGTCTGAGAACCTGCGCTTTCTGGCCGAGCAGACGCTTTACGGCGCGCTGTGCGGGCTCGGCGGTTTCGCGATGCTGTGGCTTCTCGGCAAGATCAAGCTTGCGCATCGCGAAAGCTTCGGCGCCGATCAGGTTTATTTCCTGGCGACGCCGATCGTCGCATTCGTGGCCGCATCCGTCCTTGGGGGAAGCGGATTTCTCGCGGCCTTCCTGGCCGGATTGCTGTTCCATGCCGAAGAGCACATGCACGAGATCGAGCGGTTCTTCTTTCAGGTCGTCGACGGCGTGGCAAAGCCCGTCATCTTCCTGCTCGTCGGAGCGCTGGTCGATGTCCACGCGCTCATCGCCTATGCCCCGCTGGGCATCGCTGCGGCACTGATCTTCATGTTCGTCATCAGGCCCGCGATGGTGTTCCTCATGATCGGCGTGTTCGCGCTGTTTCCGGGCCGGCCGAGCGGGCTTTCGTGGCGGGAATTGCTCTTCATCTCGTTCGTGCGGGAAACCGGCGCCATCCCCGCTGTGCTTCTCGTCACCGCGGTCGCCCACATGGCCGGGCTGACAGGTCTGGTCGAGATAGGGATGTGGGTGATCCTGCTGACTCTCGTCATTGCCCCGCCGCTGACGCCCTATGTCGCGCGCAAGCTTGGCGTCGCCGACTGACAGATGATCGCTGCGGAAAGCAGGTGTTGACTCAATTCCATATTTCAGGAATCAATGAAATATGGATACCCAAAATGCCGTTCGACGACTTTCCGCGCTGGCGCAGGATGCGCGGCTCGAAGTTTTCCGCCTGCTAGTGAAAGCGGGTCCCGACGGGATGGCCGCAGGCGACATCGCCCGCAAGCTGAAGACCGCGGCCAACACGATGTCCCAGCAACTTCTCATTCTGTCGAATGCCGGTCTGATCCGCGCCCGGCGGGACGGCCGCTCGATCATCTACGCCGTCGATTTCAAGGCGATGAGCGGCCTGCTGGTCTTTCTCACCGAGGATTGCTGCGGCGGACGGCCGGAAGTGTGTGCGCCGCTCGCCGCGGTTGCCAAACGCTGTTGTTGAGGAGCGAAACGATGAAACGCCTGCACATTCACATCGCGGTGGATGACCTTCAGAAGTCCATCGGCTTCTATTCCGCGCTGTTCGCGGCCGAACCGTCGGTGCGCAAGGACGACTACGCCAAATGGATGCTGGACGATCCATGTGTGAATCTCGCGCTGTCCGAGCGCGGTCGCACGGCGGGTGTAGACCATCTCGGCATACAGACGGACACCGATGCCGAACTGCGCGAACTCGCACAGCGTCTGAAAGCAGCCGGTGAGACGACCCGCGACCAGGAGGCCGCCACCTGCTGCTACGCGCAGTCCAACAAGGCATGGGTGGACGATCCATCCGGCGTGAAGTGGGAGACCTTCTTCACCTTCGCAGACGCGACGACCTACGGCGAAGACGAAGCGGCCGGCAACGCCGATTCCCAATCCTGTTGCGCACCGAAGCAGGCGTGCTGCCCATGAGGAACGAAAAACCGGAGCGTCCTTACACCGTGCTGTTTCTCTGCACCGGCAATTCGGCGCGCTCCATCCTGAGCGAGGCCATCCTGAACAGGATCGGCAAAGACAAGTTCGTCGCCTATTCGGCAGGCTCGATGCCCAAGGGCCAGGTGAATCCCCAGGCGATCGCGCTGCTGCAAAGGCTCGGTTTTCCGGTGGACGAACTCCGCTCCAAAAGCTGGGACGAGTTCGCGAAGCCCGATGCGCCCAAAATGGATTTCGTGTTCACCGTTTGCGACAATGCGGCGAACGAGGTTTGCCCGGTGTGGCCGGGCCATCCGATGACGGCGCATTGGGGCGTGCCCGATCCCGCGGCGGCCGAAGGCAGCAACGCAGAGATCGCCCAGGCCTTCCGCGATGCGTTCCTGGCGTTGCAGCGGCGGATCGAACTGTTCGCCAATCTTCCGGTGAGATCGCTCGACCGCCTGTCGCTGAGCAAGGAGCTCCAGCAGATCGGCAAAGTGGCGGACGCGAAAGCAGGCGCCACCGGTGACGCCTGAGGCGACGCCACTGTCGCTCGCGCGGCGGCTGAGCGCAGAGGCGCTCGGCAGCGCGCTTCTGCTCACCGCGGTCGTCGGTTCGGGAGTCATGGCCGAACGGCTGTCCGGAGGAAACGATGCGCTCGCGCTTCTCTGCAATACGGTGGCGACGGGGGCGGCGCTGACCGTCCTGATTTCGGTCTTCGCGCCATTGTCGGGGGCGCACTTCAATCCGACAGTGACGCTCTACTTCGCGCTCCGGCGCGAGATCGGCTGGCGCGACGGCGCCTGCTACGCCGCCGTTCAGATCGCAGCCGCTATTGCCGGCGTCTGGCTCGCGCACGCCATGTTCGCGATGCCGATTGCGGAAATATCGCACAAGCTGCGCGACGGACCGGGACAATGGCTGTCCGAGTTCGTTGCAACCTTCGGCTTGCTGTTGACGATCGCCGGATGCGCGCGCAGGCCGGACACCACGCCGGCCTTGGTTGGGCTCTACATCGCGGCTGCCTACTGGTTCACCGCGTCGACGTCGTTCGCCAATCCTGCCGTAACCCTTGCGCGGTCGCTCACCGACAGTTTCGCAGGGATCGCGCCGGCTTCTATGCCGGGCTTCATCGGCGCACAGCTGCTGGCGGCAATCGCGGCCGGCCCGCTTCTCACCGTTCTTTTCGACGCGCGGCGAACGCGGTCGGAAGGCTAGAGGTTGCTGTCCACCGAACGCCGCTCGATCGCGGAACAGGATAGCGCCACCGCCACCAGGGCGCAGATCGCGAATAAAGCCGCAAGAGCGTGTCCAAGCTCCCACCGGAAGCGGTAGCCGGTCCAATCGGCGGGCAGGGAGTCTGTAGTCCAACCGTTCAAAGCCCGATTGACCGGATCGTTGAATAAGAAAAAGCAGGCTAGCATCGCGGCGTACATCGCCGCGGCGATCGCAGAATACCGGCCCGCTGCGGTGCCGCTTTTCCAGGTTCGAATCGCCAGGAAGCCGGAAAGCAGCAAGCCGCCGAGCTCCGTTGGCGCGCCGACGAACAGCCCCCAGCCGTTGTAGAGATGCTGCTGAACCATAAGCCACGATGCGCCGTCCAGGCGAACCTTGTTCGGCAGCTCCAGCACATGCGCGACAGGCGCCCAGGTCGCCATGACGGCCACCGCTGCAGTCAACCAGGCCAGAAATCGCATTTGCGCGCACCTGTGCGGTCGGTCCAACGCATCACGACGTAGAGCCGCCGCTCTTGATGCCCATCTGGGATGCGTAGCCGGCCGCGACCATGGCGGCCACCCGGTCGAACAGGGCGTCGGGATCGCTGCGCCGCAGATGTGCGATGTGAGCTTCGGCGCCGTCGGCCAGGATCAGCTCGCGCTTGCCCGCCAGCAGCGCTTCGACAATCCTGGCGACCGCGATCTCCGGGTCCATGCCGGCATCGATCACCGCGTCGCTGAAGCCGCGCGTGTTGGCGTTCGCGTCGAGCGCGTTCTTCGAGACATTGGTGCGAACCGAACCGGGCGCGACCACGAGGACCTTCATCCCGAGATGCGCGGTCTCGGCCCGGACGCTGTCGTGATAACCGATGAGTCCGTGCTTCGCCGCGCTGTAGGCACTGCGCAACGGCGCGCCCACGATGCCGGCGACGCTCGATATCGCAACCAGCTGGCCGCCGCCGGCGCCAACCATGCGCGGAAGCAGCGCCTGCGTCAGCGCGATCGGGCCGAGCAGGTCGACCGCGACGATGCGCTGGTAAACCTCGAACACCGTGTCCACCGCGAGCGAGCGCTGGGTGATGCCTGCATTGTTGACGAGCGCGTCGATGCGGCCGCCCTGTGCTTCGGCCCAGCGCCACGCTTCTGCGACGAGCGCCGGAATGGCCGCATAGTCCGTCGCCTCGAACGGCAGCAGAAGCGTCGGCGCTTTCGCCTGGGCGGCAACCTCTTCGAGCGCGGCAACGTTGCGGCCGGAGAGAACCAGGCGCGCGCCTTTCGCCGCCAGGGTCTCGGCCAGCGCACGCCCGATGCCGGAGGATGCGCCCGTGATCCACCATGTCTTGCCGGCAAACATAATGCTCTCCTGCCCGGATCTGCCAGGCTATTGTGTCTCAAGGCGCGGTCCGATGACAGGCGCAAGATACCCAACATCGTCCCCCGCCGTCATGGCCGGGCCGAGCACAGCCGCGATGTCGTGCAGACACGGAGGTTATGGATAGCCGGCCCGGCCATGACGGGTTTTCTGTTTGAGAAGGTCGGGAACGAACCGCGATAGAGAATGGGCTATGGTGCGCCCGTCACCGCATTCTCACGGACGGGATATGACCACCACCAACTGGCGCAGCGCCTCCACCGGGGATTTTGCCAAGAAGGGCAAATGGGATCACGGCGCGCCGGGCGCGAATACCGATGCGGTCATCGCCGCGACGGGCGCGGATTACATCGTCAAGGTGATCAGCGCCGATGCGGCGCACACCCTGACGCTCGATTCCGCCAACGCGACGCTTCTGGAGAAGGGACAAGGATCGCTCGATGTCGGCACGCTGAACATCGAAGCTGGCACGGCCGTTCTCACCACCGCCAACACGATCGGCAGTATCGTGATGACTGGCGGGGATCTGGAGTTCTCCAGCAGTGCATCGATTGGAGACGCTGCGATATCGCTCAAACAAGCGATACTGTCTGCTACCGCCAGTGCCCAAGTCGCAAACAGCATAGCGATCACCAATGGACACTTTGAAGTCGGCAACGGCGCGACCTTGAAGCTCGACGGTCATTTAACGTTCGATACCGCTACCGCCGAAAGTTTGAAGTTTGCCTATAACGAAGCGGGCGCCGATGGCTCTGGCGTCATAGACCTCGATGGAAGCATGGGCGCGCTGAGCGCGCACACGTCGATATCGATCGATGGCGTGACATTGGCAACCGCAGTCTCAAACAATAGCGCATTCGAAACGTTGATCTCTGAGGCTCAATCCGTGGTTATCAGAAACCACGGGGTTCTCGATCTTACCCATCAGAACAATGTCACCTTAGATGTGCTGCAAGGAACGGGAGAAATTCTCAACAGAGGCTCGCACGAGAGCGCCACCTTCGTGAATAGTTTCTACGACGGCACTATCAAAGGCGATTTCGACATCACTATGGAAGGAGGCTTTTTTGCAGGGGCGATCGCCCTGAAACCTGGCGATGCCATACACGTAATAGGCGGGGGTGGTTTGGGCGTAAACTTCAAAGGCGATGCGCCAGCCATCGACTTGCAGGATCCGCAAGGCGACTCTGGAGGCGATTTATCGCTGATCGGCGCAACTTTTAGCGGCGCTGGCCCAGCGATCGATCTCGGGACTGGCCAAGACAACAATCTGAAAATCGACCATACCTTCACCGGAACGATCACCAATTTTGGCGGTCACGGTGGCGGTACCGACCACATTTTCATTTACGATGAAGTGGGCCACGGCAATCCAACGCTCCAGTACGAAGCAAACGCAGAAGGGACCGGTGGAGAACTGGTCGTGCAGTACGGGACCGCGCCGGCGTTCGATCTGACTTTAAATGGTCACTACGTGCAGGGCGACTTTACGGTTGATCCTGATGAATCTGATGAGATCGATTGCTCCGCCGAGCAACCCGCGCCACATCTTCCGGCGCATGTGGTGGATGCGCTGATCTGACGTGGCAGCGAGGGTTGCGGTCTGTTAGCGTGCGCGCGCAACGCGAGCGGCGCACGGACGGGATATGACCACCACCAACTGGCGCAGCGCCGTCACCGGGGATTTCGCCAAGTCCGGCAAATGGAGCGATGGCAGGCCGGGCATCAAAGACGACGCGGTCATCGCCGCGACGGGCGCGGCCTACACGGTCAAGGTTATCAGCGCCGATGCGGCCCATGTCCTGACGCTGGATTCCGCCAACGCGAAGCTTCTGGAGAAGGGGCAGGGATCGCTGCACGTCGGAACGTTGAACATCGAGCGTGGTACGGCGGTGCTCACCACCGCGAACACGATCGGCAAGATCCTGATGACGCATGGGAGTCTGGATTTCTCGAACAGTGCGGCGCTCGGGAATGCCGCGATCTCGATCGACACAGGTGGCTCGAAGATTCCCTGCATCTTGGCTGCGACCGCGACCGCCGAAATCGCCAACGACATCACAATGAACCAGGGGACGATCGCCGTCGACAACGGTGCAACGCTGAAGCTGGACGGCACGCTGGCGTTCAACACTGTCTTCTCTCAATACATAAGTTTCGGTTCGGCAAGTGCAAAACCGGACGGCTCCAGCGTTGTGGATTTGGACGGAACGCTCGGTGCGATGGACGCGCATACGTTCATAACGATCAGTGGCGCGACGCTGGGAAGCTCGATCGCACAGAGCAGCGAGTTCGACACGCTCATTTCCAACGCGCAGCAGGTGAACATCGAGGCCAATAGCGTTCTCGACCTCACGCATCAGGACGGTATCACCCTGCAGCTTGCTACAGGCCAAGGGCAGATTCTCAACTCGGGTGCGCATGAAGCGCTCACCCTGATAGGGTCCTCAGTGGGGGGGATCAAGGGGGATTTCGACGTCACGTTGGACGGCGGTGGGATCGGTGGGACGATCGCTCTGAGCACCGGCGACGCGATCCATGTGGTTAACGGAGGTGAGCTGACAGCTCACTTCGAAGGCAACGAACCGGCCATCGACTTGCAGGATCCCTCGGGTTCTGAAGGCGTTTTATCCTTCATTGGCGCGACCTTTGACGGGGTTGGGCCAACAGTTGATTTGGGAACGGGCCATGACAACATTATGATGATCGATCACAACTTCATCGGAACGATCATAAACTTTGGTGGGCACAACGGCAGCACCGACTTCATTACCTTTCAGGGCGAGGCAGGTAAGGGCGTTCCATCACTTCAATACCAACCCAACGAGGCTGGAACCGGTGGCGAATTGATTGTGCAATATGGTACTGAGCTAGCTGTGAGCTTTCAATAGGTTGTCCATCCGGCCCGAACCGAGAGAAGCTGAAGGTGTCAAAGCCACAGCAATCTCGGAGGACCGGATGAACGTGCACAAGAATGCCCGGCTAACACCACGAGGTCGAGAGCGGATG
>DASXDS010000066.1:0-2667 GCA_036490455.1 Rhizomicrobium sp.
CGCCGCCACTGACGCGGTGGCAAATTGGTTGCGGGAAACCCAGCCGTTCAAGCTTGTCACGGTCGGTCATCGCGTCGTCCACGGTGGCCCCAAATATGACCGTCCGGTCCTGGTGAACCAGGAGGTGCTGGCGCAGCTCGAACGCTACACTTCATTGGCGCCGCTCCATCAACCTAATAATCTTGCACCTATCCGCTTGCTGTTGGCTCGCCGCCCTGAGCTGCCTCAGGTGGCGTGCTTCGACACCGCCTTTCATCGTGGCCACAGTCCGGTCGCCGATCACTACGCCCTTCCGGAACGCTTCTATGCAGAAGGCGTCCGCCGCTACGGATTCCACGGGCTCTCGTACGAATATATTGCCGATCGTTTGCGCTTGATTGCTCCCGAGATCGCGAAACGGCGCGTCATCGTCGCTCACCTTGGCAGCGGCGCGTCGATGTGCGCGCTGTCCGGCGGCAAAAGCGTCGAAAGCACAATGGGCTTTACCGCGCTTGACGGCCTGCCGATGGGCACCCGTCCCGGACAAATCGATCCCGGCGTGGTGCTTTATTTGATCGCCGAGAAAGGGATGACCGCTTCGGAAGTGGAAAATCTGCTTTATCGCGATAGCGGCCTCAAAGGATTATCGGGCATCAGCAACGACATGCGCGAATTGCTGTCGGGTGACGCCGCCCCCGCAAAGCTTGCCGTCGACTACTTCGTGTATCGGGCCGGTCTCAACGCCGGAATGCTGGCGGCGGCGCTTGGCGGCCTCGATGCGTTCGTCTTTACCGCCGGGATTGGCGAAAACTCGCCGCGCATCCGCGAGCTGATGGCAAAAAAGCTCGAATGGCTCGGTGTTCAACTGGACGCTGCCGCCAATGAAGCCGGCAAACCGCTGATCTCGGGACCAAAAAGCGCGGTGCGGGTCTACGTCTTGCCCACCGACGAAGAATTGATGATTGCGCGGCACACTTTGGCGCTAATCTCGCACGAGCAGAATGAAATTCGCTGACCAGAGGAGATGTTGAACCGGACGGGACTAAGATCCGGAGAGGTTTCTAAAAAACAAACATAGCGTCAAGGGAGCTATGCGATGGAAGGCACGGCGGGAATCCCCAGGAGCCAAAAGCAGGAACGCGCATGGCGCGATTTCAAGCCAGGCGCCTGGTCCACAACCATCGACGTGCGGGATTTTATCGCCCGGAACGTCGCTCCCTACGATGGCGACGAGGGCTTCTTGTCAGGTCCCTCAGCCCGGACCAAGGCGGTGTGGGCGAAACTCCAGCCCTACTTCAGGGAAGAACAAAAAAAGGGCGTGCTTGCCGTCGATGCCCATTCGCCCTCTACAATGCTGGCGCACGAGGCCGGCTATATCGACAAAGACAATGAAATCATCGTTGGCCTGCAGACCGACCAGCCGTTCAAGCGCGCGATATTCCCGTACGGCGGCTTGCGTATGGTGGAAGCGGGTCTCAAAGCGGCGGGTTTCGAAGCTGACCCGCAGGTCCATGAGGCCTTCACCAAATACCGCAAGACTCACAACGACGGCGTATTCGACGCCTACACTCCGGAGATCATGAAATGCCGCAGGTCCGGGGTCGTGACAGGCCTGCCGGACGCTTATGGCCGCGGCCGGATCATCGGTGACTATCGGCGCGTCGCGCTGTACGGCGTCGACCGTCTGCTTGAAGTGAAGCACGCCGAGCGCGCGCAAATCGACGACATGTGGCCGACCGACGAGATCATCCGCCAGCGCGAAGAGCTGGCGGAGCAAATGCGCGCGCTCGAAGACCTGATCGCCATGGGCAAACTTTACGACTGCGACATTGCCCGACCGGCGAACGATGCGCGTGAGGCGACGCAATGGACTTACCTCGCCTATCTCGGCGCCATCAAGGAAGCGAACGGCGCCGCCATGTCGATCGGACGCATCTCTTCGTTCCTCGATATCTTCATCGAGCGCGACATGCACGAGGGCACGCTCGACGAGGCAGGTGCGCAGGAATTGTGGGATCAGCTTGTTCAGAAGCTGCGCATCGTCCGATTTCTGAGAACACCCGACTACGACGCGCTGTTCAGCGGCGACCCCTACTGGGCGACCGAGTGCGTCGGCGGGATGAGTCTGGACGGCGAGACGCTGGTAACCAAGAGCAGCTACCGCATGCTGCACACGCTCACCAACCTCGGCCCGGCGCCGGAGCCAAACATTACGGTGCTCTGGTCGAAACACATGCCGGAGCATTTCAAGCGCTATTGCATCAAAGTCAGCCGCGAGACGTCGTCGCTGCAATATGAAAACGACGACATCATGCGCCCGCACTGGGGCGACGACTATGGCATCGCCTGCTGCGTCTCGGCGATGCGCCTTGGCAAGCAGATGCAGTTCTTCGGCGCCCGCGTGAACATCGCCAAAGCGCTGCTCTACGCCATCAACGGTGGTCGCGATGAAATCTCGGGCGATCAAGTCGCGCCGGCGGCTCCGGTCGTCACCGGCGAAGAGCTCGATTACGACGACGTCGCCGCAAAATTCGATCACATGATGGAGTGGCTGGCGCGCACCTACGTGCATGCGATGAATTGCATTCATTACATGCACGACAAGTATTTTTACGAGCGGCTCGAAATGGCGCTGCACGATCGCGATATCCTGCGCACCATGGCATTCGGGATCGCGGGCCTGTCAGT
>DASXDS010000037.1:0-37294 GCA_036490455.1 Rhizomicrobium sp.
AAAATCCGCCGGCGGGAACACTTCCCGCTCTCTGATTAGAAAGGATAGCGCACTCCCGGCGCAACCGTCACCTGAATGGTGACCACAGCGCCGTCATGGCGAATCGGTTGGGCGAATCGCCAAAAGCGAAAAGGCCCGGAACCGAAGTCCCGGGCCTCTTCTGAAAGCCATTCCGCAACAGGGGAGGAGGGGAGAGTCGCGGAAGGCTCGTCCTTAGTTGCGCTTAAACAGCGCGCGTATTCTGAACGGCCTCAACCCAGGCCTGATAACGGCCCTGGATCGGCTCGAACGCTTCCTTCGACGTGCTGACGAAGAGTTCGCTGATCTTGGTGATCTCGCCAATGTAGGCGTCGAATGCGGTTTTCGCGTAGTCGGCCTGCAGCTCGAAGGCCTCGTGGACGGACTTCGCGCCCATCAGTGCCTTCGTCGCGGCGATGGAACCTTCGATCGACTGCTTGGAATAGCCGAACAGTTCGTTGTGGAGCGTTTCGACGCCCTTGCCGGCGACGTTCGCCGACTTCACATACGCCTCGACATTCTCTTTGCCGAAGCCGACCAGCTTGTCGTAGTTCTTCACGGCCTTCTCAAAACCCGCTTTCAGGGTCTCGGCGCCGGTCTTCATTGCGCTTTCAATGCCTTCGGCCGCACCGTTGATCTTTTCGCCGGCCGTTTCTGTCGTCGTTGCCATTGGGTTTTTCTCCTTTGATGGCGCATCGCGGCGGGGGGCCAGCGCCACCCATGCTGCAACGCAACAAAACCTATATGCGGCGCACCATGCCCCAAGTCAAGGGTTAATTGCTGCACTGCACCAAAATACCATAATTGCCTGCAGAAAGTTCCCTTCACGTAGCGTTTACCGCTGTTAACCATTCGTAAACGCCCGGACTACAAAGTGGATTCGAGACGCAGCTTGCTTCGGCGACCGCATTTTGGTCTCATCGCAAGAGGCTGGGGCAGCGAGACTTTTGAGGGCTGAATGCACAAACGGCTACGCCTCCGCCGGGACGTGACCGCAATGAGGGGACTGGCCACCATCTCTGCGGTGGTGCTGCTTACCCTTGCGGCCACCTTGCCGGCCCAGGCGCGGGTCTGGCGACCCCATTATCGCGCACTCGCACGCCACGCGGTCGCGGCCGCATGGACCAGCGCCACCGATCCGGCGAAGGACGCTGCCCTCATCATAGAAGCCGATAGCGGCCGGGTGCTCTACAGCCGCAACGCGGCTGTTTCGCGCCACCCGGCGTCTCTTACCAAGATGATGACGCTATATCTGCTTTTTGACGCCCTGAAGAAAGGGACGGTCACGCTCAACACGCCGCTCGCGATCTCGCAGCATGCGGCCGAGCAGAAGCCGACCAATCTTCACCTCTGGGCAGGCGACCAGATCACTGTGGAGAACGCGATCAAGGCGATTGTGATCCGCTCCGCCAACGATGTGGCGGTGGCGATCGCCGAAGGCCTGGGAGGCACCGAATCCCACTTCGCGCAGATGATGACTCAGACCGCGCGCGAAATGGGTATGAACAACACCTATTATCACAATGCGTCGGGTCTGCCCGACATGCTGCAGGTGACGACGGCGAGCGACCTGACGATTCTGGCGCGCCATCTGCGCACCGACTTCCCGCAATACTTCCCCTACTTCGCGACGCCATCGTTCTATTATCGCGGCGTCAACTACATCACGCATGACAACCTGATCGGCCGCTATCAGGGCACCGAAGGCATCAAGACCGGCTTCACGGTGGCGTCCGGTTTCAACCTCGTCTCCTGCGTTGTGCGCAACGGCCGCCGCCTGATCGGCGTGGTGATGGGCGGGCGTACGGCCGCGCGGCGCGATCGCGAGATGATGTCCCTGCTCGACACCGCGTTCGGTGCACCGGGCGAAACCAATGGCAGCCCGCTGCTGGCGAGCCTCCAGGCGCAGGCCGCTGCGGCCCCCGCCGCACAGGAAGGCGAAGACGGCGCTCCGGCGGCTGTGCAGGAACAGGGCGCGCTGCCGCCCGCGCCGCCCGCCGCGCAGTCCACGCTGCAAATGGCCTCGATCGCACCCGCCGTTCCCTACACCCAGCCTCCGCTGGTCAAGTTGACGCCGCCGGCGCCGCAGCCTCAGGTCAAGATCACGCTGGTGCCGAAGCCGCGGCCGTACACGCCGCCTTCCGCACCGAACCTGCGGGCGAGCGAACAGATCGCCACGAATGTGCAACCACCGATTGCCGGCAAGCCGCCGAACCTGCGTCCGAAGCCGCGTCCCAACATGGTGTTCCCGGCAGACAAGACGAAACCGGTGTTGGTCGCCTCGCTGATGCGGCCGAAGCCCGCACCTGCCGCATCGCGTGAAGATCTCGGCGAAGGCGACATCGGGGACTCGCCGCGCATCATCAACGCGACCGGGCGTTCATGGACGATCCAGATCGGTGCCTACGCCGACCCGACCTCCGCGAAGGCACAACTCGAAGCTTATGCGAGCAAGTCGAGAGACCTGCTCGGACAGTCGTCGCATCTGGTGGTGAGCGCGCAGAACAGCAGTGGCCACAAGATGTACCGGGCCCGCTTCGGCCCCTTCGCGGAAAAAGAAGCGCGTTCGGTGTGCGCGACGCTGACCAAACGTGGCCAAACCTGCTTCACGGTCTCGAGCGAGAACTGACGAACTATCCCAACAACACATCCTTCGCTTCGTTGATCTTGGCGGCGAGGTAGTCGCTGCCGCCGCGGTCGGGGTGGTTCTGCAGCATAAGCTTCTTGTGCGCAGCACGGATTTCGTCGTCGCTCGCGCCAGGCTTCAGTCCCAGCACCGCCAACGCTTCGTCGCGGCTCATCCCGCTGTCGCGACGGCCGCGTGGCGTGCTGCCCTGCCCGTCCGCTTTCTGCTGCTGTTGGCCTTGCTGCTTCAACCGCCAGTCCGGACCCAAGCGGCGATCCATATAGGCTTCCAGCAGGCGCGCCGTTTCCGGATCGCTGCCGCCGCTCTCGCGATACAGCGAGAGCAGATCGTCCGGCGACAGCGAGAGCAACGTCTTGCCGGTGAACTTGCCCTGCAACACCAGGCCTTGCATCTCGCCGGCATCGTGATCGAGTTCGATCTCGATCCAGGCCGTTGCAACGCGCGACGTCTGACCCGATTGCGCTCCGCTGTTGCGGCTACGCCGACGGCTGCTTGCGCCATACGGAGAACCGGTGAAGCGATAACGGAAGCCGTAAGCCGGCGGCCAACCACCCGGCAGAATATGGCCCTTGGTGTAAAGACCGTATGCCATGCCGCCAACGATCAAGCCGAGATCGACGTAGCGCAGATAGAACAATGCGATCGCTGCAATGCTAAGCACGCCCACACCGGCGTAGCGCAGTGCCCGCACGAGTGACGCAGGTTGAGCGGCCACGAACAGGCGCAGCAGGACCAGAATGCCGATCAGAACAGCGGCGCCGATCAGGATTTCCGGCATCTATCTACTGGCCTTACTTCCCGCCCGTCATGGCCCGTGCGAGCCGCAGCACTTCGCCGCCAGTCTTCTCGCCGTAATCGCGCAACGCAAGCCCACCGCCCGCCGCGTAGACCGCCGCAGCTTTCAGCAATTCCCGCAGGCGCGCTGCTGCTCCATGATCGAAGCGCGCATAGACGCCTTTGGTGAGGCGCGCGATCTCGCGGAACATGTCTTCGGCGGCAGGATCGCCGCCTTCGTGAAACATGAAGGCCGGCACGCCGAGCAGCGCGAGCGATCCTGCTTCCTTGGCGACAACGTCGGCATTCTCCTCGAAACAGTCGCCGACATAGACGAGCGCGCCGACCTTGGTTTTGCGCGCTTCGCCGACGGTGTGCTGCAGCACGTGGCGCACCTGCGTGAAACCGCTCTTGCACCGCACGCTGTTCATGCGGTCGGCCAGTATGACGGCACTGGTGGTCCAGGCGCTGGCCTCGAACTCGCCACGGCCGCGAAAGTAAACGAGCTGCACCGCCAGCCCGCCGATGGACTGGGCGACATCGAACATCTCGGTCTGGATCTCGGCGGCGCTGTCCCAGGTCGGCTGCCGGCTCATGGTGGCGTCGACCGCGAAGATCAGCCGTCCCTTCACCTGCGACAGGGCGGGGACCTTGGCCGCGGTGTTCAGAAAGGCGTCGATCTCGGATGCCGAGGACTGCCGGACCGGAAGTTTGGACATGCCTGATCTCCCTTCCGCAATGTGGGAGGATCGGCGGCTAAATTCCAGTGTCCGCCGAGGCCAGCAGGGCTGCATTGCCGCCAGCCGCTGTGGTGTTGACGGTGTAGGTTCGCTCCAGCGCGAACCGCAGCAGGTAGTTCGGGCCACCCGCCTTTGGGCCGGTCCCGGACAGGCCCTCGCCACCGAACGGCTGCACCCCCACGACCGCGCCGACCTGATTCCGGTTCACATAGATATTGCCGGCGTGGATGCGCTCGCGGATGAGATCGGCCGTCTCCTCGATGCGGCTGTGGACGCCAAGCGTAAGACCATAGCCCGTGGCGTTGATTGCATCGCACACCGCCTCCAGCTTGTCCGCCGCATAGCGCACCACATGCAGCACTGGTCCGAACACCTCGCGCTTCAGCCGCGCGATCGAGTCGATCTCGAACACATGCGGCGCGAAGAAGGTGCCGTTGGCGCACTCAGGACCGAGCGGCAGCTTACGCAACAGTTTCGCTTCTCGCGCCATCGCATCGGCATGCTCCCGCAAATCGCCACGCGCCTCGTCGTCGATCACCGGACCGATATCGGTGTCGAGCCGCATCGGATCGCCAAGCTTCAACTCGTCCATCGCACCCAGGATCAGATGCAGCATCTTGTCGGCGACATCGTCCTGCAGGAACAGCACGCGGCAGGCGGAGCAGCGCTGCCCCGCGCTGTCGAACGCACTCGCCAGCACATCGCGCGCCACCTGCTCGGGCAATGCGGTGGAATCCACGATCATCGCGTTCTGGCCACCGGTCTCCGCGATCAGTGTGCCGATCGGTCCCTGACGCGCCGCAAGTGCGCGGTTGATGAGGTTTGCGACTTCGGTCGAACCGGTGAACGCAACACCTGCCAACCGGGGATCGGCGAACAGCGCATTGCCGATTGTCGGCCCGTCGCCTGGCAGGAACTGCAACACATCACGCGGCACGCCCGCTTCGTGCATCAGCTTGGTGCCAAGCGCCGCGACCAGCGGCGTCTGCTCGGCTGGTTTGGCGAGCACCGCATTGCCCGCGGCGAGCGCACCGGCGATCTGGCCGGTGAAGATCGCGAGCGGGAAATTCCACGGACTGATGCAGGCGAACACGCCACGGCCGTGCAACGCCAATTCGTTGGTTTCACCCGTAGGTCCCGGAAGCGCGAGCGGTCCAGCAAACTGGTCGCGCGCACGGCTTGCATAATAGCGCAGAAAATCGACCGCCTCGCGCACTTCACCGAGCGCGTTGGGCAGGTTCTTGCCGGCCTCACGCACGGCCAGCGCCATCAGATGCGGCTCATGCGCCTCATAAAGATCGGCGGCCCGTTCGAGGATCTCGGCGCGCTTCAACCCGCCGAGATCGTCCCAGTCGCGATAGGCGGCTTGCGCCCTGCCCAGCGCATCGGCGGCGTCTTTTGCGGTCGCGTTGGCGACTGTTCCCACGACACGGTTGCGATCGGACGGATCGGTGACCGGCTCGCCTTTGCCGCCGCGCATTTCGCTGCCGACCACCGGCGCAGCGCTCTGCGGCTTGGCGAGCGCTTCGGCGATGCGCTTGAGCATCGGCGTGCTGACTTCGGGATCGCTCCACAAAAAACCACTCGAGTTCCTGCGGTTCGGCAGCATATCCTTCGGCAGCGGGATGCGCGGGTTGCGACGCGGGTGCAGCGCAGCGATCTGTTCGACTGGATCGGCGATCACAGCCTCGACCGGCGCTTCGTCGTCGGCCAGCCGGTTCACGAACGACGTGTTGGCACCGTTTTCCAGCAGGCGGCGCACCAGATAGGCGAGCAGATCCTCATGGCTCCCGACCGGCGCATAGATTCGCGTCGAAACCGGGCTGCCTGCACGGCGCAGTTCGTGCAGCGCTTCGCCCATGCCGTGTAGACGCTGAAACTCGTAATCGGTGCTGCCGGCGGCCAGCGTTTCGATCGCCGCCAGCGTGTGTGCGTTATGGGTGGCGAATTGCGGATAGATCGCATCGCGCGACGCCAGCATGAATCGCGCCGCCGCCAGATATGACGTGTCGGTCGAAGCCTTGCGGGTGAACACTGGATAGTCTGCGATCCCGAGTTCCTGGCCGCGCTTGATCTCACTGTCCCAGTAGGCGCCTTTCACCAAACGGATCGGGATACGCCGCGCCTGGCGGCGTCCGAGATCAGCGAGCCACGCGAGCACGGGCAGCGCGCGTTTTTGATATGCCTGCACCGCGAGCCCGAGTCCGTTCCAGCCTTTCAGAGCCGGTGCCTCGCCCATCGCCTCAAGGATATCGAGATGAATATCGAGCCGTTCGGCTTCTTCCGCGTCGACGGTGAAGCCGAGATTGGCGTCGCGCGCTTCGGCCGCCAACGTCACCAGCGGCGGCAGCAACTCCGTCATCACCCGCGCGTGCTTGTTCTGCTCATAGCGTGGATGCAGCGCGGAGAGCTTCACCGAGATCGACGGCCGCCCGAACACATCGCTCTGCAAATCGGTGCGGTTGGCGGCGATGCGATGCAGCGCATTGCGATAGGCGCCGTAATAACGCTCCGCATCCGCCCTGGTGTAGGCGGCCTCGCCCAGCATGTCGAAAGAATAGCGGTAGCCTTCCGCCATCCGCGCGCGGCCTTCCTTCATCGCTTCGTCGATGGTGCGACCGAGCACGAACTGCCGGCCGAGAATGCGCATCGCATACATCACGGCCTGGCGAATGACCGGTTCGCCGGAGCGGGTGACGAGACGGCGCAGCACGCCTTCGAAATCCCACTTCGCGGAATCGTCCAGCTTTACCACGCGTCCCGTCAGCATCAGCGCGAAGGTCGAGGCATTGACGAATACCGAATCCGCCTTGCCGCGATGGCGGCCCCAATCCGCGCCACCGATCTTGTCGCGGATCAGCCGGTCGGCGGTGTCGGAATCCGGCACCCGCAGCAGCGCCTCGGCGAGGCACATCAGCGCGACGCCCTCCTCGCTTGACAACGCGTATTCCTGCATGAAGGCGTCGACCCCGCCGCTCTTGGCCTGGCTCGCCCGGATTTTCGTCACGAGATCGGTGGCGCGCGCCCGCGTCGCCGCCGCTTCCTGGGGCGAAAGCCGCGCCTTCGCGATCAACGTGTCGACAAGGGTGTTTTCGTCGGCAAGGTAAGCGGCAGAAATGGCCTGCCGCAGCGGAGAAGAAGACATCGGTGCTGCTGGATTCGGATTTGGCGACGCCATTGTAGCGCGTGGGACGGCGCCCGCGCTAATGTCGTTTGATGAAGGCTCCGCTTATCAAGCATACGGTTTCCGAGGTCCGCGGTCGCGTCGCTCTGTGGCGCGGCAGCAAGGCCGGCATCGGACTCGTGCCGACCATGGGCGCGCTGCACGACGGCCATCTTTCGCTGGTCCGCGAGATACGAAAGCGCACCGAAAAGGTCGTGGTGAGCATTTTCGTGAACCCGGCCCAGTTCGCCCCGCACGAAGATTTCGACCGCTACCCGCGCGACCTCGACGCCGACGTGGAGAAGCTCGCCTCGACCGACGCGGTCGACATGGTGTTCGCGCCGAGCGCCGCCGAAATGTACCCATCGGGATTCGCCACCGCGGTCGCGGTGGGCGGCCCGAGCATGGGTCTGGAGACCGATTTCCGGTCGCATTTCTTCGGTGGCGTGGCGACGGTCGTGAGCAAGCTGCTGATCGCCGTGATGCCGGATACCGCGATCTTCGGCGAGAAGGATTACCAGCAGCTGATGGTGATCAAGCGGATGACGGCCGATCTCGCCCTGCCGATCGTTATCCTCGGCGCACCAATCATGCGCGAGCCGGACGGCCTCGCGATGTCGTCGCGCAACGCCTATCTGAGCGAGAGCGAGCGGCAGGTCGCGGGCGCGCTCAACCGCATCATGGCGGATGTCGCCAAACAGGTGCGCGGCGGCGCTGGGATCGCGAAAGCCGAGCAAGCCGGCACGGCCGCGCTTCTGAGCGCAGGCTTCAACAGCGTCGACTACGTCGCCGTCCGTGATGCGGAGTCGCTTGGCACTATTGAAACGCTGGATCGCCCCGCCCGCCTGCTCATCGCCGCCAAGATCGGCGCCACGCGCCTGATCGACAACATGGCGGTGTGAGTACTCCGTCTTTCATTTTAGTTGTCATCCCCGGCGAGTGGACGCGCGAAGCGCGGCCGGGAGGTCAAGGGGAGCGAGGATAAGCCGCAGTCTGTGCTGTTCGAGCGCTAATCCGATCACACCAAGAGACCAACAAATGGCTTATCCTTGGTTCCCTTGACCTCGCTTCGCTCGCCGGGAATGACAGCATTATTTTAAGAGTATGATTGGGGTCAGGCCCGCACATACGCCCACGCACGTACGCCAGAACGTAACGCCACCTCGACACGCTTATACGCCGCATCTTCATACGCATCGGCCATCGCGAGCTGCGCGTCGCTCAGAGTAGAACGCGTGCCTTCGATCTCGTCGGCGTCGTCGCCGGTCGGCTCGAGCATCGTGTGATTGGCATGGCCACTGATCGCGATCGCTGCCGAGCCGGTGATCGTGAAGGTCTCCAGCCGGTAACCGACAATGGCGTCGGGTTCTCCCGTGATAGGACCGTCGAACACCGCTTGCTGGACCTTCGTTTCCTGCAACGTGCCGTAAGAGAACAGATTGACCGTCATCTACAACAGTCCCAGCTCGACAAGTTCGCGCTGCAATTTCTCCGGCAGTTTTTCGAGCCCCTTGGTGCCGCGCGCATCCGGCGGCGCATCTTTCGGATCGAGATAGCGCCAGCCCTGGAACGCGCGATGGGTGCGGCGTTGCACTGCCACGAGCGCGGGCTCGTAGACGAGGCCGCAATGCGGCGTGCCGTTCTTTGTGACCTTGCGCAGGTCGAGCAGCTGCTGCCGTGCCGCGATCTGGCCCCTGATCACCCAGTAAAGCGAACCGCCGTCCAGCACCTCGTCTTTGCGTTTGGGCGTCATGCGCGTGACGTGCATCAGCTCGGGCTTCTTGCCCTTTTTCTTCAGATCCTTCAGCCGCCCGGCCTGCCATTCGGCCAATTCCTGCAGGGTATCGACACCGACGCAAAGCTTAATGATGTGGAGCGTCATGCCGCCTTCTCGAACCGCACGATGACCGCACCGTCGGCAACCTGATCGCCCGCATTCGCATCGACGCTCGCAACGACGGCATCGGACGGTGCGGACAGCGTGTGCTCCATCTTCATCGCTTCAAGGGTTGCGAGCGGCTGGCCGCGCTTCACTGCTTCGCCGGCTTTCACCAGTATCTGCACGATCTTGCCGGGCATCGGCGTCACGATGCGGTCGGACGCGGCGCCGGAGGCTTCCGCCGCTTCGAACGGATCGAAGGGATGCACGCCGAAGGTTTCGCCCTTGTCGATCACCGCGATGTCGCCGTTCGCCATGCCGTAGGCTGGAAGCGTCTGCGGTGTATGTGTCACCGGGATATCGGTGCGTTTGCCGTCCACCGTGAACGACACGATCTGCGCGGATTTGCCGGAAAGGCGGAAGCCGTCCTGCACGCCCCAGGGATCGCCGCTGTGACCCGCGAACGAGGCCACGACATGTTGCGCCGCCGCGGTGAGTGCGCGCGGCGGGATTTCAGCAGGTGGAATGAGGTCGGCCTCATGCCGGCCGATGAAACCGGTGTCGATGTCGCCGGCCACGAACTGCGGCTGGCGCAGTGCGCGGATGAGGAATGCGTTGTTGGTGCGCACACCGGCGACCTCGGTCTGCTCTAGCGCACTGGCGAGACCGGAGGCCGCGGCTTCGCGCGTGGCGGCATGGACGATCACCTTGGCGATCATCGGATCGTAGTACGGCGAGACGATATCGCCTTCGCGCACCCCGGTATCGACGCGCACGCCATCCGGGAAACGCAGCCGTTCCAGCGTGCCGATGGACGGGAGAAAGCCACGCTGCGGATCCTCCGCATACAGACGGACCTCCATCGCGTGGCCGGAAATCATGAGCTGGTCCTGCGTCTTCGGAAGCTTCTCACCCGCGGCGACGCGCAGTTGCCATTCGACCAGGTCCTGGCCCGTGATCGACTCCGTTACCGGATGTTCGACCTGCAACCGCGTGTTCATCTCCATGAACCAGAAGCGGTCGTCCTTCAGCCCGTCGGACGCATCGGCGATGAACTCGATCGTGCCGGCGCCGACATAGCCGACGGCTTTCGCGGCTTTCACCGCCGCCTCGCCCATCGCCGCGCGCATGGCAGGCGGCATGCCGGGAGCCGGCGCTTCCTCGATCACCTTCTGGTGGCGTCGCTGCAGCGAGCAGTCGCGTTCGAACAGATGCACCGCGTTGCCATGGCTGTCGGCAAACACTTGCATCTCGATATGGCGCGGCCGCGCGACATATTTCTCGATCAGCACATGATCGTCGTTGAACGACGATTTGGCTTCGCGCTTGGCGCTCTCCAGCGCGGCCGCGAACTCGCCCGGCGCATCGACCCGGCGCATGCCCTTGCCGCCGCCGCCGGCAACCGCCTTTATCAACACCGGATAACCGATCTTGTCCGCTTCCTTCGCGAGCGTGGCGAGCGCCTGGTCCTGGCCGAGATAGCCCGGCACCACCGCGACGCCGGCTTTCGCCATCAGTGCCTTGGCGCGGTCTTTCAGACCCATCGCACGGATGGCGTTGGCAGGCGGACCGACGAATACGATCCCCGCGGCAGCGCAGGCCTCCGCAAATTCGGCATTCTCCGACAGGAAGCCGTAACCCGGATGGATCGCTTCGGCGCCGGTCTGTTTGGCGGCTTCGAGGATCGCGTCGATGCGCAGATAGCTCTCCCGCGCCGGCGGCGACCCGATCCGCACCGCCTGGTCGGCGAGCGCCACATGCATCGCATGCGCATCGGCATCCGAATAGACCGCAACCGTCCGCACACCCAGCCGCTTGGCCGTGCGCATCACGCGCACCGCAATTTCCCCACGGTTGGCAATGAGAAGCGATCGAAACATGGTCACGTTCTAGCCCGGTTCGGCGGCAGGCAAAACCGCGGAAACCGGGTTATCGACAGGCGCCGGTGAGGAACCTTCTGTTGAACTCCGGCGCGTCAGAATATACATTTCGATCTGTATATCCCGGAGCCCGTCATGCAAGTCGCAAAATGGGGAAACAGCCTCGCCGTCCGCCTGCCAAAGTCGGTGGTGGAAGCGCTTCGCCTGAAAGAGGGCGACGCCATCGAGATCACGGTAGAAGGCAGGCGCACCTTTCGCGTGGGGCGAGACCGTAGCCGCGCGGACGCGTTGGAACGTCTGAAAGCGCTGCGCTGGGATCTGCCGCCGGGTTTCAAATTCGATCGCGACGAGGCGCATGAGCGCGACTGATTTCCTGGACTCAAATGTCCTGCTCTATCTGCCGACAAGCGACATCGCGAAGGCGGAGAAGGCCGCAGCGCTGCTCGCCAACGGCGGCACTGTCAGCATCCAGGTGCTGAACGAGTTCGCCTCGGTCGCGCTGCGCAAGCTCGGACGCACCATGGCGGAAGTGCGCGCGGCGCTCGCGAACATCCGAGCCATCTGCACTGTGATCGCAACCGATCTCGCAACCCACGACCTCGGTCTCGACATCGCCGAGCGCTACAAGTTCTCGATCCACGATTCAATGCTGCTGGCAGCGGCGTTGAAAGCCGGTTGCCGGATCTTTTACAGCGAAGACCTGCAGCACGGCCAGAAGATCGACAGCCTGACGATCCGCAATCCGTTTCGGATGTGACTCGTCAAGTCTTGGATTAACAACACCTTAGAGCTCAACAATCTCCACTTCACCCGCAAATCCCCCGGTCAGAGATCGGGCAAATGCGACGGCGCTCTCCAGCGACTCGTCGGGATGAGATGACGTGAGGATATCACGCGCGTCGTCGGAACCATCGCCCACCACAATTTCGTCGATGACATCCTCGATCCTGGAGCAATCCTTTCCAACGACGCCGATGAATATCACGCCATCACTGATGCAGTTTTCCACGAACGGGTCGAGTTTGGTCTCATCTCCCGAAATCCAGTGAAGGACTACTTTGCGACAATTTGGCATCACATCCGGAACACGCCGAACTTCGTGTCCGGCACCGGCGCGTTGAGGCACGCGGACAGCGCGAGCGACAGCACGCGGCGCGTGTCGGACGGCGCTATGATGCCGTCGTCCCACAACCGCGCGGTGGCGTAGTAGGGATTGCCCTCGTCTTCATATTTCTGGCGGATGGGCGCCTTGAAGGCTTCGGCCTGCTCCGGCGTCCATTTGTCGGCATCGCGCGCGACGGTTGCGAGCACCGATGCCGCCTGCTCGCCGCCCATCACCGAGATGCGGCTGTTGGGCCAGGTGAACAGGAAGCGCGGCGAGTACGCCCGGCCACACATGCCGTAGTTGCCCGCGCCGTAAGAACCGCCGATGATCAGCGTGATCTTCGGCACCTGTGCGCTCGCCACCGCCGTCACCAGTTTGGCGCCGTCTTTCGCGATGCCGCCGCTTTCGTATTTGCGGCCCACCATGAAGCCCGCGATGTTCTGCAGGAATAGCAGCGGAATGCGCCGCTGGCAGCACAGTTCGATGAAATGAGCCGCCTTTAGTGCACTTTCGGAGAACAGGATGCCGTTGTTGGCGATGATGCCGACCGGCATGCCTTCGATGCGCGCGAAGCCGGTAACGATGGTCGTGCCATAGAGCTTCTTGAACTCGTCGAGCTCCGAACCGTCGACCAGCCGCGCGATCACTTCGCGCACATCGTACTGTACCGCGAGCGAGGCCGGCACGATGCCGTCGAGTTCTTTCGTGTCGTAAAGCGGCGCGCGGGGTGCGGCGATCGGGATGTCCGGTGCTTTGCGCACATTCAGGTTGCCGACGATCCGGCGCACGATCGCGAGCGCATGCGTGTCGTCGTTGGCATAGTGATCCGCAACGCCCGATACCTTGGCATGCACATCGGCGCCGCCGAGGTCTTCGGCGCTCACGATCTCACCGGTGGCGGCCTTCACCAGCGGCGGCCCGCCGAGGAAGATCGTGCCCTGCCCCTTCACGATGATCGTCTCGTCGCTCATCGCCGGGACGTAAGCGCCACCCGCGGTGCACGAACCCATTACGCTCGCGATCTGCGGGATGCCGGCAGCGCTCATGTTCGCCTGGTTGAAGAAGATGCGGCCGAAATGCTCGCGGTCGGGGAAGATCTCCGCCTGGTTCGGCAGGTTCGCGCCGCCGGAATCCACCAGATAGATGCACGGCAGCCGGTTCTCGCTCGCGATCTCCTGCGCCCGCAGATGTTTCTTCACGGTGACGGGATAGTAGGTGCCACCCTTGATCGTGGCGTCATTGCACACGACAACACATTCGCGGCCCGACACGCGTCCGACGCCAGTGATGATGCCGGCGCCGTGGATGTCGCCGTCGTACATCCCATTGGCCGCGAGCGGCGACAGTTCGAGAAACGGCGAACCCGGATCGAGCACCCTCTCCACCCGGTCGCGCGGCAACAGCTTACCGCGTTCGGTATGCCGCTTGCGCGACCGCTCATCACCGCCAAGCGCCGCTGTCGCGATGCGCGATTTCAACTCATCGACGAGGGCTGCATTGGCTTCGGCGTTCTTTTTGAATGCGTCCGCGTTGATCGAGATGGAAGATTTTAGGGCGGTCATGAAATCTCACCCCTCCACGCGCACAGCGCGCTGGAGGGGTCGAGCGCAGCGAGGGGGAGGACCTTAGCGCGCGAGCAGCGCGCTTCTTGTTTGCTTCCAAAGAACGATGCGGGGCGGCCGAACGAGCGTGGCTTCGCCACGCAAGGTCCTCCCCCGCGGCGTTGCCGCGACCCCTCCAGCGCGCGTTGCGCGTGGAGGGGTGGTGGTTCGTGCAACATCACATCAACTCCACTGCCACAGCGGTGGCTTCGCCGCCGCCGATGCAGAGAGCGGCGACGCCGCGTTTCTTGCCGCGTTCTTTGAGCGCGTTGAGCAAAGTCACCAGGATGCGCGCGCCGCTGGCGCCGATCGGGTGGCCGAGGGCGCAGGCGCCGCCGTTCACGTTGACCTTCGCATGATCGAGGCCGAGATCGCGCATGGCGATCATCGCCACAACCGCGAACGCTTCGTTGATCTCGAACAGATCGACGTCGTCTTTCGACCAACCGGCCTGTTTCAGAACCTTCTCGATCGCACCGACCGGGGCGGTGGTGAACCATTTGGGCTCGGCAGCATTGCTCGCCTGCGCCACGATGCGCGCGATGGGCGTTAGACCGCGCTTCTTCGCTTCCTCGGCGCTCGAAAGGATCAGCGCGGCCGCACCATCGGAGATCGACGAAGAGTTCGCCGCCGTCACCGTGCCGTCCTTCGCGAACGCCGGCTTCAACGTCGGGATTTTGGACGCGTCGGCCTTGCGCGGCTGTTCGTCGGTACCGACGTTCGTGTCGCCACCACGGCTGGACACTTTCACCGCCACGATCTCGCCGGCGAACGCGCCGGTGTCCTGCGCCCGCTTGGCCCGGTTGAGCGACTCCGTTGCGTAGGCGTCCTGCTCGGCGCGCGTGAACTGATAATGCCGCGCGGCGTCTTCCGCATAGGTGCCCATCAGGCGGTGCTCATAGGCATCCTCCAGCCCGTCGAGGAACATGGAGTCTTTCACCTCGCCATGGCCGAGCCGCAGTCCGCCGCGCGCCTTGGGCAGCAGGTACGGCGCATTGGTCATGCTCTCCATCCCGCCCGCGATGGCGAGATTGGCGCGTCCCGCCGCGATCTGGTCCGCGGCCATCATCACCGCCTTCATGCCGGAGCCGCACATCTTGTTGACGGTCGTCGCCGGCACGTCGAACGGTACGCCGGCATAGACCGCCGCCTGACGCGCCGGTGCCTGGCCAAGACCGGCCGGCAGCACGCAGCCCATCACCGTCTCTTCGATATCGGACGCTGCAACGCCCGCACGGCTCACCGCTTCGGCGATGGCCGCCGCGCCGAGTTCGGGCGCGGTCTTGCCTGCGAGTTCGCCCTGAAAGCCGCCCATCGGCGTGCGGGCGCCGGAGAGAATGACGACGTCAGACATAGGAAAATTCCTTTCAACCGGTTTCTTCGAACAGTTCGCGCCCGATCAGCCAGCGGCGGATTTCGCTGGTTCCGGCGCCGATCTCGTAAAGCTTGGCGTCGCGCAGCAGGCGGCCTGTCGGATAGTCGTTGATATAACCATTGCCGCCAAGACATTGAATGGCCTGCAGCGCCATCCAGGTCGCGCGCTCAGCGGCATAGAGGATCGCACCTGCCGCATCCTTGCGCGTGGTGCGGCCGGCATCGCAGGCGCGGCCCACGGCGTAGATATAAGCGCGCGCGGCGGACAGCGTCACATACATGTCGGCGATCTTCGCCTGCATCAGCTGGAAGGCGCCGATCGGCTGGCCGAACTGTTTGCGGTCGTGGACATAGGGCACCACGATGTCCATGCAGGCCTGCATGATGCCGATGCAGCCGGCGGCGAGCACTGCGCGCTCGTAATCGAGCCCGCTCATCAGGATGCGCACGCCCTCGCCTTCGCGGCCGATCACGTTCTCCGCCGGCACTTCGCAATCCTCGAACACCAGCTCGCCGGTGTCGCTGCCGCGCATGCCGAGCTTGTCGAGCTTTTGCGCGGTGCGGAATCCCTTGAAGCCCTTCTCGATCAGGAACGCGGTGATGCCGCGCGGCCCCGCATCGGTGTCGGTCTTGGCGTAGACCACCAGCGTGTCGGCCTGCGGCCCGTTGGTGATCCACATCTTGGTGCCGTTGAGAACATAGCGGCTGCCACGCCGCTCGGCCCGCAGCTTCATCGACACGACGTCCGAACCGGCGCCGGTCTCACTCATCGCGAGCGCGCCGAGATGTTCACCGGAGATCAGCTTGGGCAGGTAGCGGCGCTTCTGCTCTTCATTGCCGTTGCGCCGAATCTGGTTCACGCAGAGGTTGGAATGCGCGCCGTAAGAGAGCCCGACAGAAGCCGAAGCGCGGCTGATCTCCTCCACCGCGATGCAGTGGTCGAGATAGCCAAGGCCGCTGCCGCCATATTCCTCTTCGACCGTGATGCCGAGCAGGCCCAGTTCGCCGAGCTGCGGCCACAGATGGCGCGGGAAGGTATTGGTGCGGTCGATCTCCTCGGCGATCGGCGCGATGTGGTCCGACGAAAACGAGCGCACCGTATCGCGCAGCATGTCTGCGGTGTCGCCGAGGTCGAAATCGAGGGTGGGATAGGAGTTGGGAATCATCGTCTTTGAATCGCGCGAGGCTTCGCCACTCTAACGAACGGCGTGCGAAAGATGAGACCGTTTTGGGGTGAAAATCGGCAATAGAGCGTGCCAAAGCGTTCCGTAACCCGGCATACGGAAAGTTTCGCCTCTCTGTTCGGAGAGGGTGCGGGCGGCCCCGCCGCAATGGCAGGCCGCTCTCGCTTCGGCTACAGGTCGATCCGCGCCTGGGCACCGAACGACAGGGACATCGCGTGTCGTCCGAGCACCGGGGGATCGAGATCGACAAGGCCGTAACCGTCGATCTCCGCCCGGCCGCCCAGCAGCGGCAACTGATACATGGTCTCGACGCGGTGCTCGGCGGCGCCGGACAGCGACCAGGTCTGGCTCAGGGCACCCAGCTGTCCGGTCGTGCGATCGACAACCTGCAGCGACTGATATTGCAAGGCGCCGTTGTTGACGTGCAGCGGCTGCGCGAAGGACAGACGCAGCTTGTCGGTCTCGCCGAAGATCGCCGTCTTGCTGGCCGCGAACTCGTAGGCCGTCGACTGCAGCGTATCGTTGGCGAGCGACAGCGCCGTCGTGCCGAACATCACCCCCGAGGTGCGTGCCGAGGTCGCCGAGCCCGCCAGCGCGAAGCCTTCCGGCAGCGCGACCGTCGTGCCCAGCGTCACGCCATCGGTCCTGGCGCCGGAGAAGCTGAACAAGCCACTGCCCTGTGCGCCGAGCAGACCGTCCGCTTCGTCGAGCGCTGTATAGGAGGCGTTGAACGAAACCCCGAACAAGGGTTGGGTGTCGAAACCGACGGTGGAGGCTTGCGCCTTGTTCGGCGACAGCGCTTCGGTCTGGAGCAGACCGAATGTCGGGTCGATGACGATGTGGTCGTCGTTCTTCTGGGTGAAGCCGACATGCACCCGCCCGACATCGCCGAGCGTCAGCGAACCGGCCGCGAAGGCGCCGCCAGAAGCGAGCCCCAGAACCGGATTCACGCCGCCGGTTGCAGGATCGAAGTCCGCCATGTCGCCGAACGCGCTTCCGATGGACAACGAGCGCGCGCCGCTGCCCTGACCGAAGTTCAGCCCAATGCCGGTCGACGGGTTGAATGCGACGACTTCGGAGTTGAAGTTCAGGCCGTTGCTGTGGGTCTGATCCGAGGCTAGCGGCTCGGTCTCGAGATGGAAAGTCCAGGCATCGCCGTCGAGCGCGATCGTGCGCTCGCCGGAATCGAAGCTCTGCTGCCCGCCATTGGCCCAGGTGATGAGGCGGTCATAGAGATAGGTCTGGAAACGCACCGCACCGGGGCCTTTCAGCGATTGTCCCACCAACAACGTGCTGAGCGGCATCTCGAAATCGCGATAGGTCGTGCCGATCGGTTCAAACGCGACGAGATACGCGCCCTGCTTCTGCCACAGATTCAGCTGGCCCGGATTGAGCAGTGACGATTTCAACGCTGCGGTGGTCCACTTCGTGCCTTTAAAATTCGGCAGCGTGCCGGGCGGCGCGTTGCCCGGCGGGACCGGAATGCCGGGAGGGGGTGCGCCTTTCGGGTCTTGGGTTGGCTGGTAGACGACGAGGTTGTCGAAACTCAGCGGCGATTGCGCCGCCTCGACATTGAGTTCGCCCCAGCCATAGACGGGGTCGACACCCGGCGCGCCGAGGTCGGTAGCCGACTGCAGGATGATCTGGACCGTCTCGTCGGCATGCTGCTGGAGCCACGGCCAGCGATCCTGCAACAGCGCAACCGCGCCCGTCACCAGCGGCGCGGCAAAGGACGTGCCCGTCATGCGGGTCACGCCGCCATGGTTGTCGGAGACCAGGATATTTTCGCCCGGCGCGACGATGAAGCGGTATTTGAGTTTGTTGGCTTCGTTGCAGACGCCGTTGATCGTTA
This sequence comes from Rhizomicrobium sp., assembly GCA_036490455.1. GTDB lineage: Bacteria > Pseudomonadota > Alphaproteobacteria > Micropepsales > Micropepsaceae > Rhizomicrobium. The sequence goes on from DASXDS010000037.1 coordinate 18,218, forward strand.
TGCAGGCCTCGCCCGGCGTATTCGAGAAGGTCGAGATCTGACCGTTGGGATCGACCGAACCAACGACGATCAGGTTGGTCGGTGCCTGGGCGCCGATCCAAGTGACGTTGCTCGTCTGGGTGACGCCTTCGTTGCCGGCCGCCTTGACCAGCACGATCTGGTTCTTGCTATTCGCGATCGCGGGGCTGGTCAGAATGTTCGCCCACTCGTCTGACAGCGTCCAGCCCGGCACGCCGAGCGAAGCGTTTATGACGAACGCGCCCTTCGCATGCAGCGTAAGAATGCCGTTGGTCACATCGGTCCAGCTGGCCGTGCCTGTGGAGTCGAAAGGATTGTAAAGTTCGATATCGGAATTGGGCGCGATTCCCATCACGCTTTGTCCGTCGGGTTTCGCGGCGATAAGGCTCGCGACGGCGGCACCGTGGTCGTTCACGTTGTATTTGTAGCCGCCGGCGAAGTGCAGGTTGTCGACGTCGCTGTTGTTGGAGGTGAAATAGGAATCGAGGACGCCGATCACCGACTGCGAACCCTGACCTTGAATCTGGGTCAGCGCAGGAGACCAATGGATGGCGCCCATCCACCAATCGACGTGATCGACGCCGGTGTAGGACATCAGGCCGTCGTACCAAGCGAGGAAGAACTCGGAGCGCGTCTCTGCGCTGGCGTTCGCAAGCGAGGTCGGATCGTTCGGATCGATGCCGTATTTCGCGAGCAGGGGGTCGGCAAAGCCGGTCCAGAAACCGGACTTGTTCGCCTTCTGAACCGTCGGCCCCCAAAACGCGGCCGCACTTGCCAAAAAGTTTTGGAACTGCGCCTGCAAATTCGAATAGTCTGTTGCGTTCGCAGACTGCAACTGAGTCCAAAGTGCGTTGATCGAACCCCATTGCGGGCCGGCGGTCTGCCAGAACGGATCGATCTGTTTCCAGAGCGTCGCGCGTGGTCCCGAGAATGGGGTCAGCGTACCCCAGAACGAATTATACGCGCCGTAAGAGGGGTCGGATGCGCCAGAGAACGGATTGGTGACGTCGCCCCAGAATTGCGTGTTGTCGCCCCAGAACGGGCTGATGTCGCCGTAGAACGGATTGATCTTGCCGTAGAAGGGATTGATTTTGCCGTAGAACGCATTGACGTCGCCCTGGAACTGCGCGATCGGCCGGTCCGGCGTCAGCGGATCGCCGAGCAGCGGTGGGCCGCTGTTCCCAGCGGCTGTTTCGGCAACGGCAGCATTCGCAGCAGCAGAGAGCGTGCATACAAGAGCAGCGCTCAACAACAACGATCCCCGCATAAGACCCACCCGCGTTTCTTCTGACGCGAGCCAGAGTGGGCACGGTTGCTTAAGCGGGTATGAATTGGACCTCTAAAAGCGGTCTTTTCGCGGAGCTGAGATTAACGCGTGCTTGCCGCGATGTTAGACTGCCCGGAACCAGTGGAACTTATCAACGCGGGGACAAACATAGGATAATCGGCGACCCTCAACGGAGAGTTAATGGAACGCCGCGGCGGGTTACGATCCGCAGCACATGCATCGGCCATGGAACGCTCTTGGTGAAACTTGCGTTATCCCTTTCGTATTTTGGAGCGAATTTCATGGCAGACAATTCGGGTGGCGGCGGCACCAGCATTCTCGCCTTTCTCGTCGGCGGTCTCCTCGTCGTGGTGATCGGTTTCTTCGTACTCACCGGCGGCCATTTCGGAAACCCGGCGTCTACGACCCACACGGTCAACCTCAACGTCAAGGCGCCCGGTCATTGAAGGATTGAGCCGCGTCCGCGCTCGCTAAAGAGTGGTGGAAACGGGTAGCTTCGATGGCCAATTCAATGTCTAACCCAAGACGTCGGCAATCTTGAGAGTCCCGATCACGTGTCCGAGGTTGTCGGCGACCTCGATCTTCTGGTCGCCCACTGCGCGTCGCATCATCAGAGCGTCCACGACAAAATCCCGGGCGCTCTCTCGCGCTTCGCGCATCGCGCTCTCAGCGTCCGTGAGATTCAGACCCTCGTCGTCGGGGATCAGCACCGAACCTTCGCGAATGTGGAAATAATAGCGGGGCATTTCCGGAAGACCTCTTTCAGAAAGCAACCCCAACGCGAAAGAAAGGTTCAAAGGTTTCCGGCTGATCGATCGCCGCCCTTCGAGTCGAAGAGCGTGCTTGAGCCGATCACGCCGAATCTGGCGCAAAAAAGTTGAGTTCACCGCAGGGCCTGCGGACGAGGTCGGCACCGGATCGTTGTTCCGCTGGCTTCGTTCGAAAGCCTCCTTGTAATTCGCGGGCCGGGTTCCCATTTATTTCTGAGCGGCTGACACGAACCGCTCTGTCCCAACAAAGTGCGGATGACGAACAGGCCAATCTGGCCGGTGAGAAGGTGCGCCGGTCGCGCACTTCCGCCGAGTATTAATAGAAAATTCTGGCGCGTCCTGGCGCCCTCGCGCAGTCGGTCCGGCGCAAGCTGCGATCTTTCGCGCGATTTGGGCAAAAGCCGTTGAGCCGGAGTCGCGGCAGTGGTGGATCAGCGTAAGCAACTGCGCGAGGTTCGCCGCTGCCGGCGAAATGACGAGCAACCCATGCGAAGAACCGCATCATCCCGAGAGAGAAATTGAATATGGAAACGAGCAACGGATTCGAACTGAGCCGCATTCAGGCCGAAGGTTGGAATGCAGCGCGAAAATATCTCGCTAGCGGTGAGCCGGACGATGTGCAGAAGATCGCTGCACTCAATCCTTATCGTGCACCTCTCGAACGCGCTCGCTGGTACACCGGATTCAACAACGCAATGGGCTCCGATCCCAAACGCCTGCTGAACGCCTAACGACTCCTCGCCACACTCTTGGCAAACAGATTCCCGCCTTTGCGAACCGAGCTTTTTCTACGAGGAGTGAACAAAAGAGTTGGGGATTGGTGCGGTCGAGAAGACTCGAACTTCCACGCCTCGCGGCGCTACCACCTCAAGGTAGTGCGTCTACCAATTCCGCCACGACCGCACGTCGGTAAGGAAATCACCGGTAGGGGCCGGGGTTTAGCAACCTCGCCCCCCAGGGGCAAGGTGTCTTAGATGCCCTCGCCGTCCACGCCGTGGATGCCGCATTCGTCCTTGTCGAGACCGGACCAGCGGCCGGCGCGATAGCTTTCGCCAGCCTGGACGCGGCGGGTGCACGGCATGCAGCCGATGGAGGGATAGCCGTCCTCGACCAGCGGATGGCGCGGCAGGCAGTACAGTTCGGTGTAACGCTCCAAATCCGGCAGCGACCAGTCGGCCAGCGGATTGAAACGGAAGCGGCCGTCGTAGAACTCGACCGGCTGCATCTCCTGGCGCGCGTGGGTCTGGAAACGCTTGCGGCCGGTGATCTGGGCATCGAAGCCTTCCAACGCGCGGCGCAGCGGGATCACCTTGCGGAAATTGCAGCAGGCATCGGTATCGCGCGACCACAGCGCGCCTTCGGGATCGAGCCGCCGACGCTCCGCCGTGCTCGGTGCAAACGAACGGACATCGCCCAATCCCAATTCGTCCTGCAACCGGTCGCGATAGCGCAGCGTCTCGCCGAACAGCTTGCCGGTGTTGAGAAACAGTACCGGCGTGTTCGGATCGATCTGCGCAACCATGTGCAGCAACACAGCAGATTCCGCACCGAACGACGACACGACTGCGGTCTTGCCTTTCATCTCGCCGCTCAACGCGAGCTCGAGAATGCCGTGCGCATCGCGTCCGCGTGCCGCGAACTGCAATTCCGCGAGCTTCGCTTTGGTCGCGGGATCGGAGGGGATCGAGCCGCCGCGATCGAAGGCGCGCGGCGCAAGGCCACGATCGCGATCGATCACCGTGACGGTGGCGTTCACGAGAGCCAGCCCTTTTCTTCGACCATCTCGCGGGTACGTTCCGACACTTCGGACGGTTCGAGGCCCTTCTTGCGCCAGCCGTCGCGCGCCCGACCGACCTGGGCGGCGCGCGCGCGCCATTCGGGACCGAATTTGTCTTGCAGCCATTCGCGGATCGAGCGCGAGAGGCCGGGCGCCAGGCCACCGGTCGAAACCGTTAGCAGAAGGTCGCCCTGCCGGACGACGGCGGGGACATGGAAATCGCAAAGTTCGGGAACGTCCTCGACATTGACCAGCACGCCCGCGCGCCGCGCCGTCTCGGCCAGCTTGGCGGCAGTCTGCTTGGGCAGTCCGGCGACGAACAGGATGTGGAGACCGCGCAGCGCGGTCGCGTCGGCGTTGCGGGATATCGTCACCGCCTCTGCACCGGCCTCGGTAAGCAACGCGCGGCGTTTGGCCAGTCCCTCGCCCTCACCGGCTACGCCGGCGCGGATGAACCTGGGATTGAGCATGATCGGTAGCACGCACGGACCTCGGAAACCCGGGCACTACGGGTTGTATACAGAGGTACGCGTTGACCCTCTAAAATGCAACGATGAGGTGGGAAATTTATTTCAATACACTATATGTGATGTGTTATGGATCGTTGGCCTTAAGCAGTTGACTAACTTCGACCGCTATCTTGTCGCCCTGTATGATGATTTCGCCTCTGGCGACCGGCCGCTCGTTGGCGAGGATGGTGACCGAATCGTCCTGATTGGTGTCGAGCTCGATCACCGCGCCGCGGCCCATTCGGAGCAGCTGATGCATCGGAATGACCGAACGGCCGAGGACCACGGAGATCTCAACCTTGACGTTTTCGATGTTCGAAGCCATGAGCGGACCTAAGACGATGACGGACCGAACCCTCGCCCTGTTATGCTTACGGACCGGTTAATGCCGCGCCAGAGCGTCACCGGCCTGCCGCTCGAATGGGTCGTATCCGACACCCTCGTGCCCTACCCCGAGGCCGTCGCGCGGATGGAGGAACGGGCGGCCAGTATCGCAGACGGCACGGCGCCGGAGTTGGTGTGGCTGCTTGAGCATCCGCCGATCTACACGGCGGGCACCAGCGCGAAGGACGCCGACCTGATCGATGCGCGCTTCCCCGTGTTCAAGACCGGGCGCGGCGGCCAGTTCACCTATCACGGGCCGGGGCAGCGGGTTGGCTATGTGATGGTGAACCTGAAGCATCGCGGCCCGGACGTGCGGCGCTATGTGCATGACCTCGAAGAATGGCTGATCCGCACGCTGGCCCACTTCAACGTGAAGGGCGAACGCCGCGAGGGCCGTGTCGGCATCTGGGTCACACGCGGCGGCGGCCGCGAAGACAAGGTCGCGGCGATCGGCGTTCGGGTGCGCCGCTGGGTGACGTTCCACGGCGTCTCGCTGAACGTCGATCCGGATTTGTCGCACTTCGACGGCATCGTACCGTGCGGCATCCGCGAGCACGGCGTGACCAGCCTGAACGATCTCGGCCTGCCGGTGACGCTCGCCGATGTCGATGTCGCGATGAAGACCGCGTTCGCAGAGGTGTTCTGCGCTAAAGCGACGATCGCCGCTTGAAGCCTTTTTCGGCCGGCGGTTCGGCCTTGTGCAGCTCGACGTTCTTCACCGTCGAGCCGGCCGGTCCACGCATTGCGGCGGTGACGAACGCTTCCACATCCTTCTGCGGTCCCGACACCAGCGCTTCGACCGTGCCGTCGCCGCGGTTGCGCACCCAGCCGTCGAGCTTCAGCCGGTTAGCCTCCGCGATCGCGAAGTTGCGGTAGCCGACCGCCTGCACGAAGCCTTCGATACGCACCCGCAGGGTGGTGACGTCGCCGTTCTCATCCGTCATGGCCGCTAGATGGCACCCACGCCACCGTCGCACAAGGCGGCCTTCACGTTTGCTTTAGGTTGCAAGACAACCCGCGACAGCACCGCAAAAACGACGTAATTCAACACCACACGTCAGGTGCAAAGCAGCCATGCAGCAAATGCGGGTTGCCGCAGTAGAAAATCGACTACCACATTGATTTAACGTCAGAATTCGGGGAACAGCACTGCACAGGAAATGGATACCGGCGGCGGCGCTCGCGGCCGTCTGGCTGGCTGCACCGGCCACACAGGCCGCCGACCAGTCGCAGACCGGTGTCCTGGTCTACGATCCAGCGTTCTTCGCCGACCAGCGTCCGAACACCGCCTACGACATGATCAAGCGGCTGCCGGGGTTCACCTTCGACGACGGGGCCACCGCGCGCGGCTTTGCCGGCACCGCGAGCAACGTGCTGATCGACGGCCAGCGGCCGACCTCGAAGACCGACGACGTCCAATCGATCCTCACCCGCCTTCCGGCAGACGACGTGGAGCGGATCGAGGTTATCCGCGGCGGCGCACCAGGCATCGACATGCACGGTCAGACGGTCGTCGCCAATGTGATCCGCAAGAAAGGCAACACGACGCACGTCGCGCTGATGGCCGAGGACAACCTGTTCAAGGACGGCCACAACGTGCCGGGCGCGAGCATCCAGGTCACCCGCCACGAAGGCGCGAGCACTTACGACGCCGCGCTGTCGATGTTCGAGAATTACGACGACTCCGTCGGCCGCGGCAGTCACAACATCTACGACGCGAGCGGCGCGACTCTCGTGCACAACGACGTGCTGACCCACGCCGCTTCCAACGGGTACCAGTTCAACGGCTCGGCCGCCGTGCCGCTGTGGGATGGCCAGTTCAAGGCGAACCTCACCTTGCAGAACAGTCCTTTCCGCGACTCCACGCTCTACACCTCGCCCGGCTTTCGCGAGTTCTTCGACGACGACAACGTCAACCGCAACGGCGAGCTGGGCCTGCATTGGACCGCCGACATCGGCAAGATCAACATCGAGACGCTCGGGCTGGAGCGCATCGCGCACACCGCCGAAATCAGCACCGACAATTCGCCCGTCACCGACGAACTGTTCCGCCTGATCGCCGACACCGGCGAATCCATCGTGCGAACGACTGCGCGCTATCTGCCAACGTCAGATTTGACCATCGAAGGCGGCGCGGAAGCGGCGTTCAACTACCTGATCGGCAAGACCGGCTTCATCGACAACGGCGTGCTCGTTCCGGTGCCTTCGGCGCGGGCGCGGGTGCAGGAGCATCGCGCCGAGGCGTTCGTGCAGAGCACCTGGAAGATCTCCAGCGACCTGCTGCTCGAAACCGGCATCCGGTTCGAGACCTCGACGATCAGCGAAACCGGCGAAACCAACCAGAGCCGCTCCTTCTTCTATCCGAAGCCGCGCGCAGTGCTCACCTGGACGATCGATCCGGAACAGCAGTTTCGCGTGCGTTATGAGAAGGTGGTCGGCCAGCTCAACTTCAACAACTTCATCGCCAGCGCCAATCTCACGACGACCGGGGTCAGCGCCGGCAACGCGAATCTGAAACCGGACCAGCACGACCAGTACGAAGCGTCCTACGAACGCCACTTCTGGGACAAAGGCTCGTTCGTCGTGACTTACCTGCACGAAGACATCAAGGACGTGGTGGACTACATCCCGGTGGCGAGCCCGGTCGGGTTCTTCGACGCACCGGGCAATATCGGCGACGGCACCAACGACCAGCTCGACGTGGAAGTGCACTTGCCGCTCGACAATCTCGGCCTGCCGAACGGCCTGCTGAAGTCGTCCACCATCTTCCGCTGGAGCGACGTGCGCGATCCGGAGACCGGTGTGCAGCGGGTGATCTCGGGCGAACGGCCGCAGGCGATCAATGTCGGTCTCACCCAGGACATCGCGAGCCTGAACTCGACCTGGGGCATCGACTATTTCAACTGCTGGGACGAGTATTATTACCGCTTGGCGCTGATCCAGCACCGCAAGGTGATCCCGCCTTACATGGACGTGTACTGGGAGTACAAGCCGACGTCGGACTGGAGCCTGCATCTGGAACTGGACAACATCGTGCCGTTCATCTTCGACCAGAAACAGTTCTTCTATACCGGCCCACGCGCGACCAACCCGCTCGACACGATCGAAGAGCTGCGCGTGCAATCGCAGCCCCGGGTGTTTTTTCAGATCCGCAAGACGTTCGATTGAGGTAGCGGCCCCTCACCTGCTCCTCGCTTTGCGATGAGCTGTCCTCTCCCGCGAAGTGCGGGAGAGGTTAAACGAGGCTCGCTCGAACTAACCTCTCCCGCGGGAGCGGGAGAGGACAGACCGGCGCGCAAGCGACGGTCAGGGGAGGGGAAGTCAGCGGGCCTATGCGAACTCCAGGATCACGTCGTCCAGCGCGAGGCTGTCGCCTTTTTGGGCGTTGACCTTTTTCACCGTGCCGTCGCGTTCGGCGGTCAGGACGTTTTCCATCTTCATCGCTTCGACGACCGCAAGCGCTTCGCCGGCTTTCACCTCCTGGCCTTCGCTGACGTTGATCGAGACCACGAGTCCCGGCATCGGGCACAGCAGCATCTTCGAGGTGTCCGGCGGCACTTTCTTGGGCATCATCGCCGCCATCTTCGCGGCGAACGGGCTGCGCACCGTGACCAGAAGCTGCGTCCCGCCCTGGCCCATTTTATAGCCGCCGGCAACGCGCGATAGCTGCAGCGCGTATTCGCCGCTGTTCTGGCGCAGGTGCATGGTCGGCTGGCCGGGGCGCCAGTTGCTGGCTGCAGAATACGGCTGGCCGTCGATCCGGGCGAAGAACTGACCGTCCGTGATCTGTGCCTCCGCAACGTCGCGCGGTCTGTCGTCGATCACCGCGGTGAAAGACGCCGCAGCGCTGTGCGGGCCGTTCAGCGTGCCGGAGATGCGCGCGGCGCGGCCGGTGCGCAGCAGCTTGGCGATGACCGCGGCCGCGATGAAGCGCCGGGTTGCGGCTTCATCCAGCGTGAGGCCGTGGAAGCCGTCCGGAAATTCCTCCGCGATGAACGCGGTCGAGATTTTCCCCGAGCGGAATTTCGCGTTGTGCATGATCGCGGTGAGAAACGCGATGTTGTGGTTGATGCCGTCGATGCGGAACTCGTCCAGCGCCGCCGCCATCCCGTCGATCGCCGCATCGCGCGTCGCCGCATGGGTGCACAGCTTGGCGATCATCGGATCGTAGAACATCGAGATTTCGCCGCCCTCGTACACGCCGGTGTCGTTGCGCACGGTGACGTCGCCATGTTGGCCTTCGGCCGGCGGGCGATAGCGGACCAGGCGCCCGGTCGACGGCAGAAAGCCGCGATAGGGGTCTTCGGCATAGACACGGGCTTCGACGGCCCAGCCGTGGATGCCGACGTCGCTCTGCTTCACCGCGAGCTTCTCGCCATAGGCGGAGCGGATCATCATCTCGACCAGATCGAAACCGGTGATGAGTTCGGTCACCGGATGCTCGACCTGCAGGCGGGTGTTCATCTCCAGGAAGTAGAACTTGCGGTCCTTGTCGACGATGAACTCGACGGTGCCGGCGCTGTCGTAACCAACCGCCTTCGCGAGCGCGACCGCCTGTTCGCCCATCGCCTTGCGCGTCGCCGCGTCGAGGAACGGCGACGGCGCCTCCTCGATCACCTTCTGGTGGCGGCGCTGGATCGAGCATTCGCGCTCGTTGAGATAGATGACGTTGCCGTGCTTGTCGCCCATCACCTGGATTTCGATGTGACGCGGCTCGGTCACGAATTTCTCGACGAACAGACGGTCGTCGCCGAAGCTCGCCTTCGCCTCGTGCTGCGACGAACGGATCGCCTGCACCAGCTCTTCTTCGCGGTGCACGATGCGCAGACCCTTGCCGCCGCCGCCGGCCGACGCCTTCACCATCACCGGATAGCCGATCTCCTTGGCGATCTGGCGCGCATGGGCGTCGTCCTTGATCTCGCCGATGAAGCCCGGGACCGTGTTGACCTTGGCGGCCTGCGCCAGCTTCTTGGATTCGATCTTGTCGCCCATCGCGGCGATGGCGTGGTTGTTCGGACCGATGAATTTCACGCCGACTTTTTCGAGGGCTTCGGCGAACGCCTCGCGCTCCGACAGAAAGCCGTAGCCCGGATGCACCGCTTCCGCGCCGGTGTCGCGGCACGCCTGCACGATGCGGTCGATCATCAGATAGGACTGCGCCGACGGCGGCGGCCCGATGTTGACCGCCTCGTCCGCCATCTCGACATGGAGCGCGTCCTTGTCCGCGTCGGAGTACACGGCGACGGTCTTGATGCCCATTTTGCGGGCCGTCTTGATGACCCGGCACGCGATCTCGCCGCGGTTGGCGATTAGGATTTTCTTGAACAACAGCTTCCCCTGAGGGCGCGCAACGCCCTGACACCGCAGGTTTTTAGGGCCTCATGGCGGGCGCGTAAACCCGTCCGGCGCAGGCCTCATGGCTCATAGGCGCCCAAGGTCACCAGTCCGTTTTTGACGCGCGGGTTCCCGGAGACATCGGTCGTGCCGAGCACACTGCTGTCGAGCAGGACGCCCGCGCCGCGCGCCGGAGAAGCCGCTGTTACGTCAAGATTGGGCGCCGTCAGGCTGATGAAATCGGGATCGGCGAACGCGGGCGAATGGACGTCTTGGCCGGAGCCTGTGCGGTAAGCCGCAAAGCCGGTGTAGACGTGGTTCTGCCAGTTCCAGTGCGCCTTCGCGCCGGCGGGAGCGAAGTAGAGGTTGAAATCGAGCGTCGCGGGGTCCGGCGTGCTGGTGGTGAAGTCGTTGACCAGCAGACTCTGCGCCGCGGCGTAGAGGATGTTGTTCTCGAACAGATTGTTAGTGGCGTTGAACTGGATCTGAAACTCGCCGCTGCCGGTTTTCTTCGTGTCGTTGCCGTAAAGCGTGTTGTTCACGATCGTCGCGTGATCGGTGCCGCCCTTGCCCGCCGCATAGCCGCCGATCGAGATGCCGGCGCTGTTGCCGCCATAGATGACGTTGTTGCGCGCGGTGACGAAGCTGGAGGTGCGGCCCAGATGCTCGCTCGCGATCTCGATGCCGAGATCGACAGCATGGATCAGGTTCTGCTCGATGACGATATCGGTGCCGCCGTCGACATAGATGCCGTCGGCCGCATACTGGTTGCCGTAGTCGGGATTGCCGAACGAGGTGATGTTGAAAATCGTGTTGCCGCGGATCTCGCCCATCCGCGCCTGATCGACCGACGGGTCTTTGGCGACCTTCTCGAACCCGATGGCGCCAATGGCGATGTTGTCGTCGTCGTGCACGCTGTTGTCGACGATGGCGAAGTTGGTGACGTTGCCGTCGACCGATAGCGTCTCGCTGCACCCCGTCTTCAGGTGGGAGACCTCGTTGCCGCTGATCGCCAGGCCGTCGATGGCGGCCGCGGTCTGGGTGCCGTAGATCGTGATCCCGAACGCGTTGGAGGCGCAGGCGTTGGGTGTGGTGGCGGCAGTCGTGGTGATGTCGTGCACCTTATTGTCGATCAGCTGCACGCTGCTGCCCGCGCCGGTGACGAAGATGCCGATCGGTACCTCGTCGATGCTGGCCGTTGTGTAGTTGCGCACTTCGAACCCTTCGGCGACGACGTAGCTGACATTGGCGAAGGTGAAGAGCCCGAATTGCTGGTTGGGAATGGTGAGGCCGGTGCCGTCCACCGTCGCCGTCTCGCCCGGGTAGTTTTCGAAGGTGATGTAGCCCTGCGCTGTGTTGCCGGAGGTGCGGAACGCGACATGCTCGTTGTAGACGCCCTGCCGCACGCGCACCGTATCGCCGGCCACCGCGACGGTGGCCGCATGCTGGATGGTCTTCCACGGCGCCGACAACGAACCGGCGGCGGTATCGCTGCCGTTCGGCGCGACGTAGTAGACCTTGCCGCCCTCGCCATGCGTGAGCAGCGTGATTGTCGCCGTCGCGCGCACGGAGCGGTCGGCTTTCGCCACCGCGGTGATCGTCGCGATCGCCGGGTTGGGCAGTTTGGCGGGTGCGGTGTAGAATCCCTTCGCCGTGATCGTACCCGACGCGGCCGTCCCGCCATGCGCATCGTTGACCAGCCAGACGACACCGGTGTTCGTACTGCCGCCGACCGTCGCCTTGAACTGCAGCGTCTTGCCGAGCACCAGTTGCGCATACGGCTTCGACAGCGTGACCGTCACCGCCGCCTGCGCGACGACGGGCACGAGCAGCAATGCGACAATCGATAGCGTGCGCCAATACGAGACGATCATGGCTCTCCGGAACAGCTGCGATGGCCGCATCCTAGGACTGTCCCGCATGCGTGCAAGGCGCGCTATGGTGAGCGTCCGTAAACCTTGCGGAGGCGCAAATGGAGTTCTTCAATTCGGACGCGACGAAAGCGGCGAACATGCCGTTCAGCCAGGCGGTGCGCGCGGGCGATACGCTGTACCTCTCCGGCCATCTCGGCAATGTGCCCGGGAAGTTCGAACTCGTGCCAGGCGGCATCGAAGCGGAGTCGCGCCAGACGATGGACGCGATCGGCGCCACGTTGAAACTTGCGGGCGCAAGCTTCGGCGACATCGTCAAATGCGTCGTCTACCTCGCCGACCTCAAGGAATGGGGCGCGTTCAACAAGGTGTACACGGAATATTTCCCGGCCGGCCGCTTTCCCGCCCGCACCGCGGTCGGGGTGAAGGAGCTCGTGATGGGTGCGCGGGTCGAGGTGGAGTGCTGGGCCTGGCTCGGCAAATCATAACAGCCAGCGAAACGCGCGCGCGATGAACGCCTGGCCGTCGCGTTCCACCGGCGGCGCGTGCGCCATCAGCACGCGTTCGGACGGCCAGGCGAGAATGCGGCGCAGCGCGGCGCGCGCGGTTTTGCGATCGGTGAAGGCGAGACGGAATTTGCGCGGCACCTCCGGCGCAACCGCGGCCATGAGGTCGAGACGGGTGACGAGCGCGCGCCAGCCGGTGAACCAGCCGGGCGCGAAATGCTGGATCAGGTCGGTGAAGAGCACGGTGCAGCTTTTGCGATGGAAGAACACGACCTCGGTCGCGATGAGATTGCCGCCGACCGCGACCTGGTCGATTTCGTCCGCCCACGGAAGAAGCGCCGCATCCAGATCGGCATCGAACGCGAGGTCCTTGCGCTTGGCCCGCAAACCCGGCGGCGCATACAACAGCGCCTGCGGGAAGGCGCGCTTCCATTCGGCGAGAAACAGATGATGCAGCGCGTTCGGCGCCACGAGGTAGCGCACGCTGCCGAGCGCCGCGACACCCGCGCACAGTTCGTCCGTCAGCGCGATGGGTGACCACACGAAGAGCGCGCCATCGCCGAGCCGCAGCACCGCCATGCGCGTCGGATAGCGGAAGCCCGCGACATCGGCCGTCGGCCCGTCCGCGATCCAGATCTCCTCGGCAAACGGCTGCAGCATGCGAAAGGCAGAGCACGGGTGCGTGACGCGAGCAACACCCCTCCAACGCTTCGCGTGGAGGGGTGACTAACACTTCGCCAGCAGCGCGATGGGATCCAGGCCGCAGGCGACGATGAGGCGGATCACCGTCTTGAGGTCGTAATCCTGCTTTTGATAGTGGTCGCACCAGTAGACGAGGAGCTTGAAACCCGGCTCCATCGGTTCTCGTCGCCGTCCGAAGAACTGGCGCGTCTTCGAACCGATGCACATGCCGAGATCGCGCAAGTGGGGGAGTTTTCCGCGCCTTCGGATCATCGTCGACAAAGGCCTGGTGTAGCGGACGGGCCGTGCTTCCCGCAGGCGTATGTTCTTGCGCTCCAGCGCATCATGCAGGCGGCAGAGGATGTCCACCCGCTGGATGATCATGCGCACGATCCGCGTGCGGCTCCGGATCGCGTCTTTCCGCGCCATGGTCGCCTCGCTGTAGAGACCGTGGCGAAAGCGGTTCTGGTTGCCCTTCGGGGCGCCGCGCTTGAACGGCATCTATTTGCCCTTCTTCGCAGATTCCGGACCGCGCAACTTTGTGTCGGAATTGAACCGCGATTTTCGCGCTCTTAATTTTGCCGCAGCCGCGGCGAGCCGGGTGGTGCCGTCGATCATCTGGTTGACGTGCTGGACGAACAGGTCGTTGGCCTGCAGGGAGCCGCGGTTGAGCCGCTTCCTGAGCGGCTCGGTCGCTTCGTATTCCCGCAGGGTCCTGAGGCCGTTCTGCAGTTCGGCGTGGCAGAGCTTTGCCTGCTCAAGAAGCAGGACTTCGAAGGGGTCGTTTGTCATGAGGCGGACGGTAGAACAAAACAGGGGTAAAATCAGCTTAAAAAGCTAACCGGAGCGGTTCGTTTTGGCTGCCCTGCCCCATCGCTACCTCCCGATATGTCATGGCCCACCTGAGTGTGGACCGCGACGCAAATGGGACGACGCTTTGTTTTCAAAATCATTCCGTCATCGACCGCTTCATGCGGGCGACCCAATTTTCTCTTCGCTGCTTCAGACAAATGGGTCACCCGGATCGCGCAAAACGGCGCGACCGGGTGATGACGGTTATCGGAGAGACGGTGCGGCATCACCTGGGCAACCCAGTCCGGTGGGCCGTGACAGCGGCGGATGGCGCGAGAACCGCCGCTTCAATGCCCGTCGTCGGACCAATGCGGCGGGTCGGTGACGAGCTTGATCACGCCGAAGCTCTTGCCGACCAGGATCAGGTCCGGGTTCGAGCCGTTGCGCGGGCCGTCCGCGATCGCATGCGTCTGGCCGTCGAAATCGTTGATGGTGAGCGTGCCGGTCCACGAGATCGTCATGTCGATCGCGCGGCGCTGGGTGTGGCGGCTGGTGAGCGCGGCGGGGAATTTGATCTGGTAGCCCTGCCTCATCTGGGTCGCGGCGCTGCGCGAATCCGCGATGCTGTCGTGCACCCAAGCGATGTCGACCGCGGCCATCGCCGGCACCGCCGCCGGGTCCTGTCCGCTGTCGGCGATCATGCAGCACCAGTGCATCAGATAGGCGCGCTCCGGCGGGCGATAGGTGTCGCCGATGGAGACGCGGGCGCCCGCGTTCTTCATGACGGAGAGAAACGCATCGACCCGGTCGCGGAAATCCGGCAGCAGATCGCTCGTCAGCTTGCTGCTCGGAAAGCGCGCACACCATTGCGGCCCAGACAATTCGGACATCGGTCCCCTCCCCGACTCAGGCGATCAGCATAACGCGAGACGGGAACCCCTATCTCGCGCTTGCATCGGCGCTGCCAAAAGATACGGTGCCGCAATGATGCGGGGGACAACATGACGAGCACCTACATTCTTGCCGGAGACAGCACGCACCAGCATTACGACGCCGACGGCTTTGACGCGGCCGCCGACGATAACATTTATGTCGGTCAGGGCGCGCTGGTTTTCGGCTTCGCGCAGACATCGGGCACTCTGTGCAACGGGATCAATCTCGCCGGCACCGTCACGATGACCGTCGATGGCACCGTCGCGGGATCCTATCGCGGCATCTCCGACGAAGGACACGACTCGACGTCGTCCCAGATCACGATCGGACGCACGGGTCTCGTCGAAACCACCGCGCCGCTCGATTCCGGCGATGCGATCTACATGGTGGGCAACATCATGCGCCTCTCCAACGCCGGAAGCGTCTCCGGGGAGATGTATGTGGGCGGAAACAACAACGTCGTCGTCAACGGCGGCTATCTGGACGGCCTGCGCCAGATCGGGGTGCAGTTCGTCGGCAACGGCGACAGTGTGACGAACACCGGCACGATCCTGGGCGGATCGAATACCAGCGGCAACCTTTACGGCGCGATCGACTACGGCCACGACAACGACGCGAGCGACCCGGCAGACGATGTCCTCGAAAACGACGGCACGATCGGCGGCCTGCTCGGCGTCACCTATTGCAGCGCCGCAGTGGGCGGCACAATGAACATCACCAATCACGGCTCCATCAGTGCAACAGCCGGTCCGGCGATCTCTGCACGGGCCGGTCAGAATGGCGGTGGCGGAGCGGTCACGTCCGCCGAGACCCTGTCCCTGACGAACACTGGGGTCATCAGCATGAGTGGGATTGGCAGCGCCATCGTCGCACAGGGCGATTTTATCGATACTATCGACAACAGCGGAACGATCTCTGCGACGGGCGGCGATGCGATCGTCGAAAACGGGACGGGAGCCCTCGAAGTCACCAATACCGGCCACATCGTTGGCGACATTTCATTCGGCAGTGATGGTGGCACCTATGACGGCACCCTCGGCAGCATAGACGGCGCAATCCTGAGCAGCGGCGGCAACAACACGATGCTGGGTGGCGCAGAGGCCGATATATTTCAGCTTAGCACTGGCGCCGGCGGTATAAACATTCTTCACGGCAACGGGGGCGACGACCTCTTCTCATTCGACTTCGGCGAAGGTCTGACGAAGAACTGTGTGGTCGATGGTGGCGACGGCAACGACACAATGAGTTTTCTCGTCGGCGGTTCGATTACGGCGAAACTGCTTGCGCATGTGACTTCGATCGAGACCGTTACGTTCGAGTCTCCAAACAGCATCGTACTGACGGATGCCTTCGTGGCATCGGCCGCCAATCACACCGTGACCGTGAACGGCTCCGGCCTTAGCGACACGATCAATGCAAGCAAAGTCACGACGGTGACCAACCACGTGATCTTCGACGCCGGCGGCGGCGCCGACACTATGTATGCAAGTGGCGGTGCGGACACGTTCGTCTACGACGCGGTGAGCGATTCCACCGGCAAGGTCTTCGACATCATCCACAACCTGAATTTCGCGAAGGACCACATCGCGCTTCCGGATACGGCGGCCATCACCGGCATCGATGCCGCGATCACCACGGGCAGGCTCGACAAGGCCACCTTCAACAGCGATCTCGCGACCGCGACGGGCGGCGGCCATCTGGGCGCGGCGCATGCCGTCCTGTTTGCGCCGACCACCGGTTCCTACGCCCATGACACGTTTCTGGTGGTGGATCTGAACGGCACTGCCGGCTACCAGAGCGGCCTGGACCTCGTGATCCAACTCACCGGCGCAACCGGCACGCTGGCGCCGTTCGATTTCACCTGAGGCCGCCAGAAGCGGGTATTATTCCGTATACAGATGAACTGGTGGCGCGCGGCAGCCTTGGACTGTCGCGCCATGTCGTCCCGTACCGCATTGAATAGACGCCGTATATCAGCGGCGATCGTTCGCGCCGCTGTCCGAAGACTGCTAGATTGCCTCAAACAAAACGGGGGCGGCGCATGTGGGGTATCTTCAATATCGTGATGCGGATCGTGAGCAGCCTCGTCGGGCTGCTGATGGTCGCGATGGGATCGATCTGGATCCTGCAAGGCTTCAACCTCGCCTTCCGCCAGGGCTTCATGGTCGGCGACCGCCACTGGGCCGTCTACGGCGCGCTCCTCGCACTCCTCGGCATCGCCCAGGTCGTGTGGAGCAACACGCGGCAGAGCAGAAGTTAAGCGGACCTTCAAGTGGTGGCTGCCCCGAGTCGGCGTGGCGGATGCAAGAGCAATCCGGTGAATGTGGGATGAGAGCGACTTCCCCTCACCTGACCATTGCTGCGCAATGGTCGTCCTCTCCCGCTACCGCGGGAGAGGTTAAACGAAGCTCGCTTTTCTAACCTCGCCCGCGCAGCGGAAGAGGACAGCCGTTGCGAAGCAACGGCAGGTGAGGGGAAGTCTCACAAAACGTTGCGCGTTTCGTGCCTCACAACGGGATATTGTCGTGCTTCTTCCAGATGTGCGGGACCTGCTTGTTCTTCAGCATGCGCAGTGCGCGGGCGACGCGCCATCTTGTCGAGTGCGGGCGGATCACGTCGTCGATGTAGCCGCGGCTGGCCGCCACGAACGGATTTAAGAAACGGTCTTCGTATTCCTTGGTGCGCTCGGCGATCGCGTCCGGATTGCCGCGTTCGTTGCGGAAGATGATCTCCACCGCGCCTTTGGCGCCCATCACCGCGATCTGCGCGGTCGGCCAGGCGTAGTTCACGTCGGCGCGCATGTGCTTGGACGCCATCACGTCGTAGGCGCCCCCATAGGCCTTGCGGGTGATCACGGTCACCTTCGGCACCGTCGCCTCGGTGAACGCGAACAGCAGCTTGGCGCCGTGCTTGATGATGCCGCCATGCTCCTGCGCCACGCCGGGGAGGAAGCCCGGCACGTCGACGAACGTCACCAGCGGGATGTTGAAGCAGTCGCAGAAGCGCACGAAGCGCGCGCCCTTACGGCTCGAATCGCTGTCGAGCACGCCGGCCAGCACCATCGGCTGGTTGGCGACGAAGCCGACGGTCGAACCTTCGATGCGGCCGAAGCCGGTGATGATGTTCTTCGCGAAATTCTCGCCGATCTCGAAGAAATCGCCCTCGTCTGCGACTTTCAGGATCAACTCCTTCATGTCGTAGGGCTTGTTCGGGTTCTCCGGGATCAGCGTGTCGAGGCTCAACTCTTCGCGCTGCGGCGGATCGTCGGTCGGCCACACCGGCGCCTTGTCGCGGTTGTTCAGCGGCAGGAAATCGTAGAGCCGGCGCATCTCTTCGATGCAGACGATGTCGTTGTCATAGGCGTTATCGGCGACCGAGGACTTCGTCGTGTGAACCTTCGCACCGCCCAGCCCTTCCGGCGTCACGTCCTCATGCGTCACCGTCTTCACCACGTCGGGACCGGTGATGAACATGTAGGAGGTGTCGCGCACCATGAAGATGAAGTCGGTCATCGCCGGGCTGTAGACGTCGCCGCCGGCGCACGGGCCCATGATCACGCTGATCTGCGGCACCACGCCGGAGGCCAGCACGTTGCGCTTGAACACCTCGCCATAGGCCGCGAGCGAGCCCACGCCTTCCTGGATGCGCGCGCCGCCCGAATCGAACAGACCGATGCACGGCGCGCCGTTCTGCATCGCCATGTCCTGGATCTTGCAGATCTTCTGCGCGTGCCATTCGGAGGTCGAGCCGCCCAGCACCGTGAAGTCCTTGGCGAAGACATAGACCATGCGGCCGTTGATGGTGCCCCATCCCGTCACCACGCCGTCGCCGGGGAAGCGGTTCTTGTCGGTGTCGAAATCGGTGTTGCGATGCTCGACGAACATGTCGAACTCCTCGAACGAGCCGATGTCGAGCAAGAGCTCGACGCGTTCGCGCGCGGTCAGCTTGCCGCGGGCGTGCTGTGCCTCGATCCGTGCCTTGCCGCCGCCCATCCGGGCGCGCACGCGGCGTTTTTCCAGCTCTTCGATGATCTCTTTCATGGGGAGGACTCTCGATAAAACGGCGGTGATGGCGGGAGACTGTGGGCGCGCCGCGGGCGGGTCAAGTATGGCAAGGCCGCAGGCTCGAGGACGCGATTTTGCCAATTTCGTCGCTGTCATCGCCTGCAAAAGCAGGCCATCCAGTTAACGTCTGTCACGCTCCCCCCGATGAGT
>DASXDS010000067.1:0-33318 GCA_036490455.1 Rhizomicrobium sp.
GATCAGGAACACCCAGTGCCAGGAGTAATTGTCGGTGATCCAGCCGCCGATGGTCGGGCCGAAGATCGGGCCCGCAATCACCACGATGCCGTAGGCGGCGAAAGCGAGGCCGCGCTTCTCGGGCGGAAAGGTGTCGACCAGCATCGACTGCTCGACTGGGGTCAGCCCGCCGCCGCCGATGCCTTGCAGCACGCGGGCCACGACGAGGAAGGGTAGTGTCGGCGCCAGGCCGCATAAGAGCGACGAGGCGGTGAACAGCGCGACCGAGAGCATGTAATAGCGCTTGCGGCCGATGATGTCGGCGAGCCAGCCGCTGATCGGGATGACGATGGCGTTGGCGACGAGGAAGCTCGTCACCACCCAGGTCGCCTCGTCGTAGCTCGCGGACAGGCTGCCCGCGATATGCGCCAGCGCGACGTTGGCGACCGAGGTGTCGAGCACCACCATGAAAGTCGCGATGGAGATCACCGCGACGATGGTCCAGGGATTGCGCTTGTCTGCGACCGAGCGTTCGGGCGTCCAGCCGCCTGCGGTGGCGCCCGCGGCCGGCATCAGCGCACCTTCACGTCGGGCACGACACTCATGCCAGGACCGAGCGGGCAGTCTTTCGGCAAGCGGTCGAGCACGATCTTCACCGGCACGCGCTGCACCACCTTCACGTAATTGCCGGTGGCGTTTTCCGGCGGAAGGATGCCGAACGCCTGCCCGGCGCCGCGCTGGATCGACTGCACCTTGCCGTGCAGCGTGACGCTGCAGGCGTCGACCTCGACATCGACAGGCTGGCCCACCCGCATCAGCGCGAGCTGCGTCTCCTTGAAGTTCGCCGTCACCCAGAGCTGCAGCGGCACGATCGCCATGATCTCCTGCCCCGGCGTGACGTAATTGCCGAGCGCTACGCTGCGTTGCGCGATGTGGCCGTCGACCGGCGAGACGATGCGGGTGTAGCCGAGCGTGATGTCGGCCTGCGCCTCCTGCGTCTTCAGGACCTTGATCTGGGCGAACGCGCCCTTGATCTGCGCCCGCTGTGCGTCGCGTTGCGCGGCGGCGTTGCGCGCGGTGGCGACGGCCTGATCCACCTGCTGCTGCGCCACGCCGGCCGGCGTGGTGCGTTGCAGGAGGCGATAGCGCGCGAGGTCGCGGCTCGCGTTATCGGCCTGCGCTTGCGCCCCCTTCTCGCTCGCCTCGGCCTGGTGCAGTTGCGTTTCGGCTTGCACTTCCTGCGCCTGCACCTGATCGAGCTTCGTGCGCGCGTCGGCGGAATCGATCTCGGCGAGGAGCTGGCCCTTATGCACCAACTGGTTGTCGTTGACCGCGACCTGGATGACCTGGCCTGCGATCTGCGGCGCGATGTGGACGATGTGGGTGTCGATGAAGGCGTCGTCTGTGTCTTCGTAATTGCGCGCGTTCAGCCACCAGATAAGCGCAACGACGAGCGCGATGACGATGAACGCGACAATCCCGATGCGGACCCAGATGTTCTGGAACAGCGACGGCTTGTCCTCGCCGTCATCATCATCATCTTCGTCGTCTTCTTTGTCTTTGTCGTCCGCGTCCCCGTCCGGTTTTTCTCGATCCCGGCGCTCATCGTCCTGCCGGTCGCCGTCATCGTCGCTGCGGCCGCGTTCTCCACCGCGCGCGCGATCCTCTTTCCCGGCCATACCCGATCCGCCCGATGGACACTAAGGTTCCAAACCATCGAGAGCGGAAATTGGTTCCCCCATGGGAACCGGCAGCCGCGCCCGATGCTGGGTGCTGCTGTCATCATCCGGCGATCAATTACTGCCGGACGAAATGGAGGTCCTGGTAGTCGAAGCTGAAATCCGCCGCGGGCGAGATCACCGCCATTGACACATCGGCGATCTTCTTGTCCTTCACATTGAAGGTGACGAACGCGTCTTCGATTCCGGTGTCGGTCCAGCGGGTGCGGAATTTGTCGCCGGAGACCGGCTCCAGTGCGCCTTCCATGCCGGGCGTGCGATCGAACGTGATCCAGAGCTTGCCATTGCCTTTGTCATGCACCGTCATGGTGCCGTACCAGGGATCCACATAAGTGCCGGCATAGGCGGCGAGCGGCAGGCTCGGCTTCGGTCCCTTAGCCGCCGCATCCGGCTTGGGCAGCGCGTTCAGCGCCGCGGTGGTCTTGGCCTTGATGTCGGCGAGCGCGGACTGCATCACCCCGATCCAGTCGGTCTCGGGCTGGTTCGTATAGTGGTCGAGCAGGTGATAGATGACCGCACGGCGCGTGGCGCTGTCTTCCGAATTGATCGTCACCGAGATGCCGACATTCTTGTCCGGAAGGAGAAACATCATCGCCAGCGCGCCGAGCACAGCGCCGGAATGCTGCACCACGCGGACGCCGTGATAATCTTCGATGAACCAGCCGAGCGCGTAGTCCTGCATATGCGGGACCATGCTCTGCATCGCGGCGGGCAGCGTGAACTCGTTCTTCGGGACGACCACGACCGGCTCCCACATCGCGTCCGCCTGTTCCTTGCTGAACACCTGCACGCCGTCCGGCGTCTTGCCGCGCGCGAGCTGGAGCTTCATCCAGTTCGCCATGTCGACGGCGCTGGCGTTGATCGCACCGGCGGGCGCAGACGCGTGTGGCTCGAGCCCTTTCGCCAGCACCTGCTGATGTCCGATGCCGCGGAAGAGACCGTCGATGCGGGCATGCAGCGCAACGGCGTTCGACGCATTGGCTTCGTAGTTGGCATGGGCATCGGCCATGCCGGCGGGCTTGAAGAGGTTCTCGCGGACGAAATCTTCCCAGGTCTGTCCCGACACCGCCTGCACGAGCTGGCCCGCGACGATGTAGAGAATGTTGTCGTAGGCGAACTTCTCGCGAAAGCCGGTGACGGGCTTCAGATAGCGCAGCGCGTGCACGAAATCCGCGCGTTTGCGGTTGGTATCCGGCACCATCAGGAGATCGCCCTCGCCGAGGCCGAGACCGCTTCGGTGCGTGAGCAGGTCTTTGATCGTCATGTGCTCGGTGGCGTAGGGATCGTACATCTGGAAGCCGGGCAGCTTGTCGACGACGCGATCGGTCCAGTTGAGCTTCTTACGGTCGACCAGGATTGCGAGCGCGGCCGAGGTGAACGCTTTGCTCTCCGAGCCGATGGGAAACGCGGTGTGCTCGTCGACCGGCGCGTTGGTCTTGATGCTGCGCACACCGTAGCCCTTGGCGACGACGGTCTTGCCGTCCTCGACGACGGCGAGCGACAGGCCCGGCGCGCCGAACGCGTCCATCGCTTTTTTCACATAGGTGTCGAGATCGGCCGGCGGCGCGGCACTGGCCGGGACCGAGAGGCCCAGGATCAGTGCCGCAGCGAGGGGCGCTTTAGATGTTCGTGTTGAAATTGGCGAGACCATAGGCGAGCACCGCATAGATTCCATAGAGCGCGACGAGAGCCAGAACGGTCTCGCCGATTTTCACCAGCCAGCGGCCGGGTCCGTTCAGCACGCGCAAGACCGTGTGCGCGATGACGGCCAGGGCGCCGAAAATGCTGAGCAGGCCGATGACGTATAGCAGGATCATCAACGGCGGCACCCCGCCGCCGAACAGCAGATTGTCGTCGGACGACAGCAGCGTGATGAAACCCATCCAGCCGACCGGCACCGCCAGAAGCAACACGGCGCCGATGCGCGACGCAAGCCGCAACCGGCGCATGCGCGGCTCCATTTCCAGCGGACGGCCGAAGCGGCGCCGCACGACCCAGCCGCCGAACCAGATCGCGATGGTGAGCGCGAGCACCGCAATCGAGATGATGACGAGCTTGTTCAGCACGGACGTCTGCGTAAGGCCGTAAACGCGCTGCGGCTCTTCCACCGGGAAGAAATCGTCCGACACCCAATACGAAATGGCGCCGTTCTCATCGGTCATGAATTTGGTGTGGGTCTGACCGCCGACCTCGCGATAGAGCAGCGGCCCCACTTCGCGCCACTTCTTCTCGGCGCCGCTCGGATCGCGCAACGCGGCGACGCTGATGGTGCCGTCCGGATTGGCGGCAACCGCCGACTGGCTCAGGAGGGAAAGAACATAAAGCGAGGACTCCTTGCGCCGGCTCGGCATGTAGTCGCCCGCGACCCGGGCCGCGTCGGCTTGCGGATTGGCGACCGTTTTCTCCTCCGGCGGCGTGTAGGGGAAGTAGCGGTCGAGGAAATTGCGGAAAACGCTCGTGCGCACTTCCTGCACCGCGCCTTCCTTGCCGCCGCTGTTGAACGACATGAAGACGCCGACATTCGCGTCCGTGATCAGGTGCAGGTCGCTGTGGAAGCCGGTGGTGTCGCCGGCATGGCCGACGATGCGATGGCCGTTGCGGTTCTCGTCGTAGAAGCCGAGATCGAAGCCGTTAAGCCCGGGCGCCAGTGTGTGATTGCGCGTCTGCATTTGGGCTTCGGTTTCCGGCTTCAGCATCCGGTAGCCGCCATAAGAGCCGTGATTGAGGTGCGCCATCATGAACTTCGCCATGTCCGTCGCGGTCGCGGAGAGCGCGCCGGCCGGCGCCGCTTCGACATATTCGAAGCCCACGGACTTCTGCGCCGACGCCTGCGAATAGCCGTCCGCCATGAAGGGCTGCAGGTTCGCGGGCAACGGCTGCGCGAAGGTGGAGTGATCCATGTGCAGCGGCTTCAGGATGTGGTTCGCGATGTACTGATCGAACGGCTCACCCGAGACGCGCTGGACGATGTAGCCTGCGATCGTGGTCGCGTAGTTCGAATAGGCGACGACCTTGCCCGGTGGGAAGATGCGCTCCGGCATGCGCTTGGGCAGGTACTGGCCCAGCGGATAGAGCTGTTCCTTCTTGCCGACGAACAGGTCGGTGAGCGTCTCTTCGAATCCTCCCGTATGGGTCATGATATCGCGCAAGGTGATCGGCTTGCCGAACTTCTCCGGAATCTTGAAGTCGATATAGCTGTTCACGTCCTTGTCGAGATCGAGCTTGCCCTGCTCGACCAGTTGCATCACCGCCGTCCAGGTGAAGGTCTTGGAGACCGAGCCGGGCCGGAACATCGTCTGGTCCGCGATCACCGGGGTGCGCTTCTGGACGTTGGCGTAGCCATAGCCCTGCGCGAAGACGAGCCGGCCGTCCTTCACCACCGCGATCGTCGCGCCCGCAATGTCGCCACGATGGATCGCATAGGGAATCATGCCGTCGAGGAATGCGTGCAGGTCTTCCGCCGTGATGGTGTGCGTTCCGGGCGCAGGAGCGGGCGCCGCAGCGACGCTCGTATTCGGCGCAGACAACACCGTGGGCGCCGGTGCAGGTCCGGTGGTTGGCGGCGCGGCGGTGCCTTCCGCGAATGCGGAGCCGGCGAGCGCCAGGGTGAGGGCGAGGACGGAGGCCAATCTTGTTTTTGTCATGACATCTCTTTCCTGACTTCAAGACGCTTTGGCGCGCGCGGCGGCGATGGGATTTCCCCAGCCGCTGTCGCCATAGGCGACCATGCCGCCTTCATAGGTTGCGCGATGTTCGCGGTCGCCCGCGAGGAAAATCGGACCGTCGAGATCGACGAGGTCGCACAACTGGCCTGCGATGAGCCCGGGTGCGATCGACAGCGACGTGCCGCCCATGCAGCCGACCATCGGCACAAGCCCGAGGCGGCGCAATTCCTTCGCCATCATCAACGCCTCGGTAAGCCCGCCGCATTTGTCGAGCTTGATGTTGCCGACCTGGAAACGGCCCTTGAGCGCGCCGATATCGTCAAGGCCCTGCATGCTCTCGTCGGCCGCGATCGGGATGGCGGATTTGAAGCCGTCGAGTTCCGCCTCCGCACCTATTTTCACCGGCTGCTCGATCAGCGCCACACCGGTTTCGACGAACACCGGATAGATCTTCTCCAGCGTCGCGCGCGTGAAGCCCTGGTTGGCATCGACGCCGATCCAGGCGTCGGGGCGCGCTTGCCGCGCCGCGCGCAGGCGTGGCGCATCGTCCTCGCCGGTGAGCTTGAGCTTGAGGCGTGGCGCATCCTTGAAACCGGCCGCGCGGCGAGCGGTCTCCTCCGGCGTATCGGCGCCGATCGTCATGGTCGTGGGCAGCGGCCGTGGCGCCGAAAGACCGGCGATATGCCAGGCCGGTACGCCGCGCTCCTTCGCTTCGAGGTCCCACAGCGCGCAGTCGATCGCATTGCGTGCCCCGCCGGGCGGCAGGATTTCGCGAAGCGCCTCGCGAGAAGGACCGGCTTCGATCGCACCGCGCACGTCTTCGATCTGCGCGCGCATGCTTTGCGGATCTTCCTGGCGATAATAGACGCCGGCCGCTTCGCCAATGCCGCTGCGGCCTTTGCGCGTCAACGTGACGGTGATGACCTCCGCGTCGACGAAGACGTAGCCTGAGATGCGAAACGGCTCCTTGAACAACCACCGCTCGGTCTTGGTGCGCAGTTCCAGCACGCTGTCCTCTGCCGCTCGACGCTTTTTAAAAGTGCGGACCGCGCCCAAGGGGAAGACGCGGCCCGCCAGGTTCAGAACTTGACACGCAACGTGACGCCAAACTCGCGGGGCGCGATGACGGCGCCGGTGGCCGAATTTCCCGAAGCGGCGGAGATACCCGTCGGCGAGAAGGCAGTCAGGCCCTCCGCATTGTTGAGGTTCTTGCCGTAGAGCTCAGCCTCCCACGCGTCCCAACGCACGCCCAGACGCATGTCGACCGTGTTGTATGGAGCGATCGGAAACTGGTTTGGCACCTGGCCGACGTCGAAATCCGATTTGCGAGCGCCGACATACCGCCAACTGGCGCCGACGAAGGGTGTGAAATCGCCGAGTGGATCGAAATCGTAGTCGCCGTCCAGTGACAGATTCCAGTGCGGCGACCATGGCAACTGCGCGCCTTTCAGAGCGCCGACCGTAAGGGGATCGGTATCCTGCGTCAGATGCGCATCGGTGTAGGCGCCGTTGAAGTTGATGGTCAGCGGATCGATCGGATTCCACCCGATATTCCATTCGAAGCCCTGACTGCGGGCGTTGCCGCCATTGCCGTTACCTGAGGTGGGAGGATTCCCCCCCACAATAAGAAGCTGGATATCGCTCCAGTCGATCAGGAACAGATCGGCGTCCAGCGAGACCCGGCCGTCAAAGAGATCGGTCTTCACACCCGCTTCGTAGTTGATGAGCGAGTCCGGGCCGTAAAAGGCGGGGAAGCCCTTGCTGCCACCAATCGGCAGCACGTTCGGGCCGCCCGGGCGGTAGCCTTTGGCGATGCGGCCGTAGAGGACGGTGTCATCGTCAAGGTGGAAGCTCGGCGCCACGGACCAGGTGAAGATGTTACCGTCCGACGCACCGTTCGCCAGCGCCAGGCCAAACTGGTTCGCCGTCTGATCGTTGTGCGAATAGCGGCCGCCGACACTGACATCGAAGCGGTCGGTGAAGTGATAGGTGAGGTCCGCAAAGCCGGCCGTTTCGGCATATTGCGAGTCGAGTTCGAGAAAGCCGAGCGGTGCACCGTGCGGCGCGAGAACAAGGTCCTGATGCAGGATGGCGGTCTCGTTCGTGTAATAGAGGCCGACGAGCCAATCGAGCGGTCCGGACCCGGTCGGCGATGCGAGCCGGACTTCCTGGGTGAATTTGTTCTGCGACACCCGCCCGTTGATGCCGAGGCCAATTGCGCCGGTCCCGTCCTGGAAGATGTCGTCCCGGAACGTGCCGTAGCTGGTGGAACTCATCAGCGAGGCCCAGCCGAAGTCGTAGTTGAGTGTGCCGTTGTAAATCCGGAAATGGGCAAAGCCCGGATCGCCGAAGACGCGCTGCTGTTCGTATTCGCCGTACTTGGGAAAGTAGTGAAGCCCGACGAGGGTGAGATCGACAGCGGAATCGTTGCCGGTGTTCAGGTCCTGCACGATCGCGCTCAGCCGAATGTTGAAGTCGTTCGTCAGGTTGAACTGCAGAGCGGCACGGCCGCCGGTATCGTGCACGTAGTTGATGTTCTGAACATCGCGCCCCGGATCGTCGATGTATCCGCCTGACGTATCGTGATAGCCGACGACCCGCAGTGCGACATTGCTCGCCAGCGGGACGTTCAGCATCCCCTTCACCGACCAGCCGTCGCCACCGTTGTCGTAATCGCTGCCGCCGACTTCTGCCGCACCCTCCACTTTTTCCGGATTGGGCGCGTTGGTCACGAATTTGAGAAGACCGCCGAGCGTGCTCGAGCCATAGAGCGTACCTTGCGGACCGCGCAGCACTTCGATCCGCTGGATGTCGAAGGTGTCCAGATTGGGCGTCGTGTTGACGCCGTTCGCCAGCGCGTTGCTCGAGCCGAACGGTGTCTCATCCACATAGGTCCCGATGGTCGAACCGTCGCCGCCCGCATTGATGCCGCGCAGAATCAGCTGCGTGTGGCCGGGCTCGGCAGCGGTGTAATTCATTCCGGGAACGCTGTTGACATAGTCCTCGAAGTCGGTGGCCTCGTTGCGTTCCAGTTTCTGCTGGCCCAGAACGGTGATAGCGATCGGCACATTCTTCACCTCTTCCGATCGCTTCTCCGCCGTCACGACGACGGTCTCCAGAGAGCCTTCGGCCAGTGCAGGCCTCACAAGCGCTGCCAGTGAGATCGATCCGAGTAGAACTTTGGTGATGCGGCGCGCCATATGAGTCCCCCGTTCGCGCAATTTGCCAAATGTGTCTCATATTTTCTGATTACGCAACAATTTTCGTGTATGCTAAATTCGACACGCCAAACGAACGAAAATAAGCTTTCGGCTTCGGAGACTCACCGCATGGCGCACCACCGTTTGAAACTGGCCGAACGCGCGAACGGCGGGCGCACATCGGCGCGGCCGGGTGCGGCGCTCAAGGCGCTGCGCATGCAGAAAGGCTGGACCCTGGCGGAGGTGAGCAAGCGGACCGATCTGCCGGTCTCCACCCTTTCCAAAATCGAAAACGACCGGATGTCGCTCAGCTACGACAAGCTGGCGCGGATCAGCGCCGGTCTCGGGGTCGACATTTCGCAGCTGTTCACGCCGCAGGCGATCGGCCTTCCCGGCGGAATGGTCAACGGACGGCGCAGCGTGACCCTCGCGGGTCAGGGACAGACGATCGACACCGACAATTACAGCCATCTCTATCCGGCGGCGGATTTCCTCAACAAGCGTTTCGTGCCGGTGATCGCCGAGTTGCATTCCCGCACGCTGGAAGAGTTCGGCGAGATGGTCCGCCATCCCGGCGAGGAATACGCCTATGTGCTGGAGGGGACCGTCGCGTTTCACTCGGAGCTGTATGCCCCGCTGATGCTGCGCAAAGGCGACTCGCTCTATTTCGACAGCGGCATGGGGCACGCCTATCTGGCGGCGGAAGCGGGACTGTGCCGCGTGCTTTCCATCTGCTCCGGACCGGAATCGCAACTCATGGAAGCGGTCCGGCGCGACGGTGGCGCGAACAAGGACGCGTCGGCGCGCAACAGGCACAGGATCAGGAGTTGAGGCGCAGCGGATTGTCGACGCGCGGAAAGAACTCCAGGTCGCGTTTCTTCCTGTAGTCGATCGCCGCGAAATCCATCTGGATCGCGCCCGGAGTCGAGACGGCGATCAGGTTCTCGGTGAGCGGGCTGAACAACGCGTAGAAGTGCCAGCTCGATTTCAGCGCAATGGTTTTCTTCGCGGTGAGGTCGATGCCGAGGCCCGTGAACGCATCGGGCGCGAATATCTGGGTGCGGGTCGACATGATCACGACGTCGATGCCGCCGATCTCCGCCCACACCGAAAGGCCCATGGCACTGCGCGCCGGACCGAGCCCCTGCTGATCGTGATCGGCGCGAATTGCCCTGACGGTTGCAATCACATCCATGGGATCGCCGGAGGCGGGACCGCATTTGCCGCCGATGCGAACCGGAATGCGTGCGCCGACGCCGGCATCCGCCAGTGCCGCGGCGACGACCGGGTCCCAGATTCCGCCGAACACCGCATCTTTCACGCCGGCATCGAGCATCGCGCGCAGCAGCGAGACATTGTCGCTCGGCGCGCCGCCGCCGGCATTGTCCGCCGTGTCGGCCAGCACCACGAGACCGTCCTTTTTCTTCGCCGCGTCGAGCGCCGCATCGATGTGGGGAAACTGCGGCAACAGCGCGTGGCGCAGTTTGTAGATCGCGTGCCCGATCTCGGTCGCCACCGTCTCGGCGAGTGTTGGATCGTTGTCGGTGACCACGAGCACCTTCGAGCCGGTTTCCGGCGTATCGCCCCACGGGAAGCCATGTCCGAAGCTGACGGAAAGCACCTTCGGGCGCCGTTCCGCCTCTTTCATCTTCGTGACGAGGCTTTTCATGGGTTCGTTCGTCGTCGGGTAGAAACCGACCATGCGGCAATCGAAGAGATGCGTGGTCGGCGTGCAACGGTCGCGCGCGCCGTCGGCCAGGATTTGATAAAGTTCGTGCCCGCGCTCGACATAGTCGGTGTGCGGATATTCCTTCATGAGGACGATGGCGTTGGCCTTCTCGATCATCAGCGGCGTCAGATGACAATGCAGATCGAGCTCCGCGCCGATCATCGCTTTCGGGCCCACGACCTCGCGCACGCGCGAGAGCATGTCGCCCTCGCAATCGTCGCATTCGGTCGACACCATGGCGCCATGCAGAAACAGCAGCACGATGTTGAACGGCCCTTTCGCTTTCAGATCGCGCAGGATCTCGTCGCGGAAGTCCTCGTACACGCGCTGCACCGTCGTTCCCGATGGTTGCGCATACGCAAACACGCTTTCCACGAATGTGTAGCCGTCCGCGCGCGCGCGTTCCTTCCAGACATTGGCGAGCACCCCGGTTTCGTCGTCCTTGCCGCGCGTCGTGGCATCGCCGTGAAACGCGACGAAGCCGTTTTTTCCCGTCGGCCACGGCGCGAAGGTGTTCGTCTCGGTGATCACACCGGCGGTAAAGACACGGATCGCGCGATTGCCCATAATTTTCCGATTGAGAAAGAATTTTCCATACTGTAAACGAAGGAGAAATTCAATCGCTGCGTCAGGATATCCGGGTTCCATGGCCGCCGCCTACCGCTATGCGATACCGCGCCGGGACCGGACGACCGTCATGCTCGTTTGGAAGATGGCATGAGCGATCAGGCAAGCGACATTCTGATCATCGGCGCAGGAATCGCGGGCGCGTCGGCCGCGGCCGAGCTTTCGACCACCCATCGCGTGACCTTGCTCGAACGCGAGAACATGCCGGGCTATCACTCGACGGGGCGGTCGGCCGCGCTGTTCTCCGAGATCTATGGCGGTGCGCCGGTGCGGGCGCTGTCGCGCGCCAGCCGCGATTTCTTCTTTTCTCCGCCGGAAGGTTTTGCGGCGCATCCGCTGATCAAGCGGCGTGGCGCACTTTATGTGGCGAGCGCGCGGCAGCTCGCATCGCTGGCGGCGTTCACGGCGAACCCGGACGTCGAGCCCGCGGTGCACACGATAAGCTGTGCCGACGCGCTGGCGGCCTGCCCGATCCTGCGGCCGAAATATGTTTCGGCCGCCGTGCTGGAGCCCGACGCATCGGACGTCGATGTGCATGCGCTGCACGAGGGTTATCTGCGGCTGTTCCGCAGGAACGGCGGCACACTGGTGACGGATGCCGAGGTGCAGACGCTCGAATGGCGCGGCGGCGCGTGGCACGCCCGCACGACGGCCGGCGGATTTCAGGCGCCAGTTGCGGTGAACGCCGCGGGCGCGTGGGCGGACACCATCGCGGCCAAAGCCGGCGTTGCGATCCAGCACATCCAGCCCAGGCGGCGCACCGCGCTTCTGGTCGAGCTGCCGCCCGGGATCAATCCCGATGCGTGGCCGATGACGATCGACATCGACGAGACGTTCTACTTCAAGCCGGACGGCGGGCTTCTGCTTGTATCCCCCGCCGATGAAACCGCGGTCGACGCCTGCGACGTGCAGGCGGAAGAGATCGACGTCGCGATGGCGATCGATCGGGTCGAGAAAGCGACGACCTTGCAGATCAAACGCATCCGGAAAAAGTGGGCCGGCCTGCGCTCGTTCGGACCGGATCGCGCGCCGGCGGTCGGCTTCGATCCCGCCGCTTCGGGATTCTTCTGGCTCGCCGGACAGGGTGGCTATGGCATCCAGACCGCGCCGGCCGTGGCGAAACTCGCCGCGGCGCTGATCCGCGGCGAAGCGCTGCCGCCGGCATTGCACGGCTTCGATCCCGCGAGCGTTTCGCCCGCGCGTGCGCACCCGCCAAGCCCGAACGTCTGATTGCATGACGGCGGGGGCGCTCGAGAAGACATGGTTCGGCCAGCCGCGCGGCCTGACCATCCTGTTCCTCACCGAGATGTGGACGGAGTTCTCGTTCTTCGGGATGCGCGCGCTGCTCGTCTACTACATGACGAAGGAGCTGATGTTCAGCCAGACGCATTCGTCGCTGGTCTACGGCCTGTACGGATCGTTCGTCTATTTCACGCCGCTGATCGGCGGCGCGATTTCGGATCGCTGGCTGGGGCGCAAGCGCGCGGTGATCCTCGGCGGCTCGATCATGGCGGCGGGCCATTTCATGATGGCGTTTCCGGCGCTGCTCTATCCCGCGCTCGCGACGATCGCGGTCGGCAACGGACTGTTCCTGCCGAGCCTGCCGAGCCAGATCAACCTGCTTTACGCTGAAGACGATCCGCGGCGCGCGAGCGCCTACAACATCTATTATGTCGGCATCAATGTCGGCGCGTTCCTGGCGCCGTTCGCCTGCGGCACCGTCGGCGAATGGTATGGCTGGCACTGGGGCTTCACCCTGGCCGGCATCGGCATGGTGTTCGGCCTGATCGTGTACCTCGCAGGTCAGCGCTACCTGCCAGCCGACATCCGGCGCGAGGCGGCGGTCGAACATCCGCAAGAGCGCGCGCGCATCCCCACGCGGGTCTATCTCGTGCTGGCGTCCGTCGCCTCCATCGTGGTGATCTTTCGCGCCGCTTACGAGCAGTCCGGCAACACGGTGGCGCTGTGGGCGGACAGCGGCGTCGACCGCATGGTCCACGGCATCGGCGCGATCCCGATGACGTGGTTCCAGTCGCTCAATCCGCTGCTCATCTTCCTGCTGACGCCGCTGGTGGTGCTGTACTGGACGCGCCAGGGACGGCGCGGGCGCGAGCCGGGCGAAGTGCACAAGATGGCGATGGGCGCGTTCATCGTCGGCGCGTCGTATGCGATGCTCGCAGCCGTTGCGTATTTCTCCAAAGCGGGCGCGTCGGCGAGCTGGCTTTGGCTCGTGGCCTACTTCTTCGTCTACACCGTAGGCGAATTGCTCATCCTTCCCGTGGGCCTCGGTCTGTTCGGACGCCTCGCGCCGCCGGCGTTCGCGGCGACGATGATCGCAGCCTGGTTCCTCGCCTCGTTCGCCGGCAATTTCGCCGCCGGCGCCCTCGGCGTGCTGTGGGGCCCGCTGTCGCCCGCCGCGTTCTTCGCAGCGACCGCGATCGTGTCGGCAGTCGCCGGCGCCCTCCTCCTGTCAATCGCCCCCTGGGCCCAGGCCACGGTCAGTCGGGCGGAGCAGCCTTAGCCTCTTCCGCCAGTGAGTTCTCCCACTTCTGGAGGTTCACCGCGCCCATATCAGGTGCTCGGCCCATGTAGCCTTTCGCGACGGCCTCCACTTGCCGAGCAAACCACCAGAACAGCCTAAGCGGGTTGCCCCGCTCGTCCGACAAGTTCCAGCCGCGTTCGTGCAGATGCGCGAGTTGATCGACTTCGCTGTGTTCGTCGTTGCAATAGAAGCGCGCTTCGTGCGCCTCTTCCTGTGCGAGGATTCTATCCGCTTCGTCCCAATCATCGTTCTCGATGGCTTCCCAGTTGGGCGGGAATTGAAACACTGTGTCCATGCGGCGAATGCCGAACAGCTTGATCGACGTTTCTTCGATCCGCGCGTTAAGCCGGTCGTCGTTATCAATGCGCAGCCTGTCATTCAGGAGCTTGTCGTTCTCTAGCTCCTGAACGCCCGGCAGCTCGCGCAGCCGCCTGATCGCCTTGTTGGGCTTGGCTGTAAGGGTAGCCCACTCGCGGTGTCTTTGCTTCATTTGGTTTGACCCCGATTCGCTTGGAATGTACCGCTTTTCAATTGCTTAGGCGAGTCGTGTTCCCTCTACGTTCCTACTGGCGCACCTCATTTTCACCAATACTTCGAGAAATATATTGACGAATATACGTGGAATCCTATCTCCTACACGTCGAGATTGTCGCGAATATGCGGAGATGTGCGTGTCAGAAACAGTCGTGAAGATGGAGCGGAAGGGCAAGTCCGCCAGCAAACGTGAGAAATTCCGCGGATTGGCAGAGGCCCGAACGAACAAGGCGATCGAAGCAATCGGTCGTATCGGCAACCTGTCGAACCGCCAAATCTACGACTACGAAGAATCGGAAGTACGCAAGGTGGTGCGAGCCCTCAAGGATGCAGTCGCCAGCGTGGAAGCCCGTTTTGAATCTCCGCGCGGCAAGACCGGCGGCGGCTTTAAGCTCTGAGGACTAGCAGATGACAACCAGCGCCGTTACCGCCCTCGAAGTAGCGGACGAGGATTTCCTTGTCGCCAGTCTGATCGAGCGTTGTCCAAAGACCATGATGATCCGCGAGCTGATGATGAATGCTCTTGAAGCAGCGCGGTTCGCGCCTGAGGGTCGCCGGCTTGTGGAAATAAGTGCCTTGGACATGGATGATGCCGACAAGCTCGCCATCTGGAATACGGGGCCAGGCATGGATGCGCCCGAGTTGATGCGGGTCTCAAACATCGCCTCCTCGCTTGGCAAAGAGAAGAGCCTCACAGGCAATTTCGGGATGGGTGCCAAGGTTGCATCTTTGCCATCCAACCAGCGGGGTATGCGCTATCGTTCGTGCAAGGACGGCCGCGTGCATGAAGTGATCTTGTGCAAGCGCGATGGGGTCTACGGTCGCTTGCGCCGTTATCACCCCGACACAGGCGAGTACCTAGAAGTCGTGGACGTTTCTGACATTGCCGCCGAATCTGGCCGAACCCTCAGCGAAGATTGGACGGAAGTCGTTTTGCTTGGAAATGAGCCAGAGCAAGACACCGTGCGAGATCCATACAACGGCGATCCCGCGCAGGATGCGCAATGGCTGGCCACCTATTTGTACCACCGATTTTATCGCTTGCCTGACGGGGTAAAGGTCACGTTGCTTAAAGGTACAAACAAGCTTGATGGCAATCGTCAGTTTGAACCCATCCCGGCACGGCTGCGCCATTTTGAAAAAGACCAAACTGTACCCCTGCCGAACGGCATCAAGATTCACTACCTCTATGACGCCGCTTACGACAAGGCGACTGGCTCCGGGCACAACAAATCTATCAGTGGCGCAATCGCGTCGGCGGTTAGTACCTGCGCTGTGGTCTACAAAACTGAAATGTACGATGTTCGCAAAGGGCGTACATGGACGTTTGATGCACCTGTGTTTGGCATCCCGTTCGGTGCAAAACATATCTCCATCCACATAGAACTGCCGGACGACTATGCCGTTCTGCCGGATGGCTATCGCCAATTTCTTCGCTACAGCGGCGGCGAGCAGCCGCATGTGGAGGCGAGCAACTTTGCGGAGTTGGTGCGCGAGAACAGGCCCCAATGGCTGATCGAACTTATCCACTCCTTCGCACCGGACAGTCGGTCAAGCGATGATATTCGGGACGAATTGCAAAAGCTGCTAAACCAACTTCGCGTGCGCCGGGTCAGCCCAAAGGTCACGCAGCAAGGCAGCACCAACGTCACGTCTGGGCAAGGTCCAGCGGCAGAAACCACGAACGGCAATGGCAACGGCAATGGAGGAAACGGCCAGCGCCAGAAGGCAACCGACCTATCGGTGCTGCCTACGGGTGCAAAGCGCGCCGAAATGTTCAAGAACTTGGAAAGAGCGCCCGACATTATTCCGCTGAACACGGAGGAGGAAATCGAGGAGAAGGGACTGAAGGGACGTGCTGCGCGCTACGTCATGGAAGCGGGCACCCTGTTTGTGAATATGCTGTACCCAGCTATCGGTGAAATGCGCGCACAGCTTGAGGCAGAATACGCCGACGCTCACGATGTTGAACTTATGCGTTCGCTGTCCCAGCAGAACGCCGAATCCACGATGATTCTGCGCGTTGGCAGAACCGTGGTCTACGCGCTTGCAAAGCAATTGAACAAGGAATGGGACCAAAAGGCGCTGGACACAGCCGCCTCACCAGAAAGTTTGAGCATGGCGGCGGATGACTTTGGCGACGCAATGCAAAACGTGCGGCGTGCAATCGGCAAGGCGCTTAGAACGTCGCGTACAGACATAGAAACCGCAGCCTGAAGCAGACAGGCCGCCGGAGGGCGACCCGCTCCATTCAATGCCCGCGCCCCGGCACTTATCGAGCGCGCGTGCCGCCGCCGTCATCCCGGCAGTGCATGGTTCGTGTCCGGTAAGACAGAACGGGTCGCTCAGAACGGCGCGTGATCGCAATCGGCGATGCAATCGTGCCAGCCGGAGTTTACCGCCCCGGTGAAAGCTACGGCCCCGATAAACCTCTCGGTTCGTCACCTGGATAACCTTCACAGGCCAGCGCGGGCGCTGCGCGCCGCAATAGCGATTGCAGAAGTGCGTATTCGTCGTCAGTCAGGGGCTGCATATGGCCCTCCGCTTCAGCAGCACCAAATTCGCAGCCGCATTGAGCGGTGCCGTACCGTGATGGTCATCATGGCCCATAGGGCCTTCTGAGAGGTTGTACAACGCGCCTTCAAAGTCGCCGGCCATCGGGTCAACAACGGCGAACACCACTCGCGCCAAGCGACCGTCAGGTAGCTCCCAATAAGAGATGCACAGCTCGGCATCGGGCAGACTGCGCCAGACGCACTTGCTGGAAGCGACGTCTTCAATGACGCAATCGACCAAACCGAACAGGTCGGTTGCTGTCCACCGTTCCTTCTTTTCCGGTGGCGGTTCCGGCTTGACCCGTCGCTGGCTCTTCTTCGCTGGCATGGATGCAGTCTCCGTGCGGTGGCCAATGCCACGCGGACCATTCCGCAGCCGCCCGCCAACGCGGGCGCTATAGAGACGCCGCAGCGGCGTGCTGTCCGGGGTGCTTATTCGGATGGAGGCGCGGCCATTAAAGCCGGGCGCGGGTGCGGCAAATCGGGTCCAACTTGCGCAACCCTGGCTGCAACCCCACGCGGTTTTGCCGTGTGGTATCACCACACCGCATACCGTAATCCGTTTTTTTTGCTGGAAAAACCT
The DNA here is from genome assembly GCA_036490455.1 of Rhizomicrobium sp. Taxonomy (GTDB): domain Bacteria; phylum Pseudomonadota; class Alphaproteobacteria; order Micropepsales; family Micropepsaceae; genus Rhizomicrobium. The sequence continues at coordinate 17,154 of DASXDS010000067.1, forward strand.
GGAGCGGGCGAGGCGAATCGAACGCCCGACCCTAACCTTGGCAATCCGTTTGGAACGAGATTGCTCAAGATTGACCACGATAGCCTGAGTTGGAAAAACCCTTGTTGTTCAATGCCTTGTTAGAGATTAGAATAGTCCCAGCATTGACTTGGATTTCCCTGAATGGCTGCATTTTGTTACCCAGACCTCTCGGACACCCTCTTGGGTAACAAGTTCCGAGGAGGATTCATGCCTCGGCTAACGAAGAGGTTCGTTCACTAGGCCGAACTCGCCCCAACCCAAAACGATCATACCTTTTGGGACGATACACTGGCTGGCTTCGGTCTGCGTGTGCGTGCATCGGGTGCCAAGACCTGGGTCATCATGTATCGGACGCCGGATGGACGGCAGCGAAAATACCGGCTGGGCAGCGTTGGCCCGCTTACCCCTGAGGAGGCACGCCGCGAAGCCCGCCAGAAGCTAGCAGCCGCCGAAAGAGGCGATGATCCAGCGGCTGAACGAAGTTCACGGCGAAAGGCAATGACCGTCGCAGAACTGAGCGATCTGTTCCTTGAGGACGAGCGGCCTCGGGTCAAAGCAACCACCTACAAGACCGATATAAGCCGAGTTCGTTGTCACGTGAAACCTCTCCTAGGCTCGCGCAAAGTCATCAGTCTCAAGATGCATGACATTGAGCAACTCCAAGTCGATATCGCCGCCGGAAAGTCCAAACAACGGCGTCGCGAAAGTGGCCGGGGCGACTACGCGACGGGCGGTCGCGGTGTCGCCGCACGTACGGTCACCATGATGGGCACAATGCTCGAGTTCGCTAGACGTCGAGGAATCGTAGAGACCAATGTCGCGCGTGGCGTTCAGAAATTTGCCACAGCCAAGCGTGATTGCTTTTTGTGCCGCGAAGAATACGCCGCCCTCGGCAAAGCTATGATCGACGCGAAGAATTTTGGAGAGCATGAAGTTGCGCTCAACGCCATTCGGGCACTCGCGCTCACTGGTTGTCGGCGGCAAGAAATATTAGGGTTGCCGTGGGAGTGGCTGACATCCGCACAAAATGCATCCGGTTCGGTGATACGAAGACCGGACCCCAACTTCGGCCACTTGGAAGCGCGGCAATTGAACATCTCGGTGCACAAGTGAGCATTGGCTCCAAGTGGATTTTTCCTGCGATCCAAGGCGACGGCCACATTGTTGGCGTACCGCGTATTTTCCAGCGCCTTTGTCATGCCGCGGGTCTGAACAAGGTAACGTTGCACACCCTGAGGCACAGTTTCGCCTCGATGGCGGTTGAGCTTGGATTTTCGGAGTTAATCATCTCAGGATTGTTGGGCCACCGGGGTTCAAGTGTGACCGCTAGATAGGCTCACATACCGGACCGCGCGCTCGTGGCAGCAGCAGACATCGTCTCGGAAGCGGTGGCCAAAGCGTTAGCGGGCCGAACAGGAGAAGTCGTGCCAATCCGGGCGATCTTAACCACCAGTTGAAAAGCGCAGTAGCGATCTACTCCGATAGCGCCCGTCCGCGCGTCAAGTGTCGCTCAAGGTTCAACCTCGCCCAAAGCATGAGCCAGACTGCATCCCGAGCTTCCCGTTTAATCTCGCCAGGAAAGGAGAAAGCAGCGGCCAATTGAACTCGCGGACGAGACCGCTCTCTCCGAGATAGAAGCGCACCCTTCCTTGGCGCCTCAGCAGCCTTGAGAGGCCGACGGGGGATAGTGCAAATCGCAAAAACTGCATCCGGTCGGCGTTCGATGCCATCGGTACGTCGCGGAGCAACGATTTAATGACATAGAGTAGCGTCGGCTCCCTGTCCGTGGATGATTGTGATATACTATGACTTCCGCCGTGGATCGATGCTGGTGACGGCGTTGAATTTCATGTTGAACAAATTCTGGTATCGCAACACTGCGGCTAGCGCCAGCGATGTTGTGAACGCTCGATGTGTGAAGTGCTCCCATGAAGATAGCCGTAGCCGACGATCAGACGCTCGTAGGCTAGGCTATCGGTGATGTCCAGACACCCGCACAGGAGGTAGTGTCTCAGTTTGAAATCCTGCGGCTGAGTCGGCACCCCCTAAGTTCCGTGACCTTTCCGCAACGGTGACGTGGGGAAGCGCCGGATGCATTGGAACATATCTCTCCCAGCGATATTCCCTACCATCGGGCAAAGGGACGTACCATGCAGAGGATCGATAGCGCTGAGCTATATCGCGCTCGGGCAGTAGAACTAAGGCACCTAGCGCAGACGTTGGACTGCTCAGTGCGAGACAACCGGCTATTGGCGATGGCGACGGTCTACGAGCGGTTCGCGAATGAGCGCTGGCTGCGGTTAGTTGCCCCGCTACAATCTCACTAAGCCGCCGCGACGTTATGATAAGGTCGCCTCAACCATTGAGGGCGTCCCCATGACTATCAACGAAAGAAAGTATCTCGCTGCTGGCACGATTACGGGCTTGGCGGGTGGCCTGATCGTGGCGCTGTTTGTCGTTGTCAGGCTGTTTCATTAGCGGATTTAAGCGACGGCCTTCTTGTACGGCCCGCGCTTCTTTGGCGGGTTTGCATCGTCCATCAGCCGAACCAAGGTCTGCCATCGAAAGCAGTTCGTCGGTAACGCCAGCAACTTGAGCTAGTGACGTGCGAAGCGATTTGTGGATGCGGCAGAAGTTATAATGGAAGAAGTAGAGCGCCAGCGCCTGTGGCATTGCGATGCAGTCGGTCGGTCTCGCGGCAGATGTCACGGTTCGTCCTCCGCCATGCTGGCGTCTAGTTGATGCGGCGGGCGCCTTCGGGCCAATGGGGTTTGCGCAATTCGGTCTTCAGGATTTTCCCGGCGCCGGACAGCGGCAACGCCTCGGTTCGGATTTCGACCGAGCGCGGGCATTTGTAGGTCGCGATCAAGTCCCGGCAGTGCGCGATGAGTTCTTCCGCGCTGGCCTCGCCGCGCAGGCGAACGATAGCGTGGACGCGTTCGCCCCACTTGTCGTCCGGCACACCGATCACAGCGCATTCGACGACCTGGCTGTGCGCCGCGAGTGCGTTCTCGACTTCCGCCGAATACACGTTCTCGCCGCCAGACACGATCATGTCTTTGACGCGATCGACGAGGTACACGAAGCCTTCGTCGTCCATGTAGCCGGCATCGCCGGTTCGCACCCAACCGTCGACGATGGTCTGGCGCGTGAGCTCGGGCTGGTTCCAGTAACCGAGCATGCCGCCCGGACTGCGCACCAGAATTTCGCCGACCTCGCCGCGCGCGACTTCGTTCTGAAATTCGTCAGCGATTTTCACATCGACGCCGACGATGGCGTAGCCGGCGGAGCGCAAATTCGGTTTGCGGCCGTTTGTGGATTTGTGGAAGTCCGGCAGGAGCAGTGTTGCGATGGGCGAAAGCTCGGTCTGGCCATAGGCTTGGCGGAATTGCGCGTTCGGGAACATCGCCATCGCCTGCTGCAGCAGCGTTTCGGAAGTTGGCGAGGCGCCGTAAGCGATCTGGCGCATCGACGACAGGTCTGCGTCGTGTGTGCGTAGATATTCGGCCAACATGCCGAACATCGTAGGGACCAGCACGGCATCGGTCACGCGTTCGGCCGCGACAGCGTTGACGACGTTTTCGGGGCTAAAGAACGGGACTACGACGTGGGTGCCGCCAACGATAGTGGCGCCGATCACCATAGCGACGTCCGCTAGATGAAACATCGGCGGCGAATGCAGGAACACCGCGTCACCCTGCATCGGATGCGTCGCCTGTGAGCAAAGGAAATTCGATACAAGACTGCGATGCGACAACATCACACCTTTGGAGCGGCCCGTCGTGCCGCCGGTATAGAAGAGGCCGGCAAGATCATCGCCCTCGCCGCTCGCGTCGGCCATGGGCGATGATACGGCGATGAGGTCATCTACGCCGACGGTGCCTTCCGGGGCCACGCCGTCGTCCATGAAGAACGTTGCTTCCAGGGCGCAAGCCTCCGTTAAAGGCCCTGCCATCTGCGCGAAAGTCTTATCGACGATGAGAAATCGCGCGCCGCTGTCCTGTATCGCATAAACGTGCTCGGCTAAAGCCCAGCGCGTATTGCCCGGCACAATCACGCCGCCCGCCCACCACACCGCGAGATAGAGTTCGATATACCGATCGCTGTTGAGCGCGATCACTGCGATGCGGTCGCCAAGGCCGAGGCCTCGCGCAACAAGCCCAGCCGCCAGCCGCGCGACGCGATCCTGCACCTCACGCCAGCTGCGCCGCCGCGCGCCGAACACAGTGGCGGTGGCGTCGGGCTTCAGCTGCACTGCGCGGCGCAGACCCTGTGTGAGTTTCATGACGGTCCCTCCCCGGATCGGTTAGATATTGATGCCGCCGCCCACGATGAGGACCTGGCCGCTCACGTAATCGCTTTCCGGAATGCAGAAGAGATAGATGGCGCCGGCGGCTTCTTCGGCCGTTCCAGCGCGCCCCAGCGGGACCATCATCGGCAAGGTCTGGCGTGTTGCGGCGGGAACGCCGACCTGCAGCTCGCGCCCCTCGATCATCACTTTAGAACCGGGCTGGTTCGTCGGCTGCGTCAGGCGCGTGTCGATGAAGCCGTAGGCGACGCAGTTTACGTTGACCTTGTAGCGCCCCCACTCCTTGGAGAGCGTCTTGGTGAGACCGACGAGTGCCGCCTTGGCCGACGAATAGTTCGACTGGCCGGCGTTGCCGTTGGTGCCCGCCATCGAGGAGATGTTCACGACCTTGCGGAAAACCTCACGGCCTTCTTCCGCGTCTTTCTTCGCCAGTACGCGGATCGGTTCGGCGGCGGCGCGCAGGATGCGGAACGGCGCAACGAGATGGACGTCGAGCATCGTCTGGAATTGCTCGTCGGACATTTTCTGGATGACGCTGTCCCAAGTGTAGCCGGCGTTGTTGACGATGATGTCGAGGCCACCGAACTTTTCCATCGCCATGCCGACGAAGCGATCGGCGAAACCCGGCGCAGTGATACTGCCGACGCAAGCAACAGCCTCACTGCCCGCTTTCATGATGGACTCGACCACTTCGGCGGCCGGCGCCTCATCGAGATCGTTCACGACGATCCTCGCGCCTTCCGAGGCGAGCTTAAAGGCCAATGCGCGGCCGATGCCGCGACCCGAGCCGGAGATAAGGGCAACCTTGCCCTGCAACTTCTTCATGTCTTGCCCTTTTTGGAGTGCGTTACGGCAGCGCGATAACAGCGTCGCCGGTGAGTGTGTGGAGACCGGCGTCAGTCTTCGTGTTGATTTCGAGGCGAAGGCGATTTTCGCCATCGGCTTCGAACTTTTCAACGACCTTGCCAGTACAGATGACCTTGGCGTGGACCGGCGTGATCGCGGTGAAGCGCACACCCCAGTGGCGGATGCGATCCGGCGGCACCCACTTGGTGAGCAGCTGTGCAAGGAACGCCATGGACAGCATGCCGTGAGCGAAGACGTCGGGCATGCCGAACTTCTTGGCGAAGTCGATATCGACATGCATCGGATTGTGATCGCCGGACGCACCGCAATAGAGCGCGAGAACGTGGCGCGTGATCTCCGCACTGCTGTGCTCGGGCAACGCGTCGCCGACACTGATCTGTTCATATGTGAGGCTCATGCTATCAACCGTTCCGGACGACAATAATGGTGCGCGAGACGCCGACATTCTCGCCGCGCTGGTTCACGGAATGGGTGTCCTGCACGACGAAATCGAGCGCGCCGCCCTTCTTGTCGTATATGTCGGAAACTTTGGTCGTCATGGTGATAGTGTCGCCGGCATAGATTGGTTTGCCGTACGTGAACTGCTGTTCGCCGTGCAGCACGCGGCCGATGTCGATGCCGAGCCTGGCCATCACGCCGTCATGCGCGGGCGCCATCGTTTCGAGGCAGAAGAGAAAGGTCGGCGGAGCCGGCAGGGCTGGGTGCCCCGCCGTCTTCGCCGCCGCTTCGTCGAAGTAGATCGGGTTTTTCTCGCCCGTCGCGCGCGCGAAGAACTTGAGTTGCCCCTTTTCCACGTCGACCGAGCGCGGTTTCGTTTCCAAACCGATGAACGACTTGTCGAGCATTATACCCGTCCGTAAAGCGTGACGACGCAGGCGCCGCCAAGACCGAGATTGTGCTGCAGCGCGTGGGTTACGCCATCGACCTGCCGCCTATCGGCCTGGCCGCGCAGCTGCCAGACGAGTTCGGCGCATTGCGCGAGACCGGTGGCGCCAAGCGGATGCCCTTTGGAGAGCAAGCCACCGGACGGATTGGTGACGTATTTGCCGCCATAGGTGTTTTCGCCGTCCCAGATGAACTTCTCGGCCGTGCCTTCCGGGGTCAGGCCGATGGCTTCATAGGTGAGAAGCTCGTTCGCGGTGAAACAGTCGTGCAGCTCGACGACCTGGATGTCGTCCGGGCCGACGCCGGCTTTTTCATAAACGCGGCGCGCGGCTTCTTTGGCCATGTCATAGCCGATCAGCTTGATCATCGAGTGATCGTCAAAAGTGCTGACGTAGTCGGTCGTCATCGCCTGCGCCTTGATCACGACATCGGCATTGATGTCGTGTTTTTTCGCGAACGCCTGTGTGCAGACGATCACCGCCGCGGCACCGCAGGTCGGCGGGCAGCACTGGAAACGCGTCAGCGGGCCGTAGATCTGCGGCGAGCCGAGAACTTCTTCGACGCTGAGCTGATCCTTGAAGATTGCATAGGGATTGTGCTGCGCATGCGTGCGCGCCTTGCAGGCGATCTTCGCAAAGGTTTCACGACGCGTGTCGTGCTTCTTCGCATATTCGGCACCGGCGCCGCCAAAGAATTGCGCCGCGCCCGGAGCCTTCTCGTCGAAGCCCTGCAGCGAGAACATTTCTTTGGAGAAGCGCTCCAGCGGATTGGGCCGATCGTTGAACGAAGAGCCGAGCGCACCCGGGCGCATCTCTTCGAAGCCGAGCGCGAGGGCGCATTCCACGACGCCGCTATCGACCGCCTGCCGCGCGAGGAAGAGCGCCGACGATCCGGTCGAGCAATTGTTGTTAACGTTGATGATCGGAACGCCCGTCAGGCCCAGGCGATAGACGGCCGCCTGACCGGCGGTCGAGTCGCCGTAGACATAACCGACATAGACCTGCTGTACGGCATCGTAGGGAAGACCCGCGTCCGAAAACGCGGCCTTCGCCGCCTTCTCGCCCATGATGTTGTAGGTTTCGCTGGCACCGGGTTTAGTGAAGGGGATCATCCCGACACCGGCCACTCTGACTTCATTCGACATGTCGTTCTCCTTTTCGAACTTTCTTCGCGCCCCTTAGAGCGTGCGCGCGATGAGCATTTTCATCACTTCGTTGGTTCCAGCGTAGATACGCTGCACGCGTGCGTCGGCGTACATGCGTGCGATCGGGTACTCGCTCATGTAGCCGTAGCCGCCGAACAGCTGCAGGCACTCGTCGACGACACGGCCCTGCATATCGGTGGTCCACCACTTCGCCATCGCGGTGGTGGTGGGATCGAGTGTGCCGGCGAGGAGCCGCATCAAAAGCTCGTCCACGAAGGTGCGGCCGATGACGGCATGGGTCTTGGCTTCCGCCAGCTTGAACTGCGTGTTCTGGAAATTGATCAGTGGTTCGCCGAACGCTTTGCGTTCCTTGACGTAGTCGGCCGTCAACCGGACAGCGTTTTCCATGGCGTGAACCGCGCCGAAGGAGCACTGCAACCGCTCCCAGGCGAGCTGCACCATCAGTTGCACAAAGCCTTGGCCTTCCACGCCGCCCAGCAGATTCACCTTCGGCACGCGGACATCGTCGAAGAACAATTCCGACGTATCCTGCGCGTGCATGCCGATCTTCTGGAGATTGCGCCCGCGGCGGAAACCTTGCGCGTCCTTCGCTTCGACGCCGATAAGCGACACGCCGCGCGAGCCAGCCTGCGGGTCCGTCTTGGCGACGACGACAATCAGGTCGGCGTTCTGTCCGTTGGTGATGAAGGTTTTCTGGCCGGAAATTATGTAGTTGTGGCCGTCACTGCGCGCAGTGGCTCGCACAGCTTTCAGGTCCGAACCCGTGCCGGGCTCCGTCATCGCGACGGCGCCGATCAACTCGCCCGACGCCATGGCGGGCAGCCAACGCTGCTTTTGCTCTTCGGTGCCGTAAGTGAGGATGTAATGCGCGACGATAGTGGAGTGAACGCCGTTGCCCGCGCCAAAGCCACCGGCGAGGCCCGCGCGGTCGATCTCTTCGGCGATGACGATATCATGCGCCCGCGTTCCGCCGCCGCCGCCGTAGTTTTCGGGAATGCTGGCGCAGAGAAGACCGGCCACGCCCGCTTTTCGCCAAGCGTCGCGGTCGACGACGCCCTCGTTATCCCACCGCTCGCGCTGCGGCGCGAATTCGCGCTCGAAGAACCGGCGAGCCTGGCTTTGCAGAATGCCGCTCTTCGGTCATCCAGGGCGATGTGTGCTCACTCATGTCGTCTTTTCCGGGCATCCATGGATTTGGTTTGCAGACCTAAGAATACCAGCTATGTTACTGTCAAGTATCATATCAATGTTTCTGGTAAACTTCGGAAAAACAGATGGCAAAACAAGCCCTCTCGCCGTGGCAACGCAAGCAGGAAGACATGGTGTCAGTGCGCGAGGAAAAGCGCCTGGCCGTGCTGAAAGCTGGTGCAGCGGCATTCCGCGAGCGGGGCTTCGAGAGGACTTCGCTTGACGATATCGCTGGCAAACTGGGCGTCACCAAGCCGACGCTCTATTATTACATCTCCGACAAGCAGGACATCGTTTATGCCTGCAGCAGCCTCGCGAACGGCGAGCTCATGGCGCTGGCCAAAGCCCAAGATCCCAAGCGGCCGGGGCTGGATGCGCTCACGGATTTTTTCCGCCGCTATGTCGAAATCATTGCCGGCGATTTTGGCTACTGCCTGACGATGATTAATGAAAACCTGTTGCCCGCGCCGCGCGTCAAGGAACTGCGCCGCAGCAAACGCGAGCTCAACGCCGTCGTGGTAGCGATGCTGGAGCGCGGAATCGCCGACGGCTCGATCGCAAAGTGCGACACACGGCTGATCAGCTTCGCCCTGTTCGGCGCCTTTAACTGGGTAGCGCGCTGGCACACGGAATCATCGCCGCCGACCGACCGCGTCGCCGACGTGTTCATGAGCCTTTTCAGCAATGGAATTGCCGCAAAACGTCGCTGACGTACGGCCAATAAAGACCCAGGAGATCCCAATGAGCAATTCGCCAGTCGAAATCATCAAGCTGTGGCCGGAAGGCCCGCCGTCGAAGCTTGAGGGCGTTGGCCCTGAGGCAGAATACCGCGCACCTGTGGGTGTCGCTGCCGAAGCGGTGATGCTGCGCAACGTGTCGGAGCCGACACTCAGTGTATTTCCGCCGACCAACGACAAGCCCAACGGTGTCGGCGTGATCGTCTGTCCGGGTGGTGGCTGGCGCATCCTGGCATGGGAGCACGAAGGCACCGACGTCGTGAAGTGGCTGACGGCCAACGGGTATAGCGCCTTCCTACTCAAATATCGCGTGCGCGGAACGCCGGTGGCGCAGGCAGATTATAACATCGAGATGATGACGATGCTTTCCAAGATCGACATGACCCGCACGGCCAAGACGGCGTACCGCGCCATGGGCGAAGCTGTGCCGCCGGAATTGTTTATGGATGGGCGCTCGGTTGCCGCCGATGACGGCCGGCGCGCGGTGGCGATTGTCCGCGAACGCGCGAAGGAGTGGGGCGTCAATCCGGAGAAGATCGGCATGCTGGGCTTCTCCGCCGGCGCATTTCTGGTGGCCGATGTCGCGATCGATCCGCGCGCGGCCCCAATGGCGTTTGTCGCACCGATCTATGGTGGCGAAACGCTGGGACGGCCGGTGCCGGAAGACGCGCCGCCGATGTTCACCTGCATCGCGCAGGACGACTTCTTGCTCTATCGGGTCGTTGAAGGGCTCTATGCGGACTGGACCGATGCCGGGCGTTCTGCCGAACTGCACATCTATCGCCGCGGCGCACACGGCTTCGGCATGGTGAAGCAGGGCATGCCGTCAGACCGCTGGATCAACCTGTTCCACGAGTGGCTGGCCGATCTGGGCTTCGCATAGGCGCGTATGGCGCGGTCCCGGCACGGGTCGAAGATCTGCGCGGCCTGCCGCCGGCGTTCATCGCCGACGGCTCGATGATCTCTTCGTCGAGGAAGACATCGAATATGCCCGCCGCCTGAACGAGGCCGGCGTGGCTGTTGAGCTTCACGTCTATCCGGGATGCGTCCATGCCTTCGATGTGCTTCCGACAGAGAGTGCCGCGCGGTTTAAAGCGGCGCTTCTGAAAGCGCTTGGCGATGCGTTCACCCGATCGCGCTAGAGAAGCAAAGGAGCCGGCTAGCTGAAACAGCCAGCCGGCTCTTTTCGCTCAGAACGTTTTCGTGATGCGAATTCCGACTTGCCGCGGCGCTCCAGGAAACCCGAGTTTGCCGAGCAATTCCGTGGACACGTAGTGCAGGTCGGTCAGATTTGTGCCGTAGAGAGTAGCCTGCCAGTTGTTGCCAAAGGTGTATGCGACTTGACCGTTGAGAAGATTCTGCGCAGCGAGACGGTCATCCGGCAAAAGCGGATTGCCTGAGATCTGGAATATCGAGCCCCAACGTCCACTGACGAAGCCGTAGTCAAGGCGAGGCGTCAGGGTCTGCTCGTTCCCGAGATCGAAGACGTATTGGGCGCCAATCTGCGTCGTCCAACGCGGCGCGTTCGGCAGAGCCCTACCTGACAGGTTCTGCAAACCCGCGAACGGATTGCGCGCGTCGATCGCAAAAAATGTCGGGATGGCCGTATCTTCGTAGGACGCCCCAAGATTCAACGACAATCCACCGAATACGGCCTGAATCTGAGCTTCGATCCCCTTGGCGGTGGTGGTTCCGGGCACGTTCAAATCTTCACCGCTCGCTCCTCCCAATGCGTTGGTCGGGTCGAAGAAGCTCATCACGAAGTTACTATAGTCGTAGTAGTACCCACCAAGCTGCGTTTGGACATGCCCGTCGAAATACGTGCCTTTCCAGCCCACTTCGTAATCAGTGATGTCCTCTCCGGTGTACTTTGTGCCATCGCCATTCAGGCCGGCGGCTTTATGACCGGTTGCCACGAACGCATACAGAAAATTGTTTTCGTCGACCGACCAGTCGAGATCGGCTTTGCCCGTCACCTTCGAATCCCCGGTCGTCGTAACGACATGGATCGGCGGGAATAACGGGAAGGGAACGCCATTGAATAGTGCGTTTTCCCCCTGATTGATGTTTTCAAACGACTGGGAGTAACGCACCCCGATCTGAAGCTTGAGAGCGTCCGTGAGCGCATAGGTGCCCTGACCAAAGACGCCCCAGTTATCCTCGCGAGTAAAGCTTTTGAATGCATTCAGCACCAATCCGTTGGTCAGCGTGCCCCCCGGCGCCGCAGACGTGTAAAGCAGTGGCGCGAATATCTCCTCGTCCAAATAGACTGCGCCCGCGACCCATGTGAACGGTCCTTTGTCAGGTGAGACAAGGTTGACCTCTTCGGAAACAACCTGGGCTTTGCCGACCGAGCCGATCACAGCCGGACCAAAGTCGACCGCGCTGTTGACGAAAGTGTTGGCGGTTCCGTCTTCGTCGATGTTGAACTTCACGACTCCGAATTGATAGCTGGATATCGATTTCAGCGTGATGCCGTCGTCGAACTGATAATCCATATTCAGGACGGCTCGAAATTGCTGATCGACACCCTGAAGATGTGCATCCGAAGCTACGTTGAAGATGTTTTTTGTCGATCCGCTGAACGGAGCGCCGATCGGTGCACCGTGATCGATATAGTTGCCGTCGAGTTTCAGGATAGCCTTGAAGCGGTCGGTAGGCTGCCAAAACGCGCTGACGCGGAAATTGGCCATATGCAGATCGCCGGGGTTCCCGGTGTAAGGCCCCGACACATGATAGAAAGAATCGCGATTCTCTTCGTCGGTCGCTAGGCGTATGGCGAAATCGTCGGCGAGCGGAATATTCACCGCGCCCTGCAAGCGAAGGTCGTTGTAGCTGCCGTACTGGCCTTCGGCAAAGCCGCTGACACCGTCGAGGGTCGGATTGGTTTCTGTGATCAGGACCGCGCCGCCCGTGGCATTCTGACCCGCAAAAGTACCCTGCGGACCGCGAAGAACCTGGATATTACTAATGTCGTAGTATGGCTCGTCGGCGACAAAACCGTTGTAAGTGGTCGTGGCACCGTCGCGATAGGTCACGACGCCGACCGAATCTTGTGCACCGCCATCGTTCTTGCCAATGCCGCGGATGTTGAGGAGCACGTTCTGACCGGAATCCTGGACGGTCAACGATGGCGTCGTAAAGGTCAGCGCATCGAGCGCGTCGATGTTTCGCGATTTGATTTCCTCTCCGCTCAGCACGGTCACCGCGATCGGCGTGGTCTGAATGTTTGTCGCTCGCCGCTCGGCCGTCACAGTGACGGTTTCGATCGACCCGTCTGCGAGCGCCGGCGCAGCGGATGTCAGGATCGCGAGCACGCCGAGCGCTGTGCTCTGCATCCAGCTGGCTTTCCAACGGGCCGGCGCGGATTTGTGACCATCGTTAAGCATGAAAACGTTCCCCTTCATTTTTCACTGGCCAATGCGTGCCGTGCATCTTCTCGGCGCTGCTTGCCGCGATCCGCTTCATCACGCGGCAACCGCTTTGCGAAGTTCGTCCATCCACGCCCAACGGGGGTCCGGCACACCGAGGGCAGTGATCATCGTGTTGGCGACGTAGGCCGCCGCCGTGCCGCTCTCGGGATGGGCGAACGCCATTCGCCCCCCGGCCCCGTCATGACCGAACGACCCCGGGCCTAGCATCGCTGCCCCGTCACGGGAGAGCTGGTATCCGAGCCCATATTGTAGCGGCGGGCCGAGTTGCAGCTTCCCGAAATCGCCAGCCGGCGTCATCGAGCCGGTGCGCAATGTCCGGGCTCTATCGACGGTCGCCGGCGTCAATAGGCGAATGCCATCGACCTCGCCGATCAGGGCGGCGTACATCTTCGCCAGCGACGACGCATTCGTAATGCCGTTGCCTGCCGGCACCTCGGCCGCGCGGGCCTCGCGGTTATTCATTTCGTCGATTAGTTCGGCAGTTTGGTGGATCGAGAGAAGGTTCACCCTCGCCAGACGTGTCGTCAGATCGATGCCCATTCCGGCGAGCAGCGCGGTAATCTGCTCCGCTGTGAAACCCGGCCCCGCCTGGAAGTGGGGCGCAACCCGCGCTTCCTTGTCGGTCGGGAGGCCGATCCAGAACTCCAAGCCAAGAGGAGCGCTGATTTCCTCTGCGAAGGTCTGCGCCACGCTTTTCCCGGTCACGCGCCGCACGACACCATCCAACAACGATCCATAGGTAATAGGATGGTAGTGACAAGACGCGCCCGGCTGCCACAGCGGCGCCATCGCCTCCAGCGCTGGAAGATGTTTGTCGAGCGTGAGCATGTCGCGAGCCGTGACACCGCTTTCCGGCTCGACACCGACCAATCCCACCGAATGGCTCATCAGATGCCAGATACGTGCATCCGCTTTCCCGTTTGCTGCGAACTCCGGCCAGTAATCAGCGACGCGCGCCTCGTAATCGATCAGCCCCCGCTCGGCGAGCATGTGCACGACCGCGGCCGTCGCGCCCTTTGTGCACGACATGATCACCGTGATGGTGTCTTCGTCATAGGGACGGTCGTTGACCTTGTCTCGGCCGCCCCAAATGTCGATCACCTTATGGCCTTGGCGATAGATGCATAATTGGGCGCCGCCTTCGTCGTTCGCTTGGGCCGCGCCGAACGCATCGCGCACGCCTTCGTAGCCCCTCGCGACGAACCCGCTGACGTCCATTAAGCACCCCCGCTAAACAAAGCGATCTCAGATATTTTACTGACTGGTAAGTCGAATTAGGAGAATGTACTCTCTCAAGTCAAGCGGTTTCGGATTGGCCGGGCATCCGCTATGGAACTCGAACCTGACGGCGGGATTGATGACAGTGCGGGCCAAAGCCAGATCGCGACCGAAGGAGCGTTACGAGCGGCGGCGGCTCGAAGTGCTGCACGCGGCCGCGAGAACCTTCAATATCCGCGGTTTCCACGTCGCAACTCTGGACGATGTGGCGGACGAACTAGGGGTTACCAAACCGGCCATCTATTACTATGCCAAGAGTAAGGACGAACTGCTGTCGGCCTGCGCGCAAATGGCGCTGGAGGCCCTGGAAGCGGCGCTGCGGAATTCCCGAACACCCGATCCTGGCCCGCCGGAGCGAGTTCGCCGGTTCTTCGCATTTTATGCAGAAACAATCTGCGAGGATTTCGGCCGCTGCCTGGTGCTGACCGAACCGCGCGATCTCGCCCCGGCATCGCGCAAAACGAACATCGCTGCCCGTCGCGCGCTGAACCGCGGCGTGCGAGAAATCATCCGTGAGGGGATCGCCGTTGGGATTTTTAGACCGTGCGACGACCTCGCGCTCGCCAGCGCTATGTTCGACGCGATCAACGGCTTGGCAAAATGGTTCGACCCGAAAGGAGCGACTCCGCTGCCAAAGATGGTGCAGGAGTATCTGGACATCTTTCTATACGGCGTCACCGAAAAGCCAACGGGGTCCAGTCGCCGCGCGCGCCAGCTGCCGAAGCAACGCGCATCAAAAGTTTGATCGAGACATCTGGGAGATGGAAACAATGCAACAGACCTATGAGCCGGCTGTGATGCCGCCGCCGCCCGATACGCTTAGCGAGCAAGCACGCGCCGCTCTCGTCGCCATGGCCGCCAGTGTCCCGGCCGATCTGGCCAATATCGACATGGACTTCATGCGATCCTTCGCCGCTCAAATGCAGGTGGTGTTGGGGGGCGAGCAACAGAAAGCTTACCCGGTGAACATTGTAGACGATGTGATTTCCGGCGTGCCTGTCCGCCGCATCGTCCGCGCTTCTGGCAAGATCGACGGCCACCGTGTTCTGATGAATTTGCACGGCGGTGGCTTTGCGGTCGACGCCGGTTCGCTCACCGAAAACATCCCTATCGCCTCGATCACCGGGATCGAAGTGGTAGCGGTTCTCTACCGGTTTGCGCCTGAGCACCCCTACCCTGCTGCGGTCGACGATGCGCTGACGGTCTACCGCGCGCTGCTCGCAAAGCATGATCCGCGCGACATCGGTATTTATGGCACCTCCGCCGGCGCTGTTATCGGCCCACAATTGATGATGCGGCTCAAGGCGGCGTCATTGCCGCTGCCCGGCGCCCTTGGCGTATTCTCCGGCGAAGGCGACCTGGCTGGTGTTGCCGACTCGCTACGCATCTTTGCACGGACCGCGGAAGCCGACCTGCTCGTTCGCGCAAAGCGAGACTATGTCGGTGGGGCGGATCCGCACGATCCGTTGGTTTCTCCGATCCGTGGCAACTTGACAGGGTTTCCGACAACTCTTTGTCTTTCGAGCGGCCGTGACGTCCTTTTAAGTGGCACTGCCAATCTGAGCCGCGCATTGACCGACGCCGGTGTTTCGTCCGAGCTAGTAGTCTATGACGCCCTTCCGCACGCATTTTGGGCGAATATCCTCGCACCCGAAAGCGATGATGCCTTTCGGAGGATGTCGTCTTTCTTTGCTAACCATTTGGGCAGCCGATAGCGCCATAGCGCTGCATATCGGCGACGGTTCGGTGGACGACAATCCGCGATCAGCAACAACCGGCCTGATCTAACTTGTCAGATCGGGGTTTCGGGCTATCCAACAAACGTGGTTTTCGGAGAAGGTCCCGTTGCAATAGCCTCACGCCATGGAATGGGCATTTCGATCGTGTTGACGCTTGTGGTGCCTTTGGCGAGCGGTCTGTCCGAGCAGACGCGCGACGTGCTAGATGCTGCCCGGGCGGCCAATTCGGAAGCTGGTGACTTCATGCAATATCCGCAGAAGCTACACCGCGGCTTTCGGGGGCGGGTGTAATATCTTGGCCGCGCCGGAGCTAAAGGCCCACTGTTATCGGCCTCGGGCGTGGTTGATCATGTCGGGCTATGGTTCGAACTGTTTTTGACCCACCGAAGCCGGCCGCTTCTAGCTAGCTGTGAGCTTTCAATAGGTTGTCCATCCGGCCCGAACCGAGAGAAGCTGAAGGTGTCAAAGCCACAGCAATCTCGGAGGACCGGATGAACGTGCACAAGAATGCCCGGCTAACACCACGAGGTCGAGAGCGGATG
>DASXDS010000052.1:0-119360 GCA_036490455.1 Rhizomicrobium sp.
GGCGACGGCGCGATCACCGGCGCGGGTTCGGTCATCACCAAGGATGTCGAAGCCAATGCGCTCGCTGTGGAGCGCGCAGAGTTGAAGCAAGTGGAAGGCTGGGCGGAAAAATTCCGTACCCGCAAGCGCGCCGAGAAGGCCGCAAAAAAAGGAAAGTGACATGTGCGGGATCGTCGGCGTTGCCGGAACCAATGATGTTGCAGTCGATATCCTGAACGCGCTGAAGCGTCTGGAATATCGCGGCTACGATTCCGCAGGGATCGCGACCCTCGACCACGATACGATCGGCCGCCGCCGCGCGCCGGGCAAGCTCACGCAACTGGGCGACGTGCTCGCGAAGCATCCGCTGCACGGCAAGACCGGCATCGGCCACACCCGCTGGGCGACGCACGGCCAGCCGAACGAGACCAACGCCCATCCGCATGCCTCGAAAGACGTGGCGCTGGTCCACAACGGCATCATCGAGAATTTCCGCGAGTTGCGCGCGGAGCTGATCGCGAAGGACCACAAATTCGCCTCGGAGACCGACAGCGAAGTGTGCGTGCATCTGGTGCAGGATTTCCTCGACCAGGGCATGCCGCCGAAAGATGCCGCGATCGCCGCGATCGGCCGCCTGACCGGCGCCTTCGGTCTTGCGATGATCTTCCGCGAGCACGAAGGTCTTGTGATCGGGGCGCGGCAGGGCAGTCCGTTGGCCGTCGGCTATGGCGACACCGAGGCCTATCTCGGCTCCGACGCGTTCGCGCTCGCACCCTTCACCAACAAGGTCGCCTATCTCGAAGACGGCGATGTCGTGGTGCTTCAGGGCCCGCAGGTCACGATCTACGACGCGCAAGGCCGTCTCGCGAACCGCGAGATGAAGATCACCACCGCATCCGCAGCGCTGGTGGACAAGGGCGGCCAGCGTCACTTCATGGCGAAGGAGATCCACGAGCAGAGCGAAGTGATCGGCCACACGCTCTCGCATTACATCGACCCGATCGGCCCGAACGTGGCGCTGCACGAGCCGGGCCTGGGGCAGGCGCTGGCAACCGCGCCGCGCCTCACGATCTCCGCCTGCGGCACCGCGTTCTACGCCGGCCTCGTCGGAAAATACTGGTTCGAGAAATTCGCGCGCCTGCCGGTGGAAGCCGACATCGCGTCGGAATTGCGCTATCGCGATCCGGTGTATCCGCCGCATGGCGTGTCGCTGTTCATCTCGCAATCGGGCGAGACCGCCGACACCCTGGCCGCGTTGCGCGATGCCAAGGCGCACGACCAGAAGACCATCGCGGTGGTGAACGTGGTCGAAAGCTCGATCGCGCGCGATGCCGACATCGTGGTGCCGACCTTCGCGGGACCGGAGATCGGCGTCGCCTCGACCAAGGCGTTCACCTGCCAGCTCGCGTCGCTTGCGTCGCTGGCGCTGGCGGCCGGCCGCGCGCGTGGCGTGCTGACGGCAGAGGAAGAGGCGCGGCTGTGCGCGGCACTGCTGGAGACGCCGCGCCACATCGTGGAGCTGCTGAAGAGCGAAGCGAAGATTGAGGCGCTGGGCCAGGAGATCGCGAAGGCGAAAGACGTGCTCTATCTCGGCCGCGGCCCCAACTTCCCGCTCGCCATGGAAGGCGCGCTGAAACTCAAGGAAATCTCCTACATCCACGCCGAAGGCTATGCCGCGGGCGAACTCAAGCACGGCCCGATCGCGCTGATCGACGAGAACACACCGGTGATCGTGATCGCGCCGCACGGCCCGCTCTACGAAAAGACCATCTCCAACATGCAGGAGGTGATGGCGCGCGGCGGCAAAGTGGTGCTGATCTCCGACAAGAAAGGCATCGCGGATGCCGGCCCCGATGTGTGGCATTCGATCGAGGTGCCGGACGCCGATCCGTTCATCGCGCCGCTGCTCTATTCGGTGCCGATCCAGCTGCTCGCCTATCACACGGCCGTCGCCAAAGGCACCGACGTCGATCAACCGCGCAATCTCGCCAAGAGCGTGACGGTCGAGTGATTGACAAAATGGCTATTTGATAGCTATATTTTCGTCATGGGCCAGCACAGCGTCGCCGAGGCGAAAAACAAACTGTCGGAACTGATCGACCGCGCCGAAAAAGGCGAGGAAGTCGTGATCACGCGCCATGGGCATCCGGTCGCTACGCTTCAGCCTGTCAAAGCTGCAGCCAAGCGGCCGATGACGCAGGCTGATATCGAATGGCTGGACAAGATGCGCGTCGGCGGGATCATGCCGGACGAAGATGCTGGCACAACGGTGCGCCGTATGCGCGACGGGGAGTGGCCCCGCGAGTGTCTCCCTCGCCAGTCGTAAGAATTTCGGCCGAGGCAGCCCTTTGACAATATAGCTATTTGATGGCTATATTTTCCCCGATGGGCCAGCACAGCGTCGCCGAAGCGAAGAACAAACTGTCGGAACTGATCGACCGCGCCGAAAAGGGTGAGGAGGTCGTGATAACGCGGCACGGGCATCCGGTCATCGCGTTCAAGGTCATTGGCAGCGATGCGTCCAGAATCATGACCGACGCCGAGCTAGACTGGCTTGCGGAACGCCGCAAGAAGCGCGGCCGCATCAAAGACGACGCGGGCGCGTTCGTGTCCCGGATGCGTGACGAAGAGTGGCGTTGAGTCTCTATCTCGATACCAGTGTGATCGTGGCGCTGTTCGTTGCCGATCCGTTTGCCGCGCGGGCCGACAAGTTTCTCCGCTCGCGAAAAACGCAAGTGATAGTCAGCGACTTCGGCTCGGCGGAATTGGCCTCGGCGATGGCGCGGCTCGTGCGGATGAGCAATCTCACGCGGAAGGAAGCGCAATCCGCCTTCGCGGACTTCGATGTCTGGATTGCAGGCAGTGTCACTCGTATCGAAGCCACTTCATCGGACATCCGCGTCGCGGAGTCTTTCCTTCGCCGGCTTGATTTAACATTGCGAACGCCGGACGCGGTTCATATCGCAATCGCGCGACGATTGGGGGCCGAGCTGGTAACGTTCGATACGGCGATGGCCGCCTGCGCGCGCAACCTCGGCGTGACTGTCGCGCGAGCATGAAGCCCGCCAGAGCGATTTTGGATTGAACGGAGATACACGGCGGCCGAGCACTTATCAAATCTCGAAGCCGTCATGGCCGGGCGTTCGTCCCGGCCATCCATTGCCTCAATGCCGGCGAGGAGACTTGCTGTGCAACACGGCGGCAATGGATGGCCGGGAACTTCGCTGCGCTCAGCCCGGCCATGACGGAAGGATCTGGGGAGCTACAGAGCGTCAATCCAATCCAAAACCGTTCCGGCTAGCCGCTATAGGTAGCTCGTCACCGCGGGCTCGTGCACCCAGTCGTTGTCGCGGCCGTTGCTGTAGTGGATGGGGATCGCGGCCAGCGTCTCGTCGCTCAGCCCGTCGATGCAGGCGACGTTGATCGCGACGAAATCGCCGCCGATCTGTTCGACGTGGCCCTTGCCATAAACTCGCAGGCCGCAGGTCTTGCAGTTGTGCTGCTGAATTGCGTGTGTGCCAAAACTGTAGGTGAAGGTGTTGTCCGCGCCGCTCGTCACCCGCACCGCATCCGGCTTGGCGCTGATGCCCCACCAGCGCGCCTTGGCGCATAGCGAGCAGTTGCACCGCACCGTTCCGGCGTCCAGATCGAGATCGGCTTCGACGCGGACGGTGCCGCAATGACAGCTCGCCTGATAGGTTTTCACGGCCATGACAATTCTCCTCGGGATCAAGAGGAGTCTAGCAGATGCCCACCAGGAATCCGTCAGCAGTGAGCGACGCTCACTGCCGTTCCCAGTACGCCATGCCGTTGTGCGGCCGGAAATAGGTGCGCGGCTCGCCCCTGCGGTCGGCGACGGCGAAGGTGTTGCTGGCCGGATCGTAATACAGCGTATCGCCGCGATCGTCGTGCTTGGTCAGCGTGCCCGCCGGAGGATGGGTGATGAAGGCCTGCGCGCCATGCTCGTAGTCCAGCGCGGAGTGATATTCGGGAAACTCGCCGCCATGCTTTTCCCAATGCTCTTCGGCATTGCGTTCCGAACCGTCGCGGCCGTGCGACCACACGACGTCGCCGTCGGCCTGAGTCGCGCGCAGCGAAGCGGATGGTGTCGGCGGCAGCGGCGTAGTGTCCGGCGTGCCCTGGCGCTGGAACGCCACGATCGCGAACAGGACGGCGATCAGCAGCGCCGCGGCGGAAAAAAGCCAGCGTTGTCCGGTCGGCATGTCCTTTGAAAATCCCGTCTGTTGCCACGCGAGAACGGCGAAATCTGTCGCGTCCGCGGCCCTCGCACAAGGCCGGAGCCTCCTCTATGGTCCGCGCGATGATATCGCAGGATTCCCTCAAGCGCGTCGTCGCCGCGAAGGCGGTGGAGTATGTGCGCGACGGCATGAAGCTCGGTCTCGGCACGGGCACGACCGCGGAGGCCTTCGTCGACGCATTGGCGCCCAAGGTCCGCGACGGTCTTAAGGTTACCTGCGTGCCGACCTCCGAACGGACAGCCGCGAAAGCGCGTGCGCTCGGCATTCCGCTCGGCGAACTCGACCAGCTCGCGCCGCTCGATCTGGTGATCGACGGCGCCGACGAAGCGGACCGCGATCTTGTGCTCATCAAAGGCGGCGGCGGCGCGCTGCTGCGCGAGAAGATCGTCGCCTGTGCCGCGAAACAGATGCTGGTGATCGTCGATGCGACCAAGCTGGTCGACCGGCTCGGCCGTTTTCCGCTCCCCATCGAGGTTGTGGAATATGGCCAGGAGACCACCATGCGTCGAATTGCTGATGTGGTGGCACGGCTCGGCTATTCCGGCATTCCGATCGTGCAGCGGATGCGGAACGGCGCAGCCTTCAAAACCGACGGCGGCAACGTTATCTACGATTGTCACTTCGGCGCGATCGCCGATGCGCCGAAACTGGCGAATGCGCTGGGCGAGATCGTGGGCGTGGTCGAACACGGCCTGTTCGTCGGCATCGCCACGCAAATCCTCATCGCGCGCGAAAGCGGCGTGGACGTCATCGAGAGACCCGCATGAGCCAATACGACTACGACCTCTTCGTCATCGGCGGCGGCAGCGGCGGGGTGCGGGCGAGCCGCATGGCGGCGATGACCGGTGCGCGCGTCGCGATCGCGGAGGAGTGGCGGATGGGCGGCACCTGCGTGATCCGCGGCTGCATCCCCAAGAAGCTGTTCGTCTATGCGAGCCAGTTCGCCGAGGATTTCATGGACGCGCCCGGCTTCGGCTGGACTGTCGGCGAAACCTCGTTCGACTGGCCGACCCTGATCGCGAACAAGGACAAGGAGATCGCGCGCCTCGAAGGCATGTACACCAGGAACGTGACGGCGGCGGGCGTGGAGATCTTCCAGGATCGTGCGGTGTTCGAAGACGCTCACACCCTGCGCCTGGTCAACGACGACCGCACCGTCACCGCGGACAAGATCCTGATCGCGACCGGCAACCGTCCGACCCGCGAGCTCGGCACCACCCATGTCATCCCCGGCGGCGATCTCTGCATCACCTCCGACGAGGCGTTTCATCTGGAGAAGCTGCCCGGGCGAATCCTGATCGCGGGCGGCGGCTATATCGCGCTGGAGTTCGCGCACATCTTCCATGCGCTGGGCTCGAAAGTGTCGCTGCTCTATCGCGGCGACAAGGTGCTGCGCGGTTTCGACAACGACATCCGCGATGCACTCACCGAGTCCATGCATAAGATCATGCTGCATGTCGGGGTTGGGTGCGAGTTCACCAAGATCGAGCGGCGCGGCGATTGCCTGCACGCCGAAACCAACAAGGGCGAGGTGATCGAGTGCGACCAGATCATGCTCGCGATCGGCCGTGCGCCCAACACCGATGCGCTGCATGTCGAGAAGGCCGGCGTCGAACTGGGCAAGAACGGCGAGGTGATCGTGGATGAGTATTCCCGCACCAGCGCTGCGCACATCTACGCCATCGGCGACGTCACCAACCGGCTGCAACTGACCCCCGTCGCGATCCACGACGCGATGTGCTTCGTGAAGACGGCGTTCCAGAACATCCCGACGCCCGTCGATCACGACAGTGTGGCGACGGCGGTGTTCACCACGCCGGAGATCGGCGCGGTCGGCATGACGGAGGAAAAGGCGCTGATGCTGGGTCACAGCATCGACGTGTACAAATCGGTGTTCCGGCCGCTGAAGCACACGCTGTCCGGCCGCGACGCGCGCTCGACCTTCAAGCTGATCGTGGATCGGAAGACCGATAAGGTATTGGGCTGCCACATCTTCGGCGACCACGGCGCAGAGATCGTCCAGATCGTCGCGGTCGCGATGAAGATGGGCGCAACCAAAGCCGATTTCGACGCGACGATCGCGCTGCATCCCACGGCCGCCGAAGAACTCGTGACGATGCGCATGAAGAGTTATTCGAAGACGCCGGAGTAACCTCTCCCGCTTGCGGGAGAGGACAGACCGGCGCAGAGCGCCGGTCAGGTGAGGGGGAGTCTCTCGACGATCTCCTCGATCACGCAATCGACATTCTTGCCTTCACCCTCCCCTTGAGGGAGGGTCGAAATCTGCGGCACGCAGATTTCGGGGAGGGGCACACCGCTCTCCCGGATCGCGCGCAGGATCAGATCGACTGTGTCATCGGGATATTGCATAACCTGGCCGTTCCAGAAACGGATGACGCGATAGCCGCGCTCTGTCAGCCAGCGTGTCCGCACATCGTCGCGAAGCTGCTGCTCTTCTTCACCATGCTGGCGGCCATCGAGCTCAATGATGAGCTTGGCTGCAGCACAGTAGAAGTCTGCAATGTAAGGACCGATCGGCTGTTGCTGGCGGAAACGCAAGCCGGCCGTCTGCTTGTTCCGCAGGTAGCGCCATAGTCTCTTTTCGGCGTCCGACGATGACTGTCTGAGTTGCCGCGCTTGGTCTTGTTTAAAGGCGGCGCGTCTTCTCGAGCTTGGCGGTGGTTGCTGTGGCACTTGCCCCTCCCCGAAAAATCGCTGTGCGATTTTTCGACCCTCCCTCAAGGGGAGGGTGAAGACATACTCTTTAAATCTGCACCTTCCTTCCTTCCCAGAAGGGGGCGCGGACTTTGTTGCGTTGAATCTTGCCGGCGGCGCTGCGCGGCAGGTCGTCCACGAAGTCGATGGTGCGGGGGATCTTGAAGCCTGCGAGCTTGCCGCGCGCGAACACCAGGATCTCCTCCTTCAGCCGCTCGCTCCGCTCGACGCCGGGCTTCAGCATCACCACCGACTTCACCTCTTCGCCCCATTCCTTGTTGGGCACGCCGATGGAACAGACGTCCTCGACCGCGGGATGCTTGATGATCTCGTTGTCGATCTCCTGCGGATAGATGTTCACCCCGCCCGAGATGATGATCTCCGCCGAACGGCCGGTGAGGAACAGATAATCCTCCTCGTCGAAATAGCCGATGTCGCCGAGCGTGAAGAAGTTGCCGCGATGCGCCTTCGCCGTCTTGCCGCCGTCCTTGTAATACTGGAACGGGTTGAGCGACTGGGTCTGGTGATAGATGAGGCCCGCTTCGCCGTTCGGCAGTTCGTTGCCTTCGTCGTCCATGATCTTCACGGCAAGCAGCACCGGACGCTTGCCCACGCTGCCCGGCTTTTTCAGCCATTCTTCCGAGCGGATATAGAAGCCCGCGCCGCCTTCGCTGCCCGCGTAGTATTCGAACAGGATCGGGCCCAGCCATTCGATCATTGCACGCTTCACTTCGGGCGGGCAGGGCGCCGCGCCATGCACGAGAAATTTCAGCGAAGACAGGTCGTATTTCAGCTTCACGTCTTCGGGCAGCGACAGCAGCCGCTGGAACATGATCGGCACCATGTGCCCGTGCGTGATCCGATGCTTCTCGATCGCGGCGAGCACCGCTTCGCTGTCCCATTTCTCGCCGATGAACACGGTCGGCACACCGCTCGCCTGTGCGATCGCGATGTCGAACGCCAGCGGCGCTGCGTGATAGCCGGGTCCGACGCAGAGCTGCACGTCGGTGTCGGGATTGTAGTTCGCGTTGCTGCCGGCGAATTGCGGCGGCGTCGCCACGCCGTGCGGCCGGAACACGCCCTTCGGCCGGCCGGTGGTGCCGGAGGTGTAGAGCATCTGGCTGCCGAGCAGCGGATTTTCGATGTTCGAGGAATCGAATTTTGCGATCGCCTTCTCGTAATTCTCGAACCCTTCGGCATCGCCGCCGACCGCAAGCTTCAGCTTCAGGAGCGGCGCCTGTTTCACCGCCTCGAGAATGGCGGAGAGCCGCGGCTCGGCGATGAGCGCCTTGGCTTCGCAGTCGTTGAGGATGTAGGCGATCTCGTCCGCGGTGAGGTGCCAGTTCACCGGCGTCAGCCGCATGCCGGTGCGGCGCGACGCGTTCAGCACCTCCATGAACTCGACGCGGTTGGTGCAGAACAGCGCGACACCGTCGCCGGGCTGCAAGCCCCGCTCGCGGAACAGCCGCGCCAGCCGGTTGGCGTTGGCGTTCAGCTCGGCCCAGGTGCGGGTGGTGGAGCAGTCGATCGCCGCCACCGCATCCGGCTTCACCTTCGCCCAGCTCGCGACGCCCATGCCGACGGCCTGATCCGCCAGCAGCCGTTCCAGAAATTCCGGTGTGATGTCCATCTGTCCTCCCAAACGCCCTCTTGGAGGAGCGTGTGCTGGGGGGAACGCTATCTCAAACTTCGACGCTGGGGAAAGAACGCCGCCTGCGAAACGGCAGCACGACACCACCACCTGCGGCAATCGCGCCTACTGGCGGCCGGTGTGCCAACCCGATTGGTTCAGGCCCGCCGTTCAGCGGGCACCGGCGCGTAGTGGTCGAACACCGCGTCATAGCGTGCGCGTTCCCGGGCGAGCGGCATGATCACGTTGATGTAGCCGAACATATTCGAGGCCGGCACAAGTGCGCGAATGCGTTTGGCGGTGTCCGTGTCCTCGACATCCAGAATTTTACCGCACCGCTCGATCAGATCGGCGATCGCTGCGTCGGCAAATTCATCCAGCACGGGGACCCTAACCAGGAGTACTGGTTCCATAAGCCAAATAGCGCCCGACGGCGCCAGCTTGCGAAACGCGGCGCGGGTCGCCTGTGCAAACATCTCTTCATTGGCTCCGGCCTCGCGGTACGTTGCCTCGATCAGCGAGGCGTGGAAATCGATCAGTGGAAAACCGTAAAGGAGCCCCTCCTCTTTTTCCTGTGCGATCACATGTTCGACGCTGGCCGCAAGGTCTTCGCGAAGTTCGGTTTGGCTTGAAAAGATGAAACCTGTTCCCCGCTCTCTTGGAGCAAACGCGAGCTTCACGCTCGCGACCGCGTCGCGTCCCTCGATGCTCGATCTGTGGGAGTGATCGGTGACGACCGAATGCATCAGCGTTTCCCGATATTGTACCGCCGGCGCGCCGGCGGACAGCGGAAACGGTGCGGCGTCGCGGAGCCTGATGAAAAACTGCTCCATGTCGCATTCGGTATCGCCATAGAGTGCGATTCCAGAATCGCGCGATTCGAAACCTACTGTCGGGTCTTGAGCGAGTTCGCGCACTAGCGTTTGAAGCGCGACGTTATCTCCGGGCTTTGCCGGAGAGACCAGAACACTGATGGCAAATGGCCGGTCCGGCATCTTCCTCTTCCTTCGTCGGACGAGCAGAGTATGCCACAGCCGGGCCCGCAATCCCGATCAAGCGGAAGCCGCTTGTTACGCTAACCTGCCACCGTCACCGGATTAACCGTATGTCCCTCGCCAACCGCGCGCTTTGGGTGATCGACCGGCATCTGCGCACCGAGCTTTCGCTGGGTTCGGTGGCGGAGGCGTGCGGCGTCTCGCGCTATCATCTCGCGCACGCGTTCGGCGGCACCACCGGCATGCCCGTCATGGCGTATGTGCGGCTCAGGAGGCTCAGCGAAGCGGCACTGCAACTGGCGGCCGGCGCCTCCAACATCCTCGATCTCGCGATGGAGTACGGCTATTCGAGCCACGAAGCGTTCAGCCGCGCCTTCCGCACCCAGTTCGGCATCACGCCAGAGGCGGTGCGGCGCGAAGCGACGGTGGAGCGTCTGCCGCTGCTTCTGCCCATCAATGTCGTGCAGGACGGGCGCACCAGCCTGCGCGTCGCGCGCTACGAGGATGGCGCCGAGATGCTGTTCGTCGGGCTCGGGCAGCCGATCGCATTCAGTGCGACGCAAGCGATCGCCGCGTTATGGGAACGCTTCAGCCAGCGTTACGAAGAGATCGAGCCCAAGCTGGATCCTTGTCCGTGGGGCGTCTGCACCAATCTCGATGACGACGGCAATTTCGAATATGTCTGCGCGGTGCGGGTGTCGCGTTTTGCGCCGCTGCCGAAGGGCCTGCAGAAACTCACCGTCGCGCCGCGCAGCTATGCGGTGTTCGTGCATTCGGCGCATGTCTCGACGATCTATCAAACCTACGCTGCGATCTGGAACAACTGGCTGCCCGAGAGTGGGCGAACCGTCGCCGATGCCGCCTCGCTCGAAGCACATCTGCCGGCCTTCGACCCGCGCACCGGCCTCGGCGGGGTGGAGATCTGGGTGCCGCTGACGTGAGTTTGCAGCGGCCCCTCACCTGACCGTCGCTTGCGCGCCGGTCTGTCCTCTCCCGCGAAGTGCGGGAGAGGTTAAGCGAGGCTCGACTGACCTCGCCCGCGTAGCGGGAGAGGACAGCTTCGCGAAGCGAAGCAGGTGAGGGGAAGTCTCTCCACCATTGCGTTGATCGACAAGTGAGACACTCTATCATCCTGCCAAACGCCATCCTCGAGTCCCGCATGCCGCTCCCTGACGCCGTCCGCGAATTTTACACGCAGCCGTCCGCCATGACGTCGCCCGGCGCACATGCAGCCGCATTCGACGCGTTGCCGTCCGAGATCGATGCGCTGCGCGGTGTCATCCAGGGCATGATGATCCACGAACATTGGGCTCCGGCCTATCGCGTGCGCCTGTCGGCGGAGCGCAAACTGGAATCGCATCTGCGCAGCACGGTGCAGATGCTCGACGCGACGTTCGCGAAGAACGCAAGCCCGCTCGCCGGCGGCCGGTCGCTCTATCAGAAGACGGTCGGCGTCTGCCGGCATTTCACCGTCCTGATGGTGGCGATGCTGCGCGCGAAGGGCATTCCGGCGCGCTCGCGCTGCGGCTTTGGCGGATATTTCTCGGCCGGCAAGTTCGAAGATCATTGGGTCGCGGAATATTGGGACGGCGCGCGCTGGAGGCTGACCGATGCACAGATCGATCCGTCGCAGCGCGCGATCCTGCATCTGGCGATGGACCTCACCGATGTGCCGCGCGACAAATTCCTGACGGCCGGCGATGCCTGGCAGCGCTGCCGCGACGGACGCGCCGATCCGAACACGTTCGGCATCTTCGACGAGCGCGGGTTGTGGTTCGTCGGCCAGAACCTGATCCGCGATTTCGCGGCGCTCAACAATATGGAGATGCTGCCCTGGGACAACTGGGGCGCGATGGTCGAGCCCGACGCGCTGCCGATCCCGGATGAGACCATCGCGCTGATGGACCGCGTCGCCGCGCTGACGATGGACCCGGACATCCATTTCGAAGAACTGCGCGCGCTCTACGAAGATGCGCGGCTCGCGGTGCCGGATGTCGTGTACAATGCCGTGCTGAAGAAGGACGATGTGGTGGCGGTGTAGGTCCGTTCTTCACACCATCGATTGTCATCCCGGACAAGCGATGCGCGAGCATCGCGCCGATCCGGGATCTATCTTGCAAGCGAGTTGGTACAGCCGGTCTGGCATTACCATCCAAACGCGTTGGGAAATAGGTCCCGGCGTTCCGTTCCGCTGCGCTTCACTACAGCCGGGATGACATTCGGAGTGTGAAGAACTCACCCCTTCTCCGGCGCCAGCCCTTTCAGGAATACCCGCGTCACCAGCTGCGCGTGCTCGGCGATCATCTGCTCGGTGATCTCGCCGATCATCTCGGTGCCGAGGCGCAGGACCCATTCGCCTTGCGCCATCGCGACGAACAGCGAGGTGATCTCGAACGGGTCGTCGTCGAATGCGATGTAGCCCTGCTCGCGGCACCACAGGAGATAGTTCACGAAGTTCTTGCGCTCGTCGGTGATGGCACGGCCGAACGCGCGTGCCGCCGTCGTGTTGCCGCCGCCGGCTGCACTCGTCAGCGGTGTCATGGTCAGCACCAGGCGGATGATGTCCTCGGCGATCACCGGCAGGAGGTGGGCGGGTGACGGGTCCTTTGCGGCGGCGGGGACCACCCGATTGGTCAGCCGGTCGAGCCGGTCCGCCACCAAGGTGTTGAACAGCGTCTCCTTGTTCGTGAACCAGGAATAGAGCGTCTCTTTGGAAGCCCGCGCCCGCCGCGCGATCGCCTCCATGCTGGTGCCGTTGTAGCCCTTCTCGGAAAACTCCACGAAAGCGGCGTCAAGCATCTCCTGACGCCGCTGATCCTTCGGCGGCCGCTCCTGCACTGTGAAATCGTGCGCTGCATCGCTCATGCGCCTGTCTACCGGCATTCGGGTCCTCAAGGGAAGCCTTGCGTACCGAGGAGTACGGCACTATATGCTAGTACCGAACGGTACGGTACGGATTATTCCGGGGAGGAAGCCATGAGTATCGCAGTCCTGAAAGATGAAGTGACGCCCAGCGCGGCGGTTGGCGCCAAAGCCGGTGCCGGCACTTATGACGTGGCGCTCGGTTACCTGCGCGCTTTCATGACGGTGCTGGTGGTGCTGCACCACTCGGTGCTGGCCTATCTGGGCATGAAGGTGCCGGCGCAGTTCGCCGGTGGGGCGATGGCATGGCGCGCATTCCCCGTTACCGATCCCGCCCATCCCTGGGCGCTTTCCGGTGTCATAAGCGGTTTCAACGACGTCTACTTCATGGCGCTGATGTTTCTGCTGTCCGGTTTGTTCGTGCAGCAGAGCATCCAGAAGAAGGGCATCGTGGCATTCGTGCGCGATCGCACCATCCGCCTCGGCATCCCGTTCCTGTTCTCCGCGATGGTGGTGACACCCATCGCCTATTACTTCGCCTATCGTCAGATCGGTGGCGCACCAAACCTCGCGAGTTATTGGAGCGCGTTCCGGCAAATCGGCTACTGGCCGAGCGGACCGGCATGGTTCATTTCGCTGCTGCTGGCGTTCGATGTCGCGATCGCGCTCGTCTATGCGGTGCTGCCGCGCTGGAGCGATCTGGCCGGGCGCCTGAACGCCAATGCGGCGGCGAAACCGTGGCGCTTCTTCGCGCTGTTCGTCGTGTTGTCGTTCCTCGTCTATGCGCCGCTCGCGCATGCGTTCGGTGCGGGAGTCTGGAGCTACTGGGGCATGTTCCAGTTCCAGACCAGCCGCGTGCTGAACTACCTGCTCTACTTCGTGGTGGGTATCGGCATCGGCGCCTACGGCATCCGCCGCGGCCTGCTTGCACCGGAAGGAAAACTCGCGCAGCGCTGGTGGCTCTGGATGTTCATCCTGCTGCCCGTCATCGTCATCATCGGCACCGCGCTGTTCCTCGCGATCCTCGGTGCCAGGGACGCCGCAACCCTGCAGACGCTGACCGACATCGGCTCGATCACTTTCGTTCTCAACTGCGCGATCGCATCCTTCGCGTGGCTCGCGGTCTTCACCCGCTTCGTGAAACGCGCCAATCCGGTGTGGGACAGCCTGAGCCGCAACGCCTACGGCATCTACATCGTGCATTACGCCTTCGTCGCCGGCTTGCAATACGCGTTGCTCCCCGCCGGTCTGCCGGGCGCCGCCAAAGCGATGCTGGTGACGGCAGGCGCGCTCGGCCTGAGCTGGCTGGTGGCCGATGCTTTGCGGCGCATTCCGGTCGTTTCTCGTCTGGTCGGGGTATGACCCAACTCAGGTAATAATGTTGCTCGGAGGCCGCGGTCTTTGCTCACTGGCAATGGCCGCGGCCTTCCCATATATCCACAGCCCCTGACTGGAGTTGTGGACGTGGCCCAGAGTTGGAGCCCGAAAAGCTGGCGGTCGAAGCCGATTTTGCAGGTTCCGGAGTACCCGGATCCGGCGGCGTTCGGGGCTGTCGAGAACAAGCTGCGCACCCATCCGCCGCTGGTGTTCGCGGGTGAGGCACGCGCGCTGACCAACGCGCTGGCCCGGGTGGCGGAAGGCAAGGCGTTCCTGCTGCAGGGCGGCGACTGTGCCGAGAGCTTCGCGGAGTTCACCGCCAACAACATCCGCGACACCTTCTGTGTTTTCCTCAGCATGGCGACGGTGCTCACCTTCGCGGCCGACGTGCCGGTGGTGAAGATCGGCCGTATCGCCGGCCAGTTCGCCAAGCCCCGCAGCGACGACAACGAGATGCGCGGCAACGTCACGCTGCCGTCCTATCGCGGCGACATCATCAACGGCGAGGAGTTCACGCCCGAGGCGCGCATCCCCGATCCGGAACGGATGCTGAAGGCCTATTACCAGGCGGCGGCCACCGCGAACCTCGTGCGCGCCTTCGCCAATGGCGGTTATGCCGATCTGTCGCGCGCGCGGCACTGGTATCTCGACGACCATCACCACCCCGATCTCAGCAAGCGCTACGAAGCGGTGGTTGAACGGATCGACGGCGGCATCGGCTTCATGAAAGCGTTCGGGCTTGCCGACGCGATCAATCCGCGCACCTCGTCGGTCGATTTCTATTTCAGCCACGAGACGCTGCTGCTGCCCTATGAAGAGGCGCTGACGCGGCAGGATTCCATCACCGGCGATTGGTACGATACCAGCGCGCACATGATCTGGATCGGCGACCGCACGCGCCAGCCTGACGGCGCGCATGTCGAGTTCTGCCGCGGCGTGAAGAATCCGATCGGCATCAAATGCGGGCCGTCGCTGTCGGAAGACGATCTCGTCAAGCTGATCTCCATCGTCAATCCGGACAACAAGGCCGGCCGCGTCACGCTGATCGCGCGCTTCGGCGCCGACAAGGTTTCGGCCGGATTGCCAAAGCTGATCCGCGCGGTGGAGCGCGAAGGCTTCAAGGTGGTGTGGTCGTGCGATCCCATGCACGGCAACACGATCAAATCGGCCAACGGCTTCAAGACCCGCCCGTTCGACCGCGTGGTGAAGGAAGTGAAGACCTTCTTCGAGGTCCACCGCGCCGAAGGCACCCATGCCGGCGGCGTGCATCTGGAGATGACGGGCCAGAACGTCACCGAATGCACCGGCGGCGCGCAGGCGCTGACCGAGACCGATCTGTCGACCAAATACGACACGCGTTGCGATCCCAGGCTCAATGCCAGCCAGGCGCTGGAGCTTGCTTTCCTGATGGCCGAACTGATGGACGCGCAGAAGAGAAAACCGCTCGCGGCGTCGGCGTAACGGCGCGGCCGCGCTTCGCGGGATAAACACAATGCTGCCTTCCCGGCAGCGGCAGGGAAGGGTGAAGTTACCGGATGGGCGTGGCGCGCCTTCTCGCGAAGGTCTGGATCGTGCTGTGCCTCTTCACCGGCGGGCACGCGCTGCATCAGATGATGCAGGCGGGACAGGAGCCGCTCGACGCATTCGCGCACACCGGCGTCTCGGTGCTGCTGTTCCTGGCGATGGGACTGCTCTTCATCGTGGGTTACGGCATCTCGCGGCCCGGCGTGACGGCCCAGTTCAAGCCCGATCATCTCCTGCCGCATTTCACCGACATCGTGTTCGCCCTGTTCGTGGCGCTGAGCTTTCTGAACCAGATCGCGGTCGCGCCGCTGAACGTGACGGGTCCTCTCTCCGACCAGCTCGAAGGTGCGATGGCGCTCGCCATTCCGGGGCAGCGCGGACTTCTCTATGCGCTCGATCCCTGCACGCTCGACGGCGGCCGCCTGTTCGCCTCGGCGGTCGCCTGGATCCTCGCATTCGTGCTGTTCGGCTCGTCGCTCTCGCGCCTGAAGCTTGCGGCGGGGCTGCTGCGGCTGGAGCGCAACCGCAGCCCGGAGCCTTTGGGTCCGGGTGTTGTGGCGCTGCTGCTCGGGACCGTGTCGATCGTCGGCATCCAGCTTCTGTTCGTGGGCGAGGTCTATCAGTTCACCCCTTGCGTGTTCTTCACCACGGTGCCGGGGCAGGTGCTGATCGGTGTCGGCCCCTTGGTGCTGGCTTATGTGGTCCTGGCGGCGCTTACGGCGCTGCTTGCGACCGGCAACGAATAGTTCCATAGGCCAAACCGCCGAACGGCGTGCGTTTGAGCGGGGTTCGGCCTTGTCGCCGCCGGGGCTTTGCGGTTCGCTACGCCCGGGGAGCGGGCCTTTGAATCAGGACGGCTACAACAGTTTGCTCGATGACATTTACGCGACGGTTCTGGAACCGGCGTCGTGGATCTCCGTGATGGAGCGGCTTGCCGATATGCTGAATGGCAACAGCGCGTTCCTGTCGCAGATCAGCGTCGAGGACGGCAAAGGCGCCGGTGTGATCGCGCGCATCGATCCGGTGATGCCGCAGCTTTATCTAGAGCACTTCGCGGGCGCCAATCCGTTCCTGAACAAGAACCTGCTGGCCGAGTATTCGCCCCAGTGGAAACCGCCGGTCAAATCGGACGCGGCGTTCGTCGACAAGGACGTCCTGGTGAAGTCGGAATACTACAACGACTTCATGCGGCCGCAGGACATCCACAGCATCCTGATGATCGACGTCGCGGCGCAGGGACCGGTCGTCAGCACGGTCAACATCCATCGCAGCCAGACGCATGGCCAGTTCGGGAGTGCCGAACTGGAGATCGTGAATGCGCTGCATCCGCATCTGATCCGCGCGTTCAAGCTGGGCGGCGTGTTCGGCCAGATGGCCGAGTTGAGCGATCACAAGGCGGCGGCACTGGACGATGCGCGGCGCGGAATCTTCATCCTCGATGCGAAGGGCGGCATCCGCTACGCCAACCGGGTGGCGGAGCGCATCCTGGCGCGCCGCTCAGGTCTTGGCGTCATGGGCGGCAGACTCACCGGCCGGATGGCCGACAGTGCGAAAACGTTGCAGGCGCTGATTGCCATCGCCGGTTCGCCGGACCCCGACGTCCGGCGCGGCGGTTCCATGGTGATCGCATGCGGTGAAACGAGGCTGCCCCTGACCGTGATGCCACTACGCGCCGGACGCTTGCCGGTGTTCGCCGCCGGTCCGTCGGTGCTCGTCACCGTCACCGACCTGCACGCCGATCTCGCGATCGCGGACGGCGAACTGCAAGCGCTGTTCGGGCTGACGGTTGCGGAAATCCGCGTGGTACGCGCGCTGCTCCAGGGGCATCAACCGCGGGACGCGGCGGAAAAACTCGGCGTGAGCGTCAATACCGTGCGTACGCAGCTGGCGAGCATTTTCCAGAAGACGGCAACGTCCGGCCAGAACGAATTGCTGCTGCTGTTGATGCGAATGCTCTGATCTAGATCTGTGCGTGCACGCGCGCACTGAGGACCGATACCGGGCCGCGGTCGTGGTTGTAGGCCGGGTTGGCGATGAACTGGTAATCGGCGCTGAGCGCGAGCCACTTTGTGATCGATGCGCTGTAATAGGTCTCGAAGATGTCCTCGCTGTCGTAATGCGGCAGCCGCCCGTCGCCGATCAGGATGCCGAGACCGCCGGCCGCGAAATAGCGGCGCGCCGAATCCGACAACCCGCTGATCAGGAACGCAGCGCCCACCGTGTCGTCGCCGCGCTGCCAAGCGCTGCCTTTCAGGGAAAGACCGGTCGAGAGCGAACGGTTGATCTCGGTGAACTCGTAGGCTTCCTTGCTGCCGTCGTTGAGGCTTGCGCGCATGAAGAAACCGAGATCGTCGCTCAGCGGCTGCTCGACATTGATCGAACCCCCGGGCCGCGAGGCGTAGCGGCGGACCAGCGCGGTGCTCGGCGTCGTTCCGGTCGCAAGTCCCAGCGCCACGGCGTCGTTGTAATCGCCCATCCGGCCGCGATTGAGGAAGCCCAGTACTTTCACCTTACCCTCGCGGTCGCCGATGAAATTGGCGCGCGCCTCGAACTCCGCATCGGCCTCGAACTGGCTGAAATTGTTTTCTAGCTTGGTCGAGTTGGGCACCTTGGAAAGGTCGAACAGCCCGGTGCGCAACGTCCACCACGCTTGCGTCCATTCCGCGGCGATGCCGTAGCTGTAGCCCCAGGCATCGGCCGCATAGTCGAACGCGCCGGCATCGATGATCGCCCAGTTGAGGAAGTCGCCGCGCGGATCGTGGGCATAGCTGTTGGTGTCGAACACGTCGCCCACCGAAATCTTGCCCGCGGTGAACACCAGATTGTCGGCCGTCTTGCTGCCGCCGAGCTGGTTGGCATCCGCCTCGACATCCTGGCTGTCGCCGCCGAGATCGAAGGTCTGGCGGAAGAACAGCCGCTGCAGGCGGAAATAGGGATCGACCTTGCCGACCTTGTAGGCCTCGCCGCTCGGGAAGCCGGCGACGCCCAGCGTGTTCGAAAGGCCGAAACCCTGGTCGATTTCCGGATCGGCCCACAGCTCGCCACCCTTCCACGGGCTGAAGCCGAGATAGACGGTGAGGTCGATCGTCTCGTCGCCGACGCTGATCGGCGACAGGCTGTTCGCGCCTTCATAAGGCGAATGGAACGCCGGATGATACTGCCAGACATTGGTGAACTGGCCGTGGATCGCCCAGTCCTCCGGCGCCGCGTCGCCGTTCGCGGCCGTCCCGCCGGCAAGGGCGGGAGCGGCTGCGAACAGAAGCGGCAATGCTATGGCAAGCGCAGTTCTCACACAGCCTTATCCGGACCGACTCGGACCAGAGCCTTGCCCATGTTCTCGCCTTTGAACAGGCCGATGAAGGCGTCCGGCGCGCGATCGATCCCGTCGTAGATCGTCTCGCGCCATTTCATCTTGCCTTCCTTCATCCAGCGCGACATGTCCGCGATGAATTGCGGCATCAGGTCGTAGTGGCTGGAGACGATGAAGCCGCGGATGGTGAGCTGCATGCCGATCGCCATCGCGAGGTTGTTCGGTCCCGGCGGCGGTTCGGTCGCGTTGTACATGTCGATCATGCCGCACAGCGGAATGCGTCCGAACGGCCGCATGACGTTGAGCGCCGCCTGCAGATGGGCGCCGCCGACATTCTCGAAATAGACGTCGATGCCTTCCGGGAAGGCGGCCGCGATGGCGGTGTTGAGATCGCCCGCGGTCTTGTAGTTGATCGCGCGATCGACGCCGAGGTCCTGGGTCAGATACTTCGCCTTCTCGTCGCTTCCGACGGAACCCACGACATAGCAGCCTTTCGCCTTGGCGATCTGACAGACGATCTGGCCCACCGCGCCGGACGCCGCCGACACGAACACGCGCTCGCCGTCTTTCAGTTCGCCGATCTTGAGGAGGCCGGCATAGGCGGTCATCCCCGGCATGCCGAGCGCGCCCAGATAGTCGCCGAGCTTGGTGTTGGGGATCATCTGCTGCGGCTGGAGGTCCGCGCCTTTGGAGACGAACCATTCGCGCCAGCCGTTCATGCTCTGCACGATGTCGCCGGCCTTGAATTTGTCGTTGTTGGAAGCGACGACCTGACCGATCGCGCCGCCCGTGAGCGCCTCGCCGATCTGGAACGGCGGGACATAGGATTTGCGGTCCACCATGCGCCCGCGCATGTAGGGATCGACCGTCATGTAGGAGTTCCGGACCAGCACCTCGCCGGGTCCCGGATTCGGGACATTGACCTCGGCAAGCTCGAAATCGGAGGCCTGCGGCATCCCGACCGGCCTGTTTTTCAGGCGGATTTCCCTGGATGTATGATTGGACATCTAATTCTCCTAGCGTTTCTAAGGGCTTGAATTTTGTTAGCGCCGCAAACCTAGGCAGCGCCCTTCCGTGTAACAAGACGAAACATTTTATGAGTCGTCTTCCGGCGGGTCAGGTGGCGTTATCCCCTTGGGCTGGCAAGAGGAATCGGCGTGCTCCATAGCATCACCCGGCAACAGACCGGAACGCGTAGCAGACTACTCCGCGCAGCGGTGGTTGGCACCGGCGCATTCGGCCGTCATCACGCATCCAAATACGCAAAACTTCCCGGCGTCGAACTCGTAGCCGTGGCCGATCCGCTGGCGGAAGCGCGCCGCGATGCGGCGGCAACGCACAACACACGCGCGGTTGCCGACTGGCGCGATCTGCTCGGCACCGTCGATCTCGTTTCCATCTGTTCGCCAGCCATCACGCACGCGCCGATCGTGCGTTCGTTCCTGAATGCCGGCGCGCATGTGCTGGTCGAAAAGCCGATCGCAACGCGGGTCGAAGAAGCCGATGCGCTGATCGTGCTGGCGGAAAAGAACAAGCTGGTTCTGACCGTCGGCCATCAGGAGCGTTTCGTGTTTGCGCGCACCGGCCTGCTCGATTTTCCCGACGCGCCGCTCGAAGTGTCGTGCTGGCGCGCCGGTCCGTGGACCGGCCGCGGCGCCGACGTGAGTGCCGTGCTCGACCTGATGATCCACGATCTCGATCTGGTGCACCGGATGATCCCGGGCGTGGTGGTCGACGTGGAAGCGACGGCGCGCACGACGCAGTCCAAACATCCCGACGATGTGAAGGCTGTGGTGACATTCGACAGCGGCGCGGTGGCACGCCTGCACGCGAGCCGCGTCGCCGACAACCGCAGCCGCGGCATGCGCGCGGTCTACAAGGACGGCACCGTCGAGTTCGATTTCCTCACCCGTGAGATCCGCAACACCACGCAACGCCGCCTGAACCCGCTGGAGATCGGCGATCCGCTGGGCGAATCCGTGGCGTCGTTCGTCTCCGCCGTGCAGAACGGCACCGACACGCTGGTGCAACCGGAAGAAGCCCGCCGCGCGCTGCAAACCGCGCTGATGATCGAGGACGCCGCCGAAGCCATCGCCGGCTTCCGCCACCCCGCCCAATACGCAGCGATCGCTTAAGAAGCCCTCGCCCGCGATGCCTCTTCCACCCTCCCCTTGAGGGAGGGCCGAAATTTGCGGATGCAAATTTCGGGAAGGGGTCAGTGCTCGCGAGAACCCCTCCCCGAAAAATCCTTTCGCTGACGCTCACGGATTTTTCGACCCCCTCAAGGGGAGGGTGGTATTAGTTTCACCGGCAATTAGATGAATCCCATGACCGACCGCCTCCGCATCGCGCTCGCCCAGTTGAATCCCACGATGGGCGACATCGTCGGGAACCGGCAGAAAGCGCGTACGGCGCGCGCGGACGCGGCGAAGCAGAACGCCGACGTCATCCTGTTTCCGGAGCTCTTCATTGTCGGCTATCCGCCGGAAGATCTCGTGCTGAAACCGGCGCTGCAGGAAGACGCGCGCGAGGCGATCGAGGCGTTGGCGAAGGACACTGCCGACGGCGGTCCGGCGATGCTGATCGGCACGCCGTGGGTGGAGGACGGCAAGCTCTACAACGCGTGTTTGCTGCTCGACGGCGGCGCGATCGCAGGCAAGACGTTCAAACACGATCTGCCGAATTACGGCGTGTTCGACGAGAAGCGTGTGTTCGCCGTCGGCCCGATGCCGGGACCGTTCAACATCCGCGGCGTGCGCATCGGGGTGCCGATCTGCGAAGACATCTGGACGCCCGATGTCGTCGAATGCCTGAGCGAGACCGGCGGCGAGATCCTGCTGGTGCCGAACGGCTCGCCGTTCGAGGCCGGCAAGGAAGACATGCGCATCAACCTCATCGCCGCGCGGGTGAAGGAAAGCGGCCTGCCGCTCATCTATCTGAACCAGGTGGGCGGGCAGGACGAACTGGTGTTCGACGGCGCTTCGCTGGTCGCCAACCCCGACGGCCGCATCGCGGTCTCGCTGCCCGGCTGGGAAGAAGCGCTGGTCGTCACCGACTGGACGCGCACAGCCGAGGGCTGGCGCTGCGCGCCCGGCGAACACTGTGCCGAGGAAGAACGCTGCAGCAGCGTCTATCACGCGATGATGCTGGGTTTGCGCGATTACGTGAACAAGAACCGTTTTCCGGGCGTGGTGCTGGGCCTTTCCGGCGGCATCGACAGCGCGATCAGCGCGGCCGTCGCCGTCGATGCACTCGGCGCCGATCGGGTGCGCTGCGTGATGATGCCGTCGCGCTACACCGCGCAGGACAGCCTCGACGATGCGGAGGAATGCGCAAAGCTGCTCGGCGTCAAATACGAGACGATCCCGATCAAGGAGCCGGTCGACGCGTTCACCGATACGTTGCGCGGCCCCTTTACCGGCAAGAACGCCGACACGACGGAAGAGAACATCCAGTCGCGCATCCGCGGCGTGCTGCTGATGGCGATCTCGAACAAATTCGGCCCGATGGTGCTCACCACCGGCAACAAGAGCGAGATGAGCGTCGGCTATGCAACGCTCTACGGCGACATGTGCGGCGGCTACAACGTGCTGAAGGACGTCTACAAGACGGAGGTGTTCCAGCTCTGTCACTGGCGCAACCAGCACATGCCGCGCAACGCGATGGGACCGGCGGGGCGCGTGATCCCCGAGCGCATCATCACCAAGCCGCCGAGCGCCGAGCTGCGCGAAAACCAGAAGGACGAGGACAGCCTGCCGCCTTACGACATCCTCGACGGCATCCTGGAGTGCCTGGTCGAGAACGAGATGACCTTCGAAGCGACCTGCGCCAAAGGCTATCACCCCGCAACGGTGAAACGGATCGAGCAGCTGCTTTATGTCAGCGAATACAAGCGCCGCCAGTCGCCGCCGGGCGTGAAGATCAGCCGCAAAAATTTCGGCCGCGATCGCCGCTACCCCATCACCAACGCCTTCCGCGATGCGCGGGATATGTGATGTGTAGAGACTTCCCCTCACCTGCCGTTGCTGGCGCAACGGCTGTCCTCTCCCGCAAGCGGGAGAGGTTAAGCGAGGCTCGGCTAACCTCGCCCGCGAAGCGGGAGAGGACAGCTTTCGCGTTAGCGAAAGCAGGTGAGGGGAAGTCCCTCCCATGACCATCGTCCGTTTCGCACCGTCGCCCACCGGTTTGCTGCATGTCGGCAATGCGCGCACTGCCGTGCTCAACTGGCTCTATGCGAAGAAGGCCGGCGGCAAATTCTTCCTGCGGATCGACGACACCGACACCGAGCGCTCGAAGCCGGAATACGAAGCGGCGATCCTGGAAGACATGGCGTGGCTCGGTCTGACGCATGATATTTTTGCACGCCAGATCGACCGCACCGCGGCGCATCACGCCGCTGCCGAGAAGCTCAAGGCGAGCGGGCATCTTTATCCTGCGTACGAGACCGCGGAAGAACTCGACCGCCGCCGCAAGCGGCAGATCGCGGCGCGCAAGCCGCCGGTCTACGACCGCGCCGCGTTGAAGCTCAGCGATACCGACCGCGCGAAGCTGGAAGCGGAGGGCCGAAGACCGCATTGGCGCTTCAAGCTGAGCCAGAGCCGGGTGAAATGGCACGATGCGATCCGCGGCGATGTCGAGATCGACACGGCGAACCTTTCCGACCCGGTGCTGATCCGCGAGGACGGCCGCTTCCTCTACACGCTGCCGTCGGTGGTGGACGACATCGATTACGCGATCAGCCACATCATCCGCGGCGAAGATCACGTCACCAACACCGCGGCGCAGATCGAGATCTTCGAAGCGCTCGGTGCGCCGGTGCCGGCGTTCGGCCATTTTCCGTTGCTGGTCGGCGCGGGCGGCGAGGCGCTGTCGAAGCGGCTGGGTTCGATCTCGCTGCGTTCGTTGCGCGAAGGCGGGACCGAAGCGCTCGCGCTCGATTGCTATCTCGCCAAGACCGGCACCTCGGACGCGATCGAGTTGCGGCCGTCGCTGAGCGTGCTGGCCGATGAACTCGACTTCGCGAAGATCGGGCGTGCGCCGGCGCATTTCGATCCCAATGAACTGGCCGGTCTCAATGCGAAGCTGCTGCATGCCCTGCCCTATGCGGAAGCCGCGCCGCGGCTGGCCGCCCTTGGTGTCGGCGGCGGCGAGGCGTTCTGGGATGCGGTGAAGGCCAATCTCACCAAACTCGCGGATGCCGCCGATCTGTGGACCCTGGTCGCCGGACCGGTGACGCCGGTGCTCGAAAATCCAGCAGAGGCGGATGCCGCCGCCGCGCTACTACCGCCCGAACCGTGGGACGAAAACACTTGGGGCGCATGGACGAAGGCCGTTTCCGCGGCGTCGGGCGCGAAAGGCCGCGCGCTCTATCACCCGCTGCGCCTGGCACTCACCGGCCGCGAGCATGGACCGGAGCTGAAAAAGCTGCTACCCCTCATCGGGCGCGAGAAAAGCCTCGCGCGGCTCAAAGGGACCCCGGCGTGATCGCGTTCCGCCACATCATTCGCTGTTCGATTTGCGGCTGACGCCGCACGCTCCCTGTTGCCCGCCCCGAACTGACCTAAGTCCCGTCACCACCCTCCCCTTGAGGGAGGGTCGAAATTTGCGAATGCAAATTTCGGGGAGGGGCAGTCTGCGGCATCACCCCTCCCCGAAAATCCTCTCGCTGACGCTCCCGGATTTTTCGACCCTCCCTCAAGGGGAGGGTGAGGAAACTCGAAACCGAATTGCTGTATGAGTCCGTCATGACCCCGCTTCGCCTTTACAATACGTTTTCGCGCAAGAAGGACGATTTCGTCCCCCTCGATCCGAACAATGTGCGGATGTATGTGTGCGGGCCGACGGTCTACGACTATGCCCATATCGGCAATGCGCGGCCGGCGATCGTGTTCGATGTGCTGTTCCGGCTGCTGCGCCATGTCTATGGCGCGCGCCACGTCACCTATGTGCGCAACATCACCGACATCGACGACAAGATCAACGCCCGCGCGCGCGAGTTGCGCGGCACGCGGAACGTGCCGGTGCTCGATGTGCTGCGCGAGCTGACGGAGCGGACCTACGGCATCTATCGCGAAGACGTGACGGCGCTCGGTTGCCTCGCGCCGACCTACATGCCGCGCGCCACCGAACATGTGACGCAGATGATCGCGATGATCGAGAATCTCGTCATTGCCGGTTACGCCTACGCGGCCGAAGGCCATGTGCTGTTCCGCGTCAAGAAGAAGGCCGATTACGGCAAGCTCGCGAAACGTTCGCTCGACGACATGCTCGCCGGCGCCCGCATCGACGTCGCGCCGTACAAGGAAGACCCGATGGATTTCGTGTTGTGGAAGCCGTCGGACGACGACACGCCGGGCTGGCCGTCGCCGTGGAGCTTCGGCCGCCCGGGCTGGCATCTCGAATGCTCCGCAATGATCGAGGCGACGATCGGCGAGACCATCGACATCCACGGCGGCGGCATCGATCTGCTGTTTCCGCATCACGAGAACGAGATCGCGCAGAGCGAGGGCGCCCATCACGATCACGCACTCGCGCAGGTGTGGATGCACAACGGCTTCCTCAACGTCGAAGGCGAGAAGATGTCGAAGAGCCTCGGCAACTTCGTCACCATCAACGACCT
This sequence comes from Rhizomicrobium sp., assembly GCA_036490455.1. Lineage (GTDB taxonomy): Bacteria > Pseudomonadota > Alphaproteobacteria > Micropepsales > Micropepsaceae > Rhizomicrobium. The sequence continues at coordinate 25,271 of DASXDS010000052.1, forward strand.
GCTGAAGGATTGGCCCGGCGAAGTGCTGCGCTTCAACATGCTGCGCACGCAATATCGCCAGCCGATGGACTGGACGGTCGCCGGGATGAACGAAAGCTGGAAGACGCTGGAGAAGTGGTACGGCATCACCGAACCGCTCGCCGATCCGCCCGTAGGCGAGGCATTTCTTGCGGCGCTGAGCGACGATCTCAACACGCCGCAGGCGATCGCCGAACTGCACAAGGGGACGGATCACGAACTGGCGGGCGGCCTCGCCCTGCTCGGGTTCTCCAACATGCAGACCAGCATCACGGCAAAGCCCGCGGTGGACGAGGCCGAGATTGCGCAGGCGGTCGAAGCCCGCAAAGCGGCGCGTGCGCGCAAGGACTTCAAGGAGTCCGACCGCATCCGCGACGAGCTCGCGGCAAAAGGCATCGTGCTGAAGGACGGCCCCACCGGCACAACGTGGGAGGTGAAGCGGTGACGCTCTTCTCACACCAAAAAAACTGTCATCCCCGGCGAGCGAAGTTTCGCGCGCGCCAGCGTGCGAAACGCAGCGAGGGAAGGGGACCCAACATAATCCGTCTGGGGACTGCCCGACCGGTTCGGCGCAAACCTTCGGCACTTCCCAAGCGGCTTATCTTGGGTCCCCTTCCCTCGCTGCGCTGCGCTGCGCTCGCCGGGGATGACAGCTTTGTGTGTTGTGGGGGGCGTGTCATATGACCCGCGAACGGCTCTTTATCTTCGACACCACGTTGCGCGATGGGGCGCAGACGCAGGGCGTCGATTTCTCGGTCGAGGACAAGCGCCAGATCGCGCTGGCGCTCGATGGGCTGGGCGTCGATTACATCGAAGGCGGCTGGCCGGGCGCCAATCCCACCGACACGGCGTTCTTCTCCGAGAAACCGCCGTTGAAAACCGCGCGCTTCACCGCGTTCGGCATGACCAAACGAGCCGGGCGCAGCGCCGCCAACGATCCGTCGCTGTCGGCGGTGATCGATGCGCGCGCCGATGCCTGCTGTCTCGTCGGCAAGACCTGGGACTTCCATGTCGATGTCGCATTGGAGATTCCGCGCGAGGACAATCTCACCGGTATTGCCGAATCCATTGCCGCGGTGAAAGCAAAGGGCCGCGAGCCGCTGTTCGACGCCGAGCATTATTTCGACGGCTACAAGGCCAATCCGGATTATGCGCTCGCCTGCCTCAAGGCCGCGCACGACGCCGGCGCGCAATGGCTGGTGCTGTGCGACACCAATGGCGGCACGCTGCCGGAAGACGTCTATCGCATCGTGAGCGAGACGAAGGCGAAGCTGCCGGATGCCGCGCTCGGCATCCACGCGCATAACGACACCGAACAGGCGGTCGCGGTGACCCTGGCGGCGATCCGTGGTGGGGCGCGACAATTACAGGGCACACTCAACGGGCTCGGCGAGCGCTGCGGCAATGCCAATCTGTGTGCGCTGCTGCCGACCTTGATGCTGAAGGAGCCTTACGCATCGCAGTTCGAAACCGGCATTTCGCACGAGAAGCTGCGCGAACTCGTGCACGTTTCGCGCCTGCTGGACGAAATCCTCAACCGCGCGCCCAACCGGCATGCGGCCTATGTCGGGCCCAGCGCCTTCGCCCACAAAGGCGGCTTGCATTCGTCTGCCGTGCAGAAGGACCCGAAGACCTACGAGCATGTCGCGCCGGAGCTGGTCGGCAATGCGCGCAAGATCCTGGTCTCCGATCAGGCCGGACGCTCCAATCTGCTCGCGCGCCTGGCCGAGATCGGTATCGACGTCGATGCCAAAGATCCGCGCATCGCCCGCCTGCTCGAAGACATCAAGCAGCGTGAGTTCCTGGGCTACGCCTACGACGGCGCGGAAGCCTCGTTCGAGTTGCTCGCGCGGCGCGCACTCGGGCAGGTGCCGCAATATTTCGACGTCGTGAGCTTCCGCGTGATGGTGGAACGCCGCCACAACGCGATGGGCGATCTGGTGACCGAGTCCGAAGCGGTGGTGAAGGTGAAGGTCGACGGCGAAACCTTCCACAGCGTCGGCACCGGCAACGGTCCGGTCAATGCGCTGGACGAGGCGCTACGCAAGGACCTCGGCAAATATTCCGAGACGCTGAAAGCGCTCAGGCTGGTGGATTACAAGGTGCGTATCCTCACGAGCGGCACCGAGGCCGTCACCCGCGTCATGGTCGAAAGCGCCGATGGCCACCGCAATCGCTGGTCCACCGTCGGCGTGTCGCCGAACATCGTCGACGCCTCGTTCGAGGCGCTCGCCGACTCCATCTGTTACAAATTGTTTCGCGACGGCGCGCGCGACGCATAGCCGGATTGTGAGAATTGGCAGTGCGCGCGTCTCTTTGGTCTCTACATTCCATTCTGATGACGTCATGGCCGGGCCTGGTCCCGGCCATCCATAACCCCCGTATCGGCGTATGAGGCTCGCCGTTCGACATCGAGGTTATGGATGGCCGGCACGAAAGGCCGGCCATGACGGTATAGAAAGAGATTGAAGTGACCTCCGATCATCCGCACGAGAAATCCGGCATCCTGCTGGCTGGCGGCGCCTATGCGATCTGGGGCGTGGTGCCGCTCTACTGGCAGTTTCTCGTCAGCGTGCCGCCGTTCGAGATCACGGTGCATCGCGTGTTCTGGTGCGCGCTGTTCTGCACCGCAGTGATGTTCGGACGTGGCCGGTTCGGCGCGGTTCTTGCGATCGCGCGCGCGCCGCGGATGCTGGCCGCGCTGGCGCTGTCCAGCGTGCTGATCTCCGTCAACTGGACGGTGTTCATCTACAGCGTGTCGTCGCATCAGTTGGTGGATTCCGCGCTCGGCTATTATCTCACGCCGCTGGTTTCGATCGTGCTCGGCGTGACGGTGCTGGGCGAGAAGATTTCCCCGATGCGCATCGCCGCGATCGGCCTGGCGAGCGTGGCGGTCGCGATCCAGGCGGCGAATGTCGGGCATCTGCCGTGGATCGCGCCCGTGCTGGCGCTGACCTTCGGGTTCTACGGCTATGTGCGAAAGCTGACGCCGGTGGATTCGCTCGACGGCCTGACGGTCGAGACGGTTCTGTTGTTTCCGCTGACCGCCGTGCTGATCGGGTTCTGGGCGATGCGGGGCACCGGCGCGTTTCCGTCACCGCATTGGAACATCGACGCGCTGCTCATCTTCGCCGGGCCGCTGACCGCGGTGCCGCTGTCGATGTTCGCGGCCGGGGCGCGGCGGGTGCGGCTGACGACGCTGGGCTTCCTGCAATATGTCTCGCCGACCATCACGCTGCTCGTCGCGACGCTATTGCTCCACGAGACGTTCACTCTCGCGGACGCGCTGACCTTCGCGTTCGTGTGGAGCGGGATTGCGCTCCTCAGTCTGGAAGGGCGCTTTCGGCGAGAGGCGGTTGTCGAGCCAGTTGAGCTTTGAGCACGGCCATCGCGTCGTCGGGCGTCGCCACCACGGTGTAGAGCCCAGTGGCCGCCGGACCGGCGAAGCCGAACGCGATCACATGCTCGACCAGATCGACCAGCGGATCGTAATAGCCGTCGAGGTTCACCAGCACGATCGGCTTCTGATGCACCAGAAGCTGCGCGCCGACCAGCACCTCGAAAAATTCATCGAGGGTTCCAAGCCCGCCGGGCAGGATGACGAACGCATCGCTGCGCTCCGTCATCATCTTCTTGCGGTCGAACAGCGAGGACACGAAGATCGTCTCTTCCTGCGCGCTCTTCAGCGGCGGTTCGATGTGGCGCAGGAACTCCGGCATGATGCCGAGCACGCGTGCGCCCGCCTCATATGCGGCAATCGCCGACTCGCCCATCAGTCCCAGCCGTCCGCCGCCGAACAGAAAGCGAAAACCGTTTTCGCCGACCAGCGTGCCGAAGCGTTTCGCCGCTTCCAGATATTGCGGTCCGGTCCCCGATGAGGAACCGCAAAATACCCCGATGGTGACGGGTTTTTTCATCGCAAAGGGCGTCGGCGCGGGCGTGTCAGGAGTGTTGTTATCCATGGCCGATAAAGGGTTGCGGCAAGGCGGACCTGTACCTAAACAAGAGAATCGGGCGCGGTTTCGATGCGCATCCGGGAGGTATATCCGTGTCGCGTGCGCTCGTCATCCTTGCCGTCATTGCGATCGTCGCAGCGGTGGCAGGTTACCTCGCATTCGGCGGCGCGAATATGGGACGATAAGGCATGGCGGCACATCCGGTTGAAGAAGGCGATGGCGCGCCGTCCTTTCGCCCGCTCTACATGTTGCTGCCCTATCTGTGGCCCAAGGGACGGCTCGACCTGCGGTTGCGCGTCGTGGTCTCGCTGGTGTGTCTGGTGCTCGCCATCGTTGCGACGACGCTTTCGCCGCTGTTCTTCGCGTCGGCCACCGACGCGCTGGCGAAAACGCCGGCCGGAATTTCGCTTGCCGTCGCGCTGTCGCTGATCGGAGCCTACACGCTGTCGCGTATCATGATGCAGGTGTTCGCGCAGCTGCGCGACGGCGTCTTCGCCCGCGTCCAGTATCACGCGATGCGCGAGGTCGGCGTCTCCACTTTCGCCCATGTCCACACCCTGTCGCTGCGCTTCCATCTGGAGCGCAAGACCGGCGGGCTGTCGCGCGTCATCGAGCGTGGCACCAAAGGCATCGACACGCTGCTGTCGTTCGCGATCTTCAGCATCTTTCCCACGCTGCTGCAGCTTCTGCTGTTCGGGATCGAGATGGTGCTGAAGCTCAATGTGTGGATCGCGCTGGTGACGGTCGCGATGGTGGCGGCCTATGTCTGGTTCACCTTTGCGATCACCCGCTGGCGCATCAAGTACCGCCGCGAGATGAACCAGAGCGATCAGGACGCGAACACCAAGGCGGTCGACAGCCTGCTCAATTACGAGACGGTGAAATACTTCAACAACGAGGCGCACGAAACGCGGCGCTTCGACAAATCCATGGCGCGCTACACCGACGCGTCGGTCCAGTCGCAGATATCGCTGTCGCTGCTCAATGTGGGGCAGGCGGCGATCATGGCGGTGGGGCTCGCCCTCGTGCTCGCGCTCACCGCGCGCGACATCAAGGCGGGACTCCTGACGGTCGGCGCGATCTCGCTCGCCAACGGCATTTTGATCCAGCTCTATCAGCCGCTGAACCTGCTGGGCACGGTCTATCGCGAAATCACCCAGGCGCTGGTGGACATGGACGCGATGTTCCGCCTGTTGCACCGGCCGCAGGAAGTGAAGGACAAGCCGGGCGCGAAAGAACTGGTCGTCACGGGCGGCGAAATCCGCTTCGAGAACGTCGTCTTCGCCTATGAGCCGGAACGCATCGTCCTCAAGGGGATCAGCTTCACCGTGCCGGCCGGCAAGACGATCGCGGTGGTCGGTCCCTCGGGCGCGGGCAAATCGACCATCTCGCGCATCCTTTACCGCTTCTACGACATCAAGGACGGCAAGGTGACGATCGACGGGCAGGACATCCGTGACGTGACGCAGGCGAGCCTGCGCAAGGTGATCGGCATCGTCCCGCAGGACACCGTGCTGTTCAACGATACGGTGCGCTACAACATCGCCTATGGCCGGATCGGCGCGAACGAAGCCGAGATCAAGGACGCGGCCCGGATGGCCCAGATCGACAAGTTCATTCTGGAATTGCCGATGGGCTACGACGCAATGGTCGGCGAGCGCGGCCTGAAACTCTCCGGCGGCGAGAAACAGCGTGTCGCGATCGCCCGCACCATCCTGAAGAACCCGCCGATCCTGCTGCTCGACGAAGCGACCTCGGCGCTCGACACCGGCACCGAGCGCGAAATCCAGGGCGCACTGGCGGAGGTCTCCAGGAACCGCACCTCCCTCGTCATCGCCCACCGTCTTTCGACCGTGATCGACGCGGACGAGATCATCGTGCTGGACCATGGCGCGATCGTGGAGCGCGGCCGCCACTCCGAGCTTCTGGCGCTCAACGGCCAATACGCCGCGATGTGGAATAAGCAGAAGGAAGCGGCCGCCGCTCGCGAAAAGTTGAAAGCGGTGGAAAACGACCCCGATGTCCAGCCCGGCCTTTCGCACGCCGAGCCGATCACGGCGAACTGACTTGCACAAATTTTGGGTGTGATAGTGTGCGCCCCGCGCGCGGCCGATCGCGCCTGCGCCGTCAGAGGGGATCTGCTTCCAATGAACGCTACGACACGCAATTTCTGGATTATCGGGCTTGCTCTGGTCGCGCTTGTCGCGGTCTCGGCGACCGTCATGCATGCCTCGGCCGACGACAAGGCGCCGGTCGAAAAGGCCGTGGTGGCCGACGGCAAGTTCTTCAAGGTGGAGGACGCCCACAGCACCGGCTCGGTGACAGCCGGCGGCTCCACGGTCGGTTACGATGCGGTGGCCGGCACGCTCGTCGTACATGCCAAGGGCTGGGACGATGTCGCCACCGACAAGAAGGACGAAGAGAACAATCCGAACGCCGAAGCATCGATGTTCTACGTCGCCTATTTCAAGCAGGGCGCGAGCGCGCAGAACCGGCCGATCACCTTCGTTTACAATGGCGGTCCCGGTTCGGCGACGGTGTGGCTGCACATGGGCGCCTTCGGGCCGCAGCGTGTTGTCACCGCCAACGATTCCCACACGCCGGCCGCGCCGTACAAGCTTGTGAACAACGACTCCAGCCTGCTCGACGTGAGCGATCTGGTGTTCATCGACGCGCCCGGCGCCGGCTTCAGCCGCATCGCCGGCAAGGACAAGGAGAAGGCGTTCTTCGGCATCGATGAGGACGGCAACGCCTTCGCCGAGTTCATCACCCAGTTCCTGAGCAAATACGGCCGCTGGAATTCGCCCAAATATCTGTTCGGCGAGAGCTACGGCACCACGCGTTCGGCGGTGCTGGTCAATCTGCTGGAGACCAGCCGCGGCGTCGATTTCAACGGCGTGATCCTGCTCTCGCAGATCCTGAACTTCGATCTCAGCCCCGATGGGCCGGAGACCAACCCGGGAATCGACCTGCCGTATGAGCTGGCGCTGCCGACCTACGCGGCCTCGGCCTGGTATCACAAGAAGGCCAGCACGAACGTGACGGACCTGCCAACGCTGCTGCACGAGGTGCAGGCCTATGCGATGGGTCCGTACGCGCAGGCGCTTGAGGCCGGCGGCGTGCTGACGCCGCAACAGCAGACGATGGTCGCGAACAAGCTGCACCAGTACACGGGTCTGCCGGTCTCCTATATCCTGAAGGCCAACCTCCGGATCGACGGCGGCGAGTTCGAGAAGAACCTGCAGGACGATGCGGGCTACACCACCGGCCGTCTCGACACGCGCTTCTCAGGCCCCTCGATGGACCCGCTGAGCAAGGAGGCCGATTACGATCCGCAGTCGGCGGCGATCAGCTCGGCCTATGTGTCGGCGTTCAACGACTATGTCCGCCGCACCCTGAAGTTCAACCAGACGCGGGGCTTTCATCTGTTCGCCGATACGTCGAAGTGGAATTTCCAGCATCAGCCTCCGGGCCAGAACCAGCAGCTGCCGCAATCCGCGAACGTGATGCCGGATCTCGCCAGCGCGCTGAAATACAATCCCAACCTCCATGTGATGCTGAACGCGGGCTACTACGACCTTGCGACGCCGTTCTACGAGGGCGTTTACGAGATGCGCCATCTGCCGATCCCGCAGAAGCTGCAGGCCAACATCCGCTTCCAGTTCTATCAGTCGGGACACATGGTCTACGCCAACCCGGAATCGCTGAAGCAGCTGCACGACCACGTCGCCGACTTCATCCGCGACACCGACAACCAGCACGGCTGAGAGTCGATGTTTAACCTCTCCCGCGGGAGCGGGAGAGGACAGCCGTTGCGTCAGCAACGGCAGGTGAGGGGAAGTCGGTGCGCGATCAGGAGGCGAAATCCCGCCCGCTCGCAAAGCGCATGCGCAAGGCGATGACCAAGGCCGAAGTTGTTCTCTGGAGCAACCTGCGGTCGCTCAACACCCGTGGCTACAAATTTCGCCGGCAGCATCCGATCGGTCCCTACGTCGCCGATTTTGCGCACATCGCCGGCAAGATGGTGATCGAAATCGACGGCTCGACTCACTGGACGGCAGAAAAGATTGCGCACGACAGGCGGCGCGATGCCTATCTGTCGTCGCGTGGGTGGACGGTGGTGCGCTTCCCGAACGACGATGTGTATCGCGATGTTTCGCGCGTCGTCGAAGAGATTGCGCGGCGACTTACCCTCACCTGACCGCCGCTTCGCGCCGGTCTGTCCTCTCCCGCTCGCGCAGGAGAGGTTAGATGCGTTTACTCCGCCGGTTGGGTTTCGGCGGCGACGCCGCGGAGGCGGCCGATGGCGCGGCCGGGGGCGGCGATGCCGCGGCCGACCGCGGCCCAGAAGCCCATGCGCCGTTCGCGCTGGCGGTAGGGCAGGGCCAGCATCGCCGGCACGATGCCGAGGGTGATCATCTTCGAGAAGGCGAGGCCGAACACGATCGCGGTGGACAGCTGAATCCACATCGAGGCGTTCGGACCGCCGATGGTCACTTCGCGGGTCGCGAAGTTGATCTCGACCGCGAACATCATCGGCAACAACCCGCCGATCGCCGTGATGGTGGTGAGGAACACCGGCCGAAGACGCTGCGCGCTCGAGCGGATCACCGCTTCGATCGGGTCCATCCCGGAATCGCGCAGGCGATGGAAGGTGTCGATCAAGACGATGTTGTGGTTCACCACGATGCCGGCGAGCGCCAGCATGCCGGTGCCCGTCATGATCAGCGAGAAGGTCTGTCCCATCACGACCATGCCGAGCAGCGCGCCGATCATCGCCAGCACCACTGCGAGCAGGATCAACCCTGCGTGGTAGAAGCTGTTGAACAGCGCGAGCAGCACGATCGCGATCAGAAACAGCGCAAGGAATGCCGCCTCGATCAGGAACGCGCCCGATTTCGCCTGCTCTTCGTCGGCGCCCTTGAAGGTGACGCGGACATCCGACGGCAGGGTCTGGGTCGCGATCCACGCTTTGAGCTTCGCGACTTCGGTGCTCGGCAGGATCGGCGTCTTGAGACAGGCCGAAGTCACGCCGGGGGCGCAGGCCGGTTTCAGGTTGGCGCGCACGTGATAGACGCGATGGCCGTCCACCCGTTCGATCGAGTTGACCTGCTGCGCCGCGCGCGGCGTCACGAAGGTGCTGATCGGCACGACACCCGACAGGGTCGGCACCCGCAGATCGTCCAGCGCATGGATACCGCGCGACTGGCTCGGATAGCGCACGCGGATGTCGACTTCGTCATCGGAATCGTCCGGCCGGTACTTGCCGACCAGAACGCCGTTGGTGACGAGCTGGACCGCGGTGCCGATCGACTGCGCGTTGGCGCCGAGGCGGCTCGCCATCTCGCGGTTGATGTCGAGATCCCATTCGATGCCGGGCAGCGGACGGGTGTCTTCCACGTCGCGCAGTTCCGGCAGCGTGTCGAAATGGCGGCGGACCTGATCGGTCACTTGCGCCAGCGCGACGTAGTCGTCGGACGATACGTCGAGCATCACGTCCTTGCCGGTCGGCGGGCCTTGCTGCGGCTGGCGCACCTCGACCTTCACGCCGGGCATGTTCTCGGTGACCTTGCGGATCTGTTCGAGGATCAGCTTGCCCGGCTTGCGGACGCGATAGTCCTGCAGCTCCACGCCAATGCGCGCGATGTTGTCCACCGGCACACCGCCCTGGTTGCTCGGGCCGAAGCTCTGGCCGCCGGACGACGCGTAGATCGACTTGATGCCGGGCACCGTCGCGATGCGGTGCTCGACATCCATCATGATGCCGCGCTTCTCTTCCGCCGACAGGTTGCCGCGCGCGGAGACGAGCACCGACGCATAATCCGTGTCGGTATCGACGAAGAAGACCACGCCTTTGGCGGTGGCGATGAAGAGTCCCATCACGAGCGCCGCGATGCCGAGGCCGCCGGCGATCACCGCCCACGGCCGCTGCGTCAGACGCGCCGCGAGATGGGCATACCAGCCGGTGATGCCCGGGATGTCGCGCCAGTCGCCGGTTTCCGAGGCTTCGATGGCGCGCTCATGCGCCTCGTCGCGCGGCGGCGCCTTGCCGAAGAACCCGCCCAGCACCGGCAGGAAGATCAGTGCCACGATCATCGACGAACCGAGCACGATGATGAGCGTGATCGGGAAGTAGCTCATGAACTTGCCGGGAATGCCGGGCCACAGCAGCATCGGCAGGAACGCGCCGATCATGGTCAGCGTGGCGCTCACGACGGGCCAGAACATGCGCAGCGCCGCTTCGGCGAACGCCTGTCGCGGCGGATGGCCTTCGGTCATCTTCCGGTCGGCGTATTCGACCACGATGATCGCGCCGTCGACCAGGATGCCGACCGCCAGCAGCAATCCGAACATGATCATGAAGTTCAGCGTGTAGCCGATGCCGTTCAGGATCATGAACGCCATCAGGAACGAGGTCGGGATCGCGAAGCCGACCAGGAGGCCGGAACGCAGGCCCAGCGCGGCGACGACAATGATCATCACCAGCACGACGGCGAGCACGATCGAGTCGGTCAGCGAGCCGAGCTGATCGCGGATCTGGGTCGACTGATCGTCGAGATACAGCGCATGAATGCCGGCCGGCCAGTTCTTCATGTCGGCTTCGACGATCTGCTTCACCGCCGCGTTGTTCGCGATGATGTTGGAGCCGATGCGCTTGGTGACGTCGATGGCGATGGTGGGCTTGCCGTTGACGGTCGCGAACGAGGTCGGATCCTGGAAGGTGCGATGGACCGTCGCCACGTCCTGCAAGGTGACCGTCGCGTTCGGCGTCGAACGGATCGGCAGGTTCAGCACGTCCTCGGCGTTAGAAATCACGCCCGGGATCTTCACCGCGAAGCTGCCGCGGCCGGTGTCGATCGAACCGGCGGGGATCAGCTTGTTGTTGTTGCTGACCGCCTCGAACATCTCCTGCTGGGTGATGCCGTAGGTCTCGAGCTTGGCCGGATCGACCACGATCTCCAGCATCTCGTCGCGCGCGCCGGACAAATCGGCCTGCAGCACGCTCGGGATCGTCTTCAGGTCGTCGCGCAGGCTCTTGGCGAGCTTCAGCATCGTGCGCTCCGGCACGTCGCCATAGAGCGCGACGCTGATCACCGGGAACAGGCTCGAGTTGAACTCCTGCACGGTCGGCGGATCGGCTTCCTGCGGCAGCCGCGCACGCGTCGCGTCCACCTGGGCGCGCACGTCTTCCAGCGCCTTCTGCTTGTTAAAATTGACGTCGAACTCGAGGATGATCACCGCCACGCCCTGATAGGCGCGGGCCGTGATGGTCTTCAGGCCCTCGATCGAACGCAGATTGGTTTCGAGCGGTTTGGCGAGCAGGCGTTCGCTGTCTTCCGGGCTGATGCCGGGATAGGTCACCTGCACCATCATCATCGGGAACGGGATGTCGGGATCGGCTTCCTTCGGGATCGAGATGAACGCGATGACGCCCGCGACGACCACGACGGCGATCAGCGCGAGGACAAGCCTGGTGTTGTTGACGGCCCAATCGACGATTCTCGTCATTATGCGCCCCTCTTGCTCATCGCGACCCGCACGCGCTGGCCTTCATTGACGTAGTTCGCGCCGACGGTGATGACCGCCGCATCGTTGGGCAGGCCGGCGATCCAGCTGCCGTCCGGCGCGTCGGAGATGATCTTCACCGGCATGAAATGGACGGTGCCGTGCTGGACCGTGCGCACGCCGATATCGCCGGCTTCGTTCAGCACCAGGATGCCGGGCGAGACGTGCTCCGCCTGGACCTTGTGGACCGGAATGGTGATGTCGGCGCTGACGCCGTCGCGCAGCTTGTTGTCCGGATTGGGCACCGTCACTTCCACCGCAAATGTGCGTGTCGTCGGATCGGCCATGGTGGAGATGAAGCTGACCTTGCCCGGTACGGTTTCGCCGGTCACGAGCTTCACCGAAGCGGCGCCGCCGTCGGTGATCTGGCCCACATCCTGTTCGGAGACCGTGCCGACCGCGAGGAACGGCTCCGGCGCCACGACCTGGGCGCACTTGTCGCCGGCCTTCATATAATCGCCGACTTCGACGTAACGGTTGTTCGCGAAGCCGTCGAACGGCGCCTTGATATGGGTGTTCGCGACCTGGATGTTGGTCGTATCGGCTTCGGCCTGCGCCGCCGACAGTGCAGCCTGGGCCTGCGCCAGTTGCGTCTTGGAGCGATAGCCGTCCTTGAACAGCGAGTCGGCGACCTCATATTCCTTGGCGCGCTGCGCGACCAGCGCGCTCGCTTCGGTCGCCTTGGCGCCGCGGTCGTTCAGCCGGATCTCGCAGAGGACCTGGCCCTTATGAACCCGGTCGCCTTTTTCGAAATGCAGCGCCTGCACCACGCCGTCGATCTCGGCGCGGACGTCGACCGAATGTTTGGCCTGGGTGCGGCCGCGCACCGTGATGGTGGCGTCGCGCAGCACGGACGGCAGGACCGCGACCTGCACCTGCGGGGTCTCGTCGACATGGGCCTGGGCCTGGTCGCCGTTGCCCGAATGGCCGATCACCCCTGTCGCGATCCAGATCACGACGGCGATCGCGATCCCGCAGGCCCACTGGTATTGCGGTTTCATCCGCAGCCAGAAGCCCGGCATCACGCGCCTGTAGAGATTGTCCAACGCCTCGAACACGGCTCGTTCCTCACTCGGCCGCGGCTTTCACCGCAGCATTTTCGATTTCCGCACGATGGGTGCGAAGGAATTTCAGGATGGCGACGTAGACCGCTTGGCCGAAACCCGCGACGAAGCGTTCGCCCGTCGTCTCCGGCTCCGGCGATTTCTCCACAAGCTGCCCAAGCTTGCCCTCCACCTGCCCGATATAGGCATCGAGCATCGCAGTGACATGGTCCTGCGGCAGCAAATGCGAAAAAAGCATCGCGAAAACGAACGGCGAGCGATGTTTGTCCTCTGGCAGCGGCTTCAGCAGAGCGCCAACAAACGCGGCCTGTCCTTTCGGCGTGATCGAATAGACCTTGCGGTCGGGCCGCTTCTCCTGCGCTTCTTCGCGCACGGAGACGAGGCCTTCTTCCGTCAGCCGGTTGAGCGCCGGATAGATCGAGCCGAAGCTGGCTTCCACGAAATGTTCGTAGCCGCCGTCCTCGAACAGTTTCTTGATCTCGTATCCCGTCGCGTCGGCGCGCGTGAGAATGCCGAGACAGATGGTGCGTACGTCCATGACCCCAAGCTCTATATTGGTCCGATATAGATCGAGGCTATATAGGTACGCCCCTCTCCTAAACAAGGGTTTAAAGCGCGCCAAACCGCGCAGGGGTGTCGTGCGCCGGACCGGGGTGTTCGCACTAGTGAAGGTTACACAACCGTAACATTAATTGCTCCGGATTGTAGAAGGTGTAAACTTTGTCCCCGAAGGCGATCGGAGGGGTGGCAATGTTTACGACTCTGCCAGGGAGTGCGCGAAGCTGGGCTCGCCTTGCTCGTGCATTTTTGGTCGGCGCGGCGCTCATGGTACCGCCTTTAAGCAGCCCAGCCGGCGCAACGACGCTCACGCTGCTCCATCAGTTTTCAAGCACCGATGGGTCCGATCCTATCGGCGGCCTGGTCGTCGACCCCAATACGGGCACGCTTTACGGGACGACGCCCTATGGCGGTGGCACGGGCAACGGCACCGTGTTTTCCCTGACCCCACCGGCGGCCGGTACTGCCAAGTGGCAATTCCAGACCATCTACACATTCAAGGGAAACGCTGACGGCTCCCGTCCGCAGAATGGACTGGCCATCAATCCGGCCGGCACGGCGCTTTACGGTACGACGCAGACGGGCAGCACGCTTTGCAGCTGCGGTACGGTCTTCCGGTTGTTGAAACCCGGCAAGCCCGGCCGCGAATGGGGCAAGACGCTTTTTCACGAATTCTCGGGTGACTCATTCGACGGAGTCGTTCCCAGTTCCGCCCCTTTCCTGGATAGCGCTTCGTCGGAGCTTTACGGCACCACGGGCAGCATCGGCGGCTCCGGCGGTACGATATTCCGCCTCAGTCCGGTCGACGGTTCGCACTTCAAGGTCATCTACAATCCGGCGCAGAACGTCGGCGACTTCGTCGGCTATCATCCGCAGGGCGTGGTCGTGCGCAACGGGATCGTTTACGGCACCGCTTTCGACGGCGCCTACGCGGGAACGCTTTTTCAGTTCAGCGGGCAGGGCGGCAAGATCCTGCACGGATTCATGGGACCGGATGGCGCCTATCCGCAAACGCCACCGATCGTGGGCTCCGACGGCACGCTGTATGGCACGACCTATGAGGGCGGCAAGCCGGCGGACTGTCCTGAGAGTCCTGGCTGCGGCGTGGTCTGGAAGCAGTCACCGGGCGCAAGCGAAACGAAGCTGCACAGCATGGCCTTCTTCACCCAGCCTCGCGATGGAATGAACCCGAACGCGCCCCTCGTGCTCGACGCACATACCGGCACGCTCTACGGCGCGACCCCTGCTGGCGGCCTGGGTACCGAGTGCGGCGCCGTCGGTGGCAGCTGCGGAACGGTGTTCACGATAGACGGGAATGGAAAGTACCGGGTGATCTGGGAATTTCCCAAAGGCGGCCCCGCAGTCCCGGAGGGGCAACTCGTGTTTCGTGCCGGCGTGCTCTTCGGCACCAGCTACGACGGCGGCAAACCATGCCCCGACCAGCACTACATCGGCTGCGGCACGGTGTGGATGCTGACGCCTTAGCGCGGGCGATAGCGAACAAGGCACCGAGGGTCACAATCCTCCATTGTGGAGCAAACACACCTAGAACGGCTATGGCGACGAGGACTGCGGGACGCACCTCGTGCGCAATAATTCGCTATCCGGCACAAGGAAAACCAGCTCTGCGCACGTGACCCGTCGCCCGTTCACGGTGATAGTGCCGTCTTTCTCAGTTTGCACCGCGTAGTTTGTTACCCGATGTTGGGCGCACACGCGGCACACATCAGAACGGCGATCAGCACGGCGCGCGTTCCACTTACTGAGCTATAGTGGCTACGACTCTGAAAGAGAAAATGCATGACACATAGGCATGGGCCGTTCTCAGCATTGCCAGCCGACGAACTCGCAGCACTGAGGAACGTGAAGCACGGCATAACGATCTCAAACGAGATGCGCGTCAGGCTGACTGACAAGGGTCTCATCACGCAGGTCTTGGGCGGATGGAAACTGACCGGAGACGGTGAAATGCACCTAGTGGCGAACCACTAGACGCCGCTTAGTCCCATCGGTCTGGCCCGAACGGACGCAAAGATGCGAGGGCACTACCAAGGCTGCGATCAATCTCAAGCGCTGTCATCTTACCGTCCGACAGGCGTGCATCCGTTATCACTCCACCGAAGGTCTCCAGCACGTCATCAATTGCAGCGCTGTAGCCCTCTCGATGCATCCGCCGATGGTGCATCTCGATTAGAATGCTGAGCCACGGCAACGCGGCCACTATTAGCCAGAACCCCAAACCCGCCATATCGCGGAAAGCGAAGATCGCCACGACGGCACAAACGGGATAGGCGAAAAGATAGAACTGCTTGGGGTTTGAGACCTCTGGATAGCGCTTCTCGATTCCGGCCAAGGCCGCACCGCCCCGTTGAATGCCAGTTCAACCTAAGCGAGAGCGGGTTAAGAGCTTGTTAGTTCTCGGCTTTGATTTAGCCGGAGCGAGAAGGTCCAAAATGCCGTCATACCGCTTCAGAATTTCGAGAAGGCGGGCGAGCCCTTCCCTATCCACGTCTCCCACTCCCACAGCCCCAGTTTCATGTTTTTCACGGAGTAGCTGACCCCGTGATATAGAAGTGTCCCGCTCATTGCTGCGGAGCTTAAGCCGCCCGGAACGCTCTGCCTACATTCCCGTTGTGACAATGCCTAGGCCAAATCGCACTTCCCGCCTCGTGCTCTTTTGGAGCGTTTACGTGGCCCTAGTCCTTGCGGGGCTATGGCTGGTCAAATGGATCGCCTACGTAATTTGGTTTTGCACGATTGCAGATAAGCACGGCGGCGCCTGCACCTAAGGTCAGACCCCTATTGCGCTCTCGCTTCTGTAACCGGTCTAACCGGCGATCACAGAGAGCATCGGCGTTTCTTCGTAATTGAATCTGAAAACCTTGACGATCTCCGATACGTCGTCGGCACTCACCGTCACCTTGATTGGCCCATAGGCATCGCCAACTACCATCCCCGCCTGCTTCGCTGGATAATACCAACGCCGCACCGGCACCAACGGCGCTTCGCCCGGGTTGATGTCCATGAGAGGCTTTTTGTTTATATCAAACATTGTGGGCTGAGGTCGTGACGGTAGCGGGCCTATCGCCTCTACGATGACCTTGACGCCCCGTAGAGTTTTTGGCGATCTGTTTTTTATGGCAACGCGATATTCCCAAAACTGACCGGGAAGTTTGTTGCCGATGTCGTCTACCGCCGGTTCAAGCGACCAAAATTTCCTTCCCGGATTCTCTGGATCAAAAACTATCTCAAGCTGTGGAGGTATCGTGCGGGCGACTTGAACCCCGGTGTAAACACGATCGCTGCCGATCCTCGTTACCGCAGAAGAGTGCCCCAGGTTCGTGACAAGTATTTGCCATTCTGCCTGCTCAATCGTTATCTGCCCGCTTCCGGCGACATACGGTTCAGGAAAGCCTCTGGCACAAAGCTTTCCTGACGCAAGCTGACGGTCCAGATCATCCCGCAACTCGGACCACGCCTCCCGCAATTGTTGGTGAGTGATGCCAGATAGGCGCGTCAATCTCTCTAGGTTAGCCTGAATGCGATTGTATTCCTTGAGATCGTCAGGACGGTTGGTGAATCCGCCGCCTGGCACGGCATCATTGAGCTTTTGCATATCATCTTGAAGTTCAACGGTTCGAAGAATGCCCTTCTCGGCATATTCGTTATACTTGTCGCGTCTAAGGATCAGGTCATGGTCGCAAAAAGCGTTCACGGCATCCGATAGACCAACCCAAATTCTGCTTGCTTCATCGGCTACAACGCCCGTCACCGGCAAAGCCCTCGCCCCGGCCCTCTGACGCGGCACTACTGACAAGTGCCATATGGCCGCGAATATCCAATAGGCGAGCGGGAGCACCCCGATCCCCATGAGGATAAACCCGAGCGGGCGAAACTGGGGATAGGCCAGTGCTAAGCCTGCCCCTCCTATTTCTAGGAGAAACACCACAGCACCAACGAGTCCTTCGCCGTGATTAACAGCCATGGTCGACTCCTACCGCGCCGTGAGGAGAAGGCCAAAAACCAAGCCCAGTCTCGCAATAATGTTTCTTCACCTGAGTTCGCCTCTCAGGCTTTAGCAGCTACGCTTGGAACGTTGCTGCACAAGGCCGGAAAAATCCAAGCTTTACGCGGACTCAGATCAGGAAGGTGAACGCGCTATTGCGAAGCGCCTTGAGTGCGACGCGAACACAACATATTGTGCCTGATATTGGGTTTTTAAGCTTGTTTTTGATCCCTGTTCGTTCTAGTCTGCGTTTATGACAAACGACCCGAAAACCGAAGCCTTTCAGGACCTCCTCCTGGAGCAGGCCAAGCTCTGCCATCTCGAATTGCAGAACAGCCTCAAGACCCTGCGCGCGTTCGAAGAGATCCGGCCGATCCGCGATCGCCTCGACCGCACCACCTACATCAACGCCGATCTGCTGGTGCAGCACGTGAACCAGATGATCGAAAGCACCACCCGGCTGGCGGCTGCCTCGGCGCGGCTGCGCGGACAGGTGATCCATGTCGCGCCGGGGGAGGGGGGTACGCAAAAAGCGCGGTTCAATTCCGACACAAAATTGCGCAAGGCCAAGAAGGGAAAGTAGCGATGCCCTGCAAACGCGGCGCGCCGGCCGGCAACCGGAACCGCTTCGTCCATGGCGGCTACAGCAAGACGATGATGGAGCGCAAAGCCGCCATCCGTTTGCGCAAGCAGGTGGTGCGCGCCGTGATCCTGCGGGTGAATATCATCTGCCGCCTGCGCGAAGCGTTGCTGCACAAGAAGAAGCAGCTTCTTGCGTTCCGCTCCATCAGGCGGCTGAGCCTCATGGTCCGCGGAAAGAACCCGCGCCTGCGCGAACCCGAACTCTGCGTATCGGCGAAATGGCGCTGGATCTTCAAACCGCGGAGAGAGCCGATGGAGCCCGGCTTCAAGCTCCTCGCCTACTGGGGCAACCACTACCAGAAACAGGACTACAACCCGGCGACCGTGATGCGGCTCATCGCAGCCTGCGACATCGATCCGTTCACGCTGCTCGCGAAGTGCTATCCACCCCTCCAGCGCGCTTCGCGCGTGGAGGGGTGAAGAGATGTCAGATCACTTCCAGGCGGTCCACTTCGACGCCCTTGTTTCCCTGCCGGGTCGAGAAACGGATGCGCTGTTCGGGCGACAAGGCCATCACGCCCGATCGCCGGAGTGCGCTGGCATGGAGATAGACGTCGCCGCCGCTGCCGCCGCTGTCCGAGACCACAAAGCCGAAGCCCTTCTGTTCGTTGAAGAACTTCACCTTGCCTTCGACCATCGGGCCGGACGGACCGGAATCCCGTTCGCGGTATCCGCCACCACCGCCGCCGCCACCATAGCCGCGGCCACCGCCGCCGCCATAACCGCCGCCATCGCTGAAGCGGTCGCTGCGATCGCTGAACCGGTCGCCGCCGCCGCCATAACCGCGATCGCGAAAGCCGCCGCCGTGGCCGCCGCTGTCACCGAAGTCGCGGCGCGGTGGACGAGGCGGCCGGCCTCCGCCACCGCCGCCTCCGAACCCGCCACCGCCGGATGGATCGGCCGTGCTGTTGTCCACGCTGTGAACCTGCACGACCTGCAGGCCGCGCGGCGATTCCGCCAGATCGCAGACCAGTGTTGCGCCCTGTTGAAGACTGGGTGTGCCCAACGCCTGCAGCGCCGATGCGTGGCAGAACGCATCGCCGCCATTTTCCAAAGTGACGAAGCCGTAGCCTTTGGTGGTGTTGAACCATTTGACCGTTGCCTTCGCCGACGCCTGAGCGAGAGGCTTGCCGCTGTTGTCGAAACTTGCCATGAGAAATGCCGATATGCCGCCGTGTGCCGGTTGGGATAATGGCGCGCGGGCTCGTCCGGCAGCGAGACTGCGCCCCAGCCCTATCATGTGCAAAAGTGCTTCGACTCCGCAACGGGTTATTGGCGCGCGACGGGATCAATCTCGCCTGCGGATTGGCTGGCATTTGAACGATCGAAAAGGGAAACGAAGCGCGGAAAAGAGGGATTTCCGCACGAAACCGCCCCGTGACAGATGACCCCGCGTGACGGCTTTGATGTTGCAATCGCTGCGCGAAAGTCTTTCAGATAGTCCGGTAAGAGGGTCTCTCTGTGGCCGATGTCTCAATTATTTCAACGGCAAGCATCCTGCCCGAGGCTGCCGTGTCCAACACCGAGATCGGCGAAAGGCTGATCGCCGGGGTCATGGTGGACGACGAGCCGGCCGCCGACATCGTCGCCCAGACCCGCACCCGCTCGGAACTGATCGAAAAGAAAACCGGGCTGCGTTCGCGCCGGTTCTTTGCCGAAGATGTGCGCCCGGCCAGCGCCGGACTGGAACTGCTGGAACGGCTGATGGACCGGTCGAGCTGGAGCGACCTCGACGCGGTGATCGTGTCGTCCTCCAGCACGATGGGATTTCCGGGCCTGTCGCAGCAGATGGTGGCGGCGGCGCGCGAGCGGCACTCGGCGCTGGGCGATCCGTTCGTGCTCGACATCAATTCGAACGCCTGCACCAGTTTCATGTACGCACTGCAGATCGCGACCGCGCAGATCCGCGGCATGGGCTTCCGCAAGGTGGCCTGCATTGCGATCGAGTTCTCATCGCGCTGCATCGCCTATGACCCGCTCGCCTTCGGCACCAGCACGCTGTTCGGCGATGCGGTCGCCGGCGTTCTCCTGGAAGCCGGCCGCAACGGCATCGCGACGGTGGAAGAGGTGCGCGCCAGTTCGCTCGTGAACGAAGACACCATCGGCCTCATCAAGGGCGGCGGCGTCCTCGCGTCTGCGCCGCAGCTTGCGGTGCCGCGCGACACGCGCTGGTTCATGGCCGGACCGCCGGTCGCGATCGGCGCTACCAAGATCCTCGTCGGCGAGATCAAGCGCTATCAGGACGAAGGCCATGCGATCGACTGGCTGATCCCGCATCAGGCGAACCTGACCCGCATCCTGATTCCGGCTTGCCAGAAGGTGGGCATCGATCCGGAGCGGCTCTGCGCGTCGTTCGCCGAGACCGGCAACACCTCGAGCGCCAGCATTCCGCTGCTGCTGGACCAGCTTGCGCGGGGCGACAAGGTGCGCGAAGGCCAGAACGCGCTTCTGATCGGGTTCGGCGCCAGTTTCTCGCTGGGCTCTGCGCTGCTGCGCTTCACCGAAAAGCGCCAGGACTAATACAGCCGTTCGATCACGAGCAGCGGACAGCGGTCCGCGAGTTCGTAGGTGCCGGTGTCCAGGGTGCGGACGAGACGAAGGGCGTCCGGCAGCGCGCTACGCAA
Organism: Rhizomicrobium sp.; assembly: GCA_036490455.1. Taxonomy (GTDB): domain Bacteria; phylum Pseudomonadota; class Alphaproteobacteria; order Micropepsales; family Micropepsaceae; genus Rhizomicrobium. Next base: position 45,705 of record DASXDS010000052.1, read on the forward strand.
CTGCCCCAATGTCGGAAAGCTGAAAACGGCCGTCTCGTCTTTGTAAGTGTCGATGCTGCGGATGGCGGCGAGCGGCCAGCCGGTCGCTTCCGCGAGTGCGCCGCGGTCGAAGAACAGCCGGTCGACGTTCTCACGGATCGCCTGCGCGCTCAGGTTGGGATTGCCGTCGCGCGCGACGACCGCGGTGGCCAGCCGCCATTTGAAGGTGTCGAACGTGGCGATGCCGCGCCGCATCACATGCTCGTGGATTTCGCCGATCGCTTCCGGATATTCCGGCCGCGTCAGCACGCGCAACGCGGCAACGCCGCCCGATACCAGCACGCGGGCGCATTCGGCGAAGAACGTGCGGATTTCATCGGGATAGGAAAGCCGGTTGAGCACACCATCGCCGATCACAGCGGTGAAGCAATCTTTCTCGAACGGCAGAGGCAATGTGAGCGGTGTCGCGATGCCGCCAAACGCCGTCAGCTCCGGCGTGTCGCCGATACGCAGCACATCGCCATCGTGACCTGCAAGCGCTTGGGCGTATGTCGCGATCACATCGGCATCGGGCGTGGGAACCGCTCCGGACAGTGGCGTTGGCGGCATGACGATCTTTCAGGTGCGCGCGATGGTTTCGATATTCTTAAACGATGCGCGCGCGATTGGTTCCAGTTTTGCGATTATGGTCTGCAGCGACTCCGCTTCTTCGATTGCGAAGTCGAAACCGCTGTCGCGGCTGGTGCGGATGGTGGCGACACGCCCCTCCAGTTCGGCTTTTTCCGCATCCGTGAGGGTGTTCGAGCGGAGTTGATTCAACACGACGCTCAATTCCTGCGTCGCATCGAAGATGTTGTCGATCGGCATCGCGATGCGCAGCGTCAGCGTGTGTATCCGGGCGCGTATGTCGGAATCGCGCAGATCGAGCAGCGACTCGCGGTTGCGGTCGTAGATGTCGATCTCGCGCCGCGCCGTGCGCAGGATGCGCATGGTCAACGGACCGTAGGGATCGCCGCGGCCGCGGGTATCGTTGGCGATGCGCAGGAGCACGGTGAGCGTCGACAGCACCTCGCCGAAGAACAGGGCCGCGTTGCGCTCCCGCCTGCGCCGTTCGAAGAACCACTCGATCTGCGTCGCCGCAAAGCCGCCGACCGTCGCCAGGATCGCGCCCAGGAAGACGGCCCACAGCGTGCTGAAGTTCGAGATGAAATCGTAGTCCTCAGGCTGCAACACGCAGGGTCCCCGCAACCGAATCCGGTTATGCTTTAATACGACCCGCACCGGGCGCAAGGGAGAGGGCAGGCGTGACCGCAGAACTGGGCATCATCGAAGGATTTTACGGCCGGGTGTGGTCATGGGCCGCCAGGCAGGCGGTGGTGAGCCGCCTCGCGCCGCGCAACTACCGCTTCTATATCTACGCGCCCAAAGCCGATCTCCTCCTGCGCGAACACTGGCAGCAAGAGCATCCGCGCGAAGAGGCCGAGGGCCTGGCGCAGCTTTCGGCGCATTGCCGCGCGAACGGCGTGCGCTTCGGCGTGGGTCTCAGCCCGTATGAGATTTATCGAAATTTCGACGATGCGGCGAAAGCGGCGCTGGGGAAGAAGCTCGCCTGGCTGGATGCAATCGGGATCGACGATCTCGCGATCCTGTTCGACGACATGCGCGGCGATCTGCCCAAGCTGGCAGAGACGCAGGCGACGATCGTGCATTGGGCGCGCGATCATTCCAAGGCGACACGCATCGTCATGTGCCCGAGCTATTACACCGACGATCCGAACATCGACCGCTTCTTCGGGCAGCGGCCGGAGAACTACCTGGAGGATCTGGGCAAGCTGCTCGATCCGGCTGTCGAGGTGTTCTGGACGGGCGAGGAGACCTGCGCGCGGGAGTTCAGCCCCGGCCATCTGCGCCGCGTCGCACAACAGATCGGACGCAAGCCGTTCCTGTGGGACAACTACCCGGTGAACGACGGCCCGCGCATGTCGCAGCATCTGCACTTGCGTGCCTTCACCGGACGGCCCGCGAGCATCGCGCCGTGCATCGCTGCACACGCGGTCAATCCGGCGCTGCAGCCGATCCTGTCGCTCATCCCGGCGTTGTCGCTTGCCGATTCCTATGAGCAGGGCGATGCCTACGAATACGGCGCCGCGTTCCTTCGCGCAGCGACCGCGCTCGGCGGCGCGGAGTTCGCAAACACGCTGCAACGCCACACCGCGGTGCTGCAGGAAACCGGCCTCGATCTGTTGAGCGACGATTCAAAAGAGCGGCTGCGCAAGATCTACAAGAAATTCGACAACGACGCCGCCCGCGAAGTGCTCGCATGGCTGGACGGCGCCGATACGATGCGGGCATAGCTTTTAATTCAAACAAAACTGTCATCCCGGCCGCAGTGGAGCGCAGCGCAACGAAGCGCCGGGACCTATTCCTCAATGCACGCTTCTGCTGAAGAACGCATCTGATATACCAACTCGCCGGCCTAATAGGTCCCGGAGCTGCGCGATGCTCCCGCATCGCTTGTCCGGGATGACAATCCTCAAGGTGTAGAGAGCATCACAACCCCCTTCAGCCACTGCAACAGCAGCGCCGTCACTTCGGCCGGGCGTTCCTGCTGGGTCCAGTGGCCGCAACCTTCGAGGAGTTCGACGCCGCGCAGATCGGTCATGTGTGCGCGCATCTGTGCTGTGAACTCGGTGCGGCCGGGAATCATCTTCAGCACCAGATCGCGCTCGCCGCCGATAAACAACGACGGCTGCTCGATCTTGCGGTCCTTGAATTGCTGCAGATAGTCGAAATCGCGTTCGTGATTGCGGTAGCGGTTGATCGGACCGCGCAGGCCCGATGTCTCGAACTCGCCGGTGTAGTAATCGAGATCGGCGGGCGTCAGCCACGCGGGAAATGGATCGGGGTCGGGCAGGCGGTGCAGCAGCGTGTCGCTCACCGTTTTGTCCAGCGGCCATGTCCCGTCCGGCGCTTCGCCTGAGATCGCATAGTAGAACTTGCGCAGGAAGCCGCGGATATCGGCTTCGGCTTCCGCCTCGGCCACACCCTCTTTCTGGAAATAGTGCTGGTAGAAGAAGCGGCCGCGCTTGGTGAAGATCTCGTCGATGAACGCCGTGAACGGCCGCGACGGCACCCCCGTGTAAGGCACCGACAAACCTGCCACAGCCCGCACGCGATCGGGCCGCACCAGTGCGCTGTTCCACACGATCGGCGCGCCCCAATCGTGTCCGATGAGCACCGCTTGCTTGTTCGGCGACAGCGCCTCGATCACGCCCACGACATCGCCGATCATCTTTTCCATCGCGTAGTCCGCGACCGGATACGGCTTGTCAGAACCGCCATAGCCGCGCACATCGATGGCGCAGGCGGTGAAACCGGCGTCTGCGATAGGGCCGATCTGGTGACGGTAGGAATACCAGGACTCCGGAAAGCCGTGGACCATCACCACCAACGGGCCGTTTCCCTGCACCGCAGCGCGGAGCTTCACATCGCGAAGCTGGATGGTCTGGAAATCGGGCATGACGGTCTCTCCGGCTCGATTGTGTATAATGATTGCGCATCTGAACCGACCCAACACCGCCCGGCAATGGCTGAAACCGCTTCCGATCCCACCGGCTCTCTCGCGACGGCGCTTTCCCACACCGAACGCCTGCTCGCCACGAACCCGCGTGCGGCGGAGATGCAGGCGCGCGAAATCCTGCGTGCAGTGCCGGGTCATCCGCAGGCTTTGACCCTGGCTGCGGCCGGTCTGCGCGGCCAGGGCCGCTACGACGAGGCGGAAGCGATCCTGGCTCCGCTCGCGGCCCAGCAGCCGAATGCGAGTGCTGTGCATCTGGAGTTGGGTCTCACGCTCGGCGCGCTCGGCGAGGGCAAGCGGGCGCTGGCGGCGGTGGCGCGCGCGATCGCGCTGAAACCGTCGCTGTTCGAAGCGTGGCGCGCGCTCGGCGATCTGCTCACGCTCGCGGACGACCGCGACAACGCCGACGCGGCCTACGCGCGTCACATCAAGGCCTCGGTCCACAATCCCCAGCTGGTGCAGGCGGCCGGCGCCTTGTGCGACGGCAAGCTCGCGATCGCGGAAAGACTGCTGCGCGATTTCCTCAAGGAACATCCGACCGACGTCGCCGCGATCCGGATGCTGGGCGAGACCGGCATGCGCCTCGGCCGCTTCGACGATGCGGAGAACCTGTTTGCGCGCTGTGTCGAACTGGCGCCGAGCTTCGAGCCGGCGCGGCACAACTACGCGACGGTGCTCTATCGCAAAGGTAATGCCGCGAAGAGTCTGGAACAGGTCGAAACGCTGCTCGCGCGCGATCCGCGCAATCCCAATTACCGCTCGCTGAAGGCCGCAGCGCTGAGCCAGCTCGGCGAAACGAAGGACGCCGCGGCGATCTACGAAGCCTTGCTGAAATCCTATCCCCAGCAGCCGAAGGCGTGGATGAGCTACGGCCACGCGCTGAAGACGCTGGGGCGCCAGGCCGAAAGCATTGCCGCCTACCGCAAAGCGATCGCGCAGCAGCCGACGCTCGGCGAAGCGTATTGGAGCCTCGCCAACCTCAAGACCTTCCGCTTCACGCCGGAGGAGATCGCCCAGATGGAGGTGCAACTCGCGCGCGGCGATCTTGAGGATGAAGACCGCTTCCATCTCGATTTCGCGCTGGGCAAGGCGCTGGAGGACGCCGGCGCATTCGCGCAGTCGTTTGCGCATTATGAAAAGGCCAATGCGCTGCGCCGCAAGACGGTCGACTACAGCGCGGCGGAAAATACCGCGCATGTGGCACGCTCGATCGCGCTGTTCACGCCGGAATTTTTCGCCAGCCGCAAAGGTTCAGGCAGCGACGCGCCCGATCCGATTTTCGTCGTCGGCCTGCCGCGCGCCGGATCGACCTTGGTCGAGCAGATCCTCTCGAGCCACTCCGCGGTCGAGGGCACGATGGAATTGCCCGACATCCTCTCCCTCGCGCGCCGCCTGAGCCGCCGCAAACGGCCGGCCGAACCGTCGCTCTATCCGGAGGCCTTGCGCGATCTCGATCCGCCGGCCCTGAAGGCGCTCGGCGAAGAATATCTGGAACGCACCCGCGTTCAGCGCAAAACCGGCCGCCCGTTTTTCATCGACAAGATGCCCAACAATTTCGCCCATATCGGCCTGATCCATCTGATCCTGCCGAATGCGAGGATCATCGACGCGCGGCGTCATCCGCTGGGCTGCTGCTTCTCGGGTTTCAAGCAGCATTTCGCGCGCGGCCAGGCGTTCACCTATTCGCTCGACGACATCGGTCGCTACTACGCCGACTATGTGGCGCTCATGGCGCATTTCGATGCCGTGCTGCCCGGACGTATTCATCGCGTGTTCTATGAACGCATGGTCGACAATCCCGAGGCCGAGGTGCGGGCGCTCCTCGCCTATTGCGGTCTGCCGTTCGAGGACGCGTGCCTGCGCTTCTACGAGACCGAGCGGCTCGTGCGCACCGCGAGTTCGGAGCAGGTCCGCATGCCGATCTTTCGCGATGGTCTGGACCAGTGGCAGAACTTCGATCCCTGGCTGGCGCCGCTAAAGGCGGCTTTGGGGCCGGTGCTTGCGTCTTATCCACAGGCCCCCAAAGTCTGAGCAAAATGCTCGTCTTCTGTGCGGCAATTCCGCAACAACCCTCGGAAATGAACAGGTTTTTGAGGTGGATGATGCAAATACGGCCATTCGTCCGCTGACGCCGTACGCCAGCGGCGATTTATAGTTCCTCAGAGTCGGGATAGTTCGGGGGCTTCATGCAGGACCGCTTGGTGCGCAGCCGTGGCAACACGAGGCTGCTGCCGTTTTTGCTGGCGTCGACGGTGCTGGCAGGCGCGACGCCCGCCGCAGCGCAGATCGAAACCGTCGTCGTGACGGCGGAAAAACGCAGCGAAGACGTCCAGAAAGCGCCGCTCGCCATCCAGGTGCTGGGCAGTGAGAAATTGCAGCAGCTCAACGTCCAGAGCTTCTCAGATTACATAAAATACGTGCCGAGCGTGACCTACACGGCAGGCGGCCAGAACGGCGGCGCCGGCGGCCCCGGCTTCGCCACCGTGACGATGCGTGGCGTGTCGAGCGGCAACGACGGCAACCACTCCGGATCGCTGCCGACCGTCGGCATCTATCTCGACGAACAGCCGGTGACGACCATCGGCGGTGCGCTGGACGTCCACACCTACGACATCAACCGCGTCGAGGTCCTGGAGGGACCGCAGGGCACGCTCTACGGCGCGAGCTCCGAAGCGGGCACCATCCGCATCATCACCAACAAGCCCGACCCGACCGGTTTTTCGGCCTCATACGATCTGCAGGCCAACACGGTCGCGCACGGCAGTCAGGGCTACACCGCCGAGGGCTATGTCAACGTCCCGCTCGCCGACAACATCGCCATCCGCCTTGTCGCGTTCGACGAGCACGACGCGGGCTATGTCGACAACGTGCCGGGCACGCGCACCTTCCCCTCGTCGGGCATCACGATCAACAACGCCAATCTGGTGCGCGACAACTTCAATTTCACCGACACCTATGGCGGCCGCGCCGCGCTGAAGATCGACCTGAACGACAACTGGTCGATCACCCCCACGATCATCGCCCAGGATACCCGGGCCAACGGATCGTTTGCCTACGATCCTTCGGTCGGCGATCTCGAAGTCCAGCACTTCAATCCGGACTACGCCCACGACAAGTGGTACCAAGCCGCGCTGACCATCGAAGGCAAGATCGGCGATGTCGGCGTGGTGTATTCCGGTGGTTACATGAACCGCATCCTGCACACCGCCAACGACTACACCGATTACTCGTATTTCTACGACAAGATCTATGGCTACGGCGCCTACATCTATGACGCGCCCGGCCATCTCATCGACCCGTCGCAATACATCATCGGCTACGACCGGTTCACCAAGGAAAGTCACGAACTGCGCTTCACGACGCCGGACGATTCTCCGGTGCGCTTCGTGGGTGGCGCGTTCTACGAGCGCCAGAGCCATCACATCGGGCAGGACTACAAGATCGCCGGTCTCGGTCCGCTGCTTTCCGTGCCGGGATGGACGGACACGATCTGGCTCACCAACCAGGAACGCATCGATCGCGACTACGCGATCTTCGGCGAAGTGACATGGGACATCGCCGATAACCTGAAGTTCACGGCCGGCGGACGCGCGTTCTGGGCCGACAACAGCCTGTACGGTTTCTTCGGCTTCAGCGACGCGTTCAGTTCGCATACCGGCGTCTCGCAGTGTTTTGCGGCGCCGATCGTGGCGAATACGCCGTGTACCGATCTCGACAAACGCGTGAACGAAAGCGGCTGGACCCACAAGGTCAACCTCTCCTGGCAGATCGACGACGACAAGATGGTCTATGCCACGGTCTCCACCGGCTTCCGGCCGGGCGGCGTCAACCGGCGCGACAATCCTCCGCCGAACCAGATTCCGCCCTACAATCCCGACAAGCTCTTCAACTACGAAGTGGGTTGGAAGACGACGCTGGATGACGGCAAGGTCCGATTCAACGGGTCGGCCTACCTGGAAGACTGGCAGGACTTCCAGTTTTCATTCCTCGGCCTCAACTCGTTCACCGAAATCCACAACGCAGGCACTGCGCGCATTTACGGCCTGGAGAGCGAAGTCGTCTGGCAGCCGAACGAGCACTTCATGTTCTCCGCCAACGGCGCGTATAACGACGCGTTCCTGACGTCGGACTATTGCGGCAAGGTGTTCCAGGGGAAAACGATCACCCAGTGCCCCGGTCCGCTCGATCCCGCTATACCGGATTCGCCCAGCGGAACGTCGCTTCCCGGCGTGCCGCGGCTCAAGGGCAACCTTATCGGCCGCTACAACTGGAACGCCTTCAACGATGTGATGGCGCATGTCCAGGGCGCGATGAGCTATCAGAGCGCCTCATGGCCCGATCTGCGCGTTCGCGATTTCAATCCGATCACGGGCGTGCAGCAGCCGGTGCGCGGCTTGATCGGCGAAATGCCGTCCTTCGCGTCGTTCGATTTCACGGCGGGCATCGACTGGGGCAATTCCGAACTGGAGCTGATGGTCCAGAATGCATTCGACGAGCGCGGGCAACTCTATCGCTTCGCCGAATGCAACACACTGGTCTGCGGTAACGAGCCGTACGTGGTCCCGAACCACCCGCGCTTGATCGGACTGAAGTTCTCGCAGAAGTTCGGCGCGGACGCCGACAACAAATAATGATTTTACGCGCGCTGACCGAACAGAGGTAGCTTCACCCTCCCTTGAGGGAGGGTCGAAATTTGCGGAGCAAATTTCGGCGAGGGGTTCTTCAGTACCCAGAGCCCCTCCCCGAAAAATCCTTCGCTATCGCTCTTGGATTTTTCGACCCTCCCTCAAGGGGAGGGTGAACGCGGTTTAAGCCTTCAGCGCTTGCGCGATAGCATTCTGGAACCAGCCGACCGCGCCTTCGTGGCGCGGCGACAGGCGGCCGGTCTGGTAGATACCGGCGTCGAGATTGCGCTGCACCGCTTCGGTGATCGTCACGTCTTCTTCGGTCGTCGTTTCGGACGACTGCACGGCGCGATCCGCTTCTTCCGGCGCCAGGTCCTTCTCGAAGAAATAGAGATAATCGAGCCGTGTGTGGGTGTGTCCTTCCGGAACGATGCGCTCCATCATCACGCCGTTGGCGTAGACGTTGACCGCAAGGCTTGGCCACAAGAGCGCCCATTGGCCGGCCACCGGCGAACCGTCGCGCGGCGGCGCGTGATGGAACGCGACCGCATCCTCGACCCGCACGGCGTAATGCGCTGCATCGACCGCCGCGTTCAACCCCGGATGCACCAGCGGGATGTGATAGCCTTCCAGATAATTCTCCGCATAGGTCTTCCAGTTGCAGCGGATGCGATGCGTCGTCGCCCGCGTGAAGACGATGTCGTCGAAGTTGAAGCTGCGTGTCGCGCGGTCGAGCGGTGCGATTGCGCGGTGCAGCGGCTCGCCCTCGAGGTCCATGTTGGCGAACACGAAACCGCGCCAGGTCTGGCATTCCAGCCGGTGCAGGCCGAAGGCGCGCGGATCGAAATCCGGCGCCGGTCCGAAATCGCGCGCCGCTGCCAGCCGTCCGTCGAGCGCATAGCGCCAGCCGTGATAGCGGCAGGTGAGAAAATCGGCACACGCACCTGTGCCGTCGTCCGCGAGAGGACCGGCGCGATGACGGCAGACATTGTGAAAGGCGCGGATCACGCCATCCTTGCCGCGCACCGCGATCAGCGGATAGCCGGCGATCGTCACCGCGAGATAGTGGCCAGGCTGGGCCAGCTGGCTTTCATGCCCGAGGAATTGCCAAGAGCGGCCAAATATCTTCCGGCGTTCGGTCTCGTATGTCCCGGCATCGCGATAGAGCGACGCGTGAAGCGTTTCCTGCGGCATGGCGTGGACATTGAGAGATTTGCGCGCGCAATTTCGCACGCTGGCGCATGCGCCGTCCAGTTGGAGGGTTAACGCGCGCGCGTCGTGAAGCGAAAGCGTGTCTGCGAGGGGAATGTTTCTCCCGGGCGCAGCACGGTTGACGGAAACGACGGCTCGTTCGGCGAGTTGGGAAAGTGCTGCGTCTCCAGCGCGATGCCGCTCCAGCGCGGATAGGGCGCGCCGTTCTTGCCGTTCGGACCGCCGCGCAGGCTGTTGCCGGTGTAGACCTGCAGGCCAGGTTCGGTGGTCTGCACCTCCAGCACGCGGCCGGAGATGTCGTCGGCAAGAATCGCGGCCGTTGTGAGATCGCCCGGCGCGCGATGGCGCAGCACGAAATTGTGGTCGACACCGCCGGCCAGTTTGATCTGCGGTTCGGCGCGATCCTTCACGCGCACTTCCAGACGTGCCGGTGCGCGGAAATCGAACGGCGTGCCGGTCACGTCGCGGATTTCGCCGGTCACGATGAAGCGCTCGTTCATCGGCGTGAAGGCATCGGCGTTCACCCGCAAGGTGTGATCCAGAATGCTTCCGCGCCCGCCCAGATCCCAATAGGCGTGGTTGCAGAGGTTCAGCACCGTGGGTGCGTCCGTCGTAGCCTGGAAATCGATTTGCAACGCGTTGTCTGCGAGCGTGTAGGCGACGGTCACGGACAACGCACCGGGAAAGCCCTGATCGCCATCGGGGCTGACATGCGAGAGTGTCAGCGACTTTGCCGTTGCATCTTCTACCCGCCAGAGCGCGCGGTTGAAGCCGTGTGCACCGCCGTGGAGGGTGTCGATGCCGGCGTTTTGTGAAAGACGATATTCATGCCCGTCGAGCGTGAAGCGCCCGCCCGCGATGCGGTTGGCATAACGTCCGGTCAGCGCGCCGTGGGATTCGGTGTCTTGCAGATAATCTTCGAGCGTCGCGAACCCAAGCACGACATCGGCGTGCTTTCCGTCACGATCCGGCGCAAGCAGCGACTGGATGATGCCGCCGAGGGTCAGGATGCGAACCGTCAGATCGCCGTTCGTGAGGGTGAACGCGTCGACCGTGCGGCTATCGGGCAGGATGCCGAACGGCGTCACAGCACAGCCCGCAACCGTTCGGCCGCTTCTTCCGGCGTCATATCCCGCTGGGGCATCGCCAGCATCTCGAACCCGACCATGAATTTGCGCACCGACGCGGAGCGCAACAACGGCGGATAGAAATGCACGTGCAGGGTGAAATGCGACTCGTCGGTCACCCGGCAAGGCCGCTGATGCAGTCCCATCGAATAGGGAAACGGCACCCCGAACAACGCATCGTACGCCTTCGTCACCCGGTGCAGCGCATCCGCGAGATCGTCGAACTCCTGCGTCGTCAGACCGTCGAGCCCGCTCACCGGCCGGCGCGGCAAGATCAGCGTCTCGAACGGCCATGCCGCCCAGAACGGAACCAGCGCCACGAAGGTCTCGTTCTCGCACACGATCCGCGAACCGTCCGACAGTTCGCGCGCGAGATAGGACGACAGCAACGGCTCGCCGTGATCGCCCATCCACACCCGCTGGCGTTCGTCTTCGCGCGCGAGTTCGTTCGGCACGCTGCGCGTCGCCCAGATCTGGCCGTGCGGATGCGGGTTGCTCGCGCCCATCATCGCGCCACGGTTTTCGAAGATCGTCACGGCGCCGACATCGGGCCGCGCCGCCAGTTCGCAGAACTGCGCCGCCCACACATCCACCACGCTGCGAATCTGCGCCCGGCTCATCTGCGCCATGGTGAGGCTGTGGTCCGGCGTGTAGCAGATCACGCGGCAGATGCCGCTCTCCGGCTCCGACACCAGCACCGGATCGGTCGCGGCGATGGATGGTGCGTCCGGCAGCAGCGCGGCGAAATCGTTGTCGAACACATAGACGCCCGTGTAGTCCGGATTGCGCACGCCGCCGGCACGCGCGTTGCCGGGGCACAGATAGCAATCCGGATCGTGTTTCATGGCAGGCGCCGATTGCGGCGCGTCGGTTGCACCGAGCCAGGGCCGGCTGAGCCGGTGCGGCGATACCAGGATCCAGTCGCCGGTGAGAAGGTTCTGCCGCCGCTCTGCGCTCATGCCGCGATCTCGCCTGCGCCATCGACCGCGCGGCAGATGAAGGCATCGGGCATTGTGCCGATCACGCGCGCATAACGCTCCACGATAGTCGTGCGCGCCGCTTCGCCTTTATCGGCAGCCACCAGCGCTATGACACACCCGCCGAATCCGCCGCCCATCATCCGCGCTCCGAACACACCCGGTGTTTTCTGCGCGATGGCGGCCAATTCGTCCACCTGCGGCACGCTCACTTCCATATCGTCGCGCAGGCTGGCGTGCGAAGCGTTGAGCAATGCACCCAACGCCGGCAGGTCGCCGGCGATCATCGCGGCCGCCGCCGCTTCGACCCGCGCATTCTCCGTTACCACATGACGGCAACGTTTGGCCGGACCGTCCGAGAGTTTTGCGAGGGCGGCAGGCAGCGCCGACTTATCGACGTCTCGCAGGCTCGGCACACCCAAAGTCTGCGCCGCAGTTTCGCAATCGGCTCGGCGGCTGCGATAAGCGCCTTCGGTGTGTGCGTGCCTGACCATGCTGTTCACGATCAGGAACGCGGCCTCGCGGGGCAGCGGCACCATGCGCACCGCAAGGCTGCGGCAATCGAGCAGCAGCGCGGCATCCGCGCGTCCGTTGGCGGAGGCGAACTGGTCCATGATCCCGCACGGCATGCCGACGAAACTGTTTTCCGCCGCCTGTGCCCAGCGCGCGATTTGAACGCCGTCCGCGTCCACGCCCGCCAGCGCGAGCAGCCCATGTGCCACCGATATTTCCAATGCGGCGGAAGAACTGACCCCCGCGCCCACCGGCACATCGCTTTCGATCATCAGATCGGCGCCCGGCACGGCGATACCGTTCTGCATCAGGACGGCAGCGACACCGGCCACGTAGTCAATCCAGCTGCCATCGGGCTTCAGCGCGTCGAGATCGGCCTGTGCTTCTTTGCCGAACGATGCTGCGATCACATTCAGTGCGCGCGTTCCGTTCGTCGTGGCGGCGACGGTGCACCAGCGGTCGATCGCAGACGGCATCACCAGGCCGCCGGTGTAGTCCGTGTGCTCGCCGATGATGTTGATCCGCCCCGGCGCGCGGAACAGGCGCGGCACGGTGCCGAAGCGGGCGTGAAAGCGGGTGGCGAGTCCGGTCAAGCGGTTTCTTCCACCGCGAACACCGCGATCTCGCCCGCCATCAATTGCGGCAATGTGAGTCCGGCGTGCATCAGCACGGCGCCGCTGGTGACAAAGGCCTCGCCGCGCAGGGTAGCGGGTTCGCTTTTCATCCGCACGTGCGGCAGCGGGTTGAGCAGTTGCACTTTGTAGCGCGCGGCCGCATCCAGACCTGCAAGCCGCAACGGCAGATGCGGCATCAGTCGCGGGGTATCGAGTTGTGCGACCGAAACCAGCGCCTTGCCGCTATCCGACACCATGAAGGCACAGCAGGCCGGATCGTCGTGGACGAGGCGCGTCACCCGCCCGGCATGAATGATGCCGCGGCATTGCTTGTGAAGTGCGATGATATCGGCGAGGCGCTGGCGTTCGCCGTCATCCATCTGCGACAGGTCAGCCTCGATCCCCATATGGCCGAAGAACGCGGTGAAGGCGCGCATCGCGATGCCGGTCACGCGGCCCGTCGTGTGGCTGCGCCGCGCGCCGACATGACTGCCCATAATCTCCGGCGGCAGGAAATAGGAAAACGCGCGCTGGATGTGCTGGCGATCGATCGGATCGTTGCAATCCGAGGTCCAGATGCGATCGGTGCGCGCCAGGATGCCGAAATCGGCGCGTCCGCCGCCGGACGAACAGGACTCGATCTCGACGTGCGGATGCGCCGCGCGCAACGCATCGATCAGGCGATAGACGCTGCGGGTCTGCGCGTCGCCAGCCGGGCGGCCGAGGCTCGCGGCGTGGGTGAGATCGCGGTTCATGTCCCATTTGAGATAGGCGATCGCGTTCTCGCGCAGCAGCATGTCGATCTGGCCGAAGATGTTGTCCCACACCTCCTCGCGCGTGAGGTCGAGCACATACTGCCCGCGGCCGAGCGGCTGGCTGCGGCCTTCGACATGCAGCGTCCAGTCCGGATGCGCGCGCAAGAGATCGGAATCCGCATTCGCCATCTCCGGCTCGACCCACAATCCAAAGCGCATGCCGCGCGCGTGCACCTGATCGATCAGCGGCTTCAGACCGTTCGGATATTTCGCGGGGTCGACCTGCCAATCGCCGAGGCCCGATTTGTCGTTCGGTCGCCCTTTGAACCAGCCGTCGTCGAGCACGAAGCGTTCGACTCCGGCATCGGCGGCAAGATCGACAAGCTGTTTCAACTTTTCCGAATCGTGATCGAAATAGACTGCTTCCCACGAATTGAAATGCACTGGGCGCGTTTTGCCTTTGAGCCGTCCGCCCAGAACATGCTCGCGCACAAACGGATGGAAGCGATCGGAGACGCCGTTCAGCCCATGCACGCTGCGCGTCGCATAGGCGGTGGGCGTGGCGTAGGATTCGTTCGCGCCCAGGACGATCTCGCCTGGTGCGAACAGCGCGCCGGCCTGCACCTGGATACGGCCGTCGCGTAGTTTGTCGGCGACGAGCTTGTGGTCGCCGCTCCAGCCCAGATGAAAGGCAAACACTTCGCCGCTGGTTTCGGAAAAGCCCGGCTCGCCGGAAACCAGAAACGGCCAGCTGGAATGCGAGGTGCGGCCGGTCCGGTTCTCCTTGACGAACGCGCCCGTTTTCAGCGTCTGGCGCACCGGCTGAAACTCGAACCCCCAGCGGCCGTCGAACAGCAGGATTTCGCTGTGCGGCACAGGCAGGGCGCACGCTGCCAGCCACTGCAGTTCGAGACCCGCGTCGCCCACATTCGTCAGCTTGGTCTGGCTGGTGATCATGCCGGTCGGGGCATCGATGGTGAGTTCGAGGAGAACGTCGAGCGCCGCCATCGTGTCGCGCAGTTCGAACACCAGCCGCTGTGGCGCTTCCTCCGTCCGGAGCAGCATGAACTGGGTGACGAAATCGCGCCCGCCGCGATGCACCGAAAGGCCCGGATGGCCGAAGAAGCCGCGGCCCGCTTCCGGCAAGATGCTCAGCGCTTCACCGCTGTCCAACCCGCCATTGGGTACGCCGCGCTCGACCCAAGCGCCGGCATCTTCATCGGCTCCCAGCCGAGGGCCCCAATAGACGAGCGCAGGCATCGCCCCGTCCACCGACTGGAACAAAAGCGTGTCTTCGTCCGAATCCAGCCGGAAGGTGCGCGATGCGGGCATGAACGATCCTGTTTCGGGCCGCACAGTACCGGCCGTGCCGCGGTTTGACACCCCGGAACGCGTGCTGCGCGCCAAGGTTTCCGGAGCGACAGCGTTCCCCTGCTGCGCCGATGCCTGTACCAATGGCGCAGTTTGGGAGAGCAGTATGAGTGACGATCTTGTCGGTGAAGTGGCCCCGGCGCACCGCTTCGACGAAGCGGGACTGCGGCGCTATCTCGAAACCCATATCGACGGCTTCGGCGCCAACCTGCGGGTGCAGCAGATCAAAGGCGGCGCCTCCAACCCGACATTCAAGCTGACCACGGAAGGCCCGAACGGTCCGCTCGCCTACGTGCTGCGCAAGAAGCCGCCGGGACAGTTGCTGGCGAGCGCGCATCAGGTCGACCGCGAATACCGCGTGATGAAGGCACTGGAGAATACTGGCGTGCCGGTACCGCGCATGCGCCATCTCTGCCAGGACGACAGCATCATCGGTACTGCATTTTACGTGATGGATTTTCTCGAAGGGCGCATCTTCCGCGATGCGACATTGCCGGGTCTTTCGCCGAAAGAGCGCAGCGCCATCTACGACGAACTGAACGCGACGCTCGCAAAGCTGCACAAGGTCGATTACCAGGCCGTGGGCCTCGGCGATTTCGGCAAGCCCGGCGGCTATTTCGAACGCCAGGTCGCACGCTGGATCAAGCAGTATCGCGGCGCCGAAAGCGAACACATCCCGGCGATGGAAGAGCTGATCGAAGTTTTGCCCAAACGGATCCCGCCGGACGATTCCGTTTCGATCGCCCATGGCGACTACCGGTTGGAGAACACCATGTTCCACCCGACCGAACCGAAACTGATCGCGGTGCTGGACTGGGAGCTCTGCACCATCGGCCATCCGCTCGCCGACATCGCCTATAACGGCTTCCTCTGGCATTCGGATTCGCAAAGCTGGGGCAGCCTGATCGGAGTCGATTTCGCGACAAGCGGGATTCCGACCGAGGCCGCGTATCGCGAAGCCTATTGCCGCCGCACCGGCCGCGAAGGGATTCCGCACTGGTATTTCTATGTCGCATTCGGCGCATTCCGTCTCGCGTCGATCTCGCAGGGCGTCTATCGCCGCGTATTGAACGGTGTCGCGCCGTCGGACCGGCCAGCCGTCAACGGCGTGCCGCATCTCGCCGAACAGGCGCTCGCGATCCTGCGGATGGACAAAGATGGCTGAGCCTGTCTCCACGAAGGTCCCGCGCGGCGATCAGGATTGGGAGACGATGATCGCGCTCCCCGCGCTGTCGGCGTGGATGGACGAACAGGGACTGCCGCGCGGCGAAATCGAGAATCCACATCTGCTGGGCGGCGGCACACAGAATATCCTGCTGCATTTCATGCGCGGCGGCCGACCGTTCGTGCTGCGGCGGCCGCCGAAACATCTGCGCGCCAATTCCAATGAGACGATGCGGCGCGAGGCGCGCGTGCTGGCGGCGCTCGCCGGCACCGACGTGCGCCACCCCGGCATGATTGCGGCGTGCGGCGATGAGAGCGTGCTCGGCACCGCGTTCTACCTGATGGAGCCGGTTGCGGGTTTCACGCCGCGCGAGGAAATGCCGGCGCTGCACGCGAACGACGCCGCCATCCGCCGCCAGATGGGGTTCGAGATGGTCGACGCCATCGCGGCGCTGGCGCAGGTGGATTACGCGGTGCGTGGGCTTTCGACGCTAGGCAAGATCGACGGTTTTCTGGAGCGGCAAGTGGGACGTTGGCGTGCGCAGCTCGACAGCTATGCCGAACATCCGGGCTGGCCCGGTCTCTCTGGCATTCCGGGAGTCGATGCGGTCGGTACGTGGCTGAATGCGCACCGCCCGGCGACGTTCAAGCCGGGTATCATCCATGGCGACTATCACTTCGGGAACGTGCTCTACGACTGGAACGGGCCGGCGCTGACCGCGATGGTCGATTGGGAGTTGACGACGCTCGGCGATCCGCTGGTCGATCTCGGCTGGCTGTTGTCGTTCTGGCCGGCCGACGGTGCAACCGAAGGCCCGGTGATGCCGTGGAGCGGATTTCCCACCCGCGACGAGATCGTTTCGCGTTACGCCGATCGCACCGGGCTCGATGTCTCGCATGCCGACTGGTACGAGGTGCTCGCCTGCTACAAGCTCGGCGCGATCCTCGAAGGCACCTACGCCCGCGCCTGCGCCGGCCGCGCGCCGAAAGAAACCGGCGACGCGCTGCATGCATCGACGGTGAACCTGTTCACGCGGGCGTTGGGGAAGATTGGGTAGAAAACTTTCTCCCCCCCTTCACTTGTCATCCCGGACAAGCGATGCGTCAGCATCGCGCGCTCCGGGACCTATCGGCCCGGCAAGTTGCTCACGCCGAAAATGAACTGGCCGCCACCACGCAGGCTGAAGAATAGCTCCCGGCGCTCCGTTTCGCTGCGATCCACTGCGGCCGGGATGACAAGTTTTGATGTTGGAGGGCCTTACTTCGTTTGTCCGCCATCCACCGGCAGGATGGCGCCGGTGATGAAGCTCGCCATCGGGCTCAACAGGAACGCGGCGGCGGCGCCGATCTCGTCCGGCGTGCCGTAGCGGCGCATCGGGACTTCGCGTTTCAGCCAGCGCGCCCACGCTTCGGCGCGCTCGCCCGTCGAGTTCTTCTCCCAACTGCCGCCGGGAAAGATGATGTTGCCCGGCGCAATGGTGTTCACCCGCACGCCGCTCGCACCGACCAGCTTCGCGAGCTCTTTCGACAGATGGTTCATCGCCGCCTTGGCGGTGCCGTAAGTGATCGCCGTGCCGAGCGCGCCGAGGCTCGCGATCGAGCTGATGAACAGGAACGAGCCTTCCTTGCGCGGTGTCATGCGCTTCAGCGACGCGCGTGCCAGCCGGAATGCCGAATCCAAATTCTGGTTGAAAGCGCCGCCCCAGTTCTCGTCGGAGACATCGAAGCCCGGCGGCGTCGGATAGATGCCGACATTGGCGACCGCGCCCCACAGGGGGCCGAACTCTTTCTCGACGCGCTCCAGCGCGCTTTCGATCGCGCCGGCATCCGTCATGTCGCCCGTCGCCGCCCAGATACGATCCGCGCCATACTGTGCGGCAAGCCGCGCCCGCGCCGTTTCCAGCGCTTCCGCACCGCGCGCGACGAGGGCGACCTTCGCGCCTTCCTTCAAGCATGTTTCGACGATGCCGAGGCCGATCCCGCGGCTGCCGCCCGCGACGAAGATCACCTTGTCCTTCAGTTGCAGATCCATGCCGTCCTCCGTTCAGAGTCCCAGGATAGCTTTCGCCATGATGTTACGCTGCACTTCGTTGGTGCCGGCATAGATCGAGCCGGCGCGGTCGTTGAAATACTTGGCCGTCACCGTCCAGCTATAGTCTGGCCCGGCCGGAATCGCATTGGTCGAGCGCGCGGCAGCGTGGGGCACCGGTCCACCGGGCGATGTCGCCCACGGCTGATAGGGCAGGGCATAGGTGCCGATCGCCTCCAGAGCCAGTTCCGTCAGCCGCTGGCTGAATTCGGTGCCCACCATCTTCATCAGCGAAGATTCCGGCCCCGGGGCTTCGCCGTTGGACAGCTTCGACATGGTGCGCAATTCGATCGCTTCGAGCGCCGCAACATCGACCGCCGCCTGCGCGAGCTTCACCGCAAACGCATCGTCGAGCTGCTCCGCTTTCGCCATCGTGCGGATTTTCTCGAGCCGCACCTTCAGGCCCGGTGTGCTGATACCGCCACCGCGTTCGAACAGCATCAGGTATTTGGCGACCGTCCAGCCTTCGCCGACCTTGCCGACCACGTTCGCCTTCGGCACGCGCACGTCGGTGAAGAACACCTCG
This sequence comes from Rhizomicrobium sp., assembly GCA_036490455.1. GTDB lineage: Bacteria > Pseudomonadota > Alphaproteobacteria > Micropepsales > Micropepsaceae > Rhizomicrobium. Next base: position 64,234 of record DASXDS010000052.1, read on the forward strand.
TTCTGGATGTGCTCGCCGCTCAGCATGATGATCGGCTTCACCGTCACGCCGGGCGTCCTCATGTCGATCAACAGGAAGGTGATGCCGAGTTGGGGGATCTTCTGGCGCGACGTGCGCACCAGGCAGAAGATCCAGTTCGCGACGTTGGCATGCGTGGTCCAGATCTTGTGGCCGTTGCAGATGAAGTCGTCGCCGTCTTCGACCGCGCTCATCTGGAGCGATGCGAGATCCGATCCCGATCCGGGTTCGGAATAGCCCTGGCACCAGAAATCCTCGCCCGACAACATGCGTGGCAGGTAATGTGCTTTCTGCGACGGCGTGCCGTGACCGATCAGGACCGGTCCGCACATGCCGATCCCCATCGGGGAGACCGGCGGCGTGCCGGCGGCTGCCGTTTCGCTCGCCCAGATGTAGCGCTGCACGACGCTCCAGCCACAGCCGCCATATTCGACCGGCCATGCCGGCGCGACCCAGCGTTTACGATGCAGGATGTGCTGCCACGCCATGCCGGTCTCATAATCGGCATAGACGCTGGTGAGCGTCTTACCCTTCCGGCGAAGCTCCGGCGTCAGCTCGGTGTCGAGGAAGTCTCGCACTTCATCGCGAAACTGCCGGTCCGCCGCGCTCCAGTTCAGGTCCATGGATTATTTCCTTCGCGCACAACAATGGGGCAAACGCCGCCGCGGAAAGCAAGCGCGGTCTTGTGGTTCGGGGCGGACCGGTTCAGGTTGTTCATCGCGGGTTCAGCCGCGCGCGTGAAACTGGCAGGAACAGGAGGACCGTCATGAAGAAAGCGTTTGCCACCGTTCTGCTTACAGCGTTTGTCGCGATCCCCGCTGCGGCCGCGCCGGTCTGTCTGGACACCGTGCGGATCAAGAGCACCAGCGTGCCGGACGCGCATCATCTGGTCTTCCATATGATCGACGGTACGCAGTGGAGCAACGAACTGAAGAACGCCTGTCCGGGCTTGCGCTTCAATGGCTTCGTCTACGAGCCATTCGCAGACCGCGAAGTGTGCGAGAATCTCCAGACGATCCGTGTGCTGCAGGATCATTCGATCTGCATGCTGGGTGCCTTCACCAAACTGCCGCCCAAGAAGGTATAGCGCACACCATGCCGAGCCGTGCGCCGCGTCCCGACTGGAACATGCCGCCGCCGCGCGATATCCAGGTGCTGGGTGCGCGTGTGACCTATTACGAAGCGGGGCAGGGACCGGTGATCGTCCTGCTGCACGGCTTCAGCGGCTCGGCCGATTTCGAATGGGGCCGCATTTACGACGCGCTGGCGGAGACCCATCGCGTCATCGCGGTCCAGCATGTCGGTTTCGCGCCATCGGAGCGGCCGGCAATCCCTTACGATAACGAGTCCATGGCGCGCTACCTCGGCGGTTTCTTTGAAGCGCTGGGCCTGAGCGATTTCACGCTGGTGGGTGAATCGTTCGGCGGGTGGGCCGTGACGAACTATGCCGCGCGCGCCGAAGCGTTGGGGCTGCCGGCGATCGGGCGGCTGGTGATCGTCGGCGGTGCGGTCGGGCAGATCAAACCGCCGAAGCCCGATGCACGCGGCTTCGTCAGCGACGAGGTGGCAGCGGAGGTCGACGGCTATCTGCAGCGGGCGCAGATCTACGACCACGACGAGACGCGCATGGCGATCATGCGCGAAAGCGGACTTGGGAAGGGCGACCCGGACACCGCCGCTTTGCGCCGCATCCGGGTCCCCACGCTCCTGATTTGGGGGGATCAGGACGAACTGATACCGCTTGCCGTCGGCGAAGCTGCCGCGCGCGTTTTCCCCAACGCGCGGCTCGCGGTGCTTAAAGATGTCGGCCACATCCCGTCGATCGAGACGCCGCTGGAGTTCGTGCAGCTTCTCGAAACATTCGTGGCCGGCGGCTGGCCCGAGGGCGAGCTTTAGCGCCGGGCCGCCAGCATCGGGCCGCTACCGCCAGACGATCCGCCGGTGACTGTCTCCACCCGTGCCTCGACCGTCAGGCAGGCATAGGGATCGGCCTCCGGCACCGAAACCGTGTTGATGAAGTCGCCAAGGGTGGCGTTGAGCGGATCGCTGGACGAGCTGAACGCCGCCGTTGCGGTGTCGCAGAATTCTCCCCGGCGGCGGATGCTCTGCAGCGAATAGCGGTTGGCAAGCGAGGTCTTGTAGGCGTGATAGCCCGCTTCCCCTGCACGCCCGCCTCCGGTGCGCTTGAAGTAGCCGAGCAGGGCTGCGTCGGAATCCTGCAACGCGCCGCGATAGGAAAGGACGAAGCGGTTGTAGGCGCCGACATCGTCGCAATAGAGCGCCGCCACCATCAGCCGCTGCTGGATCGCGGCGGTTTTCAGTGCGGCATACTCAGCCGGCTTCGCGCAGCTGCCGCTCGCGAAAGCCTGCCCGGTCATGGCGACTGCGGCAAGACAGGCCGTTGTGGTCCTCAGGATCGTCTTCTTCATGGTAAGTCCCCTTCTGTGAAGTCTGTTCAGGAAGCATTCGGGCGTACGCAGCGCCCGCTCGGCGGTTCGGCACGGTCGAGATAGGCGGTGACGCCGCTTCCGCTGCACGCCACCCAACGGAAATCGTGCTCGGCATCTTCCGGTTTGATGTTCGTGTCCGACAGCAGGGCGACGAAGGCGTTCGCCGGCACGGTGCCCGCGCGCGTTTCGACATTGCACAACGCCTGTGGGTCGTCCCTGTTCTGCAGGCAATAGACGAACTGGACGTTGAACAGGCAGTGATTGCGGAAGCCGAGACTCGCGCCGTCGCTTTCGACGCTCAGGCAGGTCGAAGCACCGTGACCCGTTTCCGAAGCCGGTATCGTTGCCGCAACGGGCAAGACTGCCGTGGCAGGCGCGGGTGCTGCAGCCGTCATCTGCTTCGCCGCACCCGGCTGCAACGAAGCCGTGACGCCCGGCACCGCGGCAACCGTGTCGTTCACCGCATGGACCTCGGAATTGCGCACCGCGACAGCGGTTGTCGGCGCGAGCAGTCCCGGTGCCGCGGCTGGCGTTTGCGCGATGCGCGTCTGCGCTGGCGCAGGGCAGGTCGCGACCGGTACGGGTTTGCCCTTGCCGGTCTGCGCGACGCCGAGGCTCGCCGCGTAAGCGGCAACGGCGGCCCGTCGTTCGGCCGCGCCGAACACATGACCAGCGGGATACCAGGATGCGCAGTTCGCGGCGCCCGCACCGTGTCCGCTCAGCGAAAGTCCTCCGCCTGCATTCGCGAACAGTTGCTCGGTGCGGCCGTCGCCATACTCGGCGTTCAATCCGATATCGGTGATCCGGAAGAAACCCGTCACATGGCCCAGGTCGCCGCCGTCGGCGATCGAACCCATCTTTTCGGACATCAGGGTGTAGACGGTGCTCTGCGTCGCGCCGCCCGGCGAAAGCCGCGTGAGCGTGAGACCGTTGCCGGTCGGGATGAGCGAGAGGCTCGAGCCGTCGACGGCGACGAGCTTTTCTCCGGCAAAGACGGTTGCCCAGGCCGGAAGCGCTTGTCCTTCCGCCGACGCAGGACTTACCGCCAGCGCGAGCAGCGCAGCCGATGCTGCGGCATGCAAGATCGTCTTCATCAGCGTTCCCCCTGCTGCACCGGGCGTTCCTGTAACGACATCAGCATGAGGACGCCCAGCAGTTGGGCGCGCGACGGTTCGTCGGGCGATAGGTTGGCGCCGACCGCCAGCCGCGCCGCGTTGTTCTCAAGGACATCGCGGGATGGAATTTCGCCGCGCACGACGCGCAGATCGGCGGTGTGGACCACGGCTTGCGGCGCAGCGGCTTGCTGCGCCCCCGCAATCTGACCGGTGCAAAGAAACGCGGCGCAGAGCGCGACACTTCTCGACAGCATGACAAACCCCAACACAAAGCCCGCAGAAACGATGCGCTAAGCGTGTGGAATGTCGACGTTGTTCGGGTGCCAACATAAATTGCGCTTTAGCAGCCCTGTGATCGCTTTCGCTAAAGTCGATTCGAATGGGAATCGTTCTACAACCCGAAGTGTTGTCAGTATGCAGATGATCTTGCGCAAGCGATTTTGCAGCTTATGGCCCGGGGCTATAGCGTGCCCGCCAACAGCTTGATTCTGCGATCGATTCAGAAGCCGGTTCCCGCAGATTTCCACAAGCTAACCAACGAATTGGCGATCCTAAGAATCCATAAATTGGGGAACTTCAATCGGCCGCCAAGCTAACGGCGCTTGGATTAAATCTGCGCCATTCATCTTCGCCTTGGGTGTTCTCACACCTTCGGGCGCGGCTTCGCTTTCACCGTCTTGATACGCTTGGGTTTCGGCGGTGGCGGCAGGTTGAACGTCCACGCTTCGTGGATCAGCCGTTCGAGTTCTTTCTTCGAAACGCGATCGATCTGCACGATCACATTCGAACGCTTGCCCCACATGAATCGAACGAAGGTCCTCGGATCGGCTTCGAACAGAAATTCTTTCCGTTCCTCCGGCAGGTGCAGGAAGAGGCCGTCCGGACGCATCACCGCGAAGATGCGTTTCCTGGTGCGATAGCTCGGCCTGCCGAAATGGTCGACCTCGCTCACGCCGTCGAGCGCAAGCGAGATCTTCCTGACGTCGGCCGGCGTCGGCACCCTATTCCGCCGCGACCCGGATCGGCTGATGTGCCTTGAGCCGCGGAACGACCTCGGATGCGAACAGGCGCATGTTCTGCTCCGCCATGTCGTACGGCATGCCGGCATAGGAGAACACGCCGGTGAAGGTCTCGGCGCCGAGGCGGCCGGCAAAATCCGTGACGCGCTCGTAGCACTGATCGGGCGTGCCCCAGATCTGCAGACCGAGGAAGAAATCGATCATCGCGTCCTGGCCGCCTTCGGCGCGGACCATCTGCTGCATGGCGCCGTAGCTCTCATAGCCTTTGGTCTTGGTCAGATGATCGCCGGCCAACTCGTAGTGCTTCAGCACGGTGTTCCAGTAGCCGCCGATATATTCGCGCGCCATCGCTTCGGCCTTCTTCGCGTCCTTGTCGCAGAACACCCAGCCTGCCAGCACCGGTGGCGGCGCATCGGCATGATTCACCTGGCGGTAGATGGCGCGGTAGTTGTTCATCTCCGTGGTCACGGCATCCCACGGCTTCTGCGGAATGATGAGGAGGCCGATGCCGAGCTTCGCCATGATCTCCGACGATTCCGGTGAGACGGCTGCGGCGTAGGTGCGGCCTTTGAATGTCTTGAAAGGGCGCGGACGGATGTCGCGTTTCGCCTGTTTGATGTATTTGCCGTCGTATTCGCACCAGCCCTGTTCGAGTCCGGTGAGCAGCATTTCGGCGGACTCCACGAAACGCTCGCGCGCGGTGTTCTGGTCGACGCCGAAGCCGTCGAACTCCACACGGCCGAGCCCGCGGCCCATGCCGAGGATGAAGCGGCCGTTCGACTGGTGATCGAGAACCGAGATCTGCTCGGCCACCCGCATGGGATCGTGCCACGGCAGGACGACGACCATCGAGCCGAGCTTGATGTGCTTGGTGCGACCCGCCCAGTAAGAGAGGTACTGCAGCACGTCGGGGCACATCGTGTAGTCGGTGAAGTGATGCTCCACGCCCCAGATGGAATCGAAACCGAGCGGTTCGGCGAGATCGCCGAGCGCGAGTTCGGCCTTATAGACATCGCGATCGGTCCTGCTGGGATCCGTCGCCTGGAAAATCAGTGCGCTGCCGACATGCATGGAAAAACCTCCCGTTTTTTATGTTGCCACGGGAAGCCTAGAGCAAATTCTATGTTGATGGAATTAGGGGGCTGTCATCCCCGGCGAGCGCACGTGCAACAGCACGTGCGCGAGGTGAAGGGGACCCAGAATAAGCCGTGCCTCGACTGTGCAAATGGCAGCGCGAGAGCCCACTCAACGCACTGAGCAGACTACTTATCGTGGATTCCCTTCACCCCGCGGCCGCGCGTTCCGCACGTCCACTCGCCGGGGATGACAGCGGTTATGAGTGTGATTGTGTCCTTCAGCCCTTGGCGAGTTCAGCTTCGATGGCGGAGGTAACCCGCGGATCGTCCGGGGCGATGTCGGGGGCGAAGCGGGCCACGGCCTTGCCGTCGCGGCTCACCAGGAACTTCTCGAAATTCCACATTACTTCGGTGTCGGTCTTGGGGCCGAGGCCGTTCTTGTCGAGGATCTGGCGCAGCTGACTCGGATCGTTCTTCTGCGCCGACGGCTGCTCGGCAACGAGTTCGGCATAGAGCGGATGCATGTCGTCGCCGCGCACGCTGATCTTCTCGTACATCGGAAACTGCACGCCGAATTTGGTGGTACAAAATTCACTGATTTCGGCGTTGCTGCCGGGCTCCTGACCCGCGAAGTTGTTCGCCGGGAAACCGATCACGGAAAATCCCTTGCCGTGGTATTTCTCGTGGAGCTTTTCGAGGCCTTCATATTGCGGCGTCAGTCCGCACTTCGAGGCGACGTTGACGAGGAGCAGAACCTCGCCTTTGTTCGCCTTGAGGGACGCAGGCGCGCCGTCGATGCGGTTCACCGGAATGTCGTACAGAGCGGTCATGGTGCTTCCTTCCTCGCGTTGTGCTGAGGGAACGGAAGCACAAAAAGCGCCGCTAGTCGAACAGGCTCGACACGCTCTCTTCGATGTTGATGCGGCGGATGGCTTCGCCGATCAGGGGTGCGATGGAGATGCGGCGGATCTTCTCGCATTTGCGCACCTCTTCGGTCGCCGCGATCGAATCTGTCACCACCATGGATTTGAGCTTGGACTCGCGAATGCGCGCCACCGCGCCGCCGCTGAGCACACCGTGGGTGGCATAGGCGCACACGTCCTTCGCGCCTTCGTCGAGAAGTGCCGCCGCTGCGTTGCAGATGGTGCCGCCGGAATCGACGATGTCGTCGATCAGGACGCAGGAGCGTCCGCTCACGTCGCCGATGATGTTCATCACCTCGGATTCGCCGGCGCGCTCGCGGCGCTTGTCCACGATGGCGAGATCGGCGCCGAGCCGCTTGGCCAGCGCGCGCGCCCGCACCACGCCGCCGACATCGGGCGATACGACCATCAGATTCTTGGTGCCGAGATACTCCTCGATATCCTTCACGATCACCGGCATCGCGAACAGGTTGTCGGTCGGGATGTCGAAGAAGCCCTGGATCTGGCCGGCATGGAGATCGACGGTCAGCACGCGGTCGGCGCCGGCGTTGGTGATCAGGTTCGCGACCAGCTTGGCGGAGATCGGGGTGCGCGGTCCGACCTTGCGGTCCTGCCGGGCGTAACCGAAATAGGGGATGACGGCGGTGATGCGGCGCGCGCTCGACCGGCGAAGCGCGTCGATCACGATCAGCAATTCCATCAGGTGATCGTTGGCGGGATAGCTGGTCGACTGGATCACGAACATGTCCTCGCCGCGGACGTTTTCCTGGATCTCGACGAACACTTCCATGTCGGCGAAGCGGCGCACGACCGCCTTGGTGTTTGGCAGTTTCAGGTACTGGCCGATCGCGTCTGCCAGCGCGCGGTTGGAGTTCGCCGCCAGCAGCTTCATGTTCCGCGTTCCATTCTTGTCGTTCATGAACGCGACCCCGATCCCGATGTGAAGATTTGGTGACGGGCGGCTTTTAGCAACTGCTCCCCGCGGGGAGAAGTGTTCAGATCAACACAATCAGCGATATTTCGCGGCCATAATCCGCCTCGCCGCGATGTGTCGCACGCCGGTAGCTGAAGAACTCCGATTCGCGCGCATAGGTACAAGCCGAGAGCGGTTCGATGCTCGCAATCCGCGCGCGTTTCAGCCTGTGGACGACATAGCCTTCCAGGTCGAAGCGGTAATGTTGTGCCCTGTCTGAGGCGATGAAGAATTGGGCATTTTCCGGATCGTCCGCGATGAACGTGGCGCGAAACTCCGGTCCCACTTCGTAGTTCGCCTGCGAGATGCAGGGGCCGATCGCGGCGGCGATTCGCGAGCGCTTCGCACCCAGTGCTTCCATCGCCACGATGGTCTCGTCGGCGATCCCGGCGAGCGCGCCTTTCCATCCGGCGTGGGCCGCGCCGATCACCTTTGCCTGGCTGTCGGCAAACAGCACCGGCGCACAATCGGCGGTCAGGATGCCCAGGGCGATTTCCCGCTGGTCGGTAACCATGGCGTCGGCCTGCGGTCCTTCGCCCAGAGCCCATGGCTCGGTGACGGTGACAACTCTCGCGCTGTGGACCTGGTGCACCGTAACCAGGCTGGCGTTCGGGGCGATCTCGCCAAGCGCCAGCCGGCGGTTTTCCAGCACGCTGTCGCGCTCGTCCCGGGAGCCGGGGCCACAGTTCAGGGACGCATAGATGCCGGCCGACACGCCGCCCTGTCGTCCGAAGAAACCGGCTTCGATATCCGGATCGGTGGAGAGATTTTCTGCCCGCACTAGCACCAGCCCAGACTCCGGATCAGGCGGCGTGTCGTCCTCGGCGCTAAACGCGGGAGGCAGGGGAAGATAGTCGCACACGATCGCAAGCGCATTGAACAGCAGACCCATCCGGTCGAGGCCGATGAGCCGGTCGACCGCGGCATCGATATCGGCTGCCTGGTTGCGATTGGCATGGGCCAGCCGCATGGCGCGGCCCTCGATGCCGAGATTCGTGAGAAAGCTCGCCTGCGATTGCGGCCCGTAGGACACCGCATCCACGCGGCGCGCCGCGTCCGCCAGCGCTGCGAAATCGACATGCGCCGTCAGGTCGACCGTGCCGGGATCGGCGAGCACGTCCTGGAATGTGTGATTGCCGACCGCCTGAAACGTCTCGCCGAACCCGCCATAGGCGTCGTAGCCGTAATCCACGATCAACGCGGCGCCACCCTTCGCGGCGATGACACGGCTGATCTCCTCCACGATGGCGGTCGCGGCCGGCGATACCTCATACACGGCGCCTGGTGTGGCGACGCCGCGCGTGGCCGGAATGACGAGGGGCGTGGGCACCGGCGCCAGCGCGAAGGTCAGCGCGCCGTTCGCGTCGGTCGTGACCATGCGCTCGCACCAGCCGCGCTCCGTCATCACATACTGGTTGATCGGCAGCGCGTCGAAGAACTCGTTGGCGATCAGAAAAAGCGGCGTGTTATCCGCGCTATCCGCAAAGCTGTCCTGCCAGGTGATTTTCACCGGCGCGTCTTTGAGCTTCTGCTGTTGAATCGCCTTCAGCGTCGGACTTGCTTCGACCAGCACCACATCTATGGCGCCGAGGAATTCCGGCACGGCTTTCAGCGCACGCAGGACGTCGGCCATCAAGGTGCCGCGTCCGGGTCCGAGTTCGACGAGATGGGCGGGTTTCGGTTTGCCCTGATCGATCCAGCACTGTGCCAGCCACAGCCCGATCAGCTCGCCGAACACCTGGCTGACCTCGGGCGCGGTGATGAAATCCTTGCCCAGCGGATCGCGCGTTGCGTAGTAGCCGTATTGCGGATCGTGCAGCGCCTGGGTCATGAACGCGGCGATGGAGAGCGGCCCCTGCGCCGCGATAAGCGCAGCGATGCGTTCGCCAAGCGGGCTCACGCAGCCTTCCGCGGTTCGCGCCACAGCGCGTACCAGAAGAAGAACGCCGCCACGAGCCACATCGGGAACGAGAGCGCCTGGCCCATGCTGATCGGTCCCCAGAACGGCGCGTCCGGTTCGCGGAAGATCTCCACGAACACCCGGCTCAGCCCGTAGCCGAGGAAGAACACGGCCGATACGAGGCCTGGCTTCTCGTGCCAGCGGAAGCGGTAGATGCCGACCTGCAGGACGACGAACAGCAGCAGGCCTTCGAGGCCGGCTTCATAAAGCTGGCTGGGATGGCGTGGGTCGTGCCCACCGCCGCACGCATATTGGTTGCAAAAGACCATCGCCCACGGGACGTCGGTCTTTTTTCCCCACAACTCGCCATTGATGAAATTGGCGAGGCGGCCGAAGAACAGCCCGATCGGCGCCACGCTCGCGACCAGATCGCCGACCTTCACGAAATCGAGCTTGCGGCGGACAGTGAACAGCCAGATCGCGACGACCGTGCCGACCATGCCGCCGTGGAACGACATGCCGCCGTCCCAGGCGGCGATGATCCGCAAAGGATGAGTGATGAAATCGCCGGGCAGGTGGCTGGCGCCCGTGCCGCAGAAGCCCCCGTCAGGAGAAACCGTGCACAGGATCACGCCGTAGAAGATGAGCCAGCCGAGCCGGCCGCCGACGATCACACCGAGCGTGGCCCAGACGAGAAGGTCGCCGATATCTTCTTCGGTAGCCGGGGGCTTGCGATCGAAGGGAGGATTGCGCCACAGCGGCCGGTCGCGCAGCAGCCGCAGGACCCACCACCACCCGACCACCAGCCCCGCGATATAGGCGAGCGAATACCAGCGGATCGCGATCTTGCCCCAGATATGGATCAGGACCGGATCGACGTCCGGGAACGGAATGACCATGGCGGGATTTCATCCGCTGCTTCGGGTGGTGCGTCAAGCTTGAGCCGTGCCAAGTCTGGCATGGTGTGCCTTGCCGGTCCTTTACCCAATCGCCATATAGAGAGGACCGGGAGACTTCCGATGGCACAGACCGACAACCCCTTTCTCGACGGCATGGCGCGCCTCTTCACCGACGCGGCCGGCGCAGCCAACACGCTCCGCCAAGAGGTCGAGACCTTCGTTCGCCAGCGCATGGAAAAGATCGTCGCCGACATGGATTTCGTGCCGCGCGAGGAGTTCGACGCGGTGAAGGCCATGGCCACCAAGGCGCGCGAAGAGAACGAGACTCTGGCTGCGCGGATTGCCGCACTCGAAGCACAGAACGAGTCCAAATCACCCACATCCTGAATCCACAGGCCGCCTTTTCGAATCTGTGGACCGCGCATTTCGTCCAAAGGGCATGCGCGCAGGACTCTTGTGCCCATACAAAATCTTGTGCCAGTTTGAAACGCGGGTGCTTCGTTTTGCGCCGTCACGCGTGACCTAGGAGTGACCATGACTGTCGTCCACCAGGAAGAAGCATTCAGCGCGCCGCACCCCATCGACATGCTGGAGCGGACGGTCGAGGACAATGGCTGGCCGTTCGAGCGGGCCGGCAAGGACGAACTCAATCTCTCGGTCGCCGGAAAATGGTGCGATCACCATTTCAGCTTCACCTGGCGCGAGGACCTGCAATCGCTCCATATGTCGAGCGCCTTCGAGATGCGGGTCGACGACAAGCGCAAGGCCGATGTCGCCAACCTTCTGATGTATGTGAACGCGAGGCTGTGGATCGGCCATTTCGACCTATGGCCGGAAGACGGAACCCTGATCTTCCGCCATGCCATGATCTTCCCGGACGCGATGGCGAGTTCGGCCCAATGCGAGGCGTTGCTCAATCTCGCGGTCGAAGCCTGCGAGCATTACTACCCGGCGTTCCAGTTCGTGCTGTGGGGCGGCAAGACCGCCGAAGAAGCCGTGGCAGCCGCCGTGCTCGAATGCCAGGGACAGGCCTGACGGCATTCACCCTCGCCCCCAAAGGGGGAGAGGGCGGGGTGAGGGGGCGGCGACGCAGAACGCGGTGTTTCCAGGGCGTCGGAGACGACGCTGTCTTCGGTTCTGACATGCTTCACACCCAATTCTGCTTCTCGAAATCGGACTTAAGACGACGCTCATTGTCGTCTGACGTCGTTCTGTACCGTCTGCGTGTTGCGACACCCACCCCCTCACCCAACCCTCTCCCCCGTTGGGGAGAGGGCGAATTGCTAGCTGATGCCCACTGATCCCATCCTCCTCGTCGGCGCGGGTCGCATGGGCGGGGCGCTGCTGAAGGGCTGGATCGCGAAGGGGCTCACGCCGGTCATCGCGGTCGAGCCGAAACCGTCGCCCGAGCTTTTGAAACTGGCGCGGCGGGCACGGGTGCTGATCGTGCCTTCCATCGATGCGGTGAAGGTGAAGCGGGTGCGCGCCTGCGTGATCGCGCTCAAGCCGCAAATCCTGAGAACCGAAGCGGTACGGCTGAACACGATCGCGCGGTCGGGCGCGCTCATGCTCTCCATCGCGGCCGGCACGACCATCGCGTTCCTGCGCGAGGCTTGCGGCGCCAGGGCGCGGATTGTGCGCGCGATGCCGAACACGCCCGGCAGCATCGGCCGCGGCATTACCGCGATCTTCGCCGCGAAGGGCGTCACCGCGAAGGACAAGGCCTTGGCGGAATCGCTTCTGACCGCATTGGGCGAAACCGTGTGGGTGCAGCGCGAGGCGCAGATCGACACGGTGACCGCCGTCTCGGGCTCCGGGCCCGCTTATGTGTTCCTGCTGGTCGAAGCGCTGGCCGATGCGGCGGGAGCCGAAGGGATGCCGCGCAAGATCGCCGAGCGGCTGGCGCGCGCGACAATCACCGGCGCCGGCGCGCTGCTCGACGCCGAGGCAACGGACCCGGCGCAGCTTCGGCAAAACGTTACAAGCCCCGGCGGCACGACCGAAGCGGCGCTGAACGTGCTGATGGCGGAAGACGGTCTGACGGCGCTTATCCGGCGTGCCGTGGCCGCCGCCAACCGCCGCGCCGAGGAACTCGGACGGTTGAGTTAACCTTCGCGACCGCGCATCCTGACGCACATGCTTTCGCTGCAACGCCGCGTCCCGCCGCCGCTCGACCGGTTCATTGCGTTTCTCTGGTACTGGGAAGGCGATGCCCCGGCGCACGCGCGCGAGGCGATCACCGCGTCGCGCAATCTCTCGATCCTGATCAGCCTCAAGGAAGACCGCCTGCGCTGGTACAACGGGGACGGTTATGCGCGCGAGAACCGGCTCAAAGGCATCTCGCTATGCGGCACGCAGGCCGATCATTTCGCGATCGACGCGTTCCAGCCGCATATCATGGGCGTGCATTTCAAGCCAGGCGGCGGCTTTCCGTTCGTCGGGCCTGGCGCGCACATGTTCGGCGATATCCATGTCTCGCTCGAAGATGTATGGGGCCGTGACGCGGAGCGCCTGCATCAACGGCTGGTTCAGGCGCCCACGCCGGACGACAGGTTCGACATCCTGGAAGCGGCCCTGATCCGGCTCGCGCCGCACGCGCTCGAACATCATCCCGCCGTTGCGCTCGCGCTGCAACGGTTCGAGCGTTGTCCGCATCGCGCAAGCGTCGGTGCGACTGCGCGCGAGGCCGAGGTCAGCCCGAAGAAGTTCATCCGGCTTTTCTCGGAACAGGTCGGCATGACGCCGAAGCTGTTCCTGCGCGTGGCCCGGTTCCAGCGGGTCGTCGAACGCATCCAGTTCGCGCCGCAGGTCGACTGGGGCGACGTGGTGGAGCGGCATGGCTATTACGACCAGTCGCACTTCATCCTCGATTTCAAGACGTTCACCGGTTTTCCGCCGACCGAATGGCTGAAGCTGCGCGGACCGTATCCTTCGCACATCCCGCTGCCGGCCTGAGCGCGCAAAATTTTTCCAATCGTCTCGTCCGCCTTCGTGACAGACTCGCATCGGATGAAGATGTTGAGGACGTCATGGTCGTTGAACTCGGATATTTCACGCTGCCGGTTGCCGATGTCGCCAAGGCGCAGAAGTTCTACGGCGCGCTGTTCGGCTGGACCTTCGAGCCGGGTTCGACCCACGTCAGCAATACGAAATTCCCGCTCGGCATAAGCGAAGGCGGCCCGGCAAATCTGCCGCATGTTTATTTCCGGGTGGACGACATCGACATTGCTGCAAACCGCGTCACCGAACTCGGCGGTGAAGTGCGCGAGCGGCACGCCTATCCTTCAGGTCCGAACGCCGTCTGCGCCGACGATCAGGGCACGGTGTTCAGCCTGTGGCAGCCCGCGCCCGGTTACGAGTAGGGCTGGCTTCACACCGGCAGCCGGATGATCGCGCGCAGGCCGCCGAGAGGGCTCGTGTCCAGCAGGATGTCGCCGCCGTGGATGCGGGCGATGTCGCGTGCGATGGCGAGGCCGAGGCCGACGCCGCCCGCCTGCAGATTGCGGCCCTCATCCAGCCGGTGGAACGGCCGGAAGGCTTCTTCGCGCCGGTTTGGCGGGATGCCGGGGCCGTCATCGTCGATCACGATTTCCGCGGCGTCTTCGTTGCGCTGAAGCGCGACGCGAACAGTCTTGCCGTGCTTCAGCGCGTTGTCGATCAGATTGGTGATGCAGCGCTTCAGGCCGTTGCGCCGGACCGTCACGACGAGATCGTCCGATGGCATGAGCGTGATGCGATCTTCGCCGCCGGCACGTGCCTTCGCGGCCGCTTCGATCGCCTGCCGCACGATCTGTCCGAGATGCGAGGCCACCGCGCTTTCACCGCCTTCGCCGCGCGCGAACTGCAAATACTCGTCGAGCATCCGCTCCATCTCGACGATGTCGTTCTGTAAAGAGCGCGTGTCTGGACTCGCATCCATCATCGCGAGCTGCAATTTCATACGAGTGAGCGGCGTCTTGAGGTCGTGGCTCACGCCGGCCAGCATTTCGGTGCGCTGCTGCACGTGCCGTTCGATACGTTCACGCATTTCGATGAAGGCGCGCGCCGCCCGCCGGACCTCCGTTGCGCCATAGGGCTTGAAATCCGGCACCGCGCGCCCGACACCGAACGCTTCGGCGGCGCGCGCGAGCTGTTCGATCGGCCTGACTTGGTTGCGCAGGAACACGATCGCCACGCCGACGAGGATGAAGGCCGACCCCACCATCCACAGGATGAAGATGTCGGGCTTGTCCACCGTCACACGCTCGCGCGGAATGCGCAGATGCAGCACGCCGTCGTGCACGGCGACATCGATTTCCAGATCGTTATCGGCGCCGACAATGTTGTAGCGGCGCTTGCCGCCGAGCCGCGCGGTGATCACATCGTCCAGCGCAGAGTCGATCGTGCTTTTGTAGTGATGCGTTGCAGGTGCGAGAACGGCGCCCTTCGCGAAGCCGATCTTGTAGCGCAGCATGCGCTCGCTGAGTGCGCGGATCTGCTCGCGTTGCGGGGATGGGTAGTTGTCTTCCTGGGCGATCAGCAGCGCCACATCGGCAGCCACGTCGATCGCCATGCGGCGCGTGGTTTCGTGCAGATCGCGTTCGAAGAACACATACGACACCACGCCCTGCAAGAGCACCATCGGCGCCACGATGATGATCAGGGACCGGCCGAACAGGCCGCGCGGCAGGATGCGGCGCAAGGCCCGGAAAGGATGCAGCAGCGACAGCGGTTCTTCGGCCACAGCCTTCAGGCCACGCGGTCGGGCACGAGCACATAACCCACGCCGCGCACCGTCTGCAGGTAGAGCGGCAGCTTGGGATCCTCTTCGATCTTGCGTCTGAGACGCGTCACCTGCACGTCGATCGAACGCTCGAGCGCCACGCCGAGGCGGGTGCACAGATCGGTGCGCGAAAACGGCCGGCCGGCGTTCGCGGCGAACAGTTGCAGCAGCTGCGATTCTGACGTCGTGAGATGCACCGGCTTGCCCTTGCGGCGGAGTTGGGCGCGCTCGGGATCGAACACCGCATCGCCCATGCGCACTTCCTTGTGCGCGTTGTGCGCCGGCGGTGCGGCGCGGCGGAGCAGGGCGTTGAGGCGGAGCACCAACTCGCGCGGTTCGAACGGCTTGGGCAGATAGTCGTCGGCGCCGTATTCGAACCCGGCGATACGATCGCCGGATTCGCCCCGCGCGGTCAGCATGAGGATTGGCACCTGCGAATTGGCGCGCACGCTCTGGGTCAAATCGAAACCGGATTCGCCCGGCATCATCACGTCGAGCACCAGAAGATCGAAGGCGATGCCCTTCATCAGCGCCCGCGCCTCGGCGGCATCGGCGGCGATACTCACGCGAAAACCGTTCTGGGCAAGATAGCGCTGGACCAGCGTGCGGATGCCCTCGTCGTCGTCGACCACCAGAACGTGGGCGCTTTCGACCGTCTTGCCTGCCGCGCTCATGGTGCGATGTCCTTCGGACGCTGGTCCCGGTCCACTAGGCCCATCAGCACCCGGCGAAAGCCCATCACGGCCTCCGGCCCGGCTTCGCGGAAGGCGCGCACCAGCTTGGGCCGCTGGGCGTCCCAGATCGCGGTCTCCAGTGCCGCGCCCCTGGCGCTAAGACGGAGCACCCGGGTCCGGCGATCGCGCATACCGGCCTTGCGCTCGACATAGCCGGCCGCGATCAACTCGCTCAGGACCCGGTTCAGGCTCTGCTTGGCAACCTTCAGCACGCCCTGCAGATCGGCCACGGAAAGCCCGGGATTGCGGGCGATAAAGTAGATCGCGCGGGCATGGGCGGGGCCGAGGGAGGCGCTTTTGAGCGCCTTTGCCCCCTCTGCCGAGACGCCGCGGGAGGCGAAAAAGAGCAGATCGACGCCTTGCTTCAACTCCTCGTCGCGAAGGTATAAAGGCGAGCCAACGGGCTGTGGTCCGGGGTTTTTTATGTCAGCCATGCTGACACAATTAGAGGCCGCCCCGCGTTCCCGCAAGACTGGGGCGTTCACGAGAAACGGCAGGATGTGACATGGCGGATGTGATTCCCTTCGACGATCGCGACGGTTCCCTCTGGCTCGACGGCAAGATGGTGCCGTGGCGCAGCGCCAAGACCCACGTCCTGACTCATGGGCTGCACTACGCCTCCTGCGTGTTCGAAGGCGAGCGCATGTACAACGGGCGGATTTACAAGCTCCAGGAACATACGGAGCGGCTGTTCCGCAGCGCTGAGATCCTCGGCATGAAAATCCCGTTCACCACGGAAGAGATCAACAAGGCCTGTATCGAGGCCTGCGCCGTCCTGAACCTGAACGACGCCTATGTCCGGCCCGTCGTGTTCCGCGGCTCGGAAATGATGGCGGTATCGGCCCAGGCGACCAAGATCCACGTCGCCGTCGCAGCGTGGCAGTGGGCGTCCTATTTCGATCCGAAGGAAAAGATGAAGGGCATCCGCCTTGCGATCTCCGACTGGAAGCGTCCGGCGCCCGATACCGCGCCGACCGCGGCAAAAGCCGCAGGGCTCTACATGATCTGCACCATGTCCAAGCATGCGGCGGAAGCGAAGGGCTATCACGACGCGATGATGTTCGATTACCGCGGCTACGTCGCCGAGGCGACGGGCGCGAACATCTTCTTCGTGCAGGACGGCAAGCTGCACACGCCGATCGCCGACTGCTTTCTGAACGGCATCACCCGCCAATCGGTGATCGCGCTTGCAAAGGCGCGGCAGATCCCGGTGATCGAGCGCTACATAAAGGGCGACGAACTTCCCGGCTTCAGCGAATGCTTCCTCACCGGGTCGGCCGCGGAGGTGACGCCGGTCAGCGAGATCGGTCCCTACAAGTTCACGCCCGGCAAGATCAGCGAAACGCTGATGAACGCCTATGCCGACGACGTGCGCGCGCCGGTCTCGAGCGTCGATCTGAAGAAAGTCGCATAACGCAGAAAGGGGCGGGCATGAGCGCGAATGTCGAAGCCGAACCGTTCCAGCCCGACTTGCACGCTTATGACTTCGAGAACGATCCTGTTCCGACGTTGAACCGGCTGCGAGCGGAAGACCCGGTGCACTGGTCGCGCCACGGCTTCTGGTTTCTCACCCGCTACGATCACGTCAGCCTGGTTCTGAAAGACCCGAAGCGGTTTTCGAGCGCTGCGGCGGGGTGGGGTGCAAGCAACCCGCTGGCGCGCAAGGGCGGCACCGAGCAGTCGAAATCCGAACAGAGCCTGAGCCGCTCGCTGGCGCATTCGTTCAACCAGATGGACGCGCCGGACCACACGCGCATCCGCGCGTTGGTGCAGGCGGCGTTCTCACGCCGAGCGGTGGAGGAACGCCGCGCCCGCATCGCCGCGGTGATCGATGAATTGCTCGACGTCGCGATCGCCAAAAGCACGTTCGATCTCGTCGCCGATTTCGCATTCCACATCCCCATCATCGTCGCGAGCGAGATCATCGGGATCCCGGCCGAGGACCGCGACAAGTTTCGCGAGGCGTTCGCCAGCGCCGCGGCACTGATGATGCCCAAGCGCTCTGAAGAATCCTGGACTAAAGCGCTCGAAGCCGGACGCTGGATCGGCAGTTATCTGCGCGAAGCAGTGGAGGAACGGCGGGCGCATCCCAAAGACGACCTCATCAGCGCCCTGATCGCAGAGGAGAATGAAGGCAGCAGGCTGAACGAGCCGGAACTGCTCTCCGCGCTCAGCACGATCTACACCGCGGCCGGTACGACGACGGAGCGTTTCATCTCCAGCGGCCTGTTCTTGTTGCTGTCACACCCGGAACAATGGAAGGCGCCGGTTCACGATCGCGCGCTGATCGCCCCCGCGCTGGAAGAAATCCTGCGTTATCACCACCCCACGCAGTCGACCTCCACCAACCGGCGCTGCACCGTCGATGTCGAACTCGGCGGCAAGGTGCTGAAGGCGGGCGACACGGTGCGGGTCGGTCTCGGCGCCGCGAACCGCGATCCCGCGGTGTTCGAAAATGCCGACACGTTCGACATCCATCGCCGCATGCCGGTGCCGCTGCTGTCGTTCGGAACCGGGCCGCATTTCTGTTTCGGCTCCGCCCTGGCGCGGTTCGAGGCGCATCTCGCTCTGGAAGCCGTCGCCGATCGCATTCCCGATATCGAACTCATCACGCAGAAGCCGGTGAAGGACCCGGCGCGACAGGATCGTTATCGCGAAATCCTGGTCAGGGCTTAAGCGGCCGCAGCCGCCATCAGGCGTTCGCCTACCCGCATCAATCGCGTGCGCACGAATCGCGAAGTCCACACCACCAGCGCGATGTTGACCGCCGTATTGACGATATTGTTGACGAGAATGTAAGTCGCCGGCGGCAAGGTGAACGCGAGGGTCAGAGCCACAGCCGACAGCGCTGCGGTGCCAACCGCCCACACCATCGTTGCGATGTACAGCGTGCGGCCGCCATCGGCGCGATCGACCGCGGCAAAGCGGGCGCGTCGCTCTGGATCGTTGCCGGCCGCGAATTGCCGCACGATGTAGAACACGATCGGCCGCCCCATAAGGGCGGATACGAAGAACGCACCGGCAATGAGAAAGCCTTGCGTCGAACCGAGGATCAACGCGAGCCGGATTTCACCAGCCAACACCGTCGTCGCGATACTGTAGGCGATGCCGAACAGCGCGAAGATGGCGATCGCATCGATGACCCGGGTGCGGATCAGGCTGATGGCGAGGCCAAGCACCGGAAAGGCGCTGGCATACAAAAGCGGCATCACGCTGTTGGCCGGAAAATGCGGCACCAGAATCTTGTAAAGGGCGAAGGGGAGCACGCCGTTGAGGAGGAGGCTGGTCCCGACCGAGAGCATCGCGGCCTTGGGATCGTAGCCTTGCGGCTGGCCGATGACAGGCGCCGCCTCGGCAGCCGGCGTTAACGCGTCGGTCATGAGAACACCCCGTTCTGCCCTCGGGATATCGGATCAGAGCGTGGGCATATCAAGGCAGGCGGCTTAAAGGTTACGCCGCCATAATGCGAACAGCCGCTCCCAGTGCCGCTCGGCAGCTTGCTTGTTGTAGGCCGGGCGCTCCGGGAAGGCGAAGCCGTGTTCGACCTTGGGACAGAACTCGACTTCGGCATTCAGGCCTTTGAGATGTTCGCGCAGCGGTTCGATGTTCTCGACCGGCATCCAGTGATCGATCTCGGCGCAGGCGAAATAGAGCTCGGCTTGTTTCGCCTTGTGCGCCGAGCGATGCGGGCTGTCGGGTGCGTCGGTGATCAGGCGTACGCCATAGATCGACGCGGCGGCAGTGAAGCGGTCGGGAAAGTGCGCCGCGGCGTTGATGGCGTATTGCCCGCTCATGCAATAGCCGACCGCCCCAATCTTCGTCTTGCGCGCGGCCGGATCGGCGTCGACGAATGCCAGCAGCGCACGCGTATCGTCCATGATCTTCGCGATGGTGAGCGATTCCATCAGTTCGAACATCCGCTTGCGCTCTGGCGCCTCAGGATCGCGCGGCAGCGGCCAGATCTCCATCACGCCGGAGCGGTAATAGAGGTTGGGCAACACGACGTAGTAACCCGCGGTCGCAAACCGTCGCGCCATGTCGCGCAGCTCTTCGCGGATGCCCGGTGCGTCCATGTAGAAAAAGATAACCGGATGCGGTCCGCCCCGTTCGGGATGCACGACGAAGGTCGAGACCTTGCCGTCCCCGGTCGGAATGTCGACGGTCTGTTCGATCATGGCCGGTTCTCCGCGTTTTCTCAGCGATGAACGTATACCAGCAGAAGCGCTCCGGCGACGAGCAGGGCGATTCCGGCAATCTCCTGCCGCGTCGTCTTCTGTTTGAATACGATGTGCGACACCAGTTGCGCGAACAGCACGTCGATCAGGCCCAGAGTGCGCACGCTCGCGGCGGTGGCGAGGGCGAAGGCCAGGAACCAGCCTTCGCTGGCGGCGGAGCCCATCAAGCCCGCGAAGAGGGAGGGTCGCCATTGGTGGACGATCTTGCCCAGCACGCCGGGTTCGCGCAACGCGAGATAAGCAGACAGCACGACGGATTGGATGGTGAGGCCCACGGCCAACGCCAAGGTCGCGCCCATCACGTAGCTGGGGTCGTGCAGCGCGAGGATGGCGCCACGATAGCCGATCGCCGAAACCGCGAACATCGCACCGGCGCTGAGGCCAAGCAGGGCGGGCCGCAAGTCTCCGGCCATCCCCGGCCGCCACGAGATCAGCACCACGCCGAAGGTGGCGATCAGGATCGCGGCGATCATCGGCAAGGTCAGGGCGTCATGCAGGAAGATGTAGCCGAGAATGGCGACGATGATGGGCTCGGTCTTGAGATACGCGACGGTCACCACGAAAGAGCGCTGCTCCATCGTCATCAGCATCAGCGCCGTGCCGCCGATCTGCGTCAGCGCACCGGCAACGATGGCAGGCCAGAAGGCGGTGTCGTGGATCGCCGGAACGCGATGCACCGCCACACTGACGCCGATCAGGAAAAGCAGCGCGAATGGAAAGCCGAACAGAAAGCGCACATGCGTGGCGCCGGCCGCGCCGAGCGTGGCCGTCAGTTCCCGCTGCATCGCGTTGCGCGCGGTCTGGCCCATCGCCGCAAGGACGGTGAAGACGATCCAGAGGCCGTTCATTTTTTCCAGCGCGCGGCTTCTGCATCGTCGGAAGCTTTGGCCTCGACCCAGCCGGCTTCGCCGCCGCGTTCTTCCTGCTTCCAGAACGGCGCGCGGGTCTTGAGGTAATCCATCAGGAAGGCGCAGGCCTCGAACGCCGCTTTGCGATGGCTGCTCGCGACCGCGACCAGCACCACACGCTCACCGACCGCCAGGCGGCCGATACGATGGACAATTGTGATGCCGCCGAGCGGCCAACGGGCTTGCGCCTCTGCTGCAATCTTCGCGATCTCGATTTCGGTCATCGCGGGATAATGTTCGAGATGAAGCGCGGCGAGGCCGTCATCGCCACGCACTACGCCGACAAAGCTGGCGACAGCGCCGATGTCGTCGTGTCCGTCGGACAATGCCGCGATCTCCGCGCCGGCGTCGAAATCTTCGCGCTGGATGCGGATCGTGGTCATCCGCCGGTCACCGGCGGAAAGAACGCGACCTCGTCGTTCTGCGAGAGCGCCGCATCGAACTTCACATGCTCCTGGTTGAGTGCTGCCCGGACGCGCTTCATATCCGCGAACGCGTCGGCATACCCACCACCGCGCGCCGCCAGATAGGCCGCCAGATCGCTGATCGTCACGACGCCGTCCGGCAGGTCGAGAGACTCTTCCGAGCGCCCGATCTTCTGCCGCACCCACGCGAAATAGAGCAGGGTCATCCGATTTCGCCGCGCCGCGGCGGATGGATGTGCTTGAGCCCGCCGCGCCAGTAGAGATAGCCGGTGTAGACCGTCAGCACCGCTGCAACCCACAGCCCGACATAGGCCGCGACGCTGTAGGTGACACCGTAGGGATCGGGCAGATTGCTGACCGCCAGCGGCTCCAGGATCATCGCGCCGATCGCCACCATCTGGATCGCGGTCTTGAACTTGGCAAGCGTGGTTACCGGCACGCTCACATTCGCGCCGGCGAGAAACTCGCGCAGACCTGAGACCAGGATTTCGCGCGCCAGGATGATCAGCGCCGGCACTAGCCGCAGGACGCTCTGCAGGCCCGGCGTCAGGACAAACTGGTCAATGGCGCCTTCTGCCACCAGCATCATGAGCGCGATGGCGACAAGGATTTTGTCGGCGATAGGGTCGAGCATCCGGCCGAAATCGGACCCGGCGTTGAACCGGCGCGCCGCCAGCCCGTCCAGCGCATCGCTCGCGCCCGCGATGCAGAACACCACGAACGCCACCAGCCGCGCCGGCTCGCCCGGCAGCGCGAAGGCGACGACGAAAACCGGCACCAGCAGAATGCGGCCGAGGGTGATCAGATTCGGAACGGTGAACATCGGCGCAATGTAGCATCGCTCTGTGGCGATGGAGCAATTGTCACGCGGCGTACATCACCCTCTCCCCCGACGGGGCCCCGGTGGGGGACAGGGTTGGTGATTGGACGTTAGCCCGGCGTCGGGTGGAAGAAATCGAAGATTTTCTTCGCCATGGCTTTGCTGACGCCCTCAACCGCCTCGATGTCGGTTGCACTGGCCGCGGACACCGCCTTGGCGGAGCCGAAATGCTGCAGCAACGCGCGTTTGCGAGCGGCGCCGATGCCGGCGATCTCGTCCAGCGGATTGGCGCCGATCGCCTTGCTGCGCTTCTTGCGGTGAGTGCCGATGGCGAAGCGGTGCGCCTCGTCGCGCAGCCGCTGCAGGTAGTAGAGCACCGGGCTCTTGGGATCGAGCCGGAACGGTTCGCGGCCGGGGATATAGAAATGCTCGCGGCCGGCATCGCGGTCGGGGCCTTTGGAGATGCCGACAAGCACCACATCCTCGACCCCGAGATCGGCGAACACCTGGCAGGCGATGGCAAGCTGGCCAGGGCCGCCGTCGATCAGCGCCACGTCGGGATGTTTCGCCTCGACATCGGGATCTCCTTCTTCCTTGATCAACCGCGCGAACCGGCGGGTCAGCACCTCGCGCATCATCGCGTAATCGTCGCCGGGCGTGAGTTCTTTCGAGCGGATATTGTACTTGCGGTATTCGCCTTTCTCGAAACCGTCCGGTCCGGCGACGATCATCCCGCCGATCGCATTGGTGCCCTGGATGTGAGAGTTGTCGTAGACCTCGATCCGCTTGGGTGGCGTGTCCATCCCGAACACCTCGGCGACGCCTTGCAGTAGCTCCCGCTGCGCCGAGTTCTCCGCCATCCGGCGGCCGAGCTGTTCGCGCGCATTGGTGAGCGCCATCTCGACGATCTCGCGCTTTTCGCCCCGTTGCGGGACGGAGATCTCGATCCTGCGATCGCCCGCCAGCGTGAACGCTTCTTCGATCAGCGCGCGGTTGGCGATCTCCTCCGACAACAGGATCAGTTTCGGCGCCGGGCGTTCGTCATAGAACTGGCCGACGAAACTCTCCAGTACCTCGGCGGTGGAAAGCTCGCGCGGATGGCGCGGGAAATAGGGCCGGTTGCCCCAGTTCTGGCCGGCGCGGAAGAAGAACACCTGGATGCAGGTGTTGCCGCCTTCGTTGTATGCCGCGAACACATCGGCTTCGGTGAACGTCGTCGGGTTGATGCCCTGGTTGAGCTGTACATGGCTCATCGCGCGGATGCGATCGCGCAGGCGCGCGGCGCGTTCGAAATCCATCGCGTCGGACGCCGCTGTCATGTCGGCGACGATCCGCTCCTGCACCGCACGGCTCTTGCCCGCGAGAAACGCTTCCGCCTCGTCGACCAGCTCCTGGTAGCCGGGTTCGTCGATGCGGCCGGTGCAGGGCGCGCTGCAGCGCTTGATCTGGAACAGCAGGCACGGCCGGGTGCGCGATTCGAACACCGAATCCGAACAGGAGCGCAGCAGAAAGGCACGCTGCAGCGTGTTGAGCGTCCGGTTCACCGCGCCGGCGCTCGCGAACGGGCCGTAATACTCGCCCTTCGTGGTTTTCGCGCCGCGATGTTTGAGGAGCTGCGGGAACGGATGGTCCTCGCGCAACAGGATGTTCGGAAAGCTTTTGTCGTCGCGATAGGAGACGTTGTAGCGCGGCTTCAATTGCTTGATCAGGTTGGATTCGAGCAGCAGCGCTTCGATCTCCGACGCGGTGGAGACGAACAGCATCTCCGCCGTCTCATGGATCATGCGCGTGATGCGCTCGTTATGGTCGCCTTTCATCGCGTAGTTCGAGACGCGCTTCTTCAGGCTTTTGGCCTTGCCGACATAGAGCACCTCGCCCTTGTCGTTGAGCATCCGATAGACGCCGGGCCCGTCCGGCAGCGTCTTCAGATAAGCCGCAATCCGCGCCGGGCCCTTAAGAGGCACGTCGTCGGCGGATGGCGATGTGGGCAGATCGGAATCCATGGGCGGGATATTATATACGAGCGGTCAAGCGCGTGGCAGGAACTTGGGCGATTTGGCAGGGATGGCAGCAGGTTCTCCACATCGCTTTGCAGGCAAACGGATGCAGTGCTAAACGCGATCGATGACAGCGAAACCGCGTATTCCGGAGATGGCCGTCGAGCATTGGGCGGCGGAGAAAGGCTATATCCGCATGATGGTGCGGGACTTCGTCACCGAAGTCCGCGTCGGCATCCACCCGTGGGAGCGGCACGAAGAGCGGCCGCAGCGCGTGATCGTGAACATCGACATGTATGCCGACGATCCGAGGACCAGGGATCGCGCGGGTCTCTCCTCGGTGGTGGATTACGACTACATTCGCGGGCATCTGCGCGCCTGGCCTTCCAAGCCGCAGGTCGATTTCATCGAGACATTGCTGGAAGAGCTTGTCGAACTCGCATTCCGCGATGCGCGGGTTCGGGCCTGCCGGGTCTCGATCATGAAGCCGGATATCTTCAACGATGCGGCCGGCGCCGGCGTCGAAATCTATCGCGTGCGCTCGTGAGCGATTGGCCGAGCCGCAAGGGCTATGCGCTCGTCACCGGCGGCGCGGTGCGGCTCGGCGCCTATATCGCGCGCCGGCTGGCTGCCGACGGCTGGAATATCGCGATCCACTACAACGCGAGCGCCAAAGAGGCCGACGCGCTGGCTGCGGAACTGCGGGAGACGGGCGTGAAATGCGTCGCGGCCGGGCACAACCTCGGCGATGCGAACGGGCTGGCCGACATTTTCACTCGCTTCAACGCCGAACTCGGATTCTGCAGCCTGCTCGTCAACAGCGCCTCGCTGTTCGAATATGACGACATCCGCGACGTGTCTGCGAAGACGATGGACGTCCTTTACGGCGTGAATTTCCGCGCCCCGGTGCTGCTCGCGCGCTATTTCGCCGATCAGCTACCGGAAGGCGAGAAGGGATTGGTCGTCAACATCCTCGATCAGAAGGTGTTCAACCTCAATCCGGATTTCTTCTCTTACACGCTGATGAAGGCGGCGCTGGAATCGGCGACGCGGCTGCTTGCTATGGCGCTCGCGCCGCGCGTGCGGGTATGCGGTGTGGCGCCGGGACTCACGTTGCGCAGCGGCGATCAGACGGAAGAGGGCTTCCGCGAAGCGCACGCCAAAACACCGCTCGGCCAAGGTTCGACGCCGGAAGAGATCGCCGAAGCCGTCGCGTTCATTTCGCGCATCCCGTCGATGACGGGTACGACCGTGCTGGTGGACGGCGGCCAGTCGATGCAGAAGCGCACGCGCGATATCATGTTCAGCTACGGCGTCAATCCGCCGGGCGGCGACTGAACGTTGGCGCTAGCCCACCAACGCACGCTGATAGTCATTCAACACCGGCGCTGCCGGGCGGCGGTAGCGTTCGATGTTGGGTGCCTGCGTGATCTGCGGAAATTTGTCGGCGTTGATGAACTTGTCGGTCCAGTTGGTGGTGGAGATCACGCCTTCGACCGCATTCCGCCGCTGCTCGAGCACGTCGGCCGGCGTCAGCCGTTTGGGCATCATGCAGACGAGGCTCACCGCGCGCATCAGTTCCGGTTTCGCCTCCGGCGGATCGAGCGCGGCACTGCTGCAATGTATGGTGCGCGAGTCCCACAGCAGAAGATCGCCGGCTTCCATGTGGCACATCACTGGCGGCGTGCCCGCCAGCATCGGGTCGTCGGACGGGAAGCGGAAGTGATCGACACTGAGCGGCACACGGCCGAGCCGCGCGGGATAGACGTCGGGGATCGAGGCAAACTTCCGATGGCTGCCGGGGATCAGCACGTTGCCGCCGGTCTTCGGTGACATCGGCAGCAGGTTCACCAGTCCCTGCACGCAATGTTTGCCGGGCCGGGTGATTGGATGCTGGTCGATGTGCAGCCAGGAGCCGCCTCGGTTGGTCTTCCACGCCGGATTGAGTGCCCACGGGCGCCACAGCGCCATGCCGTCGAAACTGACGAGCAGTTCGTCGGTATCCCACACGGCCGCGAACGTCTTCTTCACATTCGGGACCGCGCGGATGAACCACTGCGCCGCACTGTGGCCGATGCCGTGACCGGGCAGGATGCCGCCATGCACCGCTGTGGGCCAGCGGTCGTCGTCCCATGTCGCGACATCGTTGCGGTCGATCCCGGTTTCGAGTTGTTCGAGATAATCCCAAGTGAGCGACAGCCCTTGTTCGGCTTCTGCGCTGTTCAGTGCATTGGCGATCACGACGTAACCGTGCTCGTCCAGATAGGCGATGCTTTCCGCCGAACCGGGTGCGAAACGCGGGACATGAACATAGCGGGGCGCGAGCGGACCAGGATCGGCCGGCTCGAGATCGGCGCGGTTGATCCAGATCTTGCCCGCAGGCTGTTCGATGGTCGACATCAGACCCTCCCCGGTACTGTGCCGATCAGGCTACGCCGGTGCCAAGTGGGGTCAAGCGGGCGCTACCAGCTCCAGACCCAGCTCGCGATCTTCCAGCCGCTCGCCGTCTTGTCGAGCGCGTAGGTGATGGTGCCGTGCTCGACCATCGGCTTGCCGTCCTGCTTGAAAGTGAGATCGGTCGGCGCAACGACATAGGCATGTCCTTCGCCAATCCGCGTGCGGGTCGGTGTCAGCATGGTGAGATGCCCATCCGTCACCTTGTTCGCCGCCGAATCCTTGCCGTAAGCGGCGCCCCAGTCGGCAAAGGCGGTGGGGCCGGACCAGTGATAGGGCGGAAACTCATCGATGATCTTCGGATCGGCGACGTGTGCGGCAGCCGCGCCCGCCATGTCGCCCTTATCGACGCTGTTGATGAACGCGTTGATCGGTACCATGACATCGTCGGTGTCCGACGCAACGGCTGGCACCGCCGCGCACAGCAGTGCAGTGGCAAGTATGAAATAGCGCATGGTGAAATCTCCCCTCGAATGGGCGAGAGGCTACGCCCTGCGTTCCTGCGGTCAAGCGATCAGGTGACGAAACCGACGAGCGCCTTCACTTCGCGCATGATCGGCTCGGCGCGAGCGCGGGCTTTTTCCGCGCTGCTGAGCAGGATGCGGTCGATCTCGCCCTGGTCGGCCATCAGCCGGCGCATCTCCTCCGTGATCGGTCCGATCTTGCTGACCGTCAGGTCGGCGAGCGCATTCTTGAAGACGGAGAATTGCTGGCCGCCGAATTGCTGCATCACAGTCTCCGCCGTGTCGTCGGACAGCGCGGCGTAGATGTTGATCAGGTTTTCGGCTTCCGGCCGGTCTTTCATCTCGTCCTTGCTGGCGGGAATCGGATTGGGATCGGTCTTCGCCTTGCGGATCTTCTGCGCAATGACGTCTGCGCTGTCGGTCAGGTTGATGCGGCTGTTGTCGCTCTCGTCCGACTTCGACATTTTCTTCACACCGTCGCGCAGGCTCATCACCCGCGTCGCAGGCCCCGTGATCACCGGTTCGGGAAGCGGGAAGAAGCCCTGGACGCCGTAGTCGTTGTTGAACTTCTGCGCGATGTCGCGGGCAAGCTCCAGGTGCTGCTTCTGGTCCTCGCCTACCGGCACGTGCGTTGCCTTGTAGACGAGGATGTCCGCCGCCATCAGCACGGGATAGGTGTAGAGCCCGACCGACGAACGTTCCTTATGCTTGCCGCTTTTCTCCTTGAACTGGGTCATGCGGTCGAGCCAGCCGAGCCGCGCCACGCAGTTGAAGATCCATGCAAGCTCCGCGTGCTCCTTCACCATCGACTGGGCGAAGATCGGTGTCTTCGCAGGATCCACGCCCGCCGCGATATAAGCAGCCGTGACCTCGCGCGAGGCGCGCGCGACATCCTCCGGCTTGCGATAGCCGGCGTCGTCGGTCAGCGAATGCATGTCGACCACGCAGAACAGGCACGGCATCTCGTTCTGCATCTTCACCCAGTTCTTGAGGGCGCCGAGATAGTTGCCGAGATGCAGCGTGTTGGTCGGCTGCATGCCCGAAAGGACAAGCTGCTGGTGGGTGGGTTCGGTGTTCATGGCATGGGTCCGGATTTGGTGAACGGGCGCGGTTACGCGAAAAGGCAAGCCTTATGCGCGCCGCCAAAGCCCGATCGGGAGCGAGGTCCGATGAAGATGTGCGATCCGAACCGTCATAGGGCGGGATATAGCGGGTTGCCGCCGCCGCCTCAACACCCCGCGTCCTTAACGAACCTTCAGCACCAGCGTTACCAGCAGAGTCGACAGGCCGAGATGCAGCAGCATGAACCGCACCAGCACCTGGCTGTTGGACCAGCCAAGATTCTTGCGGCAGTGGTCGTGCAGCGGAAATCGGATGCTCGACAGAATCCGGATGCCGAAGAAGCGCGTGACCGCGACCTTGACCAGTCCGGTTGCGCCATTGACCAGGATCACGGTTCCCACCAGCAGCAGGAGTAGTGGATTGCCTGTCGCCACCACCAGCATGCCGATAAGAAGGCCGAGAGGCCGCGAGCCTGAATCGCCCATCAGCACCGCGCTCGGCGGCGCATTGTACCAGAGATAGCCCGACACCGCGCCGACCATGACGAACGCCATGATCGCCCAATTGGCTCCGCCTACGTTCAGCGGGATGTTCAAATGGCCGGCGATATCGGCATTGCCGATAACGGCATAAAGCAAACCGCCCAGCAGCAGGATCGCAGTCCCCGTCAGGCTTCCGGAAACACCGTCCACACCGTCGGAGCAGTTGGTTGCGTTGATCGACAGCCAGATCACACCGGTCGCCAGCGGCAGTGCGAGCCATACGGGCAGCGCGATGGTTTCTTTCCATCCGGGTAGCCAGATCGTGGAGACGCCCCAGCCCAGAATTACCGCCGCCGCACCCAATGCGATGGCGAAGTCCAGCATGGCCAGCCGGTATTCGCTCAAGCCGCCGGGTGTCCGGTCGTCGATGAATCCTACAAGCATCGCGGCAACGATGAGCGGCAGGGTGCGAATCGCGCGCGCATCGAACGGCACAAAGATAATGCTGACAACAACGAACACGCTGACGAAGATCAACCCCGCGCTTAGCGGTTTGCCGACGCTCTGTTCCGCGTCCACGGCATGGGCGCGTCCCCGGTCGCGCGGCAGCCGATCCCACAGCCGCGGCAGCAGAACCCAGGTCGCAAGCGCCGCCGTGCCATAGCCGACACCGGCCAGAAAGAAGAAGGAACCGAGAAGCCGCAACGGCCCCCACAAGTGCCCCAACACCGAAACCAACCAACTCAGCATCTGTCGCTTGCTTCCCCGATCGCCGACTCAACAATACGAAAGTTGTCATGGCCTGTGAAAACAGGCCATCCAGTTGGAAGTGCAAAGCTGTTTCCAGTGAACCTCAGCGAGCTCTGCGGCATCCGGGCAACACGAACTGGATGGCCTGTTTTTACAGGCCATGACAGGCGAGGTAAGTGCGGTAATCAGCTTGGTATGCGATGAGGTGGACTCAATCGCCACTCCACCACGCGACCCATTGGCTGTACGACTCGTTCTCGACCTCTTCGGACACGGGAGTACAACCGCGTAACCCTGAAGTCGATTTGATGGTGAAGGCTTCGTCGTGCGCCCCGTCGAGCCGGGTTGGTTTTCGGTTATCGATGCAGAGCTGCCAGAGCGTGACATTCAATTGGCTGCATCCCGGCATGATACCCCACTGCACTACAAGCCCGTCATTCGACCAAACTGTTGGTTCGACGGCCGAAATTTTCGTCAGCCAATCCTGGGCAAGGCTTTCATTGCGCAGATGCAATTGGCCTTCTTCCACCACGGTCCGCGAAATGCCCTGACAGCTGGACCATGCGGAAACAGCGAACTGAGGATGAAGAAACTGCCAGCCGGATCGTACATCCCGAGACTTCCGAACCATCTGCTGGGACGCGCCTGCATGCTGGCGTTCAGTGAACACCCATTCCAGCTATATCGCCTTGCTAGTCCCGATCCGGCTCGAATGGTGATGGTGCCGGTGGCCGTTTTCACGGTCAGGTTGGTAGCGTCCTGCAGCACGAGCTCGATGTTCGGCGGAACGTGCTCGTGCGTTGCAAACAGGTAGACCGCGATTCCGAGACCTATCGCTGCAAGCGCAGCGACAACGCGAAGGCCTGTGGTTCTGCGGTTCGCCATCCACTATGCGCTCGCAGTTGCGCCTTCCAGCGCCGTGATCAGTTTCGTGTGGATCGCTTTCAGCCGGTCGCGGTGGGTGACTTTGTGGCCGAAGCCGTCACGGACGTAGAACACGTCGCTGGCGCGCTCGCCATAGGTCGCGATGATCGCCGACGAGATCGACAGGCCGCTTTCGAAGATCGCCTGCGTCACGTCGTACAGGAAGCCGGGCCGGTCGAGGCCCTCGACCTCCAGCACCGTCGCGCGGTTGGACGCCTCGTTGTCGAAGTTCACCCGCGCCGGCAGCGCAAATGCCCGGGTGCGTTTCGCCGGCGCGCGCCGGGCCAGCGCGGCGCGCAGGCGCATTTCGCCCGAGAGCGTTTTGACGATCGTCGCCTGCAGCCGTTCGACGCGGCCTTCGGTCCCGAACGGGCCGCCGTCGGCGTCCTGCACCGAGAACACGTCGACCGCGAACCCGTCGGAGGTGGTGAATGCTTTGGCGTCGACGATGGAACCGCCGCTCACCGCGATCGCGCCGGCGAGCTTGGACACCAGGCCCGGATGGTCGGGTGTGTAGATCACGACCTCGGTCACCGAGCGGAAGTCGTTGGACTCGGCGGCCAGCGCGAAGATTTCGCCTTTGCCGTCGGCGGCGCCGGCGACGCGGGCATGCCATTCGTGCTCGTGCGGATCGAACGCAAGCCAGTAGGCGTCATAGTGGCGCGTAAGCGCCCGCTCGCGTGCATCGGCTGGCAAATCCTGGAGCCGTTCGGCAAGCGCCCCTTTTGCGGAGGCGACGCGCGCGGCGCGGGCCGGCATCGCATCGCCGCCGGTCATGATCGCTTCCGCCGCATAATAGAGTTCGCGCAGCAGTTGGCCCTTCCAGCCGTTCCACACACCCGGGCCAACCGCGCGGATGTCGCATACCGTGAGGATCAGGAGCAGCCGGAGCTTGTCGGGCGTCTGCACCTCGGCCACGAAATCGCGCACCGTCTTGGGATCCGAGATATCGCGGCGCTGCGCGACGTCGCTCATCAGCAAATGATTCTTGACCAGCCACGACACCGTCTGCGTGTCCGCGGGCGAGAGGCCAAGGCGCGGGCACACGGACAACGCGATTTCCGCGCCGACGAGCGAATGATTGCCGGCAAGTCCTTTTGCGATGTCGTGCAGCAGGAGTGCGACATAGAGGACTTCGCGACTGTTGATGCGCTTTATGATGTCGGTCGAGAGCGGGTGCGCCTGTCCCAGATCGCCATGCTCGATCTTCGCCACGTTGCCGACTGCGCGGATGAGATGCTCGTCGACCGTGTAGTGGTGATACATGTTGAACTGCATCAACCCGATCGCGTGATCGAACTCCGGCAGGAAACGGCCGAGCACGCCGGCTTCGTTCATCCAGCGCAGCGCCCGTTCCGGATTGCGCCGCGACGACAAGGTTTCGAGGAACAGCCGGTTGGCTTCGGGGTTTTCGCGCAGCGCCGGGGTAACGAGGTCGAGCGAGCGAGTGATCGTGCGCAGCGCATCGGGATGGATATCGGTGCCTTTCTCATCCGCCAGATGGAAGATGCGGATGAGATTGACCGGATCGCGCTTGAACGCGCCCGTGTTGGCGTTGAGGCGGCCGTTGTCGACATAGAAATCTTCCGCGCCGGTGCGCGGTTTCAGAAATCCCGGCAACAGGCGCGCAAGCGACGGCTTCGGCTTCTTGTTCTGCATCTCCAGCGCGGCGCAGAAGATGCGCGTGAGGTCGCCGACATCCTTGGCGACGCGGAAATAGGCGCGCATGAAGGCTTCTACGGCGCGCCTTTCACTGGTGCCGGTGAAGCCAAGCCGCTGCGCCATCTCCGGCTGCACGTCGAACGACAGCCGTTCCTCGGCGTGGTTGGTGAGATAGTGCAGATGCACGCGTACGTTCCACAGGAACGCTTCCGCCTTCTGGAAGATCTGGTACTCCTCGCGCGTGAAGACGCCATGTTCGACCAGATCGGCCGCGTCCTCGACGCGATAGAGATATTTCCCGATCCAGTAGAGAGTCTGCAGATCGCGCAGGCCGCCTTTGCCTTCTTTGACATTCGGCTCGACGAGATAGCGGCTCTCGCCTTGCTGGCGATGCCGTTCCGCCCGTTCGGCGAGCTTGGCCTGCACGAAGTCCTGGCCGTTGCGGCTTGCCACATCGGCCCAGAACTTCTTGCGCATGTCCTCGAACACCGCACGATCCGCCCACAGAAAGCGCGCTTCGAGCAGCGCGGTGCGGATGGTCACGTCGGCATTCGACAGGCGGATGCATTCGGCGACAGAGCGCGTCGCGTGCCCGACCTTAAGACCCAGATCCCACAGCATGTGCAGGATGAACTCGATGACGCTCTCGCCCCAGGGCGTTTCCTTGAACGGGCGGACGAACAGCAGATCGACGTCCGATCCCGGCGCCATCATCGCGCGGCCGTAGCCGCCGGTCGCCACGATCGCCATGCGCTCCGCCGTCGTCGGGTTCTGTGCGTAGTAGATGTGCTTGGTCGCGAAGTCGTAGAGGACCTGGATCAGCGTGTCTTGAATGCGCGAGAGCGCCTGCGCCGCGCGTTCGCCGTCCCACGCGCCGGCATCGACTTCCGCCTTTACGGCCGACCGCGCCTCGGCAAAGCGTTGCTTGATGACGACGAGCGCGGCCTTGCGAAGCCTGGCATCCTTGTTGTCCTGCGCAAGCGCCGTCAGCTCGTGGCGCAGCACATCGCCGTCGAGCAGGGAAGCATGTTGCGGTTTCTCGTAACCCAAGGCCGGTCACCATCCTTTACGCGGGCTCGCGCAATCCCTTCGGATCGCGCGTTCCTTGCGCAGATAAGAACTGCAGCCGGCTAAAGGCAAGCTACGGGCGAAAATCCCGCACAAGCCTTACATTTTCGTCTGTGTCGCGGTCTTGTCGCCGTAGGACAGCCAGCGGCCGAGGATGCCCGCGAGCGCCCCGCCCACGATGGGCGCGACCCAGAACAGCCAAAGCTGCTGCAGCGCCCAGCCACCCTGGAAGATCGCAACGGCCGTCGAGCGCGCCGGATTCACCGATGTGTTGGTGACCGGAATCGAGATCAGATGGATCAAAGTGAGGCACAATCCGATCGCGATCGGCGCGAACCCGGCGGGTTCGGTGTAGGAGGTCGCGCCGAGAATCACGATCAGGAACATGAACGTCATGACGACTTCGGTGACAATCGCCGCCTGCATCGAGTAGTGCTGCGGCGAGTGATCGCCGAAGCCATTCGAGGCAAAGCCGCTGGCGCTCGCGCTGAAGCCCGGAGCGCCGCTTGCGATCTCGAACAGCACCGCAGCGGCGATGACGCCGCCGATCACCTGCACAAGGATATAGGGCGCCACATCCTTCGCGGGAAAGCGCCCGGCCGTGAACAGGCCCACGGTGACGGCGGGATTGAAATGTCCGCCGGAAATGTGACCGAACGCGTAAGCGCCGGTGAGGACCGTCAATCCGAAGGCCAGCGCAACGCCGGCATAGCCGATACCCACAGACGGAACGCCGGCAGCGAGCACGGCACTGCCGCATCCGCCCAACACCAACCAGAACGTGCCGATAAGTTCGGCCGCGAGCTTGCGTGACAAATCCATATGCGTGACCCCCAATATTTCTTTTCGATCGCGCAAATCTGCGGCGAAATCCGGTGCAACACCAGACGTCCTGCGGTTCGTGCACGGTAAATCTTAATGCTGTGTGCGGCCGATTTTCCGGGCAATTTGTAATATATCCCTGGAACGTCTATATTGGGGCCACGTGGTTCTTGCGTCCCTCAGATGAAGCTCTGTTGTTGCTGACCCGCTTCAGTGCGCGCCGGACGAACGGAATTTCCTACAAAAACTGATGCTCTCGTTTTCCACGCCCGCTGGTGCATGTCGCACGAGCGGAACCCGATGACTTAGGAAAATGGAATGACCATCGGAACAGTGAAGTTCTTCAACACGACAAAGGGTTTTGGTTTCATCGCGCCGGAAGGCGGCGGCAAGGACGTCTTCGTCCACGTTTCCGCTGTCGAAGCGGCAGGCATGCGCAGCCTTAACGAAGGCCAGAAGGTGTCGTTCGACATCCAGCCCGACGCGCGCGGTGCCAAGGCGGCCAATCTCAAGGCCGTCTGATTGCATACCGGGAGGAGCGGCGTACCGCTCCTCCCGATTTTCCTGAAAGGTTTTTCATGCCGGATAGCAAAAGTTCTGAAAACGGGTCGCGCGACAGCGATCGGGCGCGCCGCCGCGCTCAAAATCATTTTACCGTTCAGGCCGAGCGCGATGCGCTGGTGAAGCAGGAGCTTGCCGCCGAACGGGCCGCGAGCGATGCCAAGACCGCGAAGTTGCGCGCTTTGCGCCTCGCGAAAGAAGAAGCCGACCGCGAAACGGCGCGCATTGCCGCCGAGAACGCGCCGGTCAAGAAGACCGCCAAGAAGGCCAAAGCGCGCTAGCCGCTCCGATGGTGCTGTGAAAAACAAAACGGCGCCGGAACAATTCCGGCGCCGTTTCGCTTTGGTCTGTCTTCGAAGCTCAGAGGAGCTTGAGGTTCACGGCTTTCGGGCCGCGCTTGTCGGCTTCGACATCGAAGCTCACGCGCTGACCTTCATTGAGGCCACGGAGACCCGCCGCCTGAACGGCCGTGACATGGACGAACACGTCCTTGCCGCCGCCGCCTTCCGGCGCGATGAAACCGAAACCCTTCGTCGTGTTGAAGAACTTAACCTGACCGATTGTCATACTGGCTTTCTCCTGAAAGCATTAAGTGCCGCTGCGAACGACATGTTCGCATCGGGCCGAGGTCGCGACTTTTTTCAGGGAAAGCGTCGTCGTCACTCCAGTTGGCCGCTCCCTACGATGGAGCGATGCCTGGGCGCGCCTTGAACTTCTCTAAAGTGTTTGCGCGATCTCAACGGGCGCTCATATAGGATTTCAGGAAAGGCAATGCAACTGCGGTCAACCTGACCGTGCGTCCAGCGGAATATGGCGCGGCTCAGCCGCGACGCGGACGAGCCATTTCGAAACAGCGGGATAATTTGAAAGATCGAAGCCGCCTTCGGCTGCGGTATGGGTGTAGCCGTAGAGCGCGATGTCGGCGATGGAATAGCGGTCTCCCGCGAACCAGTCGCGAGACGCGAGATGCGTCTCCATCACGCCGAGCGCAGCGTTGCCGCGCATGAGCAGCATCGGCATCTCGCTCTTGCGCTTCTCGTGAAGCTCCGGCGTCGCGTATTTCGCGACGAAGCGCGCGACCGCGATGTAGGGCTCGTGGCTGTACTGCTCGAAGAACATCCATTGCAGCATCTCGGCGCGCGCCCAGCGGTCCGACGGCTGCAGCGCCGTGCCTTCGCTCAGATACGCAAGGATGGCGCCGGACTCGGGCAGGAAACGCCCGTCGCCGGTTTCCAGCATCGGCACGCGGCCGTTCGGATTCTTGTCCAGAAATTCGGGCAGCCGTGTCGTGCCGTCGTGCAGGCCGTATTCCTTCAACGCCAGCGGAACACCGAGCTGATGCGCAGCGAGACGCACCTTGTAGCAATTTCCGGAGACCTGCATCTGGTGAAGGATCATCGTCGCGCCTCGTTTTGCGAGACGCACCATGACCGATTCTCGTATGCGACGGCCGCGTTGCGGCTATGCGCTAAAGCTGGACTGCGGCGATTACCAGAGCCGCTGCGAGAAAGACCAGGCCGGAGATGAACGTCCAGTCTGCGAAGGTCGCTTGATATTCCCGAGTGCCTTCGTTGCGGATGGCGAGATAGGACGAAAGCGTCGCGCAGAACAGCAGGACGGCCGAAATCCACGCTGTCTCGTCGGCAAAAGTGCGCGAGTTCAGGTTCGAGATCTTGAGGCCGCCGATGATGACGAAGCAGATCGCGAGCAGATTGGTCGAGGCGTTGAGGATGTGCGGCGGGCGGTGCAAGGCGAGGGCGTCTGTTGAAAGCGACGCCTCCACTATAACAGCCGGCGCCGCTCAGGGAATCCGCTTCACTCCGGTTTTACGAAGCGGTAGGTGAACTGGTCAGTGTGGCCGCGAATCGTTTTGTCGAACACCGCCTTCTTGTGATCGTCGGCCGGATTGCGCAGCACGTCGCTCTCGCCGTCGAACTTGAAGCCGGCCGCTTCCACGGCTGCACGCGCGGCGGCGGGATCGATGCGGTGCAGCGTGTCGGTGTCGCGCAGGCCCGATCCGGCTTCCGCCACGTGATCGATCACGAGAAACACGCCGCCCGGTTTCAGCGCCGCATACACCTGCTTGCAGAACGCGGTGATGTCGATGTTGCCCATGAACTTGTCTGGATAGTCGTGCAGGTTCTGCGAGGTGAACACCACGTCGACCGGAGCGGGTGTCTGGAAGGCGGTCGCGGGCTGAACGATCGCGCTCACATTGCTGTAGGCGGGCTGCTGGGCGAGCGCCTGGGTGCCTTTGACATCGTCGGCGGCCTCGCTGGCGTATTTGTCCGGCCACACGTCGTAGACATGACCGTTGGGTCCCACGATTTTTGCGAACACGCGGGTGAAATAGCCGCTGCCGGGAATGAGATCGACGACGCTTTCGCCGGGCTTGATCTTCGCGAACGCGGCGATCTCGGCCACGTGGCGGCGCGCGTCGGCCGGGACATCGGTCGCGCGGGCGGGGTCGTTCACCGCGCTGACGATGTAGTCGGGCACGGTGGTCTCCGCCGCGCGGACCCCGGCGCCGGCAAACAACGCAACGGCGGCAATCGTGGCGGCAAAGGTGCTGTTGAATTTGCGCATAATGCCCTCAGCTGAAAATCGCGGGCGTTATAGCAAGCGGCTTCCGGTGCCTGCATCACGATGGCGTCAGGCCAGCCGCAGCAGCACTGCGAATAGTTGTCAAGGTGGGCTTGACAGAACTGTCAGGCTAAGCTTGACTGTCAGGGTAATCTTGACGTGGAGATTTGCCATGAACGCCGCCGCCGCCAAGCATCCTCCGGGCACCTTGTTCTGCTCGTTTTGCGGCAAGTCGCAACACGATGTGAAAAAGCTGATCGCCGGTCCGGCGGTTGCGATCTGCGATGCATGTGTAGGGCTCTGCACCAAGATCGTGGCCGACACACCGGATCCCGATCCGGCCAATCCACCGAAGATCGAATGGCCGGACAATATGGAGAGCGAAAAGCTGCTCGGCCTGCTGAAGGCGCAGGAGAAGACATATGAGGACGTCGCGGATCGGCTGCAGAAATCCATCGACACGCTGCGCAAGCGCGAGGTGAGCTGGCAGGCGATCGGCGATGCGCTCGGCATCTCGCGTCAGGCTGCGTGGGAACGCTTCTCCTGAGCGCGTTGCGCGAGGTCATCGCGCGCGATGCGATCGCGCTGCCGCTGCCGTTCGATGGCGCGACCGCCGATCTCGCGGCGCTCTTCATGTTCGACGAACGGCTCGCGAGGGCCGACGTCGTCTGCCTCGGCGAGATGAATCATTTCATCCACGAGAAGAGCGATTTCCGTCTTTTCTTCGCGCGCTGGCTCGCCGCACGCGGTTGGACCGCGTTCGCCGAAGAACTCGGCTGGTCGGATGGCGCGCGCGTGTCGCGCTACCTCGCGAGCGGCGACGAAGCCGTCTTCGCGCGCTTGCCGTCGTTTAACTACACTGGCCATCTGCGCACGGATCGCGACGATCTCCCACGCGGCGTCCTCAAAGCGTCGCGCGAGCATTATCCCGTCGCAGCCTTCGTTGCCGAACAGTCGCGCTTCTATCGCGGACTGCGCGGCGCAGGCGGAATGCGGTTTTTCGGGATCGATATCGACGGTGCGCCGGGCGGCAGCTATGAGGACATCCGCGCATGGCTCGCGCCTTTTGCGGTCGATCCTGCCGTTGCGCGTTTTCTACAAGCGCTCGCGCGCGTGCCGGGCGAAGATGCCCTGCAGGAAGCGCAAAGGTTGCGCGTGATCGACGCATCACTTCTTGCAGGCGCCGTGGGTGAGGCCGTGGCGCGCGATGTGCGCTTCTCGCTCGATGCGTTGATCGACAGCCTTAACTACATCGTACTCGCCTACAGCGCGCCGCGGTACGATGCCCTGCGTCCCGCGATGGCGTTTCGTGAGAATGCGATGAAGCGGCGCTTCACAGCAGCGCAAGCGCTCGGCGGCGACAAGCTGGTGCTGATGGGGCACGCATTGCATCTCGCCAAACAGGGCGATCCGGTCGGCGCGAGCGGTGTCGGGCCGGGCGGCGGGCAGGTGTCGTCGCTCGGCGTGCATCTGGCGCAGGAGCGTGGCCTGAAACTGTTCTCCGTCTGGATGCTCTATGGTGCCGGCCGGGATTCGCAGCCGTTTCCGGATCTTCCGCGCGGGGCGCACTATGCGCCCGACACGCTCAACGCAATTCTGGCCGAGCGGGCGCTGCCGCTGCTCCTGCCGCTGAGCGATCCCATATTCCAGACGCCTGTAAAGATCGGCCACATGTACAACGCGACCGTGTCTGTTGCACCGCAACAGCAGGCGGACGCTATTTTCTTTCTGCCGGAGGTATCGCCGCTGCGCGCCTGATGGCACCAATTTGCGCTCCGGGCGTTGCACAAGCGGGCTCGGGTTCCCTATTTCATGGAGATGAAAATTATGATGGTCTCTCGATTTCTCGCCTGCACTGCGCTGGCCATGACGTTCGCCGGCACCGCTTTCGCGCAGGAGGCGCCGCCTCCGCCCGGCACGGCGGCACCGATGTCCGGCAACAATGCGATGGCGTCCGGCCCGATGAGCGCGCCGATGGATCAGGTGATCAGCGATGGCGGTGTTCAGACGGTATGCACCGGTGTCGGCTCAGCGAAGGATAATCCGCAATTCCAGGGCTGGCCGGCCCAGATCGAATTTTCGAACGAGGGCACGCAGTACCTGTCCGGCGTGCACATCGTGCTTTCACAGAACGGCCATGTGCTGCGCGACACGGTCTGCAATGGACCGTGGTTTCTGGTGAAAGGCGACGGCATGTACCAGGTGAAAGGAAGCTTTCAGGGCATGCGGGACAAGACCCAGAGCTTCTCGGCCAGCGGCGCACACAAGCGCGTGGTCCTGCAATTCGCGAAAGCACCGAACCAATAATACGCACGAACAGCGCGATGCCGCCGCAGCCAAGCCGCGGCGGCATGAACGCATTGCGGCGATACAAAGGCTTTGCGGTTCCGCCGGGAACGGTGTCTGCACGTGCCCATTTCCATTGGCAGCGCGAGCGGGACAACCAACCCGAAAGAGGAAACCAATGCTTTCGCTTCCAACCAGCACAAAGATTGGCGCTGCGGCGGCCGTCGTGGCGCTCGGCCTTTCGACCATCGCGGCCACACCGGCGCAAGCATCTTACATTGCGCAACGCTGTAATGACGACGGATGCTATCGCGTCCGCTGCCATGACGACGGCTTCGGCTGTATCCAGGTCTCCGGCTATTACGATAGCGACTATGCCGGTCCGCCACGGCACTACATTCCCGCCGACGAACCGTATTATCACGCCAGAGCACGCTATCTGTGCAGTTCGGATGGTGAAGATTGCCGCTGGACAAACACCTATAACGACGCGGTCGGTGACGCCGACGACGACTACTGACGGCCCCGATTTTGTCGCTTGCGGGATGACGTGCGGACCGGCTGGTCTAGACCAGCCGGTCCATTCGCATGTGCAACCGGTGGAACCTGCGCTCCCCTGCGGTCATTACCATGGGAGGATACACGGTTTGACGTGACCAGCGGGCCTATGGGGACGCAAGCGCTACAGGACGGAGGCTATTTTGGCAGTCATTATTTATCACAATCCAAAGTGTTCAAATTCCCGCCGCGCACTGGAGATCATAAACGCCAGCGGCACCGTTCCGCGCGTCATCGATTACCAGAAACAGCCGCTGACACGGGATGAACTAAAAGCGCTGATCGCCAAGATGGGCGTGCCGGTGCGCGATGTCGTGCGGAGCAAAGAGCCGCTCTATGCGTCGCTGCAGCTCGAGACCGCGAATGACGACAAGCTGCTGGATGCGCTGGCGGCGCACCCGATCCTTCTCAACCGGCCGATCGTCGTGACGGACAAGGGCGTCAAGCTCTGCCGCCCGCCCGAGGTCGTGAAGAGTCTTCTCTGAAGGATCAGCCGGGCCAGACCTTGATGCCCAACTCGCTGAGCAGCGCATCCTGCTGGCTTGCGCTGATGGTGAGCCCGGCATAGTCCTGCAACAGCGCGAGGTTCAGCCCGGAGACCGTGGCGGCTCGGAGATCAGCGCCTTTCAGGTTCGCGCGCTCCCATTCGGCGCGATCGATGATCGCGTTGGTGAACACAGCGTCGCTGCAATCGCTGTCGAAGAACAGCGTCTCCGAAAACTTGCAGGACGGAAACTCGCAGGTGCGCAGCGAAAGGCCGGAGAGATCGGCGAAGCTCAGATTGCAACTCTCGAATTTGGCGCTGGTGATGACCACCTTGCGCGACAGCGCGCGGCTGAAGCCGGTGTGCGGGAATTTGCTGCTGCGAAAATTGCAGTCCTTCGCGTTGAGGCAATAGAGATCGCAGCGCTCGAATATGGCGGAGGAGAAATTGCAGCGGACCAGTTCGAGTGTCCGCATGTCGCAGAACGCGAACGCGCAGCCCTCTTTTCGCTCCGTCGTGTAGAAACTGCAGTTCTCCAGCCGCGCCTCGTTGAAGGTGCATTTGGCGAACCGCGCCGGCGCGAAGGTACAGTCCTTGAACCGCGCTGCGGTGAAATCGACATCGCGCAATGACGGGGCCTCGAACAGGCAGTTGCGAAAACTTCGCTCAGTGAAATTCCGGCCGTCCAGCACCAGACCGCCGGCAAAGGACACGTCTTCGAAGTCCTGCTGCTTCGACAGCATGGTCTCCAGTTCGTCGGCGGTCAGCGCGCGTCGGTCCATGATCTCTCCGGCTTGCCGCCAGAAATAGCAGAACCCGCGCCGATTTGCCTTTCCGCGCCGGCATCGCTAATCAGCGGCCACCTCCCGCATCGCGCGATAAACGCGTAAGCTCCCGGAGGTTTTCGAAAAGGGCTCCGGCGTTTGTGGTTTCTTGATCCGCGAATCGTGATTCTGGCGATCTTCGTCGTCACGGGCGTGTACGTGCACTACCGTGGCCGCATCCGCCATCCCTGGTACCGCCAGATGTTCGATCATTCGACCATCATGGCGCCGGTGAACTGCTTTGCCTACGCGTTCTCGAAGGTGCCGACGACGCCCTATCTGCCGGCGGGCGATTTTCCCGAGCTCGCCGCACTCACGGCGGAATGGCCGGTGATCCGCGAGGAAGCGGTGAGGCTGCGCGAAAACGCAAGCATCAAGGCTTCCGGAACGCACAACGACATCGGCTTCAACAGCTTCTTCCGCAACGGCTGGAAGCGCTTCTATCTCAAATGGTACGACGACGCGCATCCAAGCGCACGGCAGTTGGCGCCGAGGACGGTGGAGATCCTGAGCCGCTTTCCCACCGTGAAGGCGGCAATGTTCGCGGAGCTGCCGCCGGGCGCGAAACTCGGCAAACACCGCGATCCCTATGCCGGATCGCTGCGCTATCACCTCGGCCTCGCGACCGCGAACGATCCGCAGTGCTGGATCGATGTGGATGGCGAGCGCTACTGGTGGAAGGACGGCGAGGCGACGGTGTTCGACGAAACCTATCTGCACTGGGCCGCAAACGACACCGATGTCGATCGCATCATCCTGTTCTGCGATATCGAACGGCCGATGAAATACCGCTGGGCGCAAGCCGTGAACCGCGCGATCGGCGGCTTCCTGCTGCGCGCCGCGGCGTCGCCGAACGAGACCGGCGACCGCACCGGCGGCCTCAACCGCGCCTTTGGCACGCTCTACAAGATTCGCATGGTCGGAAAGCGCATGAAAGCGTGGAACCGCAGCGTCTATTACACCTTCAAATGGTCGCTTTACGGCGCGATCGCGCTGCTGGTGTTCTGGGGACCGATCGCCAATCTCGTGCACGCGCTGCGCGGCTGACAGATCGTGAATGCTCTGCGCGTCTCAGCCCGGAATGACCGGCAGGACGACGTGTGAGGGATGCTCGGGTCCGAAGTGGATGGTGTTCTCGGCGATCACGATGTCGCCGGCTTCGGCATAACGCTTGCCCGTGTTGGGGTTGCGGTCGAAGCGCGGAAAGTTGGAGCTGGAGACATCGATACGGATGCGGTGGCCCGCCGCGAATACATTGCCCGTCGGATAAAGCTCGATGGTGACCGGCACGATGGTGCCGGGCACAACGGGCTTCGCGATGCCCGAACCGTCGCGGTAGCGCAGGCGGATGATGCTGTCGCCGATGTTGAGCGCGAAGCCGTTCGGCCAGTCGGCGGACGGCGGGTAGGCGTCGACAAGCTTGGCGGTGAAGTCCGTGTCGGCGGCACTGCTGCTGACCCAGAGATGGACTTTCAGCGGTCCCGTCACCTCCAGCGCCTGCGATAGCGGCGGCGTCTGAAACACCAGCACGTCGGCGCGTTCCGCCAACGGCTTTTCGCCGGCGCGAAATTTCGCTTCGCTCGCGATCTGATCGAACCCGCCGGCGGCGACCACCGGTTGCTTGCGCTGATCGCCCGGAAGCGCGTGATAGGCCGCGCTGGCCGGCGGATCGGCGATGACGTCCTGATGCGACGAGACATTGCC
Organism: Rhizomicrobium sp.; assembly: GCA_036490455.1. GTDB lineage: Bacteria > Pseudomonadota > Alphaproteobacteria > Micropepsales > Micropepsaceae > Rhizomicrobium. The sequence continues at coordinate 107,176 of DASXDS010000052.1, forward strand.
GCCGATGCTCGGCACCGGATCGGCCGGATCGTAGCGAAAGCTGCGCGTTCCCGCGGTGGGAACGTCGCGTGCGAGGCTGCCGTCCGCCGAGAGATGAAAGCGCCGGAAGTCGGTGCGCGCGAGCGGCCATTCCTGCTCGTCGCGCCAGACACCGCCATGCACCAGGCGTCCCGCCGCGTCGCGCTTGCCGCTGCCGCCGCCCATCACGAAGAGGCGCACCGGCGCGCGCGTGTCGTGACCCTTGCCCTTCAGCTCGTGATCGAACCATTCGAGCAGCAGTTTTTTGTAGTCGGCGATCGCAGCTTCGCGGCCGAACTCGACATTGCCGGAGAAGCTCTGCTCCACCGTCGCAGTGCCATGCATCCAAGGGCCAATGAGAAGCTTGGTCTTTCCGACGCCGTGCTCGCGATGGCCAGCGAAATGTTCGAACGTCGCGCGGGTGTAGCTGTCGTACCAGCTTCCGATGTGCAGTGCCGAAAGCGCCGGATAGCGCGGCCACTGCCGCGCTGGGTGGTAGGACGGTTGCTCCCAGTACTCTCCGCGATCTTCAGCCTCAAGAATCTCGAACGCCCATTTCTCATAAGGCGGCACGAGCCGAAGCTGCGTCTGGCCGCGGCGGATCGGCCATTGCTCAAGCCAGTCGCTGAAGCGCTTCCCGGCGCGGATCAGCGCATTCTCGGTCGCCTCGCTCTTGCCGAGCTGGAGTTGCGTGTTCTCGGCCGAGTGCCAGAACGCCCAACCGATCCAACGCAACTCGAGCGCGCCGCCCTGGCGCACCGAGCTTGAGTAAGCGTCCGTGCCGCTCATCATCGGCACCATCGTCTTCAGGCGCGACGGCCCCATCGCCGCCATCGCGGTCTGTGTCCAGCCCGACCACGACGTGCCCCAGCTTCCGACGTCGGCGTCGCCCCAGGGCTGGGCCGCGATCCACTGCAACGTGTCGTAGCCGTCCGCCGCTTCCGGCCGGATGAAATCGACCTCGCCTTCCGACTTGAAGCAACCGCGGCAGTCCTGCTGCACGACGATGTAGCCGTTGGCCGCGAACCACTCGGCGTAACCGAAAGTCTTCGCCTGCTCGTCCTTCGAATAGGGCGTGCGGTAAAGCAGCACCGGGGCGCCGGTGGGATGTTCCGGAAAATAGATGTCGGTGGCGAGACTGACGCCGTCGCGCATCGCAACCATCACGTCTTTGTCGATCGTCATTGAAGCAGCCTCGTATCCGTGAGAATATATACAACGTTCATATTGAGGAAGGACATGGCTTCCGATCCGAAAGCACAGAGGGTGGCGAACGGCCTGCTGCCGATCAACCGCCTCGCCGGTCGCGACGTCCGCTGGACCATGGCCGAACGCATGGCGCACCACGGCGTGCCCGCCGCCAGCGTCGCGGTGATGGAAGGCGGTGAGATCGCCTGGGCGGAAGGTTATGGCGTGCTCGACCGCGAGACAAACCGCCCCACACAGGCCGACACCATCTTCATGGGCGCCTCCACTTCCAAGCCGGTAACGGCGATGCTGGTGCTGCAGCACGTAGAGCGCGGCGTCCTCGACCTCGATGCCGATATCCACACTTACGTGAAGTCCTGGCATCTGCCGGACAACGAATTTCTCGGCCAGTCGCCCGTCACCTTGCGCCGTTGTCTCAATCATACGGCCGGGATCAACGTGAATGGCTGGCCGGTACGCCCGCAAGGCGAGCCGCTGGCGACGGTGCGCGATCTCCTCGACGGCGGACCGGCCAATCCGCATCCGCCGCTAACGGTGAACAAGGTGCCGGGCGGGGTGGAACGTTATTCCGGCGGCGGCTTACTGCTGGCGCAGATGGCGATCGAAGAGACGACCGGACGCAATTTTGCGGATCTGGCACAGGAGATGATCTTCGATCCGCTCGGCATGACGCATTCGACTTTCGCGCACCCGCTGCCACAGAAATATCGCGCGATCGTCGCGCACGGCCATGGACCGGAGGGCGAAGCGATCCCCGGCGGCTGGATGGTGTCGTCGGAGATGGGCGCGGGCGGCATCTTCACCTCCGCACCGGACTATGCCCGTTTCATGCTCGGCTGCCGCGCCGCGTGGCTCGGCAAGCCAGGCGCGATCCTCGGCCGCGATCTCGCGGAGCAGATGATGGGAAGCTATCCGCAGACGAGTTTCGGCCAGGGCTGGCAGATGATCGGCAAAGGCGCGTCACGCCGCTTCAACCACGGCGGCTCGAACGGCGGCTATCAGTGCGAAGCGAACTGCTACCTCGAAAGCGGCGACGGCGGCGTGGTGATGACGTCGGCGGTGCCCGGCCTGTTCCTGTTCGCCGAAGTGCACAACGCGATTGCCGACGTCTATGGCTGGCCGGATTTTCTCACCCCGCCACGCACGCTCAATCCGCTGTCGCCGGAAGAGGAAGCAAACCTCGTCAGCGAATACCGCATCGTCAGCGGCATCGAACTGCCGCTGCTGAAGGTGTGGAAAGAAGATGGCATTCTCAAAAGCCACATCGAAGGCCTGCGCGCCGGCATCCAGACAATGAACCGCGACGAGCACGGCAATTTCTTCACCCAGATGGGACCGTTCGAAACACGACCGACTTATGCACCGAACGGCCGCGTGATCGCCCTCACAACGTATGCCGCCGGAGATACCGTGATTCTGAGCGCTGTTCGCGACTGATGGACCGCGAAAGGCGTAGTCCGGGCGAGTTCCCCGAATTGTACCGGAACGGCTTTGATTTATGGGTGTTAACGGCTCAGGCGCATTTGTGAGCGGAGAATACCGATGATCACTCTTGGCAAGCTGGCCGGCGGAGCAGCCCTTCTTTTCGCACTTTCCGCAGGCCCGGCGACTGCGGATTCCTATGGCTACTACGGTCCAGGCTACTACAGCCGGATGCACACGGTGTGCGATCCCGACGGCCGCCGCTGCTACAGCAGCTACACGCGGGAATGGAGCTACGACGACTACTACCACCGCGGCTACCACAACGATGCGTATCGCGACCGCTATGACAACCGGTCGGATGACGATGATGACTACCGGTCGCAGCAGGCGGATCGCTACTATCGCAACGGTGATTCCGGCTATCGCGAGCAGGATCAGGTTGGGCCGTACGACCGCTATTACGGCGATGGTCCCGATTACGATCGCGACTACGATGACGATGGCGACGATTACTGAGCGAGCTTTGCCTCAGGCCCGACGAATTTCACGCTGATGCCCTGCTCGGTGTGGCGCACGACGACCGCTGTCATGTTCCCGAAGTGGATCGTTTCGCCCACAACGGGCCGGGTTGCAGTCTTTAACGACACGCCGCTAAGCGCGATATCCAACACCTCGCATTCCTCCGACTCGCCGGAGGCGAGCGTGAACTGCTTGAACGAGGAGAGGTTCTGCACGCGATAGCTGGCTCGCAGTGTGGTATCGTTCACCTCGCCCTGCACGAGATAAGCAGAAATCATTTCGTCGACGCGCTCCCGTTTGGCGTCGGAGAATGCGAACTGAACACCTATGCGAAGACGGTCGCGCGCGATCACCTTGCCTTCCAGGCGGCCGAAACCGGAGACGTACAGAACGATGCGTGTGCCGATCCCTGCCGGAGAAGAGGACTTCAAGCCGGCTCCGCCGGAGGAAAGGTCGAGCACGGTGCAGTCGCCCTCCAACTCGCGCTCCGGGAGAAAGAGCTTGCCCTGAAGGCCGATCGGCGTGCGCCTGGCGGTACGTCTTTCGCGCGACTGGCCGGCGGCTTGCTGTGTCTGGCGGCGGTTCGTAAACGCCATGAGGATGATCCTATCAAATGTGAATATCGAACACCGGTTTCGTTTAACAATTCATTAGCCATTGATTTCATTGAGAGATTTATCAACTTCAGGTGGCAAAACCTGACAAAACCGCAATTCTGACGTCATCCGGCGCAGTCGTTGCCGATTGCGCGATCTGTTCCCTGCGGTTGCAAAAATTCCCCCCGGAACGGCTTGGGGCGTTCTTCATTTTCTATGTGCGGACACTTTGGTGAGCGACATGGCTGGATACGCAAGCAAGACGAAGTCGGCCGTCGTGGCCGGTGTTCTCGCATTTTCCGGTTTCGCAATGGTTGGCTCCGCATCGGCGGCTGCACAATGCGATCAGCGCGGATGCTACACGGTGCGTTGCGACAGCTATGGCTACTGCAATCGCGCCTCCGGGTACGAAGGTGTGAATGAGTCGGCCAATGGGCCGGCTTACGAGCAGAAAGATTATGTGCGCACCCATGTATGCGACACGTCCGGCTGTCGCGATGTATTTGAGCCTCGCGTTCGTCAGAACGATGACGACCAAGGCTACTGAAAGAGCTTCCTGACGGCTGCGCCTTCTCCCCCCTCGAGGTTCACCGTCGGAAACCGGGCCGGTCGCGCTACCCAGTGCGGCCGGCTCATTCTTGTCTGTTACACATCCGAATTGCATGGCATGGCTTCGTGCATGACGACATCACCTTCGCACCGCGCCCTCGATCGGATCGCGGCACAGATGCGGGCGCGGCCTGTGGCGTGGCGGCGCGTCGAAGGCGGTTACACGGCGGCGGAGCGCTGGGTCTTGCAGCTGGACGATGGCCGCTCGCTGTTCGCCAAGCTCGCGACGAACGACAACACGGTGCGTTGGATACGGGCGGAGCATTTTGTTTATGAGAGGATCGCGGGCGATTTCCTGCCGCGGCTGCTCGGGTTCGACGACGGCGACTATCCGTTGCTGCTGCTCGAAGACTTGAGCGGCGGATCGTGGTATCACGAATGGACGGCGGCAAATGTGCAGCGCGTATGCGATCTGCTCGCCCGCGTCGCGGCGACGAAATTGCCTGCGGATTTTCCGATCGCAAAAGCGCCGCTTGACGGCTTCATCGGCTGGCAGGGCATCGCGAAGGCGCCGGAGGAATTTCTTGCGCTCGGTCTTGTGACGCCGGCGTGGCTCGCGCACGCGCTCCCGGCGCTCTTGGCCGCAGAGGCGGCACTCGATTTTTCCGGCGACGCGCTTCTGCATTTCGACGTGCGCAGCGACAATCTCTGCTTCCTGCCGGACGGGCGGACGATCCTGGTGGACTGGAATTGGGCGGGGCGGGGCAACGCGGCGTTCGACCTGATAGGATGGTTGCCGAGCCTGCAGGCCGAAGGCGGCCCTGCGCCATGGACGATCCTGCCCGATGCCGGCCCGGCGATGGTGACGGCGCTGTGCGGATATTTCGCGGTGCGCGCCGGGGCGCCGCCGCAAGGTTCGCCGATCCGCAACCTGCAGACGGCACAGCTGAAATGTGCGCTACCCTGGACGGCGAGGGTTCTCGACCTGCCGCCACCCGGCAACCAACAAACGCGAAGAAGGCCGATGAAAATGAAAAACGCCAATGCGATGAAAAACGGGTGGTCGGTCGCGGTCTCCGGCCAGAGTTCCAACGGTGTTCCCAAAACCCGCCACTATGTGGTGGCGATCGAGGACGAGGCGAAAGCGCTGAGCGCGGTGGAGGCGGTGATCGAGAAGGCCGAGGTCGCCACCATCTCGAGCCCGGTGGGCGCTAACCTGCTGGAATTGCGCAATATCCTGCCCGGCGAGGTGCGGATGCTGGGTGGTGCCGTGCGTCGCAGGCCGGCCGGAACGTAATTGCAGACTTTTGCGCCGATCCGGGGTAGGAACAGCCCATGACACAGCCCACAACCCAACAAACGATGCGGCGCCTGCGGTTGGACCGGGCGCTGATCCACGATCTCGTGACCGTTCTTTCCGCCCATCCGGCCGGCGTACGCCGCTGGACGCTGATGCGCTCGATGCGCGCGCTCGCGGAAAAGGCGAACCGCGAAGTGACCCCGAAATTCGAGGACGATGTGGAGCGCGCGTTCCGCCGCCTCTGCGAGGGCGACAGCGTCTATACCGCACTGCCCGAGAAGCCGCCGGCGCTGTTCTTCCGCCCGAAGGATTCGGTGGGCGAGGTGTGGGCGGTCCATTCCGACAAGGCCCAGGCCTTCGTCGAAGGGCGCCTGCTCGCCGCCTAAACGGGCTTTATCCGCTTCGGACGGGTCTTCCTGGTCGGCGGCGGCGCATTCGCGGCAGCCAGCCGGTCGTCTTCCTCTTTCGCCAGCCTGAGCGCCTTGAGCTTCGCGGTCTTGTCGTCGCTCGCCTTGCGTTCGCGTTCCTGTTCGGCGCGGAAGGCGCCTTCGCGGGCTTCCGTCGAGGTGAAATAGGTCTGGCCGCGGCGGCGCGCAGCATCGCGGGTGCCGGAGACCAGGCGGACCGGCGTCTTGCCGTTCGTATTGTCGCTCATGCCGGCCATTCTCCCCCGAAGATAAGAAGATAGAAAGCGGGCGGCAAAGTCGCCTCTGCCGCCCCGCCAACTTCAGCGTGACTTAGACGGCCTTGAGATTGGCCGCCTTGGAGCCGCGCGCGTCGGGCTGGACGTCGAACGACACCTTCTGGCCCTCCGCGAGGCTGCGCATGCCGGCCGCTTCCACGGCGGAGGCGTGGACGAACACGTCCTTGCCGCCGTCTTCCGGTGCGATGAAGCCGAAGCCTTTGGAGGTATTGAAGAACTTCACTGTTCCGATGGTCATTTCATTTTCCTTGAACGATCGGGTTCCGGCCGCACGGATGTGCGAACGGTCGTGGAAAACGAAGGCATCAGAAGTTAAGGAAGAAGTCCGATCAGTCCGGCGCGCAACAAAGCGAGACAGCAACAACAGGAGCGCTTCGTCTGACGGGACGTAAGAACCACGTGCGCGAGGCTATACGCGCCCGCGCCCGGGAAAGCAAACAAGGCGAAATCGTTCAATTCTCCACCGTGAGGATTTCGATCTCGCCGGACGGCGTCTCGATCGTCTCGCCCGGCTCTGCGCCCAGGATGCTCGCGACCAGCGGCGCGCGGATGTTCACCAGTCCCTTCGCCGGATCGGCTTCGTCTTCGCCCACGATGCGGAACGTCTGCACCCGTCCGCCCCGGCGCAGCGAAACGCGGCTCCCGAAGGCGATCGCATCGCCCGCGGCCTTCGGCACGATCTCGGCGCTCGCCTGGCGCACCGCCCAATAGCGCAGGTCGCGCTCCAGCGTTTCGCGCAAAAGCACATCGGGTCCGGCCTTCAGCGCCGCTTCGAGCCGCGCCACTTCGCGCGCGATCTGCTGCGCCCCTTCCGGCGTCACCAGATTGGGCCCTTCCGTCACCATCCGCTCGGGCGGCGGCGCGTCGTTGGCGGTTTCCTTGACGAAGGCGCGGGACATCGAAACCTCAGCAAGGACGAAACGGGCGGCTTGGCGCGACCGTTCCTGAGTGTCGTATAGTGGCGCGGCTCACGCCAAAAGGGAGACCGCCATGTGCCGGAACATCAAGACGCTGCACAACTTCAAGCCGCCGGCGACGGACGACGAGATCCACGCGAGCGCGCTGCAATTCGTACGCAAGCTCTCCGGCTTCACCAACCCGTCGAAGCAGAACGAGAAGGCGTTCAACCGCGCGGTGCACGACGTGATGCACGCCGCCCAGCACCTCCTAGAAGACCTCGTGAGCAACGCCCCGCCGCGCGACCGCGAAACCGAAGCCGCCAAGGCCAAGGCCCGCTCGGCCAAACGCTTCGGCACCCCGGTGAGCGCCTGAACCGGCCCGAAATGACCGCTTTCGCGCACGCAAGAAAGTTGCCGTCATCTCCATAACCGGTTGAAAAACCTACACGATTCCGTGAGGACGGCTGCCTCGCGGGTATTCGAACCTCACTTTCCGGGGGGAGGGGGTAGGGTGCTTTTCACAGTCTCCACCACGCCCTCCGGCTCCGATCTTCACCCTCGGAACGTACCATGAACGAGGGTCATTTGCCAACGCTCTCTGGCTTCCCCCCAAACCCGTCATCGCCAGGCGTTCGTACCGGCGATCCATTGCCGCGATGTCGGGAAGGAGGCTCATTGGCGAAACACGGCGGCAATGGATAGCCGGTACGGCCTTCGGCCCGACCGGCTATGACGACGGAAATCGAAATATCGCCCGGGAGAGGTTACTCGGAAGCCTCCCGCGCGACCTCGGCCTTCCAGGCGGCGAGGAGGTCGGCGGGCGGGGTGGCCACGGTCTCGGCCAGGAGCGTGTCCATGAATTCGGCGAAGCCGCTCTCGAATCCGCTGCGCCGGAGCCGCCACAGCGCCCGCACGCCGGGCCGTGAAAGGGTCTGCCGCCAGCTGCCGGTGAAGCTCGCGAACAGGGGTTGCTGAGCAGGCCCTCGCGGTATTGCAGAAAGGTGTCCTCGGCGCTGGCGAGGAACGCGCCGTAGATCGCCGCAAACTGGGCGAATTCGGCCGCCGAGATGTCCGCCGCGCCGGCCGTGCCCTTGGGCAGCGCGTCCGACAGCGCCGGATCGCCGGCCGCCAGGATGATGTCGACCGCGTGGTGCGCCACGCCCCTGCCGGATCGACGCCTGCTGATTGCGCTCCGCCTGCCGCACCTACAGGCCGAGATAGATCAGCGAGATCAGCACCGCAAAGCTGCCGAGCAGACTGCCGATGGAGGAAAGATCGGAGAGGGACATGGGCTACTCTGTTAGTGCCTCTATTTGGGATCCTTTGTCACACTGTGCAATGCACATCCGACAAACTTGCAAAGCGAAGCATCGTTAGCTTTGCGCGCGCATAGAATCTCGGAGGCAACCATGGCGTCGGATGTTTGGCTTTCGCTGAACACAAGCGAGCGAAATTTGCTGCGGCAAGCGCTGTCCGCGTTTTCTCGCGCCGAAGGCGCAGACAGGGAAACCATCAATGCAATGACCAGGAAGATCGCGAGCGCAACACCTTACCCGGACATCACAATCGGCGTTTATGGCGGTCAAGTGCAGTGGACGTCCGGCAATCCATTCCCCGTGCGGATTGTGGAATACGACGGTGACAAAGATGACCTTCCCAATGCCGATGCAGAGGGGCATCCCTGCCGCATTTGGTTCGAGCCGCCCGATCGGGATCGTGCCGCCGCCTAGGCTTGCCCCTTGAGGCGACAATAGCCACGGGAAACGAATTCTAGATAACCGTTGTCGCGCAGCACCTGCAGTTGTTGGCGGATTTTCGGTCTGACGTTGTTGTTGCCGGGATAGATTTCGCTCAGGCGCCGTTCGAAGGCGTAGACGTCGCTCAATTCGAATTCCCGCTTGCCGATCGCATCGACGCACTTCATCACTTCGATTAGCCAGCCGCGCGCATCGACGCTCTCGTCGCGCAGGAAGAGCGTCTGCCGCCACTTGTCGAGAACGGCATCCTTGGCGAGCGGCTGGCCGTCCCGGACAAAGAATATCTTTCCCGACTCCGGCACCTGGCTGAGCAGGATGTTGCACCCGATCCATCCGGCGCGCTGCGCCGCGGGCGCAAGAGGCTTCCGCTCCTCGATGATCTCGCGAACGAAGAAGTGCTTCGGGATCACGCACAGATTCTTCACGCTGAGCGATTTGAGGTCGTAATTCATCAGAAGAAGGTTGGGATTGTTACTGTCCGCCAGCCGCTCGACCATGGTGCGGAACGCACCATCGACCACCTTCGTCCCGAATTTGGTCTTCTGGCTCTTCAGTTCGTATTGTTCGCGGCACGAGCCGCAATAGAAGTCCGCGACCGGCCGGTTGTTCTCGTATTTGTTGATGCTCGTTTGCCCGCAATTCGGACAGTAGACTTGGCGATGCACCCAGTTCTCGGTCCAGAAGCGCGCGCTCTGCGTCGGCCCGACGAACGGCGACGCTTCCTCTTCGAACCCCAGCTTCATTCGGCCATCCTATCCGTGCCCGGAGGAAAAGCGATCCTCACGAGGAAGGGACGTCAATGCCGTCATACGTCATCAAAGCCGCCGTCTCTGACCCGAACGCAAGGACGTTCTCGTTCGTCGCGCAGAAGGCCATATATGGCGGCAAGCACATCGCCGAAGGCGATGAGATTTTCATCTTCGCGTCCGAGAACGAGGGCGGGCAGGGTCTGATCGCGCGTGGGATCGTCATTTCGGCCAAGTCCACGCCGAAGAAACGCGGCGTTGTGCGGCAAACGCCGCGCGTGAGCATCATGGTGAAACGTACGGTCACGGCCAAGCGCCAGTTCGGGGGCGAGGAGCTGAGGGCATTTCGCGATTTGGAATGATAGCCGGCCGGAGGCGGAGGTCGCGTTCAAATTCTATCGACAAGCAACTAACAAGATCGGCGCCGTCGCGGAAAAGGTAAGCTCATTATTGGGGACGTTCTTTTGACGGCACTGAGCTATAACTACGGAGAGACGCTCGCTTCCTCACCGGGTATTCTCCCGACAGTCTCTCTGAAGTCCGCCACGCCACTAACGAACCCGTTCGAGCGAAGGACTACGTAGGGAACGTCATCAATTTCTCCACGCCGCTGCTTATCATTCTTTAGTTCTTCTCCGATCTCTAAAATTCTGTTGGTTACAGACAACTGCGGGCTGTTACCCCATGAATCCAGAGAAGACACCAAAAGTATCCTCTGATGATACCAAAGCCGATTTCGCGCGGCGGAGAACGAGACATCGAAGGTTTTTGGAAAATCGATCCAACTTAGAAGCCCAACGGCTTCGTTACCGAACTTAGCAATCATGTCTCCTGGCATAAGAATTGCCGCGGAAAATCTATCGCAATACTCTTCCTCATCGCCTGATAGCTCAGTTTTTCTGGCCGCAAGGATAAGATGGGCCAACTCATGACCGAGGGTGAATTTTTGACGTTGAGGGCCATCGCCTTCCCTTAAAGCAATGACGGTGTACGGGAGGGGGCAGCCTGACGATACAAGATAACCCGACGCTGTGATCTTTAGCGAAAGTTCTTTGGCTGGTCCAAATGCGCGCAGCAGTTTTCCCCTGCTGATTGAATACGTTTCAACGGCTAACCGCTTTCGAACTTCCTGCGCTGCCAATTCAACATCGTCAGGTAGATCACCGATGAAATTGCGCCGATCTCGGTCAAACTGGAAAAATCCCTGCCAAAGACTACGCTCTGGGGGCAGCTTATTCGCGATCGCCCTGATGTCTCGCATATGATTGATCTTCGACTCGTGCGTTTCCCTTTTGCAACCTCGCGCTGCCAACATAAGGCGCATCGCGGGTTCGAGTGTTCCAACCTTCCACTTATCCGATACAAAGCCGCGCAATATGGACAAGAGTCTGTCGTCTGAACATCGCCGCACGTCGAAGACTGCTACATTGCGTTGTGATAGGACTTCGCAGGGAAGTGGAATTTGTTTTCCGGTCAAAACAAGCATCGGCAGGTCATGCTCTCGCCCATATCGAAGGACCGTGGCGATGTTCACATCTTCGTTTTCAGCTACTACAATCAGTCCATCGGAGCCATGCACTAAATTTCTGAAATATTGCGATTTATTAGGCGCTGGCACTGACGGTAGAGAATCTGTGTAAACGATCGCTGACGTCATCAGAGCGCGATCAGACGAAACTGGCAGAAAATATGAAACCTTCTCAACTAAAGTAGACGGAGATTTTGCGACCAGTTGGATTCGCTTTCCGGCTGAAAATCGACTTCGTCCGAGAAAAACATCATTCCCACCCTCAAGCACTTTACAGATCAGATCGACGAAATTCGAATCGGACATACTCAACAAAAAAGAAGCCGATTGCCGGGCTGCATTTATCTGACCCATTGGTGGGAGCCAGTCAGCTGACGCTGAAACTTCCGCTGTGAGATTTTCAATTCTTTCAACAACGCCTATGGCAAGAATTGCAGCCGGGTTTTTGATGCAAAACTCCGGACTCTTCAGTCTTGGGAAAGGGTATTTGGCTTCCGGGGAGAACTCTGTACGAACCACGTGAATAGGTTTGGGATAAAGAAGCTCAACGATTCTGCAAAAAGCATCAATGGCGAGATGGGCTAATGGATGCGCAAGGTCGCTATCTGGCTCTAACCTCAAACCAATGTCACGGGCTCGCGCTTCGAACCTCGTAAAAAACTCTTCGAACGCCTGTTCGATAAAATGATTTTGCAGATCAAAAATGTTTTCGGTGCTTATGTTAGCCCAGAGGCACTGGATATCGGCCTTCCGTCCAAATTTTTCAGCCCCAAATTGCAGCGTCGTCTTGTAGGTAGCTGTGAGCTTTCAATAGGTTGTCCATCCGGCCCGAACCGAGAGAAGCTGAAGGTGTCAAAGCCACAGCAATCTCGGAGGACCGGATGAACGTGCACAAGAATGCCCGGCTAACACCACGAGGTCGAGAGCGGATGGTTG
>DASXDS010000043.1:0-122768 GCA_036490455.1 Rhizomicrobium sp.
AAAAAAAAAAAAATACGCGGCGGGGTTTCCCCCGCCGCTTCGTAGGCCAGATTGACGTTGCTTTACAGCTTCGCCGTGATCGCGATCGAGGCCTGGCGTCCGAGGACGTCGTAAGCTTCTGCGATGGTGTTGATGCCGCCGAGGAGCGAGTACGGGCCCAACGGAGGATGCTTGTCGAACAGGTTGTTGATCGTCAGGTCCAGCGAGTAGTTCTCCGAGAAGTTCCACCGCGTTGCGAGATCGAACGTATCGTATTCCGGCAGGTTGATGCCCGTGCCGAACGGATCGGTGACCGCGCTGATGTGGTTCCAGGAGAACATGAACCGCCAGTCGTCGATCGTGTAGCCAAGGTGCAGACCCGACTTGAAGTTCGGACGAATGTCCGCCGTCGAGAAGACCGCCTGACCGAAGAAGTCGACGTGACCCTTGATGCTGCACGCGCCCGGTTCGCCAGGAATACCGCCTGGATTTCCCGCACCGCCGCAACCACCCGTCGAGTCGAAATACTGGGTGAGGAACGAAGCCGTGAAGTTCAAGTCGACAGAACCCCAATCGCCCGAATCGCCGAACAGGTCGGCGAGATCGTGCTGGGCGCTGACCTGAAGGTCGATACCGCCGGTGTGCACGTCACCCGAGTTCGAGTTCGGCAGATCGAACGCCATTTCGCCGTCCGGCAGACGTGTCGTAAAGCGGCACGAATTCGGGAAGGTCGTCGGCACGCTGTTGTCGCCGATGCCCACGAACGAACCGATCGGATTGCCGGCTTCGATCGAGGCCAGGCAGGTGTCGGCAACCGACTGGGAACCGCCATACGCCGACCCGATGAAGTTGTGGATCGCGATGTGGTAGTAGTCGACCGATGCCGTCACGCCCGGGAGGAAGCTCGGGGTGATGACGGTACCGACAGTGAAGGTGTTCGACACTTCCGGCTTCAGGTTCGGGTTACCGTAGGCAACCGATTCGTACTGGCCGTTGACCTGCTGGTAGCCGTCCACTTCAGCGCCGGCTGCGCCTGTCTGCGCGAACCATGTCTTACACGCCGCATCCACGGCCGTAACGGGGTGCAGCAATGCTGCACCGGCGCACGGATCCGTGACGCCCGGGAAGCCCTGTGCGCCGCCGTTGAACAGATCGTTCACGTTCGGGGCGCGTAGGGCCCGCTGCCACATCGTGCGGAAGCGGATGTCATCCAGAGGCTGCCACTCGCCACCCGCTTTCCAGGTGCTTGCGCTCCCGGCGTTCGAGTACTGCGAGAAGCGGTAACCGGCATCGAGGCCCAAGTACTGCACGAAGTCCATGTCGGACAGCAGCGGTATCTTGATTTCGCCGAACGCTTCCGAGACGTCGAAACCGCCACGTGTCGCCTTCGAACCGTTGAAGCCTTCGATGTCGAAGTTCTGCTTCGCCTGGTCCGGATCGAACACCACGTCGTCCTTGCGGTATTCGGCACCGAGAGCGGCAGCCACCGGGCCCGCCGGCAGATCGAACAGATCGCCGTGGGTTTCGCCATGCACGACCTGACGGTTATAGGTCGTCACGTCATGCGTGGTGTAGCCGATATAGGCCGCCTGGGCCGGGGTGAGGTTGCCGACACCGAAGATATCGACCGGGACGCAGTTCACGCCGGAGACCGGGTTGCCCGCCGAACCGGCCGGGCAGCTCAGCATCGCGTCGAACAAACGGCTGGTCAGCACGTTGTTGGTGCTGGTGTCGTAGCTCTCGGTCCGGCCCACGTCGTAGTAGGTTTCCCAGTCCCAGCCGCCGAACATCTTGCCGAACTGGCCGCGAAGGCCGCCCGTCAACTGATATTCGTCGGTTGTGAACGTCGCAAGGCGTGCGCCCACCGCGTTCGACCGGAAGCGGACCACGAACGGTGAATAGCCGTAGGCAAGGCCCGTTCCCGGATTGATCGTCGTGGCGCGCGCATCGATGTCGCCTTGGAAGGCCGGTGTGATGTACGACGTCAGGCCCGTCGCGCCCAGATTGGCGTCGCAGAGCGCGTTGCCATTGCCGGGCACAGTACCGATACCGGCGCAAGCCGCACGCGGCGTCGCGTCGAAAATCTGGCCGGGAAGGCTGGTGACCGGGCTCGGCGCGAGCTGGTTCTGGTTGACGTTGTTGACGTAGTGCAGCGACCCGAACGCTTCGATGCCGGGGAAGATGTCGTAATGGCCATTGGCCTGGAACGACACGCGGCGATCCGGGGTTACGAGATCGTTGAACGGCGCGAAGTTGTAGCGGTCACCCTCCGGGTTCAAACCGCCAAGGGCCAACTCGTCGAAGCTCCGGTTGGAGTTACCGAGAGCATCGGCGAATGCGTTGCCTGTCGGGGGAAGAGCGCTACAGAAGCCTTCCGGATTGCCATTGGGCTGGAACGCGTAGGTCGACGAAGCGCCGGCGCAGTTTCCAACACCGTTCTTCGAAAGGGCCGGGAAGCCCTGACCGGCGTCAACGCGGCCGGCCGGACTGGTGGACGAACCTTCACCGAGATCGAGCAGGAAGCGGGGATCCTGGCCCTGCGTGACTTCCGAGCGCTTGTACCATTCGGCGAACATCGTGACGTTGCCTTTGCCGTCCGCGGTGTTCACGCCCATCATGACGTTCAGCGCTTTTTCCGGAGCGAAGGAGTGTTCGACTTCCTCGCCGTAGCGCGCCTGGGCCTGGAAGCCCTCGAAGTCCTTCTTCAGGACGAAGTTCACGACGCCCGAGATCGCGTCCGAACCGTAGGTGGCCGAACCGCCGCCGGACACCACGTCGACATGGTCGACCAGTGCCGCGGGGATCGTGTTCAGGTCGACTTCGCCGGAGGGCGAGGCCGCCATGGCGCGGCGTCCATCGACCAGAACGAGGGTACGGTTGGGGGACAGACCGCGAAGGTCGAGGACCGTTTCGCCGCCGCCGGGGTTGTTCGAGAACGCGCCCAGACCGGGAACGATCTGCGGCAGCTGGTTGACGATCTGACCGACGTCAGGATGGCCCGAAAGGTCGATGGCTTCAGCGCCGACCGTCTGGATCGGGCTGTTGCTGGTGGCGTTTGGAGACGGGATGAGAGAGCCCGTGACGACCACGGTCTCCACGGTATCGGCGGCAGCCGGAGCGGCCATCCCGACTGCGAAGGCCGAGGCTGCTCCGAGCAGCAGTGCCGAACGCAAGCTGCGTTGTGAAAGATTCAGTTGATACACTTGGACCCCCTTGGTCTGTGGTCGTAACGACGACGTGCACTTACGGGCACTGCATTCGTCCGATGGACGACATGGCCCATGGCGCCTGCATGCTGACGCCACGGACAGACCCGCTTGACGGGCAAGCTAGAAGAGTCCCTGCGCACGGTCAAAAAAGAATCTCAATTCTGCCGAATTCGCGCGCGGATTGTGGCATTTGCGCACCAATCTTGGCGTGCACGTCAGGATGTGACGGCGGGCAAACTGTTCCCGCAAGGAAACTGCGTGAAACGGCCCCGATTGTGTTACGTTACCCGTTGGCACAGTTGAAAAATCGGAGATTTGCGATGCGCTCAGCCCTCATTTTGGCCGTCATCTGCACCGTCGGCGTCGCTCATGCGTCCACTGCGGACTGCGTAAACATGCGGGATGTCCGTGATTTCGACTACAAGACCGCGAAATTGGCCGTTGCGAACATGACCGATTCGCGCCAGTTCGAGGTCGCGTTCTCGGGAACCTGCGGGTACACCAAGTTTCATCCGCAGCTCGGCTTCGATGCGACCCCCGCCGGGTTCTGCCTGAAGGCGGGAAATGTCCTGCGCTCCTATGACGGCGGCGGCTGCATCGTCCGCCAGATCACCCAGATCACCCCGGCACACTAAGCGGCCGACCCGGAAACGAAGGGACGGGAATGACCACGGCTCTGCTGACCCATCCCGCCTGCCTGAACCATGAGCCGCCTCCCGGGCATCCGGAATCCCCGGCACGGCTGGCGGCGGTTCTGGAAGCCCTCTCCGATCCGGAATTTGGCGCGCTGGCCCGCCTGGAAGCACCTGCTGCTGCGCGAAGTGCGCTGATCGGCGCCCACGCAGCGCAACAGGTTGCGCGTCTGCTGGACGAATGGGCGCCGCTCACCGGCACCCATCGCTACGTGCGGGTCGATCCGGACACCGCCATGTCCGCCGGCTCTGCGGAAGCAGCGTTGCGCGCGGCGGGCGCCTGCGTGCGCGCGGTCGATGAAGTCATGGGCGGCAGAAGCCGCAACGCGTTCTGCGCCGTCCGGCCGCCCGGACATCACGCGGAACGCGCGCGGGCGATGGGATTCTGCCTGTTCAACAGCATTGCAGTGGCGGCACATCACGCGCGCGTGGCGCATGGCTGCAAGCGCGTCGCGATCGTCGATTTCGACGTGCATCACGGCAACGGCACCCAGGATATCTTCTGGAACGATCCGGACACGCTCTACGCATCGACGCACGAATTTCCCTACTATCCGGGAACGGGCGCCGCAGACGAGCGCGGTGCGTCCGGCAATATCGTCAACGTGCCGCTACCGGCCGGCGCTGGAAGCGAAGCGTTCCGCACGGCCTATCGCGATGTGATTCTGCCTGCGGTAGAGCAGTTTCGGCCTGATTTCCTATTCATATCCGCCGGCTTCGATGCGCATGCGGCAGATCCGCTGGCCGATCTGCGTCTCACCGAAGCGGATTTTTCGTGGATCACCCGCGAACTTTGCGCCGTCGCCGCGCGGTGCTGCGACGGGCGCGTTGTTTCGACTCTGGAAGGCGGTTATGACCTCGACGCGCTAGCAGCCTCGGCTGCCGCGCATGTCCGCGCGTTGATGGAGGCGTAGATGTCCGTGCAGGCCAAACCGCAAACGCCGGTCGAGACGCTGAGCTTCGAAGCGGCGCTGAAGGAACTCGAATCGATCGTGAGCCGGCTGGAGCAGGGCGAAGTCGATCTCGAGGATTCGATTGCCCTTTATGAGCGCGGTCAGGCGCTCAAAACACATTGCGAGGCGAAGCTGAAAGCGGCGGAAGGGCGGCTCGAGAAAATCGTGCACGGCGCAAACGGCCCCCGATCCGCGGAGCCGATGGATATCGGCTAAAATTGCATACAGTTGGATCGCGGAATGTTCTGCCGCGGAAAAGCCGTCATCGGGGGCGATGGCTATGTTGTGAGTAGTGGCCACTTTCGCCCGCGGCAGGGTTCCGGCCCATCTTGATTTGTGCAGGGAAAAGGCTGACCTATTGAGAGCGGCGGGAACTTTGTGGTGTCGCGCAAGCTTTAACAACCGTCCGGGATTTTCATGAGCGTGTCCTCCAAAACGCCGCTTCTGGATCGGGTCAAAGAACCGGCCGATCTTCGCGCGCTACCGAAAAAAGACCTTCGGCAGGTCGCCGACGAACTGCGCCAGGAAACCATCGACGTGGTGTCCGTCACCGGCGGCCATCTGGGCGCGGGGCTCGGCGTGGTCGAGTTGACGGTCGCGCTGCACTACGTGTTCGACACGCCGGACGACAAGGTCATCTGGGACGTGGGCCATCAGGCCTATCCGCACAAGATCATCACGGGCCGCCGCGATCGCATGCGCAGCTTGCGCCAGGGTGGCGGCCTCTCGGGTTTCACCAAGCGGGCGGAAAGCCGTTACGATCCGTTCGGCGCGGCGCATTCCTCGACCTCGATCTCGGCCGCACTCGGTTTTGCGGTATCGCGCGATCTGCAGGGCAAGAAGAACAATGTCGTCGCCGTGATCGGCGACGGCGCGATGAGCGCAGGCATGGCCTATGAGGCGATGAACAATGCGGGTGCGCGCAAGGAACGGCTGATCGTCATCCTCAACGACAACGACATGTCGATCGCGCCACCGGTCGGCGCGATGAGTTCCTATCTCGCCCGCCTCATCTCGTCGAAGCAGTATCGGGGTTTCCGCAATTTCGCGAAGAACGTCGCGCAGAAGATCCTGCCGAAGACGCTGGAGCGTCGCGCCAAGCGTGCCGAGGAATATGCGCGCGGCATGGCGGTGGGCGGCACGCTGTTCGACGAACTCGGCTTCTATTACGTCGGCCCGATCGACGGCCACAATCTCGATCACCTGATTCCGGTTCTGGAGAACGTGCGCGACACCGATCAGGGACCGGTGCTCGTCCATGTCGTGACGAAGAAGGGCAAGGGCTATGCGCCCGCGGAGGCGAGCGCCGACAAGTATCACGGCGTCACCAAGTTCAACGTGCTCACCGGCGAGCAGAGCAAGTCCTCGGCTAAGGCGCCGGCCTACCAAAAGGTGTTCGGCGAAGCGCTGATCGCCGAAGCCCGCAAGGACGACAGGATCGTCGCGATCACCGCGGCGATGCCGTCGGGCACCGGCGTCGATCTGTTCCAGAAGGAATTTCCGGCGCGCACCTTCGATGTGGGTATCGCCGAGCAGCATGCGGTGACGTTCGCCGCCGGTCTCGCCGCCGACGGGATGAAGCCGTTCGCGGTGATCTACTCGACCTTCCTGCAGCGCGCCTACGACCAGGTCGTGCACGACGTGGCGATCCAGTCGCTGCCGGTGCGCTTCGCGATGGACCGTGCGGGGCTTGTCGGCGCCGATGGCCCGACCCATGCGGGTTCGTTCGACATCGCGTATCTCGGCACGCTGCCGAATTTCGTGCTCATGGCGGCGGCCGATGAAGCCGAACTCGTGCATATGGTCGCAACCCAGGTTGCGGTCGGCGACCGGCCCAGTGCGCTGCGCTATCCGCGCGGCGAGGGCATCGGGATCGAACGGCCGCCAGTGGGCATCCCGCTCGAGATCGGCAAAGGCCGCATCCTGCGTCATGGGACGTCCATCGCGATCCTGTCCTACGGCACCCGGCTCGGACCGGCGCTGCTCGCGGCGGAGAAACTGTCCGGCTACGGATTGTCGGCGACGGTGGCGGATGCGCGCTTCGCAAAACCGCTCGACACCGATCTGGTCCGCCGCCTCGCGCGCGAGCATGAAGTGCTCATCACGCTGGAAGAGGGCGCCATCGGCGGGTTCGCCGCGCAGGTGATGCAGTTCCTGGCGCTCGAAGGCCTGCTCGACGGCGAGGTGAAGCTGCGCCCGATGACATTGCCCGACCGTTTCATCGACCAGGATTCGCCCGACCGCATGTATGAAGCGGCCGGCCTCGATGCCAAGTCGGTGGTGGCGGTCGCGCTGAACGCGCTCGGCCGGGTCAAAGAGGCGGCCGCGGAACGCGCGTGACCGGCGCGCCGCTTTGCGCGCATTTCGGCGTCTGCGGCGGTTGCGCATTCCAGGATATGGCGGACGGCGTCTATCGCGCGATGAAGCGCGAGACGGTGCTGCGCGCGCTTGCGCAGCAAGGCTTCGCGGACGCTGTCGTCGATGACATCGTGGAATCTGCGCCTGAGACGCGCCGTCGCGCGACGTTCAAGGTCGCCAAACTTAACGGCGCGATCGAGATCGGCTTCCACGCCGCGAAATCGCATACCATCGTCGATCTCAACGAATGCCGGGTGATGACGCCGGCGCTGACCGCGTTGGTGCCGGGATTGCACGCGATGATGGGCGCGCTGCTGCACGACGGCGAAAAGACCGAACTGCATGTCACGGAA
Organism: Rhizomicrobium sp.; assembly: GCA_036490455.1. Taxonomy (GTDB): domain Bacteria; phylum Pseudomonadota; class Alphaproteobacteria; order Micropepsales; family Micropepsaceae; genus Rhizomicrobium. The sequence goes on from DASXDS010000043.1 coordinate 7,545, forward strand.
ACGGACACCGGTTTCGATCTGGTGCTGCACTGGAAGCGGCTGGAGACGACGAAGCTCACGGCCGAGATCGCGCGCTGGGCCGAACGGCTCAACCTCGCGCGCGTCACCGGCAATGGCGAACCGCTGGTCGAATTGCGCGCGCCCGTCGTGCGCTTCGGCAAGGCGCGCGTGAAGTTGCCACCCGATGCGTTCCTGCAGCCGACGAAAGACGGCGAGGCGATACTCCAGGCGCAGGTGCTGGCCGGTATTGGGCGCGCGAAGACGGTCGCGGATCTGTTCGCCGGCTGCGGCACCTTCGCGTTGCCGCTCGCGGAGCAGGCGCGGGTGCAGGCGATCGAACAGGACGGGACGATGCTCACCGCACTCGCGGCCGCCGCCAAAGCCACGCAGGGGCTGAAGCCGCTCGCCATAGAAAAGCGCGATCTCTTCAAGCGGCCGCTCGCCGGTCCCGAACTCGCGAAGTTCGACGCCGTGGTTCTCGACCCGCCCCGAGCCGGCGCATCCGCGCAGGCGAAAGCCTTGGCGGGATCGACTACCGGACGCGTCGTCTATGTTTCTTGCAACGCCGTTAGCTTTGCTCGCGACGCGCGGGTGCTTGTCGATGGCGGTTATCGCATGGGCGTCATCGTGCCGGTGGACCAGTTCCTCTGGTCGTCGCATATTGAACTCGTCACGACATTCGAGCGCGGGAAAAAGCGATAATGCGACGGTTGGGTTTGGCGATGGCGGCGTTTGCGCTGCTCGCAAGCGGTCCTGCGCGGGCAGCCGGCTTTGCCGATTGGGCGGCCGTGGTGGTGGCGGGCGACAACCGCGCCCATGACGGCAGTCCATCGGAGGTGTTCGACAATGGCCGCCGCGATATCGTCGCCGATCTGATCGGGCTGGGCTTCACCCGCGAGAACATCGTGCAGTTCTCGGTGAACCCGGAGCGCCACAAGAATACGCAACAGACCGATGAAGGCGCGATCGCGTCCGCATTGTGGGATGTGTCGTCGCGCACCACTGGCGGCTGTTTCGTTTACATCACGTCACACGGTTCGCCGGACGGCGTGGTGATCTCCGAGAATTTGTGGGAACCGGGAAAGCTTGCGCGCGCGGTCGACAACGCCTGCGGCGGACGGCCGACAGTGGTGATGATCTCGGCCTGCTTCTCCGGAATCTTCGTGCCAGCGCTGGCGGCGCCGGAGCGGCTGGTGGTGACGGCGGCGCGGCCGGACCGCACCTCGTTCGGCTGCGGCAACACCGACAAATACACCTATTTCGACCAGTGCGTGCTGCAGGCCTTCCCTTCGAGCGGCGATTTCCCGGATCTCGCAGGCGCCGCGAAAGCCTGCGTCGCCGCCCGCGAGAAACAGATGGGTGCGGTGCCGCCATCCGATCCGCAGATCGCGCTGGGCGCTACTGCCGCGACGCAATTGCCGCACTGGCGCTAGGATGCCCCGGCGCAAGCGCGACCTGCGCCTGTATGCACCCTATCTGAGACGGATCACCTTCGACGCGTCCTCCGCTCCGGACATGGGGGCGTATCCGTTCTGCTTGCCGCTGTTCAAGAGCGGCTTCGATCTCGCATTCGACAATCCGGTCACGATCATCGTCGGCGAAAACGGCTCGGGAAAATCGACCTTGCTCGAAGGCATCGCGGCACTTGTGGGGTTCGATGTCGCAGGCGGAGCCAAAGGCTATCGCCCGGTCGATCATTCTATCGCTCTTGAAATCGATGGTTGTGATCTTGCGAAAGCGCTCAAAGCAAGATGGCTGCCCAAAGTCGGAACAGGCTGGTTCTTTCGTGCTGAAAGCTTTTTCTCGGTCGCCCGATATCTCGATCTGGCGGCGACAGAGACGGGCAAGCCACCGCCGGACTTCCTATCGCATTCTCACGGCGAAGGATTCCTGCGCTTCTTCGAGGAGCGGTGCGAGCGCCAGGGCATCTACATCTTCGACGAACCGGAATCGGCACTGTCGCCGTCGCGGCAGATGCTGTTCCTGAGGCTCCTGGCGCGGATGGAGGCGAGCCGCGTCTGTCAGGTCGTCATGGCGACGCATTCGCCTATCCTGATGGCATATCCCAACGCGAAGCTGCTGCTGATGGACAAGTGCGGTCTTGAGCCCGTGTCTCTCGAAGACACCACGCATTTTCGACTGTGGCGGGAGTTCTTTGCCGATCCCGCCACGTTCATCGAAAGCATGATGGAGGACTGAGGCCGCCGTCAGCCGAAGCTGAAATCAGCGGCGGTCAGGCTTGAGAGGGTCACGTGCTGGAGCACGATGGTGTCCGCGGCATCGAGCGTGATCACCACATCCGATCCCATTGCCGCCATGTGCAAACCGGCGAAGCTGCCGAAGTCGTCATGCGCGAAGTGGATGATGTCGTGACCGCTGCCGGTCGCCGCGAAGTCGGTGATGGTGTCGTGACCGAAGCTGCCGGAGAACTTGAACGTATCGGCGCCGCTGCCGCCGGTCAGTATGTCGTCACCCCGGCCGCCGGTGAGGCTGTCTTTTCCGGAGCCGCCAGTGAGTACGTCGTCATACGCGCTGCCGGTGAGGGCGTCGTTGCCGTCTCCGCCGTTGAAGACGACTGCCGCGGCGCTGCCGTGCCCATTTAATGTATCGGTACCGCTGCCGCCCGTCACGGCTCCGCTGATGACGCCATGGATCGTGTTGAATGTGTTTGTGCCGCCGCCGAAGCTGACCGCGCCGCTAATCGTGCCGGTGTTGATGAACGTCTCGCCGGACGCCATCGTGACGTTGCCGTGGATGGTGCCCGAATTGGTCAGCTTGTCGCCGGTGCCTGCGGCATTGAAGGCGATGTTCCCCTCGATCCGGCCGTCGTTGTCCAACGAACCCGAGATAATGGACACGCCGCCGCGAAGGATTCCATCGTTCTCGATCACGTCGCCGGTGCCGCTGCCGTCCACGATGCCGCCGGTGATCGTGCCGAGATTGGTGAGGGCGTCGTTGCCGAACCCATTGACCGCGCCGTGGACCAGTCCGGAATTCGTCAACGTGTCGCCGTTGTTGAGCGTCAGATTTCCGAGGATCGTGCCACTATTGTTGATCGTATCGGCGGCCGCGGATGCTGAGGAAGTCTCATAAATACTGCCGTTGAGCGTGCCGCCGTTGATAATCGTATTTCCCGTGCCATCAAGATTCACATTGCCGTCGATGGTGCCCTTGTTCTTGACGAAATCGGAGCCCGCTCCGGTTTCGATGGAGCCAACCATCAGGCCGGAATTGTCAACCGAGTCGTTGCCTGCCGTCAGGTCGAAATTGAACAGGGGCGCGTTCCATTTGCCGCTGTTGTCGACATGGATTCCGGACGCGGTAGGCGAATTTTGGATTCCGCCCTCGATCGTTCCGGAGTTCTCGATTGTGGCGTTCGTGGCGCCGTTCAACCAGAACGCCGCGCCTCCGGCAGCGGAAATGGTGCCGGAATTCTCGACAAAGTCATTCGCCGCCGCGATCTGGATCGTATCGAGCAGGCTGTCCAGCGTTCCCGTGTTGTCGATTTGGCTGTTCGCGGACTGCATCCAGATTAGGTCGAACCCGCTGCTGTTGTTGATGATCGTGCCGGCGTTGACCAGCGCGCTGCCGGTCGCGCCGGTCTCGAAAATAACGGCGTTGTTCAACGATTGGAGAGTGCCCTGAGCGCCAATGGTGACGTGACTCGCGCCGAACACGTCAACGCCGTTCACTCCGCCATAGACCTGGCTGTTGATCGTCAGGTTGAGATTGGTGCTTTTCGAATACAGCGCATCGCCGTTCGCGCAATAGACCTGGCCATCGAGCGTAACGGTGTTGCCGGTGCTCGTTGGATCGAGATAGATGGCGGAGACAGCTCCCGTGCCGAGCGCGACGATCGAACCCGTGCTGGCGACGAAAAGACTGTCGGTGGTCGTCAGCACCTGGCCGTTTACATTGGCGGCCGTTTTTTCCTGAAGCGTATTCACGAAATAGTCGGTCATGATGTTCTCCCTCCGATAGCGGCGCGACAGTAGGGAGCATGCGGCGGGGTTGCTTGGCAGATCGCGACACCGCCGCACGCCAAGGGCGACAGATAGTGCTTCAGCCGACACTTTGTAGGGAAAATACCGACACGCACCGCGCAACTGCGCCGATCAGACGCCCCGCAAGATGGAGGGCGAGACTTTATAGCGCCGCCGGAAGGCGCGGTTGAAGTAGGACAGATCGGCGAAGCCGCAGCCCAGCGCGATCTCGCCGATGCCGCGATGCACCCGGCGCGGATCCTTGAGCGCAAGATGCACGCGTTCGAGCCGCAGGCCAAGCACGAAGCCGGAGAACGTCATGTCCTCGGCCTCGAACAGGCGCTGCAATTGCCGCTCCGACATTTGATAAAAAGCGGCAACGTCGCCGATCGAAAGATCGGGCTTGGCAAGGTTGTCGCCGATATACGTCTTGATCGGGTTGAGCCTTGCGGCATGGGGATTGTGGTATTCGCACAACGGCCTGAGCACAAAGGCCAGAGTGTCCAAGATCTGGCCGGTCACATGCGCACGCAGTTTCGGATTGGTGAGTCTTTCGGAATCGTCCAGTTCGCGCAGATAGTTCGTGAGCAGGCGCAACCCCTCTGTGCCGCGCGGCAGGAAGCGGCCTTGCGCGGCATCGAGGTTCGGCACCAGCTCCGCCACCGCGGCACGCCGGAAACGCGCGCATAGCAATCGTCCCACCGCGCGGCGCGCGAAGCTCTGCACACCGGTGCAGTTGGTGACGATGCCATCGCCCTCCTGGAGCACGATTTCGCCATCAGGGCCTGAAACGGTCAGAACGCCTTCGGCGCTGACCACGATCAGGAGATCGTCGTTCTCATGGGCGACGATCCGGCGCGTGCGGCGCATGGTGGCCGCGCTGCACAGCGCATAGCCGAACCGGACATCGCTCAGGATTCGCAGCGAGGCGTTGATCTGGAACGGATGGCCGGGCAACGGCTCGACATCCACCCTCAGAAGCTTGCGCGCGAGAATCTCGCGCCACGCCGTGACGCGCTGCGCTCTCGCAACGGTATCCGAGCGAAAACGCAATACCCGGAAATCGCCGGGAGGAGGATCGAGCACGCCACTAGCCCCAAAATATCGTGCGATGCCGTGAGCATAGGTTGCCGCCGATGCCCGTCAATGTCGTCTGCGACGCCGCATGGCTCCGCTTTGATTTGCTTCGTCCTTACCCGATCTGGCCGCGATGGCGCAGCGCGTGGTCGGCAAGCACGCAGGCCAGCATCGCTTCGCCGACCGGCACGGCGCGGATGCCGACGCAGGGGTCGTGGCGGCCTTTGGTGACGATATCGGTCTCGTTGCCGTCGGCGTCGATGGTCTTGCGCGGCGACAGGATCGATGAGGTCGGCTTCACCGCAAAGCGTGCGACGACCGGCTGGCCGGTCGAGATTCCGCCCAGGATGCCGCCCGCGTGATTGGAGAGAAAACGCGGCTTGCCGTCATTGCCGGCGCGCATCTCGTCGGCATTCTGTTCGCCGCTCAAAAGCGCCGCCGCCATGCCGTCGCCGATCTCGACCCCCTTCACCGCATTGATGCTCATGAAGGCCGACGCGATGTCCTGGTCGAGCTTCGCATAGACCGGCGCGCCGAGACCGGCAGGGATGCCTTCGGCCACCACCTCGATGACCGCGCCGATCGACGAGCCACTCTTCCGGATGCCTTCCAGATACTCCGTCCACGGAGCAACGGACGTCTTGTCGGGGCAGAAGAAATCGTTGTTGCCGATCTCGTCCCAGTTCCACTGCGCGCGGTCGACCTTGAGCGCGCCGATCTGAACCAGCGCACCGCGCACCGTCACCGTCTTGTAGAGCGCCTCCAGCACCTTGCGCGCGACCGCGCCGGCAGCGACGCGGCTCGCGGTCTCGCGCGCGCTCTGCCGGCCGCCGCCGCGATAATCGCGCACGCCGTATTTCGCGAGATATGTGTAATCGGCATGGCCGGGCCGGAATTTGTCGCGGATGTCGGCGTAATCCTTCGAGCGCTGATCGACGTTCTCGATCAGGAGCGCGATCGGCGTGCCGGTCGTCACCTGCGCCGCCATACGCTCGTCCTGGAACACGCCGGAAAGGATCTTCACCGTGTCGGGCTCGCGACGCTGCGTCGTGAACTTCGACTGGCCGGGCCGCCGCTTGTCGAGATCGACCTGGATGTCCGCTTCGGTGAGCGCAATCCCGGGCGGACAGCCATCCACCACGCAGCCGATCGCCGCCCCATGGCTTTCGCCGAAGGTCGTCACGCGAAACAGATGTCCGAAGGTGTTGTGCGACATGCGACGCTATTCGAAGAAGGTTTCTGTGCCGTGTGCGAGACGCAGCACACCGCCATTGGGCTGTTGATAGCGCAAAGTCTCTTCCGGCGACAGGCCGAGATAGTGCGAGCGGATGGCGCGCGCGGTGACCCCGTGCGTGACGATCACGCTGTCGCGCTTCAATGTCCGCAAGAACCGTCCGGCCCGCGCAAACACGTCCGCCTGGCTTTCGCCGCCCGGCCGCGCCGCATGCCACGGATCGGCGCGAAACGGAATATGATGCTCCTCCGGGACGTCCTCCCACTTCATCCAGATGTGATCGCCGGCGTGAAACTCCATCAGCCGGTGATCGGCGCGGTAGCCGGTCGCGGGGAGGCCGGCCGCTTCGCGCAGCAACTCCATCGTCACGCAGGTCCGATGCAGCGGGCTTGCGAAGAAATCGAGGCTCGCGAGATCGGGCACAAGTTCGGCCAGCAGGCGGCCATTGGCACGCGCCTGCTCGCGGCCGCGTTCGGTGAGCGGCGAATCGTCCTGCGACCCATAGCGGCGTTCGAGATTGTGTTCGCATTCGCCATGGCGCGCGACATAGAGCGTGAGCGTTCTGAACGTATCCATCGTGGGTGTGCTTTATTCGCCGAACGTGGTTTCCGCACCGCCCGCGAAACGCAGGAAGCCGGCGTTCGGCGGCTCGTAGCGCATCGTCTCTTCGGGCGAAAGTCCGAGCAGGTGGCTGCGGATCATGGTGACCACGCGGGCGTGACAGACGATGACACTGTCCTGCGTCACGGTTTCGAGAAACTGGCCGGCCCGCGCAAACACCATCGCCTGGCTTTCTCCCTCCGGCGGTTGCAGGTTCCAGCGTTCGTGCGCGGTCGGCAGATCGCGGCCGAACCGGTCGTCGCCTTCCGGCAATTTGGTCCAGCGCCCGAAATCCATCTCCATCAGCCGCGGATCGGTCGCATACGGCGCGGGCGTCAGGTCCGCCGCTCCACGCAGCAACTCCATCGTCACGCAAGCGCGATGCAACGGACTCGCTACGAACGCGATGGTGGCGAGATCGGTCGCAACCTTGCGCAGCACGACACCCTTCGCCTTCGCCTGCTCGCGGCCGAGCGCGGTGAGCGGCGAGTCCGCCTGTGCGGTGATCGTCTGCGTGACGTTGTCTTCGGTCTGGCCATGCCGGACGACGTAGAGGGTGAGATGTTTGAGATTGGTCATAGGTTGACGGGAAAATAGGTTTCCTTGCCGCCGGCAAATCGCAACACGCCGTCTTCGAGGAACGAATGTGCCAGTGTTTCTCTTGGCGATAGCCCAAGAAGAGGGGCCCGCATCAATCGGATGGTCAGTCCGTGGCAGACGATCACGCTGTCGCGCGTGAGCGTCGAGAGAAAGCGCCCGATGTCGTCATGCTGTTGTGCCTGGCTCTGTCCGCCCGGCGCGCGCCAGTTCCACTCGTCTTCCAGAAGGCGCGCATGATGCTCGCCATGGTGGTTGCGGATATCGTCCTCCAGCAGACCGTGGAAATCGCCGCAATCGTTCTCCATCAGCCGGCGGTCGGTGCGATAGCGGCAGGGCGGCACACCGGCTCCCTCCTGGAGCAATTCCATCGTCACGCAAGCGCGATGCAAGGGGCTTGCGATGAAATCGAGCGCCGAGGGGTTTGCAATCCGCGCGAGCAAAGCGCCGCTCGCCCGCGCTTTGGCTCTTCCCAAGTCTGTCAGATGGGAATCGTTCCGCCCGGTCCATCGCCGGGCGACATTGTCCTCCGTCTGGCCATGGCGGACGACGTAGAGGGTGAGATGTTGGAGATCGGTCATCGGTCTGGTGGGCGAAGCGAAGCGATACCGTATCACTTCGGTTCCAGCCGCTCGACCGTGTTGCCGCGCACGCGGAAGACCACGCCCTGTTGTTCGTCGAGGTCGGACATCGCTTTCCAGCCGAGACCCAGGAACAGGCCGCGCAGGATGCGGGTGAAGGCGCCGTGCGATACCGCGAACGTGTCCACGGTCAGGCTCGCGATCCAGCTTTCGGCGCGGCGCGCGACGTCGGCGTAGTTCTCGCCGCCGGGCACCCGTACCTCCCATTTGTCAGCGCCGCGCGCGGCGAATTTCGCCGGGTCCAGCGCGCGGGCTTCGTCGTCGGTGAGGCCGTCCCATTCGCCGAGATCGATCTCCATCAACCGCGCATCGGTGGCGAACCCGTCGACTGGAAAGCCGAGGTCGCCGCGGACGATCTCCATCGTCCGGCAGGCGCGGGGCAGGGGACTTGCGACATAGCGGAGCGTGGCGCAGTCCGGCACGGCGGCACACAGCAGACCCGCGATGGTGTGCGCCTGTTCGATACCCTTGGGCGTCAGCGCGGTGTCGCGGGTGCGGCCCTGAAAGCGTTTCTCGACATTCGCCTCGGTTTCGCCGTGGCGGGAAAAATAGAGCGTGAGTCCGTCACGGAGTTGGAGCGCCGGCATTACGGCAGCGGATACTGTTTCTTGTAGAACAGCAGCGTCCATTTTCCGTCGTCGCCCAGCTGCGCCACGGTCTTCTGGGGCGTGTTGCCGTTTCCCCTCTGGTGGTAGACCACGTCGAGGTTCTTGCAGTCCGTGCCGGTGATCGAACTCACGACGAAATCGGCCGGCGCTTCTTCGCCGCCATAGGTGTCGATCATCGCCTTCTTGAGCGTGGCCGCAATCGCTGCCTTGTCGGGAAGGCCGCTGCATTTCGCAGCCGGAGCCTTGGCGACGGCGGCGGTTGCGGGACCGGACACGGCCGGTCCGACCGGCTTCGGCGCCTCGGTGGCCGCGGTATCCGGAGTGGTAGTAGAGGGTGCCTCCGGAGATGGCGTGGCCTGCTGGTCCTGCTGCTGCGGTTGTTGCGATTGGGGCTGTTGCGATTTCGGTTTGCTGCATGCCGCGAGCGCAAGCAGCGACAATCCCAGAACCCAGACGATCCGGCCGTGAAGCATGGCTATTCCGATTTCGCGACAGCGATGTCGGGCGCGTCGACCGCCTTCATGCCCACGATGTGGTAGCCCGCGTCGACGTGCAGGTTCTCGCCCGTCACCGCGGCGCCGAGATCGCTCAGCATGAAGAGCGCCGCGTTGCCGACTTCGGCGATGGTCACGTTGCGGCGCAGCGGTGCGTTGTATTCATTCCAGCGCTGGATGTAGCGGAAGTCGCCGATGCCGCTCGCGGCCAGTGTCTTGATCGGGCCGGCGGAGATTGCGTTCACCCGGATCGCCTGTTTGCCGAGATCTTCGGCAAGATAGCGCACGCTCGCTTCGAGCGCGGCCTTCGCCACGCCCATCACATTGTAGTGCGGCATCACCCGTTCGGAGCCGTAATAGGTCAGCGTAAGAAGCGCGCCGCCGTTGGGCATCATCTTCTCGGCGCGTTGCGCCACCGCGGTGAACGAATAGCAGGAGATGTCCATCGTCATGCGGAAATTGTCCGCCGTCGTGTCGACGTAGCGGCCGCGCAACTGGTCCTTGTCGGAGAAGCCGATCGAATGGACGACGAAATCGAGCGTGCCCCATTTGGCTTTCAGTTCGTCGAACGCGGCGTCCACCGAACCCTGGTTGCCCACGTCGCAGTCGATCACCGCGGCCGGGTTCAGCGGCTCGACCAGCGGCACCACCCGCTTCTTGAAGAGGTCGCCCTGATAGGTGAATGCCAGTTCGGCGCCCGCATCGTGCAACGCCTTTGTGATGCCCCAGGCGATGGAGTGCTGATTGGCGACGCCCATGATGAGCCCGCGCTTGCCCTTCATGAGACCTGCGGATGACATGTTTTTCTCCAATCGTGCCGAAGCGGCGGGAGGCGAGATTCGCACCCTAGCAAGAAAATCGCAGAAATCTTGAATTCCCGCACGGGCTTATGACGCGAGCGTCACCCAAGGGCAAGTTGACGAGGCCGCGCGCCATACCCACAATTCGAACAGCCAAAACGACTCTGGAAGGAAGCAGCTATGAGCTATGCCGGATCACGCGTCTGCTGCGATGCAGACAGCCACATCATGGAGACCTTCGACTTCGTGAAGGAGCACGCCGATCCCGGCATGCGCGAGCATATCGCCGACCTGAAGCTCGGCGGCGCCGGCCGTCTGGCGGAAAAAGCGATCGCCAATGCGCTGGAGCGCCGCAAGGATCCGGCCAAAGCTGCGGAACTTCGCGCCAATATCATCGGCGGCGCAAAAGGCTGGGGTGCCTATGGCGCATTCGATCCGGCGGAGCGGCGCGAGGCGCTCGACGATCTCGGTTTCAAGTGCCAGCTCGTGTTCCCGACCTTCGCACCGACGCAATTCCTCGGCGAGAAGGATGCGGAGTTGAAGTATGGCGGGGCGCGTGCCGCCAATCGCGCAATGGGCGCGTTCTGTGAAGGTGACAAACGCTTAATGGGCGTGGCGGTCGTGCCGCTCGACAATCCGGAATTCGCCGCGCGCGAAATCCGCAACGCCGCGAAATTCGGCTGCAAGGCGGTATGGGTCGCGGCGGCGCCGGCCGGCGACAAATCGCCAGGCCATCCGGACCTCGACATTGTGTGGCAGACGCTGGTCGACACCGGCCTGCCGTTCGTGCTGCACATCGGCCAGGGCACGCGCACCTTGCGCAAGGAATACGAGAACAACGGGCAGGAGCGTCCGACCGACTGGCTCGGCGGCGGTGAGAACCTGCGCATCATGGACTACATGGTGATGAACTTCGCGCCGCAGATGTTCCTCTCCGCGCTCACCTTCCACGGCGTATTCAACCGCTTCCCGGCGCTGAAGGGCGGGGTGATCGAACTCGGCGGCGGCTGGGTGCCGGATTTCCTGCGCCGTCTCGATCACGGCCAGAAGATGTTCCGCAAATCCGATCCGGGTGTCGGCGCGCTGACCAAGCCGGCGTCGGAAGTGCTGCGCGAGCATGTGAAGTTCACCCCGTTCCCGGGCGAAGACATCGGCCGGATGATACGCGACGCGGGCGACGACCTGTTCCTGTTCTCCTCCGACTATCCGCACATCGAAGGCGGCAAGGACCCGATCAAAAAATTCGAAGACACGATGGAAGGCATCTCCGAAACGACAAAGGAGCGCTTCTACCGCCGCAACTTCGAAGACATGATGGGAATGGCCTAGAGTTCTGGCCTTCCCCTCGCGGGCCTAACCGAAATTCGCCGTCGTCAACTGGCCGGCAAGGTGATTGACCTCGAACACATAGTCGGCGCCGGCCTGATATCCGGCGGTGCCGTTGGCGTCGACGACCAGAAACGTGTCTCCGGCGAACGAACCCGTCGTCGGCGTGAACAGGACCGCATCGTGGGCATGCAGTTGCGCTGCGCCCAGCGCCTGCTTCAGATCGACATTGAAGGTCGCGCTGTCCAGCTTGCCCGATGTCACGGTCGGATTTATGGCGGCGACGCCGACCGTAAGCGCGAATTTGTCCTGCGCCGCGCTGAAATCCGTGATGATATCGAAACTCGGCCCTGAGGACTGGGCGACACTTGCATATTGGAACGTGTCGTGTCCGGCTCCGCCGGTCAGCATGTCCTTGCCGAGGCCGCCGAACAGGGTGTCGTTGCCGCCGCCGCCAACCAGGACGTCGTTGGCGTTTCCTCCAAAGAGGCTGTCCGCTTGTGCGCCGCCCGTGATCGTATCGATGCCGGGCCCTCCGGTGATGTTGAACGAACCGTCGGTTTCCGCCGAACCGTTGAAGGTGAACTTGTCGCTGCTCGTGAGGGCGGTCGCGTTCACAACCAGCGTGGCGCCGGCGGCGACATTGCCGTCCGCCGTGACGAACCCGACATTTCCGCCGCCTTCGAAATATATCGTCTGGATATTGACGAAGGTCGTGTTGTTGCAGGTCACAAAAACATTCGCGCCGGTACTGAACGTCATGGTGTTGCTGCCCGCGCCGCCGTTGATCTGGGTAGCCGGATTCAGTCTGCTTTCAATAAAAAACAGATCGTCGCCTGCGTTGCCGTTCGCGACATCGACCGCGGACGGATTGATCAAGTTGATTTGGTCGTTTCCCGGTCCTCCGCTGACAGTGTTGTGGCCGCCGCCGCCGATAAGTATGTCGTTTCCGTCGTTGCCGATCAGCACGTCGTCGCCGGCGCCGCCCTCCAGAATGTCATCGCCGGCGCCACCGGTCATGATGAACTTGCCGTCGGTCTCAAGACCTCCGTCAAAGACGAGCTGCGATTGGGCGCCGAGTGCGGAGGCATCGATCGTCATCGTCGCGCCCCCCGCAACGTTGGAATCGATTTCATCCAGTTCGTAGCTGAAGCCGGTGCCGAGCACGATCTTTGAAATGTTCACCACACCGTCGAGCAGGTTCTCCACCGGGTGCGCGTAGGCATCGCCGGAAAGTTCCAGCGTGTCGTTGCCGGTTCCCCCGTCGATCTTGTCGTTTGCATTGAGCGCATTGCCGTAATTGATGATGTCGTCGCCGCCGCCCGCGGATACGGTGTCGTCACCGCCTTGCGTCATGTTGAAGGTGTCGGCCGACGACGTGCCGGTGTAATCGTCGTTTCCGGCAGTGCCTTTGTAGTTCATCGAAATCTCCTGATGCGACGGCGAATGGACGCTAGGAGACTTCGTGTGGTGCTGCCATCAGACGGCCGTAGGCCTTTTATGCGATGGGCATTCTTAGGCCCCCAAATGTGCTTCTCGCGTCGTTTTCGGCCTAATGTGCATAAAACTTAATGCGCGCGCGCATTTGCGCGGCGGCGCGGTCTATCCTCAGACGACGGCTAGACGAACGTAGCGGTGCTGAGCGACGCGAGATTCACGCCGTCGCTCAGCATGATCACCAGATCCTGATTGGCCTGGTAGCCGGCCGTGCCGTTCATATCGACCACAAGGAAGGTGTGGCCCGCTTCGCCGCCGCTGTCGGGCGTGAACAGGATCGCATGGCCCTTGCCGAGCACACTCGCGCCGAGCGCCGCCGCCAGATTCTGGTTGAACGTCGCATCCGACAGCGCGCCGTGGGTTACGGCCGTATCGATCTTTTTCACCACAGTTGTCAGGTCGATCTTGTCCTGCGCGGCGTTGAAGCCTTCGAGGGTGTCGAACGTCGGGCCGGTGGACTCCTTCGCGGCGCCATAGACGAACGTGTCCGAACCGCCGCCGCCGGTGAGCAGATCGGCGCCGAGACCGCCGGACAGAATGTCGTTCCCCTTGCCGCCCGTCAGGATGTCGTCGCCGGCGCCGCTCTGGATGTTAAAGGTGCCGTCCTTTTCCGCCGAACCGTCGAACGTCAGCGTATTGGCAGAAGTCAGTGCCGCGACCACCGTCAGCGTTTGTCCGGCGGCGACGGTCGCGTCGTCGGTGGTGATCGCGTAGTTGAACTTCGCGGCGAGATTCAGCGTTTCGACTTTGACCATCGTCGTCGCCGTGAAGGTAATACCGCCCGAATAGTCGCCGGCGAGATTCACCGTGTCCTGTTCCGTGCCACCGTCGATCTTGTCCGCCGCCGTGAGCGCCGCACCCATGTTCACGAAGTCGTTTCCGGGGCCGCCGAGAACGACGTCGGTGCCTGTTCCGGGATTGAGCGTGTCGTCGCCGGCGCCGCCGTTCAGCGTGTCGTTGCCGCCATTGGGGAGATCGAGGAAGCCGTAAGGATTGGCGGCCGAGCTGATATTGCCCTCTGTCGAGAAGAAATAGCCGGCATCGCCCCACAACGTGTCGTTGCCGTTGCCGCCGGTCAGCTTGTCGTTGCCGCCTGCGCCGTAGAGCGTGTTGTCGTTTGTGTCGCCGGTCAGGACATCCGCAAAGGCGGTGCCTTGCAAGGCCTCCACGTTTATGATCGTGACCGTTGCCGGACCGACATTTTGTGCGCCCGTCACAGCAAGCGAAGCCGTCACGCCGGTGGTGAAGGAGGACGCGCTGCCGCCGTTGACGGATCCGAACAGCGACAGAAGGTCGTTGCCGTTGCCGCCGTCGACGATGCTTTTGCCAAGGCCGATCGCAATGATGTCGTCACCGTCGGCGCCGTGGATGGTGTCGTTGCCGCCGCCACCGAAGATGGCGTTGTTCCGGCTGTCGCCGGTGAGGTGGTCGTTGTATGCCGTCCCGGCAAGATTCAAGAAGCCGGTTATCGTATCGGTGCCCGCGCCGATCGTGTTCTGCGCCGTCGTGATCGACAGATCGACGGTGACGCCGGATTCGGTGCCTTTCCAGTCGAAATAGGACACGTAGTCGAACACCGTGCCGGTGGCGGTCATTGTGTCGTTGCCCATTCCGCCGTTTGCGGAGCCGACACCGCCGACTTTCAGCGTATCGTTGCCTGCGCCGCCCATCAGCGAGACGAAATCGTCCGTCTCTGCCGTTATATCGAGCGAGACCGTATTGGTCGCGGCAAGGTCGGCGGCGTAGAGCGAGAGCTGCTGGTTGGGCAGCGCGTTGCCGTCCGCGTGGACATAGGTGTAGCTGGCGCCCGGATTGAAATAGACCAGTTCGACATTCGCGAACGTATGGTCGCCCGGCGCAATGGTTGGCCCCTGGCCGAAAAAGACGACCACGTCGCCTGGCGTGCCGGCGCTGGCGTGATTGTCGGCTCCGCCATCGACATGATCGGCGGGGTTGAAGTTTCCCGCGGAGAACACCGTTGTGTCGTCACCTGCGCCGCCGCTCACGGTATCCGTGCCGCCGTCGCTGAGATTGAACGTGTCGACTCCTGCGCCGCCCACCAGCACGTCGTTGCCCGCGCCGCCGTCGAGAACGAACTTGCCGTCGGTCTCCGCAGATCCGTCGAAGTTCAGACTGCCCGCTGTACCGAGCGCGAACCCGTTGACCGTGAGCGTTTGACCGGCCGCGACGGTCGCGTCGTTTGACTTGAGCGTGTAATCGAAGCCGGGTGCCAGGCCGAGCGTCTCGACGTTGACCATCATCTTTGCGGTGAAGGCGAGATTGTAATTGCCCGAAATGTTGACCGTGTCGTTGCCGGTGCCGCCGTCTAGCTTGTCGCCGGCAGCGAGCGTGTTGCCCATGCCGATCGTGTCGTCGCCGCCTTCGCCGTTGACGGTGTCGTTGCCCCCTTGGCCCATGGCGAAGGTATCGTTACTGGCCGTACCGGTCTCGGTGTCGTTTCCCGTCGTTCCCGTGAACGAGTCGAGCGGGGATATCCAGCCGCCGGCGTTCGGTATGCCGGTATCGTCGTGCAACAGATCGCGAGCGTGCAGCAACGCAACAGCGCCGATCCGTGGCGCACCCATGACATCATTCATAAGAAGCCCCTCCATCCCCGCATGGAATATAGGCCCCAGGGTTCGCCCCGTACAACCAGGTCACACGCATCGTCTTGCGTTAGCCCGTGACTCCGACGCCATTCCTTGCCAGCATGGGCGGGGATAACGACACTCAGGGCTGAGAAAAAATGGACAAGGAAGTGACCAACAGCTTCGATGCGGCTGCGCTCGCGCAGATTCCGGCAACGCTGCAGGCAACCGTCGATGCGGGCGATCTGTCCGGCTTCGTCACGCTGATCTGGAAGGACGGCGAGATCGTGCAGGTCAACACGCTCGGCAAGCGCAACATCGAGACCGGCACGCCGATGACGCGCGATACGCTGTTCCGTATCGCCTCGATGACCAAGGTGGTCACCTCGGCCGCGGCGCTGATGCTGATGGAAGAGGGCAAGTTCGAGCTTTCCGATCCGATCACCAAATACGCGCCCGAATTCAAGACCATGCGCGTGCTGAAAGCGGCCGAAGGTCCGCTCGACGAGACCGTGCCGGCCGCGCGCGAGATCACCTTCGACGATCTCTTCACCCATCGCAGCGGGCTCGCCTACGGATTCTCGTCGATGGGGCCGATCGCGCACGAATATCAGCGCGTGCTGGGTGACGTGCTCAACTACGACACGACGCCCGACGAATGGATGGAGAAACTGGCCTCGCTGCCGTTGCTCTATCAGCCGGGCGAGCGCTTCCACTACAGCCACGCGACCGACGTGCTCGGCTTTCTCGTCGGGCGCATCGCCGGCATGCCGTTCCGCGATTTCCTGATGCAGCGCATCTTCACGCCGCTCGGCATGCACGACACCGATTTCTGGATTCCGCAGAACAAGCTCGGCCGCTCGGCCGTGGTGTACCGGCAGGACCAGGAAACCGGCGTGCTGTCGCCGGTGCCGTTCAAGCTGTACGACGCGCCGCCGGTCTATTGCGGCGGTGGCGGCGGGTTGATCTCGACCGCGGACGACTATCTGAAGTTCGCGCAGATGCTGCTCGCAGGCGGCGTCTATAACGGGCAGCGCTACCTGAACGGCGCGACGGTCGATCTGATGCGCACCAACCGGTTGACGCCGGAGCAGCGCGCCATCCCGTTCCTCGGCGCCATTCCGATGTGGGACGGCATGGGCTTCGGTCTCGGGGTGTCGGTGATCGACAAGCCGGACAAGCTCGGCTTCCTCGGCATGGGCGGCGTCGGCTCGTTCGGCTGGCCAGGCGCGTTCGGCACCTGGTGGCAGGCCGATCCGGAGAACAATCTGATCATGATCTACCTGATCCAGAACTCGATGCCGCTCGAACCCGGCGCGATCGCGCAACTGGCCGCCGGCCAACGCATGGGCGCGCGTGTGGCGCTCCCGATGTTCCAGCGCATGACATACGGCGCATTGGGGAAGGTGCCGGCTTAGCGCGACTTCCCCTCACCTGACCGTCGCTTCGCGCCGATCGTCCTCTCCCGCGAAGTGCGGGAGAGGTTAGCCAAAGCGAACTCCGCCTAACATCTCCCGCGCAGCGGGAGAGGACAGCCGTTGCAAAGCAACGGCAGGTGAGGGGAGTCAAAACAAAAAGCCCGCGGAGCGATCCGCGGGCTTTTGCTATTCTGAAAAAACCGAAGTCTCAGTTGTACACTTCGAACAGCCCCGCGCCGCCCATGCCGCCGCCGATGCACATCGAGACGACCGCGTTCTTGATGCCCCGGCGTTTGCCTTCCATCAGCACGTGGCCGCTCATGCGCGCGCCGGTCATGCCGAAGGGATGGCCGATGGCGATGGAGCCGCCGTTGACGTTGTAGATCGAGGGATCGATGCCGAGCTTGTCGCGGCTGTAGAGGCACTGCGACGCGAACGCCTCGTTCAGCTCCCACAGTTCGACGTCGTCGACCTTCATGTCGTGGCGTTCCAGCAGGCGCGGGATCGCGAACACCGGACCGATACCCATCTCGTCGGGCTTGCAGCCGGCGACCGCCCAGCCGCGGAAGCGGCCCATCGCCTGCAGGCCCCGCTTCTCGGCTTCCTTCGCTTCCATGATCACGACCGCGGCCGCGCCGTCGGACAGCTGCGAGGCATTGCCGGCAGTGATGTACTTGTCCGGACCCTTCACCGGCGCGAGCTTCGACAGACCTTCGAGCGTCGTGTCGGGACGGTTGCACTCGTCGCGATTCACGACGTAGTCGACGATCGACTCTTCCTTCGTGTTCTTGTCCACGACCTTCATCTTGGTGTTCATCGGAACGATCTCGTCCCGGAACTTGCCGGCTTGCTGGGCGGCGGCCATGCGGCGCTGCGATTCCAGCGAGTACTCGTCCTGATATTGGCGCGAGACGTTATAGCGCTCGGCCACGACGTCCGCGGTGTCGATCATCGGCATGAAGATGTCGGGGTACTTCTCGACGAGGCCATTCGGCTTGCCGCCGCCGCCACCGCCCTGGAACGTGATCGAGTCTACGCCGCAGCCGACGACGATCTGGGCGCCTTCGTCGGTCACGTAGCGCGACGCCATCGCGATCGCCTGAAGGCCGGAGGAGCAGGCGCGGTTCACCGTCGCGCCCGACGTGGTGATCGGCAGGTCCGCGAGCAGCGCCGCGTTGCGCGCGACATTGCCGCTGCCCGCGACGCAGCCGGCGATCACATCTTCCACTTCGCCGGGCTCGCATTTGGCGCGCGCGACGGCGTGCTTGATGGCATGCGCCAGCATCTCGGTGTTCGACGTGTTGTTGAAGCCGCCACGGGCCGCTTTCGCGAGGCCGGTACGGGCGTAGGAAACGATGACGGGTTCACGCATAGGCAGTCACTCCCTGAAGTTTTCCGGGCGGCAAGATGGCCGAAACGATCCCGGAAGGCGAGTCCTTCTTTCCGATCCTTTCGCGGGGAAAAGAGCTTTAGATGTTGGCCCTGACCAAACGAACACCTCTCCCCTGATGGGGGAGAGGGCAGGTGAGGGGGCGCCATAAAACGCAATGACGGCAATCCGTGAGCGAACGGGGTCACCCTGACGATTTGAGCGTCAGCGTCTTATGGCGATCCTAACTTCGATCCCTCTGTGGGGAGTGGAATCTATCGGTTATTCGCCGGTTTCCAACGCGTGCTGGATGGTTCGCAGGGTGCTTGCCACGTCGCCGGAGAAATCCTCGTTCTGAAAGCGGAGTACACGATAACCCTGCCGCCACAGATAGGCATCGCGCTTCGCGTCGTATGCCTGCCGTCCTTCGTGCAACGCGCCGTCCAACTCGACGATCAGCTTTTCTTCGACGCAGACGAAATCGGCGATGTAAGAACCGATGGGGTATTGCCGCCGGAATTTGAAACCGCCCAGCTGACGGTTGCGAACAAACCGCCAGAAGATCGCCTCCGCCGCCACCGGTTCGTGCCGCATCTGCTTCGCCCGATCGCGATTGATCGCTTGCGCCATGCGCGCAATGTGAGACACCGTTTTGACCATAACGAAACGTATCACCCTCTCCCCCAATGGGGGAGAGGGCAGGGTGAGGGGGCGCCGCAAAACGCCTCTTGATGCCATTGCAAAAGACGAGAGAAATAATCCGTATACGGAAAGATACGTCTGACGACGGCCTCCATGGTCGGTGTCCTGGAGCGCCCCCTCACCCTCGCTCCCTCTCCCCCATTGGGGAGAGGGAAGTGGTCACTCCTCTTCCTCCGGCACCGAGAACCATTTCACTTCGTGCAGGTCGCTGCCGGCGAGGGCGTTGATTTCCTGTTTGAGCTTCGCGCGCTTGTCGTTGGTGCGGTAAACGCGCCGTGCGAGCGCCACGAACTCCTTGCCGAAGCGCTTTTCCGCTTCCAGCAGGCGCAGCCGGTCTTCCACTGTCCACAGCGTGAGGTTCTGCGCGTGCAGCAGCTTCTGGCGTTCGCGCACCGCCTTCTTGCCGAGTTCGGGATGGCGGGCGCGCACCGTATCCAGCGCCTTCAACTCCTTGCCGACATGCGCCCGCTTCTTCTTGTCGGGAATCTTCTTCTTCTTGATGCGCAGGATGGTGATCCGGTCGATCAGGTCGCCTGCCGAGATCGGAATGCGCACGCGCATGCGGATATCAGGCTGCGAAGTGGACGTTGCCGGCCGCGGGACCGGCCGCGCTGTGCAGCGCTTCCGTCATCGCACGCACGACCGCCGCCCAGTCGCCGGCGCGCGGCTGGCGGAACAGGCGCATGGTGGGATACCAGGGCGTGTCGCTGCGCCCGAGCAGCCAGCGCCAGTCGGGCACATGTTTCAGCGCGGTCCATACCGGGCGGCCCAGCGCGCCGGCCAGATGCGCGATCGCGGTATCGGAGGTGATGACGAGATCGAGATGCAGCATCATCGCCGCGGTGTCGACGAAGGCATCGCGCCCGTCGTCGAAATCGTGACCGGGTGTTTCGATGCTCATGCCGCGCGGCCGTTTGTGGAATTGCTCGAGCCCATGGATCTTCTGCAGGCTGATGAGGCGCACGCCGGGAACGCGCGCGAGCGGCGCCAGTTCTGCGAGCGGCAGGGAACGGCCGCGATCCACCGCGCCGGCGGGATTGCCCTGCCAGCACAGCCCGACCTTGAACCCGTCGTTGCCGAGCCGGGCCCGCCACACATCCGCACGCGCGGGATCGACGGCGAGGTACGGCGCGTTCGCCGGAACGGTCGCAGGCGTTGTGCCGAGCACGCGTGGCACGCTCATCAGCGCGATCTGGAAATCGAACCGCGCGTCGCCCACGCTGTCGGTGAACGAAACGTCCGTGACTGCGCCGCCGAGCAATGCATGCAGGCGCCGGTCCGCGAGCACGGTGATCTGTGCGCCGCGCGCCTGGGGCAGCGGCACGAAGCGGATGAACTGGATCGCATCGCCGTAGCCCTGTTCGCAGAACACCAGAAGCTTGCGCCCGGCCAGCGCTTCGCCGCGCCACTCCGGCACCGCAAGCACTGGTCGGGGAACGGGATTGCGCGTCTTGTGAAACCGCGCCTCCGCGTTCTCCCAACCATGCTCCCAATCGCCGAGAAGCAATTGGGTCAACGCCGTGTTCCAGCGCGCTTCCGCATAGTCCGGCGCGATCGCCAGCGCCTGGGCGAAATCCTCCATCGCGTCGTCGAAGCGGCAGAGATCGCGCAAGGTGCAGCCGCGGTTGTTGTGGGCTTCGGCGAATTGCGGCCGGGCCGCGAGGGCGGCAGCGAAACTCGCGAGCGCCTCCTCGGACCGCCCGAGATCGCGCAGCGCCGCACCGCGATTGCTGAGCGCATCCGCATAATCCGGACGCAACGCGATGGCGCGGTCGTAGCTCGCGACGGCATCGGCGGGCTTGCCGGCCTCCTTGAGCGCATTGCCGAGATTGTTGAACGCCTGCGGAAACGCCGGCCGCAGGAAGACGGCCTGGTCGTAGCTCGCGATTGCCGCATCCCATTGCTGCAACGCTTCGAGCGCGGCGCCGCGATTGTAGTGCGTGTCGGCATCGCCGGGCTTGAGTGCGATGGCCCGGTCGTAGCTTGCGACCGCCTCGCGCGGACGGCCAAGCGCCACAAGAACATTGCCGCGGTTCGCAAGAGCCTCCGGATAATCCGGCTTCAGGGCGATGGCCCGATCGAAGGCCGCGAGTGCCTCTGCGAAACGGTCGCGCCGCCTGAGCGCCGTGCCATGGTGATTGAGCGCTTCCGGCGAAAGCGGCTCCAGCGCCAGTGCCCGGCTGAGCAGCCGTTCGGCCTCCGCAATCTCACCGCGCTGCAGATGCACGACGCCCAGCATGTGGGTTGCGCCGAAATGGTTCGGCGCGGTCTGCAAAATCCTGCGATAGATACGCTCGGCGGCATCGCGCGCGCCGCCCCGGTGAAGCTGCAAGGCCTGTTCGAACTCGGCTGACGGCACGCGCAACATCCCCCGGCAAGCATCCGTCGTCGTCCGATGTCTTGCATCGGGCACACACAGGCCCGGCCGCGAAGGTCGAAACTTTCGCAGCAGCGCTCTTCGGACCTGCGCGTAACAAACGAATAGGTAGCGCGGTTTGGCGACTATGCAATTACACGCGCGCGTGATCGCACCGCACGAACGCGTGAAAACATCGGCAATTCCATAAGAACGCAGTCATGCGCGCAGCGATGACCCCGCTTCCACTGCGTGCAGACGTTCCACCTGTTTCGCGACCTGCGATCGGTGCGAATGGCTTGCCATGCAAACCGGGCATAGATCAGGTATCAGCGGCCACCAGGCGGTGTAGGCGCTGGCGCAACGGCGCGTGTAATGTCCGGCCAAACGTTGGAGACGCATTTTCTGGAACCGCTCGGTGCCTTGATCGAAATCGGTGGCGGCCGCCGCCTCCATGCCGTGACGGCGGGGAGCGGCAGCCCCACCGTGGTATTCGAATCCGGTGGAGCAGGCGGCTCGGCGATCCAGGACCTGCCGGTATTGCGGCGCATCTCGGCCTTCACGCGCGGCGTCGTCTACGATCGCGCCGGTTTGGGCTGGAGCGATCCGGCGCCGCCCGGCCGCAGTTTCGAAGAACGCGCGAGCGATCTGCATGCGCTCCTCTCAAGGAGCGAGACGCCGCCTTTCGTTCTTGTCGGGTCTTCTTTCGGCGGCCTTTTGGTGCGCATGTTCTGCAAGCTCTATCCCGAACAGGTTGCAGGCGTGGTGCTGGTCGATGGCGGCGACGAGGCGAAGTATTTCTCGGCCATGCGGAGCATGCGCGCCGTGCATGAACGCGAGGTACGCGAGGAGACTGGACGCATTGCGTCCGGCGAACTCCGGCGGCGGTTGGAGCGCGATCTCGGGCGCACGCGCCTGTTCACCGAGACAGAGAAAGCCGCCCTCCTCGAGGTCGTACCCCGTGCCAGTCATTATGAGACGGCCCTGAGCGAGTTCACTGCGATCGACCGCACGCCGCTCGACCGGCAGGGCGCGGGCGGGTTCGGCACGTTCGGCGACCGGCCGCTTGTCGTTCTGAGCCACGGCGTCACCAACCAGGAATCGATCTGGGAGGAGGGCTACACGCAATCACAGCAATATCTCGCGTCGCTCTCGACCGACAGCGCGCGCGTTGTGGCGGAGGGTGTCGGACACTCCATAGCGCTCGAACATCCGGACCTTGTCGCCGCCGCGATCGAGGCTGTCGTCGCTGCCGTCAACGGGCAGAAACTGGACACGGCCAGGGTCCGTCAACTCGCGGCGTTCAAACCGCGAGCGCCGGGATAATCGAATTACCCGATCCCCGGCACCGGGAAGGTCCGGCAGAAATCTCGCACGTCGGCATGGATGCGCCTCGCGGCCTCGGGGTCGTTCGCGTTCTGCAGCGCGCGCACCATCCAGCCGGCGATCCGGCGCATGTCGTCCTCGTTCATGCCGCGGGTGGTGCAGGCGGGCGTGCCGAGCCGCACGCCGCTCGGCCGCAACGGTGGACGCGGATCGTCCGGGACGATCTGCTTGTTGGTGGTGATGCCGATCGCGTCGAGCGCCTGTTCCGCCGCGCGGCCGTCGAGATCGAAGCTCTTCACCGTATCGATGACGAGGAGGTGGTTCTCGGTGCCGCCGGTGATGAGCGACACGCCTTCCGTCGCCAGCGCCTCGGCCAGCGCCTTCGCGTTGCGCAGGATCGCGTGGGCATAATCGCGGAACGCCGGTTCGGCCGCTTTCTTGAAGGTGATCGCGGCGCCCGCGACGTTGTTCATGTGCGGTCCGCCCTGCAGGCCCGGAAATACCGAGGCGTCGATCTTCTTTGCGAACGCCGCCTTGCACAGGATCATGCCGCCGCGCGGGCCGCGCAGCGATTTGTGCGTGGTGGTCGAGACCACGTCGAAGCCTGCGTCGAACGGATTGCGCATCGCATCGGCCGCGATCAGCCCGCCGATATGCGAAACGTCGGCGAAGGTGAGCGCGCCAACCTCGTCGGCGACCGCCTTGAACGACGCGTAGTCGTAGTCGCGCGGATAGGAGGAGTAGCCGCACAGCACCATCTTCGGCTTCGTTTCGCGCGCGAGGCGGCGCAGCGCGTCGAAATCGATCGCACCCTTGGCGTCCGGCGCGCTCTTGTAGCGCGCGAAGTTGAACACGCGGCCCATATGCGAGACCGGCGCGCCGTGCGTGAGGTGTCCGCCATGCGAAAGATCCATCGCGAGGATCGTGTCGCCGGGTTCGAGCAGGCCGAAATACACCGCCTGGTTCATCGGCGAGCCGGAGAGCGGCTGCACATTCGCATGCTCGGCGCGGAAGAGGGCACAGGCCCGCTCACGCGCGGTGTTCTCGATGATGTCGGTGTATTCCTGGCCGCCGTAGTAGCGCCGCCCGGGATAGCCTTCCGAGTATTTGTTGGTGAGCACCGAGCCGAGCGCGGCCAGCACTTCGGGATAGGTGTAGTTCTCCGACGGGATCATCTCGATGCCGTCGGCCTGGCGGCGCTCCTCACAGGCGATGGCGGATTCGATTTGGGGATCGAACGAACGTAGCTGTTGGCGGTACGCGTCCATGGGCGTCCTCCTTGTTCAAAGGATGGACCGATGGTCTCCATCGGTTGCCCAGGCGATCGGCGTCTTCGGCCGCGCTCCCCGATGGTACCCCATCACGTTTCGCCAGTCGCGCGGCAAGCGAAGATTAGCAGGCGCGATGGCCCCCTTCAATGCGGAGCACACGGCGCTCTCAGATCAATTTGAATTGCAGACGACCCGGCCCCTCAATCCTACGCCGCAGTTGGGAAAAAAGTGATGGAAACTCAGCGCGGCGAACAGGAGCGCCGCCACCAGCAAAACGATAACCAGCCAGGTCGACCTGGGATAATGGTTTAACCCCCAGCCCAATGCACTTGTCGCGTACCAAAGGCCGACCATGGGAAGAACGATAATCGCGACGAAAGCAAAAAGGGAAAGCGCGTTCATGAAGATTCCCATTCGTCGCTCACCAGTCTTGGGGCGTCTTCACGATATTTCCAATTTCCAAAACACACTGCGTTTCGCCGGATCAACACCATACGATCGCCGGCCGCTCTCGTGATTGCGACGGCGGCAGCATTGCCGGATAGCCGAGCGTGAACGCCGCGAACGGCGCATAGTGTGGCGGAATCCCAAACTCAGCCTTCGCCGTTTCGCTGCGCAGCCACAGCATCGGCGAACCGACCCAGCAGGTGCCGAGTCCGCGTGCGTGCGCCGACAGCATCAGGTTCTGTCCGGCGCGGTTGCAATCCTGGATCGATTGCGAATTGCTCCGCGGCGCGGAGATCACGATCACGACCGGCGCGTTGAAGAACACCGAAAACTCCGGCCGGTCGGCCCAGACGTAGCCGGGCTCGCCGGCTGGACGATTGTCGCGCGCGAACTGCTTGGCGCGATCGCCATAGACGGCGATCTTGTCCGCGCCTTCGATCGCATGAAACAGCCACGGCTCGCTCACCGGCGTGGTCGGCGCCTGTGCCGCGTCCCATACGATCGCTTCGATGACTTCGCGCGGCACCGCGCGGGGCGCGTAGTCGCGGATGGAGCGCCGCGTGTGGATGGCTTCGATGGCGTCCATGTCAGGGCTTCCGCTCGTAGAGGATTTCGTCTTCCCTCGTGCCGTCCGGCCACACGCGCGCGGCACGCCGGAATTCGGTAAAACCGTAGCGCTGGTTGGCGCGGCGCGACACCTCGTTCGATTGGCGATGGCCGACCACCACGCGCTTGAAGACCGGCTGCCGTGCGATCCAGTTGAGCCGCGCATCATAGAGCAGCCGCGAAAGATGCCGGCCGCGGTACCGCTCGAGGATGAAGGATGCGGCCAGCAGCGCACTCTCGCCGCTCGGGTCCTCGCGCCACTGGAAGACGGCAGTGATGCCGATCAGCGTGTCGCCGTCGAACAGGCCGAACGCCTGGTTGAACGGACCGCGGATGAAATCGCGCCACTCCGCCTCCGGCCGGTCCACGGAATCTTCGAAACGTCCCATGAAAACGCCGGGCATGGACTTCAGCGCCTGCAGGCGGAAGTCCCGGAGCATCTCCCATTCGGCAGGGTCAAGCGCGCGGATGGCGATTGTCATGGATGGGAGTGTAGGGGGCAGCCTAGCGATCCGTCACCCGCAGTCACACGTTGCGTGCGCTTCTCGCGACCCATCTTTTGCAACGGATCAAAAGCTCCCCACACTGTAGTGACCTTGGATTGATGTGATCCGTCCTTGGCTATCCGAAGTCCATTCCACGGATAACAGTTTGAGACAGATCAAACTTAATCTGCCGCAGGCAGAGTCGATTAAGCTGTTCGACGGGAGCCCCAGCGGACCCGGCCCTTGGGTGAAGCCTTCGGCGATCAATTCCTGTTTCAGGCGATCCTCATCTGAGCCGATCGGGAAGTGTTTCCGTACGGCCCTGTTAAATGCCCTGTCTGCTTCGGCACAGTCTCCGGGAACCTCTGCTCGGTCGCAGCGAATGCCGGCGGCTATGGCAGGCGGGGATGAACAACCGGAGAGCAGGGCCGCGACGAGGCTGATCGCGCCTACACAGAAGAGATTCATGCGGCCGCTTCTATGTAGGCCCATTATCCAACATTCCGGCTTGTGAATCCCCGCTACTTCATCTTCGCGCGCGGGTCGTACTTTGTGCCCCACTTTTCGACGAATGCCTTCAACTCCGCATCGGGCTTGTCGGGGAGGGTGACGACCAGTTTCACGTAGAGGTCGCCCGCCTGTTCGCCGCCACCGGCCGAGCCGCGGGCAGGCATGCCTTTGCCGCGCAGGCGCAGCACCGCGCCGGTGTTCGAGTTGGCCGGAATCGACATCGCCACCAGGCCGGTGAGCGTCGGCACCTCGACCTTGCCGCCCAGCACCGCTTCCTGAAGCGTCACGGGAAGATCCATCCGCAAGTCATTGCCGTCGCGCACATAAAACGGATGCGGCGCGACCTTGACCTGCAGCATCACATCGCCGGAAGGGCCGCCATTGGCGCCAGCGCCGCCCTGACCGCGCAGCCGGATCGACTGGCCGTCGCGCGTGCCCGCCGGGATTCGTACGTCAACATCGCGGTTGTCGGGCATGGTCAGCCGCCGCGTGCCGCCATTGGCCGCCTCCTCGAAGCTGACCGTCACGTTCATCGCGTAGTCGTCGCCGCGCGCCGGTTGGGGCCGTCCGCGCGGACCCCGGCGGCCGCCACCGCCGCCCAGGCCGCCGAACAGATCGGCGAAGATGTCCTCGGCGCGGAAGCCTTCCGCCTGTTCGCCGTCGGTGCTGCTCCAGCTGAAGCCGCGCGCGCCCGCGCCGCCGCCGAACGGGTTGCCCTGAAAGCCGCCACCCTGGCGCGGATCGAAGCCGCGGGGATTGCCCTGCTCGTCGATCTCGCCGGAGTCGAACTTGGCGCGCTTTTCCTTGTCGCCGACCACATCGTAGGCGCCGGAGATCTCCTGGAATTTCTTCTGTGCGGCGGCGTCACCCTGGTGTTTGTCCGGGTGATACTTCTTGGCGAGGTTGCGGAACGCCTTCTTGATCTCCGCCTCGCTCGCGGTCTTGGAAACGCCGAGGATTTCGTAGGGGTTGGCCATCATCTCTCCAGCCGGCAGTTCTTATGAATCGCCGGGTAACGGCCACAATATAAGAGGCTTGCGCCCGTTTTCTAATGTGCCGCCGTCTCATGCCCCAGCGTGTCCGGCCCGTCGGGCGCATCCGGCTCGGGCCTGGGAGGCGTGATGCCCTGCAGCGGCGGGGTCAGCGATCCCGGCCCGATCCGTCTGCGGCTCAGTGCGTCCATCTTGGCGCCGGCGGCGGTGACGCCGCGCGCGGCGGCCTCTGCGTAGTACTCCCTGGCCCGCTTGAGGTCCTGCGGCACGACTTCGCCGTCCTGATAGATCTCGCCCAAATGGAATTGCGCGATCGGATGCCCGGCATCCGCCGCCAGTTGCAGCCAGGGCAGCGCCGCCTTGGCATCGGCCGGGCCACCGTCGCCGGTCAGCAGCATCTCGCCATAATCCGCCTGTGCGGTGGGAAGGCCTGCGAGTGCGGCGCGTTGCATCCACAGCCGGGCGCGCACCGAATCCTTGTCGGCCCCCTGGCCGGTGCGCAGCATCAGCGCGACGTTGCGCATCGCCGCCACGTCGGTACCGGCATTGGCGCGGAAGATCTCGAACGCGACGTCGTAGTCGCCTTCGTCATAGGCGCGCACGCCATCGTCGAAAGTGCGCGGCGGATCGCCCACGCATGCTGTCAAAACGGCGCACGCACACAGCGCCATGCAACTGAGAAACACCCGCATCGGGATTTGAGAACCTTACAAACCTGCCCCGCGTGCAAGTTAGCAGACGAGCGCTTCCGTGCGCAAAACCGTAATGCTAGGTCACAGGGATGAGCGACATCGGCGGACCCATAGACGACGGCGGCATCACCGAGCGGGACTCCCCGTTCGAACTGTTCGACGCCTGGATGGAACTCGCGAAGAAAAGCGAGCCCAACGACGCCAACGCCATGTCCATCGCCACCGCCGATGCGCAGGGGCGGCCGAACATCCGCATGGTGCTGTTGAAAGAGGCGACGCCGGCCGGCTTCGTCTTCTACACCAACACCGAAAGCGCCAAGGGGCAGGAACTCGCCGTCGATCCGTTCATCGCGCTCTGCTTCCACTGGAAGACGCAGCGCCGCCAGGTGCGGGTGCGCGGATCGGTGGCGCCGGTAAGCGATGCGGAAGCCGACGCCTATTTCGCCACCCGGCCCAAGGACAGCCAGATCGGTGCCTGGGCAAGCGCGCAGTCACGGGCGATGGAAGGGCGCTGGGCGTTCGAGAAGGAGATCGCGAAATACGCCGCGAAGTATGCGCTGGTGAAGGTGCCGCGGCCGCCGCATTGGGGCGGTTATCGTGTGACGCCGTTCGAGATCGAGTTCTGGCGCGACCGTCCGTTCCGCCTGCACGACCGGCTGGTCTATCGCCGCGACGCGCCGGACAAGCCGTGGCGGACCGAGCGTCTGTTTCCCTGATGGTGCACGACGCGCATGCGGGGATGATGCGCACCGCGGCGATCGCATCGCTCGTCGTCTCCATTCTTCTCGTCACGATAAAGACGATCGCGTTCTTCGCGTCGCATTCGGTATCGGTGCTCGCGGCACTGGCGGATTCCGCGCTCGACCTGTTCACCGCCGGGATCAATCTGGTCGCGATCCGCTCCGCGCTCACCCCCGCCGATGAAGAGCATCGCTTCGGCCACGGCAAGGCGGAGCCGCTGGCGGGCCTGGCGCAAGGCGCGTTCATCGCCGCGTCGGCGCTGTTCCTGGTGATCCAGGCGGCGGAGCGTTTCCTCGCGCCGCAACCGGTGACGGATGGCCGCCTCGCGCTCGGCGTGATGCTGGTGTCGATCGTGGCGGCGCTGGGCCTGGTGATCTACGAACGCCGCGTGGTGGCGGCGACGGGATCGGTCGCGCTCGGCGCCGATCAGGTGCATTACACCACCGATCTCATCACCAATGCCGGTGTCGTCGTGGCGCTGGTGTTGTCGGTGTGGTTCGGCTGGGAGAGCGCCGATCCGCTGATCGCGCTTGTGGTTGCCGCGTATATGGTGTTCAGCGCATGGGGCGTGTTCCAGTCGAGCTTCGATCAGTTGATGGACAAGGAGCTCGGCGAAGACTCACGCACCCGCATCCGCGCCATCGTGATGCAGAATGCGGCGGTGCGCAGCATGCACGACCTGCGCACCCGCGCGGCGGGCGTGCACAGCTTCATCCAGCTCCACATCGAACTCGACCCCGCGATCAGCCTGATGGGCGCGCACGAGGTGAGCGACGCGGTCGAGCACCAGCTGATGGACGCTTTCCCCAACGCCGAAGTGATCATCCACCAGGACCCCGCCGGCGTGGAGACTCCGCCGGAACTGGAGCGGGTGGTGTGACGAACGACGATCAAACGGGTGCATTGGCCGATCACTGGTTTGGCAGGACGTCGATGCCGCTGCTGTTCACGTGGCTCGCGATTTCACTCTTGAGCGTTTTGGTGGGCCTGCTGGTGATACACACGCACCCTCATTCCAAGCTTGTTAAGGATGCGGTGATGGTATGGGGGTTTGTCTGTTTGGCCGGCGGACTGTTGCCCATGTCCAGTGCACACATAACAGTTTTCCCGGATCGCCTTCGCATCACGAAAAGAGGAGTATTTGGATGGTTGTTCGGGAAACCCCGATCAAAAATTGAGGTGCCGATTTCAGAGGTCGCCTTTTGCCAAAACGCCAGCAGTGATGGAATGTTCGACGACAGCCTTATCGTCGTTTTTGTTGGTGGGAAGAAGCTGTGGATCGGTCAGGCTCCCCCGTATCCAAACGCTTCCTTCGAAAAGGTTGCCCGGGTGCTGAAGAGCTTGCTGCCGCCGCCGCCCGATTACGGTGTCACGAATCGCATGTTGCGCTAACCCTCCCCTTGAGGGAGGGTCGAAATTTGCGAAAGCAAATTTCGGGGAGGGGCTCCCGTCACCGCCGCATGACCCCGCCCCGAAAATCCTTTCGGATTTTCGACCCTCCCTCAAGGGGAGGGTGGTGAGGATTGTGGCGCCTTCGTCTATAAGACCGCCATGACCACCGCCGCCGCCACAACCCGTCTCGACACCGCGCCGATTCCGGTTGCGGCGAACATGGCGCTGGCGGCGTTCCTCTGGGCCGTCGGGCTCTTCGTCTATTTCGGCGTGCCGGCGCTGCTGCCGCTGTCGCCGTGGTTTGCGCTGTTACTGGTGCCGGCGGTGCTCACCACCACGACCAACTGGGCGCTGATGCATGAGGCGATCCACGGGCACTTCAACCGAAGCGCGCGCGTCAACGATGCGTTCGGGAGGATCAGCGGGATTCTCTTCGGCGCGCCGTATGAGACCTTGAAGTTCGGCCACCTGCTGCACCATTCGATCAACGGCACGCCGGACGACCGGCCGGACTATTACGACTCCGCGAAGCAATCGCGCCTCGCCGCAGCGCTGGTGTTCTATCCGCGGCTGATGTTCGGGCTTTATGCCGTGGAGGCGATCGGCGCGTTCGCCTGCCTGCTGCCGCGCAGCGTGCTGAAGAAACTGACCGCGCTGTTTCCCGGCGAGACCGGAGAGGAGCGGGCGACGCGCTATCTGCTCGAGCCGCGGCGCCTGCGCGCGATGCGGTTCGATGCGCTGGCGACGATCGCGCTGATGGCGCTCGCGTTCTGGTGTTACGGGCACTTCTGGCCGCTGCTCGCGCTCGCGATCCTTTCGCGCGGCGTGCTGATCTCGTTCGCCGACAACGGCTATCACTACGCAGCGCCGCTGGGGCAGGGGGCGCGCGCCGCCTACAACCTGCGCCTGCCGGGCGGGGCGGCGATCCTCCATTTCAACCTGCACCAGGTCCACCACCGCCACCCGAACCTGCCGTGGAGCGCCCTGCCGCAAGCCTTCGCCGCCGACGCCGACCGCTACGACGGCCGCTACTTCGCGACAATGGCCAGCCAACTCAAAGGCCCGGTGGATTACACGACGCTGAGATAGCCCATGATTTCCACCCTCCCCTTGAGGGAGGGTCGAAATTTGCGAGAGCAAATTTCGGGGAGGGGCTCCTATCACCGCCGCATGACCCCGCCCCGAAAATCCTGCGGATTTTCGACCCTCCCTCAAGGGGAGGGTGGAGTTCTTTCCAATCCCCGCGCACGCAGCATGGGGGACCGGGCCGCAATTCTTGCTAGACTGCCCCCATGACCACCGCCAACGAACCTCGCCGCACGCTTATTCTCACCGGTGCTTCCCGCGGGATCGGGCATGCCACGGTGAAGCGGTTCTCCAGCGCCGGGTGGCGCGTGATCACCTGCTCGCGGCATGCGTTTCCGGAGAACTGCCCGTGGGCCGCGGGGCCGGAGGATCACATCCAGGTCGACCTCGCCGATCCGGACGACACCCATCGCGCCATCGCCGAGATGCGCGAGCGCCTGACCGATGGCACCTTGCACGCGCTGGTGAACAACGCCGCGATCTCGCCCAAGGGCAAGTCGGCGGAAGGCGGCGACGCGCGGCTCACCACCCTCAACACCCAGATGGCGCTGTGGCGGCAGGTGTTCGAGGTGAACTTCTTCTCGACCCTGTGGCTGGCGCGCGGCCTCGCCGACGAGCTCGCGCGCGCCCACGGCGCGATCGTGAACGTGACCTCGATCGCGGGAAGCCGCGTGCATCCGTTCGCCGGCAGCGCCTACTCGACCTCGAAAGCGGCATTGGCCGCGCTCACCCGCGAGATGGCGGCGGATTTCGGACCGCTCGGCGTGCGCGTGAATGCGATCGCCCCCGGCGAGATCGACACCGCGATCCTCTCCCCCGGCACCGAGAAACTGGTCGAGACGCTGCCGATGCGCAGGTTAGGCCTGCCGGAGGAAGTGGCGAAGGCGATCTATTATCTGTGCACGGACCAATCGAGCTACGTGACCGGCGCCGAACTGCACATCAACGGCGGGCAGCATGTTTGATCAGCCCCTGGGCTTATTTTAGCAAAAACTCGTCCTCTCGGCCGTAAATCCATGCTTTGCAGTAACGCTCGCAATCTTCCTCACTCAACTTTTTGCAGTCTGAAAACGCGTTCTCAATTGTAGATAAACGTGCGGAGATTTCAGCGACACGTGGTGGAAAGACTTGCTCCCACCTCTGTCGAGCAGCAATAAGAAAATTTCGAGCGACATATACATCATTTCTGTCGATGTACAACTCGCCTATCCACTGTCGTATGTACCCCTCGTTTGTTGTGTGCCCGTGCTTCTTGCTCCTTTCCAGAAGCACAGCAGATTTGCGATAGCAGATCAACGCAGGATCAATTTGCCCCATGAGGTGTAAGCAACGTCCTATGTTTCCGTAGTGAGGGGCGCCTCTTTCTTCATCAAGCTCATCCGGGTCCGTAACCTCAGACAGTGTTCTTCCGGAAAGGAAGTAGCTTAAGGCTGGATCAATATCTCCCGCATCGCGTTGCGCTAATGCCAAGTTGTACTCAGGAGCTGCAGCGGTATCGACTCCTGATTTAATTTTTAATTCTTGTCCTCGTTTCCCCCATTCAACGGCGGGATTAAAATCGCCACAAATCCAATACAAATAGCATCGTATACCGCAGTAATTTATGTACCTGGTGTCTTTGGCGGTCAGCGTCGTCTCGAATTTTTCCAGAAGTAGGTCAGCATCTTCATTGCGTCCGAGATGTCCCAGGATGCGTACATATGCTCCTAGTACTCTATCTAAGTTGCCTGTTGGCGGAAGCTTCTTCCAATCAATCTCCTTGAAAAGCATTTTGCACACACGGGCAAACTCATTGATAAAGGCGCTTGATTCGAAGGCTGATGCAGCCTCAGCCATTCGCTCGAAGGCACGCTCAAGGCGTCCAGTTCCGAGGTCCAGCTCTGCACTCTCTGTCCAGTTTTGTAAGACCGTAAACGACGGGCCATGATCCAATTCGGTTCGGTGCTGACCGATGAACCGCAGGTAAAACGATAGGATCGGTTCGATAAATGCAATTCGTTCTTGGCGAGGAAATCGTTGCCTTATAAATTCACGAACGAGCGGGTGAAGCTCGACCACGTCCGCCGAGTCGGGTTTAGTCTTGACGACAATGAGATTCAGATTGCGGAGAGATCGAAGTGCCCGTCCCAGGCGATTGTAGTTTAGTTTTTTGTGTAGATAGTCCGCTAATCTCGCTTCAGTCTCCGGTTTAAGAGACTCAGCCAGAGCTCGTAACACGGTCATCTCTCTCTCAGACAGCGTGTTCCAAATCGACTGAAGGGTCGCTATGGGCATCTCACCCATTTCTGAGCCGCTTCTGTCTAAGAGCGATGAAAGCCTAAGCGCGGGAGATTTTTTTGCCACCTGCGCCGCTAGAAGATCCAGCCAAAACGCGTGCCCCTTCGTGAATGCGTGCGCCTCTTCAATTTCCGCGAGCGGGGAGTTGGCCCCCTCTATTCGAAAATAGCTCGATCGCGGCAGGTAGGCCCAAGCCTTCCAATTTCAAGCTGAGAATAGGAAGATCGCTGTACTGAATCAGCGGTCTGCAAGTGAAGACAATTTTGCAATTAGACTGCAATCGAAGAAATTTTTCTAAGAAGGCGTCGGCAACGCCAGCAAGGCGATGACCTTCCAAATCGATATAATGATCTATGTTATCAAAAACAAATAGGATGCATTGCTCGCGGGCATGATGAATCAGTATTTCTGTTAGAACATCTATTTTATTATTTGCTATATCTTTTCCAAGAACTAATCCGTTGGATAACCTTTCTATTATTCGCACTATATGCGCTTCGAGGCGTTCATCTTCTTCCTTGCAATCTCTCCAGACGACTAAGTCGAATTTCTCTGATTTCTGAACGTTGGAAAAATATTGTGCGGCTAGGGTGGATTTGCCTTGTCCACCTAGTCCGTGAATGAAGCATATCTTTTCGTCGCTTGCCGCTAGTTTTGCCAACTCGTGCTCGCGTCCCACACAAAACTCAATTAGTGGCGGGCGATCTTCTTCGTTTCCCTCAAGAACTTTGGTTCGCCTAGATTTGGGAACCATACTCGTCACGACGGTTTCTTGAGGCATCTCGCCCACAAGAAACCTCATCCGGTGTGAATATGAAGGGGTGTAACGAGGCGCGAGTGGTGGCTCGAGAGAATTCCAAGCTTGTTGAAGCTTAGGGAAGAAATCATGGCAATCGATGCCCGAATACAGAGTTACCCGCCCTCTATCCAGACCTGGAGCGAGTTTACGCGAAAGGTTTTCGGATAACTCCGGCTGCTCTGAATTGAACGTCCAGATAATCTCTGGGTAAGCGGTATCGTCATT
Organism: Rhizomicrobium sp.; assembly: GCA_036490455.1. GTDB lineage: Bacteria > Pseudomonadota > Alphaproteobacteria > Micropepsales > Micropepsaceae > Rhizomicrobium. Next base: position 41,684 of record DASXDS010000043.1, read on the forward strand.
TACGACGTCCATCAGTGCTTCGGTGAATGTGTCATCCCAGCCGCCGTAGCCAGAGACGACCAAGGTTTTTCCTTTGATAAGATAAGCTAGCGAGGCCTTCAGGCGCGGCCGAGGCTGGTTCAGCTGTCTTGCAGTATGAAGCGTATCCGACCCATGCCAATAACCATGCAGATGTATGACGTGACAACCATCGCCTTCGGTTTGCGATAGGTTTCCATCCCTGTGAAGTACGGTCCTAAAATGCGGGCTCCCCGCTCTTGCTATCGACACTTCTAGTAGAGGATCGAAGTTTGTAGTCAGAACAGTCTGACCAAATCGCTCCGGGTATCCGGCGATAAGCGCGCCAACTGCATGAACTGCCGGCGCCAACTCCCAGCCAGCTAAATCGGTATCCAACGCGCGACAAACTTCGTCGGTCGTCTTATCGCTTGGAACATAATCGACAGCGGCAGCAACTCTTCTACGAGATCTCCAGACAGCACGTTTGATTATCTCATTTGCCGCTTTTTGACCTCTGCGCCCTTGCAGGAATTGAAAAGCAGTTTGGTAGGCGTTCTGATTGGATGCGGCTATCGCTGCATCAAGCTTTTGCACCTCCGATGCCAAGGGGAACTCATTTTTGATGAGTTCAATAATACCGCCACATTGGGGACACCCGGTTTTCCAACTGACTGCGGTGCCGATATCGGAGAGCCGACTAAGAAAATTACTCCGCTCGTATCGCTCTGTAACCCGTATGTCAGTCGGTCAAGCAAGGCGGACGCATCGAAGAATTCAAAATTCTGCATTTCAGTAATAATACTTGGATTCGATGAAGTTAAAACGGGCTACTCCTCGGGCAGGAGGATTTCGACTCCTTATCCACAGCGCATTCCTAGTAAATCTGGTATATTTTCCCTCCGCGGGTAGCTGGTAATTGTTCACGTTATTTCGATATCAACTCACCCCAACATCGCCATCGCCTTGTTCAGCATCGGGTAGGTTTCGTCTTCGCTGGCCGGGACCCAGGCTTGGGGCCACGCGCTCCAGATGGCGGCGACCACGTTCCGGTGTGAGTTCACGTAGACGAACTGGCCGAAGATGCCTTGTGCGGTGAGGGCCTTCGGGGAAGGGGCCGCTGCCGGTCGGGAAGCTCCACCAGTTGTAGCCATAGCCGTGCGGCGCGCCGGGAGGGAGCTTGCCGTATGGCGGCCGGCGGATTGCCGGGATCGCCGGCGAGAGCGCGCCGGCCGGCCGCCACCGATCCGGCCTTCGCGGGGACGAACCGGCCGAAGTGCGCGGGTCGCGCGCAAGCGGGGCGACCTTGCACCGCCGCCGCAAACGCGGTCTGCTCGGGGCGCTCACCAGCGAGGGCGACAGATGGCCGGCTCGATCCCCTATACAGGCGTCAATCATGTGGCGCTGGTCTGCCGCGACATGGCGGAGACCGTGGAGTTCTATGAGAATGTGCTCGGTATGCCGCTCGTGCGCTCCATCGGGCTCGGCAATCACGGGCAGCACTTCTTCTTCGATTGCGGCGGCGGGGCGACGGTTGCGTTCTTCTGGTTTCCCGATGCGCCGCCGGCCGCACCCGGGATCGCGTCGCAGCATCTCGACGTGCGCAAGGACGGCGCCGCGAGCGCCATCGCCTCGATGAACCATCTCGCCTTCAACGTCGACGACGACCAGTTCGATGCGGCGGTGGCGCGGCTGAAGGCGAAGGGCCTGAAGCTGTTCGTGATCAACCACAGCGACGGCGCCGATCCGGCGCCGGCGAAACCGAACGCGCAGACGTGGATCCGCTCGGTCTATTTCCGCGATCCCAACGGCATCGCGCTCGAGATCGCGGCGCTCACCCGGCCGTTCCGCGAAAGCGACATCCTGGTCGATCCGGTGAACGCGCAAGGCCAGCCCGTGCCGCGCAAGGTGCTGAACCCGGCCTGAGGCGCGCACGATGGCGGTTTCTCTTCCCGGCGGGTGTTTCTGCGGCGCGGTGCAGTACGAACTCACCGCGGCGCCGATGTTCGTGCATTGCTGCCACTGCACCGATTGCCAGACGCAGACCGGCGGTGCCTTCGCGATCAACGCGCTGATCGAGACCGAGCATGTGGTGCTGAAACAGGGCAGGCCGGAACCGGTTTCGATGCCGACTGAGAGCGGCCACCCGCATCTCGTCTACCGCTGCACCCAATGCCAGACCGCGCTGTGGAGCGACTACGGCGGACGCGAGGTGATGCTGTTCGTGCGCGTCTCCACCTTGAAGGAATCGCACGCGATCGTCCCCGACGTGCACATCTTCACCCGCTCGAAAGTGCCGTGGGTCAGGTTGCCGGAGGGCGCGCGCGCGTTCGGGGAGTACTACAGCACCAAAAAAGAATGGCCGCCTGAAGCCCTCCAGCGCCGCGAAGCGGTGCTCGCGAAGAAGAAGCGGTAACGCATCGCCAGCTGGTGATTAGCCTCAAATGGCAAACGCTCAGATGAAATTGTGAATGGTAACCCCGCCGCCGAACCTAATTTCGATCACATAGTCTCCGCTTGCCTGATATCCGGCCATGCCGTTCGCATCGATCACCAGAAAGTAACCAACGTCTGTGCCTTCATTGGCTTGAACCACCACTGCATCATGCGCATGCAGCGCTCCAGGGCCGAGGATGGCTGCCAGTTGCGCCGTGAAGCTGGTACCTTCGTTTATGGTAGCATTTACTATAGTCGGATCGACCGCCTGTACCGGCACATTTACGTCTATTTTGGAGCCCTCAGATATATTGGTCACGTCGTAATGCGCGCCTTTGGATTCTGCAACGTGCTTGTAAACAAAGATGTTGGCGCCATCGCCTCCGATCAGCGTGTCTCGCCCAAGGCCGCCATAGATCACATCGGTGCCGGTGCCCCCGCCGCCATTTATCACGTCGTTGCCGGCGCCGCCGTTGAGGTGATGGTTATAGGGGTCGCTGCCCATCAGGATCTTGTCGTTGCCGTCGCTGCCGGTGATGTCGCCGGTGATGATGCCTGCTAGACCATTGTACGTGCTGGCGGCGCCGAAGGTGAGCGAGCCGTCTATCGTTCCGTAGTTAAAGATCTTCGCTGCCGGCGCCAGAGATATCGCCGGTGATCGTGCCATCGTTGATCAGACGCGTCGTGCCGCCGCCGAGGTCGATGTCGCCGTGGAGATAGCCGGCATTGTCGATCCGCCCGCCGCCCGCGCCCATGTCGATGGCGCCGGTGATCGTGCCGCCGCTGTCGTTGTCGAGGACGTTGTTGCCGGCTGTGAACTGCACCCCGCCGTGGATCGTGCCGCTGTTGTCGACCGTCGAGCCGTCCGTCGCCACGACGCCCGCCAGCTGGCCGGTGATGGTGCCGCTGTTCGCGACCGTGCTGCCGGCGCCCAAGCTGAGCCCGTCGCCCTCGATCGATGTGATCTGGCCGTCATTGGTGACGCTGTCGCCGCTACCCGCGATGTCGATGGTGTTGTGGATGGCGGAGAGGATCGCCTGGGTTTCCACCTGCACGACGTCGTTGGCGCTGCCGCCGGTGAAGAAGATCGCGTTGTCGCCGAACAGGGTTCCATCGATGTTGACGGCGACACTGCTGGCGGTCGAATACACCGCCGCGAAGCCGGTCGTGGTGGTGACCCGCACCCCCGGCAGGACTTCGAGCGTGTCGCCGGCGTCGAGGGTGATGGCGTTCACACCGACGACGTCGAGATTGGTGTACTGGATTTTGTCGGTCATGCCCCGTGCTTCCATGTTGTGCAGGGGCGCGACTGTATCGCCCCAGCTTGACGAAAGTAAAACGGAAGAAGAGGGGGAGTTGACGGCAGTGCTTATCCGGCGCTGGAGTAACGGAACTTTCGAAGCGGGGCGACGCAGTGCCGAAATCCGCTTCGAGAACGCGAAGTGATGAAATCAAAATTCGTCATCGCCTGCGCCGGCCATCCATACCCGCTGTGTCGGAATCCTCGCTCGGTTCTTGAAACTCGAGGCAATGGATCACCGGGATGGCCTGCGCTTCGCTCCGGCTCACCCGGTGATGACGACCTGAGAGATTCGGTCGCTCCCTTTGTGACCGGTGCAAAAAAGAGCCCTCTCCCCGTTACGGGAAGAGGGCCAGGGGGGACTGTTGAACTGTTACCGCCGCGTTTCGTCCGTCTACGGAAGATCGCGTCAGCCGAAATTGCCCGGTGTCAGGGATTGGTTCACCGCGTGAAAGAGCTGGATCACGTAGTCGCCGCTGGCTTGATATCCGGCCACGCCGTTGGCATCGATCACCAGGAAAGAATGGCCCGCGAGCGTTCCAGTGCTACCTACGACGAGCGCTGCATCATGGGCGGGCAGGTTAGCCGGGGTGAGGATGGCGGAGAGCTCGCTCGTGAAACCGGCGCCGCTATCCAGTGCTCCGCTGAACGCGCCCTTTACGGCATCGACAGGAACGCCGGCATCGATCGTATCGTGAAAGGCGTCGAAGCCGACGATCGTGTCGTAATGGGCGCCTCTGGATTCGTCGACATGCTGGAAAACGAACGTGTCGTCACCGGTGCCGGCGATCAGCTTGTCGCGGCCGGCCCCGCCGTTCAGCGTGTCGTCGCCGCTGCCGGCTTTCAGCACATCGTTGCCGTCGTTGCCGATGAGGGTTTCGCCGTCCGCGCCGGCGACGAGCTTGTCGGCGCCGCTGCTGCCGTTCACCGCGCCGGTGATGCTGCCCAGCGTCCCGTTATAGGTGCTCGCGGCGTCGAAGGTGAGCGATCCCTCGATCGTGCCGTCGTTGAACACGGTGCCGGCGCCGGAGATGTTGCCGTCGATCGTGCCGGTGTTGGTGAGGTGCGTGCCCACGCCGAGGTTGACGGCGCCGTCGAGATGACCGTCATTGGCGATCGTGCCGCCGCCCGTGCCCATGTCGACCGCGAAGACGCCGGAGATCGTGCCGCTGTTGTCGAGGATGTTGGTGCCGCCGCCGGTGTTGAAATAAACGCCGGTTGTGCCGCCGGAGATCGTGCCGGTGTTGGTGACGCTGTTGCCCGAGCTCAGGAAATCCACGCCGTAATGGCTGGCCGAGTTGGAATCGATCGTGCCGTGGTTGACCAGCGTGTTGTTGCCGGAGGATTCCAGGATGGCATTGTTGGATTCGGCGCTCATCGTGCCGTTGTTCACGATCGACGTGCCGCCATTGCCCACCAGCGCCACGGTATCGCCGTCGATGGTGCCGTTGTTGAGCAGCTGGCTGTTGGCGCCCATGCTGATCGCGTCGGCCTGCACCGACGAGATCTCGCCGCTGTTGGTCACGGTTGCGGCGCCGGCGATGTCGATGCCGTTGTCCATGCCGATCACTGCGCCCTGCGTGCCGACCCTGACGGTGTCGCCGCTGCTGCCGCTGGTGAAGAAGATGCCGTTAGAGCCGAACACCGTGCCGTCGACGCTGGCGGTGACGTTGCTGGCGGTGGAGAAGATGCCGGCAAAACCGCTGCTCGCTGAAACGGTCACGCCGGTGAGAACCTCCACGGTGTCGCCGCTGTTGAGCGTGACGGCTTCCATGCCGGAGGTGATCAGGTCGGCGGAGATGATCTTGTCGGTCATGACGAGGCCGCGCCCTTCGTTGCGAAGGGCAGGTTATACGCAAGCGATGACGCGCGTAAGACGCGCGGAAAAACCGCCGCAGACCCTATGTCGTTTTACGACAAGTGGAACCTTGGAGTTTCCGCCGCAATAGGCCGAAAACGACATCGACCGATCACACAAAAAACATATGTCTCCCTCTTCCCCGTTGGGGGAGAGGGCAGGGTGAGGGGGCGCCGTAGAATGCCTGTCCCGAAGAACGTCGTAAGACGACTCTGAAAATCTCGTCGTCTTGCGACGGGCTAGATCGCCGCGTCCTTCGACGCCCCCTCACCCCAACCCTCTCCCCCCATTGGGGGAGAGGGAGATGAGGCCGGTCATTCCACCTTGAAGGTCACCCCGGCGTTCGCATTCAACCGGTCGATCAGCTTCTGCCCCATCGCCGCACCCGGCACCCAGATGCCGCCGGGGACGTCGGCGCAATCCTTCACCAGGCAGATGCCTGCCTCGGCCAGGATCTTCGCGGTCGAGCCGTAGCCCGGATCCTTGTCGCCATGCACCCCCGCGCGCACGCGCTTGCCGTCCGTGTCGATCGCGATGAAGGCGATGTCGTAGAAACCGTTGTCGCGTTCTTGCTTGCTCGGTCCTTCGCCGGGCTTCGGCGCGTTTGCCATGTCGAAATCGGCCGCTTCGCCCGGCACGATCACGCTCATCTCGTCGTAGACGAAATCGCGCCCATACGGGAAGCCTTGCAGATAGTTGGAGCGCTGCACGTTCTTGGTGTTGATCGTCGCCATCATGAACGGACCGACCTCCGCGTTCATGTCTTCGTCGAACATCTTCGCGTCGCCGCGCGGCTGCTCGGCGCCGGTGAAGCCCGGGGTGAGCGCGAAGGGCGAGGTCATCAGCGCGATGAGCGACGGATCCTTCTGGATCGCCGCCATGGTGGCGCGCCCGCTCGCCGCCGTGCCGCCGGAGAGCCCGCCGCGCATCGCACGCAGCCGGCCCTTCACCCGCGCCGCCGGATGGCCGAACGCTTTCTTCGCGAGGTCCTGCACGAACAGCACGCCGAGCTCGAACGGAACGGAATCGAAACCGCAGGAAAAGCAGATGCGCGCGCCGCTTTTCTTCGCCGCCGCATCGTGCGCCGCGATCATCGCCGCCATCCAGTTGGGCTCGCCGCTGAGATCGAGATAGTCGGTGCCCGTTTCCGCGCACACCCGCACGAGCTCGGAGCCGTAGAGCTGATACGGCCCCACCGTGGTGACGATCGCCTTCGCCTGTTTGCACATCGCAGTGAGCGACGCCGCATCGGCGCCGTCGGCGACGATCAGCGTGGTGCCGGACGGCGCGCCGATCTCGTCGCGCACCGCCGCGAGCTTCTCCGCCGAACGGCCCGCCATCGCCCACGTCACGCTCGAGCCCGCCGGATAACGCTGCGCCAGATATTCGGCGACCAGCCGCCCGGTGAACCCGGTGGCCCCATAGACGACGAGATCGAATGGCGCGTTGGCGTGCACGGAGAGCTCCTCTTTGTGAGAAGCGCATGCGTAGCAATGTTGTGCGGCTTTGGCGAGCGGACCGGGTGTGTTTCACCCGGTCCGTCCGTTACTACTGCGGCGGCGCGTCTGCGTCCGCGTTGTGCTTGTGCTTCTTCGGCTTGTCCTGATCGGTGTTGTTCGCCGGCGTCGTATTGTTCGGCGCTGCGTTGGTCGTGTCGGGCGCAGCCGTGCGGTCGCGATGCGGATGCGATGGCCGATCCGTATCCGAAGCGGCAGGCGGCGTTGCGGATTGCGCATCGGCGGCGGCCCGCGCACGCCGTCTCGCGGCACGCTCTTCATCCGTGGCCGGTGCGAGCGACGTCGGCGCACCGGTTGCGTTCGAAGTGTCGGGCGTGCGCGCCTTGTGCGGACGATCCGGCGGCGTCGTATCCGAAGGCGGCGTGGCAGACGTCGCGTTGTCGTCCGTCTGTTTCGCCTTCTTCGCAGCGCGCGCCGCTTTCTTGTCTTCCGCATCGGACGCGCCCGGCGTTGCCGTGCCGGCCGCAGGCTGCGGCTCCGGCGTCGCGGCGTTGTCCGGAGTCGCATCCGGACGCGGCTTGTGCTTGTGCCCGGTTGCAGTGTCCGGCGTCACCGTGGCGGAGCCGTTGTCCGCGCCATCCGTTTCGGGGCGCGGATTGCGCTTGCGCGCCGCGCCGTTGTCCGGCGGCAACGGCGGACTGGCGGAAGAGGGCGGCGTTTTGTCTGCCGCTTTCGCAGTCTGATCCGCTGCGCTCTTGCTGGCATCCCCGCCAGGCTTCGCGCCGGTCTCGTTGCTCTTCGCCTTCGCGACATCGGCCGGTGTGAGCGTGGCCGGGGTCGAGCCGTTGGGCCGCGCCACCACCTCGGCGGCATTGCGGTCGAGCAGGTGCTTGCGCACGCGTCCCGCACCGCCGCCGCTCCTGTCGCGATCGCGTCCGGCCGGCGTCAGCGCATCGACCTGCGTCCGCGTCGGCTTCGGCGCGCTGTTGGCCTCGCCTCGCCCGCGCGGCATGTCGACCCGCATGCGCAGGCTCACGTCGCGGCCGAGATCGATCCGCGCGATCAGCGACGGCCGGCGGATCACCTCCGCCGCGCGCACCGCGCGCACCGGCCCGCGTCGATCGCGATAGACGACCTTCACGTCCACGCTGCGGTTGACGATGTAGTTGTTGACGATCGTGTAGTTGGTCACGTTGCGCGAGCGCCGCACGTAATCCACCAGCACGCCGCGCCGCGCCACATAGCGCGCGTAATCGCGATCGGCGAAATGCTGCACCGGAACGAACGTCCACAACCCGGCGAAACGGTCCTGCGAATAGGCGCCGCCGTACCAGCGCGCATAGCCGTAGAAATCGGCGGAGCCGTCCCAGGTGTTGAAATCGATCGCGACGCCCGGGCCGCGGCTTGCGCCGGTGTCGCCGAACTCGTCGCCGCTGAGGAAGCGGCGGTCCGGCGGCATCGGCATCCAGCCGGTATAGGTGTCCGCCTGGCGCCACACCACCCAGGCCGGCGACCAGACATAGCCCGGCAGCCACAGCCAGCCGTCGTCGGGATCATTCACCCAGCGGCCGTAGTGATAGGCGATGTCGCCGAACCGCTCATCCGACACCCACAGCCAGCCATATTCATAAGTGTTGGCCCAGTGGCCGCGGGAATAGGGGCGCCAGTCGGCGCCGTCGGCATCGTAGGGTTGCCAGACCATGCCCCAGCGGTCGCTGTAGAACCAGTCGCCGTCCTCGGCGAGCTGGCGCTGGAAGGTGGCAAAGCCGATCTGGCTGTCGGCGACCGAAGCCGCGAAGGCGGGAGCGGGAAGGGCGGTCAGTCCGCCGAGCGCCAGCGCGCTCGCAAGAAGACCGGTTCGAATGGTTTTGCGCATGGGGTATCCCTGTGTTGACGCCTCGGCTTGGTAACATGGACTTTCTGTAATCCGGGCTGAACACAGTCTGAACCGAAAACGGCGCAATTGTGACCGGTGGAAACAAGGGGGAGTTTTCTGCCATGAACCTTGCTATTCGATTCCATGGTGTCCTCGTCTTGGTGGCTACTGCGGCTACGACTAAAGTCGTCAAGTGAGTCTGTCGGTAGAGTTGAGTGACGAGCGGCGCTTCTTAGTTTCAGCGACCCGTCGTCAGTTTTGCCGCTATTCCCCGCTCAAACGCACATCTGAGAGTCACAACTGCTCAGGTTTACGTTGCGTGCCTGTGAAATCACCCTCGAACTGCAATGCTAATTGTATCGTCCGGAGTTCGCAGGGTCCGATGTCTGAGCCGCCATTTCCGAGCAGCTTTTGAGCGAACTAAGGCATAACGGAGGAACAATGAGCATGCAGCGAGAGGTTTGCGCAATATGGGGAACGCCTACTCTGGAAGCGAGAGTAATGGGTGACACCTATCAATATGATAGCCCCAGAGCTGGCGGTAAGTACGTAATGAGCGGGTCGGCGCGCGCCCAGATCAAATCACGGTCCGTAGAAGTAAAGAAGAAGCTGACTTCATGGATCGTCAGCCAACACCTAGCCAGTTTTGACTGGCCAATAATCGATTCGAGAGTCCTCCAATCAGTCGAATTGCAGCGGCCGCGTCGAATTAGTGAAAAGATAAAACGCTTCTTTCAACTTCTAATCTCCGAAAACTACACGGTTGGGAATGACCTCGATTTATTTGGGGATGACAGCGCATTGTGGTTGGAGAAGCTGGCAGCTTGGACCGACAGCTTGCCAGGCAATGAAGTGCACGGCCTGTTGCGCCTCCTACGAGACGAGAATTTGCTTTTGCTCGACAGTAACGAAACCCGGCTTTCGCCGGCAGGATTTCAAAGACTTGAAGAACTGGAAACAGGAGGTGCACCTACCACACAGGCCTTTGTAGCGATGTGGTTTGCTGATGAGCTGATGAGTGCCTATGAGCATGGTATCGCTCCCGCCATTCGTGCGGCTGGCTACGAACCAGTCCGGATCGATCAGAAGGAGTTAGCCGGCAAGGTGGATGATGCGATTATTGCGGAAATTCGACGTTCTCATTTTGTCGTGTGCGATTTCACCTGCGGCGTGCATGCCTTCGACGGAAGAAAGGAAGCGATCGCACGTGGAGGCGTCTACTACGAAGCAGGATTTGCGCAAGGTCTGGGGACACCAGTGATATGGACTGCTCGAGCCGATTGCATCGAATTTGTCCACTTCGATACCAGACAATTCTCCCACATAGTCTGGAGTTCGCCTGAAGACCTGCGGTCTAAACTCTACAATCGCATTGCCGCGGTAATTGGGGAAGGACCTGGCGCGAAAGGACTTTCATAGTTTGCGCGGCGAAGTGCACAAGGATCGCTAGAACAGTCCCGGTTGCGGCGTGGTCCTTGAGCGGCTTGGCGGTTTCGGTTTGGGCGGCGCGCCTTGCGGGCGCATCAGGAGTTCGCCGTCCGGATAGGGCCTGAGCAGCGCCTTGAGTTCGTCCGGCGTTGCGCCGAGTTCGCCGAGCCACAGCGCCACTTCGTGGTCGTCGCGCAGGATCGCGGGCATCCGGTCGTCTTTCTCATTGAGCGGATAGCACGACGCGGTCGTGACCATGGCGAGCGTGCGCAACGGCCCCTGCACGAGCTGCCACGCATTGAAGATCACGGCGAGCGCCATCGGCTGGTTGCCGGGACGCCAGCATTGCCATTGCTGGGTCTTGCCGTTCGGCAGCGACTCCCCGATGTTGAATTGCTTGGTGAAGACGACGCCGCGCCGCTCATGGAACGATTCACGCCACGCCTGCTTCACGTCGATGGTTTCGGATCGCGCGTGCAGATGATCCTTCTTGAAGGTCCGGAGCGGGTTCATCGCGTTTTCGTCGTGCCAGCCCCAGCGCATCGGCGAGATGCGCCGCTGGCGCACGGGACCGAGGTGCAGAACCGGCACCATCGCCATCGGCGTGAAGGTGCCCAGGTCCTTTTCGGCGGGCATCGGGTCGTCGCCGCCGGCGCCGCCATCGGTGCCGACGCCCGCGCACGCGACGTATTCGCCCCACGTCATGAGCGCCGTGAATTTACCGCACATAGGGTTTCATCGGTTTGGTCGAACTCCTGAATCCTTCCCAGCATTCCTTCCGCGCGGCGATCTGCACGTACCCGTCGTGCATATGTTGGATCTCGTAGGCGATATGCCAGTCGATATGCGCCTTCGCATGATCCTTGTTGCTGGTGCGGCCTACCGCCTTCCCGTTGATCCGCGACTCCCACCACAGCCTGGCCGGGTCTTTCTCGTCCGCTATCCGGACCACTTCGCCCGTCCAAGTGTAGCCGACGCGGATGACCTCGCCATCGGGTGCATCCTTATGCGGGTGCCACACCCCATCCGCGTCTCGAAATCCCATGTGCATCATGAGAACGATACAAGAACAAAATTGACGAAAAGTCCAGTACCGAGACTGGCGGTCAGGCGGCTGCAGGAAATTCCGTTTGCCTAGAGCGCGACGACCCAGCGGCCGAAGCGCCAATAGAGCAGGCCCAGGAGCACGCATGCGGCGCCGCTGATCACCGCATCGGCGGCGAAGGACCCCGCCACGCCGCCGAAATCATACGCGCGGCCGTCGATCATCTGCATGTAAGTCAGCGGAATCTGCGTCGCGCCGATGAGCACGCCGAATTGCGTCGCCGCCAGTGGATTGTCGTGGCCGATGACGCGCAGTGTGATCGCATTGGCCGCGGTGAACGCCGCCGCCTGAAACACGTTCTGTCCCATCATGGCGATGCCAAAAACGACCCAATTGCGCGGCGCGGGAATGATTGCCAGTGTCATGGCTGCCCCTACCAGGCCCACCAGGAGATAGACCACAACAGGCGAGAGCCGCTTGGTGATCTGCGGCACGATCAGGCTGCCGGAGATGCCCGCCACCGCCACGCCCGCACCGCCGATCACGCCGACCATCTCGTCCGAGGCTTGATATTCGTGCCCAAAGCCGGAAAGCGTGTTGGTGAGCGCAAACGACGCCGACGGCGCCAGAAAAATGAGCAGCACCCATTGCACATCCTTGCGCCGGAACAGGGCCGCGACATCGTTCACGAAATTCCTGAAGCTCTCCGATGCGAGCTTTTTGTCCGCAGGCGGACAGGGCGTGAGAAAGAACAGCGGCAGCACCAACAGGATGAGCGTGGAGATCACCGCCTCGCCGAACGGAAAGGGAAGCGCACGCAACGCATAGACGATGCACGCGGCCACGACGCCGCCCGCGCCGAAATTGACGACGTTGAACCACGCGCCCAGCGAATCTTTCTCTTCTTTGGGCACCAGATCGCCGAACCAGCCGCCCACCGCCGTAACGCACATCACCGTCGCGATGCCGGCCAGAAAAAGCAAAGCCGCCAACAAGGGCACATTCTGAATCCATGTCAGCGCGCCGAAATTGCACAGCGCGGCCAATATGGCGAAGCCGATCGCGTAGGTGCGCCGCTCGAACCGCCAGTCCAGCAGCGGCGCCAACGGAATGCTGAGGAATCCGGTGGCGATGTAGAGCGATGTCGCCATCGCGATCTGCGCTTCGGGAACATGCGCGGACGCCAGCAGATCGGGCACCGCGATCAGGCCGACCGAGCCGTTCACGGCCAGCGGCAGGTAACCCAAACCGAGCAACCAGACGGGTGGAAGTTTGGGCTTCAGGTCTGGCCTGCGATCGAGTGATAGCCGGTGATGGTGCATTGGAACGTGGAAGTCTGCCCGCTCTGCAATGTGATGGAAACAGCGGGAACCTGTTTCTTGACGAAAAAGAGTTCGGGTCAGCGTTGATTCCATAATTCTTTGCGAGGCTGGTTTGCCAGTCGGATGGATAATCGAAGAGCGGAAGGTAGTTCGTGGCGCTCCCCGGCGCCTCCGAAAGCGTAGCGTTGTACGGTGGGCTTCCAACGTTCCCCGTGAATGCGATGAGGCACGACACGTGCTGGATCAGCGTCCTTGGCGCATCCGTTGCGGAGAATTTTAGCGTGCAGACGGCGCCGGCAGCGCAGCAGGTCGACGCCGTCTGCTGATAGGGGTGATGTCGGCGAAGAACTCGTCCGCCACCGTGCTGTCCACACGGCGGTCCGGCTCAACGGCCTGCTCAAACCGTTGCAAACCATCGATGAACGACAGGACGGCAGGCTTGTCGCGCGGAAATCGTGCGTCGCGGATGGTGAGTGGCATAGCGATGCCGACCATATACGAATTTGGACAAAAATGACCTGTTATCCCGGCCGCAGTGGAGTGCAGCGAAACGGAGCGCCGGGAGCTATTCCTCAACGCACACTGTGCAAGCAGAACGAGTTCGGATGCATCGGTTAGTTTGTTGAATGGGCCCCGGCGCTTCGCTGCGCTCCGGCCAGGATGACAAGTCTGATTTGCTGTTGAAAAAGGCGGCCGAAGCCGCCTCTTTCGTTTCACCGACACCCTACTCCGCCGCGGCGCGCACCGGGCGCTGGAAATGTTTGCCGTATTCCAGCCGCGCAATCGTGCGGCAGTGTACTTCGTCGGGACCGTCGGCGATGCGCAGGGTGCGCTGGCTCGCATACATGCGCGCGAGTCCGGGATCGGAGGTTACACCGCCGCCGCCCCAGGCCTGGATCGCGTCGTCGATGATCTTCAGCGCCATGCGGGGCGCCGCCACCTTGATCTCGGCGATCTCCTGCCGCGCGCTCTTGTTGCCGACCTTGTCCATCATGTCGGCGGCCTTGAGGGTGAGGAGGCGGCACATGTCGATATTGATGCGCGCTTCGGCGACGCGCTGCTCCCACACCGAATGTTCGGAGATGCGCTTGCCGAAGGCCTCGCGCGAATGGAGCCGCTGCACCATCGAGGCGAGCGCCCGTTCGGCGACACCGATGCTGCGCATGCAGTGATGGATGCGCCCCGGACCGAGGCGGCCTTGCGCGATCTCGAAACCGCGGCCTTCGCCCAGCAGCATGTTCTCGACCGGCACCTTCACGTCCTTCAATTCGACTTCGCCATGGCCGTGCGGCGCGTCGTCATAGCCGAACACCGGCAGCATGCGCTTCACGGTGACGCCCGGCGCATCGCGCTCCACCAGGATCTGCGACTGCTGGCTGTGGCGGTCGCCGTCCGTCGTGTTCTTGCCCATCACGATCATGATCTTGCAGCGCGGATCGCCCACGCCCGACGACCACCACTTGGTGCCGTTTATCACATAGTGATCGCCGCGCCGTTCGATACGGGTGGCGATATTGGTTGCGTCCGACGAAGCGACGGCCGGCTCCGTCATCAGGAAGGCAGAGCGGATCTCGCCGGCGAGCAGCGGCTTCAGCCATTTGTCCTGCTGATAGGGCGAACCGTAGCGCTCCAGCACTTCCATGTTGCCGGTATCGGGCGCCGAGCAGTTGAACACCTCCGACGCGAAACCGACCTTGCCCATCAACTCGGCAAGCGGTGCATATTCGAGGTTGGTCAAACCGGCGCCGTGTTCGCTTTCATTGAGAAAGAAATTCCACAGGTTTTGCGCCCTAGCTTTCTTCTTCAGCTCTTCGACGACCGGCACGACGATCCACGGATTGCCCTTGGCGCGCGCTTCTTCCATTTGCGCGCTATAGGTTTTTTCGGCGGGATAGATGTGGTCGTCCATGAAGTCGCCGACACGCTTCATCCACTCTTTCTGCTTTTCCGTATAATCGAAATCCATCTCTTCCTCCGGTTCCGTTCGATAGCGAGGCGCAAACCTTAATCCCGGGCGTTGACGCCCGCCAGCACGCCGAAGACGGCCAAAAGCGCGCATTTGACAGAGGAGCGCCGCCACGGCAAGCAGCGCCATGTTTCTGTGGTTCGGAATCGCCCTGATCGCGGCGGGGCTCGCGTGCATCCCGCTCGACCGCTGGGCGGTGCATTTGATCTACGACCATGTGAGTCTGCGCGCGCATCGGTTCTTCGACAGCATCACCCATCTGGCGAAGGCGGCGCACTGGCTGGTGGCGGCGATCCTGATCTACGGACTGGCGCGGTTGTTTCGCCTGTTTCTGCTGCACGATCCGCGCGTGTTCCTCGCCCAGGATGCATCGGCGGCGTTCATTGCGAGCCTCGCGCTCGGCAGTGCCATCCTGCATATTCTGAAGCGCCTCGTCGGACGCAGGCGGCCGCGCGACGAGATCGAGATGCATCTCTACGAGTTCAAGTTCTGGACCTTCAAGGCGGACTACAACTCGTTCCCCTCGGGCCACGCGCTCACCATCTTCTCGGTCGCGGCGATCGCGACTTGTCTTGCGCCGGGACTCGCCGTGTTGTGGTTTGCGATCGCGGTGGCGCTGTCGGCGACGCGCATTCTTCTCACCGCCCATTTCGTCAGCGACGTTTTGATAGGCGCGGGAATTGGATTGATTTCGACCCATATCGTGCTGGCATATTTCTTCACCCGGCTTGCGCCGCACTGGATTTAGAGTGAGCGGATGTTCGATATCTTCCTGACGGCGAATGCTTGGATAGCGCTTGCAACGCTGGTCGTGCTCGAGATCGTGCTCGGCATCGACAACATCATCTTCATTTCGCTGGTCGCGCATCAGGTGGAACCGGCGCGACGCAACTTCGCCCGCCGCATCGGTCTCTTGCTCGGGCTGGTGCTGCGGATCGTGCTGCTGTCGATGATCGCGTGGATCATCTCGCTGTCGCATCCGGTGCTGACCGTTGCGGGAATTCCTCTGTCGTGGCGCGACCTGATCTTCCTCGGCGGCGGGCTGTTCCTGCTGACCAAGAGCACGCGCGAAATCCACGACATGGTCGAAGAGGAAGAAGCCTCGCTGAAGCGCCGGCATTCGACGATGGTTTCGGTGATCGTGCAGATCGCGCTGTTCGACATCGTGTTCTCGATCGATTCCGTCGTGACCGCGGTCGGCATGGTGGAGCAGCTGCAGATCATGATCGCGGCGATCGTGCTCGCGATGTTCGTGATGATGGTGGCGTCGGGGATCGTGGCGGAGTTCGTCGACCGCCATCCGACGGTGAAGATGCTGGCGCTGAGCTTCCTGCTTCTGATCGGCGTATCGCTGTTCGCCGACGGGCTGCATTTCCACATCCCGCGCCAGTATCTCTACTTCGCGGTCGCGTTCTCCGGTGGGGTGGAAATCCTCAACCAGGTTGTCGCGCGACGCCGCGCCCTGCGTGCCAAGGCCGCGCCGCCGGAAGAAGGCTAGAACGCCATCACGCCGCGCGGAAGCGGCTCACCAGCGGGCTTTCCTCGTCGATCAGCGCCTTGAACGACGGCCGCGCATGAACGCGCGCGACAAAGGCGGCGAGATCGGCCCATCGTCCCGCGTCGATCGTTTCGCCGGCATGGGCGAAGTTGACGAACATCGTGCCGACCGAAATGTCGGCTATCGAGAATGCGTCGCCGACCAGATACTCCCGTCCCATCAGTTCACGGTTCAGATAGTCGAGCAGCGGCGGCAGCTTCTCGCCCAGGGTTTTCTGGCACACCGCCTCGTCCGGCTGCTGGCGGAGCATGCGTTTCACCACGCGCTCAAAGAAGAGGCCCGTGCCCACCGTCGCGGCGACAATGGAGTCGGCATATTCCTCGAACCACAGCGCCCGGCCGCGCGCGAACGCGTCTTTCGGATAGAGCGCGGGTGTTGGAAATTTGTGCTCGAGATAATCGCAGATGATCGAGGAGTCCGGCAGTGTGTTCGGCTCCGCAACTTCGGTGTCGCGCAGCACCGGGATGCGCTTCAATGGGCTGATGGCGAGAAACTCCGGCGGGGGCGTGAACGGGTTCACCGGCTCCAGCGTGTAGGCCTGCCCCTTCTCCGCAAGCACGACGCGCACCTTGCGCACGAAGGGCGAAACATTCGAGCCGTAAATGATGAGCGCCATGAAATCTCTCCCTTGAAATCTGTTTTACCGGAGCTTGGCAGAGCCACCGGCCCGCCGCTAGTCCCGGCGGGCGCGGAAAAAGGCGCGCAGCACCTCACCCGCCGCTTCGGCATCGCCGGCGCGCGAAACGAGCGGGCGATGATGACAGGTTGGCTGTTCGAAGAAGCGCGGGCCGTGCAGGATCGCGCCGCCTTTGGGATCGGTGGCTGCGAACACCACACGCGCGACGCGGGCAAAGCTGATGGCGCCGGCGCACATCGCGCAGGGTTCGAGCGTCACATACAGCGTGGTGCCGATGAGCCGTTCGTTGCCGAGTGCAGCCGCAGCGGCGCGCAGCACCAGCATTTCCGCATGCGCGGTCGGATCGCGGCGTTCGAGGATGCGGTTGCCGTCCCGCGCCAGCATCTGCCTGTCGGCGGAGACAAGCACCGCACCGACCGGCACTTCGCCCCGCGCCGCGGCATCGCGCGCTTCCTCTAATGCGAGCGCCATGAAATCGTCGTCAGTCATCCACCCCTCCACGAGCGAAGCGCGCTGGAGGGGTGGTTTTCTGGATCATCACTGCAACGCTTGCCATTAAGAACGGTCCACAGTACGCGGTTCCGGGATGAAGCCGAAACCTGCCGAAGATACCGCGCCTGCGGGCGACCGCATCGCCAAGGTGATCGCGCGGGCGGGCGTGTGCTCCAGGCGCGATGCGGAGAAGCTGATCGCGGAGGGGCGCGTCACCCTCAACGGCGACATCGTCACCACGCCGGCCACCAAACTCAGCGGCGACTATGTGATCGCCATCGACGGCAAACCGGTGGCAGAGCCGGAGGCCGCGCGGCTGTGGCGCTATCACAAGCCCAACGGCCTTGTGACCACGCACCGCGACGAGAAAAGCCGCCCGACCGTCTTCGCCAATCTGCCGAAGCACATGCCGCGCGTTGTCTCGATCGGCCGGCTCGATTTCAATTCCGAAGGTCTCCTGCTGTTGACCAATGACGGCGAGATCGCGCGCCGCCTCGAACTGCCGGCCTCCGGCTGGGTGCGCAAATATCGCGTGCGCCTGTTCGGCAACGTGACCCAGAAGGAGCTCGACAAGCTCGCCGAGGGCCGCACCATCGACGGCGTGCGTTATGAACCGATCGTCGCCGATCTCGAGCGCAGCAAGGGCATGCATGCGTGGGCGACGGTGCAGTTGAAGGAAGGCAAGAACCGCGAAGTGAAACGGGTGATGGAGTCGCTTGGCCTGAAGGTGTCGCGCCTGATCCGCGTGCAATACGGCCCGTTCCATCTCGGTCAGTTGCAGGAAGGCGCGGTGGAGGAGATCCCGGCGCGCCTCTGGCGCGAACAGCTGGGCATCGGGCGCAAGCGTCGCGGCAAAGACGCGTAAGTTTCCCATCGTGAATACGAGATTTGGTGCGTTGCCTGTGCTGGATTGTCCCAGATGAGCCGATATGCGCCTTCGCTCGGTTGCTGCAAAAGCACAGGCCGATAAAGTCCGCGCCCCATGACCGACACCACCGCAAATCACCGCGTCGCCGCGCAAAACACCGTGTTCGCGGTGCTGTTCGCGATCGGCTTCTGCCACGCGCTCAACGACATGATGCAGTCGCTGCTGCAGGCGATTTATCCCAACCTGAAGGACACCTTCGAGCTCGACTTCACCCATATCGGGCTCATCACGCTCGTCTATCAGCTGACCGCTTCGCTGCTGCAGCCGCTGGTCGGCGCCTACACCGACAAGCATCCGCTGCCTTATGCGCTCCCGGTCGGGATGCTGTTCACCTTTGTGGGATTGCTGCTGCTTGCCGAAGCGCCGAGCTATGCCTTGCTTCTCGCAGGCGCCGCTATCGTCGGCATCGGGTCGTCGACCTTTCATCCGGAATCGAGCCGCATGGCGCATGCCGCCGCCGGACCGCGCCGCGGTCTCGCGCAATCGATGTTCCAGGTGGGCGGCAGCATCGGCGGCGCGCTCGGCCCGCTGCTCGCAGCCTTCGTGGTGACGCGCTCGCAGCGCACCGGCGTTGCGTATTTCTCCGCGCTCGCGCTGCTGGCGAGTGCGATCCTGTATTTCGTCGCGTCGTGGTACAGGACCCACGGTGCGGCGCGCGCGGCGCATCATGCGCGGACCCGCGAGGCGCACGGCCTGCCGCCGCTTCGCGTGCGGGCGGCGCTCGCGATCCTGGTGATGCTGATCTTCTCCAAGTTCGTCTATCTCGCGAGCCTCACCAGCTACTACACCTTCTACCTGATCCATCATTTCGGCCTGACGGTACAGCACGCACAGCTGTTCCTGTTCCTCTTCCTCGGAAGCGTTGCGGTGGGGACGATCAGCGGCGGGCCGCTGGGCGATCGCTTCGGGCGCAAATACCTCATCTGGTTTTCCATTCTTGGCACGCTGCCGTTCTCGCTCGCGCTGCCGGCCGCCAACCTGTTCTGGACCGGGGTGCTGAGCGTCGGCGCCGGCCTCGTCCTCTCGAGTGCTTTCCACGCGATGGTGGTGTTCGGGCAGGAACTTCTGCCGGGCCGGGTGGGAATGATCTCCGGGCTATTCTTCGGCCTCTCCTTCGGGATGGGTGGGATCGGGGCGGCGGCGTTGGGCGCGTTGGCGGATCGCGAAGGCATTGAATTTGTTTACCGGGTGTGCGCATTCCTTCCCGCGCTCGGCCTTCTGGCGGCATTCCTGCCGAACCTGGGCCTGCCCAGCCATCCTGTGGCGCTGACAACGGAACCGGACCGATGAAGAAGAAAAAGCCCAGCCTGCCGCCGCCCTACACCGCCGAAACCAAGGACCAGCGCCTGGCCGGAACCTGGGAGGTCCTAGTGCCGGTGGAGGGTCGCAACAAGCCGCACCGGGTGCCGCACAGCTTCCCGAGCCAGCAGCAGGCCGAAGCGTGGCTGCACAGCGCCGAAGGCAAGGAAACGGTCGCCGAAATCCTCGAGAACGCCGACGGCTAGCATCCCTCCAACTCGTTTTGCGAGTTGGAGGGGTCGAGCGGAGCGAGGGGAGGACCTTGCGCGGCAAAGCCGCGCTCGTTCGGCCGCTTCGTCCTGTTCTTCGAAAACAAACAAGAAGCGCTTACGCGCTCAAGGTCCTCCCCCGCGGCTTCGCCGCGACCCCTCCAACTCCGCTTCGCTGCGTGGAGGGGTGAGATTCGCTATCGCCTCCGCGCGTTTGAAGCGCGCCATGAGCCTGCGCCAGCGCGGTGGCGGCAGCAGTTCGAACGCACGGAAGCGCGGGAATTGGCCGTGTTTGCGGATGACCGGCTGGAAACGCCGGCGCCGCGGCACTTGGCGGGCGCGCGGGACCTTCCCGGCCAAGGCTTCGCGGGTCCGGATGATGATGGCGACGCGGGCCAGCACCATCCTGGCCATCCGCTTGCGATGGCGGACGGCCCGCCGCCGTTCGGCGATTTCGCGGCTATAAAGGCCGTGAATCAGCCTGTTTTTGTTGCCCGGCGGTGCGCCACGTTTGAAGGGCATTGCTTGATTCCTCTCGCTTATTTCCGCGCTTTTGTAATTTTCTGTCGGAATTGAACCTCGGTTTTCGACAATCTCACCCCTCCACGCCCCGGAGGGTGTTGGAGGGTTGAGATTTCCGGATCGGTCGTCACCCGGAAAGGCTGGCGACCCGCGTTTGCGAAGGCAAGGGGAAGCGCGCGAAGGTGTGGGCCTCACAACGCGGAGTACATGCACAACCATCGTATCGCCGGTCTCGTCCTGCGTCAGTGAAACGAAAGAGGCGGCTTCGGCCGCCTCTTGTTTGCTCACTGCCCGCTCACATGCTTGCGGGTTTAGCAGAGGATGTGTTCTTCGAGTTCTTCCTCCGTTTGGATAAATTTCAGAGCGATAACGGCTCTCAAAAAAGTTGGAATCATCAGGAGACCGCGCCAGAACTGGCCGTATCCGAATTTGTGCGATAGATACATCGACATGATATTTCGCGTTGCAAAGACATGTCCTTTCGCGGCGGCATCGGCGAGCAGAGCTCTGCACTTTTCATAGTCGGTGCTGACGCCACTTCCCCTTTGATACATCATCCCAAGACGGAACAAAGACGGCGCATATCCCGCTTTGACGCCGACAGAAAATGCGACGAGCGCCTTGGAATACTCATTTTGTTCGAAATATATTCGACCGACAGCGTGAGCCGCCTGAACCAGGCCAGCTTTTGCCGCACGCTCATACCAATATATGGCAGTATCGGCGTTCTCGATCTCCGCTCGCCGCGAATAAGCGTCGGCCAAATACCACATGCTCATTGCTGAGCCGCGGTTTGCGAGAGATTCCAAGCCAGCTGTCGCACTGCTGGGTTCTTCTTGCAGCAACGTGTAGAGGCGGTGTAATTCGGCCCTATCAGGCTCTTCGGTCCAGTTATAGGAGATCAAGTCTTCCTCCTTGAAAATCAGACCTTCGATACCTGTTCTCTTATGGAGCGATGACTACAACCATTTGGATCGGCAAGAGGAAAGGCAGGAACTGATCGCCACATAAAATTGACTGGGTGTGTTAAGGTGAGGTTAGCGGACAGTCGGCGAACTAACGAAAATGAGGTATGATACTCATCCCATGCCACTCATCCGCGACGCACAATTTCCGCGCGACAAGCCTGCCGTCTTGTCGTTCATCGATGGTTTGCAACGGTTTGAGCAGGCCGTGGAGCTGGACCGCCGGGTGGACAGCACGGTGGCGGACGAGTTCTTCGCCGACATCACGGCGCGTGTCGCGGCCAAAGGCGGTGCAATGCTGGTCGCAGAGCGCGATGGGACGGCGCTCGGCTGGGCTGTCGTCTATCACGAGCAGAATGATGTGTATGTGCTGCCGGAAGAACGGGAGTTCGCCTATATCTCCGAACTTTATGTGCTCGAGGCGGCGCGCGGGCAGGGCGTTGGCAAGCAGCTGATCGCGGCATGCGAGGCTTGGGCGCGCAAGCACCAGCTCGGCGTCATTATGATCGGCGTTCTTCCCGGCAATGTCCGCGCCGACGCAATCTATCGCAACGCGGGCTATTCCACCTACTCGACGCAATTGCGGAAATATCTGCGATAGCGGTTTGCGAACTCGCTTCTTCCAGTCCCAACTCGTCATCCCGGCCGTAGCGCAGCGAAGCGCCGGGACCCGTCCTACCGGCAAGATGGTGCATCCGGGTTCGTTCTCGACAACAATGATTGTTGCGAAATGGATCCCGGCGTTTCGTTTTGTTGCGCTGCGCTCCACTCCAGCCCGGACAACAAGCTTTTCCCTTTAGGTCGGCGGCTTCTCCGTGGGATAGTAGTACTCGTGTATCCGCCTATACAAAAACCAGCATGCATCATTCTCGGAATCGAATGCAGCGAAAGGCGTTGACGTCCCTCGCTCGCAATAGAAAAGCCACCAAGGCAGACTCTCGACATCGTCACGCCGCTCGCAAACGTATCCGTCGGCAGGCGGCTCCGAGCGGCTGAATGAATAGATTCTTCGATCAAATCCTTCCTGATCTAGTAGCTTCGCAAGCTGCATGGTCTTTAAAAGAGTTCGGGCGGGCATGTATATCTCTCGAAGCTAAGCTTGGGCGTTTCCAAGTTAGCAGAAAAATGGGAAGCGCTCTTTCAGAGCACATGGCCCTGTGAGCCGACGTTCGACGGCCTTGGAGGCCTCGAGAGTGCAGCAGGCTGGTTATTTACAAATTCGCCGCCGTCTTCGTCTTGCTCTTCGCCGGCGCCAGCGGGAGTTCGACGGTCACTTCCGTGCCAATGCCTTCCTGGCTTTGGATATGCATCGCGCCGCCGTGGCGTTCGGCGAGGGCGCGCACCAGCGAAAGGCCCAGACCGGTGCCGGGCTTGGCGAGCATTGGATCGCCGGCCACCTGTTCGAACGGTTTGCCGATGCGGGGCAGGTCGGCGGCGGGAATGCCGATGCCGTCGTCGCGCACCGACAGGATCGCGCGCCCGCCCGACACTTTCACGCCGACCACGACATGGCCGCCGGCCGGCGTGAATTTGACGGCGTTCGAGACGAGGTTCAGCAGAATCTGTTTCACGGCGCGGCGATCGGCGACCAGCGACAGCTTGCCTTTGGGCAGCGCCGTTGTCAGCTCGAGACCGCCATTGTCGGCGCGCTCGCGGAGCAGGCGGATGCAGTCTTCCACCGCGGCGGCGAGATCGATCCGCTCCATATTGAGATCGAGTTTGCCGGCTTCGATCTTGGACATGTCAAGCAGGTCGGAAATCAGATCGAGCAGCAGCTGTCCCGAGTCGTAGATCAGCGTCGTGTATTCTTCATAGCGCTCGTTGTTCAGCGGGCCGAACATCTCCTGCCGCATCAGATCGGTGAAGCCGATGATCGCATTCAACGGCGTGCGCAGCTCGTGGCTCATGTTCGCGAGGAAGCGCGATTTCGAGCGGTTGGCGGCTTCCGCATGCTCGCGTGCCGCGTTGATCTCCATCTCATATTGCTTGCGTTCGGTCACGTCGCGCGAAACGCTTATCAGGTTGGCGTATTCGCCGGTTTCGTCGAAGACGCCGCGGAGCGTGGTCTCGATCCACACATAGTGACCGTTGCCATGCAGGACGCGGTAGGTCGCGCTGCGCGTGACGTTTGGCACGGGAAGAGCGCTGAAGGATTCGAGAACCGCATCGTCGTCCGGATGCACCAGCGCCCTGAAATTGTTCTCGATCTCATGCGGGGTGCGCTTGAGGATGCGCTCCAGCGCCCGCGAAGCGAACAGAATCTTTCCGCCAGGGGCGTAGAACATGATGATGTCGGAGGATTCCTCCGCCATCACGCGGTACATCTGCTCGGCGCGGCGGCCATCCTGCTGTGCCCGTACGCGATCGGTCACGTCATGGCAAACGCCCATGACCGCCGTCACGCGACCGGTCTCGTCGATTTCCACTTCGCCCTGGACGTCGATGTACTGGACGGGCAGGGCGGGATTTCCCACCTTCGCGCGGTAGACGAACGATTGGCGTGTTTCGATCGCGGCCATGATTGCCGCCCGCATGCCGTCGCGATCCTTCGGCACGAGTTGTTCGAGCAGCCAGGCGGAATCCGGCGGCCGCGCCTGGGGTTCTGTTCCAAGCAGCAGGTACATGCCCGGCGACCAGTACATCGAGCGGTCGGTGATGTCGCTGCGCCAGTAGCCGATCCGTGCGGCGCGCTCGGCAAGATCGAAATAGGCGCGTATGCGCTTTGCCCGCAGCGCTCTGAGGCGCTCGGGATCCTGCGCGAGCGAGATGTTGCCCTGCGTCGACAAATACAGCCCCAGTGAATGCGCACATCATGCGCACCCCCGGTTAAGCGCGCTTTAAGCCGCAAAACGACAACGCCAAGCAATCGCGCTTAAGAGGCGGTTAAAATGAAAGACTTGTGAAACTCAGCCTTGCGCACCGGCACGCTTGGCAAAGTGCCAGGCACGTTCCGCCAAAGGCCGCACCGCGCTGGCATTGGAGGCGGCATTGGCGCTGTTTGCCGTACCGTCGCGCACCCGGCCCACGATGCCCTGCAGAATTCCGCCGAGCCTGAAGAAGTTGTAGGCCGCGTAATAATCCATGTTCGGCGTCTCGCTCCGCCCGGTGCGGCGGCAATACATGGCGACGTATTCATCCATCGTTGGGATACCGAGCGCCTTCAGGTCGGCGGTCAGCAGCGACTGGGTGCCGGCGGATTGGCCGCCCGGCAGCATCTGCCATTGCATCAGGTGATAGGTGAAATCGGCCAGCGGATCGCCGATGGTCGAAAGCTCCCAGTCGATCACCGCCAGGACCTTCGGCTCGGTCGGATGCAGGATCATGTTGTCGAGGCGGTAGTCGCCGTGCACCACCGACGGCCGGCCTTCCTGCGGCAGATGCGCGGGCAGCCATTCGATCAGCTTGTTCATCTCCGGAATCGTCTCGGTTTCGGAGAGCTGGTACTGCTTGGTCCAACGCGAGATCTGGCGCGCGACGTAGTCGGTCGGCTTGCCGAACTCGGACAACCCGATCTTCACGTAGTCCTGATTGTGCAGGCTCGCGAGCGTCTCGTTCATCGCATCGTAGATCGCGAAGCGCTCTTTCGGCGCCATGCCGGGTAGCAGCGCTTCCCACAGCACGCGGCCTTCGACGCAATCCATCACATAGAACATCGTGCCGATGACGGACTCGTCCTCGCAAAGCACATAGGGCTTCGCGACCGGGAAACCGGTCGGATGCAGCGCGGAGATCACCTTGAACTCGCGATCGACCGCATGCGCGCTCGGCAGTAGTTTTCCCGGAGGCTTGCGCCGCATCACATATTTCTTATTCGGCGTGACGAGCTGATAGGTGGGGTTGGACTGACCGCCTTTGAACTGGCGGACCTCCATCGGAGTCTGAAAGCCGGGAATGCGCTCGGCCAGATAGATTTCGAGTTTCTTCTCGTCGAATTTGTGGGTTGCGGCCACGTCCTTGGTGCCGGAGAACGTCTCCTGACGGCTCTGTGCGGCTTCGCTCATCCCCAAACTCCTTGTTCTGATTGGCGGCATTTTTGACCGGTAAAGCCGGGCCGCACAAGGCTTTCACATGCCTGCTGCTTCAGGGCGCCGGTGCCGCTGCAAGTACGCGGGCGAGTGCGTCGGCAATGTCGGCATTGCTCCGCACGAGGACGGTCTGAAACCCACTCGCCTGCGCGCCTTTGATGTTCGTTTTGGAGTCATCGAAGAACAGGATGCGCTCCGGTCGCACGCCAATCTCGCGTGCGACATAGGCGAAGGCCTCTCTGTCCGGTTTGCGTAATCCAATCGTGGACGACACGAACACGTGCTTGAAGTGCTTCAGCATGCCGGCATAGGCGGCCGACCAGTACGCCTCATGCGCCCGGTTGGTGTTGGTGAACGCATAGAGCGGCATCCGCGCGGCCGCCGTTCTGAGTTGTTCGTCGATCTCCGGATAGACGCCCACGAAGATCGCGTTCCAGCCGTCGAGGAACTGCTCATCCGTCAATTCGACCTGAAATTCCTCTCGCAATGAGGCGAAGAATGCTGCGTCGCTGACCGTTCCGCGCTCATGCCCAAAATAGATTTCACCTGGCACATAGCTGCGCCACAGCGGCTCCAGATCCCGGCCGGCATGCTCCGACCAGCGTTTCACCACACGCGCGAAATCGATCTCCGTGATCACGCCACCGAAATCGAACAACAGCGCCTCGACCCGCTCTCGCATGGGTTCTGACATCAGCGTGCCTGTTCGCGGGCGATAGCGCGCCAGCCGATGTCGCGTCGCGCGAAGGCGCCGTCCCAGTGGATTAGGTCGACCGCTGCGTAGGCGCGGGACTGTGCTTCCGCGACTGTTTTGCCGGTGGCTGTAACATTCAGTACACGGCCGCCATTGGTGACGATCCTGCCGTCCTGCCGTTTGGTGCCGGCGTGGAATACCTGCACGCCGGGAAGCCTGGCCGCTTCGTCGAGGCCGGTGATCACGAAGCCCTTCTCGTACGCTCCGGGATAGCCTTTGGACGCCATCGCTACTGTCAACGCCACGTCATCGCTCCAGCGCAGGTCGATGTCCTTCAGGACACCGTCGCGCATGGCGAGCAGGGCGGTGAGCAGATCGGATTTCAGGCGCATCATCATCACCTGGGTTTCCGGATCGCCGAAACGGCAATTGTATTCGACAAGTTTGGGGCCGTCCTTCGTGACCATCAGCCCAAGATACAGCACGCCGGCATAGGTTCGTCCGCATGCCGCCATCGCCGCAACGGTCGGCTTGATGAAACGCTCCATCGCGACCTGCTCAAGCGCGGGCGGCAGAACAGGGGCGGGGGAGTAAGCGCCCATGCCGCCGGTGTTGGGTCCCTTGTCGCCGTCGAAGACGCGCTTGTGATCCTGCGCGCCGGCGAAAGGAAGGACGGTCGTGCCATCGCTGAGGGCGAAGAAACTTGCCTCCTCGCCCTGCATGAACTCCTCGACCACCACCTCGCTGCCGCTCGCGCCGAAGCCGCCTTCGAACATGAAGTCGATCGCCTTGGCCGCATCGGCCTTGCTCTCGGCGATGAACACGCCTTTGCCGAGCGCCAGCCCGTCCGCCTTGATTACGACCGGAAGGCCTAGCGTGTCCGCGAACGCTTTTGCCGCTACCGGATCGCGGAAGCGCCGATAGGCGGCAGTCGGGATGCCGGTCTCGGCGCACAGGTCCTTCACGAAGCCCTTGGAGCCTTCGAGGATCGCACCCGCCTTGCTCGGCCCACTGGCGCGGATGCCCACAGCCTCAAACCGGTCCCACAGCCCGCCGACCAGTGGATCGTCGGGCGCGATCACCGCGAAATCGATTCGCTTCTCCTGCGCGAATGCGACGAGCCTGTCGAAATCCATGGCCGGAATGGGGATACATTCGGCGACCTCTTCGATGCCGGCATTTCCAGGCGCGCAGTAGAGCTTGGTGAGGAGCGGGCTCGCCGCGAGCGCCCAGGCCAGCGCGTGCTCACGCCCGCCAGAGCCGATGAGGAGGACTTTCATGGCCGGAACCTCGCTCAACAGATGGGTGAAACACAAGATGCAAATACCCGATATCGCTGACCAATATCGGCTGTATGATCGGCGAATCATGTCCGAAGCCGCCAACCATTATGACGCCCGTCCGAACTTGCCCGAGTTCAGCGTCAGCGAAATCTCTTCCGCGCTGAAGCGGACGGTCGAGGACGCGTTTCCGTTCGTTCGGGTGCGCGGTGAGATCAGTGGCCTCAAGAAACACGCCTCCGGCCACATCTATTTCGATCTCAAGGACGACAAGGCGGTTCTGAATGCGGTCATCTGGCGCCTGACGGCCCAGCGGCTGCGGGTGCGGCCGCAGGCGGGGCTGGAGGTCGTGTGCACCGGCCGCGTCACCACCTATCCCGGCTCGTCACGCTATCAGCTTGTGGTCGACCAGGTGGAGCTGGCCGGCGCCGGTGCGCTGATGGCGATGCTGGAAGAGCGCAAGAAAAAGCTCGCCGCCGAAGGCCTGTTTGACGCCGCCCGCAAGCGGCCGCTGCCGTTCCTTCCTGATGTGATCGGGGTCATCACCTCGCCCAGCGGTGCGGTGCTGCGAGATATCATGCACAGGCTGAGCGAGCGGTTCCCGCGCCGGGTGCTGTTGTGGTCGGTAGCGGTGCAGGGCGAGCGGGCAGCAGCCGAAGTGGCGGCAGCGATCAATGGCTTCAACGCGATGGGCCGGAGCGGCGTGCTGCCGCGGCCCGATCTGCTGATCGTCGCGCGCGGCGGCGGTTCGGTCGAAGACCTGATGGCGTTCAACGAGGAGAGCGTGGTGCGCGCCGCGGCGGCGAGCACGATCCCGCTGATTTCAGCCGTCGGCCACGAGACCGACACGACGCTGATCGATTTCGTGTCGGACCGCCGCGCCCCGACACCCACTGCGGCGGCCGAGATGGCGGTGCCGGTGCGTGCCGATCTGCTATCGCAGACGCTCGATCTGGAGCGGCGTTATATGCGCTGTTTCACCCGCAACATCGGCGACCGGCGGCGGCATCTCAATCAACTGGTTCGGGTGCTGCCGCGCGCCGATCAGCTGTTCGCCAGCCCGCGTCAGCGGCTCGACATCGCAGGCGAACGGCTCGGTCATGCGTTACGCCGCAACCTGCAAACCCATCGCGAGACTCTGCTCGCAGCCGGGTCCGAGCTTCGTCCGCCACAGTTGGCACAGCATGCCGCGCGCGTGAACATTGCGGGCGAACGGTTGGGGCACGCGCTGCGCCGCAATCTGCAAACCCGTCGCGAAACTCTTCTTGAAACCGCATCGCATCTTCGCCCCAGCCAACTGGCTCAGCGAATCGCGACTTGCGGCGAACGCGTCGGCGGTCTGGCGCAGCGCATGACGCAGGCGCAGAGCGTTGGCCTCGCCAAGGCGCGCGACCGGCTCGAGAACATCGAATGGGTGCTGGAGAGCGTGAGCTACCGTTCCGTGCTGGAGCGCGGCTTCGCGCTGGTGCGCGGCGAAGGCCGGATATTGCGCCAGGCGGCCGGTGTGAAAGCCGGTGAGCATCTGGCGATCACCTTCGCCGACGGCGCCGTCGCCGCGACTGCCACGGAGGGCGGTATCGTCCAGCCGGCGCCGCCGAAACCGAAAAGGGCGCCCAAGGCGAAGCCGCCAAGCACGCAGGGTTCTCTGTTTTGAACCGGCGGCCCAAGACGGCTACACTCCCATCATGAACCGCGTGGATCGCGACCTGAGGCCCGAAGGCCTCGCCGAGCTTGAATATCTCGACGGCGAAGTGCGCGTCGTGAAGCCGGGTTCGTTTGTCGTCTGCGCCGTCACCGGCCTTCACATCCCGGTCGACTCGCTGCGCTACTGGAGCGTCGACCTGCAGGAAGCTTACGCAACGCCTGCCGCAGCGCTGAAGCGGTTCCAGGAAAAGGGCATGGTCCCCAAGTGATCCACCGCCGGGCGTTCCTCGGCACGGCGCTCGCGGCGCTGCCGTTTGCGGCCCGCGGCGACGATGCGGCATCGCGGATCGTTCTGACCGGAACCATGGAGCAGGGAAGCCTCGTGGTCGGCAAGACCGCGCCGGGCAGCAAGGTTTCGCTTGACGGCAAGCCGCTCGGCGTCGGCCCGAACGGCTATTTCACCTTCGGCTTCGCATTCGATCAGAAGGCCGCCTGTGCATTGGCGGCGCATTTCCCCGACGGGACGACGGAGTCCCGCGATCTCACGCCGGTGGCACGGCAGTACGAAGTGCAGGCGATCAACGGGTTGCCGGAGAAGTTCGTCTCGCCGCCCAAGGAGATCGAAGCGCGTGTCCAGCGCGAACATGCGCTCGTCGCCGAAGCCAGGACACACGTCACCGATGCGGAGTGGTTCGCCGACCCGTTCGAATGGCCGGCGCATGGCATCATCAGCGGCCAGTTCGGTAGCCAGCGCGTCCTGAACGGCAAACCGTCGGCACCGCATTTCGGTGTCGATATCGCGGCGGGCGAGGGGGGCGAAATCCGCGCGCCGACGGATGCGATCGTGGCGCTGGCGGAGCAGTTCTACCTCGAGGGCGGGTACACCATGCTCGATCACGGGCACGGCGTGTTCACCGGCTATCTGCATCAGAGCAAGCAACTGGTGAAAAGGGGCGACAGCGTGAAACGCGGCCAGGTCATCGGGCTCGTTGGGCGCACCGGCCGCGCCACGGGACCGCACCTGCACTGGGCGATGAACTGGTTTCAGGTCAGGCTCGACCCTTCGCGATCCACCCGCACGCCGACCGCTTCCAAAGTCTGAAGCGCGCGTTTGCCGAGCACATTGTCCTGCTCGCGCTTGGTGGGCCAGCGGCGATGCAGCCAGAGCCACTGCGACGGCCGCTCGCGGATGATTTTTTCCAATGCTTCGGTGATAGCGCGGGTGAGCAGATAGACGTCGCGCTCGCTGTCGCCGGTCGGCGTGAAGTCGATCGGCGGATGGATCGTGGCTTTGAGACGCGCGCCGCCGATCCGCTCGTTCGACGCCGGCAGCAGCGCCGCGCCGAGTTTCAAGGCGAACATGGCCGGCGCCGGCGTCGTCATCGCATCGCGCCCGAAGAACGGAATCGGCAGGCCTTCATTGGTTTTCTGATCTGCGAGCAGGAATACGCAATCGCCGCGCCGCAGCGTGGTGAAGATCTGCCGCGTCCCGCGCGCACCTTTTTCGATCTGCAGCTTGGGACCGTTCCTGGTGCGTTGCGCGACGATCCAGCGGTTCACGAACGGATTGTTGAGCGGGCGATAGACCTCGCCGCCCGGAAAGCCCGACTGCTCGGCGACGAACGGCATCGTCTCCCAGTTGGCGAAATGACCGGAGAAGAAGATCACCCCTTTGCCGCGCGCGATGGCGGCTTTCGCGTGTTCGGCGCCTTCCAGTTCGAGGCGCGGATCGGAACCTTCGAGTCTGAGTTTGTCGAGGTTCGCATATTCGGCGACGGTGCGGCCGAGATTGTCGCACATCGCAATGACGATGGTTTCGATCTCGCTTTCGGTTTTCTCCGGAAAAGCCTCGCGCAGATTTTCGCGCGCACGGTTCATCGTGCCTACGTGGCGGAAGATGTTGCGTCCGATGAAGCCGCCCAGCGCCGAGGCGGCGTTCAGCCCCAACAGACGGAAGAAGCCGATGAAGAGGAAGAACACGCACGCTTCCGCGCCATAACGCAAGCGTTTGCCGAGCGGCAGTTCGATTCGGGTGGTGTCCGAAACAGCCATTGGCGCGGCGCTACGCGTTTGCCCAGAGGCTGTCAAGCAAACCCGTCAGCGCGGCCTCATCTGCGAATTGTACTTCGACCGGTAGGGTGAGGATTTCTTTGCGTTCCATCGGCGACAGCCTTGCGTAGTCTTTCTCGGTTGTAATCAGCGACGCATCCAACGTGCGCGCAATGCCGGCAAGCCGCGTCAGTTCGGCTGCGCTGTAAGGATGATGATCGGCAAAGCGGTGCGTCTGCACAACCTCCGCTCCGGCGTCGCGTAGCGACTGGAAGAACTTCTCAGGCCGCCCGATCCCGGCAAAGGCTACAACGCGTCTGCCGGACAATTCCGTTGCCGGACGCGGCGCTATGCGGGCACGCAGCACGGCGCCTTTGAACCCCTTCAGATCCGGCGATCCGTTGCCGATCAGCACCACCGCATCGGTGCGCGAGAGGCCTTGTTCGATCGGTTCGCGTAACGGTCCCGCCGGTAAGACGGCGCCATTGCCGAATCCCCCTTCGGCATCGACGACGACCAGTGACAGATCCTTCGCAAGCGCGAAATTCTGGTACCCATCGTCCATCACGATCGCGTCCGCGCCAAGCTGGTCGGCAAGCACTGCACCAGCGCGCCGGTCGCGCGAGACGATGACGGGAGCATTGCGCGCCAGCAGCAATGCTTCATCGCCAACATCAGCTGCGGTGTGACGCGCGGGATCGACCTGCACCGCTGTTGCGATGTGTCCGCCATAGCCGCGTGTGAGAACGAACGCGCGCTTTCCTTTTGCCCGGAGTGCGGAAACGATGCGCGCAACGACCGGTGTTTTTCCCGTCCCGCCAGCGGTCAGGTTGCCGACACAGATCACTTTCGCACGCGGGCGGAAGGGCTGTGCATGTTTTGCCTTCCACGCGATGCTCGCGCCGTACCCCCAGCCAAGCGGTGCCAGCAGCGTCGACAGAACGCGCGACGAAGCGCTTGTGCTGTCCCAGAATTCAGGCGCGCGCATGCGAGGCCAATATGGCTTCGACGGCGCTGCAGGTCTTCGCGACAGCGCCGCCGAGTGTTTCGGCGCCGGCGAACGCAGCCTCGCCGGCAGCTTTCGCTTTCGCGGGATCGCCCAGCATCCTGCCGGCAAATTCCGCGATGCCGGCCGCCGTCCCGACGAGGCCTTCGCCTTGCGCTTTGAACACCGCCTCGTAAACGGAGGTGAAATTGAAGGTGTTCGGACCTGCCATCACCGCGCAATGCAGCCGCGCAGGCTCGAGCGGGTTCTGGCCGCCATGCGGAATCAGGCTGCCGCCGATGAACGTAAAGGGCGCGAGACGATAGAACAGGCCAAGCTCGCCCATCGTATCGGCGATGTAGATCGCCGTGCTCGTGTCCGGCAGTTTGCTCTGCGAGCGCTGCTTCGCCTTGCGCGTGCCGCACAGCATTGCGATGTCTGCGCCGCGCTCGCGATGGCGCGGCACGATGATGGTCAGAAGATCGGGGAAGCGCTGCCGCAGGATGTCGTGCGCCGGCAGGATCGTCTCGTCTTCGCCAGGATGGGTCTGCGAGGCAAGCAGGACCGGGCGTCCGCCGATCGCCGCGGACAGTGCCGCAAGCCGTTCCGGATCGGCGGGAAGCGGCGGTGCGTCGGCTTTCAGACTTCCGACGTTGCGCACATGCGGCGCACCGAGGGTGGTGAGGCGGCCCGCGATCTCTTCGTCCTGCGCCAGGCAGATGTCGAAGGTGGAGAGCAGAGTCCGCATCGTTTTCGGCGCGCGCTGCCAGCCTTTGAAAGAGCGTTCCGATATCCGCGCATTGACCAGCGCCAGTGGGATGCCCCGATGCTGCGCGCCTGTCAGCATGTTGGGCCAGAGATCCGAGTCTACGAACAACCCGATACTCGGGCGCCAGTGATCGAGAAAACGGCCCGTTGCGGCCGGCGTGTCGATCGGCATGAACTGATGGAACGCTCCGTCCGGCAGGCGCTCTGCCATCAGCTCCGCCGATGTCACGGTTCCGGTGGTGACAAGAAACTGCCGGTGACCCTTGTCCTTCAGCGCCGCAATGAGCGGCAGGGTGGCGAGACTCTCGCCGACACTCGCGCCATGCAGCCAGATCAGCTCGCCATCGGGCCGCGCTCTGGTGCCACGGCCCAGCCGTTCGTTCATCCGTGACAGATCTTCCTTACCGCGCGAAGCCCGGCCGCGCAGGAACAGCGGCACAGCAGGCGCCACCGCGGCGGTCGCGTAACGATAGGCCGTGAGCGTGAAAGGAGCGCGCGCCATCGTTCGCTACTGCGCGACCTGGGCCGGCGTTATCGCCTCGTCGAGGTCATGATCGTATAGCCGCGCATACAACCCGCCGCGCGCCATGAGCTCGCCATGCGAGCCGGACTCCACCACGCGGCCGCGATCGAGCACGTAGATCTTGTCGGCATCGACCACGGTCGTCAGGCGGTGCGCGATCACGATGGTCGTGCGATCCTTCATCAGGCGGCTCAGCGCTTCCTGCACCTGCCGCTCGCTTTCGGTGTCGAGCGACGATGTCGCCTCGTCGAGCAACAGGATCGGTGCATCGCGCAGCATCGCCCGCGCGATCGCAACACGCTGGCGCTGGCCGCCCGACAGTTTGAGCCCACCTTCGCCGACGACGGTGTCGTAGCCTTCCGGCAGGCGCTGGATGAAATCGTGCGCTGCGGCAGAGCGCGCCGCGGCTTCGATCTCGGCGCGTGTCGCGTTCGGTTTGCCGAGCGCGATGTTTGCGGCAACGCTTTCGTCGAACAGGATCGGTTCCTGCGTTACCAGCGCCATGCTGGCGCGTAGCGACTCGAGCGTCACGGAACGGATGTCGTGGCCGTCGACTTCGATGGTGCCGCCTTCGATGTCGTAGAAACGCAGCAGCAGCGCGAAGATCGTCGTCTTGCCGGCGCCGGACGGGCCGACCAGCGCGATCTTTTTGCCCGGCGCGATTTCGAGGGTCACATTGCGGATCGCCGGTGCATCGTCCGCACCGCGATAGGCGAAAGCGACATCGCGGAATTTCACTGCGCCGCCCAGCGGCGGCGGCGCGATCCGGAGCGCAGTGGTGCCGGGCCGGTCCTGGATCGTAGGTTTCGTGTCGATCACCGCGAACACCCGGTCGGCGGCCGAGATGCCGGAGGACGCCTGGGCCCACAGCTGGGTCAGATTGCGCACCGGCTGCAGCGCGAGCAGCAATGCCGTCAGGAACGAGGCGAAGTGGTTGATGCCGATCTCGCCATGGATCGCCTGGTATCCGGCATAGCCGATGGTTGCCGCGATCACGATGCCGCCGAACAGATCGGATGACGGCACCGCTGCGGCCCGTGTCCGCACCAGCTTCAACAGGAAACGCAAGCGCCGTTCGATCTGCGCATGCGCCCGTTCCGATGCATGCTGCTCCAGCCCGTAGGCCTTGATGATGCGCTTGCCGTTGAGCGCTTCGGACAGCACCGTCGAAAGCTCTGCGGTCTCGACCATGCCGCGGGAAGCGGAGCGGCGCAGCGAACTGCCGATCACTTGCGAAATCCACGCGACACCGGGCAATACGACGATGGCGATCAAGGTGAGCCGCCAGTCTTGGTAGATCATCACCCCGGCCAGAAGCAGCAGCGAAATCAGTTCCAGTCCCAGGCCTGCTATGCCGCGCACGATCGCGTCGCGCATCAGGGTAGTGTCGTAGATGAAGCGCGACACCGACTGCGCCGAGTGCGACGCGTTGAGCGAGGCGAGGTCCTGCATCACCAAGCTGTCGAACATGTCGCGCTGGGCATGCGCCACAGCCCGCTCGCCCACCGTGTCCATCAGCGATTGCTGGGTGAACTGTGTCACCGCCCGCACCGAGACGACCGCCAGAATCGTCAGCGGGATGTAAAGCAGCATGTCGGCGCGCTTGTCCTGGAACAGCAGCTTGATCGCCGGATCGGTCAGCCATGCCAGCGCCGCGGTCATCGCCGCCGTTATCACCATGCAGGTCACGGCGACCGCGAGCGTCGGCCATTGCTCGCGCATGTAATCGTGCACGAGCCTTCGAACGATGGCTTTGATAGGCCGCTCGGGGGTGGGCAGTGTGCCCGGCGAGACGGAATCGGCGGCGGTCATCGCCGCGGGATTTAGCACGCGCGGACCATAGGGGCGAGGGCGATCAGCCCGCGTGCCCGTCCTCGTCCGGCTCCATAAGCCGGTGAATATGCACGACAAAGTAGCGCATCATGGCGTTGTCGACGGTGGACTGCGCCTTGCCGCGCC
Organism: Rhizomicrobium sp.; assembly: GCA_036490455.1. Lineage (GTDB taxonomy): Bacteria > Pseudomonadota > Alphaproteobacteria > Micropepsales > Micropepsaceae > Rhizomicrobium. Next base: position 76,906 of record DASXDS010000043.1, read on the forward strand.
ACGCCTTCAGCGCCTCTTTGTAGTTGGGATAGATGCCGACGATGTCGAGCCTGGAGATGTCCTTGAAGTCGGTACTGGTGGGCGAGGTCACTTCGCCGCCGAACACCAGATGCAGCAATTGCTTCGATGTGTGATCCGTCATGACTGGCCTTGCGCGCGCGGAAGCCTGATGTGACCGACACGTTCCAGCAGCCGCGCATGCAGAACCGGATTCGCGCCGACGATCGAAGGCAACACGGTTTCGGGTCGATTGTAGCGCAATGGCGCGCCCTCGTGGGTGGTCACGATGCCGCCCGCTTCGGTCAGGATGAGATCGCCCGCTGCAACATCCCAATCGCGCTTGGACGACAGCGCCATCATCGCATCCCACTGCCCGGCTGCGACGAGCGCGAGGCGATAGGCGATGGAGTTGCGGTTTTCGATATGCATTTGCGGCCAAGGCCGGTTCGGCGGATTGTTCCATGCCGGATGACGGAACATGCCGGCATCGGCCACCATGCGGCAGTTTTCGATGTCCGTCTGGCCGCTCACGTGGATGGGCTCGTCGTTCAGCGATGCGCCGGCGCCAACGCGGGCGGCGAACATCTCGTCGAGGATCGGGTTGAACACGACACCGGCGACCGAGCGGCCGTTGCAGACCACAGCGACGCTGATGGTGAAATGCGGCCGGCCTTTCATGAAGGCGATCGTGCCGTCGATCGGATCGACCACGAAGATGGTTTCCGCCGTCAGCCGCTCGGGGTTGTCGTCGGTTTCCTCCGACAACCAGCCGTAATCCGGCCGTGCGGCGCGCAGCGACTCCAGCAGGAAGCGGTTGACCGCGATGTCGGCTTCGGTGACGGGATTGCCTTTACCCTTGTCCCACTGCTTGTAAGAGCCGCCAAAGAACGCACGCGCGATGCCGCCTGCTTCGCGAACGATGGATTGCAGAAGCGCGAGGTCGACGGCTGTGTCAGGCGCCGGCAACCGTCATGCCTTCGATACGCAAGGTGGGTGCGTTGCTGCCATAGCGAAACACCAGATCGTTTGCAGGCGTGAGATGGCGGAACATATCCTTCAGATTGCCCGCGATGGTGATCTCGGACACCGGATACGAAATCTTGCCGTTCTCGATCCAGAAGCCGGAAGCGCCGCGGCTGTAATCGCCGGTCACACCGTTCACGCCCATGCCGATCAGTTCGGTGACGTAGAGGCCCTCCTTGATGTCGCGCATCAGCGCCTCCGGAGAATCTTCGCCGGGTTCCATGTAGAGGTTGGTGCTGGACGGCGAAGGCGGCCCGCCGGTGCCGCGCGCTGCATGGCCGGTGGTGGTGAGGCCAAGCTGTTTGGCGCTGGCGCAATCCAGGAGCCACGTCGTGAGTACGCCGCCATCGATCAGGTTCCATCGCTTGTTGGCGACGCCTTCTCCATCGAACGGTTTGGAGCGCAGGCCGCGCATCCGGTGCGGATCGTCCACGATGCGGATGCTTTTGGAGAAGACCTCCTGGCCCATTTTGTCTTTCAGGAAGCTCACGCCGCGCGCGATGGAAGCGCCGGAGATCGCACCGGCAAAGTGGCCGACGATGCTCATCGAGACGCGCGGATCGTAGACGATTGGGACGGCCTGGGTTTTCACCTTGCGCGGATTGAGCCGCGCGATGGTGCGTTCGCCGGCGCGGCGGCCGACCGCCTCCGGACTTTCCAGATCGCTGGTATGGCGGGCGCTGACGCTTTCGTAGTCGCGCTCCATCGCAGTGCCTTCGCCGCCGAGCACGGCGACGCCGATGCCCTGGCTGGTCCCGGCATAGCGCCCGAAGAACCCTTCGCTGGTCGCGAGCGCGATGGCGTTGCGGCTGTAGCTGGCGCCGCCACCTTCAGAATTGGTGATGCCGGGCACCGCGAGAGCGGCGCTTTCCACCCCGCGCGCCCATTCGATCAGTGTTTCCGCAGACGGCTCGGTCTTGTCTTCGAGATCGAGCGACGGCACGGCGGTTGCGAGCAATTCCTTCGGCGCAAGGCCGGCGAATTTGTCTTCCGGCGCAAGCTTCGCCATCGCGACCGCACGGCCGGGCAGCGCTGCGAGTGCGTCGGGCGCGAAGTCGGTCGAGGAAACGAAAGCAACCCGGTTGCCGACGAACACGCGCAGACCGAGATCGTAGCCTTCCGCGCGCTCGACGTCTTCGAGCTTGCCCATGCGATACGACACGCTGGACGATACGCCTTCGACCAGCAGCGCATCCGCGGCATCCGCGCCGGCGGTCTTTGCAGCCTTCAACAGCCCGCCGAGAATGTCCTGAGCGCTTGCGCGGGCAGCCACGTTACTGCGGCACCGCGTCCGGCGAAGGGATGATCGTGCTCGGGAAGAACAGGATCCAGAGGATCGCCACGATCGCGAAGATGTACGCAAGCCAGGTGAGGATCATGCCGGCGAACCGCAGTTGCGAGGTGCCGGTGTTGCGCGACAGGCCGAAGCCGTGGAGCAGGCGGCCGACGGTGAGCGGAAGCCCGACGACATGCTGGAGCCACCATGGCCCGCCCAGGCTGACCAGCACCAGCATCAGGACGATCGCCATCGGCGTCCATTCGGAGTTGTTGCCGTGGGCGCGCAGGGGGCCTGCCATCTCGGGCTTGCCGCCGTCGCCGATCAGCGTCTGGGTCTTCACCCGGGCGCGCACGACCAGAAGACCGAGCACCAGCAGGATCAGACCGTTGAGCGCCGCGTACAGCGCGAAAATATGGTAGCCGTCGGTGAATATCGTGCTGATGGTGTCCATCTCTTTCCCCAGGGTCTCTCCGGCGGGCGTCATGTGTATTGGGTTTGCCGCGCCGGTCAAGCGGGCAAATCGGCGTCATTTTCCGTCCGGAATCTAACTTTTCCGGCACATTTTCGCCTCAATGGGCGTCGGCACCGGTGGCATAGATCATGCGCTCTTTGTAGGAGATGTAGAGGTGCAGCCGCTTCAGGATCGAGGCGCCGATGATGATCGGCGGCTCCGACATATCGCCGGTCTTTTCGTGCAATTCCCCGGACTCATGCAAGCTGGCCAGCCGGTCAGGCATAATGATGATCTTCGGGTTGGCGACTGCCACCCCGCCGAAACTGAGGGATTTGAAGGGATAGGTGCAGTCGCCCTTGTCGTCGCATTTAAGGTCGGGAGGATTTGACGCCCAGCCCAGGATCGCGCGCGCCATGTCCAGTCGCAGCACGCTTTCCGATGCACCGGTATCGAGCAGCGCATCCATCTCCTTGCCGTCGACAGTCACGGAAAAGTGGATCTGGTTGTCAACGACCCGGATGGGGAGCGCCATGTAGGCCTGTTGCGTCCAGTGTACGACCTGGCCTGGGCAATGATCCGGCGACCAAAGATGGAATTTCATCGCGCCGAAATCGAACTCTACATCGTAGCGCGAAAGAATATCCGGGCCGATCGCGCCGGAACCCGACTCGTCCCAGCCATAGGGCATGATCAGGAAAGAGAAAGTGGCCGCGTGCAGCTGGCCGATCTTGAAATCGTGGGCATTCACCATCGATTTGATCGCCTGGCCGCTGGCCCCCATGTAGAACATATGTTCCGGCACGTTCTCCGGCTTCAGGTGTAGTAAGTTCACCGTCTGGCGTGTGAGCATGTCGTAGGTGCCGCCGGTGTCCACGAGCAGCGGAATGCTCTGGCCCTCCATCGAGGTGCCGATGGTCGGCCGTCCGAACCTGTCGAAGGTCATGTCGGTCACGGCGCGTTCGACGAGCTGGCATTTCTGCTGGTCGTCGGCCTGCGCGGGCTGTGCAAAAAAGCCGGCGAAGGCTAGCGCCACGATCCAACCACAAATTCCTTTGTTCATTTCGGAGGTCCGTGTTTCGTCCAGATCGGTTTGCCCGAGCCGGGCAGGCCGAGCGACGGCCATTTCTCCGTCACCATTCGGATCACGTCGTCGGTCATGCGGATTTTGCGGCCCCATTCGCGGTGCGTTTCGGGTGGTAACTTGTTGGTTGCGTCCAGGCCGATCTTGGAGCCGAGCCCGCTCTCCGGCGACGCGAAGTCGAGATAGTCGATTGGGGTGTGTTCGATCACGGTGATGTCGCGCGCCGGATCCATGCGGGTCGAGATCGCCCACATCACGTCCTTCCAATCGCGCGCGTTTATGTCATCGTCCACCACGATCACCCATTTGGTGTACATGAACTGGCGCAGATAGGACCACACCGCCATCATCAGGCGCTTGGCGTGGCCGGGGAACGCCTTCTTCATGCTTACAACGGCGATGCGATAACTGCAGCCTTCCGGCGGCAACCAGAAATCGACGATCTCGGGAAACTGCTGCTTCAACAGCGGCACGAACACTTCGTTGAGCGCTTCACCGAGGACCGACGGTTCGTCCGGCGGCCGGCTCGTGTAGGTGGAGAGATAGATCGGGTTCTTCCGCATCGTGATTGCGGTGACGGTGAACACCGGAAACGGCTCGACCGAGTTGTAATAGCCGGTGTGGTCGCCATACGGACCTTCGTCGCGATAATCGGTAAGCGAGACTTCGCCCTCGATCACGATCTCGGCTTCGGCAGGCACTTTCAGCGGCTGCGAGATACAGTCGACAAGCTCCACGCGCTGACCGCGCACGAGACCTGCGAACTGGTACTCCGACAGCGTGTCCGGTACCGGTGTGACCGCCGCAAGGATGGTGCCCGGATCGGCGCCGATCACCGCTGCGGCCGGCAACGGTTTCGCGTTCTCTTTCGCCCAACGCGCGTGATGCTGCGCCCCGCCACGATGGCGCAGCCAGCGCATGATCGTCTGGTTCTTGTTCAGCACCTGCATGCGGTAGATGCCAAGGTTGAAATTGTCCTCGCGCTTGCCGCTCGGCCCCTTTGTCACCACCAGCGGCCAGGTGATGAGCGGCGCCGGTTCGCCCGGCCAACAGGTCTGCACCGGCAATTTGCCGAGATCGATGTCGGCACCGCGCAGCACGACCTCCTGGCACGCCGCGCGCGACAAGGTTTTTGGCTTCATTGCGAGCACGGTCTTCGCCAGCGGCAGAAGCTCGAAAGCTTCCCCGAACGAACGCGGTGGCTCAGGCTGGCGCAAGGTCGCCATCACTTCGCCGACTTCGCGCAGGCTTGCGGCATCGGTGCGGCTCTTGCCGCCCATCGTCACGCCCATCGCGACGCGCTTCACCGTCCCAAACAGGTTCACCAGCACCGGCATGCCGCTCGGTGTGCCGTCGGCCTTCAGCGGGTTCTCGAAGATCACCGCCGGCCCGCCCTCCGCGATCAGGCGTGTCTGGATCTCCGTCATCTCGAGCTCGGTCGACACCGGCGCGCCCACGCGCACCAGTTCGCCTTCAGCCTCGAGCCTGGCGATGAAATCCCGCAGCGAACGATAGGTCATGACGGTGCGAAGCTATCAGCCTTCCTTGGCGACTTTCCACTTCGACGGCAGCGCGTGGTGAATGCCATAAAGGAAGTAGATGGCCAGCCCGATGGCGGTCCATAGCACCAGCCGGCCCCAGGTGTCGCCCGGCAGGCTCGTCATCATGTAGCCGCAGACGAGAATGCCGAGCGGCGCGGTGACCCAGACGAACGGGGTACGGAACGGACGTTTCGCATTTGGCGCCTGGATGCGCAGGATCATGATCCCGGCGCACACCACGACGAACGCGAGCAGCGTGCCGATGGAGACGAGCTGCCCAAGCAGATTGATCGGAAACACCGCCGCGATGGCCGCCGCAGCAATGCCGGTGATGATGGTGCCGCGATGCGGCGTCTGGAACCGGGGATGGACGGCCGCGAACATCGGCGGCAGGAAGCCGTCGCGCGACATCGAATAGAAGATGCGCGACTGGCCATAGAGACCGACGAAGATGGTGGAGGCCAAACCGACCGAGGCGCCGATATCGATCACCGGCACCAGCCAGTGCAGGCTTGCCACCTTTCCCACCGCGAACGACACCGGATTGGGGACGTTCGACATGGTCGTATAGTAGGCCATGCCAAGCAGGACGATCGAGATCGCGATATAAAGCACGGTGCATATGAACAGCGACCCGAGGATGCCGATGGGCACGTTGCGCTGCGGGTTCTTGGTTTCCTGTGCTGCCACAGACACGGAATCGAAGCCGATATAGGCGAAGAAGATAATGGCCGCCCCGGTCATCACGCCGCCCCAGCCGTAACGTCCGTCATGCACCGGCGGGATAAACGGCTTGAAGTTGTTCCAGTCGATGTGGCTGAGACCGAAGAAGATCACCAGCAGCACGACCGCGACCTTGATCGCGACCATGATCGCGTTGGTGTTTGCCGACTCCCGCACGCCGACCACCAGCACGCCGGTCAGGATCAGGGTTAGGACGACGGCAGGCAGGTTGATGATGGCGCCGGTGAATCCGAACTGATGGATGAAGCCCGACAAGCCGGTTGCGTTGTCGATGATGTGCGGGCAGGGCGGTGGATCGCCGACCACGCAAAGCGGCGCGTTGGCGAGCGTGTCGGGAAAATTCAGATGCAGGAATTGCATCAGCTCGGTGAAATACCCCGACCAGCCGACCGCGACCGTCGATGACGACACCAGATATTCGAGCACCAGATTCCAGCCGATGAACCACGCCATGAAGCGGCCCATGGTGGCATAGGTGTAGGTGTAGGCGCTGCCCGAGACCGGGATCATCGACGCGAACTCGGCATAGCAGAGCCCGGCGAACAGACAGCCGAGACCGGCGACGATGAACGAGAGCAGCACCGCCGGACCCGCATAGTCCGCGGCGACCTGGCCGGTGATGACGAAGATACCGGCGCCGATGATCGCGCCGATGCCCAACATAGTCAGATGAACCGGCCCCAACGTCTGGTGAAGCTGATGCTCCTCCGCAGCCACGGGATTGGGCTGCGTCAGCGCGGTATCGTCCATCGAGGATCTCTGACTCAGGAAAGCGAAGCCACAGTTCCCCAAGCGGCGCGCTGTGACAAGACTTACGACGTCAGGTGAATGTGTGGGGACGGCATCGGCCGCAGACTTGCGCGTCCGGCAATTGCCGCTAGGCTCGGGCGCGCATGTCGGCTGTTTTTCGAGCGGCCAACCCAAGGGGACCACATGATTTTCGACCGCGTCAAACCGCTGAACACCATTATTGCGACCGCGGAGAAGAAGGGGCTGAAGCGTTCGCTCGGCCCGTTCCATCTCACGATGCTCGGCATCGGCGCGGTGATCGGCACCGGTATCTTCGTGCTCACCGCGGAGGCGGCGCAGAAGGCCGGACCGGGCATGATGGTGTCGTTCGTGATCGCGGGGTTCGTCTGTGCCGTGGCCGCGCTCTGCTATGCGGAATTGGCCTCGATGGTCCCTGTCGCCGGTTCAGCCTACACCTATACCTATGCCGTGAATGGTGAGCTGTTGGCCTGGATGGTCGGCTGGGCGCTGATCCTGGAATACGCGGTCGGCTCAAGTGCGGTCGCAGTCGGCTGGTCGAACCATGCGGTCGGCCTGCTGCACGGGCTCGGGATCGACATCCCGCAATGGCTGAGCAACGGCGACGCCTTGATCGCCAACATTCAAATGTCGATGGGTTTCGAACGGACGCCCGATCTCGTCACCGCCGCGCAGACCGGCGGCTATTTCAATCTTCCCGCGGTTATCGTCGTCGTTCTGGTCATGCTGCTCCTGATCCTCGGCACGACCGAGAGCGCGCGCGTCAATGCCATCCTCGTCGCCATCAAAGTCGCCGCCCTCACCGCGTTCATCGCGCTGACCATTCCGGTGTTGCATGCTACCAACTTCACGCCCTTTACGCCGACCGGCACTGCCGGCGTGTTCGGGGCGGCGGCCTCGATTTTCTTCGCCTATGTCGGTTTCGATGCCGTCTCGACGGCGGCGGAAGAGACCCGCAATCCGCAGCGCAACGTTCCGATCGGTCTGATCGGCAGCCTGCTGTTCTGCACCGTCTTTTATCTGTTGGTCGCTGCGGGCGCGATCGGCGCTATGGGCGCGCAGCCTGTGACCTCCGCTGCCGGCACGCTGCTGTCGCCGGGCTCGGCTGAGATCGCCGGCCGTTGCGCCACGATCGTCGCCAGCGGCGCGACGCAGCCGCTCGTGTGTTCGAAGGAAGCGCTGGTGCATGTGCTGGATACCATCGGCTGGCCTGGTATCGGCCGTCTGGTCGGTCTCGCGGCCGTGCTCGCGCTGCCGTCGGTTGTGCTGATGATGATGTTCGGCCAGACGCGCATCTTCTTCGTGATGGCGCGCGACGGGCTGCTGCCCGCCAAGCTGGCGTCGGTGCATCCGCGCTTCAAGACGCCGCACATCGTCACCGCGGTCACCGGAATCGTGGTCACCATCGCGGCAGCAATCCTCCCGGTTGGCAAACTCGCCGATTACTCCAACTCGGGCACATTGTTCGCGTTCATGATGGTCGCGATCTCCGTGATGGTCCTGCGCATGCGCGATCCGGAGCGGAAACGGCCGTTCCGCACGCCGGCGATCTGGATCGTCGGTCCGCTCGCGATCATTGGCTGCATCGGGCTTTATTTCTCCCTGCCGCTGATCGCGATCCTCGTGCTTCCCGTTTGGGGTGCGATCGGGCTCCTGGTCTATTTCGGCTATGGCCGTTCGCGCAGCCATGTCGGGCGCGGCGTCGTCGAGGTCGTGGAGGACACGCCGCCGATCTACGGCGTGAACGAGTAATCCGCGCGGTGAGGTGACGATGAAACCTGTCGTCATCGTCAACGCCGGTTCGGGCGGGCAGGCGTCCGTGCTTCTCGACGCCTGCGAGGCGGCCGGCATTCCGGTGGCCGGTTGGCTCTCGGCATCCGAAAACACCCGCTATCCCGGCGCACCGCATCTGGGCGATGTGACGCTTCTCGACGCAGCGGATTTCCTCGCGCAACACGACATCATCGTTGGTAGCGGCAACGGCGCATTTCGCCGGACGCTGTCGCTGAAGGTGCTCGCGAACGGCGGGGCGCTCGCGACGATCCACCATCCGTCGAGCGTGGTCTCCAGCCGCGCTGCGATCGGTGCCGGATCGTTTCTTGCTGCCCTCTGCATGATTGGCGTGAACGCAGTGGTTGGCCGCTTCTGCATCGTCAACACCGGTGCGACTATCGACCACGACAATGTGCTGGCCGATGGCGTGAACATCTCACCCGGCGTGCATTTCGCCGGCGGCGTTCGCTGCGGCGAGGACGCGTTCGTCGGCGTCGGTGCCTCGGTTGCGCCCGGAATCCGCATCGGTTCCGGCGCCACAGTCGGTGCCGGAGCGGTCGTGATCCGCGACGTGCCGGACGGCGCGACCGTGGTCGGAAATCCTGCGCGCGTTCTGCAGCGGTAAAAAAAAACCGGTTGTCATCCCGGCTTGAGTGAAGCGCAGCGTAACGAAACGCCGGGACCCATTTCTCAACGCGTGTTGTGCAATGCGCTATCTCGGTTGCACCAATTTGCCGGCGCAATTGGTCCCGGCGCGCGCTGCGCTTCGCTCCGCTTGGCCGGGATGACAAGTTTTATGAATGAAAGTTTGCCGTCATCACCCGGTCGCGCTTTTTGCACGACCCGGGTGATCCATTTTTCAGTGAACAAGAAGAAGGTGCGTTAAACCGGCATCTCCCCCGTGTAGAGCGAGCCTGGGCGCAGCAGGCGGCCGCGGCGTTGCTGTTCGCGCGCGTGTGCTGTCCATCCCGCAGAACGGCCGGTCGCGAAGATCGGCGTGAAGGCCTGACGCGGAATCTTCAGCGAGTCGAGGAGGATCGCGGTGAAGAACTCCACATTGGTGTCGAGCGCGCGCTCCGGGTTTTTCTTCTTCAGCGCGGCGCGCGCATAGGCTTCGACTTCGGCGGCGAAGGGCAGATCGGTGGTGTTGAGCGCCAGCCGCTCCACCGCGCCTTTCAGCACATCGGCGCGCGGATCGCGCACGCGATAGACGCGGTGGCCGAAGCCCATCAGCCGTTCGCCGCGGGCGAGCGCGTTGTCGATCCAAGGCTGGATGCGTTCGCGTGTGCCGATGGCCGTGAGCATCTCCAGCACCGGCTCCGGCGCGCCGCCATGCAGCGGCCCGGTGAGCGCGCAATACGCGGCGGTCGTCGCCATGAAGAGGTCCGCCTGGGTCGAAGCAACGACGCGCGCCGTGAAGGTGGAGGCGTTCATCCCGTGATCGCTCACCGTTGTCAGATAGGCGTCGAGTGCGGCGGCTTCCTTGGCCGTCGGCGCTTTGCCGTGGATCATGGTCAGCGTGTCCGCCGCGTGGCCGCGCGTAGCATCCGGCGCAATCGTCTCCTCGCCGCGTGCTTTGCGCACAAGCGCGGCGGCAATCACCGGCATCGCACCGACAACGACGGCATCGGGAGACAGGCCAGGTTCGGCCCGAAGCCCGGCGACCGCGGCGCGGAAGCCATCGACCACCGACAGCCCTTCGGTTGCGGGCAGCAGCATCGGCAGGCGTGCGAAGGCACGGGTGCGGGCTTCGCCCAGCGCGGAGCGGACTTCCGCTTCCGTGATCGGCTTCAAGGTGGCCGCCGACCACAGCCGGGCGGTGACGCTCTCGAAACTGGTGTGCTGGATCAGGTCGTCGACGCGCTCCCCGTCGATGATCAATTCGCCTTTCTCGCCGTCGACATGGCTGAGCGCGGTTTCTGCGGCCGGTACGCCGTCGAGGCCGATCGGTGCTTTGGACTGGACTGTCATGCTGGATCCCTCTTGTTGCATCGCAACAAAAATGGGCTCCCTCGACATATGGATCAATCTTGATTAGCATAATCAATATGAATAATTCTGATGAACCGCTCTACCTCACGGCCGGCGAAGCCGCGGCCGAACTGTCGGTTACCCCGGCCACTCTCTATGCCTATGTGAGCCGCGGGCTGGTGCGGTCGGAGCCGGTGGGCGACGGCGCCCGCGCCAAACGCTATCGCGCGGAAGACGTGCGCAGCCTCAAGAACCGCCGCGCGCCATTGGTCGAAGCGCAAGGGCTGAAGTCCGCCGATCTGCCGGTGATGGACTCGTCGGTCTCCACCATCACGGTGGAAGGCCCGATCTACCGCGGCGTCTATGCGACCGCACTGGCCGAGAAGGCGACGCTTGAGCAGACCGCGACGCTTCTGTGGGATGCGACGGCTTCCGATCCGTTCGCGAAGTCGAACATGCCGGTGGTATCGCCTGCGATGCGCGCCATTCTCGAAGCCGCCAAGGACGCGCCGTTCATCGACCGTGCCGTGGCCGTGCTGTCGCTCGCGACCGAAGCCGACCCGCGTGCTTACAACAACGCGAGCGAAGGCCGTGCCGCGACAGGCGCACGCATTGTGCGTCTCGTAACCGCGGCGATGACCGGCAGCGAACCGTCCGCCGAGCCGCTGCACAAACAGATCGCGCGCGCCTGGGCGCCCAAACACAAGCATGCCGAGGATCTGATCCGCCGCGCGCTGGTGCTGCTCGCCGATCACGAACTCAACGCCTCGACCTTCACGGTGCGCTGCGCCGTCTCCACCGGTATCTCGCTCTACGACGCGATGATTGCGGGATTGGTCGCGCTGAAAGGACCGCGCCATGGCGGCGTCGGGCCGATGGCGTCACGCTTGGTCGATACGCTGCTGGACGGCGATGTCGCCACGATCGTGCGCGAGCGGGTGGCGATGGGCGAGCGCTTTCCCGGCTTCGGCCACATGGTCTATCGCGACGGCGATCCGCGCGCGACCTCGCTGTTCTCGGCGCTCATCAAGGCGGGGATCGACAAGCGGCTCGCGGTCGACGTGCCGGAGCGTATCCGCGAAGCGACCGGCACCTTTCCCAATTGCGATTACGCGCTCGCCGTGATGCGTCGCACGCTCGACATGCCGCCGGGCAGCGAGACCGCGATGTTCGCGATCGGCCGCACAGCAGGCTGGGTAGCACACGCGATCGAACAACTCGAAAGCCGCAAGCTCATCCGCCCGCGTGCGCGATATGTGGGACCAGCGCCCGCGCCGGTGCGCAAGCGCTGACGCGCCTTACGCCGGTTGTGCGCTGCCGTTGGCTTTTTCGGCCGAACGGGTCGCTGTCGTCACCGATGCCTTGGCGGCCGGGGTCTTGCCGTAGTCCGGCTTGCAGTGGCCGTCGATGAACGCGCCCGAGTCGATGCGGATGTCCTGGTGCACCACGTCGCCCGACATGTGCGCGGTCGAGGTCAGCACCACTTTCTTCGCTTCGATACGGCCGTCGACCGTGCCGGCGAGTTCGACTTCCTGGCCGTAGACCGTGCCTTTGATCTTCGCGTTGCTGCCGACCTTCACCGACACGCCGCGCACGTCGCCGTCGATCTCGCCATCGATCTGGATGTCTTCGGTGCTTTCGAGCTGGCCGGTGATTTTCAGCGCCTTGCTGATCACCGAGACGCTGTGCGTGCGCTGCGCGACTGCAGATGCGGTCTGTATCGGCGGCGGTGCCGGGCGCGCCTCGGTGACGGGCGGCCGCGACGGCATTTCGCTGGCGGTCGCTGCGGGGCTCGCCGTGCCCGTGTCTCTTTCGTTGCGATTGAAGACGCTCATGCTTGTCCCTCCGGGAGTTGATCGAGTGATTCAAAGAAATTGAGCGGCCGCCAGGGCATGCGCCCTTCGAACTGCGCGCCCTTCACGACGGTGACGATATGATGGAATACGCGCCCCGTGACGTTGGCCGACGCATCGAGCGTGACGGTGTGTCCGAAGATGCGGCCTAAGAGCCGTCCCTCAACCACGACTTCGCGCGCCACGACATCGCCTTCGACGAAGCCGTCGAGGCCGACGACCAGCCGGTCGGTGTTGATCCGGCCGCGAACCAGCCCGTGCACGTGCAGGGCGCCTTCGCAATCCAGGATGCCGGTGATCGCGACGCCCGGGCCCAGATGCGAAACCGGAAGCGCGTCCGCCTTGTGCTCCGGCGGCGCTTTCAGTCCAACAAGGCGGGCCAGAGCGGACATGCGGGCGCTAATTCCATTGTCTGGTCAGAACCCCCGTTCCCGGCGACGAGTGTGGGCGAAAAATCTTTATGGGGTCAAGCGTTTAAGGGCGACGCGGGTTCCCACAGCGTCTCGCGTTTACCAGACTGTCATTGCGGTTTCTTGAAGCGATAGGCGAACTGATCGGTCTTTCCGCGGATCGCGGGATCGAACACGTTGGCGGTGTGCGGATCGGCGGGGTTCGCGAGAACATCGCTTTCGCCGTCGAACACGAAGCCTGCGGCCGTCATCTCCGTCTTCACGACGGCCGGATCGATACGATGCAGCGCATCGGCAGTGGCGACCGTCGGGGAGCCCGGGAGTGCTGCGTGATCGATGATGATCACCACGCCGCCCGGCTTCAGGCGGTTGAAGAAGTCCTTGTCGACGGCGGCCATGTCGGCATGGACGCGGCTCAGATGCAGGTCGTGATAGTTCTGCGAGGTCCAGATCGCGTCGAGCGGCGGTGTTGCGCCAAGCGGCTGGATCGGGATGACCGTCACATTCTTGTAGCCGGGATCGGCGGCGATGGTTTCGGCTGCGGGTTCGGCATCCGACGATTTGGCAGGCGGCACCGCGGCATACAGATGCCCGGTGGGACCGACCTGCTTGCTGAGGATGCGCGTGAAATAACCGCCGCCGGGCAGCAATTCGAGCACGCTGTCGCCGGCCTTGATGCCGGAGAAGGTGAGCATCTCGACCGGCTTGCGCGCCGCATCGCGTGCAACGTCGGCGGCAGGACGGCCCGGATCGGCAACCGCGGCGGCCGGATCGGCAGATGCGGCGGTGCTGTAGAGAACAAGGGCGCAGGACGCGGCGAGCAGGGCCGTGCGGATCATGACTTCCTCCAAATGGAATTTATTATGCGCGGACGATAGCACGAATTGTCCGCGCGTCACGGCAGGAGGCGATAGACGCTCGTCTCGCGGATTTCGCGGTCTTCGAGTTCGCGGGTCGTCTGCACGCGATAGGTGGCGAGCTTCTCGACGCCGCTCTTCGGGAAATAGGAGCGGCCCGGATCGCCCAGCAGGACGAGTGCGCCGTTCGCTGCGCGTTCGTTGAGCCAGAGCAGCAAACGTTCGGCCAGCGGCCGCTCGTAGCACATGTCGCCGACGAGGATGGTTTGCCATGGGGCTGGTGGGTCCTTCGGGGCTCCCCCGTATTCACGGGGTCGCACCTCAGGATGACGAGAGCCGCGCGATACCTCAACTCCACCGTCGTCATGCTGAGGTGCGACGCGGAGCGGAGCCCCGCAGCACGAAAGGCCGATCACGTCATCCGTCGTGATGTCGAGTTGTACGCTGTTCGCTTCGGCGTTGAGTGCGATCGCGGCGTTGGCGAACGCATCGATGTCGGCGCAGAGCACGTGTGCCGCGCCGGCCATCCTGGCGGCGATTCCGACGAGGCCGGAGCCCCCGCCGAAATCGAGCACGGATTTCCCCGCGACCACCTCCGTGTTGTCGAGCACGTAGCGCGACAGCGCCTGGCCGCCGGCCCACGCGAACGCCCAATAGGGCGGCGGGACGCCTTCGGCTTCCAGTTCTTCCTCGGTCTTGCGCCACAGCGGCACCACCTCGGTTGCGAGGTACAGCCTGATCTCCGGCACCAGCGGAGGCGCGATGAGGGCGGTATTGGCGCGAATGAAGGCAGCCGGATTTGTCATCCTGCGCGTCCTAACACGGTCCTTCGCAAAAGCTCCGGATCATCCGGGCAATTGTCGCCGTTATGGCAAAGTGGTAAATTCCAGTTAATGTTTCCACGGGGAAGCCATGAGCACGATCGATTGGCTGTCTGCTGTCAACGGCAATTTCAGCGACGCGAGCAAGTGGGCAGGCGGGGCCGTTCCGGGCACTGACGACAAGGCCGTGATCGGTGCGAAGGGCGGGGCTTATACCGTCCGTGTCGACGACGACGTCTCCGTCCATAAGCTCGTCATAAATTCAACGCACGTCACGTTCGTGGACAACGCGCAGGGCGCCGGGTTGTCGATACCGTACATCGAGCTCGATCGCGGAACGGCGCTTCTGAACACCGCGAACCACAATGCGCATGGCACAACGGTGAACGGCGGCACGCTCGAGATCGGCACGGGCAGCGCGGTCGGCGATCTCACACTCAATGGCGGCAAGGTCATCACGATTACCAATACGACTTTGCACGACAAGATCACTTTGGGTGGCGGATCTGTCGACCTCGACGCTGCAAACGGTACTCAGTTGAAGGTCTACAGTTCCTGGGCGGAGACCGGGGACAGCGACGCCACGACTCTCACGCTCGGTCATGCCGGCGGCACCGAGAAGATCGTGATTGCGGGGACGGGGACGGACAATTTCCCGTTCTTCGATTGGGGCCACGTCGTTCTCGCAGGGGGAACGCTCAGCTCCGGCGCGGGTTCAAACAGTTTTGCCTTCGACGACATGCTGGGGCGTGCCACCAGCGTCGAGATCGACGGCAAGCTTGTCCTCGGTACCAGCGGCGGCGTGTCTTTAAACGGTCTCACCGGCTCGGGCACGATCGTCGGAAGCTCTGGGTCGCAAGCGCCGGTAGACCTCTTCCTGTCCAACGCGAATTTTGCTGGCAAATTCTTAGGCAATCAAATTCTGAATGCGTTCGGCGATGTGCGCCTGTCCGGCATAGCCAACACCGACATCACTGTCGTCATGGGGGCCGGAGAAGATGTCCTCGACTTGTCGAAGTTTATCCAAAACACGCCGTACGTGGTTTCCGTTTCCGTTCCCTCCAACGCGACGGCTACCATTGTAATAGGGACCAGTGACTATTCAGCGCCAAAAATAACAGGTTTTGAACACGGTGGGACGTTCGTCGACGCGCGCGAATTTGCGCCTGGATCATTCACCGTGATGCTATTCGATGACGGGCACGGCGGCACGCAGGTCTTCCTGCAGAACAAGCAGGGCCACGAGAATCAATCTTTCACCTTGTCGAACGTGAGTCCCGCCCAAGTTATGACGAGCCTGTTTCAACAACCTGATGGGCGCGGCGGCACCAAGTTTTACTGGAGCGGCCCGCCGCCCGGTGTGGCGATTGGAGACCGGTTCGATTTCTCAAGCAGCGATGGCGCCGGAGCGCATGCGCGCGAAATGCTGGCTCTCTCCGACGCCGACGCCCATATGGCGGGCAGCGCAGGAACGCACTTCGATTTCGGCGTCGCTTCCGGACTGGCCGCGATGGATCATGCTCTGTCCGGCGCGATGCACGCCGTGCTCGATCATATCATCGCACACGAGCCGGTCTGGCACCACGCGGCGCTCGTGCTCGACTAAGCGGCTTGCGCGAGGGGCGGGGCTTTTTCCGGCTTCGATATCGCGAGTTTGAGGATAGCGCGATAGTTGGGCTGGATCTCCATCTTGGGTCCCAGCCCCTTCGCCAGCAGCATGCGATGCAGCTTCGGCAGGTTGTAGCAGGGCACGTAGAACATCAGATGATGGTCGACGTGATAGTTCACCCAGTAGGGCGCAATGAACGCGCGCTCGAAGAGGTTAGCGTAGGTCGTGCGCGCGTTACGGAACACGTCGTTGTTGTCCGGCACCACCGCATGCTCCGCGATATTGCGGATGCGGGTGACGACCTGCTGCCAGGTGAGATCGGGCAGTACCCAGAACAGCAGATAATAGTGTGGCTTGCCCACCGCGGTGAGGCCGGCGAGCAGGATCAGCTGCACCAGCGCCTGCGGCCCGAGCCGCGTGCGGAACGTCGCCAGCCGTTCTCTCAGCGTGTTTCCCGCGAAAGCGCGCCTGATCTGCGCACTCTTCAACTTGAACCCGGTCTGGCCGGTGATGTCGCGGATGAATTTGCGGCGGTAGCTCGTGCGCGTGATCGGGAATGGCGCGGAGAGCACGAGATCCGGATCGTCCGGCTGCTGGGTGCTGCGGTGATGTTTGAGGTGGTAGTGCCGGTAGGCGATCATGTTGCCGAGGCCGGGATAGGCGCAGAGCCATTGTCCCACCCATTCGTTGAGCCACTTCGTCTCGGTGAGCACGCCGTGGGCCGCGTCGTGGTTGAGGATCCCGAGGCCCAGCTGCCGCGTTCCGATCACGACCACAGCGGCGATAAAGGTGAGCGGGTTCGGCCACAGTGCGAAGATCGCCATCATAGCGAAGATCACGGCCCAGCAATGCGCCACGCACAGCAACCCCAGAAGGTCGGAGCGTTTGCGCAGCACGGCCATCTCTGCGGGCGTAAACACGCTGGCGGGTTCGAAGCGCTGGACGTTCATGGCGGCAGTATAGGCCTTTATGTCTTAACGCCCAAAACCGCGCCGGGATGCCGCGGCGTCAGCGGCCCATCTGCTTGGGATCGTAATAGAATCGCTCTTCCACGATCTTCTCGCCGCGCCATTTCTGATGCGCGAGTTCCTCGATCCGCATCACGCCGCCATCAGGGCGGGTGAACTCGAAAATCCAGTGGATCACCACCTCGTCGCCCGCCACAAACACGGGCGGCACGCAGGTTGTCTTCACGGATTTGACCGCCGCCAGGGTGGCCTTCTCCCGCGCGACGTTTCCGGCGCGACCCTTGCGAACCTCGCCGAGGTTCTCCTGCATGGTGGAGTCCTCGGCATAGAACTGTTCGATCGCCACATCGTGCTTGCCGCTGGTCACCATGGCGAAGAAATCGTCGAGGGTTTTCTGGCTCGGCATGACACCTCACATCGGTTTCTGGAATTTCAGCGCGTACTGGTCCGTGTGTCCCTGAATCGCCTTGTCGAAGATCGACCTGGTGTGGTCGTCGTCCGCACGGTGCAGGAAATCGCCTTCGCCGACCAGCTTGAATCCCGCCGCGGTCACTTCGCGGATCACCTGTGCTTTCTCGATGCGGTGCAGCCTGGCGATGTCCGCTTCGGTCGTGCCGGGGTTCGCCTGGTGGTCGAGGATGAAATAGATGCCGCCCGGTTTCAGGGCGTCATACACGCGCTTGTTGAACGCCGGCATATCGACCGTGCCGTATTTCGGGATGTGAAGATCGTGATAGTTCTGGGTGATCCAGAACAGGTCGAGTTTTTCCGGCGGCTGGATCTCGCTGAACTTGGTCGGGATGATCGTGACGTTGCCGCGGCCCGGCTCCGCCGCCATCTTCTGGTCGTCCGGCACGCCCCATTTCAGGTTCTCCATGCCGTAGACCTTGCCGTTCGGTCCGACGATCTCGCTCAGCTGGCGGGTGAAGTAGCCGCCGCCGGGAAACAGTTCGCCGACCACCATGCCGGGCTTCACGCCGGAGAACGCCAGCGTCTGTTCCGGCATGCGCAGCGCGTCGCGGTCGCGATCGGCTTGCGGCCGCGATGCATCGGCGACAGCCGTGGTGTAGATCGTCTCGTCGGCGGCAACCGTAGCAGCTGTGTTCATCATCAACGCGACGGCGCAGGCGGAAAAGAATTTCGCTTTCATCACTGATCCCCGAATAAGCGGCGCGAGTGTAAGCCGCGCGGCGGCGGGCTCGATACACAATCGTGTTATGCCGTGTCAGCCAACGAAGGTCGCAAGCAGGATTGCAGCGGCGATCAGCGCACCGGTGTCCCGGTTGGACCGGAACAACTTGAGGCACACATCCGGTTTGTCGATGTCGAGCGCGCGTACCTGCCACAGCATATGGGCGCCGGCGGCGCAGAGCAGCGCGATCACGATCAACGGCGCGCCATCCGTCAGAAGGGCGGTGACGATCAGGCAGAACGCGGCTGCGTAGAAACCGCGGATCCAGTCGCGCGAGCGAGGGCCGAGCAGCCGCGCGGTCGACTTCACGCCGATCAATGCGTCGTCTTCCCTGTCCTGATGCGCATAGATCGTGTCGTAGCCGAGCGTCCAGAAGAAGCATCCGGCATAGAGCAGGATGTCTGCCGTATCGACGCTGCCGGTGATCGCGGCAAAGCCGAGCAGGGCGCCCCAGTTGAAGGTGAGACCGAGCCATGCCTGCGGCCACCACGTGATCCGCTTCATGAACGGATAGATCGCGATCAGGATGAGCGACGCTGCACCGAGGACGATCGCAAACCGGTTCAGCGAGATCAGGATCAGAAAACCGATGACGAGCTGCGCGAGCAGGAACACTGCCGCCTGTCTGGCGGTCACCGCACCGCTCGGGATCGGGCGGCCGCGGGTGCGCGTCACCTTCGCGTCGATGTCGCGGTCCACGATGTCGTTGTAGGTGCAGCCTGCGCCACGCATGACGACGGCGCCGATTCCGAACAGCACCACGTACCACCAGTCGCGCGCCTCGCTGAATTGCCGCCCGGCGACGATCGCGCCCAGCGCCAGTCCGAACACGCACGGCCAGTAGAGCAGCCACGCCCCGATCGGCCCGTCCAGCCGCGCCAGTCGCAGATAAGGCTGCACCGCCGCCGGGGCGCGATCAACCCAACTATGAGCAACCGCACCCGCTGGAACGCTTACGCCGTGTGCCGTCGAAGTCTCCATCCGCTATAAATCCCGAAAGGCGGCCTCGTTTTCCACGCTGTTCCACTCGTAAAACGCAGTTTGCGCCAAAACGAGGAACGCCCGACTCAACTCCACGTTATTGTTCGCGTTTGCGGCGGATTCGATGGCTTGATCTTCTGATGTTGGTCGGTTCGGTCGTTTGTTCACTGGCATAACCAAGATATTGCGTATCACCTCATATCACGAAAGCTACGACTTTGGTCGATAACCCCGAGGAACTCGTCGAACCCGGCGGAAAAGTGCGCCTGTATGTCGAGGCGGCACTTGGGCCTGATGCACCGGTCGCACCGGGCGAAGACCAGACGCACTATTTGCTGCATGTGATGCGCGCGAAGGCCGGCGACAAGGTCAGCCTGTTCAACGGCCGCGACGGCGAGTGGCTCGCACGGATCGCGAGCGTGAGCAAGCGCAGCCTGGAACTCGTTTGCGAGACCTGCATGGCGCGGCAGCGCGCGGTGCCGGACCTCTGGCTGCTGTTCGCACCGATCAAGAAGACGCCTGCGGATTATCTGGTGCAGAAGGCGACGGAGCTCGGCGTCAGCGTGCTGCAGCCGGTGTTCACCCGCCGCACCATCGTCAGCCGCGTGAATATGGAGCGGCTGAAAGCCAATGCGATCGAGGCGGCCGAGCAGTCGGGCCGGGTGAGCATCCCGGAGTGCCGCGATCCGGCGCCGCTCGAAAAGCTGATCGCGTCATGGCCGAAGGATCGCAAGCTGATCTTCGCCGACGAAGCGGGCGCCGACGCCAATGCGCCCGGCGGCCGCACCGACATGATGATCGACGCGTTGCTCGACATGCCGGAGAACGGCAAATACGCGGTGCTCATCGGCCCGGAGGGCGGCTTCGATCCGGTGGAGCGCGCGATGATCCGTGCGCTGAGCAACGCCGTGCCCGTGGCGTTAGGTCCGCGCATCCTGCGCGCCGACACGGCAGCGTTGGCGGCACTCGCGATCTGGCAATCAGTGTGGGGCGATTGGCGGTAGCGCCGCCGATCTTTACCAGGCCCATTGGCTGTCATCCCGGCTGTAGTGGAGCGCGAGCGGAACGGAACGCCGGGACCTATTGGGCCGGCATGTTGGTCAATCCGGTGAAAGTACGTATGCGCATGAATAGGTCCCGGCGTTCCGCTGCGCTGCGGCCGGGATGACAAGTTTGGGAGGGATTCACCGAGCGAGATTTTCCAGATCCACACCGTATAGCGACGCATTCTTCTGCATATAGATCGCACGCTCCTGCACCGTCTCGCCGCGCAGCGTCGCGTCCAGGATATCCAGCATCGTGTGCCAGCCCATTGCGTTCTGCGGCACGAAGCGTTCGAGGATGGGGAAGTGCGTGAAGGTCAGCACGACATCGTCGCCCTCGCTCGCGAGTTCGAAGGTCGGATAAGATTCCGGAAAAGCGGACACCGCATCGGCGCTGTCGTCGGGACCGAACACGTTCCAGGTGTAGATGAGCTTCTTCAGCGGCTGCCATTGCGTGACGACGCCGCGGATGTGACCGCCCATCAGCCGCACTGCACCGCCCTGTTTTGGTTCGATGCTGCTGTTTTCGCCAAACCAGGCCGGCAGGTTTCGCGGATCGGTGAGGAACGACCACACTTTCTCCACCGGGCCTGGCAGGGCGCGCGTGAAGGTCACGCAAGCCAGCGTGGACATTTCGCCTTTGTCGCTCATGGGGTGTCTTCCAGATACTTCGCGCGATACTGCACGTCGTACGGCTCATAAGGAATGTTCGGGACTTTCGTTCCGTTCGCGCCATCTGCGACCGCATCGAGAAACGCTTCCCACCCGCCGAGGAACGGCACGAGGTCGGCGCGGCGGAGGCCTTTCGGGAACGTGTGGGTAAGCGTCAGCCGGCAACCGGCTTGTGAAGGCGCCAGCTCCCAGCGCACATGCGATGGCGGCAGACCGATGTCCTCGACCCAACTGTATTCGAGAACCTTCTGTGGTTCGAACACCGTGATCGCGCCGTTCATCGCGAACGGTGTGCGGACGACGTATTTGCCGCCGACACGCGGCTCGACTTCGACTTCCCCCAACCAGTTGGCTAGCACCGCCGGCTCGACCAGCGCGGCCCAGACTTTGGTCGTTGGTTGGTCGAGCAGCCGTTCGAAATGCACGAACGGTTCACCGCGCTGCGTTTCATGCAGCGTGCCGTCGATCGTCAGCTGCGGTGCGGTTTCGACCAGTCTGGTATAGCGCGCGGTCAAACCTGTGGTACGGCCATCGCAGTAGGCGATCTCCCGTCCGTCGCCACCGGCTGCGGCGATGCGCAGGGCATCCAGGAACGAATGCCAGCCTTCGCCGAAGCTGACGATCTCTTCGGGCTTGCAGCCAGGTGGGAACGTGTGCGTCAGCGTGAGCTTGCAGCCGCTCTTCTGCGCCGTGATGGTCCAGCGTACTGCGGACTGCGGCATGCCGTAATTCTCGAGCCAGGTGTATTCGATCAGCTTTTCCGGCTCTAACGCCCGGATCACACCGGTCATCACCACTTTGTTGTCATGGAAGTGGATTACATACCGCCCGCCGATACGCAGATCGGCTTCGACGGTGCCCAGCCAATTTTTCGCGATCGCGGGGTCGGTGAGTGCCGCCCAGATTTTAGCAGGCGGCTGATCGATGTTGCGTTCGTAGTGAAGGATGTATCCGCCATCCTTCACGCGCGTGACGCTGCCGTCCGTCATGAGCGCATCTCCGCTGCTTGAAACAACTTGCCATAACGTGTTTCCAGCGCGAACGGTTTCGCGATCGAACACCGGCGTTTGGTCCTGCAGATGCGTGCCGAGATAACCGAGGATGGCGTGCCAGCCGCCGCCCAGTTCGATCACCAGCGCCGGCGACGCAGCGGACGGCAGAGTGTGAGTCAGCGTGAGGCGGCAACCGTCGCCTTCAGGCGTGAGCGTCCAGCGCACGGAAGAAAGCGGCGTCTCATCTTCTTCCCAACTGTATTCGATCAATCGCTGCGGTTCGAGCGCACGGATTTCGCCGTGCATCGTCTCGCGGCCGTCGAAGAAATAGATGACGAATTTGCCGCCAACACGCAGGTCGACATCCGAACGCGCCAGCCAGCGCGTGAGCATCGCAGGATCGGTCAGCGCCGCCCACACCTCGCGCGGTGGCTTGTCGAACACGCGTTCGTAGTGAAGGACGTAGCCGCCGTCGTCGCTTCGCGTCACCGTGCCGAGATCGCTCATTTGCGCAGCTCCGCTTCCAATGCGTCGAGCTTGTTCGCCCAGAATTTGCGAAGATCGTTCACCCAGTCTGCCAATTCCCCAACTCCTTCTTCATCGAGTTCGTAGATCCGCCGCTGCGCTTCGGCCCGCACCTTCACCAGCTTCGCGTCGCGCAAGGTCTTGAGGTGTTGCGAGATGGCGGGCGCCGACATGTCGAACCGGCTTGCGATGTCGCCGGATGAGAGCGCGCCGCCGGCCAGCATCTCGACGATGCGCTGGCGGGTCGGGTCGGCGAGGGCGGTCAAACCATGCATGACCGCATATTGTAGAGTGTACTTAATTAAGTCAATACGAAAATAATGCCGGAATTTCGCGAAAGCTCTATGTTGAGGCGTTATGACGGCAGCGTGTCTTGCCGCACATCGCCTGCCTGCCTAAGTAACCAACGATTGAACGGCTGGTTTACAATTCACACACGGCCACGGGGGCATTCCCGACCGCGGCCGGAGGGAGCGTTCCGCATGTCCATCCCCCAATCCGCCGGGGGGCCGATCGGCTCGCGCGACGATCTCGTGCGCCATCTGGCCGACGGCTCGAAACCGAAGAGCGACTGGCGCATCGGAACCGAGCACGAGAAGTTCGTCTACGACCTGCGCACCCACAAACCGGTCGCCTATGACGGGGTGCCGGGCATCCGTGCATTGCTCGAAGGGATGGAGCGCTTCGGCTGGGAGCCGGTGAAGGAAGGCGACAATATCATCGGCCTCGTCAAGAACGGTGCCTCGCTGAGCCTCGAGCCCGGCGGTCAGTTCGAGCTGTCCGGCGCACCGCTCAAGACGGTGCACGAGACCTGCAACGAGGTGAACACGCATCAGGAAGAGGTGCGCGTGGTGGCGGGCGAGATCGGCGCAGGCGTGCTCGGTCTCGGTTTCGCGCCGACCTGGTCGATGGAAGAGACCCATGTGATGCCGAAGGGGCGCTACGCGATCATGCGGCGCTACATGCCGAAGGTTGGCGGTTATGGACATGAGATGATGTTCCGCACCTGCACGGTGCAGGTGAATCTCGACTTCTCCTCCGAAGCGGACATGGTGAAGAAATTCCGCGTCGGCCTCGCGCTGCAGCCGGTGGCGACGGCGCTGTTCGCCAACTCGCCGTTCCGCGAAGGCAAGCACAACGGCTTTCTTTCGTACCGCAGCCAGGTGTGGACCGACGTCGACAACGATCGCGCCGGAATGCTGCCCTGGGTGTTCGAAGACGGCATGAGTTTCGAGCGCTACGTCGATTATGCGCTCGATGTGCCGATGTATTTCATCTATCGCGACGGGAAATATCACGACGTCGCCGGCAAGAAATTCCGCGATTTCCTCGACCGCAGGATTCCCGAAGTCGCGCAGTTCGAGCCGACGATGAGCGACTGGGCCGATCATCTGACGACGATCTTTCCGGAAGTGCGGCTCAAGCGTTTCCTCGAGATGCGCGGCGCCGATGGCGGGACGTGGCGGCGGATATGCGGCCTGCCGGCGTTGTGGGTCGGCATCTATTACGACCAGGCCGCGCTCGATGCGGCGTGGGATCTGGTGAAGGACTGGTCGGCCGAGGAACGCCAGGCGATGCGCGATGCGGTGCCGAAGCAGGCGTTCCACACGCCGTTCCGCAACACCACGGTCGGCGGCCTCGCCAAACAGATGCTCGACATCTCGTCCGCCGGATTGCGCCGAAGAGCGGCGGAAGACGGCGGCGGCGCGACCGAAGACGGCTTCCTCAATCCGCTGCGCGAACTGGTCGACCGCGGGTATACGCGCGCGGAAGAGTTGCTGCGAAAATACCGCAAGGAATGGAACGGCGATCTTTCGCGCCTGTTCGTCGAATACAATTTTCTCTGAAAAGAAAGAGCCCGATCCGCGAGGACCGGGCTTCGCTCTTATTCGTAACGCCGGGAATAACCGACCAGTCCGATTCCGATGATCGCGACAATGGCGCCGACATAGACCCAGTGCATGTTGCCCAGCATCGGACTGTTAGCGGGGTAGTGGACGTAGCCGAACCCTTGCCCAATCCAGACCAGACCAAGCAGTACGGCGAGCACGCCTACCGTCAGCATCAGCATTCTCATGAATCGCCCCTCCCAAGGACGCGGGAATGCTAGCACCTATTTGGGTTGCGGTCTGCGTTCCGACCCCTGCCGCGCCAGCATCCAGCCCGGGTATTCCGCCGGCAAAGCGCTGACGGCGTCCAGCGTTTTCATTTCCTCCGCGGTTAACGAGAGCTTGACGGATTCGAGATTGTCGTCGAGCTGCTCCATCGTCTTGGCGCCGATGATCACCGTCGTGACGAACGGCTTGGCGAGCACATAGGCAAGCGCCACCCGCGCCACCGACACCCCGTGCTTATTGCCGATCTCGCGCATCGCGTCGACACAGGCCCAGCCGCGCTCCTTGTCGACCGGCGGGAAGTCGAACGCTACCCGGCGCGCGCCTTCCGGACCGTTGCTCCCGGGACCGAACTTGCCGGAGAGCAGGCCGCCCGCCAGCGGGCTCCACACCATCAGGCCGACCTTCTGGTCCTGCAGCATGGGCACGATCTCGCGCTCCAGATCGCGGCCGGCGATGGAGTAGTAGGCCTGCAGCGTCTCGAACCGCGCATAGCCTTTGTGCTCACTCACGCCGAGCGCCTTCATGATCTTCCACGCCTGCCAGTTGGAGCAGCCGACATAGCGCACCATCCCCTGACGGGTGAGATCGTCGAGCGCGCGCATCGTTTCTTCCACGCCCGTCACCACGTCGGTGCCGTGGATCTGGTAGAGGTCGATGTGATCGGTGTTGAGCCGCTCCAGACTGCGCGACACCGCATCCATGATGTGGCCGCGGCTGGCGCCGAGATCATTCGGGCCTGGCCCCATGCGGCCGTAGCATTTGGTGGCGATCACAACGTCGGAGCGCTTGATCCCGATGTCGCGGATCGCCTGGCCGGTGAGCTGCTCCGACACGCCGAACGAATAGACGTCAGCCGTGTCGAGGAAGTTCACGCCGGCTTCGAGCGAGCGCGAGATCAACCCCGTCGCTTCCTTCTGATCGAGCGCGCCGATCGCCTGCCAGATGCCGCCGCGGTTGCCGCCGAACGTCATCGTGCCAAGACAGATCTCCGACACGAACATGCCGGTGTTGCCGAGTTGGTTGTATTTCATTGTGGTGTTTTCTCCTTAATCGGGTAGCGGGATAAATTCTTTGTCGTCGCCGGGGATCAGGCCGAACTTCTTCGCCTTCCAGTCGGCCTTCGCCTGTTCGATGCGTTCTTTCGAGCTCGAGACGAAATTCCACCAGACGTGACGCTCGCCGTCGAGCGGCGCACCGCCGAGCAGCATCACGCGCGCGTCGCCTTCGGTGCGGATCGTCGCGCGTTCGCCGCGCTCGAACACGATCATCGCGCCGTCGCCATGCGTGTTGCCGCCGGCTTCGACCGTGCCGCCGACCACCATCGCGCCGCGCTCTTCATACTCATCGGGCAACGCGATCTCGCTGCCGGCTTTCAGCTGCGCGTCGGCATAGAAGATCTCCATCGGCACTTCGACGGGCGAGGCGAGGCCATAGGCTTTGCCGGTGACGATGCGAACCGTGGCGCCGTCCATCTCTTTGGTGGGCAGGTTGGCCTTGCCGACATGCTGGAAACGCGGCGCGTCTTCCTCGTTCTTGGTCGGCAGTCCGACCCAGCTCTGGATGCCGTGCATGCGATGGCCGCGGGCGCGCACTTCGGCACTGGTGCGTTCGGAATGCGCGATGCCGCGCCCGGCGGTCATCCAGTTCACGTCGCCGGGCAGGATTTCCTGCACGCTGCCGAGCGTGTCGCGATGGATCTGCGAGCCTTCGAACAGATAGGTGATGGTGGCGAGCCCGATATGCGGGTGTGGCCTGACGTCGATGCCTTTGCCGGGCGCAAACGCCACCGGCCCGAAATAATCGAAGAACACGAACGGGCCGACGGTGCGCTGGCCGACCTGCGGCAGCACGCGCGCGACGCGAAAGCCGTCGCCCAGCTCGCGAGCCTTGCCGAGAAGATCGCGCATGCTTTCTCCAATGCGGGGATGCCGAAAGCATCGTAAGCGCCACCTGTGCGACTGACCAGCAGCACGCTTTCCCTGTCACCCCAAGGGTCATGAGCGGGCGCGGGTCCGGTCACGCGGGAAGCACGGTCAACTCGGACCACAATGCTTTCCAGCGCTCCGCTTTCTTCCGGTAAAGCGTCGCGCTGAAATTTGCCGTGCGGTTCGGGCGGATGATCATCTCAGCGATGTCGTCGAGACCATGCGGCGCGTAGAGCGCGAAGCCGTCGCCGTTTCGGCGGATGCCGATCTGCGCGGCATGCATCAGGAAGCGATCGATGCCGTCGGTGGCGCGGGTGAGCGGCGGGTAGGGCGCTCCGAACTTTTCCGAATACCACAGATGCACGCGCGCCTGGTTGCGCACTTCGATGTCCGCTTCGATGCCGGCAAACAGCGCGCGGGTTCTGCGGATGACCGCGTCCTCGGCTTCGTAGGAGGTGTCGAGATCGAAGTAGAAGATGTCGTAGTCCTTGATCCCGTAGCGCGGGTCGCGCCCCGTCTGCACATTCCACACCGTCTGAAACAGCGCGCCCGAGACAAGCCACGCATCGGCCACGCCGATCGCAGGCAGCCGCTGCAGGATGGTGCGGTTGACCGCATTTTCGAACATAGCCGCGAGGCACTGATCCCGATTCATCGCTGAAGCTTCGACTCCATGTTGTGCCACTTACCCAACAATGTTCCGCCAAGCAGAAATCTCGCAGATGGAACTCCACCCCATGTCAGGAACTTGGCAGTAGCTGTCAGCATTCGAAAACAAACCGCGTAAATAAAGCGCCGCGATCTTGGCAGCGCGCTTTCGAATATGTCACTGAGTTCATGAGGGCGTTGTAATCCATCAGTCGAGGGAAATTCATGTCACGCGTATCGCGTCTGTTGGCCGGTGTCGCCGGTCTTGCACTCGGAACCCTGATCGCCGCCGCTCCGGCATCGGCCAGTCCCTACAAGGTCATCTACAAATTCGGCGCGCTCGGGAGCAATGACGGGTGGGAGCCGTTTGCGGCGCCGGTCGCCGATTCCGCCGGTCACCTGTATGTGACGACGTTCAAAGGCGGCCCGTCCGCCGGCGGTTCGGTCGCGCGCCTGACCAAGACCGGCAACACCTGGAAAGAAGATATGGTGTTCAACTTCCCGGGCGGGGCCGGTGTCGAGGGGCCCGTGCTGATCGGCCCGGCGGGAGAACTCTACGGCACCACGCGCACCGGCGGCACATTCGCAAGCGGCACCGTCTGGAAGCTCGTCCCCAACGGCGCGACGTGGACGCTGACAACGTTGCACGAGTTCAATCCAATCAATTCGGACGGGTACTATCCGAGCGCCGGCGTGGTGTTCGGCAAGGACGGTTTGCTTTACGGCACGACGACCGGGTTCGACGCCAACAACCAGTCCCGGCCTGTACGCCAACCCGCTGCGGCCGCTTCGCCCAACATGGGCACTGTCTACAGCATCAGTCCGCTTGGCGACACGACTGCGTACTCCATCCTTCACGTGTTCGGCGGCGGCAATGACGGAAAGATGCCGTTCTACGGCAGCCTGCTCGTGAACCAGAAAGGGGTGCTCACCGGCACCACACAGCTGGGCGGATTTTATTCGAGCGGAATCGTCTTCCGGCTGACGCCGCCCAAAGCCGGCAAGACCGTGTGGAAGGAGACCGTCCTGCATCACTTTGGCGCGCCGGGCGCGTTCGATGCCGTCGCACCTTTGCACAATGTCAAAGAAGCCGAAGGCGGCGTTCTGTTCGGCTGCGCCGGCGGCGGTTCGAACGGCAATGGCGCAATCTTCGCGCTCACGGCGCCGGAGACCGCGGATGCGAAGTGGGGCGAGAAGATCCTCTACAATTTCGGCGACCAGGCGAACGATCCTCAGGTGTCTCCGGACTGTGAAATGACGCTCGGCCCGCACGGCGTCTTCTACGGCGCGGCAACCGGTGGCGGCGCTGACGCGAAGGGCGCGTTCTTCCGTCTGACACCGCCGGCCGGCGGACAGACGGCCTGGACCGAGCAGGTGATGCACAGCTTCGGGCAGAGCGCGGGCGACGGATTGCAACCCTTGTCGGGTCCGGCGCGGGTTGGGACAAGCTATTTCGGAACGACGTCGGCCGGCGGCAACGGCACCGGCGCGGTCTACGAGATGGACCCGTAACCGGGACGCCACTCTGATCCACCCCTCCAATTCGCGTCGCGAATTGGAGGGGTCGAGCGGAGCGAGGGGGAGGACCTTGTGCGGCAACGCCGCGCTCGTTCGGCCGTCTCGCCCTGTTCTTCGAACGTAAACATGAAGCGCGCTTCGCACGCTAAGCTCCTCCCCCGCGGCTTTGCCGCGACCCCTCCCGCCTCCGCCAAAGGCTCCGGCGTGGCGAGTGAGTCTCTCAGGCGCGGCGGAGCGTAGCGGAGACGGCCAACTCCGCTTCGCTGCGTGGAGGGGTGAGATCAGCCATCGGGAGAAGCTCGCGCGGCCATTGCCTCGGCGCGTTTGAAGCGGGCCATCAACCTGCGCCAGCGCGGCGGTGGCAGCAGTTCGAACGCACGGAAACGTGGGAATTGGCCGTGTTTGCGGATGACCGTCTGAAACCGCTTGCGCCGCGGCACCGGCCGGGCGCGCGGGACCTTGCCGGCAAGCGCCTCGCGGGTGCGGATGACGATGGCGACGCGGGCGAGCAGCATGCGTGCCATTCGTTTGCAGTGGCGCACGGCCCGCCGCCGCTCGGCGATTTGGCGGCTATAAAGGCCGTGAATCAGCCTGTTTTTGTTGCCCGGCGGCGCGCCACGTTTGTAAGGCATTGCTTGATTCCTCTCGCTTATTTTCACGCTTTTGCAATTTTCTGTCGGAATTGAACCTCGGTTTTTGACAACACGCGGATCTCGACGATTTGCTCTTGATGCGCGTTGTAGCCATCATCCTCGGGAGTCTAGAACAAAAGTGGATTTCGTAAAGGCCAAAAAAACCTATTATATTGCCTTCCTGATCGAACCCGCCACTTCGGTACCGGCCTTTCAAACAAAAACCGTCATAGCCGGGCCTTGTCCCGGCTATCCATAACCTCCGCGGCCCGCACGACGGGCTCTCTGGCGGCACCGAGGCAATGGATGGCCGGGAACTTCGCTGCGCTCAGCATGATTGGAAGCGTGCGCGCCAAACTTTGGGAAATCGTGCGCTAGATCAGTGCGTCCAGCACGTGCGCCGGGACATGCGGTGACGGCTGCTCGGCGGAACAGTCGATCTCTGCAGAGTCATCCGGATCGATTTTGAAGTCGTCCTGTGTATACGTGCCCAACAGGTTCAAGTGGAACGCCGGCGCGGTCCCAAACTGTATGATCAGCTCACCACCAGTTTGAGTCGCATTCGGTTCGTACTGGAGAGTGGGCGCTCCTTTCCCGTTCTCATCCACAATCCTAATATAGTCTGTGCCGCCATTGTGGCCGCCAAAATTGCTGATCGTCCCGCCGAAGGTGTGATCGATTTGCAGGATAATATTTTGGCCGGTACCGAGATCGACAGATGGCGGAGCTCCAGTGAAAGTTGTGTCGTCGAGATATAAGTTGCCGCCTCCCACCGGAGGGTTCTTCAAGTCGATGGGCGGCGCGTCGCCAATAAAGGTCGTTCCTTCGAACGAAATCCCACCGACAACGTGTATCGCATCGCCAGATTTCAGAGCGATCGTCCCCGAGAATCCGCCTGCGATTGTCAGGTCGAAATCGCCTCTAACCTGACCTTCGAAATGATTGGGTCCCAAGGTGAGGTTCTCACGTGGGCCTGAGTTGAGGATTTCTCCATCTCCTACCACGTCATCCATAAGAATATTGTTTTGATGGGTGATATCGAGAACACCATGATTCTCGATATCCACTGTCTGTATCCCGGATAGGAACGCATCGAAAGCACTGTTCTCCTCGATCGAGCTCGCCAGTGTCACACCGCTGACAAGCAGAAACGTGTGAGGGGCCATCGTGCCGATGCTTCCATCCAGATCGATGACGCCGGAGCCGTCGGCTGCACCGTTTGCGTTGTTGCCGACGACGTTCAGCTGTTCTGCAACACTGGTATCGAACGTCAGCGCGCCGTCCAGTTTCAGGGTCGTATCGTTGCTGGCCTCGAGGCTCGCGCCTTTCACCGCGATGTCGTTGGCGATTTCGACGTTGGCGGTTGCGGACAGTATCGCCTGGTGGGTGATCGCTATCGCGGCGTTTCCAAGCGCCGCGCTGTCGGAAAACTTCAGGTCTCCGCCGCTCAGCGCGATACTGCCGATAGTATTGGCTTGCGTCAGGATTGCCGTACCGGCCTCGATATCCAGCGTGCCCACATGCAGCGATCCGTGCGCCTTTTCCTTCAATGTTGCGTCGGCTGAATCGAGTGTCAGGGCATGGGCCGCATCGGCGCCGACCACTTTGACGATGTAGTCTGGGCCAGTCGCTGCGATAAACGCGTCGTCCTTGATGCCGGGTCTACCGTCGTCCCATTTGCCGGCTTTGGCAAAATCTCCTGTGACGGCGTTGCGCCAGTGTGTCGTGGTCATGCTCGTCGCCGCGCGTGTTGCGCGGGAACGGTAACAAGGCGCAACTCTACAGACAATCTGTGCTCAGCCGGGCCATGACGGCTTTGCGTTGAACACTTCACTAGTCAAGATAACCGCGTTGGGGCGTGCGTGTTACGCTTTCGGAAATCGCGCCCTAGATCAGCGCATCCACTTCGTGAACAGGAAAACGCAGCGCTGACTGCTCGGCAGAGCAGTGGATGTGACTGGGGTCACCGGGGTTTACTGTGAAATCTCCTTGCGAATAACTGCCGATCAAATTTAGATCGTATTCCGGTGCGGTCGCATATTGCACAATCAACTCGCCGCCGGTTCCGTCTGCATTGGGCTGGTATTCGAGTGAGGGAGTTTGGTCTGTTGCATCCAAAAGGATGATTGTGTCGCCACCGCCGTTGTGACCACCAAAATTGCTGATAGTCCCTATAAAGCCATGGTCGATAGACAAGTTAACATTGTGGCCGGTCCCAAGGTCGACTGCTGGCCCAGCGCCAGAGTAGGTGTCACCGTCAAACGTCAAGGCACCGCCATTTGAGTTCGACAAGACAATCGGCGGTGCGTCACCCTGGAAATGAGTCTTCAAAAAATCGGTGCCGCCGATCACCTGGATCTTATCGCCTGGTTTCAGAGCGATTGTCCCACCGATTGAGGTACCTTCTATCGTGAGGTCGAAATCACCGGTGGTCGTGCCGCCAAATGAACCGTTGAAAATTGTAACATTTTCGCGCGCGCCCGTGTTTACGAGTTCTCCTGTTCCGCCAAAACTATGCAGGATGAGATTATTCTGACCTGTAAGGTCGAGGACACTGTTGCTTTCGAGATCAATGGTCTGCGCGTTCGTGAGTAATGTATCGAGAGCGCCGCTTTGCGCGATAGAACTTCCCAACGTAGCGCCGTTGATGAGCAAAAAGGTGTGGGCGCTCATCGCGCCGATACTGCCATCCATGTCTGTAACGCCGGAGCCGTCGGCTGCTCCGTTTGCGTTGTTGCCGATGAAGTTCAGCCGTTCTGCCAAACTGGTGTCGAACGTCATCTCGCCATCCAGTTTCAGCGTTGCATCGTTGCTCACCGCGATGGTTGCACCGGTGACCATGATGCTGTTGGCGATTTCAGCGTTCGCCGTTGCGGATAGGGTTGCTTGGTGGCTGACCGCGATCGCAGCGTCTCCGAGTGCTGCCCCGTCCGAGAACTTTAGGTCTCCGCCGCTGAGTGCGATATTGCCAATGGTATTGGCGGTGGTCAGAACGGCTGTTCCAGCCTCGATGTTCAGGACACCGAGGTGGAGCGATCCGTGCGTTTTCTCTTTGAGCGTTGCGTCAGCTGAATCGAGTGTCAAGGCATGCGCCGCATCGGCGCCGACCACTTTGACGATGTAGTCTGGGCCAGTCGCTGCGATAAACGCGTCGTCCTTGATGCCGGGCCTGCCGTCGTCCCATTTGCCGGCTTTGGCGAAATCTCCGGTGACGGCGTTGCGCCAGTGTGTCGTGGTCATACGATCTCCTGGCGCTAGATCAGTGCGTCCAGCACGTGCGCCGGGACATGCGGTGGCGGTTGCTCGGCGGAACAGTCGATCTCGTCACGGTCAAGCGGGTTTAGTGTGAAATCGCTCTGCGTGTAGGTGCCCTCTAGGTTGAGGTCCAACGCCGGCGATGTCCCGAACTGCACAACCAACGTACCGCCGGTTCCGGCCTCGTTCGGTTCATAGTGCAGGGTGGGAGTGACACCCACCTCGCCACCAACAACAATCTGAATGACGTCGGTGCCACCGTCGTGCCCGCCAAAATTGCTGATCGTTCCGGTGAACGTAAAATCGACGTACATTTTGTTGTTTTGGCCGGTTCCCAGATCGACCGACACCGGGGCACCGGTAACATTACCCAAACAATCCAATTCGCCACTGCCGCCCGGAGCCTCCAAGTCGAACGCTGGAGCGTTACCAATAAAGTCGGCATGATCGAACCCGCCCGAGTTGATTACGTGTATTACGTCGCCGGGTTTCAGGGCGATCTTTCCCACAAGAGTAGTGTCCATGGTGATGTCGAAATCGCCTTTGATGCCAAAAAAAGCGTAAGTGCCCCCATTCCCGAGGGTGAGATTTTCGAGCGGACCCGAGTTGACGATCTCTCCGCGCCCCTCGCGCCCCTCGATTTCGGGCAAGGTGATGTTGTCCTGATTGGTCAGGTCGAGCGAGCCTTGGTTCTGCATCACGATCTCATGCACACTCGAAATGAATGCGCCGAACGAACTGCTGTCCGCCACCGAGCTTCCCAGCGTCGCGCCCTTGAGCGTCAAAGTTGAAGGATGCGCACTGCTCATTGCGCCGACATTTCCGTCCAGGTCCACAACGCCTGTGCCGTCACCGGCGCCGTTTGCACCGCTGCCGATGATCTTCAGACTTTCGCTCAAATTGTTGTCGAACGTCAGAGCACCTTCGAGCTTCAGGGTTGCGCCGTCGCCGACAGCGATGCTGCCCTGCTCGTTCACGGCAATGTTGTTGGCGATCTTCGCGTCCGCAGTCGCCGACAGGATCGCTTCACCGCTCAGCGATAGCGCAGCGCTCCCGAGGGCCGCGCTTTTGGAGAATTCCAATTCGCCGCCCGTCATCACGATGCTGCCGATGGTGTTGGCGGTCTTGAGGATCGCCGTGCCGCTCTCGATGTCCAGGCTGCCCAGATGGAGCGATCCTTGCGCTTTCTCCAGCAGCGTCGCATCGGCGGAGTCGAGCGTCAGCGAATGCGCCGCGTCGGCACTGATCACCTTGACAGTGTAATCCGTGCCCGTTGCGGCGATGATTGCATCGTCTTTGATGCCGGGCCTGCCATCGTCCCATTTGCCGGACTTGGCGAAATCTCCGGTGACGGCGTTGCGCCAGTGTGTCGTGGTCATGATGGTCGCCGCGCGCGTTGCGCGGGAACGGTAACAAGGCGCAACTCTACAGACAATACACGCTTACCCGGCCTGACGATGTTGACGGGAAATAAGGCACAGGTCCGCTGGTCTAGCGCTGCGCGTTCGCCCGGTCTCTGGTCATCTGTATTGTGTTCGATGACGCGGGAGCGGCGCCTGCGAGGATGTAGAAGCCGTCGACGAACACTTCGGCGCTGAGGCTGCCGGTCACGCGAACGGACATTCCGGATTGGCTCGTCACGCCCGGATCGAACGTCATCGTGTAAGGCCCGATTGCGGGCGGGTTCATGTCGCCGACTTCCTGATTGCAGGCCGTATCGCTGTAGACGGCGAGATTGTTGTTCGGACCCGGCGCCGGATCGCCGTATATGTTTATTCGCACCTGACGGACATTCAGTGCCTTGCCGCCCGGAGCGGTTGCTATCGCGGCACAGCCCACGCTGCTCTGCAAACCCAGATAGTCGGTGTGAAAGAACTGACCGGGCGCCGCAGGACCGACATCGAGCTTTCCGGCGGGATCGACTTGCGCGGGTGTGTTCTTGCCGGCGTCGCGTATGACGACGTTGGTGTCTGCCGCCGTCGCTGTGCCGGCCGATAGCGCCAGGATGGCGACACCCGCGATCGCCTTGGCGATGATCTCTTTCATGACTCCGTCCCTCATTGCAGCGCCGGAGTCGATAGCACGGGTTTGCCCTTTGTCTTTAGGCGGCGGACGACATGCCTTCGCGATGCTGTAAGTCGTTTTCGGCCTACCGCGCGATGCGCTTTAGTTACCGCCTATGTCGGGAGGGCGTGCGTTCAGATTCCGGTGAACACCAGATCGAGCGCCGCGACGATGCGCTCGCGCTCGGACAGCAGGCTGGCAACCGGCTCGCCGAGCTGCTTGACAGGGCGCGAGGTAAGATCGTGTGGGATGAAGATCAACGCCGACCGGCCGACCCGGACCTGTGGATAGAGCCGTGACGGCTCCCGGATGACTTGCGTCAAGGCAAGCGGTGCGACGAGACGAAAGGGAAGATAGCTGAGATTGTCGTGCTGCACGCAGAGCAGGAACGGCCACGCGCGGCGCGCGCTCGCCACCGGATTGGCGAGGACATCGAACTGCCGGATCATTCGCCGAATTCGCGCTCGAACGCTTCGGTCAGTGTTCCATACTTCTCCGCGTATGCGTTGTAGGCGTCGAACGCGGCTTTGTGTTCGAGATAGAACCGCCGCGCGCGTTCGTCTTGCGTGGCGCGGCGCAGGGCATCCTCCAGGGCCTTCGACAGATTGACACCCATCTCCTTGGCCAATTTCAGAATCTCCGCATCCACGGACACATTCACCGCCTGCTTGCGGCCGGGCTTCGGACCGGGGCCGATAGGGCCGCTGTGCCGGACCGGCTGCGCGCCGCGGAATTTTCGCGGCGGGTCTTCGAAGCGGCGTTTCTTTGGCATGCGCATAGCCTATGCGCATGGAGATGCGCATTCAAGATGGATCGATGGCAGGTTTGTCCGCGGCTAGATCAGCGCATCCACCGCGTGCGCCGGAACATGCGGTGACGATTGCTCGGCGGAGCAATTGATCTCGTAGTTCCGGTCCGTCCCTTCGGTAAAATCGCCCTGTGTATATGAACCCTCAAGGTTCAAGGTGAACGCAGGCAACCCCCCATAAGTCACGGTCAACTGGCCGCCAGTTCCCGATTCATTCGGCACGTACTGAAACGTGATCGTACTGGATGTAGCGCCACTCAAATCGTCGAAGAAGATGTGATCGGTGCCGCCGTTGTGGCCACCAAAATTGCTGATTATGCCCGTGAACGTGTGATCGATGGTCAAGCTGTTGTTTTGACCGGTTCCCATATCTACGGTTGGCGCGGTGCCGCTGTAAGACAGGCCCGTTAAACGCAAATTGCCACCGGAAAAAGTACCCGCGTCTTCCAGATCAATCGCCGGCGCATCGCCGTCGAAATGGGACAAGATAACGCCAGAGTCTATTACGTGTATCGCATCGCCGGGTTGTAGTGTCATCGTCCCGCCGACCTCGCCTCCATCCATCGACAGGTCGAAGTCGCCGGTGATATTGCCCCCGAACGCGGGATCGTTGAGGGTAATATCCTCGTGCGGACCCGTATTCACGAGCGCTCCAACTCCGTCAAAATTCTCCAGCGTGACATTGTTCTGATGGGTGAGGTCGAGACGGCCGTTGGTCTCGATCTGGAAACTCTGCATCTGGGAAAGGAATGAGTCGAAGCCGCTGTTGTCCGCGATCGAGGTCCCCAGCGTCACCCCTTTGATTACCAGAGAATTGTGCGCGCTCATGGCGCCGATGGTTGAATCAAGGTCCACGACACCTGTCCCATCGCCTTTGCCATTGGCATTGATGCCGACGAAGTTCAGCGTCTCAGCATTGAGGGTGTCGAATGACAGGCTGCCATCCAATGTCAGGGTGGAACCGTTGTGGACGGCAAAGCTCGCCTGCGGATAGACCAGAGTGATATTGTTGGATACCTCGGCACTTGCCGTCGCTGCCAATATGGCCTGTTTGGCGAGCGAGATGGTCGCGTCGCCGAGCGCCGCGCCGGTGGAAAACTCCAGTTCGCCGCCGGTCATGACGATGCTGCCGATGGTATTGGCGGTGGTCAGGACGGCTGTGCCGGCCTCGATGTTCAATGTGCCGACATGGAGCGATCCCTGCGCCTTCTCCAGGAGTGTCGCGTTCACAGAGTCGAGCGTTAAAGTGTGCGCCGCGTCGGCGCTGATCACTTTGACCATGTAGTCCGCGCCGGTTGTGGCGATGATTGCATCGTCCTTGATGGCTGGCTTGCCGTCGTTCCATTTGCCGGCCTTGGCAAAGTCGCCCGTGACGGCATTGCGCCAATGTGTCGTGGTCATGATCGTCGCCGCGCGTTGCGCGGACAGGCTAACAGCCACATCTTCGTGTTGCAAAAACCGCCCTTGCGCCATGAGAGGGCGGTATAGGCATGCCGCTGTGTTCTTCTCAAAGCCACAGTCGTCACAGCCGGGCTTTGTGCCGGCGATCCATAACCGCGTGGCTGCGGAACAAGCCTTATCGCCGACAATCGCGGCAAGGGATGGCCGGGAATTTCGCTCCGCTCAACCCGGCCATGACGGTTTTGGGAGTGAAAGGGACTTAGAGCGGCAACACAGCTGCGCCGTTGGCGTCGCGTCCGATCGGGCGCGCCCACGCGACGGCCGTGACGGGCAGGGCGGCGTAGAGGTGGGGGAATTCTTCGCCGCGCGATGGGGCGTGTTCGTAGTTGAGCGCGTCGCCCAACGCGGTTTCGCGCACCGCGACCAGGACGAGATCGGTCGCGCCGGCGTAATAGCGCGTCAACGTTTCTTCGAGTTGCGACGCGGTCGAGAAATGCAGGAAGCCGTCGGCCCGATCTTTCGCGGAGCCTTCGTATGTGCGTGCACGTTCGGCTTGCGCCCATTCAGAGGCGTGCACGATCTTGAAGATCAGCGTATCGGTGCCCGGCACTACGCCGCCGTGCCGCCGACCGTCATGCCGTCGAGGCGCAAGGTCGGTTGGCCGACGCCGACCGGTACGCTCTGGCCGTTCTTGCCGCAGGTGCCGACACCCGTGTCGAGCTTCATGTTGTTGCCAATCATCGGGATGCGGGTGAGCGCGTCCGGGCCGTTGCCGATCAGCGTTGCGCCCTTGATCGCGGGGCCGATCTTGCCGTCCTCGATCAGGTACGCCTCGGTACAGGAGAACACGAACTTGCCGCTGGTGATGTCGACCTGGCCGCCGCCGAAGTTGGACGCGTAGACGCCTTTCTTCACGCTCGCGAGAATTTCGCCCGGGTCCTTGTCGCCGGCGATCATGTAGGTGTTGGTCATCCGCGGCATGACGGAGCATGCATAGGATTCGCGCCGCCCGTTGCCGGTGGGCGCCACGCCCATCAGCCGCGCGTTCTGCCGGTCCTGCATATAGCCTTTGAGGATGCCGTCCTCGATCAGCACGGTGCGCGAGGTCGGCGTGCCTTCGTCATCGATGGTGAGCGAGCCGCGGCGGCCGCCGATGGTGCCGTCGTCGACCACGGTCACGCCGGGGGAGGCGACGCGCTCGCCGAGCAGGCCGGCGAAGGCGCTGGTCTTCTTGCGGTTGAAATCGCCTTCGAGGCCGTGGCCGATCGCTTCGTGCAGCAGGATGCCGGGCCAGCCGGGGCCGAGCACCACGGTCATCTCGCCGGCCGGCGCCGGAATGGATTCGAGATTCACCAGTGCGCCGCGCAGCGCTTCGTCGACCGCGCGCTCCCAATAGTCGCGCGTCACATATTCGGTGTAGCCGCCGCGGCCGCCGCCGCCATAGCTGCCGCTTTCCTGGCGGCCGTTCTCTTCGACAACCACCGACACGTTGATCCGCACCAGCGGGCGCACGTCTTTATAGACCTCGCCGCCGGGACGGATGATCTCGACCGTCTGCCAGGTGCCGGCGAGCGAACAGGACACCTGCTTCACCCGGCCGTCCTTCGCGCGCGCATACTCGTTCATGTCCTGCAGCAGCTTCACCTTCGCCTCGAACGCCGCTGAGTTGAGCGGATCGATATCCGGATAGAGCTTGGCGTTGGTGCGCACTGGCCCGGACGCCAGGGTGCCGGAATGGCCGCGCGAAACCGCGCGCACGGTGTCGGCGGCGCGGCGAATCGCATCCTCGGAGAGTTCCGATGCGTGCGCGTAACCGGTCGCTTCGCCGGAAACCGCGCGCAATCCGAAGCCCTGGGTGGTGTCGAAGGTCGCGGCCTTTAGCCGCCCGTCGTCGAACGCGAAGGTCTCCGACTGGCTGTATTCGAGATAGAGCTCGCCATCGTCCGCGCCGTTGAGCGCATCATCGGCAATGGCCTGAACGCGGCCGCGATCCATACCAGTGCGGGAAAAGAAGAGATCTCCGTCGGCCATACGCAAACTCCGTGATGCTTCGCTTGAGCTTATATGGTGATGCGCGCGCGCAAAACGCAGTGCAGCACAACGCGAAAGCCCGCACCAATCTGCGGGTAATAATGTAACCCCGTGCCATAAGGTCGCAATGACTTTAGGGGCTTAGCGCCTCTAAATCCTCGCCAAGATTCAAGGGGGCGCGTGCTGCTTTTGCAGGCGCCGGTCTTTTGCGAGGTGGCCGAATGTTCCTCAGGAAAACAAGCGCGAAGCTGCTCGGCGCGGTTGCGTTTGCCGGCGTCGTGCTGGCGGCCACGTCGGCCAGCGCGCTACCCCATCCGTGGCAGCTCGACATGCAGCCCGCGGCTTCGGGCGTGATGGAGCGCATCGAGACGTTCCACACCGCGCTGGTCTGGATCATCAGCGCCATCACGCTGTTCGTGGCAGGGCTGATGGGCTGGATCATCATTCGCTACCGCGCGAGCGCCAATCCGATCCCGAGCAAGACGCATCACAACACGATCCTCGAAGTCGCCTGGACCCTGATTCCGGTTCTGATCCTCGTCAGCATCGCGATCCCGTCGTTCCGCCTTCTCTATTTCGAAGCGGACATGCCGCATCCGGACCTGACGATCGAGGCGATCGGCAAGCAGTGGTTCTGGACCTACGCCTACAAGAGCTACGGCAACTTCCAGTTCGACTCGCTCGGCCTGTCGGACGAGAAGGCCAAGGCGGCGGGTGAGCCCAGGCTTCTGGGCGTCGACAACGTGATCGTCGTCCCGGTGAACAAAGTGGTGCAGGTGCTGACCACCGGCGCGGACGTGATCCACGCGTGGACCATTCCGCAGTTCGGCGTGAAGATCGACGCCATCCCGGGCCGCATCAACTCGACCTGGTTCAAGGCGACGCAGACCGGCACGTTCTACGGCGAATGCTCCGAACTGTGCGGCGCGCGCCATTCCCAGATGCCGATCGAAGTGAAAGTGGTGCCGCAAGCGGAGTTCGACGCCTGGGTCTCCAACGCCAAGAAGAAGTATGCCGCCAACGCCCCGGCGACCGAATTCGCCGCCGCACAATAATCAAGGACACGGGATATGGCTGAAATCACCCACGGACACGCCGCTGCCGATCACCCCACGGGCTGGCGCCGTTACGTCTATTCGACGAACCATAAGGACATCGGCACGATGTACCTTATCTTCGCGATCTGCGCCGGTCTGGTCGGCGGCTTCCTGTCGATGATGATGCGCGCCGAGCTCATGGAGCCCGGCATGCAGGTCTTCAAGGATCTGCACACCTACAACGTGTTCGTGACCGGCCACGGCCTGATCATGGTCTTCTTCATGATCATGCCCGCGATGATCGGCGGGTTCGGCAACTGGCTGGTGCCGCTGATGATCGGCGCGCCGGACATGGCGTTCCCGCGCAT
Source organism: Rhizomicrobium sp. (assembly GCA_036490455.1). GTDB lineage: Bacteria > Pseudomonadota > Alphaproteobacteria > Micropepsales > Micropepsaceae > Rhizomicrobium. Next base: position 117,267 of record DASXDS010000043.1, read on the forward strand.
GAACAACATCTCGTTCTGGCTGCTGCCGTTTTCCTTCGCGTTCCTCATCCTGTCGATGTTCGTCGAAGGCGACAGCGGCGGCATGGGCGTGGGCGGCGGCTGGACGCTGTATGCGCCGCTTTCGACCACCGGTTCGCCCGGACCTGCGATGGACTTCGCGATCTTCTCGATCCACATCGCCGGCGCGTCGTCGATCCTGGGCGCGATCAACTTCATCACCACCATCTTCAACATGCGCGCGCCGGGCATGACGCTGCACAAGATGCCGCTGTTCGTGTGGTCGATCCTGGTGACCGTGTTCCTGCTCTTGCTGTCGCTGCCGGTTCTGGCCGGCGCGATCACCATGCTTCTGACCGACCGCCATTTCGGCACCTCGTTCTTCAACGCGGCGGGCGGCGGCGATCCGGTCCTCTACCAGCACCTGTTCTGGTTCTTCGGCCATCCGGAAGTTTACATCCTTATCCTGCCGGGATTCGGCATGGTCAGCCACATCATCTCGACCTTCTCCAAGAAGCCGGTGTTCGGCTATCTCGGCATGGCCTATGCGATGGTGGCGATCGGCTTCATCGGCTTCCTCGTCTGGGCGCACCACATGTACACGGTGGGCCTCTCCGTCGACACGAAGGCGTACTTCGTGTTCGCGACGATGGTCATCGCGGTGCCCACGGGCATCAAGATCTTCTCCTGGATCGCGACCATGTGGGGCGGTTCGGTGGAGTTCAAAACCCCGATGCTGTGGGCATTCGGCTTCGTCTTCCTGTTCACCATCGGCGGCGTGACCGGCGTGGTGCTGGCAAACGCGGGTGTCGATGTCGTGCTGCAGGAGACCTATTACGTCGTGGCGCACTTCCACTACGTGCTGAGCCTCGGCGCTGTGTTCACGATCTTCGCGGGCTTCTACTTCTGGTTCCCGAAGATGAGCGGCTACATGTACAACGAGACGCTCGGCAAGCTGCATTTCTGGGTCACGTTCATCGGCGTGAATCTCGCGTTCTTCCCGCAGCACTTTCTGGGTCTCGCCGGCATGCCGCGCCGCTACGCGGACTATCCGGACGCCTTCGCGGGTTGGAACTACGTGTCGTCGATCGGCGCCTTCATCGCCGGCTTCGGCGTGCTGATCTTCCTCGCCATGCTGGCCGAAGCGTTCGCGATGAAGCGCCTTGCGGGCGACAACCCGTGGGGTCCGGCCGCCACGACGCTCGAATGGACCCTTTCGTCGCCGCCGCCGTTCCACCAATACGCCGAACTGCCGAAGGTCGATTGATGGCCGTCGCCGAAACATTCCCGCAATCCGCCTCGGTCGAGGACTATTTCGCGCTGTTGAAACCGCGCGTGATGTCGCTCGTCATCTTCACCGGGCTCGCGGGGATTGTCGTGGCGCCAGGTTCGGTCGACTGGCTGACGGCGTTCACCGCGCTGTTCTGCATCGCCATCGGCGCTGGTGCGTCGGGTGCGCTCAACATGGCCTATGACGCCGACATCGACAGGAAGATGGCGCGCACCGCGAGCCGTCCGATCCCGCTCGGCCGGGTAGACCGCGCCGAGGCGCTGGCGTTCGGCTGGACGCTGGCTGCCGGCAGCGTGACGGTGATGGGATTGTTCGTGAACTTCCTGGCGGCGTTCCTGCTCGCGTTCACGATCTTCTTCTATGTTCATGTCTACACGCTCTGGCTCAAGCGCCGCACGCCGCAGAACATCGTGATCGGCGGTCTCGCGGGCGCCTTGCCGCCCGCCATCGGCTGGGCCGCGGTGACCGGTTCGCTGAGCCTCGCGCCGCTGGTGCTGGTCGCCATCACCTTCCTGTGGACGCCGCCGCATTTCTGGGCGCTCGCGCTGTTCCGCTCCGACGATTACGCCCGCGCCGGCGTGCCGATGATGCCGGTGGCGAAAGGCAAGCGCCGCACCCGTATCGAGATATTCCTCTACTCGCTCGCGATGTTCGCGATGGGCCTCGCGCCGGCCGCGATCGGGCTGGGCGGAGCGCTCTATCTGGCATGCGCAGCCCTCATCGGCGGCGTGTTCGTGCTGGCGGCGTTCGCCGTCCTTGTCGAGGGCGACGAGGCGAAGGAGCCTGCCGCGCGGCGTCTGTTCCTGGTTTCGCTTGTCTATCTGTTCGCGTTGTTCGCGTCGCTGATCGTGGAGCATCTGCTCCACCTGTCACCGCTGGCGCTTTGGACGTGAGGAATGGAAAGCGATGAAGAGCGTGACGCGAGGCTGCAAGAGAACGCCCGGCAAAGACGCCGCCGCTCCATTGCCATCGCACTCGCGCTCGGCGGTTTGGTGATTTTGTTTTTCGTGATGTCGATCGTGCGGCTGCACGCGACATTTCAGTAGGGGAAGAGGCCGGTCATGGCGCATGCGGACGTAAAGCACGACTACCATCTCGTCGAACCGAGCGCGTGGCCGATCGTCGGCTCGATCGCCGCCTTCACGATGCTGGGCGGCGCCGTCCTCTGGATGAACAAGGACTATGGCGGCTTCCACGGCCTGAACGGCCAGCCCTTCGTGTTCATCGCCGGCGCGGTGCTGCTGGCCATCATGTTCGTCGGCTGGTGGCGCGACGTCATCCATGAATCGATCGGCGGCGACCAGACCCCGGTGGTGAAGCTGCATCTGCGCTACGGCATGCTGCTCTTCATCGCGTCGGAAGTGATGTTCTTCGTCGCGTGGTTCTGGGCCTACTTCAACTCCGCGATCTTCCCGCACGACGTCTCGATCGGAAGCTGGCCGCCGCCGGGGATCGTGACGCTCGATCCGTGGCACTTCCCGCTGCTCAACACGCTCATCCTGCTCACCTCGGGCACGACGGTGACGTGGGCGCATCACGCGATCCAGACCGGCGACCGCAAGGGCGCGATCCAGGGCCTGATCCTTACCGTGGCGCTTGGCATCTCGTTCACCGCCGTCCAGGCCTATGAGTACACCCACGCGCCGTTCACCTTCGGCTTCAACGGGGCGGCGCTCACCCCGTTCACCGATCCGGCGCATGTCTTTCTGGCGGCCGGCGTCGGCAATCTCAGCGCGATCTACGGCTCGACGTTCTTCATGGCGACCGGCTTCCACGGTTTCCACGTGATCGTCGGCACGATCTTTTTGAGCGTGTGCCTGTTCCGCGCGATCGCGGGTCAGTTCACCCCGAGCCGCCACTTCGGGTTCGAAGCGGCCGCCTGGTACTGGCACTTCGTCGACGTGGTGTGGCTGTTCCTGTTCTCCTGCATCTATGTGTGGGGCGAGGGCGCGGTCACGGCCTGATGGCGGCACCGGACGCAGCGGCGGCGGCGCCCAGTCCGGTTGCGGCAATCCTTCTGGCGCGCTGTCCGCGCTGCGGGCAGGCGCCTCTGTTTTCCGGCTTTCTGAGCATCGCACCGCGCTGCACCGCATGCGGCCTCGACTATGCGATGTTCGACGTCGGTGACGGCGCGACGGTGTTCGTCATCCTGATCGCCGGTTTCCTGATTTGCGGCAGCGCGCTGTTCGTCGAGGTGAAATACGCGCCGCCTTACTGGGTACATGCCGTCATCTGGCTGCCGCTCATCCTGATCGTCGTGCTGGGCGGCCTGCGTCTGGTGAAAGCGACGTTGATGGTGCTGCAATACCGCCATCAGGCGCGCGAAGGCCGCCTGGTGGAATGATGATCGAAACGCGATCGCTGCGTTCAACCTCTCCCGCTTGCGGGAGAGGACAGCTTCGCGCAAAGCGCGAAGCAGGTGAGGGTAAGTGTTCGATACAGAACCAGCTCTCCACGTCCCCTCACCCGGTTGCCGCTGCGCGCCAACCGACCTCTCCCGCGCGCGGGAGAGGTTAAGCCGTGCTGCATTTCCGTCCGGCTCGCGGTCCGACGATTGCCACCGCGATCATGCTGCCGGTGCTGATCGGGCTCGGCGTGTGGCAGGTGGAGCGGCTGCACTGGAAAGAGGGTTTGATCGCAGCGATCGACCGCAACATACACACGCCGCCTGTCATGCTGGATGCCGGTCGCATGCAACCGCAGAAGAACGACGAATATCTGCACGTCGCCGTGCGCGGGCGTTTCGACAACAGCAAAGAGACCTATCTGTTCGCGAGCGATCTCGCAGGCGATCCCGGCTATCACGTGGTGACGCCGCTCGTGACGGACGATGGCCGGACGTATCTGGTCGACCGAGGTTATGTGCCGCCGGAGCGCCGCGATCCGGCAACGCGTCCCGAAGGGCAGGTTGGCGGAGAGCAGCAGGTCGCAGGATACTGGCGCTGGCCCACCGCACCGGGCCTCTTCACGCCGAAGCCCGATCTGGCGCATCGCATCTGGTTCTCGCGCGATGCCGCCGCGATGGCGAAAGCGGTGCACGTCTCTCCGGCGCAAGACGCCATCGTCGATGCCGATGCAAAGCCCAATCCCGGCGGCTGGCCCAGGGGCGGCCAGACGATCGTCGACATTCCGAACAATCACCTGTCCTACGCCTTCACCTGGTTCGGTCTCGCGGTCGTGCTGACGGGTGTCTATTTCGCCTTCCACGTGTCGCAGGGTCGCCTGAAACTGAACGGCTGAATTGGACAAGGCATTTGGCGGAATGATTTAGAACCACATATCCGCAACCGAGCGCCCGTGGCGCGGCAGGTCCTTCCTCGTGTCGAACCCATCGTGGTGGCGGATCGGAATGGCGGCGACGGAATCGGGCTCCGCCAGACGAAGGTTGACGGCGCCGTACCGCCGGCCGTCGGCGCCTTTCTCTGTCGCCCACCACGCGGCGATGCAGCCGCAATCGGTACAGAAGTGGAAGCCGAGGTCGCGATCTCCCCACGCATAGATCCGCGTGTCTCCGGAAATATGGATGTCTTCGTTTTCGAAGCCATACGCCCACAACGCACCGTAGCGGCGGCATATGGTGCAGTTGCAGGCCGTGGCTTCATCGGGGAGCCCATCGAAACGCCAGCGAACCGCGCCGCAATGGCAGGAGCCTTGAATCATAGGGCCATCCTCGTACCGGTGCGCGGCTGACGTAACATCGCTTACCGCGAGCGAAAAGAACCCATTGGCGGGCTGGAAGACGTTGGCGCGCTCAACAACCCGCTTGTCATGGCCCACCGGAGTGTGGGCCACCCAGGTGAAACGGCGCCCCGGCGCCGCAGAACGATACGGTGCGTTGGCCCAAACGCCACAAGCGCACTGACCCGGCTTGGGCACGTTCCCGGCCGCCTTCCTTCTGTGCGCTCTCTAGCGGTCTTAGAATTCGACGGTGTACCCTTGGAGGATGTCTGAGGGGATAGGGTCGTTCTGGCAACGCCATAAAATGGTGATCGCGATTGGCGTCGTTCTGGCTGCCATGATCGCCATTCCTTTCTTGCTGAACGACGCATGCTCGATATCAGAACAAACCGGCGATGAGATTGCCTATCGCATAACCGAAAACAGCAAAGAGAGCATAAGCGCCCTCGAACCAGCTCCAAATATTCCGCTCACTCAATTTGCCTTTGGCCCGAGTATCAGCAGCGGCGATAAAACAATATCCAGCAGCCAGACCC
>DASXDS010000034.1:0-8769 GCA_036490455.1 Rhizomicrobium sp.
GCCGCAGAGATAGGTCGCTGCCATCACCCCGGCCGCGGTCACGAAAACGGGCAGCGCCAACTGCGCGCGGCTGTAGCCGGAGGCCCACATCACGACGAGTTCGCTGTCGGTCGAAAGCTTGTTGAGGGCATAGAGCGTACCGGCGAAAAACGCGATCGGCAGGATGATGACGAGCAGGCTCGGCAGGATCAGCAACGTCAGATAGGCAAAGGTCGCCGCCGACTGGCCGCGGTTGATCACCAGGTCCAGCAGCCGCAGGGACTGGGTCAGCCATACGACCGTGGTCATCAAAAGCGCGAACAGCGCGGTCGGACCGGCAAGCTGGCTCAGCACATAGTTGGAGAGTCGCGACATACGGGTCCGGTGTTTATCGAGAAAGTGCGCGCCAGCCGCCGCGCCCTTTCGTCCCTTTGAGGATTCGCCCTAAACTAGCACTCGCCCAACCCCGCCGGGCAACCATACTCGAACTAACCTACGGCGATAAAACCCCTTTTTCGCCCCAGACCTTAACAATTCTCCGGAGAAAGCCATGCAACTGTCATTTGCCGCGTCCAATGCCGCCGCTTCGCCAGCAGGAGCTGTGATTGTCGGGGCCCTTGATGGTGGTGCGCTGACCCCGTCGGCCGCGCTTCTGGACAAGCAGGCCGGTGGTGCATTGAGCCGGGCGCTGGGTTTCAGCAAATTCACCGGCAAGACAGGCCAGATGCTCGAGCTGCTGGCGCCGGCCGGCGTCCAGGCGTCGCGCATCGTCATGGTCGGACTTGGCAAGGGATCGGATCTGACCGGCCCGCGCGCCGAAAACATTGCCGCCACCGTCACGGGCCGTCTTCTCGGCACCGGTGAAACGCAGGCGACCTTCGAGATCGATGTGCCGAAGGGCGCCAAGGTGAAGCCGGGTGAACTTGCGGCGCATCTCGCGATGGGCGCGAAGCTCAAGAGCTACACTTTCAATCATTACCGCACGAAAGACCTGGCGGATCTCGAATCCAAGCTCGCGAAGATCGTCATCGCGACGAGCGACGCGTCCGGCGCGAAGAAGGCGTGGGCGACCTTGTCCGCGATTGCCGATGGCGTGTTCCTGGCGCGCGACGTCGTCAACGAGCCGCCGAACGTGTTGTCGCCCGTCGAGTTCGCGACCCGTGCGAAGAAGTTGTCGAGCCTTGGGGTGAAAGTGCAGGCGCTCGGCGTCGCCGACATGAAGAAGCTCGGCATGGGTGCGCTCCTGGGTGTGGGACAGGGCAGCGTGCGCGAGAGCCAGCTCGTCGTCATGCAGTGGAACGGTTCGCGCAAGAAGACCGAAGCGCCGGTCGCGTTCGTGGGCAAGGGCGTGTGCTTCGACTCCGGCGGCCTCTCGCTCAAGACCGGTGCCGGCATGATGGGCATGAAAGGCGACATGGGCGGCGCCGCCGCGGTCGTCGGCACGATGCATGCGCTGGCCGCGCGCAAGGCGCGCGTGAACGCGATCGGCGTGATCGGCCTCGTCGAGAACATGCCGGACGGTAACGCCCAGCGCCCGGACGACGTGGTGAAATCGATGTCCGGCCAGACCATCGAAGTGCTGAACACCGATGCGGAGGGCCGTCTGGTTCTCGCCGATGCGCTCTGGTACGCCCAGACCAAGTTCAAGCCGAAATTCGTGATCGATCTGGCGACGCTGACCGGCGCCATCATGACGGCGCTCGGCCTCGAACATGCCGGCCTGTTCTCCAACGACGACAGGCTGAGCACGCGCATCACCGGCGCCGGAAAAGAGGTCGGCGAGCCGGTCTGGCGTCTGCCGCTCGGCCCGGGCTACGACAAGGCACTGAAGTCGAAAATCGCCGACATGAAGAACATCGGCGGTCCTTATGCCGGCTCGATCACCGCGGCGCAATTCCTCCAGCGCTTCATCGAGAAGGGCACGCCGTGGGCGCACCTCGATATCGCCGGCGTCGCCTGGCAGGACGGCGAACAGAAGGTCCACATCCCGAGTTGGGGCACCGGCTGGGGCGTGCGTGTGCTGGATCGTCTCGTGGCGGACCATTACGAGAAGTGATGGCTTTGCAGGTCGGGTTGATCGCCGGGTTGCTGTTCGCGACCGGTTGGACTGCGGCTGCCGAGACCCTGAATCCACAGGACGGTGCTCTGCTCGCTCCTGCAGCCGCGACGGCGCTCCTTCATCAGTGCAGCCGCGTGTCGCCCAAGGATTTTCAGGGATCGTGGACGCCCGCCGCGCAACAAATCCGCGATCTGGAATCGGCTCTGCCCGCAGCGTTGCAGGCGGAGCTGAAAAACTATCCGCGGATCAAACTCGATTCCGCCATGACCGTCCGCCAGTACGCTGGATTGGTGCTTGCGGGCCACAAGATCATCTATGTGAACGCGCTGCCGCGCAGCCATGCCATCAATCCAAACCTGCCTCCCATGTTCCTGCCGGATTGGCGCTATAAGGCGGATATGGTCTGCGATGGCGGCCCAGGCTTCTTCGGGGTCGAATACGATCCCGCCACGAAGCGTTTCGCGCACTTTGCGTTCAACGGGCCGTTCCGATGACCGAAACGCTCTTCTATCACCTTGAGCGCCGCACGCTGGACGAGGTGTTGCCCGATCTGATCGAGCGGACGCTGCAGCGCGGTTGGCGTGCGCTGATCCGCGCCGAGTCGGCCGAACGCGCCGACGCCATCGACTCGCTTCTGTGGACCTATAACGACCAGACTTTCCTGCCCCATGCGCAACAGGGCGACGGCAATGCGGCGCGCCAGCCGGTGCTCATCACGGTCGAGGGCAACAACGCCAACGCCGCCGATGTCCTGTTCCTGGTCGGCGGCGCCGAGCCGCCGGCCTGGGATAGTGCGATGACACAAGCGCTCACCCGCATCGTGCTCGTGTTCGACGGCCGCGATCCGGAACTGCTCGCCCGCACCCGCGACGCCTGGAAGAAGGCGAAGGCGGCTGGCCACGATGCGACCTACTGGAAGGAAAGCCCGAGCGGCCGGTTCGAAAAGCAGGCCTAGCTCAGCGATGTCGTGAAATAGGGGATCAAAAGCCCGGCCGTGAATACCGCCGCGAGCACGAGCTGAAGCCATTTCGGACGCACGACCATTGCCGCAATCGTGATAACGAGCAGCACCCCGATCACCACCTGATCGGCGATAAAATGGATCGCGGTTTCGTTGCTCAACTTGCTCCAGAACAGGGCGTTGATCGCGATCGCGAACACGCCGAGCGCGGCAATCGCGCCCAGCGCATAGAGTTTCTGCCGCTCGAAGAACGCACCCATGTCGAGCGTCTCTCCCTCCTTCATAGCAGGAGAGACCAGCGAGCAGGTGAAGTACTGCAGCACCGTGAAAAGGAATTGCACGCCGATGGTTGTCGCGTCCCATTCGCGCAAGTTCTTGTCGCCGTAGAGCGACAGCCAGTTGATCAGCAGCAGGATGGCCGCGTTCGCCATCCAGATCGTCTGCGTCCACGAGAACCGCACCCGCTCGCGGTTGAGGATGAGATCGGTCGCGCTCGCCAGCAGGTGGGTGAGGGCCAATGCGAAGACGAACGAAAGCAGAGTGGTGATGTGTTCGAACGCGGCCATCCGCGAGTCTCCGAAACGCGCCTTTACATTAAGTCGAAATCAGTTTGCCTTGCGACCGATCAGCCGCAGCAAGGCGAGCGTCTGGCGATGCCATTGCCGGGCAGGCAGCGCGGGATAGCCGCCAACCGTTTCCTTCGGCTTTATGTCGCGAATGACGCCGCTCTTGGCTGCGATCCGGGCATAAGAGCCGACGCTCAGATGGTCGGAGATGCCGACCTGGCCGCCGGTCGCCACGAAATCGCCCAGCGTGGTGCTGCCGGCGATGCCGGTCTGCGCGGCCAGCACGCAGCCCTGGCCGACGACCACGTTGTGCGCGATGTGGACCGCGTTATCGAGCACGCTTCCCGTGCCGATCCTGGTGTCGCTCATGGTGCCGCGGTCGATGGTGCAATTCGCACCGATCTCGACGTTGTCGGCAATAACGACGCGCCCCAGCTGGGACATGCGTGTCATGCCGTCGGGACCGAACACGAAGCCGAAGCCGGCATTGCCGATGCTGGCGTTGCTGCCGATGTGCACCTTCGAACCGATGAGCGTATGGCTGATCGCGGCGTTTGCGCCGACGATGCAGTCGTTGCCGATCACCACGCCGTCGCCGATCACCGCATTGCTGCAGATGTGGCTGCGCAGGCCGATCTCCACGCCGGCGCCGATCACAGCACCGGCATCGATCTGCGCGTCCGCGCCGATCGTCGCCGTGGGATCGACCTGTGCGGATTTGTGCGTCCCCGCCAGGAGCGCGTCCGGCGGATAGAACAGATAGCCGATCTGCGTGAAGGCCAGCCGCGGATTGTTTACCAGCAGCAGCCAGGAACCGTTGTGTTCGTGCGCGCTGAGTTTGCGGTTGGTGAGAACGACGCTCGCGTGGGTGGTCTCGAAAGCCGCGGAATGTTGCGCGTCGCTGAACACGCTGATCTCGCCGGACTGTGCACGATCGAGGGCGGCGATGTCGTTCACCATGAAAGCCGCCGGTGCCTGAGAGGGCAATTCCGCGCCGACCCGCGCCGCCAGATCGCCCAATGTGAAGGGGCCGCCGCGACGGAAAAAACGGACATCGGTCAATGCAAGGCGCCTTTCGCGAGTGCCGCGCGGGCACAACGATGCCGCCCTGCGCTCTTCTAGCCGGAAAAGCAAATCGAGACCGGCCGCCGGGGCCGGTTTTCCCGGCTTTTCGCCGATGACTTATATGTCGCGGTGCTTGCTCTCGGTTTGAGGCGCTTGCTAAACCGCTTACCGTTTTCGCGGCAACATGAGCCGCGCAACCATCGCTCACATCCGGAAAGCCGCCGCATTGGGAATCCTCAGTCTGCTCTACAGCCCGATCGGCTGGGTCGTGCTCGCCATCATGGCGGTGGCGGTCGTGCATGCGGTGCGCGGCGGCAATTTCCTGTGGGTCTACGTGATCGTTTTTCTGCCAGGCATCGGCAGCCTCATCTACATCGCGGTCGAAATCCTGCCGGGGCTATTCCGCAGCCGCACCGCTTCGCGTATGAGGTCGGGCGCAACGGCGGCGCTCGATCCCAACCGCGACTATCGCCAGGCATTGCGCGAAGCGGAGATGGTCGGCTCGGTCGACGCGAAACGCGCGCTTGCCGAGCAATATGTCCAGCGCGGCCAGATCGGCGAGGCGCTCGAAATCTACAAGAGCGTGCTGCAGGGGCAGTTCAAGGACGATCCGGCGCTGCTGCTGCACTATGCGCGGGCGCAGTTCCTGGGCGGCGATGCGGCCGGCGCGCAGGCGACGCTCGATCACCTGCAGGCGGTCGAGCCGAAATTCCAGTCGGAAGAGGCGCACATGATCTATGCCCGCGCGCTCGAGGCGCAGGGCAAGAACGACGAGGCGCTGGAAGAATACAAGCGCCTGGTCCGCTACGCCGGCGGCGAAGAAGCGCGCACCCGCTATGCTGCATTGCTGGAGAAGACCGGACACCGCGACGACGCGCGTGCGCTCTACGAACAGGTCGTCAAGAACATCGACAACGGCCAGCGCCATTATCGCAGCGCCCAGAAGGAATGGGGCGATCTCGCGCGCGCCGGCCTCAAGCGTTAAGCTCTGGCTCCGATCCCAACTCCCTCCAATCTGTCATCCCGGATCGCGCGTAGCGCGAAGCCGGGACCCATTCATCCGCACGCGCGATCTTCCGGACATCGCGCTATCGGCCCAATGGGTCCCTGCTCTCACTTCGCTGCGCTCCGTTCGGCCGGGATGACAAGTTTTGTTGGTGACGAAAACCGCTCGAGTCCTTCACCGGGCTATTTCAGCGCGGTCTGCAACTCGAAGAGATAATAGCTCCACACCGCGAGCAGCAGGACGGGGGCTGCGATCTGCACCCATTTGCTGCGGACGAGTGCGGCGGTCAGCGCGATCAGGAAGAGCGGGATGGTCGCGGCATTCTGTGAAATATATTCGGATACGTTGTAGGCGTTGCCGAAATAGAGGTTGAGAAGCGTGGCGCTAAGCGTCGTGGCGACGAAGGCGCCGATGTAGCGCCGCGACCGCGTCTCGTGGAAGGCAACGAGGTCGATGGCGCCTTCCTGCGGGATCTCCGGACAGACGAGCGCGGCCTGCAGGTAGTCCACGAACGATTGCGTGAGCACGATGAGGATGCTGCCGAAGGTCCACGCCGATACCGAACGAATGTCCCAGTAGCTGATCCAGTCCACCACCAGCACGATGAGGGCGTTCAGCATCCAGTAGGCGTGCAACCAGGAAAACGTCACGCGCTCGCGAGAACCGATGAGCCGCGCCACGGTCGTCAGCAGATGCGCGATCGCCAGCGCGTAGACGAACGAAAGAAGCGAAATGACGTGCTCGAACGCGCCCATGCCGGTGCCCCACCGCGGTGACGCACTCTAGACGGATGCAGAAGACGCCCTCAAGCGTCCGCGCCCATCGCATTTTCGTATTCCTCCTGCATCTTGAGCCAGCGCGATTCGAGGTCGGCGAGCTTCTTCACCGCATCGGCCCGCTTCTTCGAGACGTTCTTCGCCTTCTGCGGGTCCTGGCTGAACAGGAGCGGATCGGCAAGCACGCGGTCGTATTTCGCGATCTCGGCATTCAGCGCCGCGATCTCGTGTTCGGCCGCATCCACATTGTCCTTCAGCGGCTTCAGGCGGCGGCGTTTCTCCGCCGCATCGCGGCGCAATTCTTCTTTGGTGAGCTTCGCCGCCGCTGGTTCTTCGCGCCGCGCCGGGGTGTTTTCGCCTGAGAGCAGGAATTTGCGGTAGTCGTCGAGATCGCCGTCGAACGGATGCACGCCGCCATCGGCCACCAGCCACAATTGATCCGCCGTGGACTCGAGCAACCGCCGGTCGTGGCTGACCAGGATCACCGCGCCTTCGAAGTCGTTGAGCGCCGAGAGCAATTCGTTGCGCGCGTCGATGTCGAGATGGTTGGTCGGTTCGTCGAGGATGAGCAGATTCGGCGCATCCAGCGTGGCGATCGCCAGCATCAGCCGCGCGCGCTCGCCGCCCGACAGGTTGCCGACTTTGGTCAGCGCCTTGTCGCCCGCCAGCCCCATCGCGCCGGCGCGGGTGCGCAACTGCGTCTCGTTCAGCTGCGGCCGCAGCCGCGACAGGATCTGCACCGGTGTCGCGGTGAGGTCGAGTTCTTCCATCTGGTGCTGCGCGAAATAGCCGACCTGCAGCTTGCGCGCCCGCACCATCTCGCCGCCCATCAGCGGCAACTTCTGCGCGATCAGCTTGGCGAAGGTCGACTTGCCGTTGCCGTTCTTGCCCAGAAGCGCGATGCGATCGTCGGGATCGAAACGCAGCGTGATGTTGGAGAGGATCGGCTTGCCCGGCTCGTAGCCCACCGAGGCGCGGTCGAAGGTGATCATCGGCGGCGTCGCGGCCGGGCCTTGCGGCAGCCGGATCGGCGCGATGTGCTCGTCGAGCGGCACGTCGGCGAATTGCAGCTTCGCGATCATCTTGAGGCGCGTCTGGGCCTGGCGCGCCTTTTCCTTCTTGTAGCGGAAGCGGTCGACATAGGCCTGCATGTGGACCTTCTTCGCTTCCTGCTTCTTGTTGAAGGCGATGTCGTTGGCGCGGCGCATCGCGCGCACTTCCGCGAAGGTGTCGTAGCCGCCGCCATAGAGCGTGAGCTTGCCGTGCTCGAGATGCAGGATGAACTCCGCCGCGGTGTTCAGCAGATCGCGGTCGTGGCTCACGATGACGATCGTGCCGCGATAGCGCTGGATGTAGTTCTCCAGCCACATCACGCCTTCGAGGTCGAGGTAGTTGGTCGGCTCGTCGAGCAGCAGCAGATCGGGCGCGGAGAACAGGATCGCCGCCAGCGCCACGCGCATCCGCCAGCCGCCGGAAAACTCCGCACACGGACGAAGCTGGTCGGCGGCGGAAAAGCCGAGACCTGCCAGGATTTCCGCCGCGCGCGCGGGCGCCGAATAGGCCTGGATCGCTTCCAGCCGCGCATGGATGTCGCCGAGTGTGTGCGGATCGCTCTCGTGTTCGGCTTCGGCCAGGAGCCGGGCGCGTTCGGTATCGGCGGCGAGCACGACGTCGAGCAGGCTTTCCGGCCCGGCCGGCGCCTCCTGCGCCACGGTGCCGACGCGCCAGCCGCCGGGCATCGTGATCTCGCCGTCGTCCGGATGGGCCTGGCCCAGGATCAGCTTCAGCAGCGTCGTCTTGCCCGCGCCGTTGCGTCCGACCAGGCCAATGCGCCGCCCCGCGGGGAGACTGGCTGTCGCCCCTTTGAGGATATCGCGGCCCGCGATCCGGTAGACGATGTTGTCGAAAACAAGCATGGCGGCGGCGTATAGCACGCGATTTTCGGTTGACCACCCCTCCAACTCGCCTTCGCGAGTTGGAGGGTGAGCGGAGCCATCGCGCGCCAAAGCCCACCCCTCTAATTCGCATCGCGAATTGGAGGGGTCGAGCGGAGCGAGGGGGAGGAGCTTGCGCGGCAAAGCCGCGCTCGTTCGGCCGCTTCGACCTGTTCTCCGAAAACAAACAAGAAGCGCTTACGCGCTCAAGGTCCTCCCCCGCGGCTTTGCCGCGACCCCTCCAACGCTTCGCGTGGAGGGGTGAGAGCGGCCATTGCCTCGGCGCGTTTGAAGCGGGCCATGAGCCTGCGCCAGCGGGGCGGCGGGAGCAGTTCGAACGCACGGAAACGCGGGAATTGGCCGTGTTTGCGGATGACCGGCTGAAACCGCTTTCGGCGCGGCACCGGCCGCGCCCGCGGGACC
>DASXDS010000028.1:0-39942 GCA_036490455.1 Rhizomicrobium sp.
CCGAATTCGAGTGTAGGCGAGCGTCCATCCGACGGTCATAAAACCGTTGCGGCTCGCGCCTTACATCCCACCAACCAAGAAGGGTGGGACGATCATGACCGACACGACTGCCGCGCCGGAACATTTCCGGGGCGCCCCGAAATTCGATCAGAAGACCGGCATGGGCACGATCGTCGTGTTCTTCTGCCTGCTCGCAGCGGGCCTCGGCTACGGCATTCACGGCCTGCTCGACGACATTCAGAGCGTGCACGAGCCGCTCGCCCTCGGCGTCTTCGCGATGTTGGGCCTGGCCCTGCTGATCGCGCTGGGCTTCGAGTTCGTCAACGGCTTCCACGACACCGCCAACGCGGTGGCCACCGTGATCTACACCCATTCGTTGCCGCCGGTCGTCGCTGTAGTGTGGTCTGGCCTGTGGAATTTCTTCGGCGTGATGGTGTCCACCGGCGCCGTCGCCTACGGCATCATCACACTCTTGCCAGTCGAACTGATCCTGCAGGTCGGAAGCAGTGCCGGCTACGCGATGATCTTCGCGCTGCTGATCGCCGCGATCGTGTGGAACCTCGCGACCTGGGCGCTCGGCATCCCAAACAGTTCCAGCCACGCGCTGATCGGTTCGATCATGGGCGTCGGTCTCGCCAACCAATTGATGGCGCCGGCCGGACAGGCAACGAGCGGCGTCGACTGGAATCAAGCCCTCAATGTCGGCGAAGCGCTTCTGTTCAGCCCGCTAATGGGATTCGTGTTCTCGGCGATACTGCTGCTCATCATGAAATTCTTCATTCGCACGCCGGCACTCTATCAGGAGCCCAAAACCGATGCGCCACCGCCATGGTGGATTCGCGGCCTTCTGATCCTCACCTGCACCGGCGTTTCGTTCGCGCATGGCGGCAACGACGGCCAGAAGGGTATGGGCCTGATCATGCTGATCCTGATCGGCGCCGCCCCCACGGCCTACGCGCTCAACCGCACCATGCCCGACAATGCAACGCCGGTGTTTGTGCAAGCGACCGTGGCGGCGCAAGGCGTGTTCGCGGCTCACGCCAATGGCACGCCCACTGTGTCGGCCAACGATGCGCGCAAGATCGTGGGCGATGCATTGCGCGACAAGAAGCTGAACCAGCCGCAGGTGTTCGCCGGTCTCGCCTCCTTGTCCACCGAGATCGCGACCAATGTGAAGAACTACGGCGCGATCTCGCATGTGCCGGCCGCCGCCACCCCCAACCTGCGCAACGACATGTACCTGACGGGCGACGCGACGCGCCTGCTTCCCAAGGAGGGCGCCAAGTTTAACGCCGCCGAAACGGCGACGCTGAAGACCTATACAGATGGTATGCAGAAGGGCACGCGGTTCATCCCGCTCTGGGTGAAGGTCTGCGTCGCCATCGCGTTGGGTCTCGGGACGATGATCGGCTGGAAGCGCATCGTCGTGACGGTCGGCGAGCGCATCGGCAAGACTCATCTCACGTACGCGCAAGGCGCATCGGCAGAGATGGTCGCGGCGCTCACCATCGGCGCGGCGGAGTTGTACGGTTTGCCGGTCTCGACAACACATATTCTGTCGAGCGGTGTCGCCGGCACCATGGCCGCCAACGGCTCAGGGCTGCAGTGGTCCACCGTCCGTTCAATCGCTGCCGCCTGGGTGCTGACGCTGCCGGCTGCCATGCTGATCGCCGGCTTGCTCTACGTCCTCCTGCGGATGGTCACATAAGAGACTGGCGCATTTGGTTCGCGCAGAGGCGCTGAAAGCAAACAGCCGCCAGACGAATGCGCTGGCCTGAGCCGGTTGACACGCGTAGCGCGCCGAACAAAGCGTCGGGCGAGGTACGCTGGAGGTTTCGCGCTTCCGCGTCTCTGCGCGAATCCTTTCTTAAGCCCTAGCGACGCGCGGGGTTGACCGGTCTATGGTTCTCGGCGGAAACGCAAAGGAACCAGACGATGGAGATCAGGAACCGGATTGTGGTGGTGACGGGGGCCGCGAGCGGCATCGGCCGTGAGCTTGCCCGCCGCTTCGCCAAAGAGGGCGCGAAGCTGGTGGTCTGTTCGGACCGCAACGGCGAGGGCGCCAAGGCCGTGGCCGATGAGATCGGCGGCATCGCCTTCACCACCGATGTCGGCAAGGAAGAAGACATCCAGCATCTGATTGAGACGGTTGAGCGCGACCATGGTCCCATCGATCTGTTCTGCTCCAATGCCGGCATCGGCATCGGCGGTGGCGCGGAAGTCTCCAACGAGCGCTGGGACCGCATCTGGGACATCAACGTGATGGCACATGTCTGGGCGGCGCGTCATCTGGTGCCGCGGATGATCGCGCGCGGCGGCGGCTATCTGTTCAGTACTGCGTCGGCTGCCGGCCTGCTGTCGCAGATCGGCTCTGCGCCCTATGCGGTGACCAAGCATGCCGCAGTGGCGCTCGCCGAATGGCTTGCGATTACCCATGGCGATCAGGGGATCAAGGTCTCGGTGCTATGCCCGCAGGCGGTGCGCACCGCGATGACCGCCGGAAACGAGCAGGGCGTTGCCAGCGTGGACGGTATGCTGGAGCCGGACGTCGTGGCCGACGCCTGCCTGCGCGCGATCGAGGACGAGGATTTCCTCATCCTGCCGCACCCCGAAGTGCTCGAATACATGCGGCGCAAAACCAACGACTACAACCGTTGGATCGGCGGCATGCGCAAGCTGCAGCGCAAATACCGGGGCTAGCGATGAAAGAGCTTGTGAGCGGCTACGGCCTGGTTGAGGCGCCGGTCTGGGATCCGGCCAAAGGTCTCTATTTCAGCGATGTGTTGAATGGCGGCGTCTATCTGCTCGACAGAAGCGATAGCGTGTCGACCATCATCCCGAAACGCCGCGGCGTCGGCGGGATGGCGCTCCACGAAGCCGGCGGTCTGGTCGTCGGCGGACGCAACATCGCCTGGGTTGGCCCGGATGGCGAGACGAAGGTGTTGCTCAGTCCGGACGCAGTGCTGACCGCGATCGGCTTCAACGACTTCACCACCGATCGGGCGGGGCGCATCTATGTCGGCTCGCTCGCGTATCGCGTGTTCGCCGATGAGCCCAAGCCAGGCTTTCTGCACGTGATCGATCTCGATGGCAGCATGCGCACGCTTTCGGACGGCGTGATGCTGACCAACGGTCTCGGTTTCTCGCCGGACGGCAGGCATCTCTATCATTCCGATGCCCGCGCCGGGTTGGTGCGGGTCTACGACGTCAACACGGACTGTTCGGTCGGGCCGTGGCGCCGGTTCGCGCATCTTGGCGAGGGCCATGTGTCGGATGGCCTGAAAGTGGCGAGCGATGGCTCGGTCTGGGTCGCCGATGCGCGAGGGAGCCGCGTCGCGATCTTCGAGCCTGACGGCAAACACCGCGGCGATCTGGCGGTGCCGCTGCCGATGGTGACGAGCCTCTGTTTCGCCGGCGACGATCTGCGCGACCTGTATGTCGTGACCGGTTCGGACGACTCCGGCCGCGAGAACGTCGGCACGGTGTTCAGGACCCGGGTGGAAGTCGCGGGCCAGCCTTTGCCGCTGGCGCGCGTGAAGATTCCCGCTTAGGGACGCGGGATCGCCGCAACGATCGCTTCGGCTTGTGCGAACAGCGCTGGATCGATGGCGAGGCCGGACGCGGCCGCGTTCTCTTCGAGCTGCGCCGGTTTGCTCGCGCCGACGATGGCCGAGGCGACATTTGGCTCGCGCAGCACCCACGCGAGCGCAAATTGCGACAGCGTGCAGCCGGCGTCCTTCGCGATCGGCTTCAGCTTCTGCACCGCTTCGAGGACTTCCTTGCGCATCCAGCCCTGGATCGGCGCGCTCATCTGATCACTGGTCGCGCGGGTGTCGGCGGGCGGCGGCGTGCTGGGCAGGTATTTGCCGGAGAGAACGCCCTGCGCGATGGGCGACCAAACGATCTGCGACACGTCATGGGCTTTGCAAATCGGGATGACCTTCTGTTCCGGCCGGCGCCACAGCAGAGAATATTGCGGCTGGCTGGAGACAAACGGCGCTGAGTCCGGCACTTTGAACGACGCTTCGATCTGCTCCGGCGACCACTCGCTGAACCCGATCCAGCGCGTCTTGCCCTGTTTCACCAGCGTGGTCAGTGCCTCCATCGTTTCTTCCAGCGGTGTGTTGGTGTCGTAGCGATGGCATTGATAAAGATCGACGTAGTCGGTCCGAAGGCGCTTGAGCGACGCGTCCATCTGCTTGACGATTTGCGCGCGCGACAGGCCCTGGTCACCGTTTCCCATGTCGCCGAACACTTTGGTCGCGAGCACGTAGGAGTCGCGTTTGCGCTTGGCCAGCACTTCGCCAAGGAAGCTCTCCGCCGCCCCACGGCCGTAAACATTGGCGGTGTCGATGAAGTTGATGCCCAAATCGAACGACTTCTCGACGCACGCCACGGCATTCGAGTTATCGACGCCCACGCCATAGGTGAGCCACGAGCCGAGCGATATCTCCGACACGTTGAGATCGCTGGCGCCAAGTTTGCGGTATTTCATGTGTTCCTCCGGATTTTGTCTGGAGGAACGCTAGCATCCCTATTGCCGGCTGCCGAATCTGCTGAATTACGGTGTCAATCGTCGCGGGCGCGGCCCACGCCGATATCGTGTTCGGCAGCCACGATCGAGATCGTGTAACCGCCAATCACGTCGAACAGCGTCATCGTCAGGATCAGGAAGAACGTGCTGGTCGCGAAACCAGGCAGCACAATGAACTCGATCAGCGCGACGATGAAGGTCAGCATCGACAGGCCGTGATTGATGATCTGGCGGGTGCTGGTGCGCGTCGACTTCACGACCTCGAAGAACAGGAAAAAGAGGGTCAGGAGGAGAACCAGATCGCTGACATGGATCTCCCATGCCTGCTTGGACATCATGGGAATGGTTGTGACGACGTGGTTCAGGAAGTTCTGCGTCGCAGGCTCTGCACCGCCGTTGGCTAGCGCAAGCAGGCTGTAGATCAGGACCGGTATGGCCAGCAGCGGAAACAGACGCATCGGGTTTCGCCCCCCCAGGAGATTCGGTTCTATCTGCGCGATCCTAGCATAGGGCCAGTATCATCGGTGTCCGGAAGCCCTCACGGCAGGTGATCCCAACTCCTTATGAGGACGAGGAAGCCGAACCAGAAGCCGACCGCCGCGGCCGCGATCCCGAACGGCATAGACAAAGTAAGCGTCAATCCGCTTGCTATCCTCGCTCGGATGCCAATCCAGCGGCCGACGAGCAAGACCAGAAACATCGCAAGAACAGCGGGAGGCAGGACGAAGCACTCGATCAGCAGTGCGGAGCCGAACGACATCCCTCCGATGGCATGAAACAGGAGCGCCACCAATACCAGTCCGGCGATCAACGCGGTTACCGCTTTTGCAACTTCAGTAGGGTCCGTTCGGCCTAGCGTGACAACTTCCTCCGACTCACTCAGGCCGCTTCGCGCAGTGCGGCGCGCTCGCGATGGATCAGATACAGGTTGCGCATGTAGATGGGGATCGGCATACCTTGGCCAATCAGCAGCGGCCAGGCATGGATGTGTACCGCATAGGAAAAGCTGATCAGGCCGCCGACCAGGCTGCAGTACCAGAAGGCGATCGGCACGACGCTCTTGCCTTCCTGCTCGCTACGAAGCCATTGGATCAGGAAGCGGATGCCGAAGACCGCTTGCCCGAGGAAGCCGATGCCGTTCCACAGCGCATCCTGCGGGTTCTGCAGCGCCAGCATGTATAAATGTGCGAGATAGCCCATCCTGTGCTCTTCGGTTCAGCGCGCCACTGTGACGGTCAAAGTTCGGTCGGTTGCGGGGCGCCGCGATGCCGTTTGCGCAGCCATACTACCCCGAACAGGTCCGGGATGCCGACCAAGGCGCGATCGAGCACGCCGTATTTGGAGCGTCCGGCGGCGCGCGGCCGATCGACCACATCGATCAACTCTGTGCGATAACCCTCGCGGATCACCAGTGCGATCAGGAAACGGTGCATGTTGTCGAAGAACGGCAGTTGCAGGAACACGTCGCGGCGGATCGCCTTCAGACCGCACACCGAGTCACGTGCGCCGTCCTTGAGGAGCGCCTGCCGCAGCCGGTTGGCCCAGCGTGAGGCGATCTGCTTGCGCACCGTGTCGGCGCGGCGGATGCGCTGACCTGCGACGAGGCCCAAGGTCGGATCGCCGCTCTTGAACGGCGCGACCAGGCGCAGGATGTCGTTCGGATCGTTCTGGCCGTCGCCGTCCATCGTTACAACGACATTGTTGCGGGCGGCGAGGAAGCCAGTGCGCAGTGCGGTACTCTTGCCGTAGTTGCGATCATGCCTGACCACACGCAGCATCGGCAGCTCCGCGCGCATGGAGAGAAGTTCATCGACCGTGTTGTCGCGCGAGCCGTCGTCCACGAACACCAGTTCGTAACGCGCCGGGTCGCAGTCCTTCAGGGCCGCCATCACCTCGCGCAGCACTGGTTTGATGTTCTCCGCTTCGTCCATGACGGCGACGAGCAGCGAAAACGGAACATTGGGCTCGGGCATATATATTAGGGGAGGGCCGTTGGGTTTCCGCGCCTTTTCACCCCGGCGCCGCCGCCTTATACAGGCGCACTTCCGCGGGGAACAGGCCCGCAGCGCCGCGCCATTTTGCAGGGATTCCTTATGAATAATGCCGCCGCGGGGCTCATGGCGCAGGTGTATCGCAGACCCATCGCAGCGTTGTTCCTGATCTGCTTCGTGGCTTGGCTGCCGGGGTTCTTCACCCTGCCGGCGTTGGACCGCGACGAGAGCCGATTCGCCCAGTCGTCCAAACAGATGCTGGAGACCGGAAATTTCGTCGATATCCAGCAGGGCTATGAGAAGCGCTACAAGAAACCGGTCGGCATCTACTGGATGCAGGCCGCCGCCACTGCGGCCATCGATGCGGTGCGAGGCAATACCACGCATGGCGACATCTGGACCTACCGCGTGCCGTCGTTCCTGGGCGCCTTTGCAGCCGTCGCCTTGACGTTCTGGACTGCAAGCGCCATCGCCGATGTCGAAGTCTCGTTCTTTGCGGCGTTGTTGTTGGGCCTGTCGCTGCTGCTGACCGCCGAATCCAAGATCGCAAAGACCGATGCGGTGCTGCTGGCCACGATCGTGGGCAGCATGGGTGTGCTGCTCAGGCTTTATCTTGCCGATCCGCAAGCGACACCGCCGCGACCGTTGCCGTCCTTGCCGTTGATCCTCGCAGGATGGGCAGCGTTCGGCGTTGGACTGCTGGTCAAGGCGCCAGTGAATCTTCTGGTGCTGGGGATCACGGTACTGGTGCTCTCGACCTGGGACCGCCGCGGCCGCTGGCTTTGGGAAACCAGACCTCTGCTCGGGCTGCCCATCGCACTTCTGATCTTCCTGCCATGGCTGATCGCGATCGCCGTCATCAGCCATGGCGCGTTCTTTGCCAGTTCGCTCGGGCACGACTTCGCCGGTAAGGTCGTGGGCGGGGAAGAGACGCATGGTGCGCCGCCGGGCTATTACCTTGTCGCCGCGAACATCTCGTTCTGGCCGACCGTGCTGGTCCTGTTGCCGGGTTTTCTCTTCAGCATCCGCCACCGCGCGGAACCTGCCGTCCGCTTCCTCCTCGTGTGGGCTGCTGCGACGTGGCTGATGTTCGAGATCGCGCCGACCAAGCTTCCGCATTATGTGCTGCCGGCCTATCCGGCGCTCGCCATTCTCTCCGCGCTGTGGCTGAAAGAGGTGCAGGAGACTGAGACCGGGCTGATGCGCGGTTTTCGCCTCGCTTCGATCACCCTGTTTACCCTGGTCGGCGTGGCGTTTGCGGCATTCCTTCTTTATGCGCCCATGCGGTTCGGCGATGGTCCGCCGGCCTGGCTCTATGCCGGAGCGGTGGTCCTGGTTCTTCTTGTACTGACGTCAGCCGTCTTCGCTTTGCGGGAGCAGCGTCAGGCGGCCGTGGGGGGCGCCGCGATCGCCGCGATAACACTGTATTACTGTGCCGGGTTCGGAACAGTCCCGCATCTGGGCCGGCTTTGGGTCACCGAAGCGGCCGTTGCAGCGGTCGCTCGCCATGCACAGCCCGACGATCCGCCGGTCATCGCTTCGGGATATCAGGAAGCGAGCATGACCTTCCGGCTCGGCACGAAGACCCATCTCGCGAACGGCAGCATGGCGGCAAGTCTTGCAGCGATGCAGGGCGGATTGGCCTTGATTGAGGACCACGAGCGCGATGCCTTCCTTGGTGGCTTGGCCGAGCAGAACGATCAGGCCGTGCCGGTCGACCAGTTCTCGGGCTTCAACTACTCGCGTGGACGCAAGGTCCACATCACGGTCTACCGGGTCGCGCCGCCCTATCAGATGACCGCGCCGCCGCCGGAGTGAGTCGCGCGTTTCAGCGTCACGCGTCCCACCAACAGATTTTTCTCGCGCGATGTTGCAGATGATTCACAGGAGATCGTGCAAGTTCTTTTCGTGTGCGTTCTCTTCGCGTGCGAAAACTTGAAGCGTAACAACTCTTGCATCGTGTCCAATGAGCACGTTGCGTTGCAAAAGATGGAGAACGACTCGTGCAGCTTCCATTTCGCGAATGATGCAGCAGAGGGGGTGCATTCGGGTCAAACTGCTCTGTTTCATCTTCGATGTTTTCAATAATGCATCGTGAATACTGTACCGCTATATTGAAAACACAGGCAGCCTATCCAGTACTCGATCCGGTTTGACTTGACGACCCGATTAAAGCTTCTAAGTATCGCCGAGAACCTGTTGTGCCGCTGATAGATCGCCGCTGGGGCTTTCGCGGTTAGCGCGACATCTGGAGTGTCATGAGACACCAATGAGTCTCCAATTGGTGCGGGGGCGCGAAGAAAAGCCTCCGTCGCGGGCGGCCCGTGCGAACAAGCCGAGCGTGACCATTCAGGACGCCGCATTGAGACCCAGGGCCGAGGTGCCGGAGCGCAAAACCGCGCTTCGCTTTCCGGTCGGCGCGGCCACGCGTGCCTTCTATCGCCGGTTCTATCCCGGGACGTCCGCCATCGAATGGAACGACTGGCGCTGGCAGATGCGGACCCGCATCCGCTCGTTAACCGAGCTTTCCCGCATCTTCCGGCTCTCCGAAGACGAATATAACGCTGTCGCCGCTCACAAGGGGCCGCTGCCGGTCGGTATCACACCTTATTATGCGAGCCTGATGGGCCTAGAGGATCCGAGCGAACCGCTTCGCCGGACCCATGTCACCACAGGTAAAGAAGCGATCCGGATGCCGGACGAAGCGGACGACCCGCTCGGCGAAGATCATGACACCGTGGTCCCGGGGCTCGTGCATCGCTATCCGGATCGCGTGCTGTTCCTCACCACCGGAACCTGCTCGACCTATTGCCGCTACTGCACCCGCGCCCGGGCCGTCGGCAATCCCGGTGGCGAATACCAGTTCTCGACCCGCACTTGGGAAAAGGCGCTGGATTATCTGAAAGAGCACACGGAGGTCCGCGACGTCCTGCTTTCCGGTGGCGATCCACTGACCATCGGAGACGACAAGCTCGACTGGCTGCTCGGCCGCCTGCGCGCCATCAAGCACATCGAATTCCTGCGGATCGGCTCCAAGGTGCCGATGGTGTTGCCGCAACGTGTGACCTCCAGCCTGACGCGGGTGCTGAAGAAGCATCATCCGCTGTTTATGAGCCTGCACGTCACCCACCCGGACGAGCTCACCCCCGAGACGACGGAGGCGCTGACCCGGCTTGCCGATGCTGGTATTCCCCTCGGCAGCCAGACGGTCCTGATGAAGGGCATTAACGACGACACCGCCCTCATGAAGACGCTGATGCAGGGTCTGCTGAAACGCCGGGTGAAGCCGTATTACCTCTATCAACTCGATCCGATCCGCGGCTCCTCCCATTTCCGCACCAATGTCGATAAGGGCATAGAAATCATCGCGGCCTTGCGCGGTCACACCACTGGTTACGCGACGCCCCAATTCGCCGTCGATGCGCCGGGCGGCGGTGGGAAGATCCTGATCGGTCCCGATTTCGTGGTCGGCCGCGACGGCGACGACCTGCTGCTCAGGAACTTCGAAGGCGGTGTTTACCGCTACCCCGACCCGGGCGGCACGCTCGGCGCGGACAAACCAAAATGGACGGCGGAATAGGCCCTATGCGCATCGGGATCACCTACGACCTGCGGTCCGATTATCTCGCGATGGGATACAGCGAGGAGGATACGGCGGAGTTCGACAGCGAAATCACCATCGACGCCATATACGACGCGCTCGCAAGCTTCGGCTGGGAGCCGGTCAAGATCGGCGGCATCAAGCGCCTGACCGAGGCCCTTGTCGCCGGCGAACGCTGGGACGCTGTGTTCAATTTCTGCGAGGGCATGCACGGGCTGGCGCGCGAGGCGCAGGTTCCGACGTTGCTTGACGCCTATCAGATTCCCTATGTCTTCTCCGACGCGCTCACCATGGCGCTGACCCTCGACAAGGCCATGACCAAGCATGTCGTGCGCAGCCAGGGGGTGCCGACCGCGGATTTCGCCACGATCGAACGGGCGGCAGACATCGCCAAAGTCGATCTGCCGTTCCCGCTGTTCCTGAAGCCGGTGGCCGAAGGCTCTGGCAAGGGCATCAACGCCGCCTCGCGGGTTGAAGATCGCAAGGCGCTCACCGCGACGGCCAAGGAGTTGCTCCGCCGCTTCAACCAGCCGGTTCTGGTCGAGACCTTCCTGCCGGGCCGTGAGTTTACCGTCGGCATCACCGGCACGGGGGACGATGCGCGGGTTCTCGGCGTGACGGAGATCGTGCCGCTCGCGGGCTGGGTCGGCGATGGCTATGGCTATGAGAACAAGGACGCCGGCTGGGAAGAGCGGGTTGAGATCGTGCGCGCGACCCCGATGCCCGAGGCAAAGCGCGCCGCCGCCGTGGCACTCGCCGCATGGCGGGCGCTGCGCTGCCGGGACGGTGGCCGGATCGACATCCGCTGCGACGTGTTCGGCGCGCCGCATTTCATCGAGGTCAATCCGATTGCCGGCATGCGGCCCGAACATTCGGACCTTTGCTTCATCGCGAAATATGAAGGCGTGACCTACCGCCAACTGATCGGCAAGATCATGACCTCGTTCCTCAAGCGCAATCCCGCTCTCGCCCCGCGCCGCCGCGTCGCGGCCTGAGGGCTCATGCGGATCCTCGTTCTGCATGCCGATGCCGCATCGCAGGCTCCGATCGAGGAAGAAGACACCCTGCTTACGGCCCGCCAGATCGGCGAAGCGCTTGGTGGGCGCGGCCATGCCGTATCGCTTGCGCCAATGGAAACCGATTTCGCGCTGTTCCAGAGGATGATCGGCGATACTCGCCCCGACGTGGTGTTCAACATGGTCGAACATCACATGGGGCAGGACCAGCTTTCCTGCGTAGCGCCGGCCTATCTCGAAAAGCTCGGCATTCCGTACACGGGAGGCGGCCCGGCCTCGATCGTCGCGACCGGTGACAAGCCGTTTGCCAAACAGATCATGCGCAACGCCGGCATCCCGACTGCTGACTGGTCCGAAGGTCCGCTGTGGCATGGGCTCGATCCCAAGCGCCGCTACATCGTGAAGTCGTCCAATGAGGACGCCTCGCTCGGCCTCGACGATGGCGCGGTGGTTCTGGGTGAGGCGGTACCGGCGCGCGCCCGCGAGTGCTTTCACATCCACACAGGCCGCTGGTTTGCCGAAGCCTTCGTCGAGGGCCGCGAGTTCAACATCTCGGTGATCGAGGCGAAGGGCGACATGTGGGTTCTGCCGCTCGCGGAAATCCGCTTCGTGAACTGGAACCCGGCCAAGCCCCGCATCGTCGGTCACAACGCCAAATGGCGGGACGACAGTGAGGAAAGCCTGCATACGGCACGCTGCTTCGGGCTGGAAACCGAAGAGCCGGAACTGTCGGCCGAAATCACCCGGCTCGCGCGCGAAACTTTCAAGCTGTTCGGCAACCGCGGCTTCGCGCGGGTGGATTTTCGCGTCGACGAAGCGGGTAATCCGCTGGTGCTGGAGGTCAATCCCAATCCGGCGCTCGATCCCGACGCCGGCTTCGCGATGGCGGCGCTGGAAGCCGGTTACTCTTACCCGGACATCCTCGAAAAGATCGTGCAAGCGGCGCTGCCGTGAGCATCGTCAGGCTGTCGCGCGCCTATCGCTCGATCTTCGAAGCGCCGGTGATCCATGCGGTCGATACCAACATCTTCGCGTTTCGCTATTTCACCCATTGCATGGCTTGCACGTTCTGCCACGACGCCTGCTGCGCCTACGGCGTCGATATCGACGTCGAAAATATGGCCCGGCTGAAGGCGCTGGGGCCAGATTTCGCGCAGGCTGTGGGCGCTGCGCCGGATGAATGGTTCGAAAGCGAGATCGCTGAAGACCTTGAATTTCCCGGCGGTGCGAGCGGGCGCACCGCGGTGCGCGATGGCGCCTGCATCTTCCTCGACCGTGAGAAACGCGGCTGCAAAGTCCATGCATACGCTCTGCAAACCGGAATCGACTATCATCTGCTGAAGCCGCTCGTCAGTACTCTGTTTCCGGTCACGTTCTCGGAAGGTGTGCTGTGTGTTTCGGATGAAATCCTGACTGGCGATCTGGTCTGCATGAACCAGGGACAGGTCGTTTACGACGGCGCCCGTGGCGAACTCGCGCATTATTTCGGTACCGGGTTCGTGTCGGAGATCGATGCATTGCGCGAATCTATCGCGCAGGTTCCCCGCACGTGACATGCGCGCCCTGCGGGTTGAAAAACTAGCTGCTCGGACAAAACTCAAAGGGGAAAACTCCGGAGCGCCCGTGTGACCTGGCGAACATCTGCTGCCATCTTTGTTGCTGTTCTCGTCGTTCTCGCCGGCTCGGGCGCCGCGAGCTATTTCTGGGGTTTCACCGCGTTCTACAGCCCGCAAGCGCCGGAGTCCCACTATCCAAAGCCCCGAACCTTGGCGGAGGCACAACGCGACGACCTCGACTACCTGCGCAAGTTCCTCACCCTCGACTGGTCCTACACGCCGAAGACCCGCGCCGAAGCGAGCGCGGTCATAGACAAGACAAACACCGAGCTGCCGCTGCCGCGCCCCAAATTCGAACTCGCGGTCGCGCGTGTGGTGGCGCTTGCTGACAATGGTCACACCAACGTCTGGATGAGCCCGCGCGCCAACCGGCTTAACCGCCTGCCATTGCGGTTCTTCTATTTTGCCGATGGTCTCTATGCCGTGCGCGCGCTGCCGCAGGCGAAAGACGCGCTTGGCAAGAAGGTGGTCGCAGTGGATGGCCATCCGATCGAGCAGGTGCGCCAGTTCATGAATCGCTATGTTGGCGGCGCGCAGGAGACGCGGGATATGCGTCTGCCGTTCGCGGTCGAGGCTCCGCAGCTTCTGCGCGCTGCGGGACTCGCGGCCTCCGACGACCGCGAGACCCTGACGCTGGAAGAGACGAACCGCGCCCGCAGCGACATGACGATCGCGGCGCTCCCGC
This sequence comes from Rhizomicrobium sp., assembly GCA_036490455.1. Taxonomy (GTDB): domain Bacteria; phylum Pseudomonadota; class Alphaproteobacteria; order Micropepsales; family Micropepsaceae; genus Rhizomicrobium. The sequence continues at coordinate 13,444 of DASXDS010000028.1, forward strand.
CCGACGCCAAAGCGCCGTCGATCTGGCCGTTCGGGCAATTGCAGCCACGCGATATTCCCAGCACGAGCACGGACTGGAAGCCCGCGTTGCGCGGTGTGGCGGACGGAATGCTGCTATTCGCCAACGCGCCGCATCCGTTCTTCATGCAGGCGCTGCCGAAGCAGGATGCGTTCTACATCCGCTACAACGCCAATCGCGGCACCGATGCCGACCCGATCGAAGCTTTCGACGACAAGGCCGAGGCTGCGCTGCTCGCCGCAAAGCCCCGGATCGTGGTCATCGACATGCGCTTCAACGGCGGCGGCGACTATACTTTGACAGCGTCCTTTATGCGCAACATCCCGCTGAAGCTTCCGACCACGAGGTTTTACGTGCTGGAAGGGTCCGACACTTTCTCCGCGGGCATGACGAGTTCGGCGTTCCTCAAGCAGGCGGGCGCCGCGCGCACCCTCTTTGTCGGCAGCCGTCCGGGCGACCGCATCCGTTTCCATGCGGAAGGCAACGACTTCTGCCTGCCGTTTTCGGGCATCTGCACCAGCGCACGCACCGCGATCCACGACTATTCGACGAAGCATTGCCGTCCGCTCAGCGAATGCTTCGCACTGAATTGGTTCTATCCGGTGGCGATCAAGAGCTTCGAGCCCGACATCAAGGCACCGCTGACCTACGCGGCGCTTTCGAAAGGGCACGATCCGGCGCTGGAAGCGATCTTTCCGGGCCAGGGTTTCTGATGCCGCTTACTGGTCCACCTGGATCGGATCGAGCAACAGGTCTTCGCGATGAAGCTGCCGCTCGCGCCAAACGATGAAGAGGCCGGAACTGATGACGACAGCGGCACCGGCCAGCACCAACGGCGCCGGTACTTCGTGGAATATGAGGTAGCCGAGGCTCACCGCCCACACCATCGCGATATAGTCGAAAGGCGCCAGCAGCGAAGGTTCGGCATAGCGGTAGCTGTAGGTCATGCAGATCTGGCCGATTCCGCCCAGGATGCCGCACAGCACGAGTAGCACTGTCATCACCGGCGTGAGCGGTACGCGATGCCAGATCATGGTGGCGGCACTTACGATGGCGCTGACCGCCATGAAATAGAACACGATGGTCTCGCTACGCTCCGTGCTGCTCATCTGGCGGATGAAGATCACCACGAACGCAGAGAGGAACGCCGCGGTCAGCGAAAGCCCCGAGCCGGCGGAAAAGCCGGAGGCGACGATGGCCGCGATCCCGCCATGCGCTTCGGTCATCAGCAGCACGCCGAAGAAGCCGACCACCACGGCGAAGCCGCGATACGGTCCCACTTCCTCCCGCAGCCACAGCGCCGCCAACACCACGACGAAGATCGGCATCACGAAGCTGTAGGCAGTGATGTCCGCCAGCGGCAGCAGCTTGATCGCCGAGAAACCTAAGAACATCGACGATATGCCGGCCGACGAGCGGACGATGTGAATCCAGAGCCTGTCGGTCTGCACCACCGCCACCGGTCCCACCGTCCAGACGGACAGGATGAACAGCGGTACCAGAGCAAACGCCGCGCGAAAGAAGATCACTTCACCCACGGGCACGGGACCGGCGAGCTTGATCACCGCGTACATGATCGAAAAGGCGAGGGTGGCTGCGACTTTGAGTGCGATACCCAGATGGGCTTCTTTCATCGCGGAGCTGGAGCCATTCTCTAAGGAAAGCCGGATACGCGCCGGAATATGGCGCGTCTCAAGCAATAACCCTGTTCGTCGTCCGGCAAAACGCTTATTTGCACGCAGCCGTCACGCGCGGGACGCTTGGTCGCGGCGCGCCGCCTGCGCTATATCGCGTTCGTTCAGGAGTGAGCGATGTCAGATACGCCCGTCCCCGTTTTCGCCGATATCGAACAAGCTGCCCTGCGCATCGCGCGGTATGCGGTGCGCACGCCGTTGCTCGAAAATCCAGTGCTGAACGCACGGGTGGGGGCGCGCGTGTTCCTGAAGCCGGAGGCACTACAGCGGACCGGATCGTTCAAATTCCGCGGCGCTTGTAACCGTCTGAGCGCGATCCCGGAAGCAGAGCGGAAGAACGGCGTGGTCGCGTTCTCATCCGGCAACCACGCCCAGGGCGTCGCCGCCGCTGCGGCGCTGTTTGGGATGCCTGCGACGATCGTGATGCCGGCCGACGCGCCGCGCGCCAAGCTCGAAGGTACCAAAAGGCTGGGCGCGAAAGTCGTCACCTATGACCGGCTGCGCGAAGACCGCGAAGCCATCGCCACAAAAATATGCACCGACCAAGGTGCGACCCTCGTAAAGCCATTCGACGATCCGTTGGTCGTGGCGGGGCAGGGTACCGTGGGGTTGGAGATCGCGAAGGATCTTCACGCGCTCGATCTGACGCCGGATCTTACGCTCGTCCCCTGCGGCGGCGGCGGTCTTGTATCGGGAACGGCGCTGGCGCTGACGTCGCTGTTTCCTGGAACGGCCGTCGTCGGTGTCGAAGCCGAAGACTATGACGGCATGGGCCGTTCGCTGCGCGCGGGGGTGGCGGCCGCGGCACCCGCGAAGGCGATCACGCTCGCCGATTCGCTGATGGCGCCGAAGCCGGGGGCGATCCCGTTCGCGCTCGCGAAGACCCATTTGGCCAATGCGATCACCGTGGATGATGACGACTTGAAGCGCGCCGTCAGCTTTGCCTTCTGCACGCTGAAACTCGTGGTCGAACCGGGCGGCAGTGCAGCACTGGCCGCGTTGCTGGCGGGGAAGGTGGATTTGAAAGGCAAGACGGTTGCTGTCGTGCTGTCCGGCGGCAATGTCGATCTCGACGTCTTCACACGCTGCTGCGAAGCGTATCCCGAACCCTGATGGATGCTCACATGCCGTTGCGAAGCGCAAGCACGTGGCGGGAGGTCGTAAACCGCCAAACAAAAAAACGGGGCCGCTACGGCCCCATTTTTCCTAGATCGTTCAGCTCCGCTCAACGCGGCGCGAGGACCATCATCATCTGGCGGCCTTCGAATTTTGGCCACTGCTCCATCTTCGCGATGGTCTCGGTGTCTTTCTGGACTCGGTTGAGCAATTCCATGCCGAGGTTCTGGTGCGCCATTTCGCGGCCGCGGAACCGGACCGTCACCTTCACCTTGTCGCCGTCGTCGAAGTAGCCGCGCATCGCACGGACCTTCACGTCGTAGTCGTGGTCGTCGATGGTCGGGCGCATGCGGATCTCTTTGATCTCGATGACCTTCTGCCGTTTGCGCGCCTCGTTGGCCTTCTTCTGCTGTTCGTATTTGTATTTCCCGTAGTCCATCAATTTGCATACGGGCGGCTTCGCTTCGGGCGAGACCTCGACCACGTCGAAGCCTTTCTCTTCTCCGATGGCGAGCGCTTCATCGAGACCGATCTCGCCGTATTTATGCCCGTCGTCCCCGATCAGGAGGACGGTGCGGGATGTGATCTCGTCGTTGATGCGGGGACCGTCCTTGGCTGGCGCCCGCTCGGTCGGCTGAAAACGTCTGGGTACTATGACTCTCTCTCCTGTTATTGCCGCGAACCGTCACGCGCTTCGCGAAGGGTTGTCCGGGCCTCGCGAAACGTTGGTCGTTTTCATCGGGTCAGAACAATGGTCCTCGCTGGCATCAGGCCGCGGCGTTGCCTCGGAGCAGCGGGATCAGCCGCTGCTCCGGACAAGACAATAGGAATGCCAAGGCGTTTAGCAAGAGTTATTCGGCAACATCCTGCCGGGTTTCGGCTTCGCGCTTGATCCGCTCCAGGAAGGTTTCCAGCGGCATTGCGCCCAGATCCTTGCCCGAACGGAGCCGGACCGCGACTTTGCCTTCGGCCGCTTCCCGCTCGCCGACGACCAGCATGTAGGGAATTTTCTGAAGCTGGGCTTCGCGGATCTTCTTCTGCATGCGCTCGTTGGATTCGTCCACATCGACCCGCAGGCCCGCGGTTCCGTTGGCCACCGGGACCTCGAACAGCCGGTCGCGGACCTGATGCGCGTAGGTATTGGCCTTTTCGCTGATCGGGATGACGCGCGCCTGGACTGGCGCCAGCCAGGTCGGGAAGGCTCCCGCATAGTGTTCGATTAAAAATGCTGTGAACCTTTCGTGACTGCCGAGCGGCGCACGATGGATCACGTAGACCGGGTGTTCCGCCCCGTCCTCGCCGATATAGGTCAGGCCGAAGGTCTCGGTCGCCATGAAGTCGAGTTGGTTGGTCGAGATCGCATACTCGGTCCCGATCACGCTCTTGATCATGAAGTCGACCTTGGGGCCGTAGAACGCGGCTTCACCTTCCGCTTCGACATAGGGATAGCCGGACTCCTTCATCGCGGCGCGGATGATCTCGCCCGCCTTCTGCCACTGTTCCGGCTCATTGACGAAGTTGTGCTGCTTCGTCAGGTCGGGCAGCGAGAACCGCATGTAGTAGTCCTTGATGCCCATCATGTCGTAATAGCGGGCATGCAGACGCATCACGCGCAGGAACTCGTCCTTCGCCTGGTCGTGGCGGCAGTAGATGTGCGCATCGTTCTGCACGAAGCCGCGCACCCGCATCAGGCCGGACAAACCGCCCGATGCTTCATAGCGATAGCAGTGCCCATGCTCGGCCAGCCGGAGCGGAAGCTCGCGATAGGAATGCCGCGTCGCCAGATAGATCATGTGGTGATGCGGGCAGTTCATCGGCTTGAGGTAGTAGTTCTCGCCCTCGATATCGATCGGCGAGTACATGTCCTCCGCGTAGTACGCCAGGTGTCGCGAACGAACGTAGAGATTCTCTTTAGTGATCTCGGGCGTTGCGACCCGGTGGTAGCCTTCGCGCCGCTCTTCGACGCGGGCCAGATATTCCAGTTCCTGGCGGATCACCATGCCGTTCGGCATCCACAAAGGAAGACCCGCACCGACATCTGGCGAGAAGGTGAAGAGTTCGAGATCCTTGCCGATGCGGCGATGATCGCGCTTCTCCTGCTCCTCGAGCTTGTGGAGATAGTCTTCCAGCTCCTTCTGATCGCGCCAGGCGGTGCCGTAGATGCGCTGCAGCTGTGCGTTCTTGGCGTCGCCGCGCCAGTACGCGCCCGCGATCTTGGTCAGCTTGAATGCATCGCCAGTCTTGCTGGTCGAGACGAAGTGCGGACCGCGGCACAGGTCGTGCCAGTCGCCATGCCAATAGATCGACACGTCTTCGTTCGCCGGAATGCTTTCGATGAGCTCCGCTTTGTATTTCTCGCCCATGTCGCGGAAGTTGGCGATCGCCTTGTCACGTGGCCACACCTCGCGGCGGGTCGGAAGATCGCGCTTGATGATCTCGCGCATTTTCTCTTCGATCTTCGGCAGGTCGTCCGGGGTGAACGGCGTGTCGCGCGCGAAGTCGTAATAGAAGCCGTCGTCGATCGCCGGTCCTATAGTCACCTGAGTGCCGGGATAAAGCTCCTGCACCGCCATGGCGAGGATATGCGCCATATCGTGCCGGATCAGCTCCAGCGCCTCCGGGTCCTTCTTGGTGATGATGCGGACTTTGGCGTCATGCTCGATGGGCCGGAACAGGTCCCACTGCTTGCCGTCGACTTCCAGGATCAGCGCCGCCTTGGCAAGGCCCGGGCCGATGGCCGCCGCGATCTCGCTGCCGGTCACGCCGCGCGTGAACGTCATCGCCTTGCCGTCGGGCAGGGTGATGTTCACTTGGGACTGAGCGGCGGCGGACACGGGTGAATCTCCTGTCAAAAGTTGGGGGCGGACCATCCTCTAGCGAGCCTTAACAAGTCAAGGCACGCGGATTTCCGGCGGAAAACGGTGGTTTGGCGACCTCAAATGGGTACAGGATAGGGCTTCCGCAAGTCTCCTTCGTCCGATCAGCCGTGCTTCGTCTCATCCTGGTTTCCACGTTTCTGGTCCTGATCGCCGTGCCGGCTTTTGCCGATGACGACACCCAGGCGCTTATCGCCACATGTGGAGCGGCCGATCTACCATCCGAAAAGCTCGACGATTGTCTGGAGCAGGTGCGCGTTGCGGCGGAGACCGATAGCTCGCCGGAGTTAGCGGCGCTCCAGGCGCGGCTGGAGCAACGGCTGTCTGCCGCAGCCCATGCGCAACCGGACACCCAGCCGAATGCGCCTGCGGTGACAAACGTACCGGCTCCTCCGGATGCACCGCCGGATACGAACGTGCCTCCGGATTCGAATAACGGCCGGCGCGACACCGGTGCTGTGGGACAGACGGTCCTCCATCCTTATGATCCGAACGCATCGCTGCCGCCGGATGACGACAAATCGGGCGACGGCCGTTGAGATGGCGTCAATGGCATGAAGAATATCGTTATTGCGTTGGGCCTGACGTTCGCCATTGTGCCCGCTTTCGCGGCTGATCCGGCTACGCCGCCTGATATCGCGCAAATGAAGGCCGTACTGGTCGGCACCTGGCAGCGCAATGACGACGGCCGCTTCACCCGTGAACTGGATGGGAACGGCACGGAGACCGACCGTTATGACGGCGATGACAGCGCCACCATTCAGGGAACGTGGGCACTGGTGAAAGGCGATGCGTTGGCGCCCGACCGTAAGGGCCACAAAGCACCGGCGGATGCGGTTTTCCTTATGCTGTCGCAGAACGGCGACGCCGCGCTGTTCGGAATCACCGCGCTCAACCCACAATCGCTGACTCTGCTCAATCTCGCAGGCGGCAATTCGATTGGGTTCTCGCGGCTCAAATGACAAAGGCCGGAGCGCGGGCTCCGGCCTTTGCAAACAAAATGGTGGCGCGGGTTACTTTCGGCCGAGCACCTGGATGCTGACGGCGCGGGCGTTCATCGCATGACACTTCATGCTCAGGCTCGCGATATTGCGCTTTCCGCCAGGCAGATCGAGCGGGTAGTTCTGACCGCGCGACATCAGCGTTCGCGGCGACAGGTTAGCGCGCGACCCATCGCCGAACGTGGCGTTGACACTGCTGCAACGGGCATCCGCGTCGAGCGGCTTCAGGGCGATCGCCGAGATATTGCGTGCGCCCCAACCGGTCCCGCCGCCGGTGCGGTCGACGGGCCCAACGAACTGCACGGTCGTGACCGGCGCCCAGAACCCTGCCGGCTGACCGATCGGACCGCCCATAGGACCACCGGGACCCGGCACAGGTCCCCAGGTCGTGAAGATGCGTGCCCAGACGCTTGCCCAGTTCGGGCTCTTGCGCCACGTGTCGCGATAGGAACCGACATCGGCATACAGATCGATGCTGGAGCCGCCTTTCTGAAAACCGTGGCAGTTGACGGTGATGCGGCGGATGTTGCGCTGGGCGCCGGGCAGGTCGACAGCACGCGGAGCGCCTTGGGCGAGGCGGCCCGAGAACAGTTGCGCGGTCTGGCCGTTACCGAACGTCGCGCGGATGTAGGCACATTGAACATCGGTGCCACGGGCGATGAACTGCAGCCGCTCAACCGGACCGCCGAAATCGGGCGAGGCCGAGTCGCGGTCGGGGTGATAGCCGACGTCGATCGAGCCGATCTTGTCGAAGGCGGCGAAAGCGGGCGCCGAAACACCTGCCATCAGGGCCGCGGCGAGAGCGAGGACGCGAGACGTTTTCATGGCAATTTCCTTGTCTGTTATGCCCGTGGACAGGCAGCGCGCCATGGAGGGAGCCGCCGCTCCAAGGGCTTAACGATCTTTCGAATGTTAAGTTCCCTTAACACTCGAGGAACTTGACGGTCAAAAAGCCTGACGCCAACCTGCGCAGGAATTGTGACGGCCGGCGGCGATTTTCGCGCCGCCGCGTTTTGCGTCAGGCCGCGGCGGTCGCTTTTTGCGGTTGCTGCATGAACTCGACCACATAGCCGTCCGGGTCCTTGGCCAGCGCGATAATCGTGCCGCCCATGCCCGGGTACTCCTCGGGTTCGCGGGTGATCTCGAGACCGTCCTTGCGGATGCCCTCGATCAGCGCTTTCGCGTCGGGGACAGTAAAGACCAGCTTCACCGGGTTGTTGCTGTAGTGCTGCTCCGAACCGTCGATGTAATGCATCAGGACGACCGCGGTGCGGCCTTCATAGCCGACGACCACTTCCGTCATATGCGCGAGCTTGATGGTCTGCATTTCGCTCATGCCGAGCACGCGGGTGTAGAAATCGACCGAGCGCTTCAGGTCGCTGACGCCGATTCCGACTGCGGCCACGGCACTGGGTGAACGGGGCATGGTGTCTCCTCCTCGATAGTTATGGCGGAAGCGTAGCGGTCTGGCGCGGCGGGTTGCAATCGCTTATCTAGCGGGCGTTTCCCTCTTCGAGACCCTATGACTGACACACTTCCCGATCGCCTCTCCGCCAATCCGAAGAGCCCGCACTATGATGAGGCGCTGCTGGAGCGCGGCGTGGGTATAAAATTCAATGGCGCCGAGAAGACCAACGTCGAGGAATATTGCGTAAGCGAAGGCTGGATCCGCGTCACCGCCGGCAAGAGTCTCGACCGCTTCGGCAACCCGATGACGATCAAGCTCAAGGGAACGGTCGAGCCGTATCTGAAAGACCGCGAGCAGGGCGGCGCGAACTGATCCAAAGATCAGCCCGCGCCGGTGTTCACACGCCGCCGAGGAAATCCATCTTGCCGATTGCGATGCCCTTGTGGCGCAGGATCGCGTAGGCAGTCGTCACGTGGAAGAAGAAGTTCGGCAGCGAGAAGCCGGCGAGGAAATCGCGGCCGGTGAACTTCATCTCGCCGTTCGGGAATTTGAGCACGATTTCGCGATCCTCGGCGCCGGCGAGTTGCTCCGGCTTGATCGTGTTGAGAAGTGCGATTGTCTTCGCGATGCGGTCCTTCAGCTCGGGGAAGGTCGTTTCGGTATCGGGCATCGACGGCGGCTCGATCCCGGCAAGGCGGGCGGCGCAGCCTTTTGCGGCGTCGGATGCCGACTGGATCTGGAACGTGAGCGGCTTCATGTCGGCGGCGAGTTGCGCTCCGATCAATTCGGACGCCGCCCTGTCTTCGCTTTTCGCCTGCGCCGCCGCCTTGTCGAGGATGTTCGACAGGTTGGTGAGCGCGCGTGTCATCACGGGAACGCTGGCGTCGTAAATCGTGTAGGCCATAGGGAGAATCCTCGATTGCGGAATTTGCAAGCGCGAAGAAGAAGCCCGATCGCGCCCGCGATCAAGACTTGAAAAATACGCCCGTCTTACAGGCTGCAGTTCATGCCGCTTTTTTGACGGTGCCCTTCAGGAGTCCGAGCCGCACCAGGCTCTCCGCCGTCGCCACGATCGACTCTTCGTTGGATCGTGGCGACCAGCCGAGCAGCCGCTGCGCTTTTTCATTGGTCGCATTCTTCGTCTTGCCGAGTTCGCCGAGCAGCAATTTCGCGGCTGGGTCGAACAGCGCGACGACGCGCACGACGAAATCGGGCAATTGCCTCGTCGGCACTCTCGCGGCCTCGGCGCCCATGTTCTTCTTTAGGATCTGTGCGATCTCCTTCATCGTGATGAAATCGCCGGCGGCCGCGAGGAAACGCTCGCCTTTCGCCGCTGGATCGGTCATCGCGCGGAGATGCAGATCGGCCACATCGCGCACGTCGACCGCGCCGAACGAAAGCCGCGGCGTGCCAGGCAAATCCCCGTCCATCAATCGCTGCACGATGAGGATCGAGGTGGAATAATCGGGGCCGAGAATGGGGCCGAACACGCCGACCGGGTTGACCACCGACAATTCCAGCGCGCCGCCTCCCTTCGCGATGAAATCCCACGCCGCGCGCTCGGCGATCGTCTTGGATTTGATGTAGGCGCCGATGTCTGCGTTCGGGTCCGTCCAGTCGGTCTCGTCGAACGGCCGGGTTTGCGGTGCATGTCCGTAGCCGATCGCGGCGAACGACGAGGTCAGCACCACGCGTTTGACGCCGGCATCGCGCGCGGCGCGCAGCACCCGCAAGGCGCCTTCGCGCGCCGGCACGATCAGGTCGTCCTCATGCTTCGGCGGACTGCCGGGAAACGGCGAGGCGACATGCAGGACGTAATCGCAACCGGCGACAGCTTCTCGCCAGCCGGCGTCGCTTTCGAGATCGGCGGCGAAGAACGTGAGTGCCGCGCCCGGTTCGGCGCCCCCGGTCTTAAGCATGGCGCGCACGTCGCCTTCGCGCTTCAGGTTGCGCACGGTGGTGCGCACCTGATGGCCCGCAGCCAGAAGCTGCAGGATGCAATGGCTGCCCACAAATCCCGAACCGCCGGTGACAAGAACTGTGCTCATAGCCGTCTCCTCGAATGGTGTGTGACGATCAATCTTCGATCTGGCAGCAGACGCGCACGCACACCGCGACCTTCTTCATGAAGGTTTCGCGTGTGTCTCCGCCGTCCTTCCAGATGAGGCCGAACTGGTCGAGAACCTGTGCCACCTCCTTCGGCGAGCACACATTTTTCGCGCGTCTGAACTCCACCGATTCCGCAAGCGCCCTGGCAAGCTTTGCGCGAAACAGGGTCTTGTATCTCTCGAACTCTTCGCCTGGCACCTGCTTGCTTGCTTCGATCAGATCACGCGTGGCCGGCGTGAACAGGGTGAGGTGCTGGCCGAACCACGCATCCATCGCACCGGTGACGCGCTGGAACAGCGAGGCCTCCGGACGGGCAAGGGCGGCATCGACCTGCGCCATCGCGCCGGCGAGATATTTGTGCATCGCTGCGGCGAACACCGCTTCCTTGGACGCGAAATACAAATAAAGACCCTGTTTGGAGATCTCCGCGGCCTGCGCGAGATCGTCCACCGTCGTCTTCTTGTAGCCGAGGCGGCTGAACACCGTAATCGCGGCGTCCAGAATGGCGTCGCGTCTCTGGGAAGCGATGTCCGCGACCGTCTGCATGAGACTATATTGACCAGATTGACCTATTCGGTCAAGCCGGCTTCCGGCCGACGACGATACAGCTGATAGTCAACGCATTCTTGACCGCGTAGTCGAGCGCGAGATCGTTCATCGGATAGGCATGGCTGCCGCCGATCTCGAAACCGGCATTGCGCACCAGCGCCACCGCTTCCGAGGGCGCGTTTATCAGGTACAGATGATCCGGCGCCGGGCTGTTGGCGGGGACATTGATCCAGACGAGACCGCCCGGCGCGCAGAGATGGAATAGGACCTCAAGTGCTTTTGCCGGCTCTTCAAGATGTTCAAGAACCTCGCTAAAGACGATGGCGTCGAAACGGCCGGCAAATTCCGGCGCCATGATCGATGGCTCGAAGATATTGTGCTCTTCGAGCGTGACCGGCCGCGCGGCGCCGAGCGCCGCCAGCGCATGCCGCGAGAGCTCGAGACTCGTCCTCGAAACGTCCCAACCGGCGACGCTCTTCACCTGCGCCGCGCGTGTCGCCAGATAGAGCAGCAGGCCGTGTCCGGGGCCAATCTCAAGCAATGCGCCGTTTTCTTTCACCATCGGCAGAAAGGTTTCGGAGAAATTTTGGAACGCGCGGCAGTGATTCACCCAGAATACCGACGAAGCGAGAAGGCCGTTCATGTACTTGGTCATGAACACCTTGTCGCTGTAGACAAGGCGGTCGGCGTCTTCGAATTTGCTCAGCCGGTAGGTGCCACGGCGCCGGAAGTGGAGCTCTTCTTTCAGAACGATGTCGCAGATGAAGCGATAGCCTTCCAGGACGGCCGGCAGTCCGCCTTCGATGGCTTGTGACAGGCGCATGACCATTTGCGAGAGGCGATCGGCATGCGCCAAATCCGATGCGTCGCGATGCGCAAAACTGGCCTCCAGCGCGCGCTGATGTCCGGGCCACCTGCTCAAGAGTTGCTCCGTCAACGCGGCGAGCGCCGGGTAAGCCCGATCGATCAAAGACATGGCCGGTCCTTTCCCGCAGGAATTGCTATCTGTCCCAATAAGACAGAACTGCCCAATATCTTCCGATTAGGCATATCCCGTCGGGATCGCCAGTCAGCAGATTTTCGAATTCTGCCCAATAGAAACTCAACCAGCGCTCGGCGAAGCTTTCGAAGCTTTCCTGTTTATCCGGTTTGGGGGCCGTGACGACCACAGGGAGGAATCGATCACCTGTCGGAACCGTATAGTACCATGCGCAATAGCAGCGGGACTCATAAGCAAGGAACGCGGCGCCGGCTGCTGTTCGTATCGATCTGCCGAGTACCTCTCCAAAATAGTTCCGCGTTCCATGTGCTCCGTCCGGCGCAATCAGCACAGACTTTCCACGCGACATGGCACGCAGCGTCTGAAAGAGTCCGCCGTCGAGGTTGTTCTTGACGCTGATCTGTGTCGAGGCCGTTGTGCTGTTGGCCACGATCACGTGCTCTTCGAACTCTTCCTGGAAGAGCACACGATTTAGCGGAGTCGTTCCTCCATGAACGGTCGCCAACAACACCCCGTTTGTCCGGTCGATCCCGGCAAACGCTTCTTTGCGATCGGCTTCGGAGACGAGGTTTCCGTATCGCAAAACACGGCCGGCAGGACTTGCAGATCGCGGCCGGTCCCAGATCAGCTGGCCGACGCAGAACGCGATCCGGATTCTCTCCTCCCACGCTTCGCGGGGCAGGCTTCGGCTTCTTCGGTGTTCGAACAGGAAATCCAGCAGAAGGGGATCGAGATCGATCCGATCGGCGAGCGCCTTCGCGGCGAGGAAAATGTCGCTCTCCGTCTTCATCCGGATGCCGTTATACTTAAGCAACGACAGGCGCTCCGCGAGCTCCTGGTCCAGGCGCGCCAATTGCGAGAGCATGTCCATCGTGCCGAACCGAATAGGCTGCGTATCGCTTCGCCGTTGCGCCACTTCCAGAAGCGCAAGAGCTTCCCTTCGTCGCTCGATTTCAATTCCCATCACTGCCGCCGTCGCCACGATGGAGAACCGGCTGAGAGTGCGCGGAGCCGCGTTTGCGAACAGGGTGAAAAGCAGATCGAGACGGCCCGCCGTTTTTGCAGCGTCGAGGATTGGACGAAGCCGCTCCTCGAGGAAACGCGGTGAAACGGATAGGCGGTCGAGCGCGTCGCTCGCGGCAGCCCGGTCTCCGCGCTTTATCGTTTCAATGAAGTGGCCTACTGCTTCGTCGAAATCGACGAATCCGGCGCAGGTCTGCGCGACGGCGCTTTTTTGCTTTGTGAGATCCCGGACGGCGGCGCGGGCCGCCGTGACACGCTCTGTCACATTGGCGAAATGCCGGGCAAAGCGGTCGGCTTCCGACGGCTTTGCAGAGGCGCAGTTTTCTTCTGCCTCTCTGTTCAACCTGCGAAGGATCTTCCATTCGCGGTTTTTGAGCTCCAGGCGGAGTTGGATATCTGCACTTCGGGCATCATCCGCCGAAGCATCCGGTCCTGAGGTGGTGTCGGCCTGCATAAACGCCTCTGTCAGGCTGCGGCGCTTTTCAATCCGCATCTGCTGTAGCTGGCGCCAGTGTACCTAAGTTTTCGCGGAAATCTTTCCATGTATCGCGGTGTAAAGATCGCCGACATTTTTCAAATCCGTGACTTCTTCATCGTCCCACTGAAAACCGAATTTTCGCTCCAAAGCCAGCATGATGCGGACGTGATGCAGGCTGTCCCAACCCTTCACGTCGCTCGCGGTGGTGGCTTCCGTGAGCTTTGAACCGTCGTCCAGTTCCAGAATGTCTACGATGATTTCGCGGACCTCTTTGCGCATCTCTTCGTCGGAAATCATGTATCTTTCGCCCCATGTGCCAGGCCGGAAGGCGTCGCAAAGGATTGTCAGAGAGGCTAGGTTTATAGCGGGCGGCCGGAAGTCTTGGCAAGGCAACGGACCGCAACGCAAACCGGTGCAGATGAGCGACACAGAACCAGAACCCGAAATGCCCTCGCTTGTGTTCGATCACATCGGCATCGTCGTGAGAGATGTGGATGCCGCCGTCGCGATGGCGGCTGCGATGTTTCGCGCGTGCGAAGCCAGCCGCCGCTTCGACGATGATATCCTGGGTGTCTCCGTCCGTTTCGTGCGCGAGCCGTCCGGCATCGTCTACGAGATGATCGCGCCGTTCGGGGACAACTCGCCAGTCGCACAAACGCTCGAGTCCCGATCCAACCTGCTCAATCAGGTGGCGTATCGGACCTCGGCGCTTCCGCGCAGTGTGACGGCTCTGCGCAAGCAGGGTTGCATGTCCCTCGGTCCCGCCAAACCGGCGAGGGCTTTTGCCGGCGCGAAGGTGCAGTTTCTGCTCTCGGAGCTTGGTTTCATCGTCGAACTGATCGAAGCGCCGTCATTCCAGCACGAATTTTTCGCGCTCTGAGCTTCAGGACACCGCCGCTGCGACGGCCGCGGCCGGCGCATGCACAACGGCGTCCTGCTTCAGGCGCAGATAGCGTTCCGGCGTTGCGATGTTAAGGCGCTTGCGGGCGGCGTCGAGCGGTTCGGCGAACAGCGTCTCGATGTCTTGGGCATGCAACCACGACGCTTTGCGGCCGTTGCGATAGCCTTCCCAGACTGCGCCCGCGACCGCGACTCCGTTCGGCTCGCGCAACCCGTCGAGTGCGCCGATGAGCGCGATGAAGCCCCAGCCGAGACCGTGGCTCTGCGCATAGGAGAACGCGACGAGGCAGAGCTCGCCCAGCGGATCGTTCGCCTGATAGGCGGTCAGCACATGCCAGATGTCGTGCAGGTCGCGCTCGCGCCGGCCGAACCAGGCGTAGGGATGTTCGAGTTCCGGTTCGCGATGCACTTCCTGGCTCACCTCCGCGAGACCCTCGGCGGAGAAGCCGGTCCGCTCCAGGAACGCGCGATAGGTCGCGCCAACTGTGCCGGGCGCGAACTGCGCGAGCCAAGTGCGGTCGGTGAGGCGCGTCACCAATTCCAGCCGCTGATAGGCGAGGCGGCCGCCTTGCGGGGTTTCCAAAAGGCGCAGGTAGTTCTTTTCCGAGGTGCCGGCGTTCAGTGCGGCCATCACCCGGAACACCTGAGCGGTGTCGTTGGCGTCGGCGAGCAGCGCCTTCATTGCCCGGAACGCGCCGCGCCAGTCGCGTTTGATCTTGGTGGAAGCCATCGCCGTTGCTCCATCTGATAATGTGATATTCTAGATTGTCAGATTGTCAGATCACTGGACTTTGTCAAGGGGCCGCGCCAAAGATCGGGTATGGAAAAAGAGAAGCGCCGCTATTCCGGCCAGAGCTTCGAGGACCGCCAGAGCGACCGCCGCGAACGGCTGATCCACGCCGCGCTGGTGGTGGCCGGCCGGTTCGGGCTGGAGGGCGCGTCGGTCGCCGCGATCTGTGCGGAGGCCGAGCTGACCGCGCGCTACTTCTATGAGTCGTTCCCCAACCGCGAGGCGATCTTCGTGGAGGCTTACCGCCTGGCACAGGCGGAGCTGCTGGGCCGGATGGGCGAGGTTGCCGGCCGCAAGGCGCCAGTGGAAAGCGCACTCGCCGGATTCTTCTCCGCACTGAACGCCAATCCCGGTCTTGCGCGCGTGTTTCTGCTCGACCTCGACGACCATGGCCCCGCCATGCGGGCGGCGAGCGAGGAAGGTGCTGCGAAACTCGCGAAAGCGTTTGTGCCGGCCGGCGGTCATCCGCTGCTGCTCGCCGGAATCCTCGGCGCCATCGTCGACATCGCCAAGCGCTGGATCGCGTCCGGCTTCACGACGCCGGTGGAAGAGGTGGTGGCGATCGCGCTGCCGTTCACCCGCGTTACCAGCGCACCCAGTAAAGCGACACGAAAAGCGCGTTGAGCACGACGAGCACTGCGATGTTGGCGCGTCTGCCCCTGGCGAAGAACAGCGCCACGAACGCCAGCTTGATCAGCGAATTGAACAGCACGCTGTGCAGCCAGAAATGGCTGCGGTCGTGCTGCCAGTCGGCGATGAACACGCTGCGAAAGGTCCAGTTCACCGTGAACTCCGCCGCCAGCATGAGGCCTACGACGAACCGCTTGCGCTGCGCGTAATACTCGTCGAGCGAGGTCCAGTCTGCGGGATTGCGCGGAAACAGGATGGTGGCCGCCAGGTAATAGAGGATCGCGATCAGGATCGGCGCCCACAGCCCTTCGAGATCGAGTGTCACCGCCTGCAGCGACGTCCACGCATCGATCCACGTGGCGCAGATGACGAGCAGGGTGAAGATCGCGAGCAGCGCGGTCTGCGCCCCGAGCTTCTTGAGCGCGCCCGCGCGCACGACATTGCCGAAGCCGGTCAGAAGCTCCGTCACCGCGAGCCCCAGGATCAGTCCGTAAAAGCTGAAGAAGAAGCTGAACCGATCCACCGCCGCCCCCGCGGATTGTGCCGGACTGTTGTACACGCATAGTTCTGTGATGGCGCGGAGGAAGATGCACCGCCGCCCGTTTCATGCTTCTCTTCCCGTCATGATGAACCGCTACTGGACGCTTTCCGGAAAGCCGCTCGGCGGATGGCCCGAGGCCGATACGTTTGAGATGCACACAGCACCGTTGCCTGCGCCGGCCGAAGGGCAGGCGCTGAGCCGCACGATCTACATTTCGCTCGATCCCTATCAGTGGGGCTACAAGCGGCGCGGCACCGAGCCGAAAGGCGTGCCGTGCCATGCGCGCACGGTCTCGCAGATCGTCGAGAGCAAGATGCCGGGCTTCGCGGCCGGCGACTTCGTGTTCAACACCAATGGCTGGGCCGAATATGGCTTGATGGGCGAGGGCGTGTGGCGGCCGGCCTACATGATCCCGCGCAAGCTGAATCCCGCGATCGGGCGGATTTCGCAGGCTGTCGGCGTGCTCGGTATGTTGGGGCTCACGGCGTATGCCGGCCTGATCGTGCTGGCCGATCCGAAGCCCGGCGAGACCGTCGTGGTGTCGGCAGCGAGCGGCGGCGTGGGCCAGATCGTAGGACAGCTGGCACGGCTGCGCGGTGCGCGTGTGGTCGGCATCGCAGGGCGCGACGCGAAGTGCCGGTATGTGGTCGATGAGCTGGGCTTCGACGCCTGCGTCTCGCATTTGAGCCCGACGATGGCGGAAGATCTGCGCGCCGCGTGCCCAAACGGCGTCGACGTCTATTTCGAGAATGTCGGCGGCGCGGTGTTCGACGCGGTGCTGCCGCTCTTCAACACCAACGCACGGATGACGATCTGCGGCATGATCGCCCATTACGGCGACGCGCCCGGCATCGACGCGCGCGCCGCGCTGATGAAACGCGGCGAGGCGATCTTCAAGGAGCGCGGCGTCACCGTGCGCGATCTCTTCGTCGGCGACTTCGTCAAGAGCCACCACGACATCTTCCTCGCCGAAGTGGCGCCGGAGGTTGCGGCCGGCAAAATCAAATACCTGGAAGACATCCGCCACGGCATCGAGGCCGTGCCCGCGTGTTTCAGCGAAATGCTGCGCGGCGACAATTTCGGCAAGATGCTGGTGCAGGTAAGCGAAGACCCGACGCTGTAGGCGGATCGCTCGGAGGCGAGCGCGAGCTTTGCTTGCGGAGCCTCGTGCCTTCGATCTGCCGCGCGATGCTTCGCGGCTGCATTTCCGCAAGCAATATCATTGGACGCGCCCCGTTCGCAGCCACGAGCGCGCGCGCCGCAAGCCTGCGTCTCAGCGCCTTGCGCGCTTTCATAACATTGTTGACCAGGATCGCCAGCGCGCGAGTTTTGCGGCGAAAGCCGCGGACTTTCTCGCGCCACGCGGCGCGTTCCTGGGAATAGCGGCCGTGAATCCGCCGGTTGCTGTTCCCTGGCTGACCGCCGCGTTTGCGTTTTTGCAGGGAATCGCTGGCTTTCGGCATTCGAACCTCAAAATCCGGGAGGGGGGTACCCCCAGCTCGCTCATCTTGTGCAATCGACCTGCAGAAGACGCCCGGCCCCAAAACGCTGGCGACCCGAATTGCGAGGGTCAATGCTTTTGTTCGACCGCCGCGCCGCGAATGAAACCTGCGTGCGAGGAGAAATCGCTGCAGGTGTCGTGTCCATTGAATTCACATCCAATCCTCAACTTGTCATCCCCGGCGAGTGGACGCGCGAATGCGCGGCCGCGAGGTTAAGGGGACCCAGGATAAGTCGCAGCTCAGTTGTTCAATCGCGAGCGCCTCGTTCATCCGAGAAAGCTGAGCAGACGGCTTATCCTGGGTCCCCTTAACCTCGCCCGCGTGCCAGTGCACGCGTGCTCGCCGGGGATGACAACCCAGGAATTTGGAGAGTGTTCAACGCAGATGACGCGGTACCCTGGCTTCCAGAATGCGAACGAGAGCCGGGTCCATGAAAGCGAACGTGTCGGGGATGTCGAGCGAAATGACGCGCTTGTTTTTCAGGACGGAACGAAACCGTGCGGACAGCCTGGTGCGATGCGATTTCTCCATGACGAAGATGATGTCGGCCCATTCCACCATCTCGGCATCGAGAGGCGTTTCGGCATCGTTGGCGATGCCGGCCGATGCGACTTCGATGTCCGGGCGGCCGGCAAACACGGCTTCGGCCGTGGGACTTCGCAGCCGGTTGCGGGCACAAACGAAAAGAACATGCTTCATATTCGGCAATCTACACGCGCTCACGGCCTCGTAGCGGTCACGTGGGCTTTGTAGATGTCGACGAGTTCGAACCAGCGTTCGCGTTCGCGCAGGCCTTTGAGGATTCGCGCTTTCTGCTGCGCCGTGAATTCGCTCGCAAAGCCCGCCCAGTTTTCGGCCACGGCGCTCATGCGGGTCGGCGGCAGGCGCGAACCGGTCGGGACGCCGTCCAGATGTTCGCCGAGTTCATCGAACGCCGCGTGCCACCCGCCGAGCGAACCGGGACGCCCCGGCGCGCGAAACAGTTCGTTGGGCTCATCCGGGTCTGTGACGTCGGGTGTTGCATGCTGCACGAACCGCAGCCGTGTTCCGCCAGCCGCGGATTCGAGTTCGAATTCGAAATACGCGTCGGCACCGGGCCAGGGTCCGGCCAAGGGCGCATAACGAAACCGGATGCGCCGGGGCGGCTCGACCAGTTCGATCGGACCCAGGAATTTGTCTTCGAAGCGGTAAGCGCCGCCGGACCGCAGTTCCCACACCGTGGGACGAATGAACCAGATCGCAACCTCCGCCGGATCGGAGATCGCCTTCCAGACGCGCTCGATCGGATGCGGATAGGTTCGGACGAACTCGATCGTCCACTTGTCGATGAACCGCGCGAGGCCGGCATTGGACATGTCAGGATTCCTCCTCAGCAGGCGGGATCGTCGCTTTGATGTGCGCGCGATAGAGCGCGATCAGCTCGAACCAGCGTTCGCGGCTGCGTAAGGCATGATGGACCTTCAGCCGCTGCGCGATGTCTTCCGGCGATATCTGGTTCAGGCCGGGCGCTTTCGTTGCCCAGTTGTAGACGAACGCACTCATCTTCGTCGGCGGCAGTCCCGCGCCGGGCGCGGCACCTTCTAGGTGGTCCGCCAATCTGTCGAAAAAGTCGTGGAAGCCGCCGACGAAACCGGGCCGCCACGGCGTATCGAGGCCGCCCGGCAAATCGCCACCGAAATCGAACGTCGCTTCGCCGCCGGGATCGGGCAGTTCGGTCGCGGGTCCCTTGGGTGGAATGTGATGGATGAATTGCATCCGCGTGCCGCCGGCGACGCTCGTCAGCGTGTATTGAAAAAGGTCGCCCTTGTCGTCGCCGAGACGGAGCAGGTGCGGCGGCTCGATCGCCTGCACCACGCCCTGAAAGCCGTCATCCCCGAACCAGAAGCGGCCGCCTATCTGCGGATCGAGCCGGCCTTTGATGAACCAGACGCCGAACTCTTCCGGTTCGACGATCGCCCGCCAGACGCGCTCGATCGGATGCGGATAGACGCGGAGATATTCCATGGTCCAGCGGTCGATGAAGCGTGCGAGCTCAGCCTTTTCCATCGCCTTCTTCCTTTTCCTTCATGCGATCGAGATGCGCGCCCAGCCGATCGAAGCGTTCGCGGCAGAGATCGAGTTGCGCCTGCATCCATTGCTGCACCTCGTCGAGGCGCTGTTCGTTGAGGCGGTAGATCCGCGAGGTGGCTTCGGCGCGATAGGCGATGAGGCCGCTCTCGCGCAGCACCTTGAGATGACGCGAGACCGACGGTCCCGCCATATCGAACCGCGCGGCGATATCGCCGGCATTCCGCTCCCTGGCGGCGAGCATCGCCACGATTTCGCGGCGGGTGGGATCGGCAAGCGCTTCGAAGGCATCCATGGGCGATATTTAGCTAAATTGCTATATAGCAGTCAAGCTAGATAAAAGCTGGTGTTATCCACCGTTGTCATCCCGGCCATAGTGGACCCCGCACGTGTTGCGGGGGGAACGGAGCGCCGGGACCCATCGCATAACACGCGTTCTTTGGAAGAACGCCTTCTGCTGCATCGTCTTGCCGGCCCAATGGGTCCCGGATCGGCGCGATGCTGCGCATCGCTTGTCCGGGATGACAGCATCGGTGACTACAACGCAGAAGCTCACTCCCTCGCCGCGCGCGTGATGATGCGGGCGCTGCGGTTGCCGGTGGCGTAGATCCACAGCCAGTTCATCGCCACCGCGAGCCGGTTGCGCACGCCGATCAGGAAATAGATGTGGGCGAGCCCCCACACCCACCACGCCAGCCAGCCGGTGAGCCGGAGCCAGCCGAAATCGATCACCGCGGCGCGCTTGCCGATGGTGGCGAGGCTTCCGGCATGGCGGTAGCGGAACGGGCGCACACGCGTGTCGCCGAGCAGCCGCGCCCGGATGGTCTCAGCGACGTGGCGGCCCTGCTGCTTGGCGGCGGGCGCGATGCCGGGCACCGGCTCGCCATGCCATGCCGCAATCGTCGCGGTGTCGCCGATGGTGAAAATCTCCGGATGGCCGGTGACGGTGAGATCGGGCTCGACCTTGATGCGCCGCGCGCGGTCGGCATCCGCATTCAGCCACGCCGCCGCCGGCGATGCCTGCACCCCGGCCGCCCAGATGATCGTTCTGGCCGGCAGCCGGACGCCGCCGAACATGACGCCGTCCGCATCGCACTCCATGACGGGATGGCCGAGCCGGACTTCGACGCCGAGCTTTTCCAGCGCGCGATGCGCATAGGCCGAGGCGGACGCAGCGAAGCTCGGCAGCACGCGCGGACCGGCCTCGATCAGCACCACGCGCGCGGTGCGCGGATCGAAATTGCGAAAATCGTTGCGCAGGTTGTGGCGTGCGAGTTCGGCAATGGTGCCCGCGAGCTCGACGCCGGTGGGACCGGCGCCGATGATCGCGAAGGTCAGAAGGGCCGCGCGCCGCGCCGGATCGGGCTCGCGTTCCGCCCGCTCGAAGGCTAAGAGGATGCGGCTGCGGATGGCGGTCCCATCCTCCAGCGTCTTGAGACCGAGCGCGTAGGGCTCCCATTCGTCGTGGCCGAAATAGGCGTGGCGCGCGCCGGTGGCGAGCACCAGCGTGTCGTAGGCGACCGCACCGCCGCCTTCGAGCTGCACGGTGCGCGCGGCGGTGTCGACGCCGGTGACGGTCGCGAGCAGGGTCGTCACGTCCTTGCGCTTGCGGAAGCGATGGCGGATCGGCCACGCGATCTCCGACGGCGCGAGCGCCGCGGTTGCGACCTGGTAGAGCAGCGGCTGAAACAGATGATGGTTGCGCCGGTCGATGAGGGTGATACGCACGCCGGCGCCGCGCAACCCATGCGCCACCTCCAGCCCCCCAAACCCACCGCCGACGATGACGCAATGATGAGGGGGCACGCCGCTACTGCGTCTCACGGGTCGGAAGGGTGGCGTCCACCAGGGCCCAAGGGGCTCGGCTGCGGGTCCACAGGTTGAGGACGAGTTTCATGCCGTCGTGGCGGTCGAAGGTGCCGGCTTTCAGGACGATCTGTCCGGGATCGCTGCCAAGCGGATTGTAGAGGCAGCTTCCGCAGGTGCCGCAGAAATGGCGGTGCAGGTCGTTCCCGCTGTCGGCCTTCGTGGTGAAGACCTTTGTCTGTCCTTTTGTGATGCGAAACGCGCTCGCGGGCGCGACGGCATTGATCGAGCCGGCCGCGCTCGTGACGCGCCGGCAGTCGCTACAATAGCAGGCCGCCAGGCGCTCGACCGGCGCATCGACGACATAGCGGATTTCGCCGCACAGGCAGCCGCCGGTTAGAGGCTCAGACATGATGGGGCTCCTGTGCTTGCTTCTCATTAGGCGATCCAGTCGGTCAGGTAGTCTGTCAGCCCGGTCTGTCTTTCCAAAGCGTGACGAGGCCGATACTCGTTATCGCCTTGTACGGCCTGCCCACCTCGCGTTCGATTTTCCACGCAACTGCTCCATCTGCATAGCTTCCACCAAACTCGCCAACCTTGAACCAGGTTGAACGGCTCGCCAGACCGATGACATCCGTCCTCGGTTCGGTGAACAGGGGCCCGACAGGGAAGTCCGGCTCGATCTTTACGATCATTATCTCCTTCCAAGCCAAATCCATGGTTTCCAGTTTCCAACATGAGCGCACAACGTCCAGCACGTCCGTGCCGCATTCGCCCTGATACAGGTAGAAATCGGGATTTCTCATTGCACCGATGACCAATGCGGGAACGCTTGACGCGATTAGAAACAAAAAGGCCCGGTGTTGCCACCGGGCCTTTCCGCATTTTGTAGAGAGCTGAACGAGTGGACTAAAAATCCATATCGCCCATGCCGCCCATGCCGCCGCCGGGCATGCCGCCCGCGCCGCCGGCTTCCTTCTTCGGACGATCGGCGACCATCGCTTCGGTCGTGATCAGAAGGGCCGCAACGGACGAGGCGTTCTGCAGCGCGATGCGCACGACCTTCGTCGGGTCCACGATGCCGGCGTCGATGAAGTCGACATACTTCTCGCCCTGCGCGTCCCAGCCGAACGTGTGCGACTTCTGCTCGAGCAGCTTGCCGACCACGATGGAGGCTTCCACGCCCGAGTTCTCGACGATCTGACGGATCGGGGCCTGGATCGCCTTGCGCACGATCGCGATGCCCTGCGTCTGGTCTTCGTTGTCGCCCGTCAGGCCGGCCAGGGCCTTGGTCGCATAGAGGAGCGCCGTGCCGCCGCCCGGAACGATGCCTTCCTCAACCGCCGCCTTCGTGGCGTTGAGCGCGTCGTCCACGCGGTCCTTCTTCTCCTTCACTTCGACTTCGGTCGCACCGCCGACGCGGATCACCGCAACCCCGCCCGCGAGCTTCGCGAGACGTTCCTGCAGCTTCTCCTTGTCGTAGTCCGAGGTGGTTTCCTCGATCTGCGTCTTGATCTGGCCGACGCGGCTCTGGATGTCGTTCTTCTTGCCCGAGCCGTCGATGATCGTGGTGTTGTCCTTGTCGATGCGGACCTTCTTCGCGGTGCCCAGCATGTTCAGCTTCACGTTCTCGAGCTTGATGCCCAGATCTTCGCTGATCACCTGGCCGCCGGTCACGATGGCGATGTCTTCCAGCATGGCCTTGCGGCGATCGCCGAAGCCCGGTGCCTTCACCGCCGCAACCTTGAGGCCGCCGCGCAGCTTGTTGACGACGAGGGTCGCCAGCGCTTCGCCTTCGATTTCCTCGGCGATGATGACGAGCGGGCGGCCGCCCTGCACGACCGCTTCGAGGATCGGCAGCATCGGCTGCAGGCTCGACAGCTTCTTCTCGTGGATGAGGATGTAGGGCTCATCCAGCTCGGCGACCATCTTGTCCGCGTTGGTGATGAAGTAGGGCGAGATGTAGCCGCGATCGAACTGCATGCCTTCGACGACGTCGAGTTCGGTGTCCTGGCTCTTCGCCTCTTCGACCGTGATCACGCCTTCGTTGCCGACTTTGGCCATCGCCTGCGCGATCATGCTGCCGACTTCGTGGTCGCCGTTCGCGCTGATCGTGCCGACCTGGCCGATCTCGTCGTTCGACTTGACCTTCTTGGAGCGCTTCTTGAGGTCGGAGACGACGACGTCGACCGCCTTCTCGATGCCGCGCTTCAGGTCCATCGGGTTCATGCCGGCCGCAACCGACTTGGAACCCTCGCGCACGATGGCGCGGGCGAGGACCGTGGCGGTCGTGGTGCCGTCGCCGGCAATGTCGTTGGTCTTCGAGGCCACTTCGCGCACCATCTGGGCGCCCATGTTCTCGAACTTGTCGGCGAGTTCGACTTCCTTCGCCACCGTCACGCCGTCCTTGGTCGTGCGCGGGGCGCCGAAGCTCTTCTCGATCACGACGTTGCGGCCTTTCGGGCCGAGCGTCACCTGCACTGCGTCGGCGAGGATGTCGACGCCGCGGAGAAGCTTCTCACGCGCGTCGGAGCCGAACTTTACGTCTTTGGCTGCCATGTGTTGTGTCTCCTAAAGATAATGTTCTTAAGCGGCCTTCTTCGACGCCTTGCGGCCTTCGATGATGCCCATGATGTCGGCCTCCTTCATGATCAGGAGCTCCTCGCCGTTCACCTTCACTTCGGTGCCCGACCACTTGCCGAACAGCACGAAATCGCCGGCCTTCACTTCCGGGGTGACGCGCTTGCCGTTGTCGTCCAGGGCGCCCGGGCCGACGGAGACGACTTCGCCTTCCTGCGGCTTCTCCTGCGCGGTTTCCGGGATGATGATCCCGCCGGCGGTCTTCTGGTCCTCTTTCACGCGACGGACGACCACACGGTCGCCTAGCGGACGGAAATTCATCGAGATTCCTCCTAAGTCATTGAAACGGTGTAGAGTTCTTCGGTGGCAGCACTCAGTGTCGCGGAGTGCCAATCCACGTAAGCGGCTATTTAGGCGCACGTCCTCGAAGCGTCAAGCCGGGCCTTGCGCGAAATTTTGATGTCAGGGGAACGCGGGAACCGGTGCTTGCCGCCGACGCATCTGGTCAGCCCTCACCCTTATCCTTGTCCGCTAGGAGCGCCTCAACCTCGGCCAGCATGCCCTTAAGCTTCGCCAGCAATTGCGGATTGCGATCCCGCGCTCTCACCGGCTGGTAGATTACATCGATCTGCCGCTGCAGATCGATGCGGCCGCGCAGCAATTCCTCCCGGTCGCTCTGATCTGTCATGGCTTTACCTCAGCGTCGATGAGAAGCGTGCGCTCTGACATTTCCGCTAGATGTTTGGCTGGCAGATATGGACGCACAAGTAAGCCTCATTCCGCGGCTTCTGCCAGCCGCTGCGATGCGATCAGCGCTTTCACCCGCGCCACGTCTTCGGCGGTCGCCGGGTTGTAGACGATCATGTCGAGGTCGGGCCGGCCGGAGACCGAGAACGCGGAATAGTCCAGCCTGAGCACGCCGGCCTTCGGATGGCGCAGCGACTTCGCGAACTCGCTGTAGGTGCTGCGCACGTCATTGTCGCGCCAGATCGTATCGAATTCCGGACTGATGCGGCGCAGTTCGTCGACCAGCGCCTGCACCTGTTGCACCAGACCGGCACGCGCGACATCGGCGCGGAACGCCGCCACCGCAAAGCGCGCGGTTGTTTCCCAATGCTGTTGCTGGGCTGCGCGGATGTGCGAGTCGTGGAAGATGAGGCGCAGCAGGTTGCGATGGCTCGCAGGGATGGTGCTGTAGTCAGCGAGCACCACGGTCGCTGCGAAATTCCACGCGACGAGATCCCACGCCGGGGTCTTCACATAGGCCGGCGAATACTCCATCGCATCGAGCACGCGTTGCAGCTGCGGCGAGACCGTTTCGGTCGCGTGGTAGCGCACATCCGGCGGCCGCCCGAGTGCGAGAAGAAAGAGATGTTCGCGCTCGACTTCGGTGAGCATCATCGCGCGTGCGATGCGAACGAGCACATCGGGCGAAGGCGCACCGCCGCGGCCCTGTTCGAGCCAGGTGTACCAAGTCGCGCTCACATGGGCGCGCTGTGCCACTTCTTCACGCCGAAGACCCGGCGTGCGCCTCCGCGTGAGCGGAAAGCCGAACGCCGCGGGATCGAGCCGCGCGCGGCGATCTTTCAGATAAGAGCCAAGCGGATTGTCGGTCATGTCGAGCCTGTTGGTCATTATACCTGTATAAGGTTGCCACTTTAACCTGATACGTCGCGACCATACGCGGCTTCGATCCCCTGCGAAACAGCTGCGACCGGCGCGCATTGCCGGTGCAAACTGGCACGCCTCACAGACGGGGATGACATGCTGAGTTTGAAAAGAGCGCGGTCAGTTCAAACCGTATTCCTTGCCGACCAGTTTCAGCTCCGCATCGCTGATCAGGCCGCGCGACGCGACGCGGATCGAATGGAGCTTGCCCTCGATGTCGCGCTGCCAGAACTGGAGGAATTTGTTGAGCACCGGAAACTGCGGCGCGAGATCGAGGTCCTGCCAGATGAAGCTTTGCAGCACACGCGGATGATCGGGCAGGTGGTAGAGGATTTCCGCGGTGGTCAGACGATAACCAAGAAGCCTGTTGTGAAGACTGCTCATGATGTGCCCTTCAGTTCGTCAATCGATCAGCCAACCTCTCGTTCCTGCGCGCATCCTCCGCCCATTTTGTTGAACACAGGATGAAGAGATTCGCGCATTAAGTCCCACCCCTCCATGAGCGCAGCGAATTGGCCGTCTCCGCTACGCTCCGCCGCGCCTGAGAGACTCACTCGCCACGCCGAAGCCACTGGCGGAGGCGGGAGGGGGTCGCGGGGGGAGCTAGCTGTGGAGCCTCAATAGGTTGTTCCCGGTCAGAGGGAGTCTGCTGATGGGCGGCATTGATCCGATACTGGCATGTGGTCTGTGCCAGTTGTAGCGGTGAAGCCATCGTGGGAGCTCGGCGGTTCGTTCGTCTGACG
>DASXDS010000003.1:0-1596 GCA_036490455.1 Rhizomicrobium sp.
GTCGAACTTTGCCGCGGACCCGGCGCTGATTCGCGACGACACGCGCGGCTTCAATCCCAATGACCCGGAGAGCACCATGAACGCGCGCCACATTCGCGCCGAAGAGTTCATGAAGGAGCACTACGGCAAGCTGGATACGGCGCTGGCCGAGGCTTATCTCTCTGACCACTACGACAGTTTTGAGCACAAGGAAGACGCGGGCAAGCGCAGTTTGTGCGGGCACGAGGATACGTCGCCGGTGGGCGAAAAGGTCTGGGGCGATGCTCCCTATGAACCGGGCGGCGCGGTGACGGGCAAGGTTATGGATTCGGACCTGGCGGGGAAGCTCAGCTTCATCGGCCGTGCCGGCCACCCCTGCGGCGAAGATTTCCTGGCCGGCCCATTTCTCGCGGCGCATCCTGAGTTCGCGTGGCAAAAGCCGATCCTGCACGACATGAAGGCCGGTCCGTGGACAACATTCTCGGCGGGGGAGAAGCAGTAACAGATAGCCACCGGCATTATTTACTGTTCGCGAAATCCCTCTCAATACGATAGAGTTGCGCCCATGTTCAGCCAGTACGCCCGGCTCTGCCTGATTTTGTTCGCTTTGAGTCTTTTCGCCGCGGTTTGTCTTCCCCTGACGGCGCAAGATGCGTCGCAACAGTCCGCGGAGGACCTTCCAACAGTTCTCAGGATCACCAGCCGAGAGGTGGTGATCGACGTCGTGGCGCGAGACCAGCACAACGACCCTATCAGCGATCTCGCGGAGGGCGAACTTCAGGTTTTTGAGTTGGGGAAGCATCGCAATAAGGAACCGCGCCGCATACTCTCATTTCGGAAAATCGATCCTCACCGCGACGCGAGCCGCGCCGGCGCGGAGGACAGCGGTTTTCGCATCAGCTCGGGCCCCATTTGTGCGCTCAACGCGGCAACTCACTATGAGATTGCCATACAGGCATCGCCAGAGCCGGGGATTCACCAAATCGAAGTACTGGCAACGCAGCGTCGCATAACGCTTGCCTTCCGTCATCGCTATTATGTGGGCGTTTCTGGGGACGATGCGAATAGGCGGGATCGCAAGGCGGGGTCCGATGGCATCGCGCTGCATGAGGCGGCCTGCTTTCACTCGCTGACGCCATCGACGCTGGCTGTCACTGTCCATCCGCTGCTGTCCGCGGGCACAGGTGAAGCGCGGTATGCGGTGATCGTACGGCCTGAATCGCTCGCCGGCATTGGACTGGGCGGTGACAACGCTCGCGTCCAACTCGATTTCGGCATGTGCACGTTCGACGGTTCCGGAACGCTGGTTCAGTACCTGCATTCTTCCATCGACCGCATGCTGAAAGGCGAGGAATTGCAGCGGGCGCAGACCCAGGGGCTATCGATGCGCGTGTTCAATATTGCGGAGTTCGCCCCGCCGCAATGATTTGAGAATCGAGCAGTTACACCGATGCCGGGACGGATTCCGCGACGCCGACCGCGGCGACCATCTCGCGGATGGAGTCGATGACCAGGTCCGGCTGGTCGAGATGGATCCAGTGCGCGCTGGTGGGGGCGATCACCTGCTGCACGTTATTCCCGATGCGCCGCAGGCAGGCGTCGGAGACCGGCGTGGAT
>DASXDS010000025.1:0-211043 GCA_036490455.1 Rhizomicrobium sp.
GCCAGCGGCATCGGCCGCGCCAGCGCCAGGCTGTTCGCGGCGGAGGGCGCCAGGGTCGTCTGCGTCGACCGCGCCGAAGGCGTCGCCGACACGGCGAAGGCGATCAAGGATGCCGGCGGCACGGCGCTGGCGGTGACGGCGGACGCTTCGTCGGAAGCCGATGTCGCACGCGTCGTCGATACCGCGGTGAAAGAGTTCGGCAAGCTGGATGTGATGTTCGCCAACGCCGGGGTCAGCGGCGGCGGTCAGCGGCCGTTCTTCGAACTCGACGCGGCCGACTGGCGCGCGATCCTCGACGTCAACCTGATCGGCGTGTTCCTCGCGATCAAGCATGCGTCGCGCGCGATGATCCCGAACAAGAAGGGCTCGATCGTCTGCACGGCCTCGGTTGCCGGTATCCGCTCCGGCGCCGGCGGCGGGCCTTACAGCGCGAGCAAGGCGGGCGTGATCAACCTTACGACCACGGCGGCGAACTATCTCTCCGGCACCAATGTGCGGGTCAACGCGATCTGCCCCGGCATCATCGAGACCGGCATGACGAAGCCGATCTTCGACTACGCCAAACAGCGCGGCACCGCAGACCGCATCGGCCAACTCAATCCGCTGAAGCGCTACGGCGTGCCGGACGAGATCGCCTACATGGCGCTGTTCCTGGCGAGCGACGAGGCGTCCTACGTCAACGGCCAGCACATTGCTGTCGACGGCGGCCTGACGAGTTCGATGCCGGTAACGGGACGCATCGGCCGATAAAATCGATTCGCGCAGAGACGCAGAGACGCTGGAAAGTTTTGCTGGCAGACTATCGTTGCCGAATTGTTTGGCGCGCGAAGCGCGCCGGCAACTTTACGTCCGTCACGTGGCTGCCTTCGGCGCCTCAGCGTCTCTGCGCGAACCTTTTCACGCTGCCGCGAGCGCCGGTTTGCCGAGGATCATGTCGGACGCCTTCTCCGCCACCATAATTGTCGGTGCGTTGGTGTTGCCGGACACGAGCCGTGGCATGATCGACGCATCAACCACGCGCAGATTTTCGATGCCATGCACGCGCAGTTGGGGATCGACCACCGAGCGTGACCCATGCCCCATCGCGCAGGTGCCGACCGGGTGATAGATCGTGGTGCCGGCGCCGCGCGCATATTCGAGCAGCTCTGCGTCGCTTTGTACGGCTTCGCCCGGCACGATCTCGCTCACCAGATAGGGCGCGAGCGCCGGCTGGGATGCGATCTTGCGGCCCCATTTCAGTTCGGCGACGGCCACCTGCTGATCGATGGAATCCGAAAGGTAGTTCGGCACGATCGAGGGATAGACGTTCGGATCGGGCGATTTGATGTGGATGTGCCCGCGCGATTCCGGGCGCAACTGGCACGGCGCAAGCGTGAGCCCCGGTTGCCGCTCCAGTTCCATCTTCTGCTCGTCCATCAATTTCTGCAGATCCATCGTGGCGGGCAGGATGTGGAACTGGATGTCCGGCCCCGAAAGCTCCGGCCGCGATTTGCAGAACGCCGCGATGTGCGCCGCCGACAAGGTCAGCAGACCGCGCCGTTGCGTGACGTATTTGATCGTCTCGCCGAGGAAGCGGATGCCGCGCGTCAGTTCGTTCACCGAAATCGTGCCCGGCTTAAGCCGATATTGCATGGACAGGACATAGTGGTCCTGCAGGTTCTCGCCCACGCCCGGCAGATCGGCGACCACCGGAATGCCGTGCTTCTGCAACAGCTCCCCTGCACCGATGCCCGACAGTTGAAGCAGTTGCGGCGAGTTTACCGCGCCGCCCGACAGGATCACTTCCTTGTTGGCGCGCGCTATGCGCGTCTGGCCGTTCTGGCGAAATTCGATCCCAACCGCGCGCTTGCCTTCGAACAGAATCTTCGAGGCTAATGCTCTTTTCTCGACTTGAAGATTGGCCCGGCCCATCGCCGGATGCAGATAAGCCACTGCGGCGGAGCAGCGCTGTCCGTTCTTCACGGTGAGCTGATACCAGCTCACGCCTTCCTGATCTTCGCCGTTGATATCGCGTTTCGGCAGGCCGGCCTGCTCGCAGGCCTCCACCACGGCATCGGACACCACATGGCCATCGCGCGGATCGGAAACGTTGAGCGGGCCGCCTTGCGCATGCCACGCATCTGCGCCGCGCTCCTGATGCTGCGCGCGGCGGAAATAGGCGAATACATCTTCCCAAGCCCATCCTTCGCAGCCGAGTTGGCGCCAGCCGTCATAATCGGCGTGCTGGCCGCGGATGTAGATAAGCCCGTTGATCGACGACGAACCGCCGAGCACCTTGCCGCGCGGCCACACATGAGAGCGCCCGCCTGTGCCCGGATCGGGCTCGGTCTCGTAGAGCCAGTTGACCTTCGGGTCCTTCAGCGTCTGCGCGTAACCGACCGGCACATGAATCATCAGATTGGAGAAGAACTGGCTCGGCTCCTTCAGCGGCCGGTCGTCGCCACCGGCTTCCAGCAGAAGGATCTTGTTGCGGCCGTCGGCGCTCAGCCGGTTCGCCAGCACGCAACCGGCCGAGCCGGCGCCAATAATGATGTAGTCGGCGACGATCGCGTCGGCCATGACGTCCTCCCGTTTTTCTTTGCGCCCGTTATAGCGCAGAGGCGGCGGGATGCTCAGCCCAGATTGGGTTGCAGATAAGAAAGCACGAGAAGGATCGCATTGTAGGTGCCGTGCGCGATAACACCCGGCCACAGCGACCCGCTTCTGACCGCGAGGATGACCAGCACGGTCGCAGGCACGCATAACCCTGCCGTAACGGCAAAGCCTGCAGGCCCCGGATATTCGATGAAGCGGCCATGCAGAGCGGCAAAGATGACGACATTCACGACTGCCGACAGGATCAAGCCCCAGCGCTTGCGCAGCCAGCGCAAAAACAGGCCGCGGAAATACAGCTCTTCCACCAATGGCGCGGCCACCGCACCCATCCCAAGAAGGGCCGCCAGCTGTACAAGGTTATGCGGAAGCAGCGCTTTTTCCTGATCGGTTGCCGGCAGGTCGATGTGAAAAACTTTGGAGGCGATGGCGACCACCGGAAGAACAAGCACAACCAGAAAAAGGCCGGAGCCGACGCCGACAGCGAGCATCCGCACCGGCACCGGTGGGAAATAGCTCTGCAGAGACGCGGGGCCGTGCTTTGGCAACAGGAGCCAGGCGGCGAAGAAGATCGCGAGATAGAGAAGGGCCGCGATGCCCATCAACAAAAGATAATTGGACTGAAGCTGCCGGATGACGCCGCCGGGACCGCCTTGAAGCGTGATAGCGTGGAGCAGAAAGGCGGCAAGGACGAGAAGGGTCAGCACGACAGCGAAAACCAGCGCGCCGACAACCGGGGTCGCCAGCAGGACCCAACCGCGAATAGGTTGCGGTGCGGCGGTCTCGGGCGGCAGGGGAGCGGCGGTGGCAGAAGTCATGAGCTGGTTTTGACTGTCGCGGAGATTTATCTATAGGGCAATGCTTCCCCAAACCTTGCTGCATTTCTCGGAAAATCCCGATATCCGGATGTTCGCGCCGCATGTTCCCGCGAGTTCGCCGCGCAATCCGCCTATGGTCTGGGCAGTGGACGAAGAGCATGCGCCGGGGTTCTGGTTTCCGCGGGATGCGCCGCGCGCCACCTGCTGGAGCGGCGGCAAGCCGCTAAGCGAGATCGGCCGCGCCTTGCTCGGCATGGGCGCGCGAAGGCGCATGCACGCCATCGAGACGGTCTGGCTGGAGCGGATGCGCGCGTGTCGGTTGTATGTCTATCGCTTCGATGCGCGGCCGTTTCGCATCTACGATGTGCCTGCCGGCTATTTCGCGACTGAGGAGACAATCGAACCCTTGTCGGTCGAGCCGCTCGGCGATCTGCTGGGGCTGCATGCGCAGGCTGACATCGAGTTGCGCATCGTGCCGAATTTGTGGCCGATCATCGACGCCGTCGTCGCGTCGGGTCTCGAATTTTCCATCATCCGAAAAGCGAACGCGAGGCCGCGCGAGGCCAGCACATCGCCAGGGTGACGATACCCAGCGCCAGCGACGTCGCATTGATCAGCGCCTCCGTCACCATCGGACCCGAATGCGGCAACAGTCCATAGAGCCCGTGTTCGACGTCGAAGGTGATGTCCATCGCAGCGAGATACATGAGTGCACTGCCTGCCATCAGCCCGAAGAGCGCTCCGCTGCGTGTCCCGCGCCACAAGCCGATGCCGGCCAGCAACATGCATGTGCCCATCCACGCGTCGGCCACCGGAAACGCACCTTCGAAAGCGATGTACCAATCGGTGTCGAGCGTTCGCACGTCGCCCGCGAGGTAGTAGTTCACCCAATAGGCGGCGGTGATCAGCGCTCCGAGAATGAGGAGCGCACCCAAAACACGATCCGGCTTCATCCCTTCCCCCAACGACTGGCAGAGGATAGGCTGCGGTGTGTCTGTTACGCCAGCGTGAAGAACGGTATCGGTGCCCCGCCTTCGCTTGGCTTCCACACGAGCTTTGCTTTTACCCCGATACTGATGGTGTCGAAATCGCAATCGACGATGTTGGTCAGCACCCGTGGACCCTCTGCCAGTTCGACATAGGCGATGGTGTAAGGCCCGGTCGGTGAGCGGTGCATCACGGAAAAGGTATAGACCGTGGCATCGCCACTCGCCTCGCGCCACTCGACCTTTTCGCTGAAGCAGAACGGGCAGAAGCTGCGCGGGTAGTAGTGCGGCTCCTTGCACGCCAGGCAGTAACCGTAGAGCAGCTTGCCTTCGCCAGCGGCATCCCAGAAACGCTGTGTTTCCTCGTTCACCAGCGGTGGAAAGATGCGGCGGGCTTTGGATCCGGTTTCCGACATCGCGCTTACTCCCGTTCCATGATGAGGGTGGCCGCTCCGTGGCGGGTGCCGAGCGACCCGCCTGTGCCATGCGCAAGCGCAAGATCGCAGTTCGCCACCTGCACTTTCGGATGCGCCTCGCCACGCAGCTGGCGCACCGCCTCGATCACCTTGGTCATGCCCCCGCGATTGGCGGGGTGGTTGTTGCACAGGCCGCCGCCGTCGGTGTTGAACGGCAGCCTGCCCACGCCGGAGATCAGATTGCCGTCGGCGACGAATGCGCCGCCCTTGCCTTTCTCGCAGAAGCCCAGATCCTCGATCTGCATCAGCACGGTGATGGTGAAGCTGTCGTAGATAGAGGCGTATTTGATGTCGGCGGGTTTGATACCGGCTTCGGCGAACGCCTTCGGTCCGCTCCACGCTGCACCGGAGAAGGTGAGGTCGACCTTGCCGCCATAGGTGCCTTTCGGCGCTTCGCCGGCGCCGATGATCTTTACCTTCGGGCGTTTCAGGTGCCTGGCGACTTCGGGGCTGGTTACGATCACCGCGCCGCCGCCGTCGGTCACCACACAGCAGTCGAGCCGGTGCAGCGGCGTCGAGATCATCGGCGAATTGATCACATCCTCGACCGTCACCACCTCGCGCAGCAGGGCGTGCTCGTTGTATTGCGCGTGATGCGAGGCGGCGACTTTGATCCAGGCGAGCTGTTCGCTCGTGGTGCCGTATTCGTACATGTGCCGCGTGGCGCACATGGCGTATTGGTTGTGCGTCGAGCCGCCATACGGCATCTCGAATGCGGCTTCCGGCGCGCTGGCGCCGCGCGGTGGACCGCCGCGTCCGCCGCCCGCAGCACGCGCCATAGGTCCGGTGTTCTCCGTGCGCGGCCGCCCGGCGAGGGTCACCAGCGCAACGGAGCATTTCCCGGCCGCGATCGCTTCGGCGGCATGACCGACATGCAGGATGTAGGACGAACCGCCTGTCTCGGTGGAATCCATGTGCCGCAGGTTGCGCAGGCCCATATAGTCGGCCATCGACATGGCCCCGAAACCGGGCGCATCGCCGGCACAGAAATAGCCGTCGATATCGTTCTTCGAGAGCCCGGCGTCTTGCAGCGCGCCGCGGGCGCATTCGACATGCAGTTGCGCGGTCGATTTGCCGGGTGCGTGGCGGGTCGGGTGTTCGAACGCGCCCATGATGTAGGCTTTGCCGTTGATGCTCATCCGCGTGTCCGTGAGTGGCTGTATCCGGATTAAAGGCGTGTGGTCTTCAAATCAATTCGCTTGCCGGGCGCCCGGATTGCCGCAGGCTCACTACACGGTATTCCGGTCCGCCTGTGCCGTCAGGTCGGCCCAGAAATTCGCGGGTCCCCGCGCCGCTACGCCACGGCCGATACGGTCAGCCCAGTAGCGTTCGTTGCCGAACTCGCTTTGCCAGACCCATAAGAGCCGCGTGAGGCGTTGCAGCGCGTATTCCGCCGTGAACCCCATCGCGCCATGCACCTGATGCGCAATGCCGGCGCCAAGCTTCACAGCACGATTGACCCGCAATTTCGCCGCCGCACACTCGAAGGCAGCTTCGCCACGATCCAGCGCGCGGAACGCCGCTGCCGCCGCCATATTCGCCGCCGCCGCTTCCTCAGCGAGAACGGCCAGTTGTTGCTGGATCGCCTGAAAGCTGGCCAGCGGTTTGCCGAATTGGTGGCGCTCGCGCGCGTAGGTCACGGAGAGCAAAAGCGTCGCCTCCAAGGCGCCGGCCATCGGGGCCGCACGCAGCGCAGCAGATACATTGAACACCCGATCATCGCTCCAGGCTTGATCGCTCGACGCCAGACAGGTTTGCAGGATCGTGTCCATCACCGGATATTCGACGGCGTGCCGGCCAGCCAGCCGGGCGAGCGCGCCCGCATCCTCCCAGCTTCCGCCAAACCCGTCTTTTCCTTCGGGCACGAGCAGTCCGAACAACCCGGCTTCGGCGATGAGCGCGTGGTCAGCCTCGCGTTCTCCTGTGCACGCGGTAAACACGCGCTCTGCCGTTGCGAGAACGAGGGTTCGAAATTCGCTCATCGAAGCCCTAGCTCCCGCACGATGATGCCGCGCAAGATTTCGCGCGTTCCACCGCGCAGCGAGAACGAGGGTGCTGCCTGCGTGATGTATTCCAGCGTCGCGACGAATGGATCGTCGCCGTTGAGATCGATGCCGTCCGGCATCGCAGCCTGGATGTCGCGCGGTGTGTCCTGTTCGAAGGTCGTGCCGAGGTCCTTGACGATCGCGGCCGCAGAGGCCGGATCTTCGCCCGCGACCAGCTTGCCGGCGATCGACAGCGACATCTGGCGAAGCGTCCACATCTCCGCCGTCATGCGACCGATCAGCTGCCGTTCCAGTTCGCTCGGCGCGTCGCCGCAGATGCGCAGGAATTCCAGAAACAGCCGGATGCTCGAGAGATAGCGTTCCGGGCCGCTGCGCTCATAGGCGAGTTCCGCACCGACCTGCCGCCAGCCGTCACCGTCCTTGCCGACAAGCATCGTCTCCGGCACGAACACATCGTCGAAGAACACCTCGTTGAAGTGCGCGTCGCCGGTGATGCTGGCGATCGGTTTCACGGTGAGCCCATCGCTTTTCATGTCGACGATCAACTGGCTGAGCCCGGCATGGCGCTCGCCGTCCTGGGTTCGCACCAGCGCGATCATGTAATGGGCTTCGTGCGCGCCGCTGGTCCAGATCTTCTGCCCACTGACCCGCCAGCCGCCATCCACTTTGCGGCCACGCGTTCTAACACTTGCCAAATCGGAGCCCGATCCCGGCTCGCTCATGCCGATGCAGAAGAAGCATTCGCCCGCGGCGATGCGCGGCAACAACATCTGCCGTTGTTCTTCGGTCCCGAACCGCAGCAGTAGTGGACCGCTTTGCCGGTCGGCGATCCAGTGCGCGCTGACCGGCGCACCGGCGGCCAGCATTTCCTCGATCACGACATAGCGTTCGGCATAGCTCTTCTCGTGCCCGCCGTAGCGTCTGGGCCATGTCATCCCGATCCAGCCGCGGGCGCCCATCGCTCCGGAGAAAGCCGCATTGGCGCCCATCCAGGACCGTGCCTTTTCCGCCGAAGACATCGCCGGCATCGCGTGCGTGAGGAAGTCACGCACGTCATGACGCAGCGCGACCGCTTCCGGCGGCAGATCGAAGGGGGCGAAATTGACGACGCTCATCGCGCCATTGTGGCGGGCTGCCGGCGCTTGGGCAAACTTTACGCCCGGGTCAGCTTGAATTGCGCAACATCGATGGCGCCGGCCCGGAAGCCGCCCTCGCAATAGGCGAGGTAGTAATCCCACATGCGCTTGAAGCGTTCATCGAAGCCGAGCGGCGCGATCCGCGGCCATGCGTCATCGAACCGGGCACGCCATTCTTTCAGTGTCTCGGCGTAGGACTGCGCGAAGGTTCGCATCGTCTCGATCCCCAGCCCCGCGCTCCTGGCGCTTGCATCCAGCACCGAGGGCGAGGGCAGCATGCCGCCCGGAAAGATGTAAAGCTGGATGAAATCCGGATTGCGGCGGTAGGCATCGAACCGCTCGTCGGCGATGGTGATGATCTGCAGCGCCGCCATGCCGCCCGGCTTCAGCCGTTCGCGGCATACGTCGAAATACTGTCTCCACTGTTTTTCGCCGATCGCTTCGAACATCTCGATCGACACGATACGATCGAAACTGCCCTGAACATCGCGATAATCCTGAAGCCGGATGTCGACGAGATTGCCGAGGCTCTCGCGCGCGACCGCGGCGCGGGCAAATTCGTATTGCTCTTGCGAAAGCGTGAGACCCGTCACCTGCGCGCCGTATTCGCGCGCGGCGAAGATCGCAAAGCCGCCCCAGCCGCAGCCGATCTCCAGAATATGGTCGCCGGGTTTGAGGCCGAGCTCTTCCGCGATGCGGCGCCATTTGTTGCGCTGGGCTTCTTCCAGCGTCATGCCGCTTTCGAACAGCGCGGAAGAATACGTCATCGTCGGATCGAGCCACTCGCGATAGAACGCGTTGCCCAGATCGTAATGCGCCTGGATGTTGCGCTTCGCGCCTTCGCGCGTGTTGGGACGGAGCCGGTGTTTGAACGCGTTGATCACGCGCTGCGGCAACGCCCCTTCCAGTCCGCCGGCAATGCGGCTTTCATTCTGTGCGCCGAGCGCGATGACCGAGGCGAGATCCGGACTCGACCAGTCGCCGTCGAAATAAGATTCCGCCAGTCCCACGGCGCCGCCGAACAGCATGCGGGGAAGAGCACGGGCGCGGGCAAATTCCAGAACGGCCTGGACGCCCGGTTGCGCGCCTTTGATCACACGCTCTGCTCCATTGGCGAATTTGAGGACAAGCTCGCCTTCCGCAAGTCTGCGCGCCGCGGCGGCAAAACCCTGACCCCAGATCGGGATGCGTGACGCGTGTTCGTCCATCGTCGGATTCCGGACTATCCCTTCGCCGGCGTCGGCGTCCCGTGTGCATGAACCGGAACGCGCTTCAGCCAGAGCCGCAGCGCCTCATAGTGGATGGCGGCGACAATTTTTACCGTCATCAGAGGATGACGCAACAAGGCCGTGAACAGATTCCAATCGGTCAGCGGCTGATGCTTCCCCGAAAACAGCGCCTTGAGGACGGGGGCGCCACCCTCCGTTTCGTCAATCGCAACAAGCACATCGCCGCCGGGAGGCCGGATGCTGAAGCGATAGGAGCAATCATTTGATAGAAACGGCGAGACGTAGAATTCCTTCGCACATTCCTGGCGCACCAAACCGTTTGAGGGCGCCACCGGCAGGACATAGGCGTGCCGCTCGCCGAACGTGTTGTGTACCTCGTAGACGATCCCGGCCAGCGCGCCGTCTTTGGCGTAGCAGAACCAGGTGCTGAGCGGATTGAACACGAACCCGAACAGGCGCGGGTAGCATAGCACACGTTTCGCCCCACCGGGTTCGATGCCGTGGGCACGAAGCAAACCGTCGAGCCAGAGGCTTAAATCGCTACACTCGCCATGATCCTTATCGTGGAAAGACAGCGGCGCGGCGCGGTTTCGCGCGAAGAGCCACGATTTTTGACCAACCTGATTGAGTTCGTCGAGATCGAGCAGCAGCGCAAACACACGGTATTTGAATTTGTGCGCCCGCGGCCACAGCCGGTGATGCGTGACGAATCCGTTGTAGATCGCCGAGTTCATGCCGCGACCGGCTGTCGCGAAGGCGCGAGGACGATGCGGCCACTCTCATTGGTGATCTGCCATGGCCGCCTGACACTGCCCGCCGCTTCCGCAGCCGCGAGACCGGCCTGAAGTGCATCCTCATGGAAGCCGGAACCGAAATAGCTGCCGCAGAACCAGGTTCGGTTCGCACCCTGCAGCGTCCAGAGCCGCTCCTGCGCGTCCAGCGCGGCAGCGTCGAACACCGGATGCTGGTAGGTCCAAGTCCCGAAAATCGCGCTGTCGTGCGGCATCTTCTGCGGATTGAGCGTCACGAACAGTGGGGTCTTCGCATCGATGCCCTGCAACTTGTTCATGTAGTAGCTGACGCACAAATCGGCGTTTTCTTCGGCATCGCTTTTGCCGATGTAATTCCAGCTCGCCCACGCCCGCCTGCGCTTCGGCATCAACGTGGGATCATTGTGCAGCACAGTCTGATTGGGGCGATATTTGAACGCGCCCAGCAGTCTCCGCTCTTCGCTGCTTGCATCGTCCAGCATCGTGAGTGCCTGATCTGCATGCGCCGCGACGATCACGCCATCGTAACGGCGCCGCTCGCCCGCCGTGTCGATGATCGTCACGCCGCCACCGTCGCGCAGGATCGCACGCACCCCCGAACCGGTGCGCACCTTGTCCTTGTAGGCCGCGGTCAGCCGCGTCACGTATTCTCGGGAGCCGCCGTCGACGGTGCGCCATTGCGGCCGCCTGCTCAGCTTCATCAGGCCGTGGTTCTCGAAGAAGCGCAAAAATGCGCGCAGCGGATGCGCCCGCATGTCCTCGATGGACGAAGACCAGATCGCTGCGCCCATCGGGAGCAGGTGGAATTTTGCAAAGGCCTTCGAGTAGCGCTGCCAGTCCAGGAAATCGCCGAGGTTCATGCGGCGCGCTTCGTTCGTCAGATGCGGCGCTTCGCGGTAAAACCGCAAGGTGTCGCGCAGCATGGCCCAGTAATCGGCGCGCATCAGGCAAGCGGGCTGTGCCACGAGGCCTTGAAGATTGCCGGCGTACTCGAACGCGCCGTCGTCGAGCGAGACGGAAAATTCCATGCAGCTTCGTTTGGTCGGCACGGCGAGATGGCGGAAGAGGGCGGTCAGGTTGGGGTAATTGGCTTCGTTGTAGACAATGAAGCCGGTGTCGACCGCGACCGGTCCGCGGGCACTCTCCACATCGACGGTATGGCTGTGGCCGCCGATCCAGGCTTCGCGCTCATAAACCGTCACATTGTGGGTTTTGGACAGCAGCCAGGCGGCGGACATGCCGGCAATGCCGGAGCCGACGACCGCAAAGTTGCGTCTGGCCGTGCTGAACTCCGAAAGACCAGTGAAACCCACGGAAACCCCTCGACAGACAGGACGCAAACGATACGGCACCCGAGCCCGCCTGGATCAGCGCGAAATCCCAGATGCGGGGTGATCCAACCGGGGTCTGCGGCCGTATTCCGGCTTAAGATGGCGTATGCTCCGACCGCGCGATGGCCTGCCCCCGGCCCCTCCTGGTCCCGGCCCGCGCGGTTGGGCATACGTCATCGCGCGATCTCCGTTCCGGTCGTAATGAAAACCGACGCACCAGCACCGGCCACGTTATGCGCATGGATAGAGGCCGTCGCCCGATCCCAGGACCGCGCGGCGTTTGCCGATCTGTTTGGGCATTTCGCGCCGCGGGTGAAGGGCTATCTGATGCGCCTCGGTGCGAGCGGAGCAGTGGCCGAGGATCTCGCGCAGGAAGCAATGCTGGCGCTTTGGCGCAAGGCCGGACTGTTCGATCCCGCGAAGGCCTCCGCTTCGACCTGGGTGTTCACCATCGCGCGCAATCTGCGTATCGATGCCATCCGGCGGGAGCGTCATCCGGAGGTCGATCCGGCCGAACTGGCGCCGGAGCCCGACCGCACGGCCGACGACGGCATGGTCCGGGTTGAAGACGATGCGCGCGTGCGCGAGGCGATCACGACCCTGCCCCGGGAGCAGGCGCTGGTCATCGAAATGTCGTTCTTTGCGGACAAGCCGCACAGTGCGATCGCACAGGAATTGGGACTTCCACTCGGGACCGTGAAGTCCCGTCTAAGGTTGGCGATGGCGCGGATCCGCGTCGCGCTTGGAGAAGAAGGGTAATGCGTATCGTACACCACCCCGAAGACGCGCTTCTGTTGGCCTATGCTTCGGGCGCGGCCGACGAACCGACTGCGCTCGTGATCGCGACCCATCTTGCGCTCTGTGCGGAGTGCCGCCGCACGGTGGCCCGCGCCGAAAGCACAGGCGGTGTTCTGCTGGAAGACGTTGAACCGCAGGCGATGAGTGCGGGCGGTCTCGATGCCGTCATGGCGCGCCTCAACGGTCAGGAACAGCCGAAGGCGCCTCAAGCGCAAGGCCTCACACCCGAACCTTTGCGCTCTTATCTCGGCGGCGAGGTGACGGATGTGAATTGGCGCCACATTGCCGGCGGCTTGGCCGACTATCGGATCATGACGCGGGGAAAATCCGTCGCGCGGCTGTTGCGGGCACGCCCGGGTACGGCAGTGTACGAACATACCCATGCCGGCGAAGAGGTGACTTTGATCATGACCGGCGGTCTCAGCGATCACACCGGCGAGTATCATCGCGGCGACGTGCAGACGATGACGGACGAGTATCACGTCCCGACGGCGCTTCCCGATGAGGATTGCATCGTGCTCGCGGTCACGAACGCGCCGCTCCGGTTCCGCAAGCTTCACGCCAAACTCTTCGCGAAATTGAAGCGGTTCTAGCCATGAGAGCGTGACGGTCCTAAGCTTTTCTCCGGACGAAACTGGAGGACGCGGATGGAAACGGTTCGGCTTGGCAAGACGGGACTGAAGGTCTCGCGCATCTGCCTCGGGACGATGACCTACGGCACGCCGAAATGGCGCGACTGGGTTCTCGATGAAGAGGCGAGCAAACCCTTCATCAAACGTGCGCTGGAAGCCGGCATCAACTTTTTCGACACTGCCGACATCTACTCCATCGGCGAGTCCGAGGTCGTGCTCGGCAACGCACTGAAGGAATATGCCCCGAAGCGCGAGCGCGTCGTTGTCGCGACCAAGCTGTTCAATCCCATGGGGTCGAGCCCAAACGAGCGCGGCCTGTCGCGCAAGCATGTCATGCACGCGATCGACAATTCGCTGCGCCGCCTCCAGACGGACTATGTCGACCTTTACCAGATCCACCGCTTCGATACGCACACGCCCATCGAGGAAACGATCGAGGCGCTGCATGACGTCGTGAAGGCGGGCAAGGCGCGCTACATCGGCGCCTCCTCGATGTACGCCTGGCAGTTCGCGAAATACCTCTTCAAGGCCGAAGAGATGGGGATGACGAAGTTCGTCTCCATGCAGAACCACTACAATTTGGTGTACCGCGAGGAAGAGCGCGAGATGCTGCCACTGTGCCGCGACCAGGGCATCGGCGTCATTCCGTGGAGTCCGTTGGCGCGGGGTTTTCTGACCGGCAACCGCCGCCGTCAGGACAAAGGCGAAACCACGCGCGCCAAATCCGACGAGTTCGCGCATGCCATGTACTACAACGATGCGGATTTCTCGGTGGTGGATCGGGTGACCGAGATCGCGAAGAAACGCGGCGTCTCGAACGCCCAGGTGGCGCTCGCCTGGATGCTGCAGGTGCCGGGCATCACGTCGCCGATCGTCGGCGCGTCGAAGATGGCGCATCTCGAAGACGCCATCGCGGCAGTCGCGCTCAAGCTGGAGCCCGACGAGGTCAAGGCGCTGGAAGAACATTATACGCCGCATCGTGTGCTCGGCCATCAATAGGAGGATTTCATGAAACTCGTTCGTCTCGGCAAGACCGGTCTCAAGGTTTCGCGCATCTGCCTCGGCTGCATGAGCTATGGCTCGCCCAAGCATTGGGCGGAGTGGGTGTTGGAAGAGGAAGAATCCCGGCCCTTCATCAAGAAAGCGCTGGAATCCGGGATCAACTTCTTCGATACGGCCGACGTCTATTCGCGCGGAGTCAGTGAACAGATCCTCGGCCGGGCGCTGAAGGACTTCGGCGCCAACCGCGAGCACATCGTCGTCGCGACCAAGCTGTGCGGCGCCATGGGCTCGAGCCCCAACGAGGTCGGCCTGTCGCGCAAGCATGTGATGCATGCGATCGACAACTCGCTGAAGCGCCTCGGTCTCGATTACGTCGACCTTTACCAGATCCACCGCTTCGATCCGACGACGCCGATCGAAGAGACCGTCGATGCGCTGCACGATGTCGTGAAGGCCGGCAAGGTCCGCTATATCGGCGCGTCGTCGATGTATGCGTGGCAATTCTCGAAATACCTGCACACCCAGGAACGGCTCGGCAAAACCAAGTTCGTGTCGATGCAGAATTTCTACAATCTCGTCTATCGCGAGGAAGAGCGCGAGATGCTGCCGCTTTGCCGCGATCAGGGCATCGGGGTGATCCCCTGGAGTCCGCTCGCCCGCGGTTTCCTTGCCCGCTCGCGCGACGCCAACACGGAAGGGACGACGCGCTCGAAATCGGACATCCGGCGCCTCACCTACTCGGAAGCCGACTACGAAACCCTCGATGCGGTCACCAAAATCGCACGCGAACGTGGTGTCCCCAATTCGGCCGTGGCGCTGGCTTGGGTGCTCGCGCAGCCGGGCCTGACGGCGCCGATCGTCGGCGCGACCAAGATGAGCCACCTCGACGACGCGCTTTTGGCGGCCGATCTGGAACTCAGCAAGGAGGAGATCGACTCCCTGTCGAAGCCGTATCAGCCAAAGGCGATCGTAGGACACACATAGGATCACCATTGGGCCACGATCCAGAGATCGAAGAGGCGATCGCGCTGGTCCCGCCGCTGCTGCGCGCGCTGGAGGTGCTTGGGTTTGTGTCCCGGCACCTTTATCCGCCCAACTTTCCGAAGCTGGTGCCGCAGGTGGGGCAGGCTGAACAAGCTTTGCGTGCGGTTGCGCTGACAAGTGGCACGGCGACACCTTTTCTAAGTCTGTTGGGTGATGCCACCCGCGACACGCTTGCCGCGCTCGAGGGCCTGAAGTCTGCGTTCGACGGCGGTGATATCTACCCTGTGTACCGCGCCATGCGTCATGTCCCGCGCGCACAGGAGGCGCTTTATCATCTCGTCGATTTGCCGCCGGTCAGCCGGTTTTTTCTCCAACCCGACATGCGTAACAACGAAGAGCTGGGGGCGCGGCTCGCGCAGGCGCAAGCAGCGGACAACACGGGCGTCCATCACTTCAG
Organism: Rhizomicrobium sp.; assembly: GCA_036490455.1. Taxonomy (GTDB): domain Bacteria; phylum Pseudomonadota; class Alphaproteobacteria; order Micropepsales; family Micropepsaceae; genus Rhizomicrobium. Next base: position 15,218 of record DASXDS010000025.1, read on the forward strand.
CAACGATTCCAAAAGCCGCGGCGGGTTTTCGCTCTATGTGCCCGAGTACTACACGCCCGACACCGCGTGGCCGCTCATCGTCGCGCTGCACGGAGGGGCAGGGCATGGCCGCAGTTTCCTGTGGAGTTGGCTGCGCGACGCGAGGAGTCAGGGCGCGATCCTGGTGTCGCCTACCGCGATCGGAAACACCTGGGCGCTGCAGGGCGAGGACGTCGATACGCCCAACCTCCTGCGCATCGTCGATCACGTCACGGAAAACTGGAATATCGACCGCGCCAAGATGCTGCTGACGGGGATGAGCGATGGCGGGACATTCTCGTACGTTTCAGGCCTCGAAACCGGCTCGCCCTTCACCCATCTCGCGCCGATCTCCGCCGCCTTCCATCCGATGCTGGCGGCGTTCGCGGAGCCGGTGCGGCTGCGCGATCTTCCGATCCGCATCACGCATGGTGCGCTCGACTGGATGTTTCCGATCGACATGGCACGGAATGCGGCGCGCCACCTGTCGGCGGCGGGCGCGAAGGTGAGCCTCGTCGAACTCGCCGACTTAAGCCATTGCTATCCGCGCGAGCAGAATGCGCCGATCATCGGATGGCTGAACGGCTGAGAACCGCAGAGGTTATTGGTCAGCCTTGCTTGCTGGCGGTTCAACCGGATCGGCACTGGTCTCGATTGGGCCGGACGGCGGCGTGGCCGGTGTGCCGTCTGCGGTCTCGATCCAGCCGCCGCCAAGCGCCTGATAGAGGCCGACGACCGCCTGCAGCCGTGACAGCTTGATCTGGACCAGTTCGTCCTGTGCGGTGAACAGCGTCTGCTGTGTCTGCAACACCAGCAGCAGGTCGGCGACGCCTTCGCGATATTGCAGCTCGGCGATGCGGAACGCTTCCTGCGCGTCGGCGACTTCCGCTGTCACAAGGCGTTCCTGCTCGGCGAGACTTGAGGTGTTGCCGAGCGAGTTCTCGACATCGGAGAACGCGCTGATCGCCGACTTGCGGTAATCGGCGATCAGTTCGAGCTGCGTCGCCTTGGCGAGATCGCTTTCGGACGACAACAGGCCGCCATCGAAGATCGTCTGCAGCAGTTCGCCGCCGAGCGACCAGACGAAGTTGCTGCTGTTGAACAGATGCTGAATCTTGTTGGCGCTCTGGCCTGCCGAGCCGGTCAGGGTGATCTGTGGGAAGAATGCCGCGCGCGCGGCATCCACATTGGCATGCGCGGAATAAAGCGCCGCTTCGGCCTCTGCCACGTCGGGCCGGCGGCGAAGCAGCTCGGAGGGCAGGCCCGGCCCGATGATTGGAGGAGCGAGACCGTTCAGGTTCTGGGCCTTGACGTCGAAACCTTCCGGCGGACGGCCCAGGAGGACTGCGAGCGCATAGAGCTCGGTCTTCACCTGCTGTTCGAGCACGGGGACCGTCGCTTCCTGTGCTTCGACCTGCGCCTTCTGCTGTGCGAGATCGAGGTTGGAGGACACGCCGTTCGTCACCTTGGCCTGCGTGATCGCAAGGATACGCTGGGCGGCGGCGATATTCTGCTTGGCGATTGTGACGCGCTCGCGCAAGGCGAGGACGTCGAGATAGGTGGTTGCGACCGTCGCTTCGGTGGTGAGCGCCACTGTCTGCTGCGCGTAGCGCGAGCTACGCAGGGTTTCCACCGCGGCGCGATATTGGGCGTGCAGTTCTCCGAACAGGTCGAGTGCGTAGCTGGCGTCCAGCGTCGCACCAAAGGTATTGCCGACGATGGTCGTCGAGGTTGTGCCCGTTCCCGTCCCACCGGTGCCCGTGCCGCCCGTTCCTGTGCCACCCGTGCCGCCAGTTCCGGAGGTGACCGTCGTACTGATACGGCCCGAACCGCGCTCGCCTGTGAAGCTGCCGGTAAGGTTGGGGAAGAGCGGGGCGCGGGCGACGCCGCTGCTGGCGTCCGCCTCCAGGACACGGGCCGCAGCTGCGGCCATGTCGAGGTTGTCGGTCTGCGCCGCGCCTTCCATTTCGGTCAATTCGGGACTGCCGAAGTTCGACCACCAGGTGACGCTCGGCCAGACCGGCGCGTTGGGCGGCGCTTTCGTATCGAACTGGGCCGGCACGTCGGACAGTTTCAGGCCGGCCGGATTGGGGGTGTGGATGCATCCGGCGGTCGCCAGGGCCAGTGCAGACACAGTGACTTTGAGCAACGCAGGGCGGAATCGGATCATTAAAATACTCGCTTGCCGGTAGCCGCTTTACATAACGGGCGCCCAACCAAACACAAGGGCCGGAACGATGCGCGCCTTGTACCAGCCATGGGCTCGTTCGAAAAATGGCGGCCGGGCTTTAGGGTCCACTCGGGGAAGCGGAACTGGCCCGGCCGCCGATGCGATCGTACCCTTGATGGAGCGCTGAAACGGGCACGGTCACAAAGCACAGATTGAAGAACGGCAACATTCAGCGGGGCGCTGCGCTGCGTTCTCCATCGCTACTAACGGCAGGCCAAGGCGCGCCCGTCGCAGACGCGATGCCGCAGGGACCGAATAAATGTAACAATGTGTCGTTGTATGTGTTGGCGCCAAAGGCGTCAGTCGGGCTTCACCACGACCTTGAAGCGCTTCAACTCTTCCGCCGGCTGCTCGAAATCCGGGTCGATTGTCTGTGCCTGTTTGTAATCTTCATAGGCTGCCTGGAGATTGCCAAGACCTTCGTTGGCCATGCCGCGGTCGTAATAGGCGACCTGCAGCTTCTTGGCCTTCATCGCGATCCCTTTGTTGATGTCATCTACCGCCTCCTGAAAGCGCTGCATCATGATCAGGGATGCACCGCGGTCGACATAGCCTTCGGCCATGCTGGCGCGCATCGCGAGGCCTTTGTCGAAATCCGAAAGCGAGCCGGTGGCGTCCATCTTGGCCAACTTCAAAATTCCGCGATTGATGTAGGTGGCCGCGCGATCCTCATCCGACAGCGCGCTCATCAGCGCGAAGGTGCAGATCGGGATGGATTCGGATGGTCGGGAAGTGGTCTCGGCGGCCAGGTAGCAACTCTCTGCCGGACCGCCGCCGATGACGGTCTCCGCTGCCCGTGCCCCTGTCACCGCAAACGCTGCTGCCAACATGCCGGCTACGGACATGACGCAAATCTTCATGGGATATCTCCCTCAGCGAAGGTAGACATTTTCTCATGCCGCGACGGTAAGGTCCATTGGCTGGCGAACTTTACGCTGTCCATTTTCAGGTAACTTTTTGGAGACTCCGCAGACTTGGTCGCCCCCGCCGCCAGGCACGGACGTGTCCTGGAAGTCCTACGCCGCCTTCCGGAAACCGCGGCGATCTCCACGTTCGCTCTAATTGGGCCAAGGGTTCTGGCTGAAATCGTCCACGCTTTGCAGTTTGAAGCGGATGGGTTCTTTGACCCCCAGATAGACGACGATCGACATCTGCTTGGCTTTCGCATCCCAGATCATCTGCGGCGCGATCCCGCCGGGCTTGCGAAACACATGGCCGTCGAAATCCATCGGCCGGGGCTCCACGCTGTTCCAGCCCGTTGCGAGACCCGCGGCCAGGTTCTGCCGCATGGCTGCGCGACTGTCTTCGTTGTCGCCGACGTCTTCGGCGTTGGGTGCGGTGATGCGAACGTTTCCCTTGTCGTCGATTTCGACCCGCGCGGCGACCATCGCCTCAGCGGTGTCATAGGTGCCCTCCCAACGGCCTTGTGGGGGCGGGTGACGGGTGCAGCCCGTGAGCAGGACAACGGCGACCAGGGCGAGGAACGGTGCACGCATTCGAGGTCTCCCCGACTCGATTTGCGAAAGTCAGTTTATCCGGCGCGCGGATGGAAGATGATCGTTTTACAGAGCGATGGCGGTCCCGAAATGACCTATGAAACCCGGCGATGGCTGCTGTGACGACGCAGCGCTTGCCTCGCCAGGGACTGACGGTTACTCCGTGTTTTTAATCCGGAGACCGCCATGCCTGCCCCACTGCCACCGGGATTCCTGTCGGAATCGCTCGGCCGCATCCAACCTTCGCCGACCATCGCGGTCACGCAGAAGGCGCGGGATCTGAAGGCGGCGGGCCGCGACGTGATCGGATTGGGCGCCGGGGAACCGGACTTCGACACGCCAGACAATATCAAGGAAGCGGCCATCGCCGCCATCCGGCGCGGCGAGACGAAATACACTGCTGTTGAAGGCATCCCCGAGCTCCGCGCTGCGGTCGCGAAGAAATTCAAGCGCGAGAACGATCTGACCTACACGCCGGCACAATGCTTCGTCGGTCCTGGCGGCAAGTCTGTGATCTACGCCGCGATGATGGCGACGCTGAATCCCGGCGACGAGGTGATCTGCATCGCACCCTATTGGGTTAGTTATCCCGACATCGTCCTGCTTGGGGGCGGCAGGCCCGTCATCGTCGATGCGAGGATCGAAGACGGCTTCCGCCTGACGCCGGAAGCGCTCGAAAAGGCGATCACGCCGAAGACCAAATGGCTCATCTTCAACCAGCCATCGAATCCGACCGGTGCCTGCTACACCCGCGAGCAGCTGAAGGGGCTCACCGACGTCCTGCTGAAACATCCCCACGTGTGGATTCTCACCGACGACATGTACGAGCATCTCGTCTATGGCGGTTTCAAATTCACCAGCATCGCGGCGGCCGAGCGCAGGCTCTATGACCGTACGCTCACGATGAACGGCGTATCGAAGGCCTATTCGATGACCGGTTGGCGTATCGGCTATTGCGGCGGCCCGGAGCCGCTCATCAAGGCGATGACCAAGCTGCAATCGCAATCGGTGTCGAACCCGACCTCGATCTCGCAATGGGCAAGCGTGGAAGCATTGAACGGCCCGCAGGATTTCATCGCGAAATTCCAGAAGATTTTCGAAGAGCGCCGCGATCTCGTGGTTTCGATGCTGAACCAGGCCGCCGGCATGGAATGCCCGAAGCCGGAAGGCGCGTTCTATGTTTATCCGTCGATCCGCAAGCTGATCGGAAAGGCGACGCCGGACGGCAAGACGATCGCCACCGACGAAGATTTCGCAGGCGCGCTTCTGGAGAGCGAGGGCGTTGCCGTCGTGCACGGCGCTGCGTTCGGCCTTTCGCCGTTCTTTCGCATCTCATACGCGACGTCGAACGAACTGCTTGAAGAAGCGTGCAGACGCATCCAGCGTTTCTGCGGGAATCTGAGGTAAGGAAGCGAAGATGAGCGAAGCGCAAACCGTATCCAAACCCGCTTCGCATATCCCGTTCGCCGAACACGGGTCTTATCCCGTGCGCGAAGGCAATCGCATCCGGCCGCTGGTAGATGGCGAACCCGCCTTTCGCCGTATCTGCGAAGCGATCGAGACGGCCGAACACAGTGTCTGGGCGACGATCGCGTTTTACAGTCCGGATTTCCGCATGCCGGACGGGCGTGGCGATCTTTTCGATGTACTCGACCGTGCCGCTGCGCGCGGGCTCGATGTCCGCGTGATTTTCTGGCGCAACAACGACGGCTCCGGCTTCGAGGACAGCGAGATGTTCACGGGCCATGCCGGACACCACGAAATGCTGCGCGGTCGCGGTTCGCGTTTTCTGGCCCGGTGGGACAGGGCGCAGAAGCGCTATTGCCAGCATCAGAAAAGCTGGCTGATCGACGCGGGCAAGCCCGGCGAAACCGCCTTTGTCGGAGGCATCAACCTCAACCCGAACTCCGTCGTCTCGCCCGGCCACGCGGACGGCGAGAGAAGCACGCACGATGTCTATGTCGAGGTGACGGGACCGTCCGCGACCGACGTGCATCACAATTTCGTGCAGCGCTGGAACGAAGCGAGCGACCGGGCAGCCGAGCGCGGAAGCTGGCCCGCCCATGATGCGGCGCACGCTCTGGAGTTTCCCACCGCCGTATCGGCGAGAGCCGGGGATGCCGTCGTCCAGATCCAGCGCACAGTCCGTGCCGGTCACTATACCGACGGAACGGCGACACCTGGCGGACAAACATTTCCGATCGCCAAAGGCGAACAAAGTGTTTTCGAACAGTACCTGAAAGCCATCGACGCTGCGACGCGCACGATCTATTTCGAAGACCAGGCGATCGGTTCGCCGGAAATCGTGGAAAAGCTCGATGCTGCGTGTGCCCGCGGTGTCGAGGTTGTATTTCTCGTACCCGCGAACGCGAACGAGGAGATGGTGAAAGCGCGTGCCCTTCCGCAGAGCAAGCCGTTCTTCGATCGGCTGGCTAGCCTCGGCCGGCATGACAATTTCACGCTCGCGGGGATCGCGGCGACGAACGAGCGCGGCGTCCTGAGGAATATCTACGTCCATGCCAAGATCGCAATGATAGACGACGTCTGGGCAACGATCGGCTCGTGCAACATCGGCGCGCGGTCGTTCTTCGGCGACACCGAACTCAATGCATCGTTTTTCGATCCCGCAACGGTAAAAGCATTGCGCGTCGCGCTGTTGCTGGAGCATCTGGGCAGCGACACATCGCAACTGGACGATCGTGCGGCTTTGTCCGAATACCGCAGGATCGCACGCGCCAACACGGTGCGGCGGACGGCAGGACAGCATATGACTGCGCTTGCATTCGCCCTCGACCCTGCGACATATCCAAGCTGACGTTTCCAACAATCGGGTTTTTCGTGGCTCCAGGCGATCGCGAATCTTATCTCGAGCCGGGTCGCACCTGCGGCACCTGCACGGTGTGCTGTGTCATTCCGGCCATCGACACGCCCGAGCTGCAGAAGACCACGAGCGTCGCCTGTGTTCACTGCAAGGAAGGCAGCGGCTGCAGAATTTACGATACGCGGCCGCCCGGTTGCCGGGAGTACTATTGCTACTGGCGCTACAAGACGAACCTCAATGACTCCTGGCGACCCGATCTCAGCGGCGTTTACATCAACGCGTTGGATGAACCGGCGCCGGAGGGATATGGCGGACCGCCGGTCGAGTTGCGCATCTTGTGGCCGTCTGTTCTGGAGTGGCCGCCGTTCACCGATGTCGTGGCAGAGTTCGTCCGCCTGAACATCGCGGTCTATCTGAGCATCCCGGGGCCGGAGGGCCATAATCCTGTCAGAACTATCCTCAATCCGATGGTGAGCGAAGCGGTGAAACGCGGCGACCGTCTTTCCATGCGGCATTCGTATGTGGAGGCGATGGCGCATCTTCTGGCCCACGAGACTCAGCCTGTCGCATTCCAGTACGGAGCGCCAAACCCGGTGTAGCCTCGGCGTGCGTACAACGACGTCCGGACTCAAAAATAAGAAAGGCCCGGCGTCGCTGCCGGGCCTTTCCCTAGACTTTCGCGCGATGCGTTAGCGCGATTCCACGAGCGTCATCGCGCCGATACCGGCTGCTACGTTCAGACCCGTATTGCCTTCGATCGAGACCGGCTGCAGGGTGAACGAGTCCTTGAAGCCGCCGACCAGCGCGTTCACGCCGACGCCGACGCCGGCCGTCGCACTCGCCGTTGCGCCGCCGTACTTGCCGGCAAGGGCGCCCGGGCCGACATCCGAAGTCGGTGCGATCACCGCCCAGACGATCACGCCGCTCTGGGTGTAGCCGATGTCGACACCGAACTTGTCGATGTGGCCGACATAATGGTCGCTCATGCCCTTGTTCGGGCTGTAGTTGCAGTGGATTTCCTTCGACGAGCCGAAAATAAAGCCGAAGCCGCTCGCGACATGGCAGGTCAGCGTGCCGACCTTCACTCCGTCCGCCGCGTTCGCGGCGCCGGAAAGCGCCATGGCGCCAGCCAACGCGGCAGCAGCGACGGCGTAACGAAATTTGTTCTGCATTTTCAGTGAACTCCTGTGATTGTCATTATCCCTGTTCGGGAAAATCCCTGGCCCAACCCGGGATAAACGCAACCGGCAGAGTCGGGTTCCCCCCAGCCTAAGTTCCTCCGCGCCCTTTCACCACCCCTTGCGTCCGTGGCCGTTCGGCGGGAGCATCGCTGCGTCAAAGGGGCGCGCAGAGCCGCCCTATCGTGGGGTTCGCCGTCGCGCCCCGGACCCTCGAAACCCGAGGAGCCCGAAGGAGAGGCGCAATGTCAAAAAGGACGGGAGGAGTGGGGCCACATACCGTGGCCCTGGTAGGACCGTACGGCAGTGGAAAGACGACGCTGCTGGAAAGCATTCTCTTCACAACCGGCGCGATACCCCGAAAAGGCGCCATTTCCCAAAAGAACACGGTCGGTGATGCCTCGCCCGAAGCCCGGGCCCGGCAGATGGGCGTAGAGGTCAACTGCGCCACCACGAAGTTTATGGATGAGAGCTACACGATCCTGGATTGCCCCGGCTCCATCGAGTTTCTCCAGGACACGCTGAATGTCCTGCCCGGGATCGACGCCGCGGTAGTGGTCTGCGAGCCGGAAGCCAGCAAGATCCAGATGCTCAAGCCGTATCTGAAGCGGCTGACCGATCTCCACATCCCGCACTTCTTGTTCGTGAACAAGATCGACAAGGCGACGGGCAGTGTCCGCTCTCTGCTGGAGATGCTGCAGGACGCAAGCGACACGCCGTTGCTGATCCGCCAGTTGCCGATCGAGGAGAACGGCGCGGTCACCGGCTTCGTCGATCTCGCGCTCGAACGCGCGTATGTCTATCGCGAACGCACCTCCGAGGTGATCGAGCTCAAAGGCGCGACCCAGGATCTGGAGAAGCAGGAACGCTTCCACATGCTGGAGAAGCTCGCCGATTACGATGAGCACCTGATGGAAGAACTGCTTTCCGATGTCGAGCCGCCGCGCGATGAAGTGTTCACCGATCTCGCGCGCGAGTTGGCGGACGGACTGCTCGTACCCGTGCTGCTCGGTTCGGCTGAACGCGACAACGGCGTAGACCGCCTGCTGAAGGCGCTGCGCCACGAACTGCCCGACGTCTCCGCCGCCGCGAAACGGATCGGCGTGACGACGAACGGCGACACCATCGTGCAGGTGCTGAAGACCCTCAACGGCAGCCACGGCAAGCTGAGCGTTGCACGCGTGTTGTCCGGCACGCTCAAGGACGGGGCGACACTCCATACGCGCGACGGCCGCGACGCCCGCGTGGGCGGCATGTTCGCGCTGCGCGGCGAGGCACAGACCAAGCTCCCGGAGGCGCGGGCCGGCGATTGCGTTGCGCTGGGGCGGCTCGAGGGGGTGCAGACAGGTGAGATTCTGGCGACGGCAAAGCTCGCGCTGCCCAAGGTCGAGGTCGAGAACCTTCCCGTCGTTTACAGCCTGGCGATCGAAACCACCGACCGCAAAGATGAGGTGAAACTGACCGCCGCGATCCACAAGCTGCAGGAAGAAGACCCGTCGCTGCACTTCCGGCAGGATTCCGAACTGCAGGAGATGGCCTTGCAGGGGCAGGGTGAAATTCATCTCAAGGTGGCGGTGGAAAAGCTCGCCAGCAAATACGGCCTAAAGGTCAACACGCATCCACCGCGCGTTCCCTACAAGGAGACGATCAAGAAAACCGTGCGCCAGCATGGCCGCCACAAGCGGCAGTCCGGCGGCCACGGCCAGTTCGGCGACGTGCATATCGACATCAAGCCGCTGCCGCGCGGCACCGGCTTTGTGTTCGAGGATCAGATAAAGGGCGGCGTGGTGCCGCGCAATTTCATTCCCTCTGTGGAAAAGGGCGTGGTCGACTTCCTGCGGCAGGGACCGCTCGGCTTTCCGGTGGTCGATGTCGGCGTCGCGCTGGTGGACGGCTCCTATCACACCGTCGACTCGTCGGACGCTGCGTTCCAGACGGCGGCGCGGATTGCGATGACGGAGGGCATGCCGGCGTGTGCGCCGGTGCTGCTCGAACCGATCATGCATGTGCGCATCCATGTGCCGAACGACACGACCTCGAAAGTGAACGGGATCGTCAGCGGCCGGCGCGGACAGCTCCTGGGCTTCGATGCGCGCCCCGGCTGGAAGGGCTGGGACACGGTGGAAGCGCAGATGCCGATGTCGGAGTTGCAGAACCTGATCATCGACCTGCGCTCACTCACGCAGGGTGTCGGCACCTTCGAGACCGCGTTCGATCATCTTGCCGAACTGACCGGCAAGCTGGCCGAGCAGGTGACCGCATCACGGCGCAACGCCGCCTGACGTTGCAGTGGCAGTGCGAAAGGCCGCGTCGGACAGCCGGCCGCGGCCTTTTTCGTAGGTTAGAGTGTGCGGGCACCGAACGTGTCGCACTGATCCATGTCGCCGCCGTCGAGCCCGCGCTTGAACCAGCGCATGCGCTGTGCGCTGGTCCCGTGGGTGAAGGAGTCCGGCACGACATAGCCCTGGCTTTGCTTTTCGAGCGCGTCGTCGCCGACGGCGCTGGCCGCTTTGAGGCCGCCTTCCACGTCGCCGGTCTGCAGGATCTGGAATTTCGTGTTCGCATGATTCGCCCACACGCCGGCATAACAGTCGGCCTGCAATTCCAGACGGACCGAAGCGCCGGTGGCGCCTTGCGCGCCGGAGCCCTGCAGCGCCGATTGCTCGCGATCCATGGTGCCGATCAGGTTCTGGATGTGATGGCCGTATTCGTGCGCGATCACATAGGCCTGTGCGAAATTGCCGGGCGCGCCGAAGCGCGAGCTGAGCTCGTTGAAGAACGACAGATCGAGATAGATATGCCGGTCGTTCGGGCAATAGAACGGCCCGGCGGAGGACTGTCCGTCGCCGCAGCCGGTCGGCGTTTCTTCGTCGTAGGTCGTAAGCGTTGCGGGCGTGAAGGTCACGCCGCGCTTCGCCAGGATATCGGTCCAGACGGATTCGGCAGAGCCGACGATCTTGCGGGCAAATTCGAACTGCTGATCGTCTGCACGCGGACCGGCGGCTTGCGTCTGCTGACCGGGGAAGCCGCTTTGCGTATCGGGCTGGCCGTTTAGCAACTGGCTGGGGTCGATGCCGAACAGCATTGCGATGACGACGATCCCCACGAGGCCGAGACCGCCGCCGCCGATGGCGATGTGCCGTCCGCCGAACCCCCCGAATTGTCCGCGGCGGTCGTCGATGTTGGTGGATTCAGGCAGTTCGTCGAGGCGCATGGGAGTCTATCTCACGTTCTGAAGTGCGTTTTGCATGTGCGATTTGCAGAGCTCTTCGTTGCCCGATGCCATTGCGTTGTTCGCGAGCGTCATTTCGCTTTGCGCATGAACCTTGGCCATGCTCTCCGGCATCAGCTCGAGCCGCGCCTGGCTGTTGTCCATCAGCTGCTGGCAGGTCACGGCCGGCGTGCCGTTCGGATTGTGCGGCACATATCCGCTCGTCCGGGGTTGGCCGGTCACCTGTGCCGAGGCCGGGACTGCAATGAGAATGAGGGTCAAAGCCAGAATCGCGCGACGCATCGTGGTGCTCCTGTGAGGACGCCTTCTGCGATGGAACGTTGCTGCGATGCCGACGTTCCGTCAGGCATCCATCAGCCCGAGCGCTTCCTGGGCGCGCTTGCCGTGTTTCGTCTCCTCGACGCCATTCTGGCGTAATAGAGCCGCAGCTTCTGCATTGCCGGTGTTGTCGGCCCACGTCTGGTACAGCGTGTCGCCGAAAAACTCGGCGCTCACCAGATATTCGAGGATCGCGCGATCGCATTTGCGGCCTGACGGCCTGGCATAGGGATTGTCTGCCGGCTCCGGCACCGGGAAGTCTTCGCCGCTGAGCAGCTTGATCGCCTTGGCGACGCGGTGGGCGTGGGCGATTTCCTCACGGCCGTTGGCGGCCAGCAGTTTCGAGATCGCCTCGTTGGGCGCGGACGCCGCAAGCTCGCCATAGCCCACCTGTCCCGATGCTTCGAGATAGACCATCAGCTTGAGGTCGTCGATCGTCGGCGCGGTCACGGCGTTGATGTGCTTGAACGCGTCGCCGGCGCTCTCCGGCATATAGGCGGGCTTCGTGCTCATGAAATATCCTTTCGATAATCTATGATGAGGATAGGACGGCTCGTGTGCGCTGTCGAACCGGATGTGTTGCGCGGCGCGGGCACGGCGCACTAGGCTTCCGTTCAGAAAATCACAGGAGACGGGCCATGGACGGACTTCAACTGCGCACACTTGCGACCGCGGACGGCGAACTTCAACTCACGTTGGAAAAGGTGCCGGTCGCGGAGCCGGGAGCGGATGAGGTTGTGGTCCGCGTCGACGCGACGCCGATCAATCCGTCCGACATTGGCCTGCTGTTCGGCGCGGCGGATATGAGCAAGGCACAATTCTCCGGCTCGGGTGCGAGCGCCAAGGTTGTGGCACCGGTTCCGGAAGCCTATCGCCGGGCGATGGCGGCGCGGGCCGGCCAATCGCTGCCGGCCGGCAACGAAGGGGCAGGCGAGGTCGTCAAGGCCGGCGCCAACGCACAGGCCTTGCTCGGCAAGACCGTCGCGATTTTGGGCGGCGCGATGTACGCGCAGTACCGCACGCTCAAGGCGTCGGATTGCCTGCTGTTGCCGCCGGGCACGACGGCGGAGGAGGGCGCGTCCTGTTTCGTCAATCCGCTCACAGCGCTCGGCATGACGGAAACGATGCGCCTCGAGGGCCACACCGCGCTGCTGCACACCGCGGCGGCGTCCAACCTCGGACAGATGCTGCAGAAGATCTGCCTGAAGGACGGCATCGCGCTGGTGAACGTCGTGCGCAGCGATGCGCAGGCGAAAATCCTGCGCGACATCGGCGCGGCTCATGTCGTCGATTCATCGAAGACGAGCTTCATGGACGATCTGATCGCCGCTTTGGTCGATACCGGCGCCACCATCGGATTCGATGCGATCGGCGGTGGCAAACTGGCCGGCCAGATCCTCACGGCGATGGAGGTTGCGGCCGTCAAGAAGGCGCCCGGCTTCAGCCGTTACGGTTCGACGACCTACAAACAGGTCTACATCTATGGCGGTCTCGACACCGGTCCGACCGAACTCAATCGCGCGTTCGGGATGTCGTGGGGACTTGGCGGCTGGCTGCTGACGCCGTTCCTGATGAAGATCGGACCGGCGGAAACCGAAGCGCTGAAGCAGCGCGTGGCGCGTGAGGTCAAAACGACCTTCGCCAGCCATTACACGAAAACGATCTCGCTGCCGGAGGCGCTGAGCGCCGAAGCGATCGCGGCCTACAACAAGAAATCGACCGGCGAGAAATACCTGATCAACCCGAACAAGGACGTGTGAGCGCACACGTCCTGCCCGGATTGACGGTTTCAGTTTTCAGTACCGGTAGGTGTCCGGCTTGAACGGACCCTGCTGGTCGACGCCGATGTAGCCCGACTGCTTGTCCGAAAGCTTGGTAAGCCTTGCGCCAATCTTGTCGAGGTGCAGGCGCGCGACCTTCTCGTCGAGCTTCTTGGGCAGCACATAGACCTTCTTCTGGTATTCGCCCCGGTTGGCGAACAATTCCATCTGCGCCAGCGTCTGGTTGGTGAAGCTCGCGCTCATCACGAAGCTCGGATGGCCCATGGCATTGCCGAGGTTCACGAGGCGGCCTTCCGACAGAAGGATGATGCGGTGGCCGTCGGGAAACTCGATCTCGTCGACCTGCGGCTTCACGTTGCTCCAGCGGAAGTTACGCAAGCCGCCGACCTGGATCTCGGAATCGAAGTGACCGATATTGCAGACGATCGCGCGGTCCTTCATGGCGCGCATGTGATCGACCGTTATCACATCGACATTGCCGGTCGCGGTCACGAAGATGTCGGCGCGCGACGCGGCGTCGTCCATCGTCACCACTTCATAGCCTTCCATCGCGGCCTGCAGGGCGCAGATCGGATCGATCTCCGACACCATCACGCGGCAGCCGGCCTGGCGCAGCGACGCGGCCGAGCCTTTGCCCACGTCGCCGAAGCCCGCAACCATCGCAACCTTGCCGGCCATCATCACGTCGGTGCCGCGGCGGATGCCGTCCACCAGCGACTCGCGGCAGCCATAAAGGTTGTCGAACTTCGACTTGGTCACGCTGTCGTTCACGTTGATGGCGGGGAACAGAAGCGTGCCCTTCTTCTCCATCTCGTACAGGCGATGCACACCGGTCGTCGTCTCTTCGGTGACGCCTTTGATGTTCTTGGCGATCTCGCCGTACCAACCAGGCTTCGATTTCAGGCGCTTCTTGATCGAGGCGAAGAACGCGACTTCTTCCTCGTTCTCGGCCTTGTCGAGGAACGCGGTGTCGCCCTGTTCAGCGCGTAGGCCGTAGTGGATGAGGAGAGTGGCGTCGCCGCCGTCATCCAAGATCATGTTCGGCGTGCCGCCGTCGGCCCATTCGAAGATGCGGTGGGTGTACTCCCAGTAGTCGTCGAGGCTTTCGCCTTTGATCGCGAACACCGGCGTGCCGCCCGCGGCGATCGCTGCGGCGGCGTGGTCCTGCGTCGAATAGATGTTGCACGAGGCCCAGCGGATATCCGCGCCCAGCGCCTTCAGCGTCTCGATCAGCACGGCGGTCTGGATCGTCATATGGAGCGAGCCGGCGATGCGCGCGCCTTTCAGCGGCTGCGCCTTGCCGAACTCGGCGCGCGTGGCCATCAGGCCCGGCATCTCGGTTTCGGCGATCGCGAGTTCCTTGCGGCCCCACTCGGCAAGGGCGATGTCTTTCACGACGTAGTCGGGATGGCTCACGGGAAACTCCGGGTTGAAAGCGGGGGCGGTATAGCAGCGGTTTCAGGGCCGCTCAAGAAACATATAAAGAAATTTGCATGTCTTTATTTGCCAGCAGTTGACCGGTCATAGCGAGGCCAAAGCAATAATATTTCGGAATTGAACCTCGTTTTTCACATCAAAAAAATTTCCGCCTAAAATTCCTATAATGGGGAACATAACAAGGTTTGTTGGCGGTGTCTCCTGTCGCATGCTTTTTGCTGTGAGCGGGTGATCTGGCAATTTCGCCCCGTTTCGCGAAACTGAACGGGCTGACGGCACTGTTTTGCGGTTGCAGCAAAACTGTGCATGGATAAGCGGATAGAAAAAATCGCGCATGGCTGCGCGCGGCAGGAATGCACCGAGGGGGCGGGTTTTGGCGCGCAGACTGTTGAACTCCGTGTTCCGGCTGGCGCTGTTGGCAGCCGCCAGCATGCCTCTGGCGGCGCAGGCCTCGCCCTGGGCCGAGGTCGGCGACCAGCAGCTGCGCTCCGACATCCAGATCCTCGCCAATGCCGGGGTGATCGACGACATCACGACCCATTGGCCGATCCCGTGGGCGGGCATCGAGGGCAAGCTGAACGACGCCGACCGTCTGAATCTGCCGGACTATGTCCGCGCAGCGATGCTGCGGGTGCGGGCGAAGCTGAAGGCCCAGATTCCCGGCAAGTTTCACGCCGGCGCCTATATCGACGCGACCAACAAGCCGGACGTGGTGTATGGCTTCGACGGCCTCGGCCGCGACAAGTATCAGGGGCAGGTCTACGGCGAAGCCTCGGTCACCTCCAGCACGGACATCCGCATCGAGGCCGGAGCGATCGACGAAGGCGGCAAGACCAAGATCATGCCGGACGGCAGCTATCTCGCGCAGGCGATCGGCAACAGCGCGGTCTATCTCGGCTATCTGACCCACTGGTGGGGGCCCGGCTGGATTTCCGCGCTCTCGCTTTCCAACAACGCGCGCCCGATGCCGCAGATCGGAATCTCCCGGCTCGACACCGCGCCGTTCGACACGCCGCTCCTGTCCTGGCTGGGACCGTGGCAGTCGGAATTTTTCGTGGGTGTGCTCGACGGACCGCGGATCGATCGCAACACCGGCTATGCCGGTTTCCGCTTCACCTTCAATCCGTTGCCGGGACTGCAGATCGGCCTGTCGCGCACGACGGAGATATGCGGCGAGCACCACACCTGCGATGTCGGCGATTACTTCAATCTCGCCAACGACAACGGCCATCGCAACACGACCAACGACGAAGGCCTGATCGACCTGCATTATACGAACAGGCTCGGCGGCATGCCGTTCGAGGTCTACACCCAGCTCATGAACGAGGACAGCAACCCGTTCAGCCACTCCGACACCAGCCACCTGGTGGGCGGCAGCGTGTGGCTGCCGCTGGACGTCAATGCGCTGCGGTTGACCTTCGAATACACCGACAGCGTGCCGACGCTGAACATGTTCGGCGGCCCGCTGGAGCACGGCCAGGCCTATAACAACAGCCAGTACCTCGACGGCATGCGTTATCGCGACCGCACGCTGGGCTTCAGTCTCGACAGCGACTCCCGTCTCTTCACCGCGCAGGGCAGCTGGATCGACCACAACGATTTCACCTACACGCTGAGCTTCCATCACGCCGATATCTCGACCGCGCAGAACAAGCTCGGCAACGTCGTGACTGCGGCGCCCGTCGCAATCAATGAGATCGAAGGCCGCGCCGAGATCCCGTTCAATCACGTGACCTTCGCGCTCGAGGCGCGTTATGCGGACGACCAGCCGCGTCCGTCGCGCGGCGGCGAAGCCGCGGTCGAAGGCGAAATCTCGTTCCATATCTGAGTGCAGGTCGCGCGAGCGGGACTGAGCCGTTGTCCTGCCCTCAGAGCGGTCCGGCATGACAAGCCGGGAAAATAACGGTGCTATAAGGGTGGCATGCAGACGGCCCTTCTTCTCGACCAGCCCGATCTGATCGCGCCCGAGCGGACGCGGCGGCTGCGGTTCGGGGCGGGCGAGCGCATCATGATCCTCAATGCGCGCGGCCGCGCGTTCGAGGGTGGTGGCGACGAGCCGGAGCTTTCGCTGAAATGGGTGCCGGACGGCGTGGCCGAATACGCGAGCGGCCGGTCGCGCTTCCGGCTCGCCGGCGATGCCCAGCTGCTTCTCAATCGTGGCCAGCCCTATCGCCTGCGCATGGCGGAAGAGAGCGAGAGCTTCGTGCTGTTCTTCGCGCGCACGCTCGCCGACCGCGCATGGTCTGCGCTGACCGGAAGCGGCGATGCGTTTCCGGAAGCGCCGTCGGTCGCCGGCCTCTCGCACCCGCGATTGCAGGCCGACCTGGCGGCACTGCGGCGCGAAGCGCGAATGGACAAACCGTCGGCAGCGCGGCTGGAGGAAACGTCGTTCGCCATCCTCGCCGATATTGCCGAGCTCGCGCGCACGCGGCGGCGGATGCGCGATGCCGTCCCGGCGCTGCGTGGCACGACGCGTGAGGAACTGTTGCGCCGCCTGGCGCGCGCGGAATGCTATCTGGTCGAAGAGCAAAATTCCGCCACCCTGGAGCGCGCAGCCGGTGTGGCCGCACTCTCGCCGTTCCATCTCATCCGGATTTTCCGCGCCGTCTATGGCGAAACGCCGCTCGCCTTTGCAGCCGGCAAACGCCTCGACAGCGCGCGCGATGCGCTGCTGATGACGGATGACCCGATCACCGACATCGCAGAACGCGCAGGTTACGAAAGCCGCAACGCTTTCGACCGCGCTTTTGTTCGAAAGTTCAAAACAACTCCTGGAAAACTACGTCTGTCATCCCGGACGCAGTGAAGCGAAGCGTAACGGAGCGCCGGGACCCATTGGCCCGGCAAGTTGGTGCTTACATGCACCATTCACGCTGAGGAATGGGTCCCGGCTCTCCGCTTTGCTACGGCCGGGATGACATCTTTTGAATGAGTGCGAATGCTGCGACTCCCGGCAACGCGAGATTGCGATAGCCAATGTGCTAACTTTAGCAAATTCCGGGGGCGGAGCATGATTGCCATGATCGCCACAGATGCGGTGCAACGGTTCGTCGACGAAGTCAACGCACTGCCGAGCACTTATGTGCCTTACATCCGCGCGGTGCGACGGCGGCTGTCGAAGGAATGGAAAACCCAGCCCGCGGGTTTTGTGACCGCGGTCGCGTTCGATCTTGCGGCGCGGCGGGAGCATCGCTGGGAGCGCTGGTTCGCCTATGAGGCGATCCGCTATCACAAGGGCACCTTTGCGGCGCTCAACGATCACACGCTATCGCGCCTCGCGGCCGGTCTCGATTCGTGGGACAGCGTCGATGCGCTGGGGCGCATCCTGACGGGCGCGGCGTGGGCACAGGGGCTCGCGTCCGATGCGCTGATCGACCGGTGGTCGCGATCGCAGGATCTGTGGCAGCGCCGGCTCGCGCTCGTCAGCACCATCGGTCTCAACAAGCCGGCCGATGGCGGCAAGGGCGACACACGCCGCACGCTCGCGATCTGCGCGCGAATGGTGGACGACCGCGAAGACATGGTGGTGAAAGCCCTCTCCTGGGCGTTGCGCATCCTCACCGATCGCGATCCGAAAGCGGTGCGCGATTTTCTCCAGAAGCACGACGGCCGGCTGGCTGCGCGGGTGAAGCGGGAGGTCAACACCAAGCTCCGTACCGGCCGGAAGAATCCGAAGAAGAGCCCGAAGGCGTAAAATTCGCAATTTCGGAGGATGCGTTGCGCGCGCTTGCGTCGTAGCGTCCGGGCGTTGAGGAGGCCATCATGGATAGCAAGACGCTCTTTTCTCTCGCCGAGGCCGATGACGCCGAAGGCTTGGCAGCCGCGCTGAAGCATGCGCCGGAGACCTACAAGATCCGCAACACCGCCGGCGAGACGATCTATGCCTTCAGCGTTTTCCGCGGGCGCACGAAATGCGTTGAGTTGCTGAAGACGCGCGGTGGCCTGTCGTTGCAGGACGCAGCGCTGGCAGGCGATCTGGCCCGGCTCGAAAGCCTGCTCGATGCGGCGCCGTGGGCGATCGACATGCTGTCGCCGGACGGCTGGACCGCGATGCATCTGGCGGCGTTCTTCGGCAACGATGCGATCATCAACGCGCTGCTGGATCGGGGCGCCGACGCAAGCGTGATGGGACGCGCGTTCGAACAGAACCTCGCCATGCATGCAGCAGCCGCGGGCGATCGCATCGGCAAAGCCGCGTTCCGCCGGCTGGTCGATGCAACGGGTGTAGATACGCCGCAGAAGCAGGGTTACACCGCGCTGATGATCGCGGCGTCGAACAACTTTGCCGATGCCATCGATGTATTGCTTGCCGCCGGTGCGGACCGCACGATCAAACTGGCCGACGGCAAAACCGCCGCCGATATCGCGAAGGATCGCGGCCATACCGAACTGGAAAAACGGCTGCGCTAGAGGGCACGTGAGCGGTTCCCGCGCGTTTTCGTGTCACGAGGCGGGATGACCGGCAGCACAACTTTCGAGACGGACGTCCCGGCGCGGCTCGACCGCCTGCCGTGGCTGCGCTTCCACTGGCTGGTCGTCACGGCGCTCGGCATCACCTGGATTCTCGACGGGCTGGAGGTGACGCTCGTCGGTTCGCTCTCCGATGCGCTGCACCGTTCGTCGCTGCATCTGTCGGCGACCCAGATCGGCCTTGCCGCGAGTTTCTATCTCGCGGGCGCGGTGATCGGCGCGCTGGTGTTCGGCGATCTCACCGACCGGTTCGGCCGCAAGACGTTGTTCACGGTGACGCTCGGCGTCTACCTGCTTGCCACCGTCGCCACGGGCTGCTCGTGGGATTTCTGGTCGTTCGCGATCTTCCGCGCGCTCACCGGCGCCGGGATCGGCGGTGAGTATGCCGCGATCAATTCCGCGATCCAGGAGTTCGTACCCGCGCGATATCGCGGCCGCACCGATCTCGCGGTCAACGGCAGCTTCTGGGTGGGGGCCGCGTTCGGGGCGCTGGGCTCGGTCGTCGTGCTCGATCCCGCGCTGGTGCCGCAGACGTTGGGCTGGCGGCTCGCCTTCGTGATCGGAGGCGTGCTCGCGCTCGGCATCATCTTCCTGCGCCGCTTCGTTCCGGAAAGTCCGCGCTGGCTGATGACGCATGGAAGGCCGGACGAGGCCGAACGCATTGTGGAGGAAATCGAACGTGGCCTGCCCATTCGCAGCGCGGAGTCGCCGGCGAAGCTGAGGCTCACGCTGCGCGGCCATGCGACGATCCTGGAGCTGGCGGCTACGCTGCTGCAGACCTATCCGCGGCGGACCGCGCTCGGTCTCACGCTCATGGCGACGCAGGCGTTCTGCTACAACGCGATCTTCTTCACCTATGCGCTGATCCTGACGACATTCTTCCACGTGCCGGGTGGTGCGGTCGGCTGGTTCATCCTGCCGTTTGCGGCCGGCAATTTCCTGGGCCCGCTGCTGCTCGGCCCGTTGTTCGACACGCTGGGCCGCAAAGTGATGATTACTGCGACCTATGCGCTGGCCGGCGTGCTCTTGATGCTCAGCGGCTTCGCCTTTGCGCAGGCCTGGTTCGGCGCCGTGGCACAGACCGTTGCGTGGAGCGTGATCTTCTTTTTCGCCTCCGCCGGGGCGAGCGCCGCGTATCTCACCGTGGGCGAGGTGTTTCCGCTCGAACTGCGCGCTCGCACCATCGCATTGTTCTATGCCTTCGGCACGGCGCTGGGCGGCATCGCCGGACCGGCGGTGTTCGGCTCATTGATTGAAACCGGATCGCGGCAGGAGATCCTCTACGGCTATCTGTTCGGCGGCGCGTTGATGGTGCTGGCGGCGCTGGTCGAGATCGCGCTTGGCGTTGCCGCGGAACGCAAATCGCTGGAAGACGTGGCGCCGCCGCTCGCGCGCGTCTAGGGCCCGTCGACCTTGTACCCGGCTTTGCGCAGCAGGTTCGGCACGCCGGTCTGGCCGACCAGATGCCCGGCACCCACCGTGATGAGGAACACCTTGTCCTCGTTGTCGAGCATCGGCTCGATCTTCTTCACCCACGCCTTGTTTCGGTCCTCCAGCAGCATCTTGCGCAGGTCGGGATATTTCGCCAGCGACTTGTTGAACAGCCTGTCGATCTCCTGTGGGTTGCCGTGTGCCCACGCCGCGATCAACTGGTTCAGCTCGGTGTCGTCGTTCTCGGTCAGAAAATCTTTCAGCCCGGACTGGAATTCCTCGATCTCCATCTTGTCGTCGTGTTTCGGCGCCAGCAGGTCGAGCTGCTGCTTCATCGTCTCCATGAAGCGCAGCTCCTTGTGCCGGGCGGTGGCTTCGCGCGCGAGCACGCGATCGACCCCGGACTCGGAGGCGAGATCGTGTGTGTGCATCATCCGCGAGATCGTGAGGGTCAAGCCGGCAAGCCACGGCCGCTGACGATCGACCGCGTCCGGCGGCACGCCTGCCAGCGCAATGGCCTTGTCGAGATCGCGCTGCGCCTCTGGCGTCAGCATCTCGTGCAGGCTTTTGTCAGGGGGCAGCATACCGCGTTCCGCCACCATCTCGCGCAACTCCATCGCGGCCTTTGCGTCGGTCGGAATCTCGAAAGCGAAGACGTCGGCCTTGTCGATCGCCTGTTCGATCGCCGGCGTGCGCCAATGCTCGTCGGGCGGCAGTATATGGATGGAACCGAGCAGATAGACGGTTCCGTGCTTGCCATGCGCCGTCCACAGCGCGGGATGCGCGTCGTTCGAGGCGGCAGTTGTGGGTGCGAGCGATGGCGGCGTTTCGGCGCGGGCTGGTGCAAAAGCACCGATCGATACGGCGAAAAGAAAGAGGATCGCGCGCAACAGCCTTTCCACAGGAACCGGCCGCGCGCGCCAGGGGTTCTCAAGGCGACGTTTCACAGAGGACACCATGACCGACATCAAGGACGCACGCATTCTCATCATCGCGGCAAACGGTTTCGAGCAATCGGAACTCGAAGTTCCGCGCGACAGGCTGCGCGAAGCTGGCGCCAAAGTCGAGATCGCCTCGCCGGACGGCAAGACGATCCGCGGCTGGAAGCACAAGGATTGGGGCACCGAAGTGTCCGCAGACCTGTCGCTGGCGGACGCAAAGGAGAGCGACTACACCGCGCTCGTCATTCCCGGCGGCGTGATGAACCCGGATCAGCTGCGGATCAACGACGACGCGATGAAGCTGGTAAAAGGCTTCCTTGCGAGCGGCAAGGTTGTCGCCGCGGTCTGCCACGGCCCGTGGCTGCTGGTGCAGGCCGACGCCTTGAAAGGGCGCAACGCCACGTCCTATCCCTCGATCCGCAAGGACCTGGAGAACGCCGGCGCGAAATGGGCGGACAAGGAGGTAGTCGTCGACAACGGCATCATCACCAGCCGCAAGCCGGACGACCTCGAAGCCTTCTCGAAGAAGATCATCGAAGAAATGCGCGAAGGCCGTCACACGCGCCGGATGGCCGCGGAATAGAAGCCCAAAGACCCGCCGTCAGCGATAGCCGAACGGCGGGTTCTTCTTTGCGAGGTCGCGGTAGCGGTCCCGCAGCAACGTCTGGCGCGACACCATCGGGATCTGCTGTCCCTTGATGAACACCGCGGTCGGCGCGCTGGTCACTTCCAGCGGATCGCCGTCCCAGATCACCACGTCTGCATCCTTGCCGGTGTCGAGCGTGCCGTAACTGTCCGCGATGCCCCAGATCGCGGCCGGATTGCGCGTGATGGCGGCCAGCGCGTGATCCCAATTCATGCCGTTGGCCACGGCGTTGCCCGCGATCTGCGTGATCGTTCGGGCGTATTGCGCCGGATCGTCGTTCTGCGGCTGGAACGCGACCGTGACACCGGCGGCATCGAGGCGGGCGGCATTCTTCAGCGTGGCGTTCAGGTAGGAGAAGCTGGCCGGCAGGTTGATGTCGGCATCGATCACCACCGGCACCTTTGCTGTCGCCAGATCCTTCGCCACCATCCACGCTTCGTTCGCGCCGAACAGCACGAGGTTGAGGTGGTTGGCTTCGGCATAGCCCAGAATCTGCCGGATCGTGGAAGCGCGCTCGGCATGCACCATCAGCCGCTCCTGGCCGGAGATTACAGGGCACAGCGCGTCGAGGTCGATGCGATGGCTCCTCTGATCGCGATAGCCGCCGGCCCGGTGATAGGCCGCGCGGTCGCCGCAATAGTCGTGCGCGTCTTCCATCGTCTCGCGGAATTTGGCCCAGATATCGGGCCGCGCGTTCTTCTGGTTCTCGCCGCCGGTGGGTTCGAGCTCGGCAAGCACGCCCGCCTGCCGCTTCACGATCAGGTCGTTGCCGAGGCCGAGATGGATGACGACGGCCGTGCCGCAGAACACGTCGCCGCAATCGGCCGGCGCGGTCAGCGAGCGCGTCACGCCGCGGATGCGCGCAACCGGAATCTCCGTCGAAGCCGGATTGACCGCATCGGCGACATCGAAAGCGGCGCTGTCGAGATCGGTGTTGGGGCTGCTGTCGTTGGTTTCGGAGACGAGCTGGACTTCCTGGATGCCGAGCTGCGTCCACGACGCCATCAGGCCCGGCGTCACCGGTTTGCCGTGCGCGTCGATCACCAACACACCGGCGGGCGCCGACAGATTCGGGCCGACCTGCGCGATCTTGCCGTTCTGGATGAGCACGTCGCCGTTGTTCAGCGTGCCCTGTGCGCCAACGGTGTAGATCTTGCCGTGCTGGATCAGGATCGACTGCGGGCTGTTTGCATTACTTTGTGCAGGCGCCGAGGTCTCGGTGGCCGGAGTCTTCTGCGCGAGTGCCACGCCACTCGCCAAAACCAATGCCGTCATGGCTGCCCCTGTGACGGCGATCCATTGCCTCCATGCCTGAGAGCGAGGCAATGGATGGCCGGGACGAGCCCGGCCATGACGGCGGTTCAACGCAGAGAAAAAGGAGCGCATCGTCATTGTCCTGCTCCTCCGTTGGGGCCTTCGTCGCCCTGACCCAGTTCGAAGTCGCTGCGCGGGCTCATCTTGGGATTGTCGCGGTCGTAGAGCAGGGCGCCGTCGATGAACACTTTCTCGGCATGGGCATAGACGCTGAACGGGTCGCGATCCCACAACACGACGTCGGCGTCTTTTTTCGGCTCCAGCGTTCCGGTCTGGTCGAGGATGTGCAACGCCTTCGCGGGGTTTGCCGTCATCCACGCCACCGCATGGGCGCGGGTGATTGGGTAGCCCATGCGGCGACCGGATGCCATCGCCTTTGCGACCTCTTGATTCAGCCTCTGGATGCCGATCGGATCGTCGGAGTGGATCGTGGCGCAGGCGCCGGCATGATCGACCATCGCGATGTTCTCGGGGATGCCGTCATAGGCTTCCATCTTGAAGCCCCACCAGTCCGCCCACATCACCGCACAGACGTTGTTCTTCTTGAGCAGGTCCGCGACCTTGTAGGCCTCGGCCGCGTGATGGAAAGCGGAGATGTGGAAGCCGAACTCCTTGGCGACATCGATCATCGTCGCCATCTGGTCGCTGCGGTAGCAGTGCATCTGCACCGTGATCTTGCCGTCGAGCACCAGTGCAAGCGTCTCGAGTCCGATGTCGCGGCCAGGTGCGTCGCCCTTGCCGCCGCCTTTCCAATAGCCGCGCCACTTGTCGCGATATTCGGAAGCCTTCAGATACGCTTCGCGATAGCCCGCGACATTGCCCATCTGGGTCGACGGGCCTGTTTTCTCATAGACGCGCTTGGGATTTTCGCCGCACGCCATCTTCAGGCCATAAGGCGCGTTGGGGAATTTCATCGCCTGTGTGGTGATCGCGGGCACATTCTTCAGAATGACCGAGCGGCCGCCGATCAGGTTCGCCGATCCCGGCAGGATCTCCATCGCGGTCACGCCGCCCGCAAGCGCGCGGCCGAAACCGGGATCCTCCGGCCACACGGAGTTTTCGCTGCGCACTTCCGGCGTCGTCGGCTTGGTCGCTTCGTTGCCGTCCTGCGTCGCTTCGTTGGACGGCGAAGGATAGACGCCAAGATGCGAATGGATGTCGATGATGCCCGGGGTGACGAACTTGCCTTTGCCGTCGATTACGATTGCACCGGCAGGTGCGGTGAGGTTCGCGCCGACAGCCACGATCTTGCCGTCCTGCATCAGCACGTCGCCGCCGTCGATCTCCTTGTCGGTGGCGGTGAGAACCGTTGCGCCGCGAATCAGCGTCGGCTTCGACGGCAGCGGATGATAGGTCGAGGGGAACTGGTCATTGGGGAATTTATCGTCCGCCGCCGTCCAGTCCTTGGCACCGTTTTTGGGGATCAGCAGCGCAGCGATGATGATCGTCACGACGACGATCGCGGCCGCACCCCACGCCGGAAGGCCCGCTTTTGGCTCCATGCCCTGAATCCCCCAAAACCGCGCGAAGCTTACGCGGCGCAGGGCCGCGCGCAATCGAAAACCCGGCGCCGCTCACGCAATCTTGTCCCAGCCCACAGAAGGCCGCTCGCGCTTTGGAGGATTGATATCCGCCAGAATCCATTCGCTTACAGAACGGCGATCAGATGTCCCTCTTTTTTGCGCGCGTTGTAGGGGCGAACGCGGATTTCGACCGTTCTACCCAGCGCGGTGAGCCAGCCGGCAAGCCGATCGAGGGTCACACTTTCCATCCGTCCACGGAGTACTTTGGATAAGGTCGGCTGATCGGTACCGCACAGCCGGGCGGCTTCTTTCTGCGTCAACTTTCGCTGCTCGACAGTCTCGCTGATCGCGTCGATCAACGCGCTCTTCGCTGTGAGCTCCGCGGTCTCGATGGCGTTGAAGCCCATGTCTCGAAATACATTTCCGCTGCTGCGGTGCACTGCTGTTCTAGCCATGATATTTTTCCGCATCCAACTCCTGTGCCCTTTTAAGGCGCACCTGTATGAGATTTACATCGGTCTTCGGCAGTCCGATGCCCGACTTCGATTTCTTCATGAACGCGTGAAGGACATAAACCGCCGTTTTCAGCGCTAACACATACACCACGCGATAGGCATTCCTGTCGTAAGCCACTCGCAATTCGAATACGCCCGCACCGAATTGCGGCAGGGCTTTTATATCGGCTGCGGACTTACTCTCCTGAATCCTTCTCAGCCGATAACCGAAAGACGCCTTCACAGGCGCGGGCATCTGCGAGATGTCGTTCTTGCTGCTTCCAATCCAGAAGAGTGGTCGTCCCAAAGCCGGTTGCTCGGTCGTGTTTCGCCTTCGGTTGACCTCGCGTTCCTTTGAACCCATCGGGTGAGTATGGCAAATTTGCCATACTCGATCAAGGAGCCGATCGGCTTGCCGGTTCAGCCCACGACGGCTTCAATCTTCCCCGAACTTCGCTTCGATGAGCGCCCTGATCGCTGTGATGGCCTCTTCGGCGTCCGGACCTTCTGCGGCGATCTCCACTTCCGTGCCCAGCGGCGCGCCGAGCATCATCAGGCCCATGACCGAGCGCGCATCTACGCTCTGCCCGCCCTTGCTGACGGTGATGGTGCTTTTGAAGCGCGCCGCAGCCTCCACCATCTTGGCGGAGGCGCGGGCGTGAAGCCCCTTCTTGTTGGGGATGACGATCGTGAATTTCACCGCGGGTCAGCCCAGATCCGCCGAACCGGCGCGCAGATATTTTCGCCCCGCCTCGATCGCTTCCTTCACCGCCTGGTCGAGTGGCAGGCGGGTGCGAACTTCGGCAAGCTTGATCAGGCTCGGCAGATTGGCGCCGGCCAGAACCTCGAACTTGCCTTTCTCGAGCAGCGTGAGCGCCAGATTGCACGGCGTGCCGCCGAACATGTCGGTGACGATCACCACGCCGTCGCCGAGGTCGACCGACTTTGCGGCGGCCGCGATCTCACGCTGGCGACGCTCGATGTCGTCCTCCGGGCCGATGCAGACCGCGCGCACATGTGTCTGCGGACCGATGATGTGTTCCATCGCAGAGATGAATTCCTGCGCGAGGCGGCCGTGCGTGACCAGGACGATGCCGAGCATGAAAGACTGAATATTTCCCGTAGGCGGCCGAACCATAACAAGGTTGCAACGCGAGGGAAGGGCCTAATCCAGCTTGACATTGTCGCGGAAGAGGCTGGACGCGAAAGCTGCCGCTGCGGCTGCGACTTTGGCGGGGGCGGAAAATTCGAAGGGATCGAGCGCAATCAAAGGCGGGCGCGCCGCGGCGGTCAGCGTTAACGCTTGCGGCGGCCGGTAGCGCGAGTGGCGCGGCATGCGTGCGACATCGTGTTTCAAGGCGACGACGAGTGCTATGCGCGCGGTGGCGGCATAGGGAAGTTCGAGGATTCCGAGCCCGCGGATTTCCAGATAGCCGGCGATGCGTTTGGGCGCGCGGGCGTGAATCTGTCCGCGCGCGATGAACAGATCGGTGCGGTCGTCGGCGACGAGTTGCGCGCCGCGTTCTATCAATCGCAGCGCAAGGTCGGATTTGCCTGCGCCGCTCGAACCGAGAAGAAGAACACCGGCGCTTGCCGGCGCGCCGAACGCACGTCCCGCGCGCGCAAGGCGGATGCAGGTTGCATGAATATTGACCACCGTGCTCTTCATACGAGAGGCAATTCCACGATGAAACGCGCGCCGTGCGAATTACGATTTTCCGCCCAGATGCGTCCGCCGGCGCCAATCGCGATCTGGCGCGCAATCGAAAGTCCCAGGCCGGAATTCTTGCCGAAGCCGCCCTGTTCGGAACTTCGTTCCGTATAGAAGCGGTTGAAGATGGTCTCCAGATTGTCAGGCGGGATACCGGGCCCTTCGTCTTCGACAAGCACCCGCGCGAAACGGCCTTCCGTGCGGGCGGAGATCGCGATCTTTCCGTCCGGCGGGCTGAACGACAGCGCGTTGTCGATCAGATTGCGGAAGATCTGGCCCAACCGCTCGTCGCGTCCGATCACTTTTGCCTGTGATGGCAGATCGAGCCTGAGCGTTATGGGACGCGCGTTCTGGGTGAAGCCATAGATTTCGACGATGGTCTTGAGCAGGTGGACGAGATCGACCGGTTCGCCTTCCTCGCGGCTCAACTCGGCGTCGAGGCGGGAGGCGTCGGAGATATCGGTGATCAGGCGGTCGATGCGGGCAACATCGCTCTTCACGATGCCGATCATCTTCAGCCTCGCGTCGTCGGAATTGGAACGCACCAGCATCTCCACCGCGTTCTTGAGCGAGGTCAGCGGGTTCTTCAGTTCGTGGGCGACGTCTGCGGCAAAGCTTTCGATCGCATCGATGCGGTCGTAAAGCGCCTGGGTCATCGTTGAGAGGCTCGCCGCAAGCTCGCCGATCTCGTCCTGCCGTTCCTCCATGCTCGGGATGCTTTCGCGTCCGGTGCGTCCCCGCCGCACCCGATCGGCCGCTTCGGCGAGGCGATGCACCGGCGCCGCGATCGTGCCGGACAGGAAGACCGACGAGATGACCAGCACGCCGAAGGCGAGCAGCGAAAGTTCGATGAGCGTCACGCGCTGCTCGCGTAGCACCGCGTCGATGTCGCCGCTTTCGGTTGAGACCATCAGCACGCCGTACACAGCTTTGAACCGCTGGATCGGGACGGCGACGGAGAGAACGAGCTTGTTGTTCTCGTCCACCCGCTCGGCGGTCGAGGAATCGCCGCTCAACGCGGACCTCACTTCGCGATAGGCGCGGCCGTCCTGGCCTGCCTCGAAATAGCGGTCGATATGCGAGAAAGGCCGTACCCCGATAAGCCCCTGATACATGTGGCGCAGCCACAGGCGGAACTGGGCCCAGCGTTCGAGCGGCGGCAAGTCGGAAACCTGGACGCTGTTGCGTGCCAGCAAATTGCGGGTATCGACCAGCAGGTTGCCGTTCGCATCGTAGAGCCGCGCGCGCAGCCGCGTCGGCACGATGAGCTGGCGCATCAGCGGCTCGGCGAGGGTGACGTTGATCGCGCGCTCTTCGGAATTGGTGGTGTATTCGGCGAGCGTGCCGGCGACGATGGATGCCTGATCCTTGATGCCCGCGATGCGTTCGTCGATCAGGCCGATGCGGCTCGACTGTACGATGAAGACGCCGACGATCAGCACCGACAGCGCGATGATATTGAACAGGATGATGCGGCGCGTGAGCGCGGAGAAATGGCGCCGGACAGGCTCGCCCAGGAAGCTCATGGCGGCGCGCTCATGCGAGGCGCCGCTCAGGACTCGCGATAGCGATACCCAACGCCGTAGAGCGTTTCGATCGCGTCGAAATCGTCGGCGACCGCCTTGAACTTCTTGCGCAGGCGCTTGATGTGGCTGTCGATCGTGCGGTCGTCCACATAGACCTGATCGTCATAGGCCGCATCCATCAGGTTGTCGCGGCTTTTCACGAAGCCGGGGCGCTGCGCCAGGCACTGGAGAATGAGGAATTCGGTGACCGTAAGGCGCACCGGCTTGCCTTCCCAGGTGCATTCATGGCGCTGGGGATCGAGCGCGAGCTTGCCGCGCGTCATGGTCTCCGTCTTGGAGTCCGGCGCACCTTTGTCGCTCTTGGGACCTTCGCCGCGGCGCAGGACCGCCTTCACCCGCTCCAGCAACAGGCGCTGCGAAAACGGCTTGCGGATATAGTCGTCGGCGCCGGCATTGAGCCCCATCAGTTCGTCGATCTCCTCGTCCTTGGAAGTGAGGAAGATCACCGGCACGTCGGCCGCCTGGCGCAGGCGGCGCAACAGCTCCAGTCCGTCCATGCGCGGCATCTTGATGTCGAGGATCGCGAGATCGGGCGGCGCGGCGGAGAGCGCCGTCAGCGCGGCGGCGCCGTCGGAATAGGTTTTGACGTGATAGCCTTCCTGCTCCAGCAGCATGCTGACGGAGGCGAGGATATTCTTGTCATCGTCGACGAGGGCGATAGTGGCCATGTTCCAGCCTGATGTCTTGCAGACAGTATAAGGCGTGGGGCCTCAAATCATAGCGTCAAGCCCGCACGGGCTTTCGGGCCTAATCGTCCTCAGGCGCAAGCGCCTTGATGAGCTGCAGCACCTGACGCCGCGCCTTGGGGTCCTTGATGCTGGCGAATGCCATCATCAATTCGTTGCCCTCGCGCGAACGGGCAAACTGCGCGAGCTGGCTGACCGCAGCGCGCGCTTCCCCATCGTCTTTGCTGTCCGACGGAAGGCCGTTGAAGAACGCCTCGACCGGCACGTCGAGCACGCGCGAAAACTCGTAGAGGCGACTCGCGCCGACGCGATTGGCGCCGCGCTCGTATTTCTGGATCTGCTGGAAGGAAACGTCGACCCGCTGGCCGAGGGCTTCCTGACTGAGCCCGCGCTGTTCGCGCAACGCCCGCAACCGGTCGCCAACATGCGAGTCCACGCCTGTGGCCTGACCTCTCGTCTTTCTCTTCATCCCGTCTCCAGCGATGCAAAACTGGCCGATACGCCAACCATTTGGTCTACAGCCCAGTGCTTGCCGTAGGATTTACTAAAGAAATCAACGCGGTCAACGGGGGTACCGTAGCGGCAGCACATTGTGCAGGTCTGTGTGAGTCGTGCGTAGCAAGATTCCGCGCATAACGGCGGCTCGCGTTCACCTTAAATTTGCTATAGTTTTGTTTGGGGGAGCGGGTGACCTACTGTTCATGGCGATGAAGCCTTCATTCAAACCGGCCTGGCAATTCCTGCAGACTGCGGGGGCCTCCAAAACGCTGGAAGAGCTTCAGACGCGCTTTGCCGCGGCCCTTTATGCGCTGGAGTTCGACAGGTTTTCCTGTGCTCTGGTGCGCGGTCCGGGCGGCAGTTCGGTCCAGCCGCATGTCCTGTTCGGTCAGGCCTATCAGGCCTGGGACGATTACTACGTCTCCCAGGGCTACCTTGAACGCGACCCGTGCGTGCGCCGCCTGTTCCTGTCGCCGAATTGTTTCGCGTGGTCCGATACGCCGGTCGAGCGCATGTCGCCGGTCGGCCGCGATATCCATGAAGACGCCGCCGAGCACGGCCTGCGCAACGGCTTCGTCGTGCCCATCCACGGCGACGACCAGGAGCTCTACGGCGTCCGGATGATGTCGTCCGAGCTGAAATTCGATCCCGACGCCCGCAACCTGCTCAATGTCATGGCGACGCTCTACTGCGTGATCGGGGTCGAGCGCCTGAAGATGGTGCGCCCGGAGGTGACGCGTGATTCGCCTTTGTCGCGGCGCGAGGCCGAGTGTCTGACCTGGGTCTCGGAAGGCAAATCCGACTGGGATATTTCCGAAATCCTCCAGATTTCCCAGTGGACCGTCCACGAACACATCGAGCGCGCCAAGTCGAAGATCGGCGTGCGTTCGCGCACCAAGGCCGCAGTGGTTGCGGCCGGAGCCGGCTGGCTTGGAAGCCGCCCTTCCGCGTGAGCAATCCCTCTCTGTAGGGGACTTCTTAACCGTTTAGGCGCCCGGATCAACTTTTGGTCCACAAAAAGGGTGCCACTCATGATTCACATGGTAACGGTTGAGAACCGCCATTTTTACAGGGCCGAACTTGCCGAAATGCATCAGCTTCGCCGCGTGCATTTCGTGGAAGAACGCGGCTGGTCGCAAATGACCGTTCGCGACGGCGGCGAATACGACGAAAGCGACGACGACCGCACGATCTACTTCCTCGCACTCGACCAGGAGGGCCGTGTCGCCGTCAGCATGCGGGCCCGTCCGACCGACGACAAATGCATCCTGGCGGATGTGTTTCCCCAGCTTGTCGAACCGGAATCCGGCGATGTCTGCGGCAGCGATATCTGGGAGATCAGCCGGATATTCGCGACGAAAAGCAATCGCCTGCGCCAGGGCATCAGGCGCCGCAACGAAGTGTTCCTCGCGAGCATGGAAGCCGCGGTCGCGGCCGGTGTGAGCCGGCTGGTCGGGATGATCGATACTTATCTGTTGTCGCAGGCGCAGCGTTTCCCGTGGGCGCTCGTGCCGCTCGGACTGCCGTCGTCCTATCCGGAAGGCGAAGTGATCGGCGTGGGCATCCCGACCAACATGGCGCATCTGGCGAAGGCTCGGCGCGGTCTCGGCATAGCAGGACCGATCATCGTGCCGTCGCCGCTCAGCCAGGCGACCCTGTCGCCGCAGGAGATGGAGCAGCTTCTGACGGCGGGCAGGCTGGCGCCAGGCGACCTCGCGCTGGTGAAGCAGGTGATCGCACTCGCCGGCAAGCCGGTGCAGGCGAGCGAAGAGCTTCTGGCCGCCTTCATCGAACGCAAGCAGGCGCAACGTGCCGGTACCGGCACGGTCCACTGATCCGGAGATCATCATGACGCTCATGACAAAAGGCTTCGATGCCGGCACCGCGACGTTGCCGCGGGTTGATGCCAATACAACCGACTTCGACACCGCACTGGCGATCTTGAAACGCGAAGGGGTGCTCGTGATCGAGAACGCGCTCGATACGAAAGCGCTCGCAACGTTGCGGCGCGAACTCGATCCGTGGTTCGCGCGCGCGCATTGCGGCGAGGGCCAGTTCTTCGGCCGCAACACGTTGCGTTTCGGCGGGCTGTTCGCCAAGGCGAGATCTGCCGGTCAACTCGCGATCCATCCGCTGGTCCTGCCGCTGATGGAGCACGGATTGAAAGGCGATCCGGTGCAACCGGCCTGCGATGCGATCGAACTCAACCTCACGCAAGGGATCGGCATCCAGCCCGGCGAACCGGCGCAGTTCCTGCACCGGGACGAAGACATCTGGCCGTTCCCAAACACGTTCGAGATCATGTCGAACGCGATGTGGGCGATCGACGACTTCACCGAGGAGAACGGCGCGACGCGTCTGATTCCGGGAAGCCATTTGTGGCCGCGCGATCGCCAGCCGCAGCCGGGCGAAGCATTGCCGGCTGTCGCGCCGGCAGGTTCGGTCGTTCTGTGGTTCGGGGGCACACTGCATGGCGGCGGCGCGAACCGCTCCAATGCCATGCGGCGCGGCGTGGTGATGAGCTATCGGTTGGGCTGGATCGCGCCGAGTGAAAAGTTGCTGCTCTCCACCCCGCCGGAGGTCGCGCGGACACTGCCGGTGAAACTGCAGAAGCTGATCGGCTATCAGATCCAGCGTCCCAATCTCGGCTGGGTCGAGGGACACGACCCGATCGAGTGGCTGCATGGCCGCGTCGGCGACCTGGCGCCGATGGCGGACAACCTGTCGCCGATGCAGGAAGCGATCCTCGCCGACGTCAACGCGGCGCCGGAGAAATACATCGGCTACCTCGCGTAGCCGGTTTCGAAATCATGAGTGAACTGGCGCGGAGCGTCTCGCGATGCTCCGCGCACTTTCTCTCAGACGAATTCGACGCTCAGGATCTCGTAGGAGTGGGCGCCGCGCGGCGCGGCCACTTCGACGCTGTCGCCTTTGCCTTTGCCGATGAGCGCGCGGGCGATGGGCGAGGAGATCGAGATACGGCCCTTCTTGGCGTCGGCCTCATGGTCGCCGACGATCTGGAATTTGCGCTTTTCGTCCGTGTCTTCGTCGACGAGCGTGACGGTGGCGCCGAACTTCACGGTCAAGCCGGACAGCTTCGAGACGTCGATGACCTCGGCGCGGCCGATGGTGTCTTCCAGTTCCATGACACGGCCTTCGATGAAGCTCTGGCGCTCCTTCGCCGCGTGGTATTCCGCGTTCTCCGACAGGTCGCCGTGCGCGCGCGCTTCTGCGATCGCCTTGATCACTTCATGGCGGTCGACGTTTTTGAGCTGGTTGACCTCTTCTTCGAGGGCTTTGAAGCCCGCTGCGGTCATCGGTATCTTTTCCATGGCACTCGTAAATCCCAATAGCGTCAAAAACGTTCCCTTCCGGCCTGGCTAGCCAGAGGACCGGGACATGGGAGAACGCCTGAATTGCGTTAAAGACCTGTTACGCCTGAACTTTTTGACATCCGTCACAAGGCGAAGCCGCAAAAGAGTAAGACCGCCGGAGCGCGCTTTCAAGAGAGCCGTCCTGCAGCGAAAGACGGGGCGGGACTGCGCGTTCTTAACTTTTGCTTGTTCCGGCAGGCCCGGTCAGCTCCCGTAGGCCTGCAACGGCAGCACGTCGAGCGCGCCTTCCTGCAATGCGCGGATCGCTTCGGTCGCGGCCAGTGCGCCGGCCATGGTGGTGTAGTAGGGCACCTTCACGGTGAGCGCGGTGCGCCGGATCGACATGGAGTCGGCAAGCGCCTGCGCGCCTTCGGTGGTGTTGAACACGAGTTGGACTTCGCCGTTCTTGAGCGCGTCGACGATGTGCGGACGCCCTTCCAGAACCTTGTTGATCACCCGCACTTCGAGGCCGGCGGCCTTGAGCGCCTTTGCGGTGCCGCGCGTCGCGATGATGTCGAAGCCCATGCTGGCCAGCGCACGCGCCGGTGCGATCGCTGCCGCCTTGTCCGCTTCCTTGAGCGAGATGAACACCGTGCCGGTGAGCGGCAGCTTCAGGCCTGCGCCGATCTGGCTCTTGGCAAAAGCGCGGCCGAACGAGGCGTCGATGCCCATAACCTCGCCGGTCGAGCGCATTTCGGGGCCGAGCGTCGGATCGACGCCGGGGAAGCGTCCGAACGGCATCACCGCTTCCTTGACCGAAATGTGGTGCGGCGCCGGTTTCTTCAGATCGAAACGCGAAAGCGGCTCGCCTGCCATCACGCGTGCGGCGATCGCGGCCACCGGTTGACCGATCGCCTTGGCGACGAACGGCACGGTGCGCGAGGCGCGCGGGTTCACTTCCAGCACGTAGATGTCGTCGCCCTGGACTGCATATTGCACGTTCATCAGGCCACGCACGTCGAGCGCGCGGGCCAGCGCGACGGTCTGGCGTTCGATCTCGGCGATGGTTTTTGCCGACAGCGAATGCGGCGGCAGGGCACAGGCGCTGTCGCCCGAATGCACGCCTGCTTCCTCAATGTGCTCCATGATGCCGGAGATGAAGACATCGCCGGTGCCATCGCCGATCGCATCGACGTCGATTTCGGTCGCCTGATTGAGGAATCCGTCGACCAGCACCGGATTGTCGCCGGAGATGCGGAACACGTCGCTCGTCTGGATCGTCGTTTTCAAGGTCGCCTCATCCGGCACCACCACCATGCCGCGGCCGCCGAGCACATAGGACGGACGCAGGATGACCGGAAACCCGACATCCTTTGCCGCCGCGAGTGTTTCTTCCGCCGTCATCGCGGTCGCGTTGCGCGGTTGTTTCAGGCCGAGGTCGTGCAGCAGCACCTGGAAGCGCTTGCGGTCTTCGGCGAGGTCGATCGCGTCGGCGCTGGTGCCGAGCAGCGGCACGCCTTCCGCCACCAGCGTGTTGGCAAGTTTGAGCGGCGTCTGCCCGCCAAACTGCACGATCACGCCGGCCAGCGTGCCGTTGGATTTCTCCAGCCGCACGATTTCCAGCACGTCTTCTGCCGTCAGCGGTTCGAAATAGAGCCGGTCGGAGGTGTCGTAGTCGGTCGAGACGGTTTCCGGGTTGCAGTTGACCATGATGGTCTCGTAGCCCTGCGCCGACAGCGAAAAGCAGGCGTGACAGCAGCAATAGTCGAACTCGATGCCCTGGCCGATGCGGTTCGGTCCGCCGCCCAGGATGATCACCTTCTTCTTGTCCGACGGCTTCGCCTCGCACTCAGGCTCGGCGCCCCCGAAACCCGGCGTCTCGTAGGTCGAGTACATGTAAGGCGTGAGCGCCGCGAACTCCGCAGCACAGGTGTCGATGCGCTTGAACACCGGATGCACGCCGAGTGCGGTGCGCGCGGCGCGGACATTTTTTTCTTTCTGTCCGACCAACTTGGCGAGCCGCGCGTCGGAGAACCCCATCGTCTTCAGACGGCGCAGACCGGCCGCGTCGTTCGGCAGGCCGCTGGCGTGGACTTCGGCTTCGACCGCGAGGATCGCTTCGATCTCGCCCAGGAACCACGGATCGTATTTCGTGATGCTCTGGATTTCCTCCATCGGAAAGCCGAGGCGCATCGCCTGCGCGGCGAGCCGCAGCCGATCCGGCGTCGCGCGGCCCAGCGCGGCCCGGATCGCGTTGTTGTCGTCGGGCAGGTCGATCTCGTCGAAGCCGGTGAGACCGGTTTCCATCGAACGCAACGCCTTCTGCACCGATTCCGCGAAGGTGCGGCCGATCGCCATCGCCTCGCCGACCGATTTCATCGAAGTGGTGAGCAGCGGCTCGGCGCCCGGGAATTTCTCGAACGCGAAGCGGGGGATCTTCGTCACCACATAGTCGATGGTCGGCTCGAACGACGCCGGCGTGACCTTGGTGATATCGTTCTTCAGTTCGTCCAGCGTATAACCGACCGCGAGCCTTGCTGCGACTTTGGCGATCGGGAAACCAGTCGCCTTGGAGGCGAGCGCCGAGGAACGCGAGACGCGCGGGTTCATCTCGATGATGACCATGCGGCCGTCCAGCGGGTTGACCGCGAACTGCACGTTGGAGCCGCCGGTCTCCACCCCGATTTCGCGCAGCACCGCGATACTGGCGGAGCGCATGCGCTGATATTCCTTGTCGGTCAGCGTCAGCGCCGGCGCCACAGTGATCGAGTCGCCGGTGTGCACGCCCATCGCATCCACATTCTCGATGGAGCAGATGATGATGGCGTTGTCGGCACGGTCGCGCACGACCTCCATCTCGAATTCCTTCCAGCCGAGCACCGATTCTTCGATCAGCACTTCGTTGGTCGGAGACGCCTCGAGGCCGTGCTCGACGATCTCGTAGAATTCCTCGCGGTTGTAGGCGATGCCGCCACCGGTGCCGCCCAGCGTGAAACTCGGCCGGATCACCGCGGGCAGGCCGACCAGCGCCAGCGCTTCCTTCACCCGGGTCTGCGATTCCGCGCCCAATTCCATGATCGGATTGTTGCGCGCGTCGTACATGAACTCGCCGTACTGGTCCTTCTTGTGGCGCACTTCGCCTTTCAGCGTGATGCCGCGCGGCACGTCGAGACCGATCTTCATCATCGCCTGGCGGAACTGCTCGCGGTCCTCCGCCTTGTCGATCGCCTCCGCCGAAGCGCCGATCAGTTCGACGTCGTGCCGCTCCAGCGCGCCGTTCTTGCGCAGGCTGAGTGCGGTGTTGAGCGCGGTCTGTCCGCCCATCGTGGGCAGCAGCGCGAACGCTTTTCCCGCCGGGACATTCGGCCGTTCGCGGGCGATCACCTTCTCGACGAACTCGGCGGTGATCGGTTCTATGTAGGTGGCGTCTGCCAGACCGGGATCGGTCATGATCGTCGCGGGGTTGGAGTTCACCAGCACCACGCGATAGCCCTCGGCCTTCAGCGCCTTGCAAGCCTGCACCCCGGAATAATCGAATTCGCACGCCTGCCCGATGACGATGGGTCCCGCTCCGATGATCAGGACCGTGTGGATGTCTTGGCGTTTGGGCATCTCTTCTCGCGCGCGCGGATAGCCGCACGCAGGGTACGTGCTTTGGCCAGCCAGATTGCAGGTTAAGGGGACCGTTTAGCGGCGAGTCGGGATGGGGGCAACCCTGTGGCGGGAAATAGCGGTGCGCAGTCCTGAAACGACAAAGAATTGCCCGAAGCGTGCGCAAAACGGCGTAGATATGCGTTGTCGTTGGGCTGATTTGTTGGAGAACGCCATGCGCGCTCTGATCCGGCTTTTCGCCTGTCTTGCCCTGATACTCGCGGCCACACCTGCGCTTGCGGCGCCAACCTGCCAGGACCAGAGCGGCGGGACCATCCGATGCGGCACACCCGGCGCCATGCCGGTCGGCTGGACAGTGCTGGAGCATCCCCCATCCGCGACGCCGGCGACTGCACCGGATACCGATGACCCCAACGCGGCGCTGAAAGCGATCTGCATCGTGGGCATGCTGCTGGCGCTTATCGCGCTGATGCCGGAGTTCGACGGCCGCAAGGACGAGGATTGGGACAAGCAGGAACGCGACGGCGACCAGGCATAGTAGATTCCGGGAGATCACCCCGGGATTGCGTAGAGCACCAGAAAGTAGATTGTCAGCCCAAGCATGGCGATCGCAGCCGCCCATTGCAGCCAACGAGGCCGCGCCCAACCAGCCACGATAACCGCCGTCATCTGAGCCACGACAGCGGCGTTCTCCGCGAGCCATGCACTAGAAGCAAGGCCCGCAAAAGAACCGGCATCGCGGTAGTTGAGGATCAGCGCGGTAACACCAAGCAGAACGAACGCAGCCATGATGGCGGGGCGCTGTTTGTCGTAAAAGGCGGGCAGCTCGACGGTCCCGTCTTTCTCGGGACGAACCGACATCAGCGAGCAGGTAAAATATTGGACGACCGCAGATGTGAACTGAAGCATCACTTCGACGGTGCTCCAGTGCTTCATGCCCGACAGGCCGCCAAAGGCCAGCCAATTGGTCACCAACAAAAGTCCGGCGACGAGCATCCAGATCGTGAACAGGCCGGAGAACTGCACCCGGTCACGTGCCCATATCAACTCCGTGGCGCTGGTTAGCAGATGCGTCAGCGCGATCGCGAAAACGAAGGACAGGAGGATGGTGATGTTCTCGAACATGCGCCCCCCGACGCTATCAACTCCGCCAGCGCAGCGTCCGTTCTTTCACCGGATTGACGAACGGCGCACCGGTGTCGGTCGACTCGGCCCAGGCTTTCTTCAGGCGGTGGTACCACATCGCCGGGACGTCCGAATCCTGGATGAGCATCAGCGACGGATTGAATTTCAGGCCTTGGCGCTGAAGCTCGACGATTCTGCGATCGTCGCCCAGGAAGGTGGGGCCGAAGATCGTGAAGAACGGGCGGATGAAACCGAGCCAGGAAGGCCAGTAGAAGATCTGCGTGACCTCGGTGGTCTCGCTGTCGCGCGGCGTGCAGACGGTCAACCCGACGACATCCACTTTGCGGCCGAGGATTTTCCCGGAGATGTTCTCGAACCGCGTGCTCGGCAATTCGAAGGTGATCTCGGTCGAGACGTCGCCGGCGATGGCGTAGACCGGCTTGGTCGGCTTGTGCCGCGTCATCACGAAGCCGTTCGGCAGCGGCGCATAATTCTTCACCTTGTCGCGCGGCGTCTTGTGCCACCACCAGTGTGCATGCACGTAGGGACCATGCGCGGGATCCATCAGCCCGATCACGGCGTGATCGATGCCACAGGGAAAAGTCTGGCTCTCGATCCAGCGCGGCCTCGCATCCGGCACGCCGACCCGTGGCGGTTCGGTGCGCGGCGCCGCAGTCTCTTTGCCGGGTGCTGCCGCATAGACCCAGAGCAGCCCATCCTGCTCGCGAAACGGATAGGAGCGCACCTTGATACGCTCTGCTTCCAACGCCTGGCCTTCGACGATGGAGGGAATGAGCGAACACACACCGTCGCTGCGAAAGCGCCAGCCGTGATAGGGGCACTCGACCGTGTTGTCGGAAAGTGTCTTGCCGGCGGACAGCGGCACGCCGCGATGCGGGCAGATATCGCGCAGCGCGAACGCTTCACCGTTCTTCATCCGCCCGATCACGACCGGTTCGCCAAGCAGCATGACGCGCTTGAGGCCGCCGGTTTTGATGTCTCGCGAAAGCGCGCCGAAATACCAGAGATCGCGCAGGAACTGCGTGTCCGGCTGATGAAGGGGCTCGGCCGTCATGGCCCCGTTTTGGCAGCGGGCGCTTTCGGCTTCAACAGGTTTTCCAGCGGCGTGGTGAACTGTGCGCCTTTGAAGTCCGCGAGTTTGTAGGCCCAGCCGGCCGCTTTCGCGTTGATCGCATTCGCTTCTTTCACCGCCAGCGGCTTGTCCGGCGCGGCGCTCGCGGCGACCGTGGCCCAGTATTCCGTGCCGATCTTGATCGTGCTCACGGTCACCGAAAGGCCTTCAAACGTCTTGGTGACGAGCTTCGTGGCCTGGCTGAAATCCATCCCCATGGCGCGCTTCACGTCGTCGAACGAGAAGCCGACGATCGCGGAGGCGACATTGTCCGGCGCGGTCGCATCGCTGATCTCGCGTCCTGCCGGAATGGGCGTGAGCGTGAAGTCCGCGTCGCTCGGCTTGTCGCGATGCACGCTGTAGGACGGACCGGAAATCGCCTGCATGTCCGCTTCCTGGATCTGCGCGTGATCGACGGGGATCACTGTCTTCTCCATCCAGTCGGACGGGCTGGAGCGGATTTCCGCCACCGCGCGAACGAGCCAGCTCTGGTTGCTGCCCGGTTTGCGCGCGAACAGGCCGGTTGCACCGGTCGGATCGCCGATGTCGGTCGTCTTGCCGGCGATCAGCGAGGCGAGCACCGCGCCGTGCTCGTCCGTCACCGTGATAAGCGTGCCAGCGCCTTTGGGTGGCGCGTCGAGGCCGACATAGCTCAGCCATTCGGGGCGCGAAGTCTTCGGCTCGATGGTTTGCATCGCGGCGAGGCCGACAAGTGTGCCGTTCACCTGATCGAACGAAGCGGGATAATCGCCGCGCGAGGCCATCACCCAACCGCCGCTCTGTGGCCTGAACACAACGTCGATCACGCCGCCCGCTTTGGACTCGATGTGGATGTGTGTTGCGTCGTGGTGCGCGACGTGGTGGGCGAAGCCGGGGAAGAACGCGACAGGCTCGCTGCGCTCTGTGCTGGTAGACTGATGCCAGACGGTCAGAAGCGCCGCGAGCAGCGCAACGACAGCGATGCCGGCCATGACCAGCAGATTGCGGCGGCGCGGATCGGTGCTTGCCATGGCTTACAACGCCCGGCCGCGCGCGCGACGGCGGCGGCGCAGCGAAGCCAGCACGATCGCGAAGATGGCAACGATGAGCGGGACCAGCGCGATGTTCACGAAGGCGAGGAAGGCGCCAAGCGAGTCGACCTGCTTGCGCAGATTGTGCTGCACGTCGCGCAATGCGGTGCGCGTTTCGATCAGTTCGTGCTTGAACTTGTCGATCTCGGTCTGCTGGGCCGGTGTGATGCCGGTCTGGCCTGCTGCGCCGCCGCTACCCTGTTCCAGTTCGTGCAGGTGCTGCTGCGCTTCGGTCAGACGCGCTTTCAGCATCTGCGCCTGCGCCACATATTCCTGACCCGCCTGTTTCTGCATGTCCTGCACGACGGTGAAGGGGCGGTCGTTGGTCGCGCGGGTGCGTAGTGAGATCAGGTCCGCGGACCCGGTGAGATTCTCCACCGCGTCCAGCACGAACGCCGCGTTGTCGGCGAATGGGGCGGCGACCTTCTTGCCCATGACGTCTTCGGTGTGGACCCAGAAGCGGTCGTCGAAGATGTCCGCGTCGGCCATCA
The DNA here is from genome assembly GCA_036490455.1 of Rhizomicrobium sp. GTDB lineage: Bacteria > Pseudomonadota > Alphaproteobacteria > Micropepsales > Micropepsaceae > Rhizomicrobium. Next base: position 55,773 of record DASXDS010000025.1, read on the forward strand.
CGATGACGTTGATGTTGCCGGATTTCACCGCAACCGGACCGCCCGGCATCGGGCCGTTGAACGCCGTGTGCGCCGGACCGGAAATGCGCGCCGCGATGACGAATTTCTCACCGGTCGGCATAATCGCATTCATCAGGCTCTGCGGTTGGCCGTTCATCCGTACCTGTTCGGAATCGAGCAGGCCGGCCTGGTTCGACGAGGTGACCAGCGGCGTGAAGGTCGTCGTGGCGCCCTTGAGGGGATGCAGTGCGCCGGCGCTCGCGAGGTTCAGCACCTGCAGCGACGAACTGACGACGTCCTTCGGCGAGAAATTGTCGGCCGTCAGGTGCAGCCAGACCGGATAGAGCGCGATCGGGTTCGCCGGATCACTGGACTGCACCCGCTGCGCCAGCGCCTTGTCGCCGACCACTTTCTTCGGCGTGTAGCCGACGCCCCAGGCGCGGAACAGCTTGGGCAGGTCGGACTCGATCGGTCCCGCGCCCTGCTGCATGCCGCCGCCGGCCGAGGCTTGCGCGAGTTCGCTCACCGGATCGACGAACACCAGCGCGCGGCCGCCCTTGAGCACGAACTGGTCGATCGCCAGTTGCTGCGCATCGCTCAGCGCGGGCGGGTGGACGATCATCAGCACGTCGACGTTGGCCGGAATCTTGTCGAACGCCGGACCTAGCATCTGGGTCGTGAAGGTCTGCGCCAGTTCGGAATAGATCACATAGGGCTGCGCATTGCCCTGCATCATCGCGGCCATGCCGCCGGCGCCCGTGTCGAGCGGCAGTGAGGAGACGATCCCGATCACCGGCTTCTTCGGATGCGACAGGCGGAAGATCAGCGAGGTGAGATCGTATTCGAGGAATTTCTCGCGCTCCGGCGTGAAGTACGGAATGACCTCCTTGCCGTCGATCTCGTTGGTGCCGACCAGGCCGAAATAGACCGTGTCGCCGGTGTCGGTCGGCGCACCGGAGAGCCCGGCCGAACTCGCCTCGTCCTCGGCCTGGGTAAACGGCTCCGGATCGACATCCTTGATGACGATCTTGCCGTGGCTACGCGCGGCGTATTCGCCGAGGAGATCGCGCACGCGCTTGGCGTAACCCTGTACCGCCGCGTATTGGGCGGCGACCTGTTTGGAATAGAAGAATTTGAGGGTGAGCGGCTCGTCGATCTTGTTCAGCGTGTCGATCGTGCCGGCGTTCAGGGTGTAAAGTCCGTTCTGCGTCAGATCGAGCCGGGCGGTCGTCAGCCAGGCATCGGCGGCAATGTTGAGGGCGACGAAGATGACGACCGCGAAGACGATCGCGAGCGTCGCGTAGGCGCGGCGGGACAGCGAACCCATCTCAGCCCACCTTCCGCAGATCGATCACCACGACGTTCGCGGTGAGGAACAGCGCGATCAGCGAGAAGAAGAAGATCACGTCGCGCAGATCGATGACGCCCTGGCTGATTGCCTGGAAGTGGGTGAGGAAGCTGAACGACGCGATCGCGTTGACCAACGCCAGCGGCGCCCAACCGCGGAAGAAATCGAGCACCAGCGGCGCGCCGGACACGGTGAAGAGGAAGCAGATCACGACGCTCACCACGAACGCGATCACCTGGTTGTTGGTGGTCGCAGAGATGCACGCGCCGATGGCGAGATAGCCTCCGGCCATGAACAGGCTGCCGATATAGCTCGCCACGATCACGCCGTTGTCGGGATTGCCGAGATAATTGACCGTGATCCAGATCGGAAAGGTGAGCGCAAGTGCGACTGCGATGAACGCCCAGGCCGCGAGGTATTTGCCGGCCACCGCCGCCCAGAGCGGGACGGGCAGGGTGAGCAGCAATTCCATCGTTCCGGTGCGGCGCTCTTCCGCCCACAGCCGCATCGAGATGGCCGGCACCAGGAACAGGTAAAGCCACGGGTGATAGCCGAAGAACACCGAGAGATCGGCGATGCCGTTGTCGAAGAAGTTGCCGACATAGAAGGTGAAGGCGCCCATCGCGAGCAGGAAGATCACGATGAACACATAGGCGACCGGAGTCGCGAAATAGGACGCGAACTCCCGCTTGAAAACGGGCCAGATCGAACGAAGAGCACTCATGCCGCCGCTCCCCGCGCCCGCGTCGCATCATGCGTGGTGATGGCGCGGAACACATCGTCGAGACGGCCGGCTTCGGCATAGAGTTCTTTCACGTCCCAGTTCTCCGCGGTCGCGAGTGCGCTCACGTCTTCGATGAGAAGCGCGCCTTGCTTGGGAAACGCGGTCAGCTGAACGGTGCCGTTCGCGGGCGGCAGCTGTTCGACGCTCGCCACCGTGTTCATCGACTTCAATCGGTTCACCGCGACCTGGGCTTGGGCCGCCGGCAGCGCCAAGGTCACCGCGTTGTGATGGCGCGAACGGGCGAGCAGTTCGGCCGGCGTGCCGTCTGCCACGATACGGCCGCGGTCGATGATCACGGCGCGGGTGCAGATCGCCTCGACCTCTTCCAGCAGATGGGTCGAGATGATGATCGCTTTCTCTTTCGCCATGCCGCGGATCAGCGCGCGCACGGAATGCTTCTGGTTCGGATCGAGACCGTCGGTCGGCTCGTCCATGATCAGCACCGGTGGGTTGTGCAGGATCGCCTGCGCCAGACCCACGCGGCGCTTGAAACCTTTGGAGAGCGTTTCGATCGGCTGTTCCAGCACGCCGTCGAGTTCGGTTTTGGCGATGGCGTTCGCCACGGCGCTTCCGGCGGTTTCGCCTTTGAAGCCGCGCACCTCGGCGATGAAGGCGAGGAACTGGCGCGGCGTCATTTCCCCATAGGCGGGTGCGCCTTCTGGCAGGTAGCCGATCTCGGTCTGCGCCGCGATGGAATCGGTGTCGATGTCGTGACCGCAGACCTTCACCGTGCCGCTTGTCGGCGCGAGGTAGCCGGTGATCATCTTCATGGTGGTCGATTTGCCGGCGCCGTTCGGCCCCAGGAAGCCCAAGACCTCGCCGGCGTTCACGGTGAGGTTGATCCCAGTGACGGCCGCAATCGGGCCGAAGTGCTTGGTCAGACCGGCGATTTCAATCATGGACAAGGGCGGGAAGGGTGTTCGCGTGGCGCCTTCCCATACGGTTATTTGGCCCGGTTTCGCAAGACAAGCTGCCGTTAAGAATCGGCGACAGTTCGCCCATCTGTTGACTCTTGATTGATCGTTCAACTAAGACTCCGGTATGGCGGACGACACCAAGGACCGGCTGGTTTTCATCGCGCTCCAGCTCTTTTCGGAGAAGGGTTACGAGTCGACCTCGGTGGCGGACATCCTGCGCGCCGCCAGGGCCAATTCGGGCAGCCTCTACCACTTCTTCCCGACCAAGCAGGACCTGCTGCTTGAGGTCCTGCGCCGCTATCGGGACGGTATCGTCCCGATGCTGCTGGAGCCGGCCTGGAGCGGGGTGGACGATCCGATCGAACGGGTGTTCGCGCTGCTTGCCGCCTACCGTCGCTCGCTCGCGCTTACCGAATGCACCTATGGCTGCCCCATCGGCAGCCTGGCGCTGGAGATCCACGAACCCGATCCCTCCGTGCGTGAGTTGCTGGCGGTCAATTTCGACGGCTGGGTCGGCCATGTCGAAAAATGCTTTGCTGCGGCCGGCGATCGCCTGCCTGCCGATTGCGACCGCCAGGGGCTCGCGGTTCTCACGCTCAATGTAATGGAGGGTGGCGTGATGCAGGCCCGCACCTATCGCGATCTCAGGACCTTCGACACATCCGTCGCGATGCTGCGCGACTATATCGGCCGCCTCGAACAGGAAGCGGCAAATGCAAAAGGGGGAAAGCAATGAAATCCGTCGTGTTGGCCTTTCTGCTGGCCGCCGTGCCGGCAACGGCAATGGCCGCCGATACAGCGGCAGGCCCGGTGAAAGACCATTCGTTCACCGATGCCGACGGCCACCGCGTGTTGCGCGAGACCATCGTGGTGAAAGCGTCTCTCGACAGCGTGTGGAAGGCCTACACCACCGATGCCGGCTTCATGCGCTGGGCTGCGCCGGTTGCACACATCACGCCGGGTAACAACGGCATGATGGAGTCGGCGCTGGAGGACGGCGGCAAGATCGGCGATCCCGGCAATGTGCTGAACCGCATCGATGTGTATCTGCCGGACAGTCTTATCGTGTTCCACAACGAACATGTGCCGGCAGGCGGACCGATGGATCCGGCCACCTTCGCCTCGCTGCGCTCGATGCTCGCGTTCGAACCGGCCGGCGATGGCTTCACCCGCGTCACGCAGACGGTGATCGGGTTCGGTGAAAGCGCGAAATACGACGATCTCTATCGTCATCTGCGAGACGGCAACGCTGCCTATCTCGCGGCGATGGCGAAGAGTGTTCCGCCGGAAAAGACGGCACAACAATAGGAGGAGGGAGAAATGTTGGACACAAAAGGTCTTCTGACAGCAACAGCGATCGGCACCGTGTTGCAGCTCGCGATGATCGTCGCGGGCCATATTTCGCCGTGGGTGGCGCTGAACGTCTTCATGCTTGGCGGGATGACCATCTCGGCGCTCGCCGGTCTGGTCTACGCGCGCCTGACGGCGAGCAACTTCGCTTCCGCGGCGCTCGGCGGCGCGATTGCGGGCGCGGTGTGTGCCGTGATCGGCATCGCGGCTTCGGTAGCGTTGGGTGACACGGCGGCCATGATCCTGGTGATGGGCACGATCAGTTCTGCGGTCACCGGCGCGATCGGCGGTTTGCTCGGCCGGGCAATTCCACACACGGCGTCTGCGTAAACAAATCCGCCTTCCCAGGCCGTCCGTAAAGGCCGCACTATGGCCGCAAAGAGCCGCTGGAATTTGCGGACGGACTCGGGAGTTGTGTGCGGTGCCCATTCGGACGGCTTTTCAGCGCGCCATCGTCGTCGGCGTCATGCTGCTCGTGACTTTCGTCATTTTCAGCCACTACCTGCCTTGGCTCGCCACCCAGGTGCTGTTCGCAACCATGATGATCGCGGGCATCGCCGGTCTCCTCTACGCCCGCGAAGCCGCGCTCGGTTACGGTTTCGGCGCACTGGGCGGTGCTTTTGCCGGCGGAATCTGCGCGCTCATCGGCATCGCGCTTGCGGTTCTTCTGGGCGACGCGCCGGCCTTCACGCTCGGGCCTGAGCCGCGCATGGTGCTGATCGTCGGAACGGCGATCTCCGTGCTGACGGGCGCCGTGGGCGGCCTGTTCGGGCAATGGGATGCCGTGCGCAACGGCCGCGCCTGAAACTTCTGAAAAAGAGGGAGGAGAATGTCGGCCGATCTGCAAAAGAACGCGACGGGGGCTGGGGGGCTTGGGTGTCGCGCACCTCTTACAACGCGACCGGCCGACACGAGGACAGTCGCTGGCGAGCGTGGCCGCGGCGTGGTCCAATCGTGGCCTTTTCGTGACCTTCGATCACAAAGAATTCAGTGGAGGAATGTGTGAGCCGCTTGATGCCCGTAACGGAAGAATTGATGGCGTATATCGCGCGCGTCGGCGTGCGCGAACATCCGGCGCTGACACATTGCCGTAACGAAACCGCAAAGCTTTCGAATGCGATGATGCAGATCGGATCGGATCAGGGCGCGTTCATGGCGCTGCTTGTGAAGCTGATCGGCGCGAAACGCTATCTCGAGGTCGGCACCTTCACCGGCTACAGCGCCCTTGCCGTGGCGCTGGCCTTGCCGGCGGACGGCAAAATCGTCGCGTGCGATGTCAGCAAGGAGTTCACCGACAAGGCGCGCGGTTTCTGGAAGGAAGCCGGTGTCGAGGACAAGATCGATCTGCGCCTCGGTCCCGGCCTCGACACGTTGGCGAAGCTGGCCGCATCGGACGAAGCGCCGTTCGATTTCGCGTTCATCGATGCCGACAAATCGAATTATGACGGCTACTACGAATATGCGCTGAAGCTGGTGCGGCCCGGCGGTCTCATCGCGCTCGACAACATGCTGTGGAGCGGTGCGGTCGCCAACCCGAAGGTCACCGACGCCGACACCACGGCACTGCGCGCCCTCAACGCGAAAATCCACGCCGACGAACGCGTCGATATGGTGCTGGCCGCCATCGGCGACGGCGTGATGCTGGCGCGCAAGCGCTAACGTTAGTCGCGCGTCCTTCGGGGCTCGCCTTCGGCTCGCACCTCAGGATGACGAGAGCGGTACGAGCCTCGATCGCGTCATGCTGAGGTGCGAGCGGAGCGAGCCCCGAAGCACGCTTAATTATCCCGGCAGGCGCTCGAAGGTGCGCAGGCCGTCGGGAATCTGGTGGAAGCTCTGCTTGTCGATCGTGTAGATCGCCATCTGCGGTCCGTCGAACTGCCTGGGATCGTCGAGCGTGCCGACCTTCACGATCACCGCCGGGAAGCCTTGCGGCCGGGTCGCGAGATGGGTGCCGCACTCGGCACAGAACTCACGCGTCACCGGGCGTTCCAGGTCGCTGCGCTTGAACTGTTTCGGTTCGCCCTTGGTGTAGGTGAAGCCGGCTATCGGCATTGCGATGAACACGTTCGGTGAGCCGCCGGTGATGTACTGGCATTCGCGGCAATGGCACTGCGCCTTCATCATCGGATCGCCGTCCGCCGCATAGCGCACGGCTCCGCAATAACATCCGCCTTCGTGCTTCATGATGTCCTCCCGTAATCCCGGGCCAGCATAGCGGTTCCGGCCGGCTTTGCGAAAATCCGGCTTGCGACAATCGCATGACAAGCCCACACTGCCGCCATGGCCGAGGAACCGATAGCGTTCCTCCGCGCAACGGCTGGCCCGCAGCCCGCGCGGAGTTCTGTTTCAGGCGGGCAGGGCGGCGGTTTCACTGCGGCGCAGGTGCGCTTCGACCGGCCGGAGCTTGACCGCATCCTCTCGATTTACGGACGCATGGTCGCTGCGGGCGAGTGGCGCGACTACGCGATCGATTTTCTCGACGAGGTCGCGGTGTTCTCGATCTACCGCCGCACCAGCGAGATGCCGCTGTTCCGGGTGGAAAAACGTCCGAAGCTGCGCGCGCGCCAAGGGCAATATGCGGTCATCGCTGCCGGCAATCAGGTGCTGAAGCGCGGCCACGATCTGGCGGCGGTGCTGCGCGTATTCGACAAGAAACTGCTGAAGGCTCTCAACGCCACGTAGCTCGCTGTCCTATCGTCCTTCGGGGCTCGCCTCTGGCTCGCACCTCAGGATGACGACAGCGGTGCAAGCCTCGATCGCGTCATGCTGAGGTGCGAGTGCAGTGTAGCGAGCCCCGAAGCACGATTTAAGCCGAGCAACGAGTCGCATCCCACGCCAGCGCGTCTTTCTCGACCCGCTTGATCCAGTCGTTCTTCTGGTCGTTGTAGGCGTTCACGTCGTCGGACCGGATCGAGGCCGCGCGGACTTTCTCCGCTTCGTATTCCTTTGCGAGTGCAGGGTGCGCGAGCAGATAATCCCGGAACGCGAGATGGCGTGTCACGCTTTCGTCGCCCTGCGCGTAACAGTGGAGCTGGAAAGTGCGCTTGCCGGTCTGTGGATCGTTCCAGCTGCAATAACGTCTGCGCTCCAATCCGAACTCGCCCATCCAGCGATAGCCCAGCGCGCGCATGGTGTTTTCATGGCGGTCGAACGCGGCGAGGTTCGTCACGATCGGGATCATATCGACAATCGGCTTGGCGAGGATGCCGGGGATGGAGGTCGAGCCGATGTGATGCACGGTCACGAGGACGTCGCCTAGCGCATCCTTCAAACGCGCTGTTTCCGCGGCTGCCATCTCCGCCCAACGCGGCGAATGCGGATGCAATTCGACCGTGACGATCTCGGGTTTGTCTTCCATCGTCCCCTCACGAAAAAGCCCCGGTGTTTCCACCGGGGCTTTGTTCTGTGTCCTGCCTGTTAGCGGCGGTCGCCCATCAGCCGCAGCAGCGAGGTGAACAGGTTGATAAAGGTGATGTAGAGCGCCAACGCTCCAATAATCGCCTTACGACCCGACACGGTGCCGTCGTCGTTCACGTCATAGAGTTCTTTCAGCGTCTGTGTGTAGTAAGCCGTGATGCCCGTAAACACGACAACGCCGATAACAGAGAACACAAACGACAGCATGCTAGACTGCAGGAACACGTTGACCACGGATGCTATTACGACGCCCCAAACGCCCATAATAAGGAACGAACCGAAGCGGGACAGGTCAGCTTTGGTTGTGTAGCCGTAGAGGCTCATGCCTCCGAACATCGCTGCCGTAACAAAAAACACCTGCGCAATGCTGGCGGCTGTGTAAATCAGAAATATCGACGACAGCGAAACACCCATTATCGCTGCGAAAGCGAGAAAGCCCAGACGGGCAGCACTTACGCTGATGCGCGGCATCGCGCTCTGCAGGATAAGCGCCAATACCAAAGGCGAAAAAATAATGATCCATTGAAGCGGGCTGCCGTACAGCATTGCACCCGTTCGCGTCAGCATCACGCCGTTACGAAGAGTAGTCGCCGCAAGTGCCGGATCCGTCGTCGATGTGACCGAGTACGTCCCGAGCGCAACAGTTGCAGTGATGAGCAGGCCGATCAGCATGTAGTTGTAAATGCGCACCATGTAGGCGCGCAAACCTGCGTCGTAAGTGCCGGCGGTATCGACCGCCCCACGCCAAGCGCTGTTGTTAAAGTCAGCCATGGATGTTCTCAATTCCTTCGTTGCCCGGAGTCACCCGGTTCGCTCTGCTATTATATCGGATTGAAACGCATTTGGTTCAAGACCGGAACCTGTGCTGCCGCTTTCGGTAAACACAGGTAAATTCTGACAAAATCGTGACTTCAAGGTGCCCGGAGCAGGCTGGCCGGACGGGCCGCCAGCGCCGCCCAGGCGCCGATCAGGCCGAAAACAAGCGTTGCCAGCATACCGCCGCCGACGGTGAGCAGCGCCGCGCCGGCATCGAAGACAAGCGGCACCTCTAGCACCTGGTTGGCGACGAGCGACGCCGCCAAAGTTCCAACGCCAAGCGCCAAGACCCCCGTCACGAAACCCAGAAGCCCGTATTCGAGCGCGTAAACCGCCGCGATGTGCGAGCGGGTGGCGCCCAGCACCTTCAGCACCGTCGAATCGTAGAGCCGTGCCCGCTGCCCCGCTGCAATCGCGCCGGCCAGCACCAACAGGCCGGCCAGAATGGTGACGACGCTCGCGGCGCGCACGCCGTCGCTCAGCTCCTGCAGCATGCCGTTCACCTGTGCGATGGCGTCCTTCACCCGCACGGTGGAAATATTCTGGAATTTGCTGGTGACCGCGCGATAGAGCGGCTCCTCGTCCTTGTCCGAAACCCGGACGGTCGCAAGGAAGCTGTGCGGCGCGTGATCGATAAGACCCGGCGACAGGATCAGCACGAAGTTCTGGTTGCCGTTGCTGAAATCGACCTTGCGGAAACTCGTGATCTTCCCGGTGATCTCGCGGCCGAGCACATTGACGGTCAGTGTGTCGCCGAGTTTCAACCCGAGACCCGGCGCGAGTTCGCCGTCGAACGAGATCTGGGTGGGTCCGGTGTAGTTCGCCGGCCACCATTGGCCGCCGGTGATTACGGTGTCCTTCGGCGGGGTTGCGGCATAGGTGATGCCGCGGTCGCCGCTCAGCGCCCACTTCACATCGCTCGAGACCTTCGCGTCGCGCGCCGGCGTGCCGTTCAATGCGGTGATCCGTCCACGGATCATCGGGGTGCGGCGATAATCGGCCGCCGAGTTGAAACCGAGGATCGTTTTGTCGAATGCGGCGGCTTCATCTGGCTGCACATCGACAAAGAAGAAGCTTGGGGCACGCGCGGGCAGGCGGTCAGCAACCTGATCCGTCACGGTGCGATCGAGCAGCGTGACGGTGCAAAGAAGCGTGAGGCCGAGACCCAGCGCCGTCACCACGCCCGCCGTTGCAGCGCCGGGCCGTGTGAGGTTGGCGAGCGCCAGCCGCAACACCGTGTTGCGCGGCCGCGGGCTTTTCTTGAGGAGCCAGCGCAGACCGCCCGCCACCAGCCGCAACGCGCCAAGGCCGATCGCCACGCCGCCGAGAAATTCCGCCGCGAACACCGGTGACGGCGAGATCAGCAGAGTCAGTGCCACGATTGCGGCAGCGAGCGCCGCGGCGACGCAAAGATAGCGCCATTGCGCGTGCGCTCTGGCGAGCGCGACCACGTCACGAAACAGGCTGGCCGGCGCGATCAGTCGCGTGCGCGCCAGCGGTGGGATGGCGAACACCGCCGCAGACAGGATGCCGAACAACGCGGCGAGTAACAGCGGCTGCCCGTAGAAACCGAAATCCGCAGGTACCGGAAGGTTCGCGCCATAGGCCCACTGCACCGCATAAGGAATGGCCGCGCCCAGCAGCAGGCCCCCGCCAACCGCCGCGACGGCGATGCTCATCACCTGCAGGAAGAATATCTGGAACACCAGGCCACCGTCGGCGCCCAGCGATTTCAGAGTCGCGATCTCGTTGCGCTTCTTTTCGAGAAACGCAGTCACCGCCTGGCCTGCGCCGACGCCGCCGACCGCGAGTGCGGTCAGCCCGACAAGTGTCAGGAACATGGTGACTTCTTCGAGAAAGCGTTTGAAGCCGGGCGCCGGATCGGTCGTGTCGCGGATTTCCCAGCCCGCATCGGGAAAGGCATCCGTGGCCGCAGTTTTGAAAGCCTTGGCATCGAAGCCCGGATGCGCAGCGATGCGATAGCTGTAGGTGATCAGACTCCCGAGCACGACGAGCCCGGTGCGTTTCAAACCGGCGTCGGAGATCAGGAGATGCGGGCCGAGACTGAAGCCGCCGGAGATGCGATCCGGTTCGCTCTGGATCACCGCCGCAATGCGAAAGTTCTGGACGCCCACGCGCAAGATGTCGCCGCGCTTCACCTTCAGTCGGTCGAGCAGCGTGTCTTCTACCGCCGCCCCGCAAAGCGTTGCATCGCAGGCGAGCGCTTTGTTCAGCGGAACGTTCGGCGACAGGATTTCCCTGCCATAGAGCGGGAAGCCGTCGTCGACCGCTTTGAGTTCGACCAGTTGCCGTTCGGCTTCGGCGCCATCGCGAATGGCATACGCCATGCCGCGCATCGACACCGTTTCCGACACCCGTCCGTAGCGCGCCATGAACGCATGTTCGGCCGGCGTCGTCTCGCGATGCACGAGGCTTACGGCGACATCGCCGCCGAGCAGCACACGGCCCTGTTCGGCGAGGCCGCTGAAGAACGCCTGCGACAGCGAGCCGACGGCGGCGATCGCCGCCACGCCTAGCACGAGGCAGGCGAAGAAGATGCGGAAACCCGAAAGCCCACTGCGCATCTCGCGCCGCGCAAACCGGAAAGCGAGTGCCAGACGGTTCATGCGGCGCCGGTGCCGTCCGCCACAATCGCGCCGTCCTTCAACCGCACGATCCGTCCGCACCGCCGCGCCAGCGTTTCCTCATGCGTGACCAGAAACAATGTCGTCTTTGTCCGCGCATGCAGCGCGAACAGGAGATCGGAGACTTCTTCTCCTGTTGCGCCGTCGAGATTGCCGGTCGGCTCATCCGCGAACAGCACCGCCGGTTGCGGCGCCATCGCGCGCGCCAGCGCCACACGCTGCTGCTCGCCGCCGGAAAGTTGTCCGGGATAATGATCGAGCCGATGGCCGAGGCCCACGAGATCGAGTTGCGCCTTCGCCGCGTCGAACGCATCGCCGCGGCCGAGCAGTTCGAGCGGCACTGCGACGTTCTCCAGCGCGGTCATGGTCGGGATCAGATGAAACGATTGAAAGACGATGCCGACGGTGCCGCGCCGGAAGCGGGCGAGCGCGTCTTCGCCCATGCGCGTGATGTCGGTGGCGGCGATCCGCACGCGTCCGCCGGTCGGCGCCTCCAGCCCTGCCGCGACCATCAACAACGACGATTTGCCGGAGCCCGAAGGCCCGAGCAGCGCGATGGTTTCGCCCGCCTCCACCGTCAGCGACACGCCGTTGAGGATCGCGACCGGTCCGGCTGCGCTCGCCAGCGTCAGCCGCACATCTTCCAAATCGATCGCGGGTGCGGGACGCTGCATGGATGACTCGGCGGGAACCTGCTAGGCGATATGGCATGAAAACCGCCCGATTCAAGCAACAATTGCTGACAGGATTCTGGGCGATTTCGCGCACATTTTTCACCTCCCCCTCGTGGGGAGGTCGAAATGCGAAGCGTTTCGGGTGGGGGCCGGTTCGGCGCGTGCGGTCCCCCCACCCGAAAATTCGCTCCGCTTCGCGCAACGAATTTCCGACCTCCCCACGAGGGGGAGGTGAAGCAAGGGCTGCTTTCCTAGCGTTTTTGATTTCTGTTGCGTTCACAACCACCGCGCACGCGGCGCCGGTGAAGATCCTCGCGCTCGGCACCAGCTTGACACAGGGCTACGGCCTGCCGCCGGGGACGGAGATACCGGTTGTGCTCGAAGGGGAGCTGAAAGCCGCGCATCTTGATGCCGTGGTGATCAACGCCGGGGTTTCCGGGGACACGTCGGCCGGCGGTCTCGCCCGGCTCGACTGGTCGCTCGCCGATCATCCGGATGCGGCGATGGTCGAACTCGGCTCCAACGATGCATTGCGCGGCGTGCCGCCGGCGGTGACGGAGAAGAATCTCTCCGTGATCCTCGCGAGACTCAAGAGCGCACACGTGCCAGTGCTGCTGCTTGGCATGCAGGCGCCGCGCAATCTGGGGCCTGAATACGCAAAAGAATTCGACCCGATCTATCCGAAGCTCGCCAAACAATACGGTGCGCTGCTCTATCCGTTCGTGCTCGATGGCGTGGCGCTCAATCCCAAACTCAACCAGGCGGATGGCATTCATCCCAATCCTGCCGGGGTGAAGATCATCGCCAACAAGCTCCTGCCTTATGTGAAGCAACTGGTCGGCGAGGTGAAACGCTGATGTTTCGCCGGCTGCTCTCCGTTGGCGGGTTCACGCTGCTGTCGCGCATCACCGGCTTCGTGCGCGATATCCTGATGGCGTGGACGCTCGGTAAAGGATTGCTCTCGGACGCGTTCATCGTCGCATTTCTGTTTCCGAATTATTTCCGCCAGATATTCGGCGAAGGCACGATCAATCCGGCATTCCTGCCGCGCTATGCGGCGCTGCAGGCGAAGGGCGAACACGCCGCGGCCGCGCTGTTCGCCGACCGGGTGTTTTCCTGGCAGATGACGGCCCAGGCGGTGATCCTGATCGTTGCGATGGTCTTCATGCCGGCACTGGTGAGCGTGCTGGCGCCCGGTTTCGCCAGTCATCCGGACCAGTTCGCGCTGACGGTGCATCTCGCGCGTATCACCTTTCCCTATCTGATCCTCACGCTGGTCGCGATCCAGCTTTCGGCGATGCTGAATGCGATCCATAAATTCTGGGCGGCGGCGGCGTGGTCGAATTTCCAGAACCTCGCCATGATCGCGACCTTGCTTGCGTCGCGCTGGTTTCCCAACGCCGCCGAAGCCGCGGCCTGGGGTGTGCTGCTGGGCGGGATCCTTCAGATGCTGTTCATGATCTGGGCGAGCCATCGTGACGGGTTGAGCCTGCGGATTTCGTGGCCGCGCTGGACGCCGGAGATCAAGGAGTTCTTCAAGGCGCTCGGTGCGGTCACCGTCGGCGCCGCGAGCGTGTTCATCGCGCCGTTCCTGGATACGGTGATCGCAAGCCTCTTGCCGACTGGCAGCCGGACCGCGCTCTACTATGCCGACCGCATCCAGCAACTGCCGCTCGGCGTGTTGGGCGTCGCCGTCGGCACGGTGCTGTTGCCGGAGATGTCCGCGCGCCTCGCCACCGATGACCGCGGCGGATCCGACACGGCGCAGAATCGCGCGGCATCGCTTTCGCTGCTGCTGACGCTGCCGTTCGCCGCAGTGTTCGTGGCGATCCCCGGCACGATCATGAGCGCGATCTTCGCGCATGGGGCGTTCGATCATAAGGCCGCGGCGCTGTCCGCCGTCGCGTTGGCGGCTTACGGCGCCGGACTTCCGGCGTTTGCGTTGGTGCGCATCGTCGCCTCCACCTTCTACGCCCGCCACGACACGATCACACCGGCACGCGCGACCGTGGCTTCGATCGCGATCAACATCGCGTTCAAGATCGTGCTGGTGTGGGGCTTCGGTCTCGGCATAGCGGGCATCGCGTTGGGCACCTCCCTCGGCGCCTGGGCGAATGTCGCGCAGCTCGTGTTCGTCGGACGGCGGCGTGGGCTATTGCACATCGACGACGGTTTTCGCCGCGCGCTTGCGCCGATCCTGCTGGCCGCAGCGGTCACCGCGGGCCTGGCGTTTGCGGTCGTCCGTTCCGGAGGCCTCATCCATGTGCCCGCCGGGTTGCACGATGCGGTGGTGCTGGCGCTGGCGGCCGTGGTTGCCGGTCTGGCTTATCTGAGCGTGGTGTATGTCTTCCGCGCGGTGCTGCCGCTCGGCCGTCTCGCACAATTCGGCAAGGTGGCGGCGCCGTGAGGTTGTTCGTCGCCCTGGCCTTGCCTGACGCCATCGCGCTGCGTCTCTCCATGCTGCAAAGCGGTGTCCCCGGCGCGCGCTGGCAAAGCCGCGAACAGATGCACCTGACCTTGCGCTTCATCGGCGAGGCCGATGGCCGGGTGATGCTCGATATCGACGATATGCTCGCCGGAATCCACGCGCCGCGCTTCACGCTGGAGCTAAAGGGCACCGGCGAGTTCGGGCATGAGAAGCCGCATGCGCTGTGGGCGGATGTGGCGCCGAACGAGGCGCTTCTGCATCTGCAGCGCAAGATCGAGCGAGTGATGCAGCAGGTGGGCGTCGCGCCCGACAAGCACAAATACAAGCCGCATGTGACCCTGGCTTATCTGCGCGGCACGCCGCCGGGTGCGGTGATGGACTGGTTGACTGATCACGCGCGGTTCGCGAGCCAGCCGTTCGCCGTGGACGGTTTCATCCTCTATTCGAGCCAGCTCACCAGCGACGGCAGCAAATACCGCGCCGAACGGGCCTACCGGCTCTCCTAACCTGCGGATCGGGACATCCCATCGTTCGACGCAGCGGCTTGAACCGCATCGGCGATCGCGTCACGCTTCCGCAGCTGGGAGAGAACCATGGCATTGAAAGTGATCGGCGCCGGGTTCGGGCGCACCGGCACCTTTTCCCTCAAGCTGGCGCTGGAGCAACTGGGGTTCGGACCCTGCTATCACGGGGTCGAAGTGCTCAGGAACCCGCAGACGGCGCAGTGGTGGATCGACGCGGCCGACGGAAGGCCGGACTGGGCGAAGATTTTCATGGGAAAGAATTCGACGGTCGATTGGCCGAGCTGCACTTTTTATGCGGAGCTGGCTGACGCTTATCCCGAGGCGAAAGTCATACTGACGGAGCGCGATCCGGAAGCTTGGTTCACTTCGACGCAAAACACCATTTTCCCGCATAACGATCCGCCCGACACCGGCAAACCCTTTGACATCATGACTCGCAAGATCATTGCGCCATTGTTCGACTTTCGCATGCGTGAGCATGACAACGTCGTCGATGCTTTCAAGCGCCACAGCGCGGAAGTGCGCCGTCGTATCGCGCCAAAACGGTTGTTGGTTTATGAAGTGGCGCAGGGCTGGGAGCCGCTTTGCAGATTCCTGGACGTGCCGATTCCCGCCACACCGATGCCCAAAAAGAACACGACCGAAGACTTCGCAACGTATGCGAATTCTGAGCGGCGCAGGTGATACGGGCGCTAGGGCAAACGCGCGCGCCACGGCGTGAGGTCGAGGTTGGGATAGCGCTCCGCGCATCCCTGCAACGTCTCTTCGGTCCAGTAGTCGTGGCCCGGCGGCGGGAAACCGAGGGCTTCGAGCTGGCGGACGCTGCAGCGTTCGACCAGCGGCGTCCAGTTGGCGATGCCTTTGCGCGGCCACGGGTTGCCGCCGATCCAGTCGGCGCCGGCGGCGCGATAGGCGAGGTTGAAGAAGAACCGTCCGCCGCCGGCGAGCGACATCTCGGTGCCGCGATGCAGGACGTCGGCGCCGTAAACGAGCAGCGATCCGCGCGGCCCTGCCGCGCTCACCGCCGCGCGTTCCCATTCCGCATGTCGTTCGTCGGAAACGCGTGCGCGTGGAAACGACAGCTTCATCAGCGGCACATCGGCGGTCAGCGTGCGGCTCACGACGCGCGTGGTGCCATGCGCCACGGTAACATCGGAGAGATAGAGAAACATCTGCACCTGGCGATAACGCCCGCGCGGCGGCAGCATGATGTGGTTGGTATAGTCGGCGTGAAACGGCTGGTCGTATTGCGTGACGCCGGTATATTTCGCAAACGTCTCGGCCTGATAGAGCCGTACGTCGCGCGTTTGCAGAAGGTCCTCGGCGACCGCGACGATCGCGGGATGCAGCGCGAGCAGGTTCAGCGTCTGATCGGCGAACGGAAACTCCATGAGGCCCGCGAACTGTAATGGCCGGAAGCGCCCTTCGCGGCCTGCATTGGCCGGCGCCTCGGCGCCGTCGCGAAACGGTGCGCTGCGCGCATCGCCGCCGGCATGGAACTGCTCGGGTGTCGGATAAAGTTCGAACAGACCGGGCAGCGCGGCCTCGATTTCGGCCGGATTCAGCAGCCCCTCGATCAGCACCCAGCCATGCGTCTCGAAATGTCCTGCCTGTGCCGCGTTGTGGCGTTTGTCCATGTGCGAAACCTAGCAGCCGCGCGCCGGACGATCCATTCGGTATCGGATCGTTCCATCGCGCGTTACAGTGGGGCGAGAACCGGAGACACGTTCATGAAAAAGCTCGACAAGGCCGCGCGGCAGGCGGTGCTCAAGGATTTGTCCGACTGGACGGAGGTCGAGGGCCGCGACGCGATCACGCGCAAGTTCGAATTCAAGGATTTCAACCAGGCGTTCGGCTTCATGACGCGTGCGGCGCTGCTCGCCGACAAGATGGACCACCACCCGGAGTGGTTCAACGTCTACAACAAGGTCGAGGTGACGCTCTCCACCCACGACGCCGGCGGCGTGACGGAGAACGACATCAAGATGGCGAAAGCGATGGACGGCTATGCAAGTTAAGAGACTAGACTAAGCTTCCAGCCTGTCAGCGCCCAATGCCCCTTGGTGTCCAGTGTGAGTTGTAGATCCCACGCCTCCATTGCCAGTGGACCGAAAGAAGATTCATAACCCACAGACGCCTCGGTGTGTTCGGCGTTGAATGTGACTCGGGAAAATTTTACACGCGGACCGTCGCGAAACGGTTCGTGGACATAACCTATCGACCCTACGTCGTGATGGCGCACATGTTCCATCAGATTGGTACACGCCCACAAATCCGCTTTCCCGCCAGTCCCATCTGCAATTCGTTCAAGATGCGGATCGGCCGGGAATGAGGTTGGACTGTAATCGCGCGAGTCATTCCCTTTGGCTCGCAGCGGATCATCGAGGTCGGTGATCAAATCGTCGAGAACTGCACATTCTTGCTGTGGCATTGGCGGTGCGACAGAGAAAGACGCGCACTGCGATACGAGAAGTGCTGCCGTCCCAGCCAAACCTTTACACAGCGTGCGGAGTGGGTGGCTAGGCCTCAAACCTGTACGTCTCGCCGTCCTTCACGATGTGACCTGACGATGGCGTCGCGAAATGCGTGCCGATCACCAAAGTCGGCTTGTCGCCGAAATCCTTCACGAACGCGCGGCGCGTGGCTTCCGCCGTCTTGCCGTCGCTGTCGAAGCGGTCATCCCAGCCGGGGTGGGTGAACTGCGACGGATGGTGGACCATGTCGCCCGTGATGACGGCACTCTCGCCTTGGGATTCGATCAGCACGCTGACGTGGCCCGGCGTGTGCCCGGTGGTCGGGATCAGCCGGATCTCCGGCGAGATGCGATGGGTGAGGTCGACCATATCGGCGAGGCCGCGCTCGAAGATCGGCTTGATGGAATCGCCGAGGATATTCTGCTGCTCCTCGTCGCCTTCCTTGGCCCAGTGTTCGTATTCGATCTTGCCGATCAGGTAGCGTGCGTTAGGGAAAGTCGGCACCCAGGCGTCGCCGTCCCTCATGGTGTTCCAGCCAACGTGATCCACATGCAGGTGCGTGCACACCACCGCGTTCACGCTATCGCGCGTCCAACCGGCAGCGGCGAGATGCTCGAGGAACGGCGTCGACAGCGGCAGGTTGCGGGTGAGGCCGCGTGGCTTGTCGTTCCCGACGCAGGTGTCGACCACCAGACGCATACCCGGTGCCTCGACAAGAAGGGCATGAATCGACATCAGGAGTTGATCGTCTTCGCTGACGAAATGCGGGTAGAGCCAGGGCATCTTGCGCAGCTCCTCCGGCGTCGCCTGCGGCAGGAGCGAATATTGCGGATGGTATCTGACCGGCATCTCCATCTCGACGATCCGCTTGATCGTCACGTCGCCGATTTTCCACTGAAGCATGAGGCCCTCCGGATTTTGCTCTGCAGAAGGCTAACACGGAAAGTCTCCCCGCAAAGTCCTTTGCGTGCGGGTGGTCGTGCCGGTCAGGGACGCCGCAACCCTTCAAGCATTTTCCGCAGTCCGTCACACAAGTTCTTCGCCGCCTTCCTGGGATCGCTCGCGGTCGAACAAACCAGGGCGGCCTCCATCACCGCTCCGAGGAGCAGGTGGGCAGCCGTGTCGATCTCGCCCGCCGACGCGGCCGGTCCCAGAACCGCAGCCATCGCGAGGCGTGCGGTGGCGCCGAAGTAGCGGTCGTCGATCTCCCGCCAACGGGCCCAGCCGATCACAGCCGGACCGTCGATGAGCAGGATCCGTTTGGTGCTCGGTTCTGTTGCCGCGAGCAAATACAACAGCACGCCTCCCACGATCTGATCGATCGGATCGCGCATCTTCTGCATGGCTGATGGGACCGGCGCGGTGGCGAGTTCCTGCTGGATGCCGTCGAGCACCCGGGTGAAGATTTCTTCTTTCGATGCGAAGTGGTGATAAACGGCGCCTTTGGCGACGCCCGCTTTTGCGGCGATTCCGTCGATGCTCGTCGCCTCGAAGCCTTTTGCCGCGAACAGCTTGCGTGCCGCCGCCAGGATGGCGCCGATGGTCTCGGCGCGGCGTTCCGCCTGCTTCACCATGCAGGAGCCTTCGTTGACAAACAGACCATAGGTCTGTATTTACAGACTTGTGGTCTGTTTGTTGAGGCGGCTATGACACGCGATGAAATCATGAAGGTCTATCGGGAGCATGTGGCTGCCGAATTGGCCCACGACTCGGTCAAAGCCGCAAGCACCTATCATCCGGACGGCACCTACCGGCATATGCCCACCGGGATATTCTTTCAGGGTCGCGACGCGGTTCGCCTGCAATACGCGGCGTCCTATGTGAACTTCCCCGATCAGATATTCGAGATCGAGGGGGAAGTCGTCGAAGGCACCACGATCGTCCACTGGTCCACTTTGCGCGCGACGGCCAAAGGTCCGTTCCTGGGCCTGCCGCCAACCCGGCGGCGGATAGAATTGCCCTTCGTGGCGCGCATCGAATTCCGCGACGGGCTGATGGCCGGCGAGACGCTCTGGTACGACATGCTCACGCTTTGCGAGCAGGCGGGCTATGACCCGGAAGCGGTGCGCAAAGCCAGCGCAGCGGCGCGGGCGCAGTTCGCAAGGAGCGCAGCATGAGCGATCCGCAATCCGTCCTCTGCTTCACCGGGTTCCTGTTGTTCATGCTGGGACTGCTGAACGGCTTCGTCATTCCGCTCGGCCGCAGCCCGCGTATCGGCTTGTCCGCCCACCTTGCCGCGGTGCAGAGCGGTACCTTCCTGATCGCCGCGGGCTTGCTGTGGCCGAAGATCGGCCTGTGGCCGGCATGGAGCGGTGTCGTCGCGGACTTGCTGTGGATTTCGCTGTATGCGGTTTGGCTGTCGCTGCTGCTGGGCGGTCTGTTCGGTGCCGGGAGCGGGCTTCCCATCGCGGGGCAGGGCATCACAACGACGCCCGCCAAACAACTGATCGTCTCGATCCTGCTGATCGGCGGATCGCTGGGTACGCTCGTCGCCGCTGCGGCCGTTCTCGTGGGATGGCACTGGGCCTAGCTATTTCTTCGCCGCGTTCTTCACCAGGTCTTCGACCACGGCGGGGTCGGCGAGTGTCGAGGTGTCGCCGAGATTGCCCATGTCGCCCTCGGCGATCTTGCGCAGGATGCGGCGCATGATCTTGCCGGAGCGGGTCTTGGGCAGGCCGGGCGCGAACTGGATCACGTCGGGCCGCGCGATCGGGCCGATCTCCTTGCCGACCCACTGCTTCAGTTCCGCGTTAAGCGCATCCGTCGCCGCCACGCCGACCTTGAGCGTCACATACGCATAGATGCCCTGACCCTTAATGTCGTGCGGGTAGCCGACCACGGCCGCCTCCGCGACGTGGGTATTGCCGACCAGCGCGCTTTCGACCTCGGCGGTGCCGAGGCGGTGACCCGAGACGTTGATCACGTCGTCCACCCGGCCGGTGATCCAGTAATAGCCGTCCTCATCACGGCGGCAGCCGTCGCCGGTGAAATACTTGCCGCGATAGGTCTTGAAATAGGTGTCCACGAAGCGCTGATGATCGCCATATACGGTGCGCATCTGGCCTGGCCAGGATTCCAGCAGGCACAGGTTGCCGCTGGTCGCGCCTTCCAGGACTTTGCCATCGGCATCGACCAGTTGCGGCACGATTCCGAACAGCGGTTTCGTCGCCGAACCGGGCTTGAGATCGGTCGCGCCGGGCAATGGCGAGATCAGAATCCCGCCGGTCTCCGTCTGCCACCAGGTATCCACGATCGGACAACGGCTGTCGCCGACGGTGCGATAGTACCAGAGCCACGCTTCCGGATTGATCGGCTCGCCGACGCTGCCCAGCAAACGGAGCGATGCGCGGCTGGTCTTCTTCACCGGTCCGTCGCCTTCGCGCATCAACGCACGCAGCGCGGTTGGCGCGGTGTAGAAGATGTTGACCTTGTGCTTGTCGATCACTTCCCAGAAGCGGGAGGTCGACGGATAGTTCGGCACGCCTTCGAACATCAGCGTTGTGGCGCCGTTGGCGAGCGGGCCGTAGACGATGTAGCTGTGTCCCGTGACCCAGCCGACGTCGGCGGTGCACCAGTAGATGTCGCCGTCGTG
Source organism: Rhizomicrobium sp. (assembly GCA_036490455.1). GTDB lineage: Bacteria > Pseudomonadota > Alphaproteobacteria > Micropepsales > Micropepsaceae > Rhizomicrobium. Next base: position 76,742 of record DASXDS010000025.1, read on the forward strand.
ATAATCGAACACGTATTGATGGGTGAACGCGGTGTACATCGCGTAGCCGCCGGTGGTGTGCAGCACGCCCTTCGGCTTTCCGGTGGAGCCGGAGGTGTAGAGGATGAACAGAGGATCCTCCGCGTTCATCTCTTCCGGGGCGCAGTCGGTCGAAACCTTCGCGGCTTCGTCGTGATACCAGACGTCGCGTCCGGCCTTCATGGCGATCGCGCCGCCGGTGCGCTTCACCACCACGACGGTCTTCACGTCGGGGCATTTCTCTAGCGCGTCATCGGTGTTTTTCTTGAGCGGGATCGGCTTGCCGCCGCGCACACCCTCATCGGCGGTCAGAACGATGGTCGAGGCGCAATCCGTGATACGGCCGGCAAGGCTATCAGGTGAGAAGCCGGCGAACACGACCGAATGCACTGCGCCGATGCGCGCGCAGGCGAGCATCGCGTAGGCGGCTTCCGGGATCATCGGCAGGTAGATGGTGACGCGGTCGCCTTTGGCGACGCCGTTCGCCTTCAGCACATTCGCGAAGCGGCAGACCTCGCGGTGCAGTTCTTCATAAGAAATGTGCTTGCTGTCTTTCGGATCGTCGCCTTCCCAGATGATCGCGGTCTGTTTGCCGCGCTTCGCCAGATGCCGATCGATGCAGTTCGCCGAGACGTTCAGCGTACCGTCTTCGAACCATTTGATGGAAAGATTGTCTGGGTCCCACGAGACGTTCTTCACTTTGGTGAACGGCTTGATCCAGTCGATCCGCTTCGCCTGTTCGGCCCAGAACCCGTCGGGGTCCTGGATCGACCGCGCGTACATCGCGTCGTACTTGTCCTTTGTGATGAAGGTGCGCTCGCGGGCGTCTTTGCTGATGGGGATTAAAGTATCGGACATGGCGTTTCCCAAGCGTTTGAGGCGGCGATATTGGCGGCTGCCCGTGGCGCCTTCAAGGCTGCCTACGGCGGCCACTTCCGCGCACCGTGGAGGACATATGCGATACCGATTTCGTCCTTCCCAATCACGTAAACGAGGATGTAGGGCGTTCCGGCGACTACGAGTTCGCGGGTGAAACTGGAGCGACCGGCTCTGCCGAGTTCTGGATGGTCGAGCAGCACGTCCGCAACGGTGCGGAGACGTTCGATCATGCGATCGGCCGCATCGGATTGTCCTTTGCAATGAACTCCCATATGGCGTCGAGATCGCTCTCGGACGTCGGCGACCATATGATCTTCATGCGGCGCGGTTACGGAGGGCTTTCCGCCGCTGTTCCGACTTTTCGCTAAGCTTCCGGAATACCTCTTCGTGCGGCACTCCCAGCCCTGCCTCTAATTCACGGAGCCCGGCATTGATCGCCTCAACGATTCTCATTTCTTCGTCGACATAGCGGTCGAGAATGTCCTCGATGACCCACGATCGTGTTCGCTTGGCAGCTTTAGCATAGGCTTCGATGCGTTTCGCAAGCGAAGCGGGAATACGGGCGGTAACGGTGACGGACTTCGGCGCGGCCATATGTGTACCTCGTATTCACTTGTACACATTGTATACAAATGCGCCAACGAACTCAACGCTGCTGCCAGTTACTCCGCCGCTTTGTTGTGCCGGACCGGCGCCGGGATGCCGAGGATTTCCTCGTTGCTCGCACCCGGCTTCTGCGGGTTGACGCGGATGCTGGCAGGCGTCTTGGAGAATTTGATCGGCGGTTTCATCGCGCGCCAGTGACCTTCGGTTTCGTGCGGCAGCACCTGGAAGAAGTTCACGCCCTTCAGATGCGGATCGTCGAGGACGCTGTCCATCGTGTTGGCGCGCATGATCGGGATGCGGTGCCGATCGCCGAGCTCCATCCATTCCTCGGTGGTATGTGCCGCTGCGGCGTCGCGCATCGCCTTGTTGTAGAGCGCAACCTTGTCCTTGCTCGACGGCGCTTTGACGAATTCCTCGCTGTTGTAGAAATCCTCGATCCCGCCGAGCACCATGTACTTCGCCGCGCCCTCGCGGCCCTGCGGCATCACCGCGATGTAACCGTCCTTGGTCTTGAATGCGGCGCGCTCGGGCGACAGCGCCGGCGTCGAACCGACATGGCCGACGATCGGGTCGAACGACGCGCCATAGAGATGCTCCACCATCAGGAAGCTGGTGTAGCTCTCCAGCATCGGCACTTCGACATGCTGCCCCTCACCGGTGCGCGCCTGGTGATACAATGCCGCCAGCACGGCATAGAGCGCGTGCAGCCCCGATACCTTGTCCGCGACATAGCTCGGGAACATCCGCATGGTGCTGTTGCCGTTGTCGTCCAGCAGCATGTCGGCGCCGCCGCTGGCCGCCTGGACGAGATCGTCGAACGCCTGGCGCCCGCCATAGGGGCCTTCGGTGTCGTAGCCGACGAGATGGACATAGACGATCCCCGGATTGATCGCCGCGACCTGCTCATAGCCGAAGCCGAGACTGCCCATCGCGCTGTTGCGCACGTTGTGGATGAACACCTTCGCCTGCGGGATCAGCGCGCGCAGACGCTCGCGGTCTTCCTCCACTTTCAGGTCGAGCGTCACGGATTTCTTATTGCGGTTCAGCATCATGAACGTGGAGCCCATGTTCTTGCTGTTCTTCTGCTTGAGGCCGCCGCGCTGCCGGTCGCCCTCCGGCGCCTCGACCTTGATGATCTCGGCGCCCAGATCGCCCAGCGTTTGCGTGGCATAGGGGCCGAAGATGAAGCTCGTGAGGTCGAGCACGGTGACGCCGTGCAACGGTCCGTGCTTGCCAGCGGTGGTCATGGGCGAAACCCTCCGGATGCTTTATGTTCTCGAATAGCGATACGGGGACTTTATTGCATGCCGGAAAAGGGGCAAGCGGCCAAACCCAACGCCTGGCCGCCGGCCATCAGCGACGAAAAGGTGAAAGCGGCGACCGGGCGGAACTGGATGGGCTGGCTCGTGATCCTCAACCGCGAGAACGCCCAGACCATGCCGCATAAGGAGATCGCGAAACTCCTGAGCGAGAAATATGATGTCCCGTCGTGGTGGCGGCAGATGATTGCCGTTGAGTACGAAAAAGCCCGCGGCGGCCGCCAGAAAAACGAGCGGCCCGGCGGCAAATTCTCGGTCAATGTGACGAAGGTGATCCCCGCCAGCCTTGGCGATCTGTTCGCAACCGCCACCAACCCGAAGACCCGCGCCAAGTGGTTTCCACCGGGCACATTCGAGGAGACCTCCAAGACCGAAAACAAGTACTGGCGCGGCAAATGGCGGACGGAAGGCCGGCTGGAGTTCGGCTTCTACGCGAAGGGCGACGGCAAGGCGCAGATCGCGCTGGAGTCCAACAAGCTCGGAAATGCAGAGGCGGTCGAGACGGAACGGGCTCTGTGGAAGGCATCACTCGACAAGCTGGCCCGCCTTTGTAGCGCGGCAGGCTGATGATTTTACGCTATGCAGGTGCCGCCCTCGCGACGGTCTACGGCTTGTTGCTCGGCTACATTGTGGTGGCTCAAGCGCTCTTTTATGGGTTCGCAGTCGCGGTCAACTGGCGCGTTCCTTTGGTTCTGCTGGCGCTCGCCGGTGCCTCGGCCGTGTATCTCGGGAAATCGACTTGGTTTCTGGTCGGCGCACTTGCGCTTGTAACGTTATGGCGTGGGCCGGAAATTGTTGACCACCTGATGGCCGTGATTTTGGGTGTGTGGGGCTATTCCCGCATGGATCTCGTAAGCTTCCCCCTGATTTTTTTGCCACCAACTGCCCTTTTGCTTTCCCTATTGGCTGATGGGCGTGCGAAAAAGCTGTTTCACGCGGTTCGAACCTGGCCGCACGAGGATATGCCATAGATGCAACTTCACCTCTCCACCTGGCCGGAAGTCGAAACCTATCTGCAGAAGTCGAAGGCGATCCTGATTCCGATCGGTTCGACGGAGCAGCATGGGCCGAACGGTCTTCTCGGCACCGACGCACTGTGTCCAGAGATCATCAGCTCGCGGGCTGGTGAAGAGGCGGGCATCCTCGTCGGGCCGACCTTCAATGTCGGACAGGCGCAGCATCACATGAGTTTCCCGGGTACTATCACCTTGCGCCCGTCCACCATGATCGCGGCGATGAACGACTGGGCGCAGTCGCTCACGCGCCACGGCTTCGAACGCATCTACTGGCTGAACGGGCATGGCGGGAACATCGCCACGATCACCGCCGCCTTCGCCGAGATGTACCATTCCGTGACCTTCGACCGGACGGGCGGCAACCGGCCGCCGCTGCGCTGCATGCTGCGCAACTGGTGGGAGTTGCCGGGCGTGATGGACCTGTGCCGCCAGCTGTTTCCGGTGGGCGAGGGCAGCCATGCGACGCCGAGCGAAGTGTCGGTCACCTATTTCGGCTATCCGCAGGCGCAGAAAAGCGTCGCGATGACGCCCAGGATTGCACCGTCCGGACCGATCTTCGATGCGGAGGATTATCGCCGCCGCTTTCCGGACGGCCGCATCGGCTCCGACCCGTCGCAGGCGAACGTCGAGGCCGGCGAGAAGATCGTGAAGGTCGCCGTGCGTGGCGTGATCGGCGAGTTCCGCAACTTCGCCGCATCGTGAGCGGTCAATGCTCGCCGTCCGGTCGAAAGAGGATCGCGACAACGATCGCCTGACAGTCGCATGGACCGAACGTTATGGCGACCCCGTCATCGTCTCTCGCGGTGTGTCGCATGATGCCCGCACACTGCCGGGTTTTGTGGTGGCCGATGGCGACGGGCTGATCAGCGCGCTGACCTGGCACGAAGCCGGCGGTCAGATCGAAGTCGTCACCTTGGACAGTTTCGCCGAAGACCGCGGTGCCGGGACCGCGCTGCTTGCGGCCGTCGCCGACCTCTCCAGGACGAAAGGTGTCCGCCGCCTCTGGCTGATCACCACCAACGACAACATCCGCGCGATCCGGTTCTACCAAAAGCGCGGCTGGAACCTGTGCGCCGTCCATTTCGACGCCGTCACTGCGGCGCGGAAGATCAAACCTGAAATCCCGCTTACCGGAGACAACGACATCCCGATCCGGCACGAGTTCGAATTTGAGTTTGTGATCGGCTGACTGTCGCTACGCTGGGCTCCATTCGAACCGCACGTCCGGTTCTTTTTCTTCGTTGCCTTCGCCGCCGGTCCATTCCACTTCGCGGCAGCCGTGGCGGGCGTAGAAACGGCGGGCGCCGGTGTTCTTCTGGAACGCCCAGAACTGGAAACCGTCCGGGCGGCGCTCCTTGGTCTTCGCGAGCAGGGCGGAGCCGATGCCGGTGCTCTGTGCTTCCGGGTAGACGTAAAGGTGATCGAGCCAGCCATCATGGATCGCGGCGAAACCGACAAGGCGGCCGTCGGCCTCCGCGACCCACACCTCCATCCGATCCGGCAGGCCGCCGATGAAGACGCGAGTCTCTTCTTCGGTGTGGAGTTTCGGCAGATAGGTCATGCCCGCGCGCGCGGCTTCAAAAATGTCAGCCAGCACGTTCGCATCGGTCGCGCCTGCGCGGCGTATCGCAATATTGGAACCCATCTGCATGCGACCCTATCACATCGCTTGACTTGGCGTCGGCCCGTCTCAATATCGCGGCTCAAGTCCCAGGGGCGCCGCAAGGCTGAGATCGCAATCCCGCGAGTCCCTTTGAACCTGATCCGGTTCGCACCGGCGTAGGGAGAGGCGCATGAACAAACCCATTTTGAATCCCAAATCGATGGAAATCACCCGCGGTCCGCTTCCCGGATCGCGCAAGACCTATGTGGACGGCGTGCCGTTCCGCGAGATCGCGCTGAGCGGCGGCGAGCCAGCCGTCCGGCTCTACGACACCTCCGGTCCGTATACGGACGATTCGGTCGCCATCGACATCGAGAAGGGTCTCGCCGGCCGCCGCCGGGACTGGATCCTCGCGCGCGGCGATGTGGAGGAATACGAAGGCCGTGAACGCAAACCGGAAGACGATGGCCTGAAACGCGGCGAGCTGCTGTCGGTGCCGCAATTCGACCGGACCGGGCTGAAGCCATTGCGCGCCAAGCCGGGCCGCAACGTCAGCCAGCTGCACTACGCGCGGCAAGGCCTGATCACCGAAGAGATGAAATACATCGCGGCGCGCGAGAATCTCGGCCGCTCGAAGCTGGCGGACGGCAATTCGTTCGGCGCCAATATCCCGGATCATGTGACGGCGGAGTTCGTGCGCGATGAGATCGCGCGCGGCCGCGCCATCATTCCGGCGAACATCAACCATCCCGAAACCGAGCCGATGATCATCGGCCGGAATTTCCTGACGAAGGTAAACGCCAACATCGGCAACTCCATCGTCACCTCCGGTGCGGCGGAGGAGGTGGAGAAGCTCGTCTGGTCGATCCGCTGGGGTGCGGACACGGTGATGGACCTGTCCACCGGGCGCCACATCCACACCATCCGCGAATGGATCGTGCGCAACTCGCCGGTGCCGATCGGCACCGTGCCAATCTATCAGGCGCTGGAGAAGGTCGGCGGCGTTGCCGAAGAGCTCAACTGGGATATCTATCGCGACACCCTGATCGAGCAATGCGAGCAGGGCGTCGATTACTTCACCGTCCATGCCGGCGTGCGGCTGGCGCACATCCCGCTGACCGCGGAGCGCGTGACGGGCATCGTTTCGCGCGGCGGCTCGATCCTCGCCAAGTGGTGCCTTGCGCATCACAAGGAGAATTTCCTCTACACCCATTTCGAGGACATCTGCGAAATCCTCAAGCAGTACGACGTGTCGTTCTCTTTGGGCGACGGACTGCGGCCCGGTTCGACCGCGGACGCCAACGACGCCGCGCAGTTCGCAGAACTCGACACGCTGGGTGAATTGAACCGCATCGCGCAGAAACATGATGTGCAGGTGATGATCGAGGGCCCCGGCCATGTGCCGATGCACAAGATCAAGGAGAACATGGATCGCCAGCTCGCGGCGTGCGACGAGGCGCCGTTCTACACCCTTGGACCGCTGACGACCGATGTGGCGCCGGGCTATGACCACATCACCAGCGCCATCGGCGCCGCGATGATCGGATGGTTCGGCACGGCGATGCTTTGTTACGTCACGCCGAAGGAGCATCTGGGCCTGCCGGATCGCGACGACGTGAAAGCGGGCGTGGTCGCCTACCGCATCGCCGCCCATGCCGCCGATCTCGCGAAGGGCCATCCGGCGGCGCGCATCTGGGACGATGCGATGAGCAAGGCGCGGTTCGAATTCCGCTGGCGCGACCAGTTCGCGCTCGCCCTCGATCCCGAGACGGCGCAGGCCTATCACGATGAGACCCTTCCGGCCGACGGCGCGAAGGTCGCGCATTTCTGTTCGATGTGCGGCCCGAAATTCTGCTCGATGAAGATCAGCCAGGAAGTGCGCGATGCCGCCAAAGGCCAGAACGACACGCTGAGCACCGCTGAAATCCGCGCCGCAATGGCAAAGAAGGCGGAGGAGTTCAAACTGGGCGGCGGCGAAATCTACGTCCACAAACCTGCATTAAACGGCTAAAATGGCGATTTACGATCGACCTACCAAAACCCTGATGCGAGAATTTGCCGCCGAGGTCCTGTCGAAAGGCAAGACATTCAGCAAAAGAGATGCGATCGCTTGGTTCGCAAAGAAATATCCAAAATTGCGGTCTACGACGATTGATATGCATGTCAACGGCATGTCGATCAACAACAGAAACCGAAAACATCATCGCAGCATCAAACCAGGAAGTGGCCATGACCTCTTCTATAAAATAGGAGCTGACCAGTTCCGTCTTTGGGACGCCGACGCGGATGAGACACCTTTGTACGCATCTCAAGCGACTGAAATTGTTAGCTCGGTAGGCGAATCTGGCCAGGTGGTCGATGAATTCGCAGATGCTGGCGCGACCGAATTTGCACTTGAGTCCGATCTTCAAAACTATGTCTCTCGCAACCTCGGTGTCATCGAAGCCGGTCTCACGCTGTACGAAGACGAGGGGTTAACAGGCATAGAATTTCCTGCCGACGGACGCCGTATCGATTTGCTTTGCGAGGACAAAACTGGCGGCTTCGTGGTCATCGAACTGAAGGTTTCGCGGGGATATGATCGCGTGGTGGGTCAAATACTCCGCTATATGGCTTGGGTGAAGAAAAACATTGCACAGGGCAAGCCAGTGAGGGGAATTATCGTTGCCGCTGAAATTAGCGAGGATCTGAAGCTAGCGGCATCGATGGTCTCCGACGTCTCGCTTGTTGAATACGAGATTTCCTTTCAACTGAAAAAGATTCCAGCGGGGTAGCATTGACGTGACCGCAAAAGTCCAACCCGCCAAATCGGCGCTTCTGTTGATGGACTTCCAGAACGCCATCGTCGGTATGGCCGGCGAGCAGGGGCCAGAGTTGCTCGAGCGGGCACAGAAGGCGCGGGCGGCAGCGAAAGCGGCCGGTGTGGCGGTGATGCACGTGCGCGTGGCGTTCACGGAAGCCGATTACGCCGCGGTCTCGCCGCGCAACAAATCCTTTGCCGCGCTGAGTGCCAGCCGGTTCATCACCGATGGCAGCGCGCCGGCCGATATTCATCCCGCACTTTCGCCGGCCTCCGACGAAGAGGTGTTCCGAAAAATTCGCGTCGGCGCGTTCTCGACCACCAACCTCGCCGAGCGGCTCAAGGCCCGCGGCATCGATACGCTGATCCTCGCCGGGATTGCGACCAGCGGCGTGGTGCTCTCCACCTTGCGCGATGCGGCCGACCGCGACTACCGCCTGTTCGTGCTCGCCGATTGCTGCGCCGATATGGATGCAGAAGTTCATCGCCTGCTGATGGAGAAAGTGTTTCCGCGGCAGGCCGACGTTATGACGCTCGACACCTGGCCGCTGCGCTGATCCGAGCACTGGCTTTTGCATTACATCTCCCGCATGCTTCCGCAATGTTTGCGGGGAGCATTTGAATGATCCGGTTTTTCGCTGCGGTTCTCGCCGCGTTGTTTTTCGCGTCACCAGCGGTTGCCGCCGTGGAGCCGTTTCCCGTCAGCTTCCACACCCAGAACATCAAGACCAATGGCACGACGCTCTACGTGCGCGTGGGCGGCAAGGGGCCGGCGGTGGTTCTGCTGCACGGGTTTGGCGACACCGGCGATATGTGGGCGCCGATCGCGGCGAAGCTGGTCGCGACGCACACGGTGACCGTGCCCGATCTGCGCGGCATGGGGCTCTCCGCCCACCCCGATACCGGCTACACCAAGGCGAACGAAGCGCGGGACATTGCCGGCGTGATGGATGCGCTGAAGATCGACAAGGCCCAGCTCGTCACCCACGATATCGGCAACATGGTCGGCTATGCGCTGATCGCGCAGTTTCCGGCGCGGTTCACCAAATGGGTGGTGATCGACGCGCCGCTTCCCGGAGTCGGCAACTGGGCGGCGCAACTCAGCAATCCGAAAACCTGGCATTTCAACTTCCATGGTCCCGACGAAGAGCGGCTGGTGGCGGGGCGCGAGCGCATCTATCTCGATCGCTTCTGGGACGAACTGTCCGCCGATCCGAAGAAGATCGACGAGGCGACGCGCGAGCACTACGCGAAGCTCTATGCCCAGCCGCACGCGATCCACGACGCGTTCGAGCAGTTCGTCGCGTTCCCGCAGGACGGCATCGACAATCGCACCTTCCTGGCGAAAGGCAAGCTGAGCCTGCCGGTGCTGGCACTGGGTGCGGAGAAATCCTACGGCGCGGGGATGAAGACCGAACTCGATTTCGTCGCGAGCAACGTCACCGCCGGCGTGGTCCCGGCCTCGGGGCATTGGGTGATGGAGGAAAACCCGGACGCCACGACGAAGCTGGTGCTGGATTTCCTGGCGAAGTAACGCTCAGCGCAGGCCGCGCCGGCCGGTGATCGCGTGGTAGATGAGCAGCACCACGATCGCACCGATGACGGCGACGAACATGGAATAGAGGTTGAAGCCGGTAATCGGCTCGCCGCCTAACCGGCTGAAGATGAAGCCGCCCACCATCGAACCGACAAGGCCGAGCGCGATGTCGATGAGGCAGCCTTCGCCGCGTGCGTTCACGACCCTGCTGGCGATATAGCCGCTGACGAGACCCAGCAGTGCCCAAGCGATAATGCTCATGTCCGTCTCCCGGCTGGGTGATAAATGGTTCCGTGCCTGCGATCGTTCAAGGCTAGTTCGCCGCGGCGGGCTCCGGTGCAGGCTGAGTAGGCAGTGTCGTTCCTGGCGCCGGCGGAGCGCCACCCGCGGGCATCATCCCGGTCAAACCCATCCGCATCATCGTTTCCGGGACGCTTTCGTCGATAAGGCGTTCGATCGTCAGGCGGATTTGTGCCGTCTGATTGGGCGACAAAGCCGGCGGCGCCGACGGCCAAAGATCGTCGCTCACGACCTCCGCAGGAAAAGCCGAGGGCCGGTTGGGCGGACGGACGCTTGGCAAGGCCGAGATGATTTTCAGCGTATGGGCGTCGAACAGCACAAGTACGTAGCTGGCATAGACGCTGGTCGAAGCGCTGTTGAACATACCCAAGGCCGGATACATGGTCAGCTTCATCGCGACGAGATAGGCGTCGACATCCTGCGTGGCCGTCAGACCCGGAAACAGCGTCGCAAGTTTGTTGTCGGAAGCGACGAGATGCATATCGTAAAGCGGCGTGCGATCTATCGGCATAGTCTTGACGGCGAAGCGTTTGTCGAGCGCCGCGCGCATGTCGTTTTCCATCCTGGAATCGATCGGCCAGTCGTTCACCGCCAAGCCGTGCTGGTCGTGCGAGAGAAATCCGCGATGCTCCAGTTCGAACTCGTCGCCGATGGCGGAGATTAACGCGATGGTTTTGATCGTCTTGTAGGGCAGCTTGTCCGCCGGAATCGGCACGAGCGTCCGCGCACCGGCATCCGGAAGCGCAACGCCCAGATCCAGCGCCCGCAGTGTCTCGATCAGGGAGGCATCGACGATCTTGTCGATGAAGCCGTGCAGGAGGGCGCGCTGCGTGTCCGTCAGCGCGAAGTCGTCGCCGACCACCAGCTGCTTGGGTCCTTCAAGGCCGGCGAAGGAGGCATTGGTTCCCGCGCGCAGCCGGATGCGGGAATATGCGCTCGAAATCGTGGTGTAGGTGTGCGCGTCGATGATGTCGATTTCGTAGTTCGCCCACACCACCGGCGTGTTGTCCGCCAGCAGACCGCCCTGAAGCGCCAATCCTTCGATGCCGGGCGCCTGCAGCACTAGATCGCGGCGCACCACGATGAAGGCGTCTATGCCGTCGCTGGGCACGGTGCGGAGATATTTCGAAAACCCGCTTTGGGAGTCCCACACGCCGTTCGGAATGGCGTTGAGCACGGTGCGGTCGTAGAGCACGTCCTTGAAGGCAAAGCGACCGTGCAGATAGCGCTTCATCAGCATGTCGACTTCGTCGTCGATGGCCCAGTCGCTGATGTTCAACTGGGATGTTTTGGTGCCCAGAAAGTGGGTGTTCATCAGGGTCAGGTTGGGGCCCAGCGCGGACAGTACGGCCACGGTGTGAATGCGGCTGGTATCGCCGACCTGGGTCGGCATCTGCGCCTGGGTCGGGATGAAGATCGGGACCGTCACGGTGGTGTGGGAGGACGATGCATGCCCGCCGCCACCACCGCCGCCTCCGTGCGCGGATGCGGGAACGGGCACAGCCAAAACCACTGCGGCGATGATGAGAACCGCAAAGCGCATCAAAAGGCCCGTCGGCCGTGAACCGATTGTCATTGCCCGCGCCGTGCGGTGAGGTCTTCCAGCATTTCCATCTGGATCTGCTGGATTTCCATCAGCCGCATCCACTGATTGTGCAGGAGCTGGTCGATCTTCTCGGTCAGCGCCCTGACTTCGATTTCGGCTTTCAGGTTCACCTTGAAATCGCTCTCCGCCTGGATGCGGTCGCGCACCGCGGAGCGGTTCTGGCTCATCATGATGATCGGCGCCTGGATCGCGGCGAGCATCGACAGGAACAGGTTCAGCAGGATGAAGGGATAGGGATCGAACGCCTTGGACATCAGGATAACGGTGTTGATGACCACCCAGATGGTCAACACAAGGCCGAACCCGATAACAAAGCCCCAGCTGCCGCCCACGGCTGCCACCTGATCGGCCAGCCGGTCGCCGAAACTCAGGTTCTTGTCGAACTCTGCATTCATGTCTTCCACGACCGATTCGTTGGCGTGGAGACTTTTGATCACCTCCTGCTCGAGCGCGGAAAGTTCGCCGCGCTCCGCTTCCATCTGCGAGCGGGCGTATTCCGTCCGAAAGCGGTTGAGGCAGGAGATGCAGGTGAAGCCGTCCTGTTTCCAGTCCGGCTTCGCCTTCGCAATCATGTCCTGAATATTATGCCGGACGGTGATGCCCGGCACCATCTGGCGGTCGTCTTTCTTCAGTCCGCACACTTCGCAAATGTGCGTCGAATGGTGATGATGCCCCCCGGCCATATGTCCCTCTCCCTCAGATGGTGACGACGACTTTGCCCAACGCCTTGCGATCCATCAGCATACGGATGGATTTGTTAGCCTCGGCCAGCGGAAATCTCGCCGAGACATGCGGATGCAGCGTACCTTTGGAGATCATGTCCATGATCTCCGTCAGATTTTCCTGCGCCGTTTTGGGGTCGCGCGCAGTGGCTGCGCCCCAGAACACGCCGACGATCTGACATCCTTTGAGAAGTGTGAGATTGAGCGGTACCTTCGGGATGTTTCCGGCCGCAAAGCCGATTACGAGATAACGGCCTTCCCAATTCATCGCGCGCAGGCACGGTTCGGCATAATCGTCGCCGACCGGATCGTAGAGCACATCGGCGCCCTTGCCGCCGGTCAGCTGCTTGATGTCCTCCGACAGCTGCTTCTGCTGATCGCGCGACAGCGGCACGTTGGGATAGACGAAGCCGTCATCGGCGCCGTGCTTCTTCGCGAGGTCGACCTTTTCCTGTGTCGAAGCGCCCGCGATCACGCGCGCGCCCATGGCCTTGCCGAGTTCGACGGCGGAAATCCCGACGCCGCCGGCCGCACCGAGCACGACGAGATTTTCGCCCGGCTTCAGCGCCGCGCGTTCCTTGAGCGCATGATACGAGGTCCCATAGGTCACGATGAACGACGAGGCGACGTCGAAGCCCACATTCTCCGGCACCGCGATGCAGCGCCGGGCGTCCGCGACCACCTGCTCCGCGAAGCCGCCATTGCCGACGGATACGGCGACCCGGTCGCCGGCCTTCAGGTTGGCCACGCCGTCACCCACCTCTTTCACGATACCGGCCACTTCGCCGCCGGGCGGGAAGGGCAGCGCGGGCTTGAACTGGTACTTGTCCTGGATCATCAGCACGTCCGGGAAGTTCACCCCGCATGCCTTCACCGCGACGACCACCTGGTTTTTGCCGGCCTTGGGATCGGGAAGCTCGCCCAACGCCATTTCCTCCGGCGGTCCGTAATGGGTGCAAAGCATCGCTTTCATGGGCGTCTCCTCGTTTTACGTCGTATCGATTGCCGATCGGGACGGACGTTAAAGAACGGGCAGGGCTGCGCCAAGCCCGGAGCAAAAGCTTCCGCAACGTGTTATGATGGTCAGGAGGGCGCTATGGGAGATTGGACGATGAATTTTCGGATTGCGCTTCTGACAGGATTCGGCGCGCTCGCGCTTTTCACAACAGCGCCGGCTTCGGCCGAGCCGGCATGCTTGCGCAACATCGACATCTGGAGCTTCGACGCCCCGAACGACAAGACGGTGATCGTTGAGAACACCCGCCACCTAAAATACAAGGTGAGCGTAATGGGGACGTGCAGCGGCCTGCACTTCCACAATCACCTCGCATTCAAGACGCTCGCCAATGGCAATCTCGCCTGCCTGTCCAAGGGCGATCAGGTGATCTCGCGGGATGAGGGCATGGTCGGTATCTGCTCGGTGACCAACATCGAGCTCTACACCCCGGCAATGCAGGCGGCGGACAAAGCCGCCAAAGCGGCAAAGGATGCCGCCCAGTCCGGGCACTAAACGCTAGAACTTTATCTCGGCGAGCGCCGGTGCAGCCCGGCGCTCACCGGCCTGCGTTCCGACCGTGTTGCGCACGGGCGCGTGCACGATCTTTCCGGCTTCGCCGCTGGTGTCGAGCAGGCCGAGCTTGTCGAGCAGGATGGCCATCGCAGCGTCCGCGGCGCGACCGGCGCCGTCATCGATCTTGAGTGCGATGCCATAGCCTTTTTCCGGGATCATCCCGGCGAAGAACCCTTCTGCGCCGGTCTTCACCGCGGCTTTTCCTTTGCAGGCCCGCATCAGGATCGCACAGGTGCGGCCCGTCCCGGACACGAGTTCGGGATGCGCCATCATCGCATGCACCAGCCGCCGCGCCGCCTTCGCCCGGTGTTCGGAGAGCGCGGACGGATCGGCCAGCTTTGCCAGCGCCAGCGCAAAGGCGCCGAGCGGCAGCGCGAAGTTCGGGGCGGTGCAGCCGTCGATCCCCCACGGCAGATCGGGCCCGAGTCCGCTCAGCTCGCCGAGCGCTTCGGCGACGGCGCGCTGCACCGGATGATCGTGCAGTTCGTAACCCTTCGTCGCGATGTCCCAGTGGCGGGCGACAGTGAGAAAACCTGAATGCTTGCCGGAGCAGTTGTTGAAGATGCGGGTGGGCTTTTCGCCGCGCCGGATCATCGCTTCTGCGACCGGCTCGTAACGCGACGGATGTGCGCCGCAGGCGAGGTCGCTTTCGCTGCAGCCGATCCGCGCCAGCCAGTTGGTGACCCGCTCGGTATGCATCGGCTCGCCGGAATGCGACGCGCACGCCAGCGCCAGTTCCTCGCTGCTGCAGGAAAACGCATCCGCCGCGCCGCTCTCCACCAACGGCAACGCCTGGATCGGCTTGAGCGAAGAGCGCGGATAAACCGGCGTGTCGAGATCGCCCAGCGCGAGAATCACCTTGCCCTGCGAATCGACGATGGCGATCGAGCCGCGGTGAAAACTTTCGACGCGTCCGCCGCGTGTGACCTCGATCAGGACGGGATTGGCCAAGCTTTGCTCCAGGCGCTAAGACGGCTGCTTCTTAGCGCAGTTGCGAGGGATTGTGCGCGGCTATTTCGCGGTGGGCGTGGACGGGGTGTCGAAGGCGATGAACCTCGGCAATCTCATGCGCATCGCGCACGCGTTCGACGCAAGCTTCTTCTTCACCATCAACGCCGCAGTGAAACTCTCGGACGCGCGCTATTCCGACACATCCCGCTCGCAAGGTTCGCTGCCGTTCTATCCGTACGCGGCAGCGGACGATTTCCGGCTTCCGACCGGATGCCGCCTGGTTGGCGTCGAGATCTCGGAGGATGCGGTCGAATTGCCGCGGTTTCGTCATCCCTCGCGTGCGGCCTATGTGTTCGGCGGTGAGCGGTTCTCGATCTCGCAGAAGGTTCTGTCGCGCTGCGAGTTCGTGGTGAAAATCCCCATGCGCTTTTCGATCAATGTCGGTATGGCAGGGGCGATCGTGTTGTACGACCGCCTGATCAGCCTCGGCGGCTACCCCGCGCGCCCCGTGCGCCCGGGCGGTCCGGTTGCCGTTGTCCCGCCAGCGCATACATGGGGTGCTCCGATCGTTCGCGATCGGCGCTGACAGCATACCCCTCCATGGTATAAGGCCCGAATGACTCCCGCTCTCGAAATATCGCATCTCCGCAAGGTCTATCGCAGCGGCACGGTCGCCGTGGAAGACGTGTCCCTCACCATCCAACCCGGCGATTTCTTTGGATTTCTCGGCCCCAACGGCGCCGGGAAATCGACCACCATTCACTGCATCACCGGCATCTCGAATCCGACGTCGGGAACGATCAAAATCTTCGGTGTTGACGCTGTCGCCGACTACCGCAAAGCCCGTACCCTCGTGGGGTTAAGTCCCCAGGAGTTCAACGTCGACCCATTCGCCAATGCGCGGAATATTGTCGACTGGATGGGCGGCTATTTCGGCATTCCCGCCGCCGTGCGCCAGAAGCGTGTCGACATGCTGATCGAGCGGTTCGATCTCGTACCGCACGCCAACAAGCCCTTCCGGGAGCTTTCCGGCGGTTTGAAACGTCGCGTGATCCTGGCGCGCGCGATGGTCAACGATCCGCAGCTGCTGATACTCGACGAACCAACTGCGGGCGTGGATGTCGAATTGCGCATGGATCTGTGGCGCTATCTTCAGGAGCTGAACAGGGACGGGAAAACCATTCTGCTCACGTCGCATTATCTCGAAGAGATCGAGCGGCTCTGCCGCACGATCGCGATTGTCGCGCACGGGCAGATCGTGCGGCACGGACCGAAGGAGGAGTTTTTCACCGAGCCCGGCGGTCTCGAGCGCGCCTATCTCGCGGCAACCGGAAAAGTGGCGGACCACATCGCGGCAGGTGCGCGATGATCGGGAACTGGATTGGCCTGTGGACGATGGTGCGCCGCGAAATCCAGCGGCTGATGCGCGTGCCGATTCAGGCGGTGGTTGCGCCGCTGATTTCGGCGCTGCTTTTCATCTTCATCTTCGGTTTCGTGGTGGGCGGCCGGATCAATACCATCGCCGGGCATCGCTATATCGAGTTCGTTTTCCCGGGCGTGCTGATGATGAACATCGTCAACGCCGCGTTCCTGCAAGCGACCTCGCAAATCTATTTCCAGCGCTTCCAGAAGAGCATCGAGGAAATCCTTGTTTCGCCGCTTTCCTATGTGGAGATGATCGCAGGCGCGATCAGCATCGTGATCATCCGCTCGGTCGTGACCGCAATCGGCATCATGCTGATCGGCGTCGCGTTCGGCGCGGTTCACATGTACTCGCTGCCCGAATTTCTGTTCTGGGTGATATTCGTTTCGATGATCTTCGGCTTCCTCGGCATCATCGTGGCGCTATGGGCCAAGACGTTCGAGCAGTTGAACATCCTCACCGTGTTCTTCATCCAGCCGCTGTCGATGGTGGGCGGCGTGTTCAACACCATCGGCATGCTGCCGCCCTGGCTGCGCTGGCTCGCTTACGGCAACCCGTTGTTTTACTTCATCAACGGCCTGCGCTACTCGATGATCGGCTTCAGCGAGGGACCGGCCGTGTTCGGCGCGATCTTCACGGTGGTGCTGGCCGCCGTGCTGGGCACCATCGTGTGGCGGCTCTATGCTATCGGCTGGGGTCTTCGGGAGTAGGCTGATGCAGCAGCGCAATGCGACCGCGGCCGTGATCGGCGCCGGAGATTATATCGGCGCCGCGATCGCGAAGCGGTTCGCGGCAGAAGGTTACACGATCTTCGCTGGCCGCCGCACGGCGGACAAGCTGCAGACCCTGAAGGATGAGATCGAAGCGGCCGGTAGCGTATGCCACGTTCGCGGCCTTGATGCACGCAAGGAAGAGGACATTGCGGCCTTCCTGCAGGAGGCCGACAAGACCGCTCCGCTGGAGGTGTGCATCTTCAATGTCGGCGCCAATGTGAACTTTCCAGTGCTCGAAACCACCGAGCGTGTGTTCCGCAAAGTGTGGGAGATGGCCTGCTATGCGGGTTTTCTCACCGGACGCGAAGCGGCGCGGCTGATGCTGCCGCACGGGCGCGGCACGATGTTGTTCACCGGCGCGACCGCCAGCATGCGCGGCGGCATAGGCTATGCCGCATTCGCGAGCGCCAAGTTCGGGCTGCGCGGGGTTGCACAGAGCATGGCGCGCGAACTGGGACCGAAGAACATCCACGTCGCGCATCTGGTGATCGATGCGGGTGTTGACACGGCTTTCGTGCGTGATCGCATCAAGGCACGCGGCGGCGACGAAGCGTTGGCTAAACTCGAGGAAGATCAGCTTATGGAGCCGGATTCGATCGCCATTGCCTATTGGTACCTGCACAGCCAGTCGCGCGATGCGTGGACCCACGAGCTCGACGTGCGGCCTTTCATGGAGAAATGGTGATGGTCGAGTTCCTGTTCGATTTCGGAAGTCCGAACGCCTATCTCGCGCATCAGGTGGTGCCCGACATCGAGAGACGCACCGGTGCGAAATTCGAATATGTCCCCGTGCTGCTCGGCGGCATCTTCAAGGCGACCGGCAACCAGTCGCCGATGCAGGCCTTCGGCCATATCCCGAGCAAGATAGCCTATGAGCGGCTGGAGACGCAGCGCTTCGTCGAACGCCACAGGCTCGCGAAGTTCCAGTTCAATCCGTTCTTTCCGGTGAACACGCTCGGCATCATGCGCGGCGCCGTTGCAGCACAGCGCCGCGGCGAGCTGCCGCGCTATATGGACGCCGTGTTCCATCACATGTGGGAAGCGCCGAAGAAGATGGACGATCCCGCAGTGATCCACGCGGCGCTGAAGGAATCCGGCCTCGACGCCGATGCATTGCTTGCCGCGGCGCAAACGCCGGAGGTGAAGGACGGCCTGATCAAGAACACGGAAGCGGCAGTGGCGCGCGGCGTTTTCGGCATCCCCACCTTCTTCGTCGACGGCCAGATCTATTTTGGCAAAGACAGGCTGCGCGATGTCGAAGAGGCGATTGCGCATTAACGTGTTGACTTGAAGCGGTTTTTCGCGTTTTACGGCATGGACGCGAGGGGCCGCCGACTCTATCCTGACGGTCTTCTTCGCGACCACAGAAGAGCCAGAATCCGCAGGCATGACCGCCGCGCTCCAATTCGAAGGGTAGGATCCGTATGACTTCACGCACCTTTGCGCTCGCCGTCACCGCCGCTGTGGCGCTTTCAAGCACCGCGCCTGCATTTGCGGATACACCGGTGCTTCTCGGCGTCTTCAAGGGTTGGACCGCTGCGTCGGCCGGCGTGGGCAGCAACAAGGTGTGTTACGTGCTGGCGCATCCCTCCTCATCCCAGCCGGCGAAGGCCAAGCGCACGCCGATCGGTTTCATGGTGAGCAACTGGCCGGGTCGCAACGTCGCGGCTGAGCCGGAGGTGGTGGCAGGCTATCCGTACAGGGAGGGCAGCACGGTCACGGCGCAGATCGGGAGCGATCGGTTCACCTTTTTCGTGAAGAACGACGGGTCCGCCGGCGGCGCCTGGATCAAGGATCCGGCCGACGAAGCGCGGATGATCGATGCGATGAAGCGCGGCGGCGTGCTGATCGTGATCGGCACCTCCAAGCGCGGTACGACGACGACCGACAACTATGTGCTCGCCGGATTCGGCGACGCGCTCGACAAGACCCGTTCCTGCACGTGACGACGAAGGCGTCCCTCATCGGCCTCGATGCGGATGCGCTCAAGGCTGCGCTGATCGAAGCGGGTGTGCCGGAGAAGGCGGCCGCGATGCGGCTGCGCCAGCTGTGGAACTGGATCTACGTCCACGGCGCGCGCGATTTCGCCAGCATGAGCAATCTCGCGAAGGATTTTCGCGCCCTGCTCGATGAACGCTTCACGCTGGCGCGGCCGGAGGTCGTGACCGAACAGATTTCGACGGACGGCACACGCAAATGGCTGCTGCGCACCGGACCGGGGATCGAGTTCGAGACGGTCTACATTCCGGAGCCGAGCCGCGGCACGCTTTGCGTGTCGTCGCAGGTCGGCTGCACGCTCAATTGCCGCTTCTGCCACACCGGCACGCAGAAGCTGGTGCGCAACCTCACCCCGATGGAGATCGCCGGGCAGATGATGGTGGCGCGCGATAGTCTCAACGACTGGCCGTCCACCGCGCCGGGCCGCCGCGTCACCAATGTGGTGATGATGGGAATGGGCGAGCCGCTCTACAATTTCGACAATGTGAAAACGGCGCTGGCTATCGTGGCCGACGGTGACGGCCTCGCGCTGTCGAAGCGGCGTATCACCTTGTCGACCGCCGGTGTCGTGCCGATGATTGCACGCGCGGGAGACGAGATCGGCTCGGCGCTGGCGATCTCGCTGCATGCGGTGCGCGATGAAATCCGAGACGTCATCGTGCCGATCAACAGGAAATATCCGCTCGCCGAGCTGATCCAGGCGTGCCGCGACTATCCCGGCGTCTCCAATGCGCGCCGCATCACCTTCGAATATGTGATGCTGAAGGGCGTGAACGACAGCCTGGCCGAAGCGCGCGAACTGGTGCAGTTGATCCGCGGCATCCCGGCGAAGATCAACCTGATCCCGTTCAACCCGTGGCCCGGTGCGCCGTATCAATGCTCCGACTGGAACCAGATCGAGAAGTTCGCCGAGATCGTGAACCGCGCCGGCTATGCCTCGCCGGTGCGCACGCCGCGCGGCCGGGACATCATGGCCGCCTGTGGCCAGCTCAAAAGCGAAAGCGTGAAACTTCGCGCCAAGGACCGAATGGCGGAGCTGGAGTCGGCGCAGCTCGCGCGGATGCCGAGTTAGGCTTCTCGCTCCAACACTCAAAATGTCATCCCGGCCGCAGTGAAGCGCAGCGGAACGAAGCGCCGGGAGCTATTGTGCAACACGCTTTTGCAAACAAACGAATTGGCCTGGCCCTACCATCTTGTTGGCCCAATTGGTCCCGGTGCGCGCTGCGCTACGCTCCGCTTGACCGGGTTGACAAGTGTTGTTGTTTGAGGGGTGAATTTCTCGGGCGTCATTCCGCCGCGTCACCGATAGCGAAGACGCATCGCCCATGACAGGATGCTCCAAAATCACGGGAGCGGAACATGCAGGTCGATCTCTCCAACAAAATCGCCATCGTTACCGGTGGCTCGCGCGGGTTGGGCAAGGAGATGGTGCTGGCGTTCGCGAAGAACGGCGCCGATGTCGTGATCGCGAGCCGCAAGCTCGAGGCCTGCGAAGCGGTTGCGAAGCAGGTCGAAGCGATGGGCCGCCGCGCGCTTCCTGTGGCCGCGCATGTCGGCAAGTGGAGCGACAACGATGCGCTGTGCGAAGCGGCCTACAAGCATTTCGGCCGCGTCGACATTCTGGTGAACAACGCCGGCATGTCGCCTATCGCGCCGTCGCTGGTCGAAACCACCGAGGCGCTGTTCGACAAGGTCATCGACATCAACTTCAAGGGCCCGTTCCGGCTCTCCTCGCTGGTCGGCGAGAAGATGATGGCGGGCGACGGCGGGGTGATCATCAACCTGTCGAGCACGGCATCCTATATCCCGTCGCCGGTCACCATTCCCTATGGTGGCGCGAAAGCGGCGATCAACGCGATGACGGTGGCGCTCGCAAAAGCGTTCGGACCGAAGGTGCGTGTGAACTGCATCTGTCCGGGACCGTTCCTCACCGACGTCTCCACCGTCTGGCGCGAGGACAAGGCGGCCGAACAGCGGCTCGGCCTCAAGCGCTGGGGCAATCCCGAAGAGATCGTCGGTACGGCACTGCTGCTCGCAAGCGACGCGTCCAGCTACATGACCGGCCAGGTCATCCGGGTCGACGGCGGCAGCTGGTAACGCAACTCAAGCCGCGCGTTTCGCCCAGGCGAGCGCCTGTTCCAGCCGGTCGTTGCCCCAGAACAGTTCGTCGCCGACCGTGAACGACGGTGCGCCATAAAGGCCGCGCGAGATCGCCTCCTCGGTCTGTTTCTTCAGCCGGTCTTTGTTCGCAGGTGAGTTGGCCGCGGCGATCGCTTCGTTCGCATCGATACCGATGTCGTCCAGGATCGACGCGAGCACGGCCTCGTCGGCGATGTCCTTCTGCTGCGCGAAATTGGCGGTGTAGACCGCGCGGCTGAACGCGGGTGTCCATCCGGCGGCGTCACCCACCAGCGCGATACGTGCCGCCTTCAACCCGCTCTGTGGAAAACGCACGGGCGGCAGGTTGAGTGAAATGCCTTCCGCTTCGCAGATGCGCTCCAGATCGCGCCACATGTTCCGGCCCTTGGCGGGGTAGATGTTGAACGGCGAGTCGTTCCAGCCTTGCGCACCGAAGATGGGACCCAACAGCAGCGGCCGCCAGCGGACCTCGACACCCGCCGTATCGGCGAGAGGCTGAATCCGCATCGCGGCCGGATAGGAGTAGGTGCTGGCGAACTCGTACCAGAACCCGACTACGGGTTTCACCATCTTGCCCCGAGGATTTGATCTGCGCCTCATCTTGCGCGCGCGCGCAAAACCGGGAAAGGCTTGGTCATGAACGCGCCGCCCAACATTCCGGCCCTGAGCAAAACGCATGACTGGCGGCCGCTATCGCAGGTCTATGCCCGGTTCGGCCGTATCCACATTCCGGCGGTGCTGACACCGGAATCAGCGGCGCGCGTGCATCGTTGTCTGACGGCGGAAACGCCCTATAGCCTGGTGGTGAACAACGGCAGTCAGTATTTCGACATCCCGGCGCAAGACCAGGCGAAGATGTCGCCCGAGCAGCGCAAGGCGCTGGCCGATTCCGCAGTCGCGGGCGCGCAGCGCGGCTTTCAGCTGTTCTATGAAAATCACCGGCTGACGGAGCAAGGTGAACCGTATCCCGATCCCAACCATTATCTCGCGGCCGTGGTGGCGTTCCTGAACAGTCCGGAATTTCTCTTCTTCATCCGCGCGGTGACGGGAGAGCCGAAGATCGCCTTCGCCGACGCGCAGGCCACGCGTTACGGTCCCGGCCATTTCCTCACCACCCATGACGACGGGATTGCGGGGAAGAACCGCGTCGCGGGCTACATCCTCAACATGACGCCGCAATGGCTCGCCGACTGGGGCGGCAATCTGCTGTTCCTGAACAAGCAGGGCCACATCACGGAAGGGTATGTGCCGGCGTTCAACGCGCTCAACCTGCTGCGGGTGCCGCAGCCGCATTGTGTGAGCCACGTCGCGCCGTTTGCGGGCGCCTATCGCTATTCGATCACAGGCTGGTTCCGGACACGCTGAAACGATCTTGCGCAACCCCGCGCTTGCCCCTCCACCGGGGTTCCTGTATCGGGCGCGCAGAGCATCGGGAGACATGTGGTGGCAAGCGGTATCAAGAAGGTTGTCCTGGCGTATTCCGGCGGGCTCGACAGCTCGATCATCATCAAATGGCTGCAGCAGACCTATGGCTGCGAGGTCGTGACGTTCACGGCCGATCTCGGCCAGGGCGAGGAATTGGGTCCGGCGCGCGACAAGGCGCTGCTGCTGGGCGTGAAGCCGGAGAACATTTTTATCGACGACCTGCGCGAAGAGTTCGTCCGCGATTTCGTATTTCCGATGTTCCGGGCCAACGCGCTCTATGAAGGGCAGTATCTTCTCGGCACGTCGATCGCGCGGCCGATGATCGTGAAGCGCCAGATCGAAATCGCGCGCCAGACCGGCGCCGATGCGGTTTCGCATGGTGCCACGGGGAAGGGCAACGATCAGGTCCGCTATGAACTTGGCTACTATGCGTTGCAACCCGACATTCGCGTGATCGCGCCGTGGCGCGACTGGGAATTCAAATCGCGCGAGGAGCTGAACGCGTTCGCGGAGCTGAATCAGATCCCGATCACCAAAGACAAGCGCGGCGAAGCGCCGTTCAGCGTCGATGCCAATCTTCTGCATTCCTCGTCGGAGGGAAAAGTGCTGGAAGACCCCTCGGTCGAGCCGCCGGAGTTTGTCCATCTGCGCACGATCTCGCCGATGGATGCGCCAGACGAACCGGTCTACATCGAGATCGGGTTCGAGAAAGGCGATGCTGTTTCGATCGACGGCGAACGCCTGTCGCCGGCGGCATTGCTCGCCAAACTCAACGAGCTCGGCAAGGCGAATGGTATCGGCCGGCTCGATCTGGTCGAGAACCGCTATGTCGGCATGAAATCGCGCGGCGTGTACGAGACGCCAGGCGGCACGATCCTGCTTGCCGCGCATCGCGGTATCGAATCCATCACGCTCGACCGCGGCGCCGCGCATCTGAAGGATGAGCTGATGCCGCGTTATGCGGAGCTGATCTACTATGGCTTCTGGTTCTCGCCGGAGCGCGAGATGCTGCAGGCGCTGATCGACAAGAGCCAGGAGCCGGTCACCGGCACGGTGCGCCTGCGTCTTTACAAAGGTTCGGCCGTCGTGGTGGGTCGTTCGTCGCCCTATTCGCTATATTCGCAGGAACTGGTCACCTTCGAAGACGACAAAGGCGCCTATGACCAGAAGGATGCGGCCGGCTTCATCAAGCTGAACGCGCTTCGGCTGCGCACGCTCGCGATGCGAAACAGGAAGATGAACCAATGACAGCGAACGCCGATCAGATCGAATTCTGGAATGGCCGCGCGGGCGAGCATTGGGTCGTGCAGCAAACCGCGATGGATCGCAATATGCGCGGCATCCACGATGCGATCCTGGCGTTTGCAGCGCCGGCGTCCGGTGAAACGGTCACCGATATCGGCTGCGGCGCCGGCACGACGACATTGGCGATCGCCGACGCGGTCGGCACGGGCGGCAAGGTAACGGGCGTCGACATTTCTGTTCCGATGCTGGGCCTCGCGAAAGAGCGCGCGAAAGCGGCTGGTAAAGCGATCGATTTCATCAATGCCGACGCGTCGGCGTATCCGTTCAGGACAAAAAGCGATCTCGTGTTCTCGCGCTTCGGCGTGATGTTCTTCGACAGTCCGCCTGCGGCGTTCGCGAACATCCACACCGCGTTGAAACCGTCGGGGCGGATTGCCTTCGTGTGCTGGCGCACGCCGCAGGAAAACGCGTGGGCTTTCGCGCCGATGATGGCCGCGCGGCCGTTTCTGCCGCCGCAGCCGCCGCCGGATCCGCTCGCCCCGGGACCGTTCGCCTTCGCCGACCCGGACCGGATCAAGATGATCCTGACGGAGGCCGGTTTCCGCGCCGTGAAGGTGGAGAAACTCGACTCGGTGATGAATCTCGGTCCATCGCTCGATGGCGCGGTGGATATGATGATGACGATGGGTCCGCTTTCCCGCGCGCTGAACGAAGCTGACGATGCGACACGCGCGAAGATCAGACCGGCTGTGCGCGCTGCGCTCGAGCCTTACGTAACGGCGGACGGTGTGCAGCCGCCGGCGGGATGCTGGCTGGCCGGGGCGAAAGCCTGAACTGCAAAGTACGGCGTAAGCGAGCCATTCTTCCTCCACGGCAGCGTGAGCGGACGAAATCTCTGCTTGTGCATCGCGCGCGTGTGTGAACACTGCGCGCACTTGAAGGGGAGAATTTCATGCGCCTGTCTTACATTGCCGTTTCCGCATTGTTTCTTACCGGTTCTGTTTGGGCCGCCGACGCCCCGGCTGCTGCGCCGCCGGCGTTCACGATGGTACGCGGCACGATCAGCGCCGTGGACGGGATGACCGTCACGGTGAAGAAGGACGACGGCACGACGGTAACGGCACCGCTCACGCCGAAAAGCCCGGTATCGGCCGTAGAGAAGCGCACCTTCGACCAGATCAAGCCAACCGACTTCGTCGGCATCACGTCTGTGCCGGGTCAGAACGGTCATTTGCAGGCGGAAGAAATCCACATCATCCCAATCCACGTCGGTGAGGGGAGCTATCCATGGGATCATCACCCCGGCGGTCAGGGGGCCAAGCGGGCCGGCAGCATGACCAACGGCACGGTCGCGCCGGCCACAAAGCGGGCCGGCAGCATGACCAACGGCACCGTCGCCGCGGGTGACGCGCCGATGCAGCTCAAGGTCAGCTATCGCGGCTCGGAGATGGTGGACGGCAAGTGCGTCGGCCATGCGCCAATGACGCCGGACGGCGGATGCACCGGCTCCTCCATTGTCGATGTGACGCCCTCGACTGCGATCGCCGCGATCGTGCCGAGCAAGGCAACGGAGCTGAAGCCGGGCCTGCAGATCGTCGGCTCAACGGTCACGACTGCCGACGGCAAGACCGTGTGGGGCAACATCACCGCCGAGAAGAACGGCGTGAAGCCGGAATTCTAGAGCGCGCTTCGGATCACTCCGGCGGGTTTTCGCCCAGTACACTGGTACGCATCCAGCCGGTTAGGGCGCCGTCCTGAACCTTCGCCCACTTGCCGGCGACGGCAAGCAGCGTCACTTGCGCGCCCTTAGGCTCCTTCTTGATTGCTGCGGACGAGGTCGAAGGCGCGCCGCGCAAATCGGAATTGCCGCGATGGACATAGCGGACGCCGGATGCAGGCGAGGCCGCCGCCTCCACCGCGCTGGCGACTGTCGCGGTGCGTGTGGCCGCCGGGTGCGAGACTGTCGCATGCGCAGTCTGCGCCTGACCGTGCGAGAAATACGCCGCGATCTTGTCGCTGTAGCGATAGGCCGAAAGCGCCAGCGCGAGAAGAACCGTTCCAACGCCGATCCAGCTTCCGGGTTTGCCGAGCTTCTGCCGGTACGACAGCCCGGTGCCTGGAAGGCCGGCATTGGTGGTGACGCCGTGGCGGCCGATGTTGATGTCGGCGCCGCGCGGTCCGACGCTGGTCGAAAGACCGCTCCTGCTCACATTCACGCGCACGCCGGGAATGATGTTCAGGACGCGGTGGAAGCGGAACCCCATGCTTACCCCTTCGGAATTTCGCGCAGCGGATAGTCCACGATGATCGCGCGTCCGTCGCTCAGCGCCACGACGTCATGCGCCGAACCGGCGGGCACGATGCCGGCATACCCTGGACCGGCGACACCTTTCACGCCATCGATGGTAATCTCCAGTTCGCCCTCGACGACATGCCAGACCTCTTCGTTCGGATGGCTGTGGCGATGGATCGAAGAGCCTTTCTCGAACGTGTAGTAGGCAAACGACATGTTGGCGGAATCGAAAAAACGGCCATGCCAGCCAGGCTTGCGCTCGACGACCTTAAGCTTGTCAGTGTCGACAAACGGCATGGGTCCGTTACTCCTAGGCGACTTCCCGTTTAGGGCGTGAAAGCGCATCCGCACTTACGAAAATGAGACGCCGGCGAAAAGCCAACGGACTCTCTGCAATCAGGATGGCTTTCAGCGACTCAAGATTGCCTGCGAAGAATGGCTCGCTGAGAAACCGATTGGGGTTGTTCGTCCAATCGGGCACATTGTGTTTTTCACTAAGCGCCAAATGCTCCGCTAAAGCGGCGAGATAAGCGTCCTGCACCGTTCCCACGAGAACCGGTTCGCGGCCAAGCGCCCTGTCCATTTCCGCATGGCTCATATTTTGCCACGCGTCGAGGAATTCCCGGGCCGCCCAGTCGAAAGACGAAGCCTCTATCAAGGCCCTTTCTGCGATATCAGCGATCGTTCGCGGCCGCATCGGCCCTCGCTAGCTCAATCATTCTACGATCCGCCAAAAATCTCCTGAAGTCCAAACTGAACTTTTGGCGATACTCGTCCGGCCGGATAGTAGCGTATCACATGGGCCAAAGCTTCTTCAAAAGTCGTAACGCCGAGCAAAGTGCCCAACTGCCGGATATCGTCGATGTCCTGGCTTTGGGTCACGCCGCCGATGCGCATGGCCAGGCATTTCATTGCGAAGAGGTAGGTGGGCGTTGCAACGAATACCCGCAGACCAGGACCGCCCTCAGCGGGATAGGTACGAAAAAGCTGTTTGGCATCAGAATCATGAGCGCTGAGAAAGCCCTTTACACCGTCGTTGATCCAGGTTTCGTCCCACCCGAACTCGGTTGCGATCAATGCAGCGGCCTCGCGAACGAAACCGCGATCGGCATCGAACAGCGCATCGACATCTCCGGTCGAGACACGAAAATCCGTTGTCAAAACCAGCGCCGAGCCTCCGTAGATGGAAATCTCGACAATCTTGTGCGCAGCAAAGGCCAACTCACCCAATCGTTCGAACGCATGTTCAATAGTTTGGCGGTCGAACGGTTTTGGACTTGGCGCCATCACACGTCGATATCGGCGTTGAGCGCATTGTCCTGGATGAACTCGCGGCGCGGTTCCACCACTTCGCCCATCAGCTTGGTGAACAAGTCGTCGGCCTCGTCCACATGCTCGACCTTCACCTTGAGCAGCGAGCGCACGTTCGAATCCAGCGTGGTTTCCCAAAGCTGTTCGGCGTTCATCTCGCCCAGCCCCTTGTAGCGCTGCAGCGTGAGGCCTTTGCGGCCCCATTCCTGGATCGTCTCCAGCAATTCGGACGGCGAGCGGATATCCCGGGTGTCGTCCTTGCGTTTCAATGTGGCGGGCTTGAGGTATGTTTCCTGCAGTTCGGCCGCCATGCGGTCGAGGCGGCGCGCGTCGGCGCTCGCGATCAGGTGACCGTCGATCGCTACGGTCTCGCGCACGCTGCGAATTTCGCGCCAGAATTTCAGGCCCCCATCCGCCGTCGGCTCGCCGTGCCAGCCGCGCTCCAGTTCGTCGGACAGCGTGTCGAGTCGCCTGGCGATATATTCCGCCGCCGTCTTCGCCTTGTCCGCATCGGACAGGATATCGGGATTCAGCGCGCCCGCGATCGCAGCCTGCTCCAGCACGAAGCGCGGGTAGTTGAGCGGGAAGCCGGCCAGTGCACTCACTGCCTGGCGGGCATGATCGGTCAGCGCGGTGAGACCGGCGCCTGCCACCTGTGCGCCGGTGTGCAGCGTCAGGACGCTGCCTTCACTGCCTTCGCTGATCAGATAACCGTCGAATTCGCGCTGATCCTTGATGTAGCGCTCGCTCTTGCCGCGCGTCACTTTGTAGAGCGGCGGTTGGGCGATGTAGATGTGCCCGCGCTCGATCAGTTCGGGCATCTGCCGGTAGAAGAACGTAAGCAGCAATGTGCGGATATGCGAGCCGTCCACGTCGGCATCGGTCATGATGATGATCTTGTGGTAGCGCAGCTTGTCGGCATTGAATTCCTCGCGGCCGATGCCGGTGCCGAGCGCGGTGATCAGCGACACGATGCTTTCGCTCGTCAGCATGCGGTCGAACCGCACCCGCTCGATGTTCAGGATCTTGCCGCGCAGAGGCAGCACGGCCTGGTTCTCGCGGTTGCGCGCCTGCTTGGCGCTGCCGCCGGCGCTGTCCCCCTCGACGATGAAGATTTCGCAGTTGACCGGATCGCGGTCCTGACAGTCCGCGAGCTTGCCGGGCAGCGAGGCGCCGTCCAGCACGCCCTTGCGGCGGGTCAGTTCGCGGGCCTTGCGGGCGGCTTCGCGGGCAGCGGCCGCTTCCACGACCTTGCCGACGATGGCCTTGGCTTCGCCGGGATGTTCCTCGAACCAGCGGCCGAGCTGTTCCAGAACCACGCCTTCGACGATCGGACGCACTTCGGAAGAGACGAGCTTGTCTTTGGTCTGGGAGGAGAATTTCGGGTCCGGCACCTTTACCGAAAGGACGCAGGTCAGGCCTTCGCGGCAGTCGTCGCCGGTCAGCGCCACCTTGTCTTTCTTGGCCGAGTTCATCTCATCGGCGTATTTCGTGACGACGCGCGTGAGCCCGGCGCGGAAGCCCGCGAGATGCGTGCCGCCGTCCTTCTGCGGGATGTTGTTGGTGAAGCACAGCATGTTCTCGTGATAGCTGTCGTTCCACGAAAGCGCCGCCTCCACCGTCATGCCGTCGCGCTCCTGACCCAGCAGGATCGGCGCCGGGATGAGCGCGCTCTTGGCGCGGTCGAGATAGCGCACGAACGCTTCGAGCCCGCCTTCGTAGTGAAGCGTCGTTTCCTTCACTTCTACGCCGCGGCGATCGGCGAGGACGATCGTCACCCCGGAATTGAGGAACGCGAGTTCGCGCAGGCGATGCTCCAGCGTCGCATAGTCGAACTCGGTCTTGGTGAAGGTCTCCGAGCTCGGCAGGAACGTCACTTCGGTGCCGCGCTGGTCGACGCCTTCGGCCACGACCGCGAGCGGCGCCACGGGATCGCCATGGCGGAATTGCATGTAGTGCTCTTTGCCGTCGCGCCAGACGCGCAGGTCGAGCGTTTCGGATAGCGCGTTCACCACCGACACACCCACGCCGTGCAGGCCGCCTGAAACCTTGTAGGCGTTCTGCTCGAATTTTCCGCCGGCGTGGAGTTGGGTCATGATCACTTCGGCAGCCGACACGCCTTCCGTGCGATGGATGTCTGTCGGTATGCCGCGCCCGTTGTCCCGCACGGTGCAGGAACCGTCGGGATTGAGGATCACGTCGATGCGGTCGGCATAACCCGCCAGCGTTTCGTCCACCGCATTGTCGACGACTTCGTAGACCATGTGATGCAGGCCGGAGCCGTCGTCGGTGTCGCCGATATACATGCCGGGGCGTTTGCGCACGGCATCGAGGCCTTTGAGGACCTTGATGGAGTCGGCGCCGTATTCCGGCTCGGTTTGGGGAAGCTCAGGAGATGTCATGCTATGAACCAGAGATAGGTGTTGCGCGCGAATCTGCAACCGAGAAGAGGTCGGCGCGTCCGCGCAGTGGCGTGAACATCTCGATGTCGGTGCCCGTCATCCAGGCTTGGGCGCCAAGGGCGAGGATCTCTTCGAACAATGCGGCACGGCGGCGCTCGTCGAGATGGGCGGCGATTTCATCGAGCAGAAGAAGCGGGGCGTGACCGTCGCGCCGCCGCGACAGCTCCCACGCATCCGCAAGGATGATGGAGATCAAAAGCGCCTTCTGCTCGCCGGTCGAGCAGTCATGCGCATCCATCCGCTTGGCGGTGTGCCGGACAGCGAGATCGGATGCGTGCGGGCCGAATGTCGTGCGGCCGGACTCTGCGTCACGCACCCGCGCGCGGGCAAAACGCTCGCGCATTTCACCGGCTGCATCGGCGCCGTACTCTGCGAGAAGGGCATCGACCTCGCCGGCCATCGCGAGCTGCGCGCAGGGAAAAGCACCCGCTTCGCCGCGCTCGGCCAGGGCCGCGTTCAGCCGCGCGATCACTTCGGCGCGCGAAGCGGCCAGGGTGAGACCGGTTTCGGTCATCTGCGCTTCCAGTCCGTCGAGCCACGCCGGATCGCGCGGGCCATATTTGAGCAGCCGTGCCCGTTCGCGCATCGCCGTTTCGTAGCGGGTCACGACGCGGGCGTGGCTCGCGTCGAAGCCGAACACCAGCCGGTCGAGAAAGCGCCGCCGTTCGCTCGCCCCTTCCATGAAGAGCCGGTCCATCGCGGGCGTCAGCCAGACGATCTGGATCACCTCCGCGATGTCGGCTGTTCCGGTGGCGGGCGCGCCGTTCAGATGCACCTGCCGCCGCTCGCTGCCGTTGGACATGAGCGTGAGGCCGGAGCCGATTTCATAGCTCTCGCTGTTGCGCGAAACCTGGGCGGCCACGGCCCACAACGTATCGGCCGCTGCCGGTCCTTTGCGGGTGTGTTCGGAAAGTCTGGCGCCGCGCAGGCCGCGTCCCGGCGAAAGCAGGGAAAGCGCGTCGAGCATGTTGGTCTTGCCCGCGCCGTTCGGGCCTGCCAGCACGACGGGCGCACCGCTGACCGCGATCTCGCCGCTCGCATAGGAGCGGAAATTGGTGAGCAGCAGGCGTGTGACCGCAAGCTTGCTCATGTGTTTTTCGTGCTTCGGGGTTCGCTCCGCTCGCGCCTCGGCATGACGAGAGCTCGTCTCTGCCGCAGACACAACTTCCCTGCCGTCATTCTGAGATACGCCGCTATCCGGCGCGCCGAAGGACGCTTGTCTGCCGGCAACCATCAAACCCGCATCGGCATGAGGACGTAGAGGGTGCGTTTGTCCTCCGCGTCCTCGATGATGGTCGGCGAGCCGGCATCCGAGAGCAGGAAGCGGATTTCCTTGCCTTCGATCTGGCCCGTGATGTCCATCAGGTATTTTGCGTTGAAGCCGATCTCTAGCGCCTGCGCGCTATAAGTGGCGCCGAGTTCTTCCGTCGCCGTGCCGGACTCCGGATTGATCACGGAGAGCGTGATCTTGTCGGTCCCGACGTTGATCTTCACCGCACGTGTCTTGTCGGCGGAGATGGTCGACACCCGGTCGACCGCCTGGCTGAACTCCTTGCTCTCGAGCGCCAGCGCCTTGTCGTTGCCGCTCGGGATCACGCGCTGGTAATCGGGAAAGGTGCCGTCGATCAGCTTGGAGGTCAGTTCCACGCCGTCGAAGGAGAACTGGATCTTGGTATCCGAAAGGGCGACGTCGATGGCGCCTTCGGCATCGTCCAGAAGCTTGCGCAGCTCGTTCACCGTCTTGCGTGGCACGATGATACCGGGCATGTCGGCTGCGCCGTCGGGCAGATCCATCTCGAAACGGGCGAGGCGGTGACCGTCGGTCGCCACGGCGCGCATCATCTTCGTCTTGCCGTCCTTTGCGGCATGAAGGTGGATGCCCATCAGATAGAAGCGGGTCTCGTCGGTTGCCATCGCGAACCGTGTCTTGTCGACGATGCTCTTCGCTTCGTCGGCCGCGAAGCGGAATTTGTGGGGCAGGGCGCCGGTCGCCATCTGCGGGAAGTCTTCTTTCGGAAGACATGCGAGTTCGAACCGCACCGTCCCGGCGGAGACGAGGAGGCGTCCGCCTTCGTTGCTCAAGAGCTCCGCCTGCACCTGGGCGCCGTCCGGCATCTTGCGCACGATGTCGTAGAGCATGTGCGCCGGCGCAGTCGCGGCGCCGTTGCGGATCACATCCGCCGGGATCGACTCCACGATCTCGATATCGAGATCGGTTGCGGTCAGTTTCAGTTGACCTTTGGCGGCCTCGATCATCACGTTCGAAAGGATCGGGATGGTATTCCGCCGCTCGACGACGCTCTGCACATGGCTCAGAGCCTTCAGAAAAGCTCCCCGTTCGACGTTGATTTTCATCGGTCCTGCGCTTGGTTTCGGCCGCCTCAAATGCCGGATTTTCAGGCTTGGAAGGTGCCTTATAACCCGTTGATTTGATTGGGCGATTTCGAGCCGGAATTGGCCCTTCGACTCAATCGCCGGAGTATAGCAGATGGGGGAAAAAGGGAACAGGAATCACGCGAGCGACCACGGGACGAAATCCGGCGTCACGGAGGAGTTGGATAAAGCAGAAGGCCCGCTCGCGCTGCCCGGTTTTGGCCGGACAACGCGAGCGGCAGGACCTCAGGCGTCCGGCTTCTTGGCGAGGACGTTCTTGAGGAAATCGACCTCCTGGCGAAACACGGGATCGCCAGCGCAAAGTTCTTCGATTCGGCGGCAGGCGTGCAGGACCGTGGTGTGATCGCGGCCGCCGAAGCGCCGTCCGATCTCCGGGAGCGAGCGCGAGGTCAGCTGGCGCGACAGGTACATGGCGACCTGCCGTGGCCGCGCCACCCGGCGGGCGCGCTGCGGCGAATGGAAGTCCTTCACCTCCAGCTTGTAGAATTCGGCCGTCTTGCGCTGGATATCCTCGATCGAGGTCTTGCCGGTGGTGACGCGGCTGCCGATCGCTTCCTCCGCAACATCGAGCGTGACGAGCTTCTTCGTCAGGTCGGCATAGGTCGCAAGCTTGGTGAACACGCCGATGATGTCGCGCGGGGTTGCATCGCCGATGTCGGCGATGCGCTCGAGCACATCGTCCGCCAGCACGACACCGCTCTTGTGGCGTGAGAACTCGGCCGCTCGGGCTTTCAGGATCGCCAGCCGCGTGTCGCGGTCCGGCCGGTCCAGTTTCAGCACCAAACCGCCGGCGAGCCGCGAGCGGACATCCGCGCCGAGCCCCTCGAGCGAAGCCGGCGGCAACGCGGCGGCGATCACCACCCGGCGCCGCAGATCGGAGAACGCGTTGACGGTGTGCAGCAGTTCGGACGCTGTCGCGCTGGAGCGGCAGATATGCTGCAGGTCGTCGATGATGAGCACGTCGGCGGTGCGGAGCTCTTCCTTGAAGGCGAGGGTATCCTTGCGGTAGAGCGCGCCCAGGAAGTGGCGCATGAAATCTTCCGCACGCAAGAATAGGGTGCGCTTGCCGCGCTTGCGGAATTCGAGCGCCGTCGCGTTCAGCAGGTGGGTCTTGCCGTAGCCGAAACCGCCATGGACGTAGAGCAGCGAGATGTCTTCGCCTTCGCCGCCGGCAAAGGCCCGTGCCGCTTGCAGGCCGAATTCGTTTTCGGGACCGGACACGAAGCTTTCGAAGGTCTGCTGCGGATGCAGCATGCGGTTCCACAGACCTTTGGGGGACTCTGCGTCGTCACTGCCGCCAGATTCCGTATTTCCAGCCATCACCGGCCGGACGTAGGAAATGGACGCGGAGGGCTGCACCGTGTCGCGCTCGCGGATCAGGCCACCGCCGACCGTGGGCGCCGGAGGGGCGACTTCGACAATCGCGAGGCTCGCAGGCGTCCCGCCTTCGGCCTGAAGCGCGCGCTCGATGCGCTGCGCGTAATGGTTCGTGACCCAGTTGCGGGCGAAGGCTTTCGCGGTACCGATCTGTATTTCGTTCTTTTCCCAGGAAACCAGCGAGAGCGGCGCAATCCATGCCTCGAACGTCGCTTCTCCCAATTCGCGCCGCAGCCGCTCGCGTGTGGCGCTCCACACCGCCTGCCAGTCCATCTTCGCTGCCGTCATGTTGTTGGTCATTCGCGCAATACCCATCCATGCCCGCCGTTTTGTCCGGCAGGTCTGCTCTTTTCGGAGCCTTGTTATTGTGTCTGGTTTGTCAGTCGTGCCGCGTCAGTTACGCCGGCACCCCGTACTTCGATACATCGTTCGCCCCCTAAGATTGTTTCCAGGGAAGGCCGGCGGCCTTCCATCCGTTGCTCTTGCCCCTATGCCGTTCGCCGTCCAGGTCGCCTTCGAACCCGCCGGCAATGTTGTAAGCGCGCGTGAAGCCTGCGCGTGTCATGGCGATCGCCGCCGCGCGGCTGCGCACCCCGGAGCGGCAGAGAAACAGCACGGCCGTGTCGGGCGTGATCGCGCCGAGCGCCTGCGCCGCTTCGCCGACGAACGCCGCATTGGGCGCGCCGGAGGGAAAACTCTGCCATTCCACCATATGAACCTTGCGTCCGACTGAGCCCAGATCGGGAAGACCGACGTAATTCCACTCCGCGGTCGTGCGCACGTCGACCAGTTGCGTCGCCGGATCGCGTTTCAGCATCTCCCAGGCGTCGGCCACCGAAATATCGCCGGCATAATCGGTAGGGGAAGGTCCAGAAGCCACGCTCATCGCTCCATGCCGCGCAAAGACAGATCAGTGTCCGCCCTCAAGTAAAAGGGCAGGATTTCCAAGTATTCGATTACGAAACTGTTAGGAGATGCGCACCGAAAGCATCGCGGGCATCGTAAATATTCCAAAATGACTTCGTGTCGTTGTCGACATCTTTATCGTTGCCCCGTGCGTTCGTGAGGCCGAATATCGGCTAGCGCTGTGAGCGAATCAAGAGAAATTGGCGTGAAAGATGTCGCGTTAATCTTTTTTTTACACTTTTCGAAAACGCACTAAGTCGTTGTGACGTATACGGAAAATGTCGCGCTGTCACATCACCTTTATAGAACAGCAACTTAACCGACTCAGACCTGTCTTAACCGCCGTGAACGATGTCAGAACGGAGACAGTGCCGTTCATATGTCTTTACACGGACAATAAAAAAGAGCCCGAAAGGGCTTCGGGCTCTTGCAAAACGGATTTTATACAGAACTCAGCGGCTTATTTCTTGGAGAGCGCCGCAACGCGCTTGGACAGGCGGGAAACCTTCCGGCTGCCGGTGTTTTTGTGCAACACGCCCTTGGAGACGCCGCGCATGATTTCCGGCTCTGCGACCTGCAGGGCGGCCTTGGCCTTGGAGGCATCGCCGCTCGCAATGGCCTCTTCGACCTTGCGAACGAAGCCCCGAACGCGGGTTTTGCGGGAAGTATTGCGGGCCGTGCGCTTGGCGGTGGTGCGAACGCGCTTCTTGGCCGAGGCGATATTGGGCATGGGTCGTCCTGGTTCAAATCCGTGGGAAGGCGGGGTGTTTAGCGGCTGGAGGAGGGCGGTGCAACCCGTCCCGCACGGAATGCCCCCGGCAGATGACGCGGACAGACGATAGCCGCAACCGTCAGCGGGCATTTTGGAACCTGCCGATGTTTAGCCCGCAAGATGGCCGTCTTGCGGCCACCGGCGGCTGTTCCGCTATCTGGCCCGCCAGATTTCGCGGCCCAGATCGAGCGCAAAATCGAAGTCGACCCAGATGCCTTTACCCACCGATTGCCATCCCGGCGCGATACCGAGTTCGTCGAAGAACGGCAGGCTCGCATAGGAATTGAGCTGCAGGCGGTAGCTGTCGTCCGTAAGGCCAGCCCCGCGCAAGGTCAGAACCCGTGACTGGGCTTCGATGATGGCCTGGTAGCAGGCGGTCATCGGATTGGCGGCATCGGGAAATTGCTTGAGGAACGCCATGGTGACCGCACCGGCACCGAGCGCGGTCTGGAGCTTGACCGCCATCTCCATGAAGCCGTCGGTCAGCCGTGTGGCCACTTTTTCCGCGAGTGCCTCGAGCGAAGTCAGGATGTTCTCCGGATCGCCGGTGGGCGTGTCGGGCTGAACGCCGCAAAGCGGCTGCCAGCCGGCGCGGCTCGTGGGCTGAAACGGGCTCAATACGTAGCCGTTGACCTTAAAAGTGCGCGCGGCGCCGCGGTTGACCGGCTGCGGCGTGAAATCGAATTGCCCGAGCTGCTTGGGAAAGCCCCAGACTTCGCGGCCGCTCGCCATCGCCGGGCCGTTGTCGACGAACAGATAGACCGGAATAAAGCGCAGTGCCGCCCCTTCTTCGTCGAGCCGCCGCGCCATCACCCAGATGGTCACGTCGATCTCGCTGCTGGAGCCGTGATCCCTTTCGAGCGCGTCGAGAACGACGATGCGGTCGATCTCCGCGAAGCTCAGGAAGACCTTGTCGCCGATCGCTTCGTAGCGCACCGCGCCGCCCGACGGGGCATGAAAGGTCTTGTCCAATAGCGACTGGATTTTGCCTTGATCGGCGGAAACGCAGAAGCTGTGCAGCATCGCGCCGTAGAGATTGAGCGGTCCGAGCGCATCGATCCGGTTGCCGGTGATGACGAGAGGCGGGTTCATGTGCGTTCCTTGGGTTCGATGGGCAGCGGCGGCAAACCACCGGCGCCGCAAGCGGCGAGAAGTTCGGCCGCGCGCGAAGCGTGGACGGTCTGCGCCTCTTTGGGCGTGATGGGCAAAGCGGCCAGCGCACCATGCAGCAAGGCGGCTTCATACTTCATCGGCAGCGCTTCTGCGATCTTGAGGCCGCGCCGCCAGGCCTTCGCGGCCTCCCGCGGCTTGCCCGACAGGCTCGCGAGCTGGCCTTCATGCAAGGCCACGATCGGCTTGCCGATCGGAAACAGCGCTGCGAATTGCCGCGCGCGTTTGAGCGCGCGCCGCGCCTTCGCCGTGTAATCCACGCCGCCCGCGTTCCCATTATGCGCAAGCAAGCCGTTCATCACTTCGACCAGCGCGCCATGCGCGTCGCCGGACGAGAACTGCAGCGGCGTCTTTTCCGCCCGCTCCAACAAAGCATCCGCCAGCCCGGCCACGTCATCATAACGTCCCTGTCGCAGCAACGCGGCCGCCCGCAGTGTCTCGAAGATGAACAGCGATTGCACTTCCGCCATGCGGTTGAAGATGACGAGACCTTTATCGAACGCCGCTTCTGCCGCGGCGGGATCGCCTTCGCACAACGCCAGCCGGCCCAGCCCCATATGAGACCAGCCGACGAACTGATCGTCGGAGATGACGCGGCCAAATTCGCCCAGTTCCTGAAACGTCTCGCGCGATCGCGCCAGATCGCCGGTCCAGCGCTGGAACTGTCCCGCAACCGACAACGCCATGCCGTGGTTCGAGTCGCTGACGTGGTTCTTGTTGAACGCCATCGACGCCGCGATCAGCGGCTCGGCTTCTGCCCATCGCCCGAGTGAAACGGCAAGCAGCAGCGGGCCGCCGTTTGCACGGCGCAGGCCGTAGAGGTTGTTCTTCTTCTGGCAGTCCGCGATGGTTCGCTCGCTGCAGAACTTCGAAATGCGCTGCAATCCCATCAATCCGGCGGCATAGGCGAGAAAGGCATAAGGCGCCGCCGCTACAGACAAATCTCCGCTGCGCTCGGCCGCGCGCACGCCATAAAGACTGAGCGCCAGCGGCGGGAGCGAACCCTCCATGAAGTAGTAGCAGTCGGACAACCGGTTCGCGGTCTCGCAGCGCAGCCGATCCGTTGCGCGCAAGCGCAGCGATCGCCGGTCGCGGCCGAACACACCCGGCAACCGGATGGTGAGCCACAACAGCACGGCCTCGCGCGCCGCCATCGCGCCCCAGCCGAACGGGCTTTTCGGTGCGCCGGGCCACAACCCTGCGAGACACGCGAGACCGGGTCCCGTGGCTTTGTGATAATCGCCGACGAGGTGATAGGCGCTGCAGAGATCGAAATTGAGCTGCGCCAGGCACAGCGGACCCAGGCTCGCCTTTGCCGCCTCCGAGCTTCCAGCGATTGCAATGGTGGACTGCAGGAAGCTGATCGCATCCGTGAACGCGCCGGCATTCTTCGCGATCAGACCGGCGCGGCGCAGCGGCTTCAAGGCGCGATGCGGCTCGCCCGCCTGCTGCCAGTGATGGGCGATCTGCGCGCTGGCATCGCGACGCCGCGCAACCGGCATCGCTTCCAGATGCTCAACGGCTTTGCGGTGCAGATCGATGCGCATGCGGTCCGGCAGAGAAGCGTAGACTGTGTCGCGCATCAGGTCGTGCTCGAAGCGCCAACTGCGCGCCGGACCGTTGGTCTCCGCTACCAGCAGGCCGTCGCGGACCAGGGCATCCAGTTCGCCGTCGAGCGCCGCGTCGGAGATCGGCAGGTCCATTGCCTTCAAGGCTTCGCGGTCGAACCCGCCGCCAAGTACGCTTGCCGCTTTCAACAGGCTCAAGCGCTCGAGCGATTGCGCGCCGAGCCGCGCCACGGCGGCGTCTTCGATCGTTTGCGGCAGATCGAGCGTCTGAAACTGGATCTCGGCGTCGCGCCATGCGCCGGGCGAAACGAGGCCTGCGCGCAGAGTATCGGGCGGCAATGCGCGGAGCAGTTCGGTAATGAACAATGGATTGCCGCCGGTACGGCTTTGCAGCCAGCGAACAACGGGATGCGCAGGCTCGACAGCGCGGGACAGGCTCGTAACAAGTTCGGCCACACCGCCGTTGTCGAGCGGCCCAGCCGTCTGCTCTGTCAATGCGTCCGCGCCGAGCGCCTCGACAAGCGCGGTTCTCACCGGGCCAAGCGGTGCGCGTCCGGCAAGCAACAAACGGAGCTCCGGTTTCAACGTGTGCAGATCGGCCGCAAGCAGGGCAGACGCTTCGTCGAGCCACTGGCTGTCTTCGACGATCAGCAATCTTTTCGAACCACCCATCAGTTGGGCCAGCACCATGGCCTGCAAGCGACGCGCAAGCCGCGGCCGGCCGACCGGGTCGCTGACCGCATTGGCCGCGGCTTCGCTGAGTTCAAGACCGAATAGCGGATGGACCAGCACCGACAGCGCGGGATTTTCCCCGCCTGCCTGGGTCAATTCGGTCAGCGCTTCGCCGATCCGGATGTTCTGGCCGCGTGCCCAGTCGCGCAACAGCAAAGACGCAAGATCGCGCCAGGCGAAGAGCGGCGTCCGGTTGGCGAGTGCGCCGGCGCGGATGTTCGAAACCGCATAGCCGTGTTGCGCGGCCGCCGTCGCGGCATAGGACGCAAGCCGCGATTTTCCGGTGCCGATCCCGCCGTCGAGCAGCATGATGCGCGGTG
Organism: Rhizomicrobium sp.; assembly: GCA_036490455.1. Lineage (GTDB taxonomy): Bacteria > Pseudomonadota > Alphaproteobacteria > Micropepsales > Micropepsaceae > Rhizomicrobium. The sequence continues at coordinate 115,977 of DASXDS010000025.1, forward strand.
AAGCGGGATCGAGCAGGAAAGTCTCGATCCGCCTTATCTCTTCGCGCCGGCCGGCGATCGGCGTCGTGTCGAGCACGCGCGTTCGCGCTCCGCGGCTCCTGGTGTTTCCGACGCCGAAGATCGCCAGCGTATCTCCCAGCCCTTTCAGGGTGCGGGCCTGCGGTGCGAAAAACTCGAACGTGTCACCCGCCTGTGTCTTGGTCGCAGCATCGCACAGGATCTCGTCGTTGCACGCCTGCATGCAGCGCGCGGCGAGATTGGCGGAGCCGCCATAGATCGTGTGATGCGTCCTCGCGTTGCCGATACCTGCGCGCACTTTACCGGTCGCGGCGCCGATCGCGACGTCGATGCCCAGATCGGTCAATTCGCGACGCAGATCGTCCGCGGCCGCCAACGCGCGCGGCGCGGCTTCGGCGATCGGCATGGGCGGCAGGCCGAACGTCACCAGTGCAGCAATGCCCTTTTCATCCGCGTGAACCTTGTCCAGCCGGCCGCCATGGGCCGCGATGGTTTCCTGCACCAGAAGAACGCGGCGCTGCACCTGCTCCAGTTGTGCCGACGCCGCTTCGTCGATGGAGAAGAGGCGCACGAAAAGAAGCGATGCGGAACGCAGTTCGGCCGTCCAGATCGCGACCGCGTTGCCGGCGCGCTCCGCAAACTTCGCAGCGCCTTCGGTTTCCTGCTGCGCCAGTTCGCACCAGCCTTCGTGTTTTTTTATTTCGAAGACATCGCGCAACAAGCCGGCGACGCGATCCTGGACGGCGACGGCGCCGATGGCGGCGCGTGTCGCGCTCTGTGCGGCATCGAGCAGCGCCGGTCCCCACACCAGCGAGTCCCAATCGGTCTGGTGCCCGCCGACGCGCGCCATGGTCAGCGGGCCGAAGGCGATGCCGGTTCTGACCGGCAGGTGCCTGCCGTTTGCGGCGGCGGTCGCTTCGCGTGCGCCTCCGACGAAAGCGTTGATCGCCTGTGCCGCATGCGCAGCGGCTTCTGCAGCCGCGGTGGCCGGGCGGTCTTCGGACACAGGCCACATCGCCTGCACGGAGTCGCCTACGACGTCGATCACCGCGCCGCCATGCGCGCCGACGATTTCGGCGAAGCTGCCCAGCAGATCGTCCATCACCACAGACAGCCGGTCGGCGGCGCGGCGGCCGTGTTCGGCCTCGAGGCTGGCGGTCAGCGCGGTGAACCCCGAGACATCGACGACGAGCACGGCGGCCTCGGTGGCTTTCGCCATCGCGCCTTCCCGCGTCGTGTCGGCCGCCTGTCCGTCGGGAAACGACCATCTCGTCATGGGAAAGGTCTAGCCGGTTTGCGGGCGCAATGTTCCGGCAAGCGCCGCGGCACAGCGCGCACCGCTTTTGGCGGCGGATTCCGCGGCGCCCGCGTTCAGGCCGTTGCGGGTCCAGTCGCCGGCGAGGAACAGGTTGGAGAACCCGGACTCGTCGGCATCCATCCGTGTGTAGAGGCTGTTCTTCGGCGACTGCACGTAGAGTTCCGAAGGGCTCGTGTTGGCGCGGATGTATTGCCGATCCAGCGGGTCGCCGTTGGCGCCGGGATCGGGATCGAACAGCAGACTTTGATCGAACCCGTAAGGACTGTTCGGCACGCCACCGCGCGGCCAATAGAAGGTCGTGTTCTGGCTCAGCCATTCGCGCGCTTTCACCCGCGCTTTCTCATCGGCCGCCTTGCCGTTTTCCGGGCCCGGCAACTGACCACAGAAATAAGTGATGCCGAGCGGCCGCTCTGCCCCGTGCCACGTCTCGCGCGAGAGCAAATGAGACATGTCGGACCACGCGCTATAGGGCTGCTCGGCACCGGCATAGGTGCGATCCGGGCCTTTGCTGCCGAGATCGTCCACCGTGCGTGTGTGCCACAGCTGCATGGCGCAGGTCCGGGTGAGCGTGATGGCCTCGAACATCGGGCCCCAGTTCGATTTCGGCAGCCGCGCGGGAAAACTGGCGCACACCTGTTTCAGGCCACCGACCGATATCCCGATAACGATCTGATCGAAATCCTGACCGAGCACGAGCTGCTTTTTGACGTCGCCGGCGCCGGGCTGATCGTTATGATCGGCTTCGAAGTCGCGGTCTGCGGCTTTCAAGGCATCGCCATCCGCCAGTTGGTCCCATAGCGGCGTCGCCGGCCAGCCTTCGAGCGGCATGTCTTTCGGCCAACCCGGAAGCGGCACGTTCACCATCGGCCGGTATTCCGCGGCAGGATCGGCCAGGCACGCCTGTTCGACATAGTCGATGGAGGCAATGACATCTTCGGTGGGATGGGCGTTGAGCGCAGTGATGCGGTTGAAGAATTTGAACTTCACACCGCGCTTCTTCAACGCCAGATAGAGGGGGGCGATGACCACGTCGCCCATCGCGCCCTTCATCTTCCAGAAAAAGTGTCCGCGATACCCGACCGAGAGTAGCAGAAACGAGCGCAGCGCCGTGCCGGCCGCGAAGGTCCGTTTGGATTCGTCGCCGCCGTCGCCATAGCCGAAGACATAGTCATAGGCCGAGCTGATCGGCGCCCAGTTGATCAGCGCCGTCGCGCGCTCGTGCGGGTCGCCCCATTCCGGATATTGCTTCGCGATGGTCAGCGCATTGTTGTAGAGCCACTCGCTCAGTTCGTAGATGTCGAGGGAATCGTAGCCTCTCGAGATGACGTGGTCCGCCATCACGCCGTGGAGGATGGTCTGCACCAGATAGGCGGACATGAGGAAGCGGTAAACGGTGAGATTGCCTTCGAGGTTTTGTTGCGATGTGACCGTCTTGGCCTGCGCTTCGATCAGGTTGATCACCTCGCGCATCGCAAATTCGATCTCGACCAGCTGGATGTCTTCCTTCACCTCCTCGACGACCTTGTCGAAATAGTTCTTGAGCAGATTGAACGCCTGTTGCAGCGGCGAGCCGGTGCCGCTCGGCGGCGGCGTGGTCGGCGGGCTTGCGGAGACCGGCCCGGTGGTGTGGGCCGGCGTGAAGCGGATCAGCGCGCCAACCATGGCCTGAATGGAATCGCCGACCGTCGGCATCGTGAGGTCGTCGCCCGGTATCTGGTAGTTGGGCGGAAAATCCAGATACCAGATCCGATCCTTGCTCGCATATTCCGAGTGATCGATCAGCGCGACGCCATCTTCTGGGGTGAACGCATCCCAGACATCGCGGTTGGGATGACCATCGGGACGTTCCATCGCCGCATAAACCCGGCGCAGCAGATCGAACGACTGATAGTAGAAGCCGGCGAAGATGTGCAGGCCGTGTTCGTAGATGCGATGGCCGTAGCCTTCGCGCATGTCATGGCCGCTGGCGCATTTGCCGCCTAGCCGCCAGCCTTGCTGATAGACGGTGATCTCGTATTTGTCGGCCCAGCCTTCCTGTTCCGTGAGGTAAAACGCGGCGGACAGCGCACCGAAGCCGCCGCCCAGCACCGCTACGCGCTTTTTGCCAGCCGCCATTTTTCCCCCGCGTCTACCTGAACAGGCAGAATGAGACCGTTTAGACGCTGACGCAAGAAAACCAGCACTCGATCAAAATTGTTCGCCGCTTGGGACTGACGCGACCCAGTTCTCCGCAAGCTCTGACATCGCTGCGATCTCGTCGAGCCGTTCGGCGAAACCCAGTTCCGACCGGATACGTCCGGTATCGGCCACCATGGCCTGCCGGTAGTCGAAGGATGGTGGTGTCCGAGCTGTAACTTTGGGCGCGGGAAGCTGTGCCAGTCTCTCACCCATCGTCGGCGTGATGGCCTCGCCGACATTGTAGATGCGGTTTGCGGCCGCCGTGTGCGTTGCCGCCAAAGCGATCGCCTGAGCGACATTCTCGACATGACCATGCGTCCAGCGCCATTGGGGTTGGCTCGCGAAGCCGTAGACCGTCGCGAGATTGGCATTGTCTTCCTGGCCATAGACTTTCGGTAGCCGCAGAACGACCGATTCAAGAGCGTGCGCCTCGCGGACCGTTTTCTCGGCGAGGATTTTCTCATAGTCATGGGCATAAGCGCCGAGCGTGGCCGCCTGCGCGCGATAAGGATAGAGAACGCTGCGCAACGGTGCATCTTCGTCCAGCGGAACCGGGTCCGGTTCGCCGGGTTCGTAGCGGGTCAACCGTCCATAGGCGCGGTAGACGTCACCGCTCGAGATCATCACAAGCCGTCCGGCCCGGCCGGAGAAAGCGCGAACGGCCGCATGGGCATCCGCTTCGCCCATCATCACCATGTGAACCACAACGTCCCAGTCCGTCGCCGTCAGCGAAGCCGGAAAACGCGTAATGGGATACGCGGCGCCGGAGTCGGTGATGTGCCGAACCGGCGGCAGCATCGGATTGTGCGATCTGCCGCGGTGGAAAACCGTGATATCGGCGTCCGCTTCGGCCAGTTGCCTCGCGGTATGCGCGCCGATGAAGCGCGTGCCGCCGATAATCAGGACGCGCACAGCCTAGCTGTTCTTGAAAGCCGCTTTCCGCTTCTCGCTGAATGCCGCCATGCCTTCCTTCTGGTCGCCGGTCGCGAACATGGAATGGAAGACGCGGCGTTCGAACCGCACACCTTCGGACAGCGTGGTCTCGTAGGCGCGGTTCACGGTTTCCTTCGTCATCATCACGATAGGAACGGAGCGGTCGGCGATGGTCTGCGCCGCTTTCATCGCTTCGGCCATCAGCTCCGCCGCCGGCACGACACGCGAGACGAGACCCGCGCGTTCGGCCTCGGCCGCATCCATGTTGCGGCCGGTCAGGCACATTTCCATCGCTTTCGATTTGCCGACGAAGCGGGTGAGCCGCTGGGTGCCGCCGATGCCGGGCATCACGCCCAGATTGATCTCCGGCTGGCCGAACTTCGCGGTATCGGCCGCGATGATGAAATCGCACAGCATCGCGAGTTCGCAGCCGCCGCCGAGCGCCCATCCCGCAACCGCGGCGACGATCGGCTTGCGCACGGCCGAAATGCGGTCATTGGCCTCGGCGAAGAAGTTGGATTTGAACATGTCCATGTAGGATTGCGGCGCCATCTCCTTGATGTCCGCGCCGGCCGCGAAGGCGCGGTCGGAGCCGGTGAGGACGGTGCAATGCACGGCGTCGTCGCGATCCCACGCCTCAAGCTGCGCGCAGAGTTCGCCCAGCAGGCCGGCGTTCAACGCGTTCAGGGCTTTCGGCCGGTTCAGCGTGATCACCCCCACCGCGCCGTCGGTCGTCACCAGGATGTTTTCGTAGGTCATGAGATGCTCCGTTGGATTAGTCGTCGTACCGCTTCGACCGCTGCTTCTTCAATACGGACCGCGTCTTCTTTTTCTCGATGCGCTTCTCCACCGCCCCTTTGGACGGCCGCGTCTTCTTCCGCTTCTTGGGCACGATCGACGCTTCGCGGATCAATTCCATCAGCCTAGCGCGCGCGTCCTCTCGGTTGCGCTGCTGATCTCGGAATTGGCGCGCCGTGATGACGATCACGCCGTCTTTGGTCAGCCGCGAGCCGGCGAGCGCCTCGAGCCGTGCGTGCACGTCGAAGGGCAGGCCGGCGTTTTTCGCATCGAACCGCAGCTGCACCGCGCTCGCGACCTTGTTGACGTTCTGTCCGCCCGGTCCGGAGGCGTGGATGAACGTCTCGCTGAGCGAACCCTCAGCGATCGCAAGACGCGGCGTGATCTGAATCCTGGTCATTTGCGGGTCTTTTCCCATGCCTCTTGACATGCAACCAAATGGTTGCATATTAAACGCATGAGCATGGATGCGGTTTTCAAAGCGCTTGCCGACACATCGCGACGGGAACTGCTGGATCGCCTCCATGCCCGCAACGGACAGACGCTGAACGAACTGTGCGAGCAGATGGACATGACGCGCCAGGCGGTGACCAAGCACCTCGACATTCTCGAGGACGCGAACCTCATCGCCACCGTGAAGAAAGGGCGGGAGAAGGAGCACTACCTCAATCCGGTGCCCATCAACGAAATCGCCGAGCGGTGGATCGGCAAATACGAACGCGGGCGCCTGAAGGCGCTCAGCGATCTCAAACGCAGCCTGGAAAGGGAAGACACATGAGCAAATTCGTCTACGTGACCTACATCCGCACCACACCGCAGAAGCTGTGGGATGCGCTGACCAAGCCCGAGTTCATCAAGCAGTACTGGTTCGACATGACCCAGGAGTCCGAATGGAAAAAGGGTGCCTCGTGGGCGATGAAATTCTCCGACGGCCGCGTCGCCGACGCCGGCGAAGTGCTGGAGATCGATCCGCCGCGCCATCTGGCGCTCAAATGGCGCAACGAGTTTCGCCCCGAACTGAAAGACGAGGGCTACTCGCGATGCACTTACGATCTGGAGCGGGACGGCGACATCATGAAGCTGACCGTCACGCATACTATCGAAAAGGAAGGTGCCAAATTCATCGAGGCGGTGTCCGGCGGCTGGCCGCGCATCCTCGCAAGCCTCAAGAGCCTTCTCGAAGCCGGTGCGTCGCTGCCGCGTTCGCACCAGGCGCCGCAGACGTGAGGCGCGCCATGGGACACTCGAAATTCGTCTACGTCACCATAATCCGCTCGACGCGGGAGAAGATCTGGGAGGCGCTGACCAAGCCGGAGTTCACCCGTCAGTACTGGGCGGGCACGACCCAGAAATCCGACTGGAAGGCAGGCTCGTCGTGGAGCGTTTACACGCCCGACGGACGGTTGTGGGACACCGGCGAGATACTCGAGAACGACTATCCGGCCAAACTGGTGCTCACTTGGCGCAACGAGCATTTTCCGGAGATGAAGGCGGAAGGTTTCACGAAGCTCACCTATGAACTCGAAGAGGTGAAGCTTGGCATCAAGCTCACGCTGACGCACGAGATCGAGGTCGAAGATTCGAAGATCATCGCCGCAACCTCGCAAGGCTGGCCTTCGGTTCTCGCCAGCCTCAAGAGCTTCCTCGAAACCGGAACGCCGCTCGAAGGCTCCGGCGAATGGCCGGAGGGATTATGAAAAGTATCACCCCTTTCTGATGTTCACGGGACAGGCGGAAGAAGCAATGCGATTCTACACATCGCTTCTGCCGGATGCCGAGATCGTCTCGCTCGCGCGTTACGGCGCGGGCGAACCAGGTACGGAAGGCACCGTGCGCCTTGCGTCTTTACGCATCGCGGGACAGATGCTGATGTGTATCGACAGCCCGGCGCAGCATGCCTTCAACTTCACGCCGTCATTCTCATTGTTCGTGGAATGCGCAAGCGAGGAAGAACTCGACCGGGTGTTCGCGGCGCTTCTGGATGACGGCCAGGCGCTGATGCCACTGGGCAATTATGGCTTCGGCCGCAAGTTCGGCTGGCTCAACGACCGTTTCGGCGTCTCGTGACAGCTCAATCTGGCGTGATCATTTCTGGCAGCTCGGGCAATACCAGGTCGAACGGCCGGACTGCACGATCCGCTTGATCGTGCCTTTGCAGCCTTTGCCCGGGCACGGTTTGCCCTCGCGGCCGTAAACGAGGAAATGGTGCTGGAACATGCCAAGCTCGCCATCGGTGCGCTTGTGGTCGCGCAATGATGAGCCGCCGGCTTTCACCGCCTCGCGCAGCACGGCCTTGATCGCAGGCGCAAGGCGCGCCACCTGTTCCGGATTGACCTTCGCTGCCTGCCGCCTGGGAGAAATCTTCGCGCGGTACAGCGCTTCGCACACATAGATATTGCCGAGGCCGGCGATCACACGCTGATCGAGCAGCGCGGCTTTGATCGGCGTCTTCTTGCCTTTCAGCGCCTCGCGCAAGTATGCGGTGTCGAACGCGTCGGACAACGGCTCGACACCGAGGTCCTTAAACAGCTTGTGTTCGTCCAGTTCGGCCGTGGCGACGAGCAGCATCAGGCCGAAGCGGCGGTGGTCGTTGAACACGATCCGGGCCGGGGCATCGGTGTCCATCACCACATGGTCGTGCTTGTCCTGCCCAACGGTTGCACCGCCCATGTCATGGACATAGTTGCCGAGCTTCCGCGCATTGCCTTCGACATGGACGCTCATCCGGCCGCTCATGCCGAGGTGGATCACCAGGGTTTCGCCGTCGTCCAGATCGCCCAGGATGTATTTCGCCCGGCGCCATAGCTTCTTCACCCGTCGTCCCGTCAGCCGCCCGGCAAAATCGTTCGGGAACGGGACCCGGAGATCGCCGCGGCGCGTTTCGACATGGGTGAAGCGGTGCCCTTCCATGACTGGCTGGAGACCCATCTTTACCGTTTCGACCTCGGGAAGTTCGGGCATTTCGTGACAGACCTGTTGGGGCGCTGGTTGAGTGTTGCGACGCTTCGTCCCGGACGTCATAGCCGGAGTCGCTCTTTGGAAACGACAATAGTGTATCCTTCAGGCCATGACTGCTGACACCACTGCCAGCTTCGGCTTTCGCGACGTGCCGGAGGCCGAAAAGGAAGGCCTCGTGCGCGAGGTCTTTTCCTCGGTCGCCAGGCGCTACGACCTGATGAACGACCTCATGTCCGGCGGAATCCATCGGCTGTGGAAGGACGCCTTCGTCGAATGGCTGAACCCGCAACCCGGCATGCGCTGCATAGACGTGGCCGGCGGCACCGGCGACATCGCCTTCCGCATCGCGGACTTGGCGCGGGCTCGTGGCGGCGAGGCGAGCGTGCTCGTCTGCGACATCAATGCCGATATGGTGGGCGAGGGTGTGCGTCGCGCGGCCGAGAAAGGCGAGCACTCCATCGAATGGATCACGGGCGATGCCGAGCGGCTGCCGGTGCCGGACGGCAGCTTCGACGCCTACACGATCGCCTTCGGCATCCGCAACGTCACACATATTGATAAGGCGCTGGCCGAGGCGCGGCGCGTGCTCAAACCCGGCGGAAGATTCCTGTGCCTGGAGTTTTCGCGGGTCGAGGCGCCGGGGCTCGACGTGCTGTACGATGCCTACTCTTTCAATGTCCTGCCGCGCGTCGGCAAATGGGTGGCGAACGACGAGGCGGCCTATCGCTATCTTGCGGAAAGCATCCGCCGGTTTCCGCCCCAGGCAAAATTCGCGAAGATGATCGAGAAGGCGGGGCTGTCGCGCGTGAAGGTGCGCAATCTTGCCGGCGGGATCGCCGCCATGCATTCGGCGTGGCGCATATGATCCGAACGTTTTCCAACCTTGCACGCCTGTGGAAAATCGCTCGCACGCTGGCGCGGCACGATGCGCTGATTCCGAAGGAGTACGTCGCGCAGATTCCGTTCTCGCTGCGCGTGACGCGCCGCGTGCTCGGCTTCGGACAGGTGGATGTCGCGGCCCCGCCCGGCGTGCGCCTCGCCCGGGCGCTGGAAAGCCTCGGGCCGGCGCACATCAAGCTCGGACAGATCCTGGCGACCAGGCCCGATGTCATCGGCTCCGAAGTGGCGACCGCGCTCGAACAGCTTCAGGACCGGTTGCCGCCGTTTCCGACCGAGCAGGCGAAGACCAAGATCGAAGCCGAACTCGACAAGCCGCTGACCGCGCTGTTCTCGCGTTTCGGCGAACCGGTCGCGGCCGCGTCGATCGCCCAGGTCCACGAAGCGGACACCGCGGACGATCCGCCCCGTCGTGTGGCGGTGAAGGTACTGCGTCCCGGGATCGAGCAGGAGTTCGCGCGCGACCTGTCTGCGCTCGCGTTTGCTGCGCGTCTCGCCGAGCGTTTTTCGCCGGAAGCGCGCCGCCTGCGCCTGACACCCGTCGTTGACACGCTGGCGCAGTCGGTGGCGCTCGAACTCGATCTGCGGATGGAGGCCGCGGCGGCGTCCGAACTCGCCGAACGCACCAAAGCCGATGCGCAATTCTGCGTCCCCGGTGTCGATTGGGAACGTACGAGCGAGCGGGTGATGACGACCCAGTGGGTGGACGGGATCAGCATCCGCGACCGCGCCGCCCTCGAGGCCGCAGGCCACGATCCCAAACGGATCGCAACGCTCGTCGTCCGCAGCTTTCTCACCCAGGCGCTGCGCGACGGTTTCTTCCATGCCGACATGCATCCGGGAAATCTGTTTATCGACGCCGAAGGCCGCCTGGTCGCGGTCGATTTCGGAATCATGGGGCGGCTCGATCTCGCAATGCGGCGCTTCCTCGCGGGTACGCTCGCCGGTTTCCTTGCGCGCGACTATCGTCGCGTGGCGGAATTGCACTACGAGGTGAACTTCGTTCCAGCGCGCTATCCGGTCGAAACCTTTGCCCAGGCGCTGCGCGCGATCGGCGAGCCGATTTTCGGCAAGCCGATCCACGAAGTCTCCATGGCGCGTCTGCTGCAACAGCTGTTCGACACCACGCGCCGTTTCGACATGCAGGCACAGCCGCAACTCGTGATGCTGCAGAAGACGATGGTGGTCGTGGAGGGCGTGGCGCGCGGCCTCGATCCCGGTTTCGACATCTGGGAAGCGTCGCGTCCGGTGGCCGAAGAGTGGATGCTGCGCAATCTGGGACCCGAGGCGCGGCTGCGCGATGTGGGCGAGGGCGTCAGCGCGCTCGGCAAACTCGCACAAAACCTGCCCGAACTGTTGCGCAATGCGGAAACGATCTCGGCGATGATGGCGGATGGCGGGCTAAAGTTGCATCCCGAAACCACGCGCCGGATCGCGGAAGCGCAACTCGACAGCACGCATGATATCCGTGTCGCGATATGGATCGCGGCAGGTGCGCTGGGCGTTCTGGCGATTGCCGCAGCAGTGGCGCTTTAAGTGATGCGGACCTTGCCGGCGTCGCAGGTCTTCGCCTTGTCGCCGCCGTTCAGCATGAACACTTCGACGTCGAGCGTGTGGTTGGCAAGGTCAGGCGCATCGGGCACGCGGATCTGCAGCTTGCCGTCGCTGCGTGTCTGATCGGTCGCGAGCACGCCTTTGTAGCCGAGCTCCTTCGCGCCGCTTGCGGCGAAGTTGAGCACGACGCGCACGTCATCCGGTCCGGCCAGGTCGACACCCTCGCACATGATCGCCAGCCGCTCGCCGCGGCCGACTTTGCGGATGGTCTCGCCGCCCATATCGGCCGGTGCATAGCTCTTGACCTTGATCGCCTTGTCGGCGGGACATGCGATTGTCGGAAGCGTCGTCAGCGACAACGCCACGGCGCCCAGAAGTGCTAAGCGAAACACAGGCATAACTCCTCCCTCCCGTGCGAGTCAGAGTGTAGTCGCGATCTGCGAACTTCCCAATAGTACCTGGAACTGCGTCAGGCGGGGGTGGGGATTGCGAAAAGCGTATGGCCCCCAAGTATGGCGCGGACTGCCGGCCCGTCCCCGCCGGTCAGTTCACCCGTCGTGTCTGGCCGGCCCAGTAGGGTTCTCGCAATTCGCGCCGCAGGATCTTGCCCGAAGGATTGCGGGGCAGGGCGGCGATGAAATCCACGGTTTTGGGCAGTTTGTAGCCTGCAATCCGCTCGCGGGCATAGGCGATGATCTCCGCCGGGGTGGCATCGGCGCCCGGCTTGGCGACCACAATCGCCTTCACCGCCTCGCCCCAGCGTTCGTCCGGGACCCCGATCACCGCCACGTCGGCTACAGCCGGATGCCCGAAAATCGCATTCTCGACCTCCGCCGGATAGATGTTCTCGCCGCCGGACACGATCATGTCCTTCACGCGGTCGTGAATATAAAGGTAGCCGTCGGCGTCGAAGAAGCCGGCATCGCCGCTCGCGAACCATTCGTCCTGGATAGATTTCGCGGTCGCATCCGGCTTGGCCCAATAGCCCTTCATGATGTGCGCGCCCCGGATCTGGATTTCTCCGACTTCGCCCGAGGGCAACGCATTGCCTTCGCCATCGACCACGCGAATCTCGCAGCCGGGCAGCGGCAGGCCGCAGGAGCGCAGCTTGCCCTTCGCGGGATCGTGCGCTTCGGGCGGAAGATGCGTGCCGCCGCCGGTGGTTTCAGTCAGTCCATAGAGCTGGATGAAGTTGCAGCCCATCAGCTTCTGCGCGCGCAGCAGCACATCGTCCGAAATCGGCGAGGCGCCATAGGCGATCGATTTCAACCTGCTGAAGTCGACCTCCGCCGCACGCGGATGCTGGAGCAGAAACAGGATCACGGCAGGAACGAGGAAGGCCTGTGTGATGCCCTTCGCTTCGATCAGGCGGAGGATTTCCGTGGGATCGACATCGCCCAGAATGACACCGCGGCTTCCTTGCGAGATCGACATCAGACCGAGATTGACGCCGGCGACGTGAAACACCGGCATCGCCACGAGCACGGTGTCCTCCGGCGTGTAGCCAAGTCCGACCGCTCCGAGGCACTGGAAGATCGCGAGGTAGTTCGCATTGGTGAGCTGCACGCCTTTGGGATGACCGGTCGTGCCGGAGGTGTAGAGCTGGATCACGTCGTCGTCGGGACCGATCGGCAGCATGGGATCGGTGGCGGGCTGCTGGTCGCGCCATGCCTCATAGGAAGGCCACTCGGGATGACCGCCGTCCATCGCGACGACATATTTCAGCCTCGGACAATGCGGCAGCGTCTTTTCGATCGTCGCGTAGAAATCCTTTCCGACGAATAGCACCTCGCAGCCCGCGTCGTTCAAGACATAGGCGATCTCCGGCACCGCCAGCCGCCAGTTGACGCCGACGACCACCGCGCGGGCCTTGAATGCGCCGAGCAGCATCTCGAAATAGAGGTCGTTGTTCTTGCCGATATGTCCAATGCGCGCGTCCGGCTTCTGGCCGAATCCGATCAGTCCCTGCGCCACCCGGCTGGCGCGTTCGTCCAGTTCGCGAAAGGTCGTGAGACGATCGTTGTAGTCGAGCGCCACCGCATCGGGCCGATCCTGCGCATGGATGCGCGTGACATCGGCCACGGATTGGATCCGCGAGAAATCGAACATAGGCGTGCTCCTGGCGATATTTTCGCGGGAGCTTAGCGGCTTTCGCGGAGCGGACAACGTCCGCTCCGCGAAAGGGTTTTTTCAGTCCCGGCTCAGATACCAGAACCGCCAGCACATCAGGATCGCAGCGACGAACAGGCCGAATGCCAGTCCGATCCAGATGCCGAGCCCTTTCAGGCCGAAGTAGAACCCGAACAGCAGGCAGGTCGGGAAACCCGCCAGCCAGTAGCTTGCGCCCGAGATCCACATCGGTGCGTGGGCGTCTTTCAGCCCGCGCAGCGACAGCGCCGCCGTCACCTGGATGCCGTCCACAATCTGGAACAGCGCCGCGACGTGGAGGAACGTCACCGCCAGGAGCAGCGCGGGCATATTGGCCGGCGTCGGCGGCAGATACACCGTCGCCAGCTGGAACGGCCAGTTCCACAGGATGATGCCCGTGAAGAACATGAAAGCACTCGCGACCAAAATGGCGGCATAGCCCGCGCGCCGCGATGCCTCCCTGTCGTTCGCACCCGCTGCAAGGCCCACGCGCACCGTCGCCGCCATGGCGATGCCGAGCGGCACCATGAAGGTGACGGACGGCACGTTCATCGCGATGGTGTGCGCGGCCAGATAATCGAGCCCGAAATGCCCCATGATGAAGTTCGAGGAGAAGAACAGCGTCGCCTCGAACATCATGGTGAGACCGATCGGCAGACCCAGCCGGTAGATCTCCCTGAGCTTCGGCCAATCGGCGTTCAGCACGTCGCGGAAGACCCGGTGCATATGTAGCTTCGGCGTCAGCCGGACCACGATCAGCATCACCAGGAAGCTGAACATGAACGAACAGGCGCTCGCCATGCCGGAGCCCAGCAGGCCGAGCCGCGGCAGGCCGAAATGTCCGAAGATCAACCCGTAGTCCGCGACGATGTTGAACACGACCGCGAAGCCCATCACGATCAGCGACGCGTTCGGTTTCGACAGTGCCGTGGAATAGTTGCGCAGCACCTGGAAGCCGAGGCTGAAGGGCAGGCCAAACGACAGCGGCACTACGAACGCCGCGGCAGCGGTGGCGAGCTGGTTGGCCTGGCCGAGCAGCAGCAGGACCGGTTTCGCGAACTGCAGAAATACGACCAGCGGCAGGCCGATCATCAGCACCGACCAGAACCCCATGCGCACGACCACGCGCACATCGGTTCTGTTGTCCGGATCGGCGCCCAGGATGTGGGCGATCATCGGCGACACCGCCGCCGTCGGACCGGAGCCGAGCAACCAGCAGAAATAGAACATCGTGTTGCCGAGCACGGCGCCGGCCAGCGCGGTGTTGGAGTAACGCGCCAACATCAGCGTGTCGGTCGTGCCGATCGCCATCTGTGCGAGTTGGGTGAGAATCAGCGGACCGGCAAGCTTCAGAAGCTCCCGGGTTTCCGCAATCCAGGCATCCCAGCCATGCCCCTCAACGCGGGCGCCGGCGTTCTTGAGATCGAATTCCGTAATATCCGTCATGACACATCAGTCTTTGTATGCCGGACCCAGACACTCGAACGGGTACAAACAAAAAACCCTCCGAAGCCGTGGCCCGGAGGGTGAAACTCTTGCGCCAGGACATAGACCTAGAGCGCGTTCTCCTCGCGAGCGATTGCAGCGGTCTTCCCGCCCGGCAGGGCAGAAGGCGCGGCGTTGCGAACTTTAAAAATGCAACTGTGCATCGTGGCTCTCAAAGAGAACGCGGGACCATTCCCGCGAACGGCATTTGGGTACGCCTGCGGTTTCGCGAAGTCAACACACAGAAAAAAGAATGCTGCCAAACACGCTGACCGTGGCGTTAACGCAACGCGATCAGATGAAGTCCGTCGTGTGCAGCGTTCCTTTCGGCGCGTTGAGTTCGATCACGTAGTCGGTCCCCGGATTGTAGCCCACGGCGCCGTCCGCATTGACGATCAGGAAGGTTTTTCCGGCCAGTTCTCCGCTGTCGGGCGTAAATAGAACGGCATGGCCGGCGTTCAGCTGATGGGCCGTCCCCTGCGCCGTGATCGCCTCCAGCTTCGCATCGAAATTCGCGGTCGTGAGACGGCCCTTCGTGATTGCGGTGTCGATGCTGGTAACCAACCCGGTTCCCGGCAGGTCGAACTTATCGTTCGCGAAATCGAAACCGACGATGGTGTCGTAGTTCACGCTGGTCGAGTCGGTGGCAGCGTCGTAGACGAGGGTATCGGAGCCCGCGCCGGGGTTGATGATGTCCGCGCCGCCGTGCGCTTCGATCGTGTCGTTCCCCGCGCCCGTCGTTATTCTGTCGGCGCCGCTTTCGCTCTGGACGTGGAAAGCGCCATCGGTTTCCGCCGATCCGTTGAAGTTCAGCGGATCCGTGCCGTTTGGGTCCAACATCGTAATCGACATCGTTTTTCCGGCGCCGACGAGATTATCCAGCGTCTTGATCGTGTAGTCGCCGCCATTGATCTGCAGCGTGGCGATGTTCTGCATGCTGGGTGCGCCCAGGATGAGCGCTTGCGTGCCCGTCGTGCCGATGATCGCGAGATCGTCGCCGCCACCGCCGTTGATGTGGTCGGCTGTCGTGTATGTCGTTCCGGGTGAGAATCCGAACGTGAACTGATCGTTCCCCTTGCCGCCGGTGGCGATGTCGGTACCACCATTGCCAAAGTAGAATACGTTGGAGAACTGCCCGCCGGTGAGGGTATTGGTTCCCGCCCCCGCCAGGAAGGTCATCGCACCGTTCTTTTCCGCCGATCCGTTCAGCGTGAGCTTGTCGCTGGCGCCAAGCGCACTGCCGTCGAACGTCATCGACCCGCCCTTGGCGATCATCGCATCGTTGAAGATCAGTTTGTAGGAATGGCCGCCGGCGAGATTCATGGTGCGCACGTTGGTCAGCGTTGTCGCGCCAAAAACCAAACCCGCCGAATAATCGCCGCTCAGAAAGATCGTATCGAACGGGCCGCCGCCACCGTTGATCTTGTCGGCCGCGGTGAGCGTCCCTCCCATATAAATGTAGTCGAGCCCAATGCCGCCGCGCACGGTGTCGTTGCCGCCCGCGGTGAGATCGACCGAGTTCGCATAATTGCCCGTGAAGATGATGTCGTTGCCCGCGCCACCGGTGACGTAGATTCCCTGGTCGGCGATGGCGGAGAGGTTGACGTTGAGCGTATTGGCGGCGCCGAGCGCGCTTGCGTCCACATGGAAAGCCTCGCCATTGTCCGGAGTCGTGACGAGGTTGCCTTCACCCACCGTCAGTTTGTAATTGAAGCCTGCGCCCAGCGTCAGGTACTCCACGCTGCTCAGAGAATCCGATGCGAACGTCAGACCCGCGCTGTAGTCGCCGGTAATGAAGAGCGTGTCGTTGCCGCCCTGGCCGTTGACTTTGTCGGCCGCCGTCAGCGTGGCGCCAAAGTAGATGTAGTCGCTCTGGTCGCCGGCATAGACGATGTCGTTGCCGCCCTGCGTCATGGTGATGACGTCGATGCCGTCGGTTGCGTGGGGATTGTCCTTGTAGCCCGCCGGTGGCGTCAGACCGTCGCCGGAGACATGGACGAAGTCGTTGCCTTTTGTGCCGGTAACCGGATTGCCGAGAAGGGGCACCGGGCCAAATCCGACTGGAGAGCCGGTGGATAGATCGCTGTCGTCCTGACCGGAAAGACTTTTGCCCAGCTTGTCGTGTGTTTTGCTCATCACTGCCCCCAAATGCCCGTAAGGGTCGCATTCGCGAGCTCAACGCAGACCATCGAAGCGACGAGAGACGTGCCGCAGGACGCGCATAGATTTTGTAAGCGCATACTGAGCATCTTTTTGGTAAGCCCCTGTCGTATTGCCGGACCGGACGCTAAATGGGCGATGTCGGCGCCGTCATCATTCATTTGAATGACACCGGGCGTAGTCTGGCCGCCAGCATAGGCGATGTCGTTTCGGCCTTGGATCATCGTGATGTGAGGCCGAAGCCGACTGGCGGAGCGATGGTTAAATCGTCGTCCTGGCCAAAGTGCCTGCCCAGCTTGCCGCGTGTTTCGGTCATGACCACCCCGTTTCTGGCGGAAACATTACGGCCCTGAAAGGCTTGGTGACAAGTCGCTAGGATGACGGAGGTCACAAAAATAGGCGCCGCCGGCTGTCGCCGGGCGTCCTTTCAGCCCTCATCCCGCGCGTACATCGCGAAACGGAATATCGCGATCGACTTCCGGTTCTTTCGGAAGACCGAGCACGCGCTCGCCGATGATGTTGCGCTGGATCTGATCCGTGCCGCCGCCGATCGAAGTAAAGTAGGCGTTAAGGCTGAGGAAATTTGCATCGTCCGCGCGCGGATAGGCCTCGCCGTCGAGCATCGAACTGGCACCGAGCAATGAAGTGCGCAGCCGTGCTTCCTCGTGAAGAATCCGCGACATCGCGAGCTTGCCGAGCGACATCACCGGCGACGATGTGCCGGTTTCCAGATCGGCCTTGGCGCGCGCGTTGTTGATCGCATTCACGCGGCGATAGCTCATCACCTGCGCGAGTTGCTGCCGCACGACGGGATCGTCCAGTTTGCCCGCCTCGCGCGCGAGCGCGATCAGGTCGTTGCCCGGTTTGTCGCCGGCACGCCGAGGTCCACGCGCGGCATCGCCCATCACGGAGCGTTCATAGGCAAGCGCCGTCTGCAGCACGCGCCAGCCATTGTTGAGGCCGCCCAATAGAAAATCGGCCGGGACATGCGCGTCGGTGATGAACACTTCGTTGAAATGCGATTCGTCCGTCACCTGGCGCAGCGGGCGCACTTCCACGCCTTTTTGCTTCATCGGCAGGAAGAAGAACGAGATGCCCTGGTGCTTCGGCACGTCCCAGTTGGTGCGGGCGAGCAGCATCCCGTAATCCGCCGTCATCGCGCCGGATGTCCAGACCTTCTGGCCGTTCACGATGTATTCGTCGCCGTCGCGTTCGGCGCGGGTGCGGATGCCCGCGAGATCGGAGCCGGCGCCGGGTTCGCTATAGAGCAGGCACATCGCGATCTCGCCCGTCAGGATGCCGCGCAACACCGCATGTTTGAGTGCATCGGTGCCGAAGGTCAGCGCGGTGATGGCGTAGAGCTGCGATTTGTCGAGACCCGCGCCGGGTGCGCGCACGCCGCGGAATTCCTGTTCGACGATCTGGGACTGTTCGTCGGAAAGACCGCGGCCGAACCATGCGGCGGGCCAGCGGTTCACCGCCCAGCGCGCATCGACCACCTTGTTCATCCAGGCGCGATGCTCCGGCGTCGTGACCCATTGCTGTGCCGGCGGAAGATCGTTCTTCCAGTTTTCCGTCAACCAGGCGCGTACGCTCTGCCGCAATTCGTCATCGCTCATCGTGCGGATATCTGCTGCCATCTCAGGCTCCCAATGCTTTCAGATAGCGTTCGCGGTGATAATCGGAGGCACCGAACAATTGGCCGTCGGCGCGCGCACGGCGTAAATACAGGTGCGCGGGATGCGCCCAGGTGAAGGCGATGCCACCATGCATCTGGGTCGCGTCCGCTGTCACCTTGTTGTAGGCATCGGCGCAGGTGAACGCGGCCAGCGCCACCAGCTCGCTGGCGTCGGGCGCATCGTTCGCGAGCGCAACCGCGGCGGCGCGCGCGACGCTGATCGCCGACTCCGTTTCGAGAAGAAGATTGGCCGCCATGTGCTTGATCGCCTGGAAGCTCCCGATCGCGCGGCCGAACTGATGACGCTCCTTGGCATACTGTGTCGTAAACTCCAGCACGCGGCGCGCGCCACCGGCCTGTTCGCCGGCCAGCGCAACCAACGCGAAGTCCAGCACCTTGGCGACAGCGTCCCAGCCCGCCGTTCCCAGCTTCACCGCGGATACGTTGTCGAACGTGAGCCGCGCCAGCCGCAGGGTTCGATCGAAGGTCGGCAGCGACGCGATCTGCAGACCGCCGGCGTCATGCGCGACTTCGAAGATTCCAAAGCCATCGGATGTTCTGGCGACCGCCAGCAACAGTTCGGCATTCTGTCCGTGCAGGACGAACGACGCCGTTCCGCTGAGCGTCCATCCATTGCCCGCCTGCGCGGCGGACAACGCGACTCCATCCGCCTTCCAGCTCCCGGCATCGCCGGTCAGCGCAACGCTCGCGACGCCACCGGCCGAGAGGCGTGGCAGGAGCCGTGCTTTCGCTGCGCCGTCGCCGGTGGCATCGATCAGGCTTGCCGCCATCCAGCCGGCGAGCAGCGGCGCGCCGAGCAGTACGCTGCCGGCTTCTTCCATGATGGCTTCCGCCTCGATCGGACCCCCGCCGAGGCCGTCGTGTTCCTGGGGAATGATGAGCCCCGGCAATCCGAGTTCGACCAGCAGCTTCCACGAAGCGTCGTCGATCCCGGATGGCGTTTCCATGGTCCGGCGCACGACCGCTTCGCTGTGCTTGTCGGCGAGAAGCCGCCGCACCGACTCCGTCATCGCCTTGCGGTCTTCGCTGGTGATCGTGCTCAAAGAACTGGCCTCACTTCACCGGCGGCAGGTTGATCGGATCGACGGCCTGCGAGTCCGGCCATGATCTGTTGTATTTCTTCATGATCGCGGCGGTCGATTTTTCCCAATGCTCCTTGCCGAACGCCTTGTAGGTCTGGAACGGATTGCAGTATTCGCGCATTCGGAACGCGCGGCCGTCTTTCGTCGTGATCAGCGAGAAATAGCGTTGCGTATAGGTCGTGCTGCCGTCGGCGGTCGGTCCGCCGCCGTGGCTCTCGATGATGATCGTGCCCGGTTCCGCGGTAGGGTACATGCCCACCACCGCGGTGGTGAACCGTGGCACGACGCTCAGCAACAACTCAAAGAAGTGACCGCAGGCTTCGGCGCCGATGAACTGGACCGGCGTCTCGAACATCGGCCCTTCCCAGATCGCGTCTTCGTGCAGTGCCTCTTTCCAGATGGCGCGCTGTTCCTCCACGGTCGTCAACTGGCCGCCGAACGCATCGCCGAGGGTTTTCGCCATCCATATCTCCCGACCTGTCTCCGGCAAATCGTAAGAGGTGTGCTGCGAAACTGTCGAGTGGCCTTTCGGCAGCTGCTTGCGGGCTGTCGCTACGGCATGCCAGTCTCTTTCGAGGGGGGCATTCATGAATCGGCGTGATTTGACTGCGCTTGCAGCATCTCTGCTGCTTCTCGCAGCGCCATCAAGCGTCGCGGCGAAGGCTACGAAGCCGCATACTTCCGCACCCGCCCGTTTGAATATCGCGCCGGGCGCATCGCTCGCGTTGCCGCAAGGCTGGTTCGGCTGTGACAACACGGTGGTCCCGCTCGAAGGCGGCGGCCGATTGCCGAACGCAACGCATCCTTTCTGCCGCTTTGCCGGTGTCCGGCCGGACGACCGGATGCATCTGATTCACATTGAACCGTCCGACTTCCTGAGTCTCATTGTCGCCTATGACAAGTTGCCCTTCGTGAGGGCGGATGTTCTTGCCGACAACCGGCCGGAAGTTCTGCAGGAAATGAATAAGCTCGAATGCCTGGACCCAGCCGCGGAAATGGGCATCCCCAACCTGTCTATCCTCAGCTGCAACTTCATGGTTGGCACCGCCGCGGGTCATCCGGCTCTGATAGGGACGTTCGCGGGAAAAACGCCGAACGATCCGGCACATCTCGTTCGCGATTATCAGATTCCCTACGAACAGGGTGATCTTATGCTGCAGTTCGAGATGCCGGCGGCAAATGCCACGGCGGGCTCAGCGGCCGCGGACGCGATCGTACGATCGCTCGTGCTTGCTGCTCTTGCAGAAGCGCCGCCCGCGCCACCGCCCGTGAATCTGGTTCCGGCGCCGGGCGTTACGCTGTCGCTCCCGGCGAACTGGATGGCATGCGACGACAACACGAATGCGCTGCTTGGCAACGTCAGCGACCCCGACAACGTCCGGAAAAAATCCTGCGCCGAGGCTACAGATGTTCCCGACGCCAAGCTCTTCGCGTTCAATCCACAGATGCTGCGGAACGTGACGATCCAGGTGCAGCATAAGATGGATCAGGATATCTCGCCGTCCGATCTCCAGAAGGTCAAGCCGTCCCAACTCCCGGAGATCGCCGCGAAGCAATGTCCGTTCGCCACGCAACAGATCACCGCGCACGGCGACAGCGTCGAGAGCTGCGACATCTCGTTGACACAGATCGACGGCCACCCCGCCCTTCAATCCACGGTCGTGATCGTCCCGAAAGACGGTGGGGAGGCCGAAAGGGACAAATCGGTGACCTATTTCGTGCCTTACGATCAGGGTTATCTGACGCTCGCGACATCGTTCCCGGTGCTGTGCCAGGCGGCATGCCAGCCCATGATCGACGCCGTCATCGGGTCCATCACGATTCAGTAGCCGCTTCCGCAGCGGCATTGCGCTCGACGCCGCCAAGGGCGCGGCGGTAATGTTCGCGCAAACGACATTGGGAGCACGCCATGGACTTCACGATCCCGCAGAACGTCAAAGACCTGCTGGTGAAACTCGACGACTTCATCGAGAAGGAAATCGTGCCGCTGCAGAAGCAGGACGACAACGACCGCTTCTTCGATCACCGCCGCGAGTGGGCGCGCACCGATTTCGAACATGGCGGCCTGCCGCGCAAGGAATGGGAAGACCTGCTGCGCGAGATGAAGCGCCGTGCGGACAAGGCGGGCTTCCTGCGCCTCGCCTTGCCGGAAGAATATGGCGGCAAGAACATCGGCAACCTCGCGATGGCGATCATCCGCGAGCATCTCGCGACCAAGGGGCTCGGCCTGCACAACGACCTGCAGAACGAGAGCTCGGTCGTCGGCAATTTCCCGCAGATCCTCATGTTCCGCGACTTCGGGACCGACGAGCAGAAAAAAGAATTTCTCTGGGGCCAGCTCGAAGGCCGTACCCGCTGCGGCTTTGGCCTCACCGAGCCGAAACACGGGTCGGACGCGACATGGATGGAAACGCGCGCGGTCAAGGACGGCAATGGCTGGCGCATCAACGGTGCGAAGATGTGGAACACCGGCGTCCACACCGCGACCCACGACATGGTGTTCAGCCGCACGAGCGGAAAGGACGGCGAGGCGCGTGGCCTGACCTGCTTCCTTGTCCCGATGAACGATCCCGGCGTGAAGATCGAAGAGTACATGTGGACATTCAACATGCCGACCGACCACGCGCGCGTGTCGTTCACCAATGTCTGGGTACCGGACAGCGCGATGTTCGGGCCGCTCGACAACGGCCTCGTGCTGGCGCGTCATTTCGTGCACGAGAACCGCATCCGCCAGGCGGCGAGCGGCGTCGGCGCGGCGCAATACTGCATCAACGAGAGCATCGATTACGCCAATACGCGCAAGCCGTTCGGCAAGCCGCTGTCGCACAACCAGGCGATCCAGTGGCCCCTGGTCGAACTCAACACCGAAGCCGAGATGCTGCGTTGGCTGATCTATCGCACCGCGTGGGAGATGGACCGGATGAGCGGGCCGGAAATCCAGCTCTACCTGTCCGACAAGGTGAGCATGTGCAACTACCGCGGCAATCAGCTGGTGTGCAACGCCGCCGACTGGGCGATGCAGGTGCACGGCGGCTGGGGTTATTCGCGCCACAAGCAGTTCGAGCACATCTACCGCCATCATCGCCGTTACCGCATCACCGAAGGCAGCGATCAGATCCAGATCCGCAATGTCGCCGGCCACATGTTCGGCTTCATCGGCAAGAACAAACGGCCGGACTAAACATTTGTTGAAAGCGCCGCACGTTGCGCGCGTGCGAACGGCTCGACGGTTAATCGGCGGCAGGCAAGCCCAATCCGGAATCGGGCTTGTCGCAGCGAAACTGCAGCAGCGCTGCACACGTATGCGTTGCTGATCTTTTGCGACAAGGCAGTGTTAAGCACGCCATGCATGTTGCCGGCTTTTGCGGAAAACCAAACACGCATTTGCGAGTTAGCGTTGATGGAGTGTGCTGGGGCTGAGGGGACGGCCTGACCGTGCGCTTTTGCGACGGAGGAGGCCCCCATGTACCATCGCAACACCGAAAGCGTTTCCGACCGGCGCGCCCGCACTGCGGCGCTGGCAGAGTGTTCTTTCCTGCAAGGGGGAGGGCCCAGTTGGCGCGATGGCAACGACTGCGCCTTTGACGAAATCCAGACACCGTTGTCCGAACCGTCGCATGGCGATGCGCGCGTTTTGATGCACCATTGGCGGAAGATGCGCGAATGTTTCCGCATTGGGCGCGAGATTCCGCGGCCCGCCCTAGCACCGTTGCTCGCCAATCTGGTGGTCTACGAGCCCACGCATGGCGGCCTGGACTTTCGCGCCCGCGCCGCGGGTTCTGCTTTGCTGCGGCGCTTCGGCTACGATATCTCCGGGTTCATGCTGTCGGACGTGTTGGAGGAGCCGGTGTTCGAGCGCCGGCGCATCGAACTGCGCGCGCTGATCAAACACCGTCTCCCTTATGCGTTCGATGTGCAGATAGCCGCCAGAGGCATTGTCGCCTTGCACTTCGAGCAGGTCGTGTTGCCGGTGCTGGCGCCCGATGGCGTCACGCCATGGGCGTTGTCCGGCATATTCTATCGCGATTGGATGCCGAAAAGCGGCCAGTACGGCCAGCTTACCCCGCCTTTGTATGCTATGGCTGCGCGCTGAAACGCCCGGGCGGGATGCACAATGCCGACGTTGAACATCGCTCATCGCGGCGGCGCGGGGCTGTGGCCGGAGAACTCGCTCGCGGCGTTCCGTGGCGCGGTGGCGATGGGTGCGGACGGCGCCGAACTCGATGTGCATCTGTCGAAGGACGGCGAAGTCGTGGTGTTCCACGACTATCGCCTGAAGCCGGAGATCGTTCGCGGCGCAGACGGCAAATGGCTGACCAAGCCGACGCCGCGCATCAAGGACCTCACGCTTGCGGAATTGCGCGGCTACGACATTGGCCGTCACGACCGCGCGACACCCTATGGCAGCCATCAGCCGGATTTGCGCGATGTCGATGGCGAGCGCATTCCTGCATTTGCGAAGGTGATCGAGGTCTGCAAGACCGCCACTAAGCCGTTCTGGCTGCAGGTCGAGCTCAAAACCTCGTGGATCGACCGCGACATGGGCGCCGATCCGGTGGCGCTCGCCGAAGCCGCCGTCGCAGTGCTGAAGAAGCATGACTATCTGCATCGCGCGATTTTCGTGGGCTTCGATTGGCCGGGCCTGCTGCATGTGAAGAAGATCTGCGATGCGCAGTGCTGGTTCACCACGCTGAACGAAAGCTGGTTCGGCGACGGACCGGTGCCTCCGCAGGACGAACCGCCATCGGACGCTGCGCTGGCCGCGCTGCGACACATGGCGAAGGCCGGCACGTCGCCGTGGGCGGGCGGATTCGATGCGGTGAACTATGGCGGTTCGATCCGCAAGGCGATCAAAGCGGCGGGTGGCGACGGCTGGTTTCCACCGTATGGCGATGCGACGGACGCGAATGTCGCCGAAGCGAAAGCGCTCGGCCTGAAAGTCGGCGCCTGGACGGTCGACGATCCCGCCGACATGAAAGCACTGGTCGCCCGCGGCCTCAACGCGATCTGCACCGACCGCCCGGATGTTCTGGCGAAGGTGGTTGCCTCTTAAGAGTTTGTGATGTCCCAGCCCGGCTTAGACAGCAATTTTCAATTCCGGTGGATCCCCGGCACGCCGCAAAACGCGGGAGCGCTCGCGCGCCTCAAGCAAGCGTTTCCCCGTCCGCAAGAACCGATGGGCGAAGCGTGGTTTATGTCGAAAGAACGCAAATACTATCGTGATCTGTGTGAGAAAAATCTTCACGATTTGGATTGCCTGGAGGTCTCGGACGCGTTGCGCGAGATCACTTCTGGCATCACCTGCTTTGGCGAACTCGAAGAATGGCGGGTTTGGTTCCATTATATTCTCTCACAGATGACAGAGTGCGCGTTTGAGGCATGCGCGTTTCACCATTGGCTTGAGCCGCTTATCAGCGCTTTTATGGTGGTCTATCCATCTGGCGTGAAAGACGAGCCGTATCGTGGATTTTTGAAAGATGTCTTCGAAACGCTCGCTGTGAGCCCGATGCAGCCTTCCTTGTGGGAGGACGGCGATATCATACTTGAGAAAAGTCTCCTTTACTTCGCTCCAGGACTCGGAGTCTGGCAATGGAACGAAAAGGTTGCTGACGAGTTCAGCGCATTGCTCTTCTTTTGCCTCAAATATCTGCCGCCTTCATCAGTGGATGGCTGGGTTCAGTCGATCATCGCGCTGCCAAGCGTCCTTTACCGGGCGCAGTTTCTGCTGTGGCTTCTCGCGACGAGAGACATCTTGTTCGGGAAGATCGATTCCCCTGAAAATTTTCCGAAGAAGAATCATATCGAAATCGATTGGGAGAATTCTCATTGCATCGCACTGCGCCCGACGGGAAATGAAGGCTCGGTTTACGCCAAAGAAACGTTCCTCCCCGCGGAGAATGTGGCAGCGTTTCGGCTGGCCCTGGAAACACATCTCACGCAGGCGATGGTACTGGAATGGTTACGCAGTTTTGAGAGTGACCCTATGTTGAAGTCCGAAATGTTGGACATGGGGCGCGACAAGGATTTCCTGAACATGTTTGATCCAACCGGCTTGTTCGCTTTATACGAGTAAATGATAACGTGCGGCGTGGCCCGCACCGGAGCGCACATGAGCGTCGAGATTGGCGTTTTAAACGCAGGCGAGGAGGACATCCTCGCGATTGTTGCGCCGGGCGTGTTCGACAATGAGGTCGATCTCAAACTTGCGCGCGAATTCCTCGCCGATCGACATCACCATATCGCGGTCGCGCTAGACAACGGCGTGGTGGTCGGCTTCGCGAGCGGCGTGGATTACATCCATCCGGACAAACCGCGCGAATTGTGGATCAACGAAGTCGGCACCGCGCCCAGCCACCGGGGGCAGGGGATCGCAAAACGTGTCGTGACCGCGTTGCTCGACCATGGCCGGTCAGTTGGCTGCACGATCGCCTGGGTGCTGACCGACACCGACAATACGGCGGCGCGGGCGCTCTACAAGTCGTCCGGCGGCAAGGAACTCAGCACCGATACCGTGCATGTGGAGTTCGATCTTTAAGGCGAGACCGAACGGCTTCATTCCGCGGCGTCACGGTTGCGGCCGGATCGGAAGATGCTCAAGCTTCCGCAGAACAGCGGGAGCAACGCCATGACCAATCTGACAGGCAAGGTCGCGATCATCACCGGGGCCGCGAGCGGTATGGGCCGGGCCGCCGCGATCCTGTTCGCCAATCACGGCGCCAACGTCGTGCTGGCCGATCTCAACACAACCGGCGGCGAAGAGGTCGCGAAACTCGCCAGCGAAAGCGGGAACAAATGCGTCTTCCAGCGCACCGATGTTTCGGCCGAAGCCGATGTCATGGCGTTGGTGAAGCGCGCGATCGACACGTTCGGCGGCCTCGACATCGCGTTCAACAACGCCGGCATCGGCGGCGCGGTCGGCCCGCTGGAGGAGATCAAGGTCGAAGACTGGGACCGGACG
The DNA here is from genome assembly GCA_036490455.1 of Rhizomicrobium sp. Classification (GTDB taxonomy): domain Bacteria; phylum Pseudomonadota; class Alphaproteobacteria; order Micropepsales; family Micropepsaceae; genus Rhizomicrobium. The sequence goes on from DASXDS010000025.1 coordinate 142,163, forward strand.
CAGGCGGTCTGTCTGCGCGGTGTGTTCCTCGGCATCAAGCATTCGGTGCCGGAAATGCGCAAACGCGGCGGCGGCGCCATCGTCTCCACCGCGTCCATCGCAGGTGTATGGGGTTATCCCGGCCTGCACGCCTACAGCGCCGCGAAAGCCGGTGTCGTGAATCTCACCCGCTCGGCCGCGCTGGAATTCGCGGCCGACGGCATCCGTGTGAACTGCATCGCGCCAGGCGGGGTCTCGACACCCATCGTCTATGACGGCTTGGCGAACAAGGAGGCGGTGGAAACGATGCTCGCCAAGGCGCAGCCAATTCCGCGCGTGGGACAGCCGGAAGATATCGCCCAGGCGGCGCTCTACCTCGCAAGCGATGCGTCGAGCTTCGTCACCGGCCATACGCTGGTGGTGGATGGCGGTGCGATCGCAGGGCCAGCCGGGATGGCGCGCCGTCCCGGCGAAGCGCGCTCATTCGCCGGGCAGCGGTCGTTTGCGGGACCGTCGTTCGAACTGGGCTGACTTACGTCCACTTCGCGCCGATCAGCGCGTCCCACATGTCGTCGCCGTTCGCTTCGAGGGCGGGGAGGAAGCGCGGCATCGGACCGTCGCCGTCGATCGGGAACAGAAAACTCGTCGGCAGAAGATATTGCGCCACCAGCATATCGCGCACCGGCTTGCCGGCTTCACGTGGGCGGCCGCCGAAGTGCAGACAGCGCGTCGTGTCGGCGAGTGCCACGGTCCCGGCGGGACCGGTGACCTTCACGACCTGGTCCCATCCAACCATGCGCTCTATCTCTTCGTCGGGAATGCGCCCGATGCCGCGATAGTCGACGCGGCGCAGCACCTCTTGCGTGAGGTCGGCGGGCAGGGCGTGAAACGGTCCGCATCCGTCATCGACGTCGGTCAGATGCACGAACACCTTGAACGATATGATATCCTCGGGATCGAGGTGGAAGAGATGCGCCGTATTGGTGAGGATCTCAGTCGTGTGCGCGCGCGTCACGAACATGTTGAACAGCACCGGAATCATACCGAAATAGCGGACCAGGGGCGCCATGATGAGCGGCGAGGTCATCAGCTTCAGGCTCGGCGAATCCGCCGCGAAGTGCTTGCCCAGCACCGGGAATTCCAAGGCGCCGTTGTTCACCTGAGCTTCGCGGCCGTCGGTGAGGCGGATGGCTTCCGCGCGCGCCGCCGCGGTCTCGTCGCGAAGATCGAGAACGGTGACGGCTTTCTCGAACGGCACATGGTGGACAGCCGCATGTTGCGCGAGATAGCGGCGCCCGAGTTCGCGGCGCATCTCCATCGCTTCGGCTTTGTGGGCCGCGATCGCCTCATGGATCGCCGTGCGGCCGGCCCAATCGGCGCTGCGAAAGGCGCCGGCGCGCTCGGCCTTGGAGGGAACGGTGTGGGCTATGTTCATGAGCTAACATGTTAGTGATTTTCGATTGCCGCGCAAGCCGAAAATCCACGCCTTCGAATGGCTGACTGTCATTCAGCCGCACGTTTCTGATGCAGTCAGTGACATGCTGCCGGCTCCTGACGCAGGACGGGGTTAGCCTGCTTCGCAATCCTCAGGACGGTCCCATGAAACCCAAGATCAGCATTGTCACGCTCGGCGTGCGCGATTTCGCCAAGTCGTTGGCGTTCTATCGCGACGGGCTCGGCTTTCCGGCGCCGAAGTACAAGGACGGCGAGGATATCGTGTTCTTCTACCTAGAGGGCATTGTGCTGGCGTTGTATCCGCGCGCCGCTCTTGCCGAAGACGCGCAGGTGCCCGACAGCGCCCCGGGTTTTTCCGGCGTCACGCTCGCGCACAATGTGAAATCGAAAGAGGACGTGGACGCGGTGTGGGCGCATGCCGTGTCCGCCGGCGCCACGCCGGTGAAGAAGCCGCAGGCGGTGTTCTGGGGCGGCTACTCCGGTTACTTCGCCGATCCCGATGGGCATTTGTGGGAAGTGGCTTACAATCCCTTCAGCGATCTCACCTGAGGGCAACATGGAAACGCGCGACGTCACCTATGCGAGCGGCGGCAAGACTTTCACCGGTTATCTGGCCGACGGCTCCAACGGCAAGAAGGCGCCGGGTATTCTCGTTTGCCATCAGGGCGGCGGTCTGACGGATCACGAGAAAAACCGCGCACGGATGCTGGCCGATCTCGGCTATGTGGCCTTCGCGCTCGACGTCTATGGCGAGCTCGCCACCGGCCGCGAGCATGCGATGAGCCTGCTCACCGGTCTGGTCCAGAATCAGAAGCTCTGGGACGAACGCATGCTGGCGGGTCTCGCGCAGCTCAAGGTCCAGCCCCACGTCGATACCACGCGCCTTGCCGCGATCGGATTCTGTTTCGGCGGCATGACCGTGCTCGAACTGGTGCGCGCGACGGCGGATGTGAAATGCGTCGTTGCGTTTCATCCCGGCCTGACGGGGTTGCCGGAAACCGATCCGCGGCCGGTGAGCGGCAAGGTGATGGTCTGCGCCGGTCAGCTCGACCCGCTGATCCCAAGCGAGGGGCGCGAACGCTTCCTCAAGCTGATGCACGACGCGAATGCCGATTGCCAGTACATCAACTATGCCCAGGCCGGGCACAGTTTCACCGACAAGAACGTCGATGCAATGGGCATGCCGGGCTTCAACTATCACGCGCCGACCGACCGGCGCTCCTGGGCCGCAATGCGCGATCTGTTCGACGAGACGCTGGGCGCGGTGTGAGCGACGTTTAGGCCTTACGCCGCCTGTTTGAGCAGGCCTTCGTCTTTCATCGCCTGTTGCACGGCCGGCCGTTTGGAGACGCGGTCGAAGAACGCCGAGAGATTGGCTGGAGCCTCCACGCCCATACGCTTGGCCCACACCAGCATCACGAACAGATAGGCGTCGGCGACGGAGAAGGTGTCGCCCATCAGGAACTGTTTTCCATCCAGCTTCTTGTTCGTGTAATCGAAGCGCTTGGCGATCTTCTGTTTCGCTTCGGCCTTCACGTCGTCTGCGGCGTTGCCGAACAGGGTGCCGAACGGCTTGTGGATTTCGCCGTTGATGAAGGTCAGCCATTCCATCAGGCGATAGCGCTCCATCGTGCCGGCGGGCGGCGCCAGTTTCGTCTCCGCCTTCTTGTCGGCCAGATATTGGACGATCACCGGGCCTTCGGTGAGCAGCGATCCGTCGTCGAGCCTGAGCGCCGGCACCGATCCTTTCGGATTGATCTGATAGTAGTCATCGCCGCTCTCGGTCTTGTGTTCCTTGAGGTTCACTTTCACGTAATCGAGCGGGATGGCGGCCTCGACAGCCACAATGTGCGGCGACAGCGAACAGGCGCCCGGCGCGAAATAGAGTTGCATGAGGTTCTCCTGGTTCGATTGCGGCGATGGCGAACAGGAAATGGCTGGCGGGTTGGATTGTTCCGTTCGCTTTAGCGAGATTGCCTGAGCGCCGCGACGTTCACCGATCCGATCGGGCCTTCCACATCGTAGAGAAAACAACCGCCGATCGCGACGCCGTCCGTCGCGTGATGGTTGATCTTCTCGAAGCCGATCCACTCGCCAACCGGAAGGCGGTGCAGATACACCGTCACGTCGGTGTTGATGTAACCGAGGCCGGTTTCATGCCGGTTGGCGAGCGGGCTCGCGAAATCGGCCGCCAGCGAAACACGGGTGAACGGCGTCAGCGGCACGCCTTCGACCAGTTCGCGGATTTCCGCCATCCAGGCGCCGCGCCGCGTTTCGGTGCCGCTGAACCAGTCGCTGACATTGCGCATCTTCCACATCCGCTCGCCGAACTGGCCCGGCGGCGGCACTGGCAGATCGTCCGGTTTCGGCGCATCCCAGTTCGGCGGACTCCAGGTCTTGCCCGGCGCATTCTCGCCGCGGATCAGGAACTGGCAGGTGCCGCGCGCCACGCTGCGGCCGCCGCTGATCAATTCGCAATCGACGAGCTTGATGCGCTTCCCGCCGCGCACCACCGTCGTGACCGCGGTGATCGGCGAAAAGTCGGGAAGGCGATACATGTCGACCGTCAATCGCGCGGGCATCCAATCCGGACCGCCGTGGAGGCGTTCGAGTTCGTAACCCACGAGCCCGATGACGACGCGTCCGTGCAGCGACGTCGGGCTCCATGGGCCACGGCTCGCCTCTGTCGGGACATAGCTGTCGCCGTCCCGTTTGAAGAATGCTTCGGTCATGGCGCGGGTCAGATGCCTTCGAACAGCGCCGTCGAGAGGTAGCGCTCGGCGAAAGAGGGGATGATCGCGACCACGGTTTTGCCGGCCATCTCGGGACGGGCGCCGATTTCAAGCGCGGCGGCGATCGCGGCGCCCGACGAGATGCCAACCGGTATGCCTTCCAGCCGCGCGGTCTTTCGCGCCATCTCGAACGCCGACTCGTTGGAGATGGTGATGACTTCGTCGATCACCTTGCGATCGAGGATGGCGGGTACGAAACCCGCGCCGATGCCTTGGATCGGATGCGGACCGGGCTGACCGCCGGACAGGATCGGCGAGTCCTCCGGTTCGACTGCGATCATGCGCACCGAGGGCTTCTTCTCCTTCAGCACCTGACCGATCCCGGTGATGGTGCCGCCGGTGCCGACGCCGCTGATCACGGCATCAACCTTGCCGTCGGTGTCGTTCCAGATTTCGAGTGCCGTGGTCTTGCGATGGATATCCGGATTCGCCGGATTTTCGAATTGCTGCGGAATGATCGCACCGGGCGTCGTCTGCACGATTTCGTGCGCCCGCGCGATCGCGCCGCGCATGCCTTTGGCCGCTTCCGTCAACTCAAGTTCGGCGCCAAGAAGCAGCAGCATCTTGCGCCGTTCGATCGACATGGAATCCGGCATGACGAGGATCAGGCGATAGCCTTTCGCGGCCGCCACGAAGGCGAGCGCGATGCCGGTGTTGCCGCTGGTCGGTTCGACCAGCGTGCTCTTGCCTGGGGTGAGGATACCTTGCCGCTCCATCGCCTCGACCATCGACACGCCGATACGGTCCTTCACGCTGGAGATCGGATTGAAGAATTCGAGCTTCAGGAGAATGTCCGCCTTCACATCCATCTGTTCGGGAATGCGGTGCATCCGTACCAGCGGCGTGTCGCCGATGGTTGCGGTAATGGAGTCGTAGACCCGTCCGCGTCCCGGTTTGTGTTCGGTCATGGTGCTCTCCTAGATGTTGAAATCCGCCGTCGAGCGGCCGCCGCAATCCACGCCTTGCGTGCGCGCCTTCTGGCAGAGGTCCTCGATGGAAATAGCGTCAAGCCGCTGCATCACTTCGTCCTGCAGCGACTGAATCAAGGGCGATACGATCCGCGTGCCGAGATCGGAGCGCGGCTCGACGGATTCATTTTCCTCGTCCTCGATCGATTCCGCGACACGCACCACGTCGCCGACGGAGATGCGCCGCCGCTCCTTGGCAAGGCGATAGCCGCCACGCGGGCCGCGCACGCCTTTGAGGATGCCGGCGCGCACGAGTTGCTGCATCACCTGTTCGAGATAGCGTTGCGGCACGCCCTGGCGTGCGGTGATCTCCTTCGCCTGCACCGGCTCGGGCCGCGCATTGAAGGCGATGTCGATCACCGCTTCGAGCGCAAGTAACGTCTTTCGGGAAAGTTTCAGCATCTGTCAGGTTGTCTTGCGGGTTGCGATGTGTTGGGTGCCGGTCGAGCCGTAGCCGCCGCTGCCGCGCGTCGTCTCGGAGAGCGTTTCGCTCTCGACGAGGACGGCGCGTTCGTGTTTTGCGATGATCATCTGGGCGATGCGTGTGCCGCGGGTCACGACAAAGGCGCTATCGCCCAGATTGATCAGCACGACCTTGATCTCGCCGCGATAGTCGCTGTCGATCGTGCCCGGGGTGTTCAGCACCGTGATGCCGTGCTTGGCTGCGAGGCCGGAGCGCGGCCGCACTTGTGCTTCCGTGCCATCCGGCAATTCGATCGAAAGCCCGGTCGGGATCATCGCGCGCGCACCGGGTCTGATCTCGACATCGCTGTCCACGGCGGCGGACAGATCCATACCCGCGGAGCCCGCGGTCGCATAATGGGGCAGCGGCAAATCCTTCGCGTGGGGCAGGCGGACGATCCCGATCTTCACGCGGCTTTGCCCCTCATCGTCTCCGCGATCCGCGCGGCGAGCCGCGTGCCGACTTCGCCCTTGTCCAGTTCTGGCCAGTCTTCGACTGCCGTGCGGGTGATCAGATGCACCGTGTTTTTGTCGCCGCCCATGATGCCGGTGTGCGGCGAGACATCGTTGGCAACGATCCAGTCGCAGCCTTTGCGCACGAGCTTCGCCTGCGCGTGGGCGACGACGTTCTCGGTCTCCGCTGCGAAGCCGATCACCAGCGAAGGCCGTTTGCTGCTGTTCGATAACGTCGCGAGGATGTCCGGGTTCGGCACCAGCGTGACGGCCGGGATCGCGCCGTCGTCGGTTTTCTTGATCTTGTTGTTCGCAGAAACGTCGGGCCGCCAGTCGGCGACGGCCGCCGTGAACACACCGATGTCGACCGGCAGCACGGACTCGCAGGCCGCCAGCATCTCACGCGCCGTCGTCACCTTGAGCAATTTCACATGCGAAGGCGCCGCGAGATCCACGGGTCCCGAGACCAGCGTCGTGTCCGCGCCCGCTTTCGCCAGCGCTGAAGCAATCGCATAGCCCTGCTTGCCGGACGACCGGTTGGCGATGAAGCGGACGGGATCGAGCGGCTCCTGTGTCGGTCCCGCCGTCACCAGCGCCTTCATTCCGGTCAGCGGTCCCGGTGCGGCCAGGGCGGATTCGATAGCGACGACGATCTCGAGCGGCTCCGCCATGCGGCCCGGCCCGAACTCGCCACAGGCCATCGCCCCGTCATTGGGACCAATGAACAGCACGCCGTCGTCGCGCAGCGTCTTCACATTGCGTTGCGTGGACGGGTGGTCCCACATCCGCACATTCATCGCCGGGGCCATCAGCACCCGTTTGTCCGTTGCGAGAAGCGCCGTCGAGGCCAGGTCGTTCGCGAGCCCGTTCGCGACCTTTGCGATCAGATCGGCGGTTGCCGGGGCGACAACGACAAGATCGGCGGAGCGCGAGAGCTGGATGTGTCCCATCTCCGCTTCGTCTGTCAGGCTGAACAGATCGGTGAAAACCTTCTCGCCCGCGAGCGACGCAACGGAAAGCGGTGTGACTAACTCGGTTCCCGCTTTGGTGAGGATCGTACGCACGCTCGTTCCGCGCTCTTTCAAGCGCCGGATCAACTCCAGAGACTTGTAAGCGGCGATGCCGCCGCCGATGATGAGCAACACGCTATTTCCGCGCATGCGGGAACCTCGAAGAGGGCAAATTACCGCCCGGGCTTGGGGTTTATACAGAATAACGGCTGCGAAGTGTAGTTCTTCGGCAGACCTTCGGGGCAGGGAGCAAGGCTATGAATATACAGGTAAAACCCGGCGAATTGCCGCCGTTCAAGGAGCTGCCGCAAAAGCCGCCGCTGATCGACCTGGTCCGAAAGCCGGACGGCACCGTCTATCTGAACTCGCAGCATCCACTGGGCGAGATGCACCGCTCGATCGCGCATCTGTTCGATGATCGCGCCACCAGACACCCCGAGCGCAACCTGATTGCCGAGCGCGAACCTAGTGCCGACGGCAAGACGGGTGACTGGCGCTTCATCACCTACGGCGAAGCGAACCGCCGTGCGAATGCGATCGCGCAGGCGATGGTCCAGCGCGGCATGGGACCGGACACGCCGATCATGATCCTGTCCGGCAATTCCATCGTGCACGCGACGATGATGCTGGGCGCGATGAAGGCGCGTGTGCCGGTTGCGCCGGTGTCGGTCGCCTATTCGCTGATGAGCGGCGACCAAGCCAAGCTGAAGCACGTCTTCGAGACCACGCAGCCGAAGATGATTTTCGCCGAACAAGGCCCGATGTTCGCGCGCGCGATCCAGGCGCTGCCACGCGATGGTGTCGAGGTCGTCACCGCGACGCCGATCCCCGGCGTGCCCACCACGGCTTATGACGATCTCATCCGCACCAACGCCGGACCGGCGGTTGCAGAATCGATGGACCGGATCGATCACACGACCACTGCGAAGTATCTCTTCACCTCCGGCTCTACCGGCATGCCGAAGGGCGTGATCCAGACGCACGGCATGATGTGCGCGGTGATCGCAGCGCAGGAAGCGCTCCGCACCGAACAACCCGACCCGGATGTGGTAGCGGAAAGCCTGGAGTGGATGCCGTGGAATCATATCTCCGCCGGCAATATCGGCTTCAACAACAACCTGCACGCCGGCGGCACCGTTTATCTCGATGCCGGCAAACCGGTGCCGGGCCTGTTCGACGAGACCATTCGCAACCTGCGCGAGATCGCGGTCGCGAGTTTCGGCTCGGCGCCGATCGCGTTCGGCTGGCTCGCCGAGGCAATGGAGCGCGATCCGGTGTTGCGCGACAACTTCTTCTCCAAGGTCCGCTCGCTCGGCTATGGCGGCGCAACGCTCAGCCAGGACATCTACGAGCGGATGCAGGCGCATGCGATCGCGGCGACCGGCTATCGCATTCCGATCGTCACGATGTATGGCGCGACCGAGACACAGGGTGTGACCGTGGTCCACTGGATCACCGAGCGCGTCGGTCTGATCGGTCTACCGCTGCCCGGCATCACGCTGAAGCTCGTCCCGAACGGCAACAAGATGGAAGTTCGGGTGAAAGGGCCGACGGTCACGCCGGGCTATCACAAGCGCGGCGACCTCACGAAGAAGGCGTTCGACGAGGAAGGCTTCTACAGTCTCGGCGACGCTGCGAAATTCGTCGACGAGAACGATCCGTCCAAAGGTCTGGTGTTCGACGGCCGCGTCACGGAGGACTTCAAGCTCGACAGCGGCACCTGGGTCAGCGTCGGCACGCTCAGGCCTGCAGCCGTTGCCGCCGCTTCGCCGCTGATCTTCGACTGCGTGGTGTGCGGTCAGGACAAGCCGTTCATCGGGCTCCTAACCTGGCCGGTGATCACGGCGGCGAAGGAAATCGCAGGCGATCCCGCGCTCACGAACCCGCAGGACATCATCGCCCATCCGAAGGTGCGCGAATTCGTGCGCGCGAAATTCGCGGAGCACAACAAATCGGGCGCGGGATCGTCAGGCCGTATCAAACGCGTGATCCTGATGGCCGAGCCGCCGTCGGTCGACGGGCACGAGATCACCGACAAAGGTTATGTGAACCAGCGCGCGACGATGGAACGCCGTCACAACTTGGTGGAGGCGCTGTTCCAGAACTCACCGCCGGCCGAGGTGATCGAGATCGGATGATCGCACCGGACGACGTGTTGACGTTCTGGCGCAATGCCGGTCCCGACAAGTGGTACGCGGTCGATCCGGTGCTCGACGCCGAAATCCGCACGCGTTTCGAAGCGCTGTGGCAAGCGGCGCGCTCCGGATCGTGTGCGGACTGGGAGGCAACGGCGGAAGGCACGCTCGCGCTACTGATCGTGCTGGATCAGTTTCCGCGCAACATGTTTCGCGGGCACGCGGGCTCGTTCGCCACGGATGCGCGGGCGCGTGAGGTTGCGCGCCGCGCCGTAGCGCGCAATTGCGACCTGCAGCTTGGTGAGGAGGTACGAGAGTTCTTCTACACGCCGATCATGCACGCCGAGGATATCGCCGATCAGGAATGGTCGGTGGCGCTGTTCGGCGAGCGGCTCGGCAAGGATGGGAAGAACTATCCCTACGCGCTCGCCCACCGTGACATCATTCGCCGCTTTGGCCGCTTTCCCGCGCGCAACGAAGCGCTGGGCCGGATCTCGACGCCGGAAGAAACGGCCTTTCTCGCCGCGCAGCCGCCGCATTAACCGCGCGCTTACCATGTTGTGATCTGCTGTCCCGCAAGGGGACAGTGTCGTGCAGATGACGGCGAACGATCTTACCAGACTGGCAGCCGACCTCGCGGTCGAGCACGGCAGTATTGCCGCCGACTATGCCCGCCGCGCCGTCGCCTCATTCGAGATGGAAGGCGCCTGGGAGCGCGCGGCGTTCTGGTTCACCCTGTCGGTCCTCCTGGACGACATCCTCGAGCTCCGGCTTGACCCGACGGCACCCATAATCCTGCACTGACGGGCCCAACCCGCTTGCACTCGGTTAACCGGCGCGTGCAGAGTCCCTTCAAACAGGAAGGGACGGCAATGGCACTCGATCCAAGCGTTAAGGCATTTCTCGACCAGATGGGCGCCGTGCCGGGGCCGAAGATGTGGGAACTCACGCCCGTCGAAGCCCGCGCGACCTTCGATGCGCTGATGGAGTTGGCCGGTCCGAAGGACATTCCGATCGGCAAGGTGCGGGACGTCGTTGCGAAGACCGCGGTGGGCGATGTGCCGGTCCGTCTCTACACGCCGGCCGGCGCGGGCAGCGGCCCGCTTCCAGTGCTCGTGTTCTTCCACGGCGGCGGCTGGGTGATCGGCAACATCAACAGTCACGACGGCCTGTGCCGGATGTTCGCGAACGAAGGCGGCTTCTGCGTCGCGTCGGTCGAATATCGTCTGTCGCCGGAAATTAAACATCCCGCAGCAGTCGAAGACGCTTATGGCGCCACCGCATGGCTCGCGGAGCATGCTGGCGAACTCGGGATCGATCCGAACCGCATGGCGGTCGGTGGCGACTCCGCCGGCGGCAATCTCGCCGCCGTCGTGGCGCAGCTTGCGAAGACAAAAGGGCCGAAGCTGCTATTTCAGATGCTTCTATTCCCGGTCACGCATATCGGCGGCGACACGGCGTCACTGCGCGATTTCGCAACCGGGTATTTCCTGGAGACGCCGGGACTGGAGTGGTTTTACGAGTGCTATACGACGCCCGGCGGCGACAGGAGCGATCCGCAGATGTCGCCGCTTCTGGCCAAAGATCTGACGGGACTGCCGCCCGCCTTCGTGATGCTGGCCGGGTTCGATCCGTTGCATGACGAAGGCCTGCGTTATGCCGAGAAGCTGCGCGCCGCGGGCGTGAAAGTCGAGGTGAAGGATTATCCGGAGATGGTGCACGACTTCATTTATCTCCAAGCGATGGTGCCGAAAGCGCCGGGCGCGGTGGCCGAAGCGGCCAAGGCCGTCAGCGCAGCACTCAAAGGCTAGGGAGAGCGGTTCGTGCTCGATATCAAAGTCAAAGCCATGCTCGATCAGATGACACAGATGGCGATGCCGAAGCTGTGGGAGATCGGGCCGCAGGCGGCGCGCGCCGCGATGCGCAACAGCATCTTTCGCGGCGGCAACGAACCGATCGGCAACAGCGAGGACCGCAGAATCGAAGGCCCGGCCGGCGATATTCCGTTGCGCATCTACACACCGATCGACGGGAAGGGCGACGCGCTGCCGGGGCTTGTGTTCTATCACGGCGGCGGTTTTGTGATCGGCGATCTCGAAACCCATGACGATCTCTGCCGCTGCCTCGCCAACGCAAGCGGCTGCCGCGTGGTCTCGGTCGACTATCGCCTTGCGCCGGAGCATCCGTTTCCCGCGGCGGTCGACGACTGCTGGGCGGCCACCCAATACATCGCATCGCACGCGAAAGCGTTCGGCATCGACCCGGCCCGCCTCGCGGTCGGCGGCGACAGCGCCGGCGGCAATCTCGCCGCCGTGGTGGCGCAACTGGCCAAACAAAGCGGTGGCCCTGCGATCCGTTTCCAGCTCCTGATCTATCCGGTGACGCAACTCGGTTCGAGCCAGGACACCATCTCGATGCGGGAGAATGCGAAGGGCTATTTCCTCGAGAAGGAGGGGATGGATTGGTTCACCCGCTGCTACGTCAACGATCCCGCGCATCGCAACGATCCGCGCGTCTCGCCGCTGCTGTGCAAGGATCTGGGCGGCCTGCCGCCGGCTTATGTGATCACTGCCGGGTTCGATCCGTTGCGCGACGAAGGCAAAGATTACGCCGACGCGCTCGACAAGGCCGGTGTCTCCGTCACCTACGTTCATTATCCCAGTATGGTGCATGGCTTCTTCAGCTTCCGCAGCCTGATCCCGAAATCGCGCGAAGCGATCTCGGCGGCGGCCGCGGCGGTGAAAGCCGGACTCAGTCCGGAATAAGCTTTCCAGGATTCATCACGCCTTTGGGATCGAGCGTGTGCTTGATCGCGCGCAGCACGTCCAAGCCGAGCGCGCCTTTTTCCGGTGCCATCCATGGCAAGTGATCTTCGCCGACGCCGTGATGGTGGCTGATCGTCCCGCCGTTCGCGGCGATGGCGTCGCTGGCCGCGGTCTTGATCGCACGCCACTGGGCGATCTCGTTGTCGAGCTGGCGCGGGAAGATATACGTGAAGTAGAGGCTCGCGCCATGACGGTAGAAGTGGCTGATGTGGCACATCACGACGCCGCGCGCGCCCGGCCGGGGCACGTTCGCAGCGATGCTGGTTTCCAGCGCTGTTCGCACCGCCGCGTACAGGCCGGCGAGTTTCGGCCAGCTTGCCGCAGTCTCCAGCGTGTCCACGCCGAGACCGCGGTCCATCATCGGATCGCGGGCGTACGGTCCGTGAAAGCGGCCTTGCAGCCAGCGTTCGCCCTGACTTTTGCCGATCGGGAGAGCACCCGATCCGCGCGCGATCTTCGCAAAATGTTTTGCCGATGCGGCGACCGCGTCGCGCTCACCTTCGAAGCCGGCGATGAGGATGCACATGCCGACGCCGAAACCGCGCTGCTTCAGATAACGGTTCTGCAGCCCGCCGATCAGGCCCGCCGTTTTGCCAACCGAACCGAGCGCGCGATAGAACCGCGTCTCTTCGGTGTCGGAGAGGCGCAGCATCGTGACCGGCAATCCTACCAGTGCCGCGAGCCGCATGGCGGCGGTGCCGCTCGCGAAATCGCGAAACAGCCAGCCGCGATAATCGCGCACCCTCGGTGCCGGCCTGATGCGGACGGTCGCTTCGGTGATCACGCCGAACACGCCTTCCGATCCGAGCGCGATGTCGTTCAGGTCGGGACCGACCGCGTTCGGCGGAAAGTCCTGCGTCGCCAGAAGACCGCGCGGCGTCGCGAGTTTCAGTGCGACCAGCCAGTCCTCGGCGCGGCCGTAGCCGTGCGAGCTTTGGCCAGCGCCGCGATGGGCGATCCAGCCGCCCAGGCTCGAATACTCGAACGACTGCGGAAAATGGCCGAGCGTGACGCCGTTCATCCCGAGCGCCTTTTCGAGCGCCGGACCGTATATGCCGGTCTCCGCGACAGCGAGCCCCGCATTCGTGTCGATGTCGAGCACGCGGTTCAAGCCCGAGAGATCGAGCGAGACCGCCGCTTTGAACGGCTCCGTCACGCCGCTCACGCCGCCGACGACAGTGGTGCCGCCGCCAAACGGGATCACCGCGATGTCGCTGTCGCTCGCATAGCGCAGCAGCGCGAGCACGTCGTCTCCGTTGCGGGGATAGAGGACGGCATCCGGCGCCATCGCCAGGTCGCCCGCCCGCAGCCGCAGAAGGTCGTGGTAGGAATCGCCCAGCGCATGGAAGGCGCGTTCGTAAGGGCCAGTGCGCACACCGTCTGCCCCAATCACCGTCTCGAAATGCTGTTTGTGCTCCGGCGTCAGGCGCGACGGCGCCAGCGCGATCTCGTCCAACGGCCGGGCCGGCGTGGCGAGGAGCGTGGGCATGCCAAGCTCGCCCGCGAGCCACGCCCATACGTCTTCGCGTGCGGCGAGTTCGTCGCTGCGCGCGACAGCGCCCCAGCCGTTCCAGCGAATCTTCGTCCGGTCCATGCCAGACCATAGCCGGGTTGGTTGGTTAATCAGCAGCGCAGATTGAGGGCGCGAGGCAGGATTTCGAAGGTTGCGGGCAGCCGGCCGGCGCTTTCGCCGTCCGTTTCGATCAGCACCGCCCGGCCGCCGGTATCGGCCACCGGCACGGCCACGACTTTTGGAGCGCGAACGACCTTCACGTTGGGATTGTTCACGTGCTCGCCGGTGTAGATCTGCTTCATGTCGGACAGCGTCTGGCTGCGGGATCCGCCGCCCATGACAATCACATCGAACAGGCCGTCGTCCGTCCTGGCACTCGGCGCCACCATCATCCCGCCGCCGAAAAAACGGCCGTTGGCCACGGCGACGGTGGAAATCGGCGCGATGGAGTCGAACTCGCCGGCGATCAGCCGCACTGGCCGCTCGCGATAGCGCAATGCGCCCATCGCGCTATGGAATGCGAATGCGAATGCGCCCCCGAAAAGCTTTGCGATCCGCGCCCGGTTCACGCTGTCCACGATCAGGCCGGACATGCCGAACGACGCGATGTTTATGAAATAGCGGGTGATGGATTCGCCGCGCGCCGAAAGGCACGAGACACGCCCGACATCTATCGCGCGCACGACCGCTTTGCCAAGCCGTGCGATGGCGGCCTCGCTGCCGGTCGCTATGCCGAAGGTCTTGCGGAAGTCGCCGCCGGTGCCGCTGGTCACGAACCCGAACACCGCATCCGGTGAGATCGCACCGTTGACGTCGAAGAAACCGTTGACGGCTTCGTTGATCGTGCCGTCGCCGCCCACTGCGATCACCTCGTGATGGCCCTCGCGCAGCGCCGTCCGCACCATGTGCGCCGCCTCGCCGCGATGCCGCGTGAACGCGACCGCCATATGCGGGTAGAGCTTCTCCAGCGTTCTGGCGGTTGCTTTCCAATCGCGCCCGGTTGCGCCGCTGGCCGAGCGCGGGTTGACGACGACGAAGGCGCTCATGGCGATGCCTGCAGGGTGAAGCGCGGCGCCAAGGCCGCGATTTCCGCCTGGCGCTTCTCCTCGCTCCAGCCGAGTTCGGCGGCCATCAGCTTCGATGCGGTTTCGAGTGTCGCGGTATCCGGCCGTCCCAGTTGTCCGATGCCCGTGCGCCGCATGATCGCGTCGTCCAAGGTCAGCGCCATCTCTTCGCGCACGGCATACACGACCTGCGCGCCGATATCGCCCGTCTTGCCCAATGGCGCCAGCAGCTCAGGCCGGTTGTTGGCCTCTGCAAAAACCGCGGGAAGGTTTGAGCCATAGAGCTGTGCGAGATGATCGATCCCCTTGATCGCCGGATACTCGTTCTCGGTGTGCGCGATGAAATCGTGGAAGCGGCCGAACTTCGCGCCGGGCATCGGCGTTGTCGCGGTGGAGCAGGGCTTGACCTTCGCGTTCAATTTTTGGACCAGCGTGTCGACGACGTTTTCGGCGAGATCGCGCGAGGTCGTCCATTTGCCGCCGATCGCGGAGAACAGGCCGTCGAGACCGTCGCTCTTGCCATGATCGACCAGCTCGGCACGCCTGCTCGCGCCGTAGGTGTCACCCGAACCGTCATCGACGAGCGGGCGCAGGCCGGCATAGAAATACTCGACGTCGGCGCGCTCCAGGTGTGCCGACGGCAGGTAGGTGTTCACGAAGGCGAGGAAGTCGTCGACATCGCGTTCCGTCACGCCGACGGCATCGGGCGAATCCTGGAATACCGTGTCGGTGGTGCCGAGGAGCGTGTGCCCACGCCACGGCAGGACGAAGAAGTGTCCGTTGCCCGCCGCGACGGTGATCGCATATTTGCGCGTCATCGCCGGCACGAGGACATGGATGCCCTTCGAGCGCAGCAGCTTGTGCGAAGCCGGCTTGCCGGACGCGTTGGCGAGGAAAATATCGGCCCACGGACCGGCCGCGACCAAGGTTGTCCGCGCACGAATGTCGAACGTCTCACCGGACAGCACGTCACGCACCGACGCGCCGCCGACATGGCCGGTGCGAACGAGCAGCTTCGTCGCTTCGACATAGTTGGCGAGTGCTGTGCCATACGCATCCGCATCGATCAGATGCTCCAGCGCGAGCCGTTCCGGCGAATACATCTGTGCGTCGTAATAAACGAAACTGCCCTGAAAGCTGTCGCCCTCAAGAACCGGTTCGCGCGCCAGGGCAGCCTTCGCATCCAGCCAGCTATGACCCGGCAGGCGCTGTTCCGGATCGTCGAGCCAGCCGCGATCGTAGGAGAGCATGTCGTAGAGCGTGAGCCCGGCCTGCAAGGTCGCGCGCGCCCGGAAGCCGCCGCCATACATCGGCACCAGGAAGGGCAGGGGATGTACCAGATGCGGCGCGATGCGCTGCCAGATGCGGCGTTCTTTCAATGACTCGCGCACCAGTCCGAGTTCGAAATTGCGCAGGTAGCGCAGTCCGCCATGCGCCAGCTTGGAATTGTGGGCGCTGGTCGCGTTGGCGAAATCGTTCTTTTCGACCAACGCCACCGCCAGCCCGCGCAAGGCGGCGTCGCGCGCGACGCAGGCGCCTGTCACGCCGCCGCCGACGATCAACAGGTCGAATTCTTCCTTGGCGAGACGGTCGAGGGCGCGGCGCATGAAATCTGGAGAGGTGCGGTTTCACAGGCTCCGGCGCGGCCGCGCGCTTGTCAAGAAAGCGTCGCGGACTAAGCTTGCGGCAGAAAAACCGGGAAAACGCCATGACCAGAATTCGCGCCAACGGGATAGAGATCGAATACGAAGACACCGGGCCGCGCGACGGCATCCCGCTGCTTTTCATCAACGGTTTCGGAAGCCAGATGACGTCCTGGCCGGCGCAATTCCGCGAAGGGCTCGAAGGCGCAGGGATGCGCGTGATCCGCTTCGACAATCGCGACGTCGGTCTTACCCAGAAATGGCACGGCATCACCCCGGATGCGCGCGCGGTGGCGAAAGCGATGCGCGAAGGCCAGACGCCGGATGTGCCGTACACCCTGAACGATATGGCCGGCGATGCGGCGGCGCTTCTGACGGCGTTGGGCATCGAGACCGCGCACATCTCCGGCGCCTCGATGGGCGGGATGATCGCGCAGCTCGTCGCGCTCAATCATCCGGAAAAGGCGCGGTCGCTGATCTCGATCTTCTCGACCACCAGCGATCCGTCGCTGCCGCAATCGAGTCCCGAAGCGCAGGCCGCGCTCACGACGCCCGCACCGGCAACCGATCGCGCGACGGTGATCGCGCACACGCTGAAAGGCCGGCGCAGCTACGCTTCCACCGCGTGGCCGTTCGACGAAGCGTTTTGGGGCGAACTGGTCGGCCGCAACTACGACCGTATGTTCTATCCGGAGGGCACCTCGCGCCAATATGCGGCGATCATGGCGAGCCCGCCGCGTACCGAGAGGCTTAAGACCCTGAAGCTGCCGACGCTCGTGATGCACGGATCGGCCGACATGCTGCTGCGCGTCGAATGCGGCCGCCACACGGCTGCATGCATCCCCGGCAGCGAGTATCGCGAAATCGAAGGCTGGGGCCACGATATGCCGCTCGGCGTCATCCCGATTGTGGTCGGGACGATCACGGATTTTGTGCGGCGGGTGGAAGAGAGAAGAGGCGCTAAAGCGGCGGCGGAGTAACGCTGCTTACTTGATCTTGCCTTCGTTGAATTCGACATGCTTGCGCAGGACCGGGTCGTATTTTTTGATCTTGAATTTCTCGGTCATCGTGCGCGTGTTCTTCTTCGCGACGTAGAAGAAGCCCGTGCTTCCGGCGCTGTTGAGGCGGATCTTTGCGGTTGTCGGTTTCGCCACGGGTGGAACTCCTGAAAGCCTGTTCGAAGGGGCCGTAACCTACGCACGAAACGCCCAAAGTCAAGCCGTACCGGCCACCGGTTTGGGCCGCCGCACGACCAAAAAGCCGAAATAGACCAACGCGATAGCCGCCAGCACCGCCATCAAGCCGGTGGGATTCCAGGCATCCAGCGCCACGCCCTCGATGGTTGGGCCGGTCAGCAACCCGGCGGCGTAGAGCATCACATAAGCGGCGTTGGCATTGGCCAGTTCTACGCCCTTGAACCGCTCACCCAGCAGCGTGAGGCCGATGGTGTAGATACCCATCACGATCCCGCCCCACAGGAACAGCAACGCATAGAGCGCAGCCGGACTCTGAACGAGGAACGGGGTCGCGACCGCACCGCACACGCCCGCTCCGGCGCAAAGGGCCAACAACCGGCGCCGGTCCATACGGTCGGCAAGCTCGCCGATGGGGTATTGGAACAGGAAAGCACCGATCGATGTGGCGGCGATGGCCAGCGCCGCGCCGGTTTCGCTGTAGCCGGAGCGCACCGCGTAAACCGGAAACAGGCCCCACAGTCCGGCGTCGATCGCACCGAACACCAGCGCTGCGGTCAACGCTGCGGGAGCGATGCGGATGGTCTGGAACACGGACGCCGTGCCGCGCTCTTCGACCTGCGGCGCGGAATGGCGCGCGATGAACACGGGAATGAGGGCCGTAAGCAGCATGGCGGAGCCGCAGAGGAACGGGCCGATCCCGCGCGTCCCGATGATGGCGAGAATGGCCGGCCCTATCCCGAAGCCGCCGGCGGTACAGGCGCCGTAAAGCGAGATGTAGCGGCCGCGATTGCTCTCGTCCGCGAGCTGATTGATCCAGAATTCGGAGATCACGAACAGACTGTTCAGCGCGATGCTCAACAGGAATCGGGTTGGGAACCACAGCCACAGGCTCGGAATCTCGTAGAGCGCGAGCAGCGCGATCGCAGACGCGATCAGGCATGCCGACAGATAGCGCGCGGTGCCGAAGCGATGGATCAACCTCGGCACGAAAGGCGTGACGCAGATCGCGGCAAGACCCGCGGTGGCAAGATTGAGGCCGTTCACCGTCGCGTCGAAGCCGCGTCGTTCCAGGGTGAGCGAAAGCAGCGGCAGGGTGAGCCCCAGGCCGATCGCGAACGCCGAGCAGGTCGCAAGGATGGCGACAAGGCTCATCCGCCTCTCGCCCGGCGAAAGCGCGAGCGTCACAGATGCGCCAGTTGCGGCTTTCCCCGCGTGAAGCGGAAGAACGGGACCGGCCGCGAGCCGTCGAACCCGTCCGCGGTGCGGGCTTCGACTTCGTCGAGCACGGTACGCGTGATGCTGGGCAGGTCGAGAGCGCGGGCTTCGGCGAGGGTGAGCCACGCAGGCTGCAGCAATTCCTCGTTCGCGGTCGCATCCAGCACGTGCGCGATCACATCCGCATCGGCCATGAAGAAGCGCGCGTCGAAACGGCGCGTCCGGTTGGGCGGCGTGATCGCGCGTGCGATGAAGTCGAACCGTTCGAGCTTCGGCATGATCTTGTGGAGGAAGAATTGCTTCCACGCCGGCGCGCGGGTGCGCGGAATCGAATCGCTGCGTTCGCCCACCAACACGCCCGCTTCCTCGAAGGTTTCGCGCACCGCTGCGAGCGCAAGACCGCGCGCGCGTGCCGCCGTTATGCCGTGCGCTACCTTGGCGGCGATTTCCGGCCTGAGATCGGTCGAGACCGGTACACGAATGTCGGCCGGATCCATACGCCCGCCAGGAAACACATATTTGTTCGCCATGAACGCCATGTTGCCGTGACGCTGTCCCATCAGCACGCGCACCTGGCCGCCCTCGCGCCGCACCAGCACGAGGGTCGCCGCATCTTTCGGACGCAGCACCTCAGGGACGATCTTCTCGTTGTCGGAATCCGTTACCGTCATCGTTTGGTCTTGCCCAACTTCTTCTTCGAAATCGCATCATGGCCTCTCGGCCCGCTGCGAGACAAATAGGCCTTTCGTTGCGGTGCTGCCGCTGCGGCAAGTTCAAAGCGCAATCCGCCAGTCAGCGGCGCCGCCTCCGCCAGGCGCACATCGACGTAATCGCCCAATTTGTAAGACGTTCCGGTGCGATCGCCGATCAGCGCGTGCTTGCGTTCGTCATGACGGAAATACTCCGTGCCGAGCGAACGCGCCGCAAGCAATCCTTCGGCGCCGGTGTCGGCCAGCCGTACGAACAGACCGAATCGGGTGACGCCGGTGATGCGCGCGGTGAAGTTCGCGCCGATGCGATCCTCCATGAACGCTGCGACGTAGCGATCGGTCGAGTCGCGCTCTGCCGCCATCGCGCGGCGCTCGCACATCGAAATGTGATCGGCGATTTCGCCGAGCCGGCCGATCTCCTTGTCGGTCAGCCCGTCGGCGCCGAATTTTCCGGCGCGGACCAACGCGCGATGCACGATGAGGTCGGCATAGCGGCGGATCGGCGAGGTGAAATGGGCGTAGCGCTGCAGGTTGAGGCCGAAATGCCCGACATTGTCCGGCGCGTAGATCGCCTGGCTCTGGGTGCGCAGCACGACATCGTTCATCACCTCGGCGTGCGGGCCGCCTTTCACGCGGTCGAGAATCCGGTTGAACACACCCGGCTTGATCACCTGGCCTTTGGCGAAACTCACGCCGATCGTGCGCAGGAAATCCGCGAATGTGGAAAGCTTCTCTTTCGACGGCGCCTCGTGCACGCGATAGAGCAGGGGCACATGCGCCTTCTCGAGTGTCTCGGCGGCCGCAACATTGGCCTGGATCATGAACTCTTCGATCAGCTTCATCGACTCCAGCCGCTCGCGGAAAGCGATGGAGGCGACTTTGCCGTTCTGGCCGATGACGATGCGGCGCTCCGGCAGATCGAGGTCGAGCGGGTCGCGCTCCTTTCGCGCGATCAGCACAGTCTGATAGGCCGCCCATAATGGCATCAGCACCGACGCGGCGATGTCGCGGGTCTTCTCGTCCGGTCTGCCGTCGAACGCGTGCTGCGCCTGCGCATAGGTAAGGCGCGCCGCCGAGCGCATGATCCCGCGCAGGAATTCGTGATGCCGCTTGTGGCCGTTCCTGTCGAACACCATGCGCACGGCAAGGCAGGCACGGTCGACGCCTTCGCGCAAGGAACAGAGATCGGCGGACAATTCCTCCGGCAGCATCGGCACGACGCGGTCGGGGAAGTAACAGGAATTGCCACGCTTCAGCGCCTCGCGGTCCAACGCGGAGCCGGGTGTCACGTAGTGCGCCACGTCGGCGATCGCGACGATCACGATATGACCGCCCTGGTTCTTTGGATCGTCATCCGGTCCGGCCCACACCGCATCGTCATGGTCGCGGGCGTCTTCCGGATCGATGGTGACGAGCGGGATTTTGCGCAGATCCGTCCGGCCGCGCGGATCGGCGGGTTGTGCCGCTTTCGCCTGGGTCACCACCTCGTCGGGGAAATCGGTGGGGATGCCGTGTGCATGAATGGCGATGAGGCTCACCGCCCTTGGCTCGTTCATGCTGCCGAGGCGTTCGACGACCCGGGCGCGCGGCAGACCGGACGAACGGCCGGACAACGGTTCGGCCAGCACCAGTTCGTTTGCAGCGGCGTTTTTGCGGTCGCGTTCTTCGACGACGAACTCTATGCGTGTCTTGCGATCGATCGGCGCGATGCGGCCGCCATGCGCACTTTTCTGGTACACGCCGAGAACCTTGTGCGCGCTCGCGCCCAGGCGCTTGATCACCTTGGCTTCGTAGTCGCCGTCGCTTTCCGACAGACGTCCCAGCACGCGATCGCCGATGCCGAGTTTGGCGCCTTTGTCCTCGCCGCCGAGATTGACGTAGATGCGCGGCGGCTCTTCGTTCGAGTCCCAGTTCGCGGGCCGGGCGAGCAACTCGCCGTCGGGATCGTGGCCGCTGATTTCGAGAACCGTGACTTCTGGCAATGTGCCCGGCCGCGAATAGCTGCGGCGGTTGCCGCGTTGCAGCAGCCCTTCCGATTCCAATTCCTTCAATATGCGTTTCAAAGCTATACGTTCGTTTCCTTTGATGTTGAGTGTGCGCGAAAGATCGCGCTTCGTTGCGTTGGGCTGTGCCGCAAGCGCATCCAGCACGCGGCCCCTGTCGAGGGGTGGCGTGTTTCGGTTCTTCGGATTGCGGGGCAAGGCTTACTCGCTAACGGCCGGTTCCGGCTTCTTCTTCGGTTTTGCTTTGGGCGCAGGCTTCGCTTTCGCCTCGCCCGTTGCCGCGGCATCGGCCTTCGTGGCTGTTTTCTTCGCCGCGGCTTTCTTCGGTACCGTGGCCTTTTTGGCAGGCGCCTTTTTGGGCGCGGCCGCTTTCTTCTTTTTCTTGCCCCCGCCCTTGGCTTCGCGATCGGCGATCAGCATCACCGCTTCATCCATGGTGAGCGTTTCGGGATTCGCGCCGTTCGGAATGGTCGCGTTGGTTTCGCCATCGGTGACGTAAGGCCCATAGCGGCCTTTCATGACCTTGATCGTGAGCCCGCTCACCGGATGCGGGCCCAATTCCTTCAGCGCCTGTGCGCCGCGCGGCTTGAACCCTTTGGCCTTGCGCTCGGCGATCAGCGTCACCGCGTGGTTGAGGCCTACCGTGAAAACGTCTTCCGGCGATTCCAGCGAGGCATAGGTCTTGTTGTGCGCGACGTAAGGTCCAAAGCGGCCGAAATTCGCGACGATCGGCTCGCCATCCTCCGGATGCTTGCCCACTTCGCGCGGCAATGAGAGGAGGCGCAGCGCCGCTTCGAGATCGATTGTGGACGCGTCGGTTCCTTTCGGGATGCCGGCACGCTTCGGTTTCTCCGCTTCGCCGAGCTGGACATAGGGTCCGAACCGGCCGCTGCGCAGCGTGACCTTCTCGCCCGTTTCCGGATCGGTGCCGAGCTCTTGCGGACCCGCGTCGCCGCCTTCCTTCTGACCCAGCTGCCGGGTGAAGCGGCACTCCGGATAGTTGGTGCAGCCGACGAACGCGCCGAAGCGGCCGAGCTTCAGATTGAGCCGGCCGTCGCCGCAGTTCGGGCATTTGCGCGGATCGGTGCCGTCTTCGTTCGGCGGGAAGATGTGCGGCGCCAGTACTTCATCCAGCGCGTCGATCACCTGGGTGATCCGCAGATCCTTTGTTTCGCCGATGGCAGCCGAGAAATCCCGCCAGAAATCCCGCATCAGCTGCTTCCAGTCGAGATCGCCGGCGGACACTTCGTCCAGCTTCTCTTCCAGATCGGCGGTGAAGTCGTATTCCACATAGCGGCGGAAGAAATTCACGAGGAAGGTCGTGACGATGCGGCCTTTGTCCTCCGGGATGAACCGCCCGCGCTCCAGCCGCACATAGTTGCGGTCGCGCAGCACCGACAAGATCGAGGCATAGGTCGACGGGCGGCCGATGCCGAGCTCTTCCATTTTGCGGACGAGGCTCGCTTCGGAATAGCGCGGTGGCGGTTCGGTGAAATGCTGTTCCGGCTTCACGTGATTGACGGTGAGCGGATCGTTCTCCTTCACCTTCGGCAGGCGCGCGCCGTCTTCGTCGGCTTCGTCATCCTTGCCTTCCTGGTAGAGGGTCAGGAAGCCGTCGAACAGCGTGACCGAGCCGGTTGCGCGCAGGGTGATCTTGCCGTCGCCGGAGAGCGCGTCGACCGTCGTACGCTCCATCTCCGCGCTTTCCATCTGGCTCGCGATCGCGCGCTTCCAGATGAGGTCGTAGAGTCGGGCCTGATCGTCATCGAGCGTGCGGCGGATATTTTCCGGCAAACGCGCAAAGCTGGTGGGGCGGATCGCTTCGTGCGCTTCCTGGGCGTTCTTCGCCTTGCTGGTGTAGACGCGCGGCGCGCCGGGCACGTAGTTGCGACCGTACTTGCCACCGATAACATCGCGCGCTTCGGCGATCGCTTCGCCCGCCATCGTGACACCGTCGGTACGCATATAGGTAATGACACCAACGGTTTCGCCGCCGACGTCGACACCTTCGTAGAGCTGTTGTGCGATCTGCATGGTGCGCTTGGCAGCAAAGCCCAGCTTGCGGGACGCTTCCTGCTGCAGGGTCGAAGTGATGAACGGCGGAGCAGGGTGCCGCTTGACCGGCCTGCTTTCGACGGAGCCGACGTGGAACTTCTGCGCGTTGATCAGATCGACCGCGCGCCTCGCCTCGTCCTCCGATTTGATTCCGAGGCGGTCGAGCTTCTGGCTGTCGAGATGGGTCAGCCGGGCCGAGAAGTTCCCGGCCGGGGCGCTCAGATCGGCATCGATGCTCCAGTATTCCTGCGCTCGAAATGCCTCGATCTCGGCTTCACGCTCGACAACGAGGCGCAGCGCCACGGACTGGACCCGTCCGGCCGAACGGGCGCCGGGCAGCTTGCGCCACAGCACCGGCGACAGGGTGAAGCCAACCAGATAGTCGAGGGCACGGCGGGCGAGATAGGCATCCACCAGCTCTTCGTTGATCGCCCGCGGGTTGCGGATCGCGTCGAGAATTGCGCTCTTGGTGACGGCGTTGAACACGACCCGCTCCACCGGAATGGAGCCCAGCGCCTTCTTCTGCCGCAGCACTTCCAGCACGTGCCAGGAGATCGCTTCGCCCTCGCGATCGGGGTCGGTGGCGAGGATCAGCTTATCCGCGCCTCTAAGAGCGTCGGCGATGTCCTTGATACGGCCCTGTGATTTGGCATCGACTTCCCAGGTCATTTTGAAGTCATCATCGGGCTGCACCGACCCGTCCTTGGACGGGAGGTCGCGGATGTGGCCGAAACTGGCCAGCACCTTATAGCCGGAGCCCAGATACTTATTGATGGTCTTGGCTTTGGCGGGTGACTCGACGACGAGGACGTTCATCACGGGGTTTGGAACTATTCTTTCAGGGCTAGTCGAAGGGCGGCGGACACTGAGGGAAGCCCCTAATTGGTGTCAACCGCATTACGTTCAAGCGTTTTTCAACTTAAGATAGCCTCTTTGCCCATTTTCGCGTGATGCTCAATCATTGGTTGTGTAAGACAACGGGCGGAAAGCGCCAGATCGGCCCGCTCGCCAAACGCTCTGAGTTCTCATGTCCTGACGGTCCGTGCACGTCGTCTTTTCTTCGTGCGAAAAGCCTGGAAATTTCAGCGACAGGATTGAATCCATTTGGAAAACTGTCGAAGGCCTTGCCTGCCCGGTACCGGCCAAGCTGCTGGACCTCGCCGCGTGAAAGGCCGAGTTCTTTATTAGCCAGATGCGCTAGGCCCAGGCCACCCGGTTGCCGGGATAGCGAGCGATCCGGCCTGCGAGTTCCAGTTCGAGAAGAATCGTCAAAATAACTGGCGCCGGGGCGCCGATTTGCCGGATCACCTCGTCCACTTCCGTCGGGGAAGGTCCAAGCGCCTCTTCGACTCGCGCCCGGACGCGGTCGGCTTCCGCCTCCAATTTTTGGATATCCAAGGGCCTGCCGCCAAAGCCGTTCGCGCCCGGATCGGCGAAGGACCGGCTGAGGATGGGGCGGAGAACGGCGAGCACATCGTCCGCGGTCTCGGTCAGCGTCGCGCCGTCGCGGATCAAACGGTTGGTGCCTTTGGCGCGCGGATCGAGCGGCGAGCCGGGGACCGCGAAAATCTCGCGGCCCTGTTCCAGGGCATAGTTCGCCGTGATCAGCGAACCGGATCCCTCCGCCGCTTCCACGATCACGACGCCGCGCGAAAGGCCGGAGATGATCCGGTTGCGGCGGGGAAAATGCCGGGCTTGCGGCGCCTGCCCGATCCGCATCTCGGAGACGATCGCGCCTTCCGTTCGGATGCGGTCGTAGAGCGCCTGGTTCTCCGGGGGATAGACCACATCGACCCCGCCGGCGAGGACGGCGCAGGTGCCGGTCTCTAGCGATGCCTCATGCGCCGCCGCATCGATGCCGCGAGCAAGGCCGGAGGCGACGACGAGCTTCGCGTTGCCAAGATCGCGCGCCAGCATCGCCGCGAGCTTGCGCCCGAGCGCAGAGGCATTGCGTGCACCGACCACTGCGATCATCTCGCGTGCCAGCAGCGAGACGTTTCCGAGCACCGTGAGCACCGGCGGCGGCGGATCGAGAACGGCAAGACCGCGTGGAAATTCCGGCTCGCACGAACAGAGCAGCCGCCCGCCCAACTTTGCGATCGCATCCATTTCGCGCTGCGCATCGGCATCGGATGGGATGCGCAAGGTCTCGCCACCACCGCGCCGCGCCATGCGCGGCACTTCTTCGATGGCCAGGGATGCCGAGCCGAAGCGGGCGATCAGGCCGGCAAAGGTCACCGGACCGACATGCTCTGTGTGGTTGAGGCGAAACCAGGAACGCCGTTCGCGCTCGGACAGCGTCTGGCTCATTCCGCGGCCGCGGCCTTTTTGGCGCCGATGCGCGGCTCTTCGCCTTTCAGCAAACGCGCGATGTTCTCGCGATGCATGATGAAGATGAGGACGGTCAGGACGAACGTGAGCGCGGCATAGAGCGGCGGCTTTCCGAGCAGCAGCATATAGACACTGGACAACGCCGCCGCGATCAGCGCGGACAGCGACGAGATACGCCAGATAAAAGCGGCCACGAGCCAGGTCGCCATCAATAGCAGTCCCACCGGCCAGTAGAGCGAAAGCGACACGCCCAGAAAGGTCGCGACGCCTTTGCCGCCTTTGAATTTGAGCCATACCGGAAAAAGGTGCCCGAGGAAGGCGCCGAGGCCCGCGATTAGCGCCGCAACAGCGCCGAGATAATAATGTGCGAGCAGCACGGCCACCGCTCCCTTGCCCCCGTCGCACAGCAATGTCGCTGCCGCGGCCCAGCGGTTGCCGGTACGCAGCACATTCGTGGCGCCGATGTTGCCCGAGCCGATCATGCGGATGTCGCCGCCGCCGGACAGCGCCGTGAAGATCAGCCCGAACGGGATCGAGCCGAGCAGGTAGCCACCCACGAGCGCGAGCACGATGGTTTGCCAGGAAATCGCAAAGTTGAAGAACATTGTAAGCGAATACTCTTGTAATTGCGAACGATTCTCAACAAACTCGGCGGGCAGAGACGCTACCTTACGGGCTTCCGGTCATGGCTCAAATCACTTCGCTCGAAGCATTGCGCCGTCATATTCCGGCGCCGAACGCCGTCACCAAGATGAAAGTGCTCGATCATCTCGACGAGCAGGCGCGGGCGTTCATCACGCGCTCGCCATTCCTGGTGCTTTCCACCGTGGGCGAGAACGGGGCGGTCGAAGTGAGCCCGAAAGGCGACGAAGCCGGCTTCGTCTCGGTGGAAGACGATCGCACGATCCTCATCCCGGACCGCAACGGCAACAATCTCGCATTCGGGATGCTCAACATCCTGGAGAACCCCGAGATCGGCATGATCTTCCTGGCGCCCGGTACCGGCGAAACGCTCCGGGTCGGCGGCACCGCGTCCATCCGCGACGATGCCGATGTTTGCGCACGGCTGTCGTCGCGCGGCAGACCGGCGAAGCTCTTTATGCAGATCGCGGTGAAACGCGCCTATTTTCATTGCGCGCGCGCGATCCTGCGCGCCGGTCTGTGGCAGACCGAGACCTGGCCGCAGCCGCCGATGAAAGTCTCGTTCGGCAAGATCTTCCAGAAATTGATGAAGGCCGAGGACTCGATCGTCAAACAGATCGACGACGATGTGCATGCCGCCTACCGGCCGGAAAATCTCTGAGTCACGGCCTTGCGCGATCGAATACACAAGCGCCGGCGACGAAGGTCTTCTGCGCGCGGCCCTGGAAACGGCGGCCTTCGAACGGCGTGTTGCGGGCGCGCGAATGCAGCTTTTCCGGATCGATCCGGAAGGGCTCGTCGGGATCGAGCAGTACGAGATCGGCTGTTGCACCCTTCTTCAACGTGCCCGCTTCGACACCCAGAACCCGCGCCGGCGCGGCAGTAAGCGTGTCCAGTACACGGCTGAGCCCGATGCCGTGTTCGTGGTGCAGTGTCAGCGCAGCAGACAACAGCGTTTCGAGGCCGACCGTGCCGAACGCGGCTTCTGCAAAAGGCAACCGCTTGGTGTCGGCGGCCTGCGGATCGTGGCTGGAGACGATCACATCGATCGTGCCGTTCGCGACACCTTCAATCATCGCTTCACGGTCGGCTTCGGAGCGCAGCGGCGGTTTCACCTTGCGGAAGGTGAGGTAGGGACCCACGTCGAGCTCGTTGAGGGTGAGGTGATGTGCCGAGACTCCGCATGTCACCGGAAGACCGCGGGCCTTCGCGGCGGCGACGGCCTCCAGCGACGCGGCGCAGGAAATCTGCCCGAAGTGGTAGCGCACGCCGGTCATCTCCACGAGCCGGATGTCGCGCTCCACGATGATTGTCTCCGCCATCGCGGGCGCGGCCGGAATGCCCAGCCGCATCGCGAACTCGCCTTCCGTCATCGACGCGTTGAGCGAAAGCTCGGGATCTTCCGCGTGACCGACCACCAGCGCGCCGAAGGTCGCGGCGTAGCTTAGCGCGCGGCGCAGCACGCGGGTGTTGGCGATGGTGCGGTCGCCATCGCCAAAGGCGACGGCGCCGGCTTCCATCATCATGCCGATCTCGGTCATCACTTCGCCGGCGAGACCTTTGGTCAGCGCCCCCATCGGCAAGACGTGCACCGTTGCGGTGGCGTCGGCGCGGCGCTTGATGAAATCGATCAGGGCGGGCTCGTCGATCACCGGGTCGGTGTTGGGCATCACCACCATGGTGGTGACGCCGCCCGCCGCCGCGGCCTTGCTCGCGGATTCCAACGTTTCGCGATGCTCGCTGCCTGGTTCGCCGGTCAGCACCCGCATGTCGATCAGCCCCGGTGCGAGCACCAGCCCTCTGCAGTCGATCACTTCCGGATCGCGCGGTTCGGCATCGTTGAACAGGCGCGGGCCTACGTCGGCGATTCTGCCGTTCTCGACCAGCAGGCCGCCGCGCACGTCCAGTCCGTTCGCCGGATCGATCAGCCGCGCATTGCGGAAGGCGAGGCGCTTCATGCGTTGCGTCCTTCCGCCGGAAGTCCGCGCGCGAGCGCATCGAGCACCGCCATGCGGATCGCGACACCCATCTCGACCTGTTCGTGGATGACGCTGACTTCGATGTCGTCTGCCACCGCGCTGTCGATCTCGACGCCGCGGTTCATCGGGCCGGGATGCATCACCAGCGCGCCCTTCTTCGCGTAGCCGAGCTTTTCGCGATCCAGTCCGTAGAAGCGGAAATACTCGCGCGTCGAAGGAATGAATGCGCCCGCCATGCGTTCGAGCTGCAGCCGCAGCATCATCACGATGTCGGCGCCGGCGAGACCCTTTTTCATGTCGTGGAAGATCTCGACGCCAAAGCGGTCCACGTCCTTGGGCAACAACGTGCGCGGCGCGATCAATCGCACCCGCGCGCCCATCTTGGAGAGCAGGTGGATATTGGAGCGCGCGACACGGCTGTGCAGGACGTCGCCGCAGATCGCCACGACCAACCCCTCGAACGATCGTCCACGGCGTCGGATGGTGAGCGCATCGAGCAGCGCCTGGGTGGGATGTTCGTGGCTGCCGTCGCCGGCGTTCACGACACAGCAGTCCACCTTGCGCGAGAGCAGCTCTGCGGCGCCCGAGTCCTGATGGCGCACGATCAGGATGTCCGGCCGCATGGCATTAAGCGTGGTCGCAGTGTCGATCAGGGTCTCGCCTTTGGAGACCGAAGACGACTTCACGCTCATGTTCATCACGTCGGCGCCCAGCCGTTTGCCCGCAAGTTCGAACGAACTCTGCGTGCGGGTAGACGCCTCGAAGAACAGGTTGATGAGGGTCCGGCCCTTGAGGATCGAGGTTTTCTTCTCGCGTCCCCGGCTCAGCGCGACATAGCTGTCCGCGAGGTCGAGCAGGGCAGTGATCTCGAAGGACGAAAGCCCTTCGATTCCAAGCAGATGGCTGGTCTGAAGAATGGGAGCGGCAGGGGCCGGGCTGGTCATTAAAGTCCGGCTTATAGGTGCGCGACCGGCAGGGGGCAAGCGCCCGTGCGCGACAGCGTTAGCAAAGGTGTTGATGGATCACGGCGCAGCTTGCGGTGTCATTTCTTCCAATGTCTTGCCGGCCGGTTCGGGCAGCAGAAGGATCGCGAGAAGCGCCAGCGGTATGGCGGCGAGCGGCAGCATGACGGCAGGGCCGTGGCCGCCCAGCCAATCGTAGAACACGCCCTCGAGCGCGAGGCTGACGGCGCCCGAAAGCGTGCCCAGCGTGTAGCGCAGCCCCGACACCGTCGCGCGATAGGCGGTCGGTACGATTTCGGAGGCGAACCCGGCCAACAGCGCATCGGCGGTGAAGTAACCGGCCATGGCCGCGATCCACAGCACGGGAATGAGCCAACCGCTCAGACCACTATAAAAGAGTGCGAAACAGGCGGCGCCAACCAGTGCAGTGCCGATGATGACGCCCTTTCGGCCAAGCCTGTCGCTCAGCCGCCCGGCGAGGATGCTGACGACGAGTGAGATAAACCCACCAGGCACAAACAGCATCGTCACCTGACCCGGCGTGTAGTGCTGAGTCTGCTGAAGATACTTAGACATAAGAACAACCGCGGGACCGAACGCGAAGC
This sequence comes from Rhizomicrobium sp., assembly GCA_036490455.1. GTDB lineage: Bacteria > Pseudomonadota > Alphaproteobacteria > Micropepsales > Micropepsaceae > Rhizomicrobium. Next base: position 172,160 of record DASXDS010000025.1, read on the forward strand.
CGTAAGCGCTGACGGTCAGCGATATGCCTGCGACTCGCGCAGGATATTCGCTGATCAAGAGACGTAGCAGAGCGAGCGCTTGCGAAACGCGTGATTCCAGTGAGTGAATTGCCTCTTCGGCCTCAAACCGGCGCGTCTCGGGCAATCGGCGGCGCAGGAACGCGACGAGAAACAGCGGTAGCGAGCCAATCACATAGATCGCACGCCAACCGAACGGCAGCGCGTTCACGAAAAAGAAGACAAGCGAAGCAACTCCCGCGCCGGTCGAGTCCATCGCGGCAAAGGTTCCTGCGGCCCAACCGCGTGCGCCAGCTGCGATCTCTTCCATGATGACGACGATACTGACCATCTCTTCTGCATAGCCGCAGACTCGCGTTGCGACCTGCCAGAGCACAAATTGCTCATAGGTGCCGGAGAACGCCGTACCCAATGTCGCGATTGCTTGCCCGAAGATTGTGATCAGCAACAGTCGCCGCCGTCCCACGATGTCGGCGGTATAGGTGAGCAGGATTGCGGCGATCGCGGCGAGCCGGAAAAACGTCACCGTTACCGCGACGCGATCTTCCGGGATGTGCAGGCTCAACTGGATCTGCGGGATCGCGAGACCGTAGATCGCCATGTCGTAACCGCCGAACAGGGCCGCGACGCCGACCAGAAGGAAGACGCGCTCCTGCAGCACGGTCATCGCGACCGGCGGGCGCAGCCCGGGAAGGAGCCACAGGAATCTCGCCTGGCGCTGGGATTCGTGCGGTCCTGTGTCCACTCAATCCCCCAGGTGGCGCAAACGGTCGAGTGCGCCCTGAAGGATGTAGGCGGCCGCCATCTTGTCGACAACTTCCGAGCGTCTACGACGCGAGGCGTCGGCATCGATCAAGGTGCGCGTCACCGCGGCGGTGGAAAGCCGCTCGTCGACCAGCACGACGGGCAGGGCAGACCGCGCTGCGAAATTGCGCGCGAAGGCCCGTGCCGATTGGGCCGAAGGGCCGTCGCTGCCGTTCATGTTGAGCGGTAGCCCAATAACGAGCCCGCCGACATTCTGCTTCGCGACGATCGCCTCGATCTTCGGTGCATCGGCAGAAAACTTCCCGCGCCGCAAGGTCTCCATCGGCGTCGCGATGGTGAGCAGCGTGTCGGACAGCGCAAGCCCAATGGTCTTCTCGCCAAGATCGAGCCCGAGGAGGCGGCAGTGTGGAGGAAGGGCCGATTTCAGTTCTATGAGGTCGATAATCACGACCTGCTCCGCGAAATGCACCCTATGGGCCGCTTGAAACAGAGACTGTCATCCCGGCCGTAGTGGAGCGTAGCGGAACGGAGCGCCGGGACCCATTCCTCCGTCTGGATTGGTGTAAGCCGCCGCGTCTGTGCTGGAGCCACCGCCTTGCTGGCACAATAGGTCCCGGCGCGCGCTTCGCTTGGCCGGGATGACAATTTGTATAGCCAGCGCGCACTTCGCTTGGCCGGGATGGCAATAAGATGTGTGGCGTTAGGTGTGGAATTACCCACGCTGGCCGATCTCGATACGGTTGCCGGCGGGGTCGCGGATGAAGAAGCGCGACAAGCCTTCCGCGATGCTCTCTTCTTCGATCGCGATGTCGTGCGCCAGCACATGCCGCCTGGCGGAGGCGAGATCGCCCACCAGGAAACAGATATGGCGTTTGCTCTTCGGGCTTGCGTCCGGGTCGACCCCGATATGCATCTGGAGCGTGCCGATCTGAAACCACGCACCACCGCGGCCGCGCAGTTCTTCTGGTTTCGGAATCTCCGGCAGTGCGAAAACCTCGCGATAGAACCGCAAAGTTTCACTTTCCAGCGCCTTCGGCACCGCGATCTGCACGTGATCGATCCCAATTATGCCCAAAGTCATGGCACATCCTGACGCAGGGCACGGATTGCTTGCCAGCCCGGTCCCCGATTGCTAGCTAACCACTGGAATCCTTAGCACAAAGACCCTTTCATGTCCGTCGATAAGGACACTGTCCGTCGCGTCGCAAAGCTCGCCCGTATCGCGCTCGAGGAAGAGCGCGTCGAACCCATGATGGCCGAACTGAACGGCATCCTGGGGTGGATCGAGCAACTACAAGAGGTGAACGTCGACGGCGTACCGCCCCTGACCAGCGTGGTGGCGCAGAAACTGAAGATGCGCGACGACGTCGTGACCGACGGCGGCAACGCCGATGCCCTGATGGTCAATGCACCGGGCGGCGAAGATCACTTCTTCGTCGTGCGCAAGGTACTGGAATGAGCCTTCCCTCGAAGCCGACGGATTTCACGCTGGCCGAAGCCCGCGAAGCCGTCGCGACCAAAAAGATCTCGTCGAAAGAGCTGACGACTGCCTTCTCGAACGCGGTCGCCGACGCGCGCACCCTCAACGCCTTCGTCACCGAGACGCCGGACAAGGCCCTGGCGATGGCGGAGGAGTCCGATCGCCGCATCGCGAAAGGCGATGCGCGCCCACTCGAAGGCCTGCCGCTCGCGATCAAGGATCTGTTCTGCACCAAAGGTGTGCGCACGACCGCGGGCAGCAACATCCTGAACAATTTCGTTCCGCCTTATGAATCGACCGTCTCGCAGAATCTGTGGGATGCGGGCGCGGTGATGCTGGGCAAGACGAACATGGACGAGTTCGCCATGGGGTCGTCGAACGAGACCAGCTTCTACGGCAGCGTCACCAATCCCTGGCGCGCGAAGAACTCAAACCGCAGCCTCGTTCCCGGCGGTTCGTCGGGCGGTTCGGCGGCAGCGGTTTCTGGCAGCCTCTGCCTTGCCGCGACCGGCACCGATACCGGTGGCTCGATCCGCCAGCCGGCCGCCGTCACGGGCACAGTCGGCATCAAGCCGACCTACGGCCGCTGCTCGCGCTGGGGCATCGTCGCGTTCGCCTCATCGCTCGACCAGGCCGGTCCGATGGCGCGCACGGTGCGCGACAGCGCGATCATGCTGAAGCACATGGCAAGCGTGGATCCGAAGGACTCCACCAGCGTCGACATCCCGGTGCCGGACTACGAAGCCGCCCTTGGAAAGGGTGTGAAGGGCCTGCGCATCGGCATCCCGAAGGAATACCGCATCGACGGCGCACCGCCGGAGATCGATGCACTGTGGGAAAAGGGTGCCGAATGGCTGAAGGCGCAGGGCGCCGAGATCGTGGAGGTCTCGTTGCCCCACACCAAATACGCGCTGCCCGCTTATTATATAGTGGCGCCGGCGGAGGCGTCGTCGAACCTCGCCCGCTATGACGGGGTGAAGTTCGGCCACCGGACCAGCCAGCCGGTTCACGACATCATCGAGATGTACGAGAAGACCCGGGCGGAAGGTTTCGGTGCGGAAGTGCGCCGCCGCATCCTGATCGGGACCTACGTGCTGAGCGCCGGGTACTACGACGCGTATTACTCCCGTGCCCAGAAGATCCGTACCCTCATCACCCGCGACTTCACGGAAGCCTATAAGAAGTGCGACGTGCTGCTGACCCCTGCGACCCCCGGTCCGGCGTTCGCGATCGGTGAGAAGACCGCCGACCCGGTGTCGATGTACCTGAATGATGTCTTCACCGTGACGGTGAACCTCGCGGGTCTCCCCGGCATTGCGGTGCCGGCCGGCCTGACCGCTGACGGACTGCCGCTCGGCCTGCAGGTCATCGGAAAGGCGTTCGATGAGGCGACCGTCTTCAGGGTCGGGCGTTCGATCGAACTGGCGGCGAACTTCACGGCAAAGCCGGAACAGTGGTGGACGGCATGAGCGAGCACAGCGCGAAACTCATCAAGGGCGACACGGGCAACTGGGAAATCGTGGTCGGCATGGAAGTCCATGCCCAAGTCCTCTCCAAATCGAAGCTGTTCTCCGGCGCGTCGACCGAATTCGGCGCGGAGCCCAACAGCCAGGTCAGCTTCGTCGATGCGGCGATGCCCGGTATGCTGCCGGTGATCAACCGCTTCTGCGTCGAGCAGGCGGTCCGCACCGGGCTCGGCCTGAAGGCGCAGATCAATCTGGTCAGCGTGTTCGACCGCAAGAACTATTTCTTTCCCGACCTTCCGGCCGGTTATCAGATCTCGCAGTACAAGAACCCGATCGTGGGCGAGGGCGAGATCCAGCTCGACATGCCGGGCGGCGATACGGTGCAGGTCGGCATCGAACGGCTCCATCTGGAACAGGACGCAGGCAAGAGCCTGCACGACCAGCATCCGGATTCGTCCTATATCGATCTCAACCGCGCCGGCACCGCGCTGATGGAGATCGTGTCGAAGCCTCACATGCGCTCGGCGGAGGAAGCGGCTGCGTTCCTGCGGAAACTGCGCGCCATCGTGCGCTATCTCGGCACCTGCGATGGCAACATGGACGAAGGTTCGATGCGGGCCGACGTGAACGTGTCGGTGTGCCGTGAGGGCAACTATGCCCGCTACCGCGAAAGCGGCGACTTCAAGCACCTCGGAACCCGCTGCGAGATCAAGAACGTCAATTCCATGCGCTTCGTCATGATGGCGGTGGAGTACGAAGCGAAGCGGCAGGTTGAAATCCTCGAAGGCGGCGGCAGCGTCCGGCAGGAGACCCGCCATTACGACGCGAAGCTGAACGAAACCCGGTCGATGCGTTCGAAGGAAGAGGCGCACGACTACCGCTACTTCCCCGATCCCGATCTGTTGCCGCTCGAACTCGATGCTGCCTGGGTCAAGGACATCGAGGCCTCGCTGCCGGAGCTGCCGGACGAGAAAAAAGCCAGGTTTATCAAGGCTGGACTGTCGGCCTATGACGCGGGTGTCATCGTCGCCGAGCGCGAACTCGCGGACTATTACGACGCGTTGTCCAAAGGCGTGGATGCCAAGCTCGCTGCCAATTGGCTGAACAACGAAGTGCTGGGCAGGCTCAACAAGGATGGCCGCACGATCGCCGACTCGCCGGTGAGCGCCGCGGCGGTGAACAAGATCGTGGCGATGGTCTCGGCGCAGACCATCACCGGGAAGATCGGCAAGGATCTGCTCGACATCGTGTGGAACGAGGGCGGCGATCCGGAACAGATCGTCGAAGCACGCGGTCTCAAGCAAGTGACGGACACCGGCGCGATCGAGAAGGTGGTCGATGCGGTGATCGCTGCGAACCCCGACAAGGTTGAAGAGGTGAAGGCGAAACCGAGAGCTGTCGGATGGTTCGTCGGTCAGGTGGTGAAGCAGACGGGTGGGAAAGCGAACCCGAGTGTCATCACAGCGCTTCTCAAATCGCGACTCGGTTTGCCCGACGAAGGGTGATTCGCACAAAAATGCGAAATCCGTTCATCGAACGGGTTGGGATGCAACGATTGGTTCGTACACTGACGAACTCATAAAATGCAATAAAATAAAGGTTTTTTGATACATCTGCTTTTCATGCGCCGAAGCGGGCGTCTGCCATGCTTGCAATTGAAAAAGCAACCCCCTCATATTGTTCACGTTTTGGGGGGCGCTCGTCGCTCGACCCCGAACAAAACTGAGGAGTCGTTACATGCCAATGGCGAAGAAGAAGGCCGTGAAGAAGGCCGCCAAGAAGACCGCGAAGAAGAAGACTGCGAAGCGGAAAAAGAAATAAGCCTGCGTTGAGCTCAACGTAGGAGTTCACGGCTCTCCTCGTATCTTCCGAGGTTCGCCGATGAAACAGGCAAGGCCCGGCAGCACCGCTGTCGGGCCTTTCTTCTACGCTGCACGCCAAATGGCGGCTGCCCAAGCCGTCCCATTTCCTAACAATCGCTGAATTTCAGGGTTAAGCGCCTTAACCTCGTCTTAGCTTCCTCAGGGCAACGATCACCCTCGCGCGTACAGAATTGTCTGGCGCAACGAAGGTGGACGATCCGGCAGAAGCCGGTCTCACGGGGGAGTGTTATGGCGTGCATCGATGTGGATGCCCTGGCGCAGTATGAAAGCGCCGCGAAGCAGGGACGGGCGGACGCACTTTACAATCTCGGTCTGGCGTATTCGACCGGGCAGGGCGTGACGGTGGATTTCATCGCGGCCCACAAATGGTTCAACCTGGCCGCCATGCGCGGAATCGAAGCGGCGAAAAGCTGGCGCGCCCAGATCTCCGCCGAGATGAACGCCTCACAGATCGCCGAAGCCCAGCGCCTGGCGCGGGAATGGCTGCGGATCTTCCACTAAGACCGCTCCCGTCTCCTTCGCGCGGTCGTATCGTCGCCGTCGCCTGACGGCGCGCCAGACTGCGGCGCCAGCACGCGTACCTCCGGCGCCCGCGGCCGGTAGAGGTCGCTCATGATGCGCAACGGCTGATCGCCTCCCGCGAGCCGGTTGCGATAGACCTCCAGATTCTCCAGCACCCGCATCACGTAATTCCGTGTCTCGCTGAACGGGATCGTCTCGATCCAGTCGATCGGGTCGACCGCCGGACTACGTGGATCGCCGTAGGTGTTCAACCATTTGTTCGCGTTGCTGTCGCCCGCGTTATAGGCGGCCGCCGTGATGATGTACGAACCGCCCCACTGCCGCAGATGGGCGGAGAACTCCGTCATGCCGAGTTGCATGTTGTAGGTCGTGTCGGTCGTGAGCGCTTCGGGCCGGTAGGGCAGTCCGGCCTGTTGCGCCGCAACCCGCGCGCTCGACGGCATCATCTGCATGAGGCCTGCTGCACCGGGACCGCTGACGGCCGTTGGATCGAATTCTGTTTCCTGCCGGATCAGCGCGAGCACCATCGCCGTTTCCGGCGCTTCGAACGGTCCGCGATAGGCCGGTACGGCGATGACCGGATGGCTGTATTTCAGGATCGGCAGGCCGTCATAGCTTGCAGCCTTGGCGACGCGCACCGCCACATCGCGATAGCTGAGATCGGTGAGCATCTGCGCCAGCAGCACCACGTGCTTCGCTTCGGGTGAGAGATCCTCGTCATAGAGCGCGAAGGTGCGCACGAGGCCCACATTGCCCAAATCCGCCAGGACGCGGATCGCGCGCGTCAGGTCCTCGGCGTCGAAGTCCGATCTGGCCGCGGCCCCCGGCTCGATCGTGCCATCCTTGAGATGAAGAGTGGGTGTCGCGTCGGTCTTTGCGATGGCGAGCTGGCCATAGAACGTATCGCCATCCTGGGCTGCGATCCGGTATTGCTTCCACGCGGTTGCTGTGTCGCCCAGCGCCTCTGCGGCCCGGCCTTCCCAATAGTGCGCGCGGGCGCGGCTGATCGGGCGCGACACCGCTGCTTCGATCTTGCGGAAATGTTCCAGCGCTTCGGATGGCCGGTCGAGTTTGCGCAGCGCGATCCAGCCGGCCAGGAATTCGGCGTCCGCAAGTTCGCTTCCGGTCGATAGCCCGTTGTTGCTGACGAGGGCATAAGCGACGCGGAAGTCGGCGCTCTTGATCGCCTCGCGCGCCGCGATATTGAGCTCGTTCCACCACACCGCGGGGTACTCCGCGGCGACGTTGCGGTCCACGCGGAGAAGCAGGGTCTCCGCTTCCTGATATTGCCCGGCGCGGCGGTCGGCCCGGGCAAGGTCGAACTGCACGCCGGAGTCGCGCTGGCCTTCGGCGGACAGCGCGCTCACCGCGCTGCGGCCCTGCACCGCGCTGCGCCGCAGAAGCAGCCGGGCGCGCGCAATCGCCAGCATGTCAGGATCGACGCGGGAGAGTTCGCGCTGCACACCGCCGTTCTCGTCGTGCCAGAGCAGGTGTTCGATCCGGCGCCGGTCCACCTCGGGGGTGAGAATATCGCCGTGCGCCCGCGCCACCGCGATCTCCTGCTGCGGCGTGAAGCTGAAGGCGATCCAGCCGTGTTTGATGAGTTCGCGGCCGCGCGCGACGTTGCCCGTCGCGATCAGCGCTTCGCCGAGCCGCACCGTTCCGATGCCGCTCGCCGGTGTGCGGTCGCCGAACCAGGTCACGATCGCCTGCGGCGCCATGGCAGGATCCATGGCGGCTTCGGCGCGGATGTAGAGGGTGTTGCGCGAAGGCCAGTGCGGGTTGGCGCGCAGGAACGCATCGATCTGGCCGAACGAGGCGCCGCTGTTCTGATCCATCAGATAGCGCCATTCGATGATGCGGCGGGCGATCGGATCGTGGCCCTGTGCAGCGAGCCCCTGGGCGCCGATCCAGTCGCCATGGTCGGCCGCCTGCATCGCGCGGGTGTAGAGGTCGTGATCGGCGGCGGACAGCGTGCGGGCACCCGGGCGCGTTTCGCCGGACACGGTCGAGCCGCTGTCGACGCCCTCCACCGGCGCCATCATGATGACGTTGCCCTTCTGGATGACGCCCGAGGGAAGGGGGCGCGGCGCCGGCTGCGACGCCGTCTGCGCCATGGCACTGCCTGCCAGCAACAGAGACAGGAGGACACTCAACCGGCGCATCGGAATGTCTTTCACAGGGGCGGACAGCGAGTCGGGAATCTACCGGCACGCGGTGGTCAAAAACAGCGCGAAAGCGTGGCGGCTGTGATCGTCGGCTTGCCGTGGCGCGTTCGCATCCCTATTTTCCCGGCCACTTCATTCACAAGGGTGTCATGACGTCCGTCCGCGAGCGCATCAAAGGTTCCGTCCCCGCCCTCATCACGCCGATGAAGGACGGCAAGGTGGACGAAGCCTCCTTCCGCAAGCTGGTCTCCTGGCAGATCGCCGAGGGCAGCCACGGTCTTGTGCCCTGCGGCACCACGGGCGAGTCGCCGACGCTCAGCCACGAAGAGCATATGCGGCTGATCGAGATCTGCGTCGAGGAAGCGAACGGCCGGGTGCCGGTGATCGCGGGCGCGGGCTCGAACTCGACGGCCGAGGCGCTGATGCTGACCAGGCACGCGAAGGCGGTCGGCGCGGATGCCGTGCTTTCTGTCACCGGCTATTACAACAAGCCGTCGCAGGAGGGTCTGTTCCGCCACTACATGACACTTGCGGAAACGGTGGACATCCCGATCCTGCTCTACAACATCCCGGCTCGCGCGATCGTCCAGATTTCGGTCGAGACCATGGCGCGCCTGGCCGAGCATCCGAACATCGTGGGCGTGAAAGACGCGACCGCGAATCTGGCGCGCCCCAGCCGGGAACGCGTGGCCTGCGGACCGCAGTGGCGCATGATGTCGGGCGAAGACGCGACCGCGCTGGGCTACATGGCGCATGGCGGCCATGGCTGCATCTCGGTGACCGCAAATGTGGCGCCGAAACAGTGCGCCGATTTCCAGAACGCCTGCATGCAGGGTGCGTTCGACAGCGCGTTGCAGATTCAGGACAGGCTGATCGCGCTGCACGATGCGCTGTTCTGCGAGCCGAGCCCGGCGCCGGTGAAATTTGCCTGCTCGCTGCTCGGCATCGGGACCGACGAGGTGCGCCTGCCGATGATGCCCGCGACCGAAGCGGCGCGGACGCGCGTCAAGGCGGCGATGGCCGGGATCGGCGCCTGATGGCCAGGAAAAAAGACGACGGCACCAAGGTCGTCGCCGACAATCGCAAAGCCCGCTTCTCCTACGCGATCGACTCGACCCTGGAAGCCGGCATCATGCTGACCGGTTCGGAAGTGAAGTCGCTGCGCACCGGCAAGGCGACCATTGGCGAGTCCTACGCGCATGCCAAGGACGGCGAGATATTCCTGGTGAACGCCTATATCCCGGAGTACACCGGCGCCAACCGCTTCAATCACGAGCCGAAGCGCGCCCGCAAAGTGCTGGTGCACAAGCGCGAGGCGAGCAATCTCGCCGCCGCAATCCAGCGCGAGGGCATGACGCTGATACCGCTGAAGCTTTACTTCAATGCGAAAGGCATCGCGAAGCTGGAGTTGGGCATCGCCAAGGGCAAGAAACTGCACGACAAGCGCGACACCGAAAAACAGCGCGACTGGGCGCGCGACAAGGCGCGGCTGATGCGGGCCAAAGGTTGACATGCTCGAAGCCTGGCGGCGCTGGAGAAGAGGAGCGCGATTCAAGCGAGCCGCGAAAGCTTATGCAACAAGACTCCCGCCCGAGTTGGCGAGGAATTTCAGTCGTCGCGAAATCTACACACGTCCCCAGATCGAGCGCGGGATCGAGAGCGCCAGGCTAGACAACCGGTACGCGGCACTAGCCTACGCCCGGTACATGGCGGCCGAAGACTTCGATCGTATCCAGCAGCAAAAAAATCGAGCCAAAGAGGCTTCCCACCAAGCCGACGAAATCTCTTATCAGGAAGCGCGCAGCCTGTTTCTGGCTAACGAGCCTGTCATTCTTGGTTCGCGCAACGACCCGATGCCGCTTGAGCGCTTCGACGTCTAATTTCGCGTCGCTTTGTTGCAAAAATCGTATAGCGAAAGAGCCCCCGGATTCATGCCAATGACGGCGAGATATTCCTGATGAACGCCTATATCCCCGGAATACACCGGCGCCAACCGCTTCAACCACTAGCCGAAATGCGCCCGCAAAGTGCTGGTGCACAAGCGCGAGGGCGTGACGCTCATACCGCTGAAGCTTTACTTCAATGCGAAAGGCATCGCGAAGCTCGAGCTCGGTATCGCCAAGGGCAAGAAGCTGCACGACAAGCGCGATACCGAAAAGCAGCGCGACTGGGCGCGCGACAAAGCGCGGCTGATGCGCGCCAAGGGTTAGCCACGAGACAAGACGCGTTTGATAAAATTCAAGGGAGAGGCACGCTTTGGCGGCTCTTGCGTGACGGCAGCAGGTTTTTCCAGGCAGACATGCATGAAATTGAGCTCAAGCTCTTCCTTTGGCAGTCCCTTCAGCTTTTCGTAGTGCTCAGAATAAAACTGAGGAGGCATTGCATGGCGGTCATACCAAACCTTCAGGATTTTGAATCCCACGGCAGCAAAGTAGTTTTGGTAGTGAACCGCTGACAGCTTATTCACCCATGCTGGACCGCGATTGAGGTTGTGCTTTTTCAGCATCATGGCGCGGATTTCTTCGTCGCTATGAAGGAGATGCACCCATGGCATATTCAGGTACTTGTTCAGATGCGATGCTGATGGTCCGAGATAGAGATTGAAATTGAAATAGGCTCGACCTCCCGGCTTCATCAATTTGTAGGCTGCGACGATAGCGTCTCTCGGTCGCTCGATATGTTCCCAAACCGTATAGGACTGCATAAAATCGAACTGCTCGTCCTCTCCCTTCAACTGTTCGATTTCGAGCTCTCGATAAAGTCCAAGCTTGTGCCACGGGCTCTTCAAAAATCTCGGGCGAGGGTCGATGCCAAGCGCTTTGGCGCCATAGGTGTCATAAGTGGAAAAAGTCGTTTCTCCAAAGCCGCAGCCGATCTCAAGTACTCGAGCTCCTTTAAGTGCCTCCGGTGACACGCCAAGTCTGCGCGGTAGCTCCGATGCGCGCCCTTTCCCACGCTTGATCAAGCTCTCCGTGTCGTAGAGCATTACAGGTGGGTCCGGAAAACCCCCGGGTGACTCTTGCGGTGGGAAATCTGTCACGAGCGATTCTCTGTGTGGTGGGAGAGCGGCATTGGGGACCGGATTATACCTAAACGCGAGCGTGAGTGGGTTGCCGCAACTTTCTATGCAGATTTTACACGCAAAGAAAGTGTCGCTTTTGGGCTAGCCTGAGTTAAGGCTGGCCGGCGTTTAGGCTGGCTGGCACGATCCGTGAGTAATCAATGAGCCCGCATAGGCAGTAAATGCGCTTTATGAGAAGCACTATGTACGAAACATTGGCTCGGTACGGTGCGAGTATGGGTGGTAATCGCGTCCGCTCTCACTCACTGCTACGCACAACCAAGCCATCCGGGGATGTCGGTGGCTTGGTGAAACTTTATTGAGCAGTAATTAGTAGCTTGCGCCGCGCGCTTCGTGGATCGCTTCATCGGCCTGAGCCATCGCGTCATCCATGGTCCGGCGATAGCAGGAGGATTGGCTGTCGCCGTCATCGGCAGAGACAGGATATGCCCTGTCGAGGTCTCGGCACAGCCGCTGTGCAGTATAGCTCACGCGCTCATACAACCGATGCGCGCCGCGACGCGTACGAAGATCGAGATCGCTCATACGGATTTCGTGCGACATCGAAACGTTCCGAATCGGAGCGCCCGTTGTCGAACTGCGCTCCTGATGGCGCGGTGCTGTGACGATCACACTTTCGGCGGGCCTATCATACGGGCCGTCGTAATATTCTTGTGCCATCGCAGCGGTGCTGCCGAGCGCGAGGCCGAAAACACTGCCTGCAATAAGGAAGGCCTTACGGGACTTGGATAAAATCGGCATGTGGAACTCCCAATGGTTTGCGCCCCACCCGATCCTGTTTTGAACGTCCACGCGCCCATGCCGGTTCCTGCGGTTCCGGCTCTCAGGCGCGGTCTAAAGAGGCGGCGAGCGAAGCCCAGAGCGGCTTGCGCTGAAAATCGCTGTCGAGCGGCAGCATGCGCGGCATGTACCCGGCGAGCCGTTCGCGCCAGCCCGGCGGATCGATGAACTTGTCGGACAAACCCCAGGTGAGAACGGTGCTGGCCATCCCCCGATCGAGCACCACATCCATGAAACGCGCCGATGCGTCGGCGACTGCGCGATCGCGGATCGTCACGTCGAGCGAATCGCCGGTGTCGTAGACGTCGTGCTCGGTGATGAGCACCCGCAGGCCCAGCGCCTTGAGCGATTCCAGAAAGCCGCGCAGCTTCTTTTGATCGAGCGGCGGACCGAACGCTGCAAGGTGGCCTTGCATCCCGTAAGCGCCGATCGGCACCTTGCGGGCGAGCGCGCCTTCGAGAAGATCGAGCGTGATGGCGCGCATCCGGTCGTTCTCCGGCGCCGCGGCTTCGCAACCCCAGTCGTTATAGACCAGAAGACAATCCGGATCGGCGGCTCGCGCGGCATGAAATGCGGTGTCGATGTAGGAGGGCCCGAACGCCTTCAGCCAGAAATTCTCCCGCAGTCCGTCCTTGCGATCGCTTTTGGCGAGCAGCGCCTCGTTGACCACATCGATGGAATGCAGCCGGCCGCGATAATGCGCGAGCACGGCGGCAATGTATCCGGTGAGCAGCTCTTCCTTGCGCTCTTCGAGCACCGCCTGTTCGAGCCATGGTGGATTGGCGGCATACCAAACGAGCGGATGTCCGCGCATCGCCATGCCATTGCCGTGTGCGAAGGCGAGCAGGCGATCCACCGCGGAGAAATCGAGGCGCCCGCGTTCGGGCTCCATGTCCTTGCGCTTGAACTCGTACTCCGGCACCAGGATCGCCGCTTCCGTCTTCAGTGCGCGGACGAACGCCGGATCGTTCAGCTCGAACGTGCTGGCGGCACAGCCATAGAGCAGCCCGTGGTCGCGCGCATGATCTTTCAGGCCGCGCGCTTGGGCAGCATGCGCAAGCCTGGGAGCGCCAAGGAGCGCGGCGCCGGCAGTGGCGGCGAAGGTGCGGCGTGTGATCATGGCCCGAATCTAGTAGCTGTTCGTGTGGGTGCGGTTAAAATCCAGACGCGAAGTGCTGCCCGAGCGGGCTCACTGAGCCAGTCTCACTCTTGGAACGAGCACCTGATATGAGCGTCACATACTGGCAGCGCGGCCAATGCGTGCCCATCCGCTATGTTCAGCGCGGCATCGTGCGCTACGCCCAACCGTTCACCGTTGTAGAGGATGGCCCCGACCGCACGGCTTTCTACCTGCCGATGGGCGCAATGACCCAGTTCAGCGAGATCGACTTCGCCACCGGCGCGATCGAGGGTCCGGTGCCGGCCCCCTGGCACAGCACCGACGTGCTGCGCCTGATCGAACCCGGCGCGATGCACATGATCTCATTGATGTTCAAAGGCGGCGGCGGTCCGTTCCTGTGCTGGTACATCGATTTCATCGATCCCATGCGGCGTGCTGGCGGAGGGTTCGTCACCTGGGACCTCTCGCTCGACATCGTCGTCGCCCCGAATTTACGGTGGCAATGGAAGGACGAAGACCATTTCGAGCGCATTCAGGCGCTGGGATGGGTCTCGCCGGAAAAGGCGGCCGCGATGCGGCGCGAAGGCGAGCGCATCATCGAAAAGATCGAACGCAAGACGCGGCCCTTCGACGAATCCTGGCCATCATGGCGGCCCGATCCTGCATGGACGACGCCCGTTCTGCCCGATAATTGGGCGATTGTTCCAACGTGAGCGTCTTCTGAATCAGCTCGCCCAAAATTGTCATCCTGGACAAGCGATGCGGTAGCATCGCGATGATCCGGAACCTATTGCGCAAGCAAGTTGGTTCTGCCGAATGAAATGTTCAGAGCCAAGCGCGTTTCGGAATGGGTCCCGGCGCTTCGCTGCGCTATTCACAGTTTGGGTCTAAATCGCCGGCATTGCCGCGATCTTGGCTTCTTTCACCGCCGCGTCGAACATCGCTTCGGTGAGCACGCCGGTGTTCGTGTTGTAGCGCGAGCAGTGATAGCTCGACACAAGCTGCACCGGCCTCAGATCGTAGCGCATCCCGTGTTTGAACGGATGGTCCTTCTTCTTCAGCTTTAGTGCGCTGCACACGCTGTCATGTGCGATCTTCCCCAGCGCGAGGATGGCGCGGAGGTTCGGCATGCTTTCGATCTGGGCGAGCAGGAAGGGGCGGCAGGTGTTGATCTCGACCGGCAGTGGCTTGTTTTCCGGCGGCACGCACCGCACCGCGTTGCTGATCGCACATTCGACCAGTTCGAGTCCGTCGTCCGCACGCTCGGCATATTTGCCTTTCGCCAGGCCGTGCCGCAGCAGCGTTGGGTAGAGCAGGTCGCCGGCATAGTCGCCGGTGAACGGGCGGCCTGTCCGGTTTGCGCCGTGCAGACCCGGCGCCAAGCCCACGATCAGCAGCCGCGCGTGGCGGTCGCCGAACGTGGGGACGGGATCGTTGAAATAGTCCGGATAGTCTCTGCGGTTCTTGTCGCGAAACACCGCCAGCCGCGGACACAGCGGACAGTTCCCCGGCGGCTCGGCAGCGTTCAACGGCGGATCAGGCGGTCTGATGTGCGTAATGCGGCGATGCGTTCGCGCCCTGCACCGAACGCGGGCCGCCTTCGCGCATGATCATGGGCTTCAGCTCTTCGAGTTCGATGAAATTGTCCGCCTGGCGGCGCAGTTCGTCGGCCACCATCGGCGGCTGGGTGCGGATGGTAGAGACCACGCTCACGCGGCGGCCCTTGCGCTGGGCGGCCTCGACGAGGCGCCGGAAATCGCCGTCGCCCGAGAAGATCACGATGTGATCGACCTGTTCGGCCATCTCCATCACATCGATCGCAAGCTCGATGTCCATATTGCCTTTCACGCGGCGCCGGCCCTGCGCGTCGGTGAACTCTTTCAGCGGCTTGGTCACCACCGAGAAGCCGTTGTAGTCCAGCCAGTCGACCAGCGGACGCAGCGGCGAGAACTCCTGATCCTCGGCGACCGCGGTATAATAGAAGGCGCGCACGAGAATGCCTTTGCGCGCGAAAAGCTCCAGCAATCGCTTATAGTCGATGTCGAACATCAGGCCTTTGGCGGCGCCGTAGAGGTTGGCGCCGTCGATGAAAAGGGCGAGCTTTTCCTGCGGGTAAAACAACATAATGGTCTCCTTCAAACGCCATCACTTCAAACACAAAGGCCCGAACTGGACCGGGAAATCCCCCCCGGCGGCCAAACGCTTTTCTAGTCCAACCGCGCGTCTGCGCAAGCGAAACGACAACACGTGATCTTGATAGCGCTCGGTGCCAACTTGCCTTCGCGCGCCGGCGCACCCGATGCGACCCTGCGTGCAGCACTCGGAGAGCTCGCCGGTTACGGCATTAACATTCTGCAAGTTTCGCCATTTTATCGCACGCCTGCATGGCCCGATCCACGCGACCCGGCTTTCGTC
This sequence comes from Rhizomicrobium sp., assembly GCA_036490455.1. Taxonomy (GTDB): domain Bacteria; phylum Pseudomonadota; class Alphaproteobacteria; order Micropepsales; family Micropepsaceae; genus Rhizomicrobium. The sequence continues at coordinate 187,859 of DASXDS010000025.1, forward strand.
AACGCCGTCGCGCGCGTCGAAACCGTTTTGGCTCCGCAAGAACTGATGCTGCGCCTGCATGAAACGGAAACTGCATTTGGGCGTCAGCGTTCCGTGCGCAACGCGCCGCGCACGCTCGATCTCGATCTGATCGATTACGAAGGACTTGTGGAGGAAGGGCCGGTGCTGCCGCATCCGCGTTCGGCGCAACGGAACTTCGTGCTGATTCCTTTACGAGATATCGCTCCGGACTGGCGGCATCCGGCGACGAAGCTGGGGATCGATGCGCTGATAGCGGCATTGCCCGAAGGCGAACAGACACTGCCGCGCTGGTGAACTACATCAGATAGGGCCTGCTCCGGCCAACCGCGACCTGGCGGTCATTGTGCCAGATCTCGAAGCGGTCATAGGTGAGGGCGGCTGCGCTTCCGATTCGGGTCTGGGCGTCGCGGTCGCCACGACAATGTGCAAAGTAAAACACCAGCACGCCGCCGCGCTCGTTCAGGAAGCGAAATTCGTATGGTGACATCGTCAGTCCCTTCGACGGGAAGCCCACGATACTAGTTCCTCAGGCACCGGAATCGAAGAGGCGAGGCCACGTTAGGTTTACGAAATGCTCCCGCTTTGCCGAGTTCCGTGCGCTCCCACGGAACAAATGGCGCGGCAAGCCGGATACGCTAAAGTCCCGCCGTTGCAGGGGGAGTCAGCCAGGTGCATCCCGGATCGCTTTTTGTCCCGTTAGTGGTGCTTTTCATCATGTTCCGCCGCATCGGTCGGACCCGGAAAGTGCGGGTGAACCGGATATGGGTCACGCCGGCCATCATCGCGGCCGCCACGGGTTACGCGCTTTACGCGTCCGGCTTTCCGAGCTTTCTCTGGCTTCTGGGCTACATCCTTGCGGCCGGCGCGGGTATCACGGTGGGTTACTACCGCTCTCGCCACATGCATCTTTCGGTCAATCTGGGGACGGGCGACGTGCAGGCCACCCAAACCCCGCTCGCGACATACATCCTCATGGGGCTGTTCATCGCGAAGCTTGGAATGAACTATCTGTTTCCGGAACTCAATGGCGGCCAGTCCAGCACCAGCATCGGATCGCTGTTCGTGCCCGACACTGTCGACGCGGTGCAGACGGCACAACAGGTCTCCCATGGCACGGCGGCGGCCATCAATTACGGCACCGATGCGGGTTTGCTTTTCTCGGCGGCGATGTTCGTGACAGGTGCGATCGAGACCTGGACCCGAGCCCACCGCCTTCTCGCCGACCACCGCGGCGAGAAGGGCGATTTTATGATCTGAGGCTCAGTGGGTGTCTTGAAGTGGTGTCTTCTACTTGGGGGCTTTAGTGGTGCCTTGGGGCTTCGCGATAGTCCTGGGCATGTGTCGCACGGAGGCCTGAGAGGCCGAAACGGGTGACCGCCCGCTGCCAGGACAGGAATTCTTCGACCGTCAATTCGTAGCGCACGCAGGCTTCGTCGAGCGTGAGAAGGCCGCCGCGCACCGCTGCGACAACTTCCGCCTTGCGGCGCGGCACCCAGCGTTTGGTGTCGCGCGACGGAAGGTCGAGGATGCTGAGATGATTGCCGTCCGGCCCGACGACATAGCCGATACGAGTGCGAGCAACAGTGCCCATGGGTACGCTCCGGTGGGTTTCCGGTGCGAAAATGGCCGGCCGCGAGTCTCGTTCCGAAAAACCGGATTGCAGCCTTAAACGAAGGCAAAGGCGCGTGATAAAACGCGGCTCAAATAAGATTCAAAAAAGAGCGAGCGAAAATGTCCAACGATGAGACATGGGTAGAGCGGTTAAATCAGGTCAATCAGGACCGTCTCCCGGGGATGATCGGCATGGTGGTAACGCATGCGGAGCCCGGATTGATGCGTGCGAAGATGGATGCCGCGCCGAAATTGATCGCGCCGATCGGGTTCCTGTTCGCGCCGTCGGTGGTGGCGCTCGCGGACACGCTGTGCGCTTACGGCATGATCCTGCCGCCGGGCGCCAACGGCTTCACCACGGCCGAACTCAAGTGCAATTTCATGAGCACCGTGCGCGAGGGGATCGTGCTGTGCGAAGCGAAGCTGGTGCATGGCGGGCGGACGACCCAGGTTTGGGACGCCACCATCACCGCGGAGGCGACCGGAAAGCTCATGGCGCTATTCCGCTGCACCCAGATCATCCTCTATCCCCGGTAGCCGTTGCGCTTTCGGCGACACATATATATGGTCCGCCGCCTTGCGGAGCCGGGCAGAGTCGCTATTTTGCCTATTAAGTCTCTGAAATCAAAGGAATTCTGATGGCTCGCGTTACCGTTGAAGATTGCATCGACAAGGTCTCGAACCGCTTCGATCTGGTGCTCCTGGCCGGCTACCGGGCGCGCCAATTGTCGGGCGGCGCCGAGCCGGTGGTCGACCGCGACCGCGACAAGAACCCCGTCGTGGCGCTGCGCGAAATCGCGGCAAAGGCGCAGAAGCCGGAAGAACTGAAAGAAGACTATATCAAGTCGCTGCAGAAGCACGCCGAGGTCGACGAGCCGGAAGCGGCACGCACCGACACCGACGATGTGCGCGAGGACGTGCAACATCGCCAGTTCACCGAGGAAGAGCTGCTTCGTGCGCTGACCTCGGAAGCCCAGCGCCGCGCCGAGCCGCAGCCGGAGCCCGAAGGCGATTACGAGGAGTAATCCTCGCATCGTCTCGATATTCGAAGAGGCGGCCTTCAGGCCGCCTTTTTGTTTTGAATCGCCCAATTTTCCGCGGAATGCCTATATACTGCTTCGCGTATGAGCGTTCCGACGCAGCCCGCTGAAAAACCCGGCGCGGCGAAGGTGTCTGTTTCACCTCCGCCGGACCCTGTCGCGCTGCCTGCCGATATCGTTCCCATCGCTCCTGAAGCGAATGGAAATGGGGGCAACGGCCGCGCAAAGCCGCGGCTGATGCGCCAGACGACGCTGGTGGACCGCGTCAAGGCTTACGACCCCGAGGCCGACGAGGCGGTGCTCAACAAAGCCTATGTCTACGCGATGAAGGCACACGGCAAGCAGTTCCGCGCTTCGGGCGATCCCTATTTCGCCCATCCGCTCGAAGTCGCGGCCATCCTCACCGACCTGAAGCTCGATGTCGAAAGCATCGCAACCGCCTTGCTGCACGACACGGTGGAAGACACCTACGTCACCATCGAGGACATCAAGAAGGAGTTCGGCGACGAGATTGCCTCGCTGGTCGATGGCGTGACCAAGCTGTCCCAGCTCGAGCTCTTCAGCGAGCGGACCAAGCAGGCGGAGAATTTCCGCAAGCTCATGCTGGCGATGAGCGAAGACATCCGCGTGTTGCTGGTGAAGCTCGCGGACCGGCTGCACAACATGCGCACCATCCGCTTCATTGCGAACCCGGAGAAGCGCCGCCGCATCGCGCAGGAGACCGTCGACATCTATGCACCGTTGGCCGGCCGCATCGGCATGCAGAACATGCGCGAGGAACTGGAAGACCTCGCGTTCGCCGAACTCAATCCCGACGCGCGCAATTCGATCGTCACCCGGCTCGAGCGTCTCGAAACCTCGCACGACCGCGTCGCGCGGATCGCCGATCAGTTGAAGCGCGTACTCGCCGAGCATGGGATCGATGCCTGGGTGACCGGCCGGACGAAACGGCCGTTCTCGATCTGGCGCAAGCTGAAGGACAAGCAGCTCAACTTCGAGCAGCTTTCCGACATCTTCGGTTTCCGCGTGATCGTGGGCTCGGTCGAGGACTGCTACCGCGCACTCGGCATCCTGCATACGACCTGGCACATGGTGCCGGAGCGCTTCAAGGACTTCATCTCGACGCCGAAGCCCAACGGCTACCGCTCCATCCACACCACGGTGATCGGGCCGGAAAACCAGCGCGTCGAAGTGCAACTCCGCACGCAGGAAATGCACGACATCGCCGAGCGCGGCGTCGCCGCGCACTGGCGCTACCGCGAACATGTCAACGATGGCGACCGCTCGCTCGGCTGGCTGCGCGAGATGGTCGAGCTGATGGAGCACGGCAATTCGGCGGAGGAGTTCCTCGAAAACTCCCGCATGCAGATGTATCAGGACCAGGTCTTCTGCTTCACGCCGAAGGGCGACCTCATTTCGCTGCCGCGCGGCGCCACGCCGATCGACTTTGCCTATGCAGTGCATACCAATATCGGCAACACGGCCGTAGGCGCCAAGGTGAACGGCGCGCATGTGCCGTTGCACACGCCGCTCAAGAACGGCGATCAGGTCGACATCATCCGCACCCGGGATGCGACGCCGTCGCCGCTGTGGGAGCAGTTCGTCGTCACCGGCCGGGCGAAGGCGGAGATCAAACGTTTTCTTCGCCATGCCCAGCACGACGAAAATGTCCGCTTCGGCCGCAAGATTCTAGAGAAAGCCTTCGCCGACGAAAAGGCGGAGCTGACGGAAAAGGCCATTGCCGGCGTGGCCAAGAAGCTGCGCATCGCCAAGGCAGACGATGTGTATGCGGAAGTGGGACGCGGCGCGTTGCGCGCGAGCGAAGTCCTGGAAGCTGTGTTCCCGGAACTGAAGAAAGACCCCACGCGCAAGGGACGGCCGGCGTTCTCGGCCGACCCGCGCAAGGCGATCTCCATCCGCGGCCTGACCGAAGGCATCTCCTACCGGCTCGGCCAATGCTGCCATCCCCTGCCGGGCGACCGGATTGTCGGCATCGTGCAGCCGGGCGAGGGGGTGGTGATCCACACTATCGATTGCGGTGAACTGGAGAAACACCAGGACTCGATGGCCGACTGGATCGACGTGTCGTGGGGCACGCATGCAGCGTCGGGCGGCCCGTCGGTTGCCCGCATCTTCGTGCGTATGCGGAACGCGCCGGGCGCACTGGGGATCGTCACGACCGTGATCGGCAACAATGGCGGCAACATCTTCAACATGAAGGTGGTGGGCCGGAACGCGCTTTATTTCGAGATCCAGGCCGATCTGGAAGTGCGCGATCTCGCGCATTTGCAGAACATCATCGGGGCGCTACGCGTGAACGACGCGGTCGAATCGGTCGATCGCGTGCGCGAAGGGGAGAAGGCGTGACTCTGGATCAGGTTCTGAACGAATTCCGCAAGTCGGGCGCTCTGCTCGAAGGCCATTTCATCCTCACCAGCGGGCTTCACTCCGACCGCTATATGCAGAAGTCGCTGGTGTTCACCGATGCGAAGGCGACGACGAAGCTGATCAAGGCTCTGGCGGAGAAGGTGCGCGAAGAGGTGAAGACGCCATTCACCGCGATCGTGTCGACGGCCATCGGCGGGATCGTCCCAGGCTATGAGATGGGGCGTCAGCTCAATCTTCCGGCCTATTTCGTGGAGCGGGTCGACGGCGAGTTTCAGCTGCGCCGCAATTTCACCCTTACCAACGGACAGCCTGTCCTGATCGTCGACGACATCGTCTCCACCGGCACCTCGATCAAGGAATGCCTCACCGCCGTCCGCAACGCCGGCGGCAAGCCTGTCGCGGTTGCAGCACTGGTCGATCGCACGGCGGGCAAGGTGAAGGTCGGCGTGCCGTTCATCACCCTGGCGCAGTGGAAGGTGCCTGCCTGGCCGGCCGACAAGCTGCCGCCGCACCTTAAGGATATTCCGGCGGTCAAACCCGGAAGCCGCGGTCTCGCCTGACGGCCAACGCCTATCGCGCCGCAATGACTCGCCGGGGGAGTGAGTCGTTGGCGGCTGCGTTATTTGCATGTCAGCCCCTACCGCTGCCCGCGATATTCAGCTTCGTGCCGGTGCTCTGCTATACAGAACCCGAGTGCATGTGAGTGAGCCGGCCATGAACCGTCTGCGTCTGGGTGTGAACATCGATCACGTGGCAACCGTGCGTAACGCGCGCGGCGGCACCTATCCCGATCCGGTGCGGGCGGCGAAGATCGCGGAGACCGCCGGCGCGGACGGCATCACCGCGCATCTGCGCGAAGACCGTCGCCACATCTCGGACACCGACATCGAACGCCTGTCGCGCGAGTTGCGCATTCCGCTCAATCTCGAGATGGCGGCGACCGACGAGATGCTCGCCATTGCCCTCAGGGCAAAACCGCATGCCGCCTGCATCGTTCCCGAAAAGCGCGAGGAGCGCACGACGGAGGGCGGCATCGATGCGGCAGGACAACACAATCGTCTTGCGCCGCTGGTGCGGCAGTTGAGCGGTGCGCGCGTCCGCGTCTCGATGTTCGTTGAGCCCGATCGGGCCCAACTCGATGCATCCCGGTCGATGGGTGCGCCCGTCGTCGAACTCCACACCGGTGCTTATGCGGAAGCTGGATTCCGCGGCGACGCAAAAGAAGTCGCGCGTCTGCTCGAAAAGGTGCGCGATGCTGCGGAGTATGGCGCGTCCATCGGTCTCGAGGTTCACGCCGGGCACGGTCTCACCTACGACAACGTGAAACCGATTGCAGCAATTCCTGAGATTCGTGAACTCAATATCGGGCATTTCCTGATCGGTGAGGCGATCTTCTCCGGCCTCGACGCTTCCATTCGCCGCATGCGGGCGTTGATGGATGACGCGCGGGCACGAGCCGACGGACGCAATACCGCATGATCATCGGCATCGGTTCCGATCTGATCGACATTCGCCGCGTCGAGCAAAGCATCGAACGATTCGGCGAGCGGTTTCTCTCCCGCATCTTCACCACGCTCGAACGCGAGAAATCCGATCGCCGCGCGCAGCGTGCTGCAAGTTACGCAAAACGATTCGCAGCGAAAGAAGCATGTTCAAAGGCGCTCGGTACCGGTTTGCGGCGCGGCGTGTTCTGGCGCGATATGGGTGTGATCAATCTTCCCGGCGGCAAACCCAGCCTTCAACTGACCGGCGGCGCATTAAAACGCTTACAGGAACTCACGCCGCCCAACCATGTTGCGCAGATCGATTTGTCGATCACCGACGATTTTCCGCTGGCACAGGCGATTGTGATCATCTCCGCGGTTCCTGCACAAAGCTGAACGATCATCCGTCCACGGAGCATCTACAAAGCTTAATCCGGCGGACAGGCAGCCAAAAGCTTTGCTGCGCATTGTCACCCGCGTCGATTGATCGTGGAGTTGGTGATGCTTACGCGTGCGCGTTTTCTCATGACGGTATTTGCGGCAGGGTCTTTCGGAGCCTGCACGCTGTGTGTTTCGACATCCGCATCTGCGGATCCCACAACCGGGCGATATCTTTCCGATCCTGCCTATCTTCCGCTTGCCGGCGAGTTCGATGGTTCAACCGCGTTCACGGTGGGTGACACGCACAGCAAGACCTACAACTCCGCCACCAATGCATTGATTGCCTCCATCGGTCAGCACACCGATCAATTCGCACAGATGCTCGAATACGGCATCACCGACGATCTCTCGATACAGGCGAGCATGGACTACGACGTGTTCGACAAGCGCACGCGCTTTCCTGTCGGCGGGCCGTCAGAGTCGCTCTACAGTTCCGGTATCACCGATCCGTCGTTCGGCATCACCTGGCGCGCGCTCGACCAGATGTCCGGCCCGAGCCCGATGAACCTCGATCTGTTCGGCTCCTATTCGCCGGACTGGCTCGGCGACACGCAGCCAGCGCTCGGCGCGACCGGTACGGAAGGGCGCGGCGGTCAGGAAGGCCGGATCGGCGCCGCGCTCAGCCATGTGTGGGATACGTTCACGTTATACGGTTCGGCTTCGGCGAACTTTATCGGCGATCGCAACATCTTCGACTCCGCCTCGCATGCGCGCTCGGTCGCCAACGGTTACACAAACTGGACTTTGGATCTGTCGGGACAATATCGCTTCACCGACCAGTTCTCGGCGAATGCCGGTGTGGGCGAGACCTTCGGCGCCAACACCGATGTCTTGAACGGTGCTACCGGTGTCGATCACGTCAACGATCCAGGCGACAACACCAGCATTCACGCCTCGCTGAACTACGCGATGATCCCGGACACGCTGGTCGCGCAGGCGACCTACGCCCACAACGATTACGGAACGGCGCACATCAACTTCCCGGCCGCCGCAGCATCCGATCAAACTACCCGGGACCACGATGAGAACGTCTGGGGCCTCAAGTTGAACTACGCGTTCCAGTAAGCGACCCATCACGCTGTATCGGCGCCGCTCCGGAACCGGGGCGGCGCCGGCTTTTTTGCGGCCAGGGCTTTCCTCTCGCGGATCACAACCGATATGTAATAAAACGAGGCCGATCCTTGACCTCACGGTCATCTTCGGGCCCTTGTCGGCTCCAAACACGTTTTCGCACCACCCAGAGACCCGCCCTGATGGACAAAGCCGACGAGGAAGCCGCTGCCCGCGCGCAAAACCCGGAAAACCCGGCGGTTATCCAGGATCCTGTCACCGACCAGCCGGTCGTGGTCCAGCCGGACCCGGTTACCCCGCCACCCACCAAGGTTGTGCCTGTTCCCGTCGAGGTGAAGAAGGCGCCCGAAGGCGAAAGCTGGGTGGAGACGGTCAAGACGATCGTCTATGCGTTGCTGATCGCGCTGGTGATCCGTACGTTCTTCTTTCAGCTGTTCAACATCCCGTCCGGCTCGATGATCAACACGCTGCTGGTGGGCGATTACCTGTTCGTCGAGAAATACGCCTACGGGTTCAGCCATTATTCCTTTCCGTTCGGCATCGCGCCGTTCCATGGCCGGATTCTCGCTCACCAACCGGAACGCGGCGATGTGATCGTGTTCAAGATGCCGAACAAGAACTCGTCGCAATACGAAACCGATTTCATCAAGCGGCTGATCGGGCTTCCCGGCGACCGCGTGCAGATGATCAACGGGCAGGTCTATCTGAACGGCAAAGCGATCCCGAAGGTGTATGCCGGCAAATACGACTACGTCGACGAGACCGGGATGACGCGCCACACGCTGCGCTTCAAGGAGACCCTGCCGGGCGGCAAGAGCTATTTTGTGCTCGACACCCAGCCGGACGGGCCGTTCGACAACACCGACGTCTATACCGTGCCGCCGGGTCACTACTTCATGATGGGCGACAACCGGGACGACTCGGACGACAGCCGCGCCGATGTGGGCTACGTTCCGGACGAGAACCTCGTCGGCAAAGCCAAGATCATCTTCTACTCCTACGATGGCAGTACGCCCTTCTGGCAATTCTGGAATTGGCCGTGGGAAATCCGGTATGACCGGCTCTTCACCTGGATCGACTGAGATCCAGGCGCGTCTCGGCCACACCTTCGCCGATCCCGCATTGCTGCGCCGGGCGCTGACGCACGCGAGCGCTTCGTCGACCGCGTCCAACGAGCGGCTGGAATTTCTCGGCGACCGTGTGCTGGGCCTCATCATCGCCGATCACCTGTTCGCCGAGAACGCGCACGATCCGGAAGGGGTGCTGGCGCTGAAGCTGAATGCGCTGGTGCGGCAAGAGGCGTGCGCAGCGGCGTTCGAAGCCGCGGGCCTTGCAGATGAGCTTGTGCTGGCGCGAGCGGAAAGCGCGAGTGGCGGACGCAAGAAAGCCGTGATCCTGGCGGGCGCTTGTGAAGCGGTGATCGCGGCGCTTTATCTCGACGGTGGCATGCCGGCGGCGAAACAGTTCGTGGATCGCTATTGGAGCGCCATCATCGCCTCGCTCGGCAGTGAAATGCGCGACGCGAAGACGGCGTTGCAGGAATGGTCGCAGGCGCGCAAAGGCGGCGGCGTTCCGGTCTATAAGATGGTTGGCCGCGAAGGACCGGATCATGCGCCACGCTTCGTCGTGGAAGTGGCGGTGTCCGGCCAGGAACCGCAAACCGGCGAGGGCGGCTCAAAACGCGAAGCCGAACAGGACGCCGCAAAGAAGATGCTGATGAATGTAGGCAAGGCATGAGCGAGAACACCCGGTGCGGTTTTGCCGCCGTCATCGGCGCGCCGAATGCGGGCAAATCGACATTCGTGAACGCCGCCGTCGGCAGCAAGGTGTCGATCGTCACGCCGAAGGTGCAGACCACGCGGATGAACGTGCGCGGCGTCGCGATGCTCGACGACGCGCAGATCGTGTTCGTCGACACGCCGGGAATCTTCCGCCCCAAACGCCGCCTCGACAAGGCGATGGTGAAAGCGGCGTGGACCGGCGCGGGTGAGGGCGATGCGATCCTGTTGATCGTCGACGCTGCCACGGTGGCCGCCGAGCCGGAAGGTTTATCCGCGCGCGACACCAACGCGATCGTCGCCGAATTGAAGAGAACCGAACGCAAAGCGGCGCTGCTGCTCAACAAGATCGACGGCATGAAGCGGACGGATCTCCTGCCGCTGATCGAACGGTTCACCGCGGAAGGGGTGTTCGACGAAGTGTTCCTGGTAAGCGCCTTGAAGGGCGACGGCGTCGCCGACGTCGTGAAGTGGTGTGCCGCACGGATGCCGCCAGGACCATGGCTCTATCCCGCCGATCAGGCGGCCGACATTCCAATGCGCCTGCTGGCGGCGGAGATCACCCGCGAGAAGCTCTACCTGCGCCTGCACGACGAACTTCCCTATTCGACGGCGATCGAGACCGAGAAGTGGGAAGAGCGCAAGGACGGTTCGGTGAAGATCGACCAGACGATCTTCGTGCAGCGCGACGGCCAGAAGGCCATCGTGCTCGGCAAGGGCGGCCAGACCGTCAAGAAGATCGGCGAACTGGCGCGCACCGAAATGGAAACGTTGTTCGAGCGCCGGGTGCACCTCTTCCTGTTCGTGAAAGTGCGCGAGAACTGGGCCGACGAGCGCGAGCACTACACCAGCATCGGCCTCGAATACCCGCCGGACGAATAGGATGGAGTGGTCGGACGACGCCATCGTGCTTTCCGTGCGCAAGCATGGCGAGACCGGTGCGATCCTCGAAGCGCTGACCCGCGACCATGGCCGCCATCTCGGACTCGTGCGCGGCGGCGTGTCGCGCCGGGTGAAGCCGGCGCTTCAACCCGGCAACACGGTGCAGGTGCATTGGCGCGCGCGGCTGGAAGAGCATCTGGGCAGCTTTACGGTCGAGCCCATTCGCATGCGCGCCGGCGAAATCCTCGACGATCATGCCGCGCTCACCGGGCTGAATGCGTTCGCCAGCGTCGCGAGCGCCGCGATGCCGGAGCGCGAATCTCACAGACCCGTATTCGAAGTGGGCGAAATCCTGTTGGACGCCGTCGCGGGTGAAGATTTTGCCCACTGGGCCTCGCTTTATGTGCGCTGGGAGGCGGGGCTGCTCGATGCGCTTGGCTTCGGGCTCGATCTTTCGAAATGCGCGGTGACGGGTTCCGTCGACGATCTGGTCTACGTCTCGCCGCGGAGCGGCCGGGCGGTGTCGCGCAACGCCGGCGCGCTCTATAAAGAGCGACTGTTCGCGCTGCCCGGCCTTCTGCTCGGCAGCCAGAACGCGGACCCGAGCCCGGCGGACATCGTGGCGGGTCTGCGCCTGACCGGCCATTTCCTCACCGAGCGCGTGCTCGGTCCGCACAATCGGGAATTGCCGCCCGCACGCGTTCGATTGGACGAATTCGCCAGGCGCGAATCACAGTAGAGAGCACCAATGGCTGATACCGACGACGATATCCGGCAGGAACAGCTCGGCAAGGCATTGTCCGAGCGCTATCTTGCCTACGCGCTTTCCACCATCACCCAGCGCGCGCTGCCCGATGCACGCGACGGGCTGAAGCCAGTGCATCGCCGCATCCTCTGGGCGATGCGCGATCTGGGCCTCAGCTTCAACGCCGGTTTCAAGAAATCCGCCCGCGTGGTCGGCGACACCATCGGTAAGTATCACCCGCACGGCGAGCAATCGATCTACGACGCTCTCGTCCGCCTCGCGCAGGAATTCCAGGTCCGCTATCCGCTGGTCGATGGGCAGGGCAATTTCGGCAACATCGACGGCGATAGCCCTGCCGCGATGCGTTACACCGAAAGCCGCCTCACCGAGATCGCGCAGCAGTTGCTCGACGGGCTCGACGAGGACGCGGTCGATTTCAAGGACACTTACGACGGCGAGGCGAAAGAGCCGTCCGTCATGCCGGCGGCGTTCCCCAATCTGCTCGCCAACGGCTCCAGCGGCATTGCGGTCGGCATGGCGACGAACATCCCGCCGCACAATCTGGGCGAACTGTGCCAGGCGCTGATCGCGCTGATCGAAAATCCGAATACGCAGGATCGCACGCTTCTCAAATTCGTGAAGGGTCCGGACTTTCCGACCGGCGGCATCATCATCGACGACAAGGAGACGATCGCCGAGGCTTACAAGACGGGCCGCGGCTCGTTCCGCGTCCGCGCGCGCTGGGCGAAGGAAGAGGGCAGCCGCGGCATGTACCAGATCGTCGTCGATCAGGTGCCGTACCAGGTCCAGAAATCGAAGCTGATCGAGCGCATCGCCGAGTTGATCGAGCAGAAGAAGGTGCCGCTGCTCGACGACGTGCATGACGAAAGCGCGGAAGACATCCGCCTCGTGCTCACGCCGAAATCGCGCACGGTCGAGCCGGAAATCCTGATGGAGCAGCTGTTCCGTCAGTCCGATCTCGAAGTCCGCTTCAGCCTGAACCTCAACGTGCTTGATCGCGGACAAGTGCCGCGGGTGATGAGTCTCAAGGAAGCGCTGCTCGCCTTTGTCGATCACCGGCGTGACGTGCTGATCCGCCGCTCCGAGCACCGTCTGCAGAAGATCGCGTCGCGATTGGAGATTCTCGAAGGCTATCTCGCCGTCTATCTCAACCTCGACAAGGTGATCAAAATCATCCGCACCGAGGACGAGCCGAAGCCGGTGCTGATGAAGGCGTTCAAGCTGACCGAGGTCCAGGCCGACGCGATCCTCAACATGCGCCTGCGTTCGCTGCGCAAACTGGAGGAAATGGAAATCCGCAAGGAACACGCGGACCTGACAGCGGAACAGAAGGATCTGAAGAAGCTGCTCGGTTCCGAAAAGCTGAAGTCGGAAAAACTGATCGATGAAGTAAAAGCCATCGACGCCAAGTTCGGTCTCAAGACGAAACTCGGCGCCAGGCGCACGGAGATCGCGGAAGCCAAACACATCGCCAAGATGGAAGCGATCGCGGAAGAGGCCGTGGCGCTGGAGAGCGCGGTCGAAAAGGAGCCGATCACCATCGTGCTGTCGCAGAAGCTCTGGTTGCGCAGCTTCAAGGGGCATTCAGAAGAGAACGACAGCATCAAATACCGTGAAGGCGACAAGAGCCGCTTCTGGATCCACGCTCAGACCACCGACAAGCTGATGTTGTTCTCGACCGACGGGCGATTCTTCACTCTCGATTGCGCCAAGCTGCCCGGCGGCCGCGGCAACGGCGAGGCGATCCGCGCCTTCGTCGACCTCGCGCCGGACGCCGATATCGTCGACGCGTTCGCGCACGTTCCCGGCCGCAAACTGCTGCTCGCGGCGGAGAGCGGGCACGGTTTTGTCACCAGCGAGGACGAGGCGGTCGCGATGACCAAGGCCGGCAAGCGCGTGATGAACGTGAAGACCGGCACCGAAGCGAAAGTCTGCACGCCGGTCGCGGGCGACAGCGTCGCCGTCGCCGGCGACAACCGCAAACTCCTGATCTTCGGGCTGGAGGAAGTGCCTGAACTGGCGCGCGGGCAGGGCGTCTACCTCCAGCGCTACAAAGACGGTGGCCTGCTCGATGCCACGACCTTCACCTGGAAGGACGGCCTGAAGGACGAGAACAACCGCGAGTTCTCGGCGTCCGAGCTCAAGGAATGGAAAGGCGCCCGCGCCCAAGCCGGCCGTCTCGTCCCGCGCGGCTGGGCGAAGAGCGGGAAGTTCGCTTGAGAACGCCTCTTTCGGATGAAGTTGGAATCCCAACGAGTCTGTCATGGCCTGCAACAGCAGGCCATCCAGGTAACACGTGCTCAGCCACTGCCGATGAGGCGATGTGAATCCCCGGATAGGACCGCGCAACTTTAACTGGATGGCCTGCTGTTGCAGGCCATGACAGGATGAGGAACAAGCGGCATAGATCCGGGGAGAGACATGGACTTCGAGGAAATCCTCTACGCGACGGACGGACCCGTCGCGACGATCACGATGAACCGGCCGAAGTATCGCAATGCGCTCGGCTACCGGATGCTGGACGAGATCGACGAAGCGTTTGCGGTCGCGGGCAAGGATCGCGAGGTCCGCGTCGTGGTTCTTCGCGGCGCAGGGGGCACATTCTCGTCCGGTCACGATCTCGGCACGCCGGAAGGGATGGAGTATCGCAAGAATCTCGGCGCGCAACCCGGCATCGAAACCTACGACCAGTTCAAGAAATACAATCTCGACGTCCATCTGCGCTGGCGCAATTTCCCCAAGCCGACCATCGCGCTGGTCGAAGGCTATTGCATCTACGCCGGATGGATGACGGCGGCCTGTTGCGACGTCGTATTCGCGGCTTCGAACGCGGAATTCCTCGCGGGCTTCGTCGAATACATGTCGATCCCGTGGGACATCGGGATCAAGCGCGCGAAGGAGCTGTGCTTCGAGAGCCGTTTCATTTCCGCGCAGGAAGCGGCCGACTACGGCTTCGTGAACCGGGTCTACGCGCCGGAAGACACCGAACGCGAGACCTACGCCTTTGCCCATCGCGTCGCCGAAAACTCGCCCGATGCGCTGCGCTTCGCCAAGATCCAGATGAACAAGGCGCAGGACGCGCAGGGCTTCACCAACGCGCTGGAGGATTCGCTCGGCGACTATCAGGCGATGATGTACCTGATGGGATCGGAAAACATGCGCGTGGGCCGCCGCATGCTGACCGTCGATCTCGCGGTCAAAGGCCGCAAAGGCGAACGCTACGGGCAGAAGCCTAAAGGCTAGCCTTTTCAATTTCCGCGACGGCACCGGGATGCGGCAGAGATTGTTCTGGCCGCCTCTCGCCCATCTGCTACGTTCGGCACAGGTTGGGGAGCACACATTGACGGACAACACAGCTGCACTGTCGCGTGTCGGCGGCGTCTCGCGCCGCTATATCCTGTTCATGCTGATGCTCGTTTACGTGGTCAATTACATCGACCGCACGGTGCTCAACATTTTGCTGCCGGCGATCAAGGCCGAGTTTCATCTGAGCGACGCCGCACTCGGGCTGCTCTCCGGCACCAGCTTCGCGATCTTCTATGCCACGCTCGGCATTCCGCTGGCCTGGCTCGCCGACCGGGTCAATCGCCGCAACATCATCGCGCTCTCGATGGCGCTCTTCAGCACCATGACGGTGTTCTCCGGCCTCGCGCCCAATTTCGTGGCGTTAGTGTTTGCTCGCCTCGGCACCGGTATAGGCGAAGCCGGCACGTCACCGCCGGTGAATTCAATCATCTCCGATCTCTATGAGCCGAAGGAACGCGCGAGCGCGCTCTCGTTCTATGCGATGGGGCTGAACATCGGCCTCCTCATCTCCTCGTTCGGCGGCGGCTGGATGGACCAGCACTTCGGCTGGCGCGCCGCGTTTCTAGCCGCAGGCGTGCCGGGCCTTCTTCTCACCCTTGGGATCCTGCTGACCGTGCCGGAACCGAGGCGTGGCCAGGTCGAACGCCTCACCGACAGCGGCCTGACGCCGCCGCTCACCGAAACACTCTCCTATCTCTTCGCGATGCCCTCGTTCCGCCTCATGGCTTCCGGCTGTGCGCTCAGCGCGTTCGGCGGATATGCCGGCGCCGCGTTCATTCCCACGTTCCTCGTCCGCAATCACGGCCTGACGCCGTCCGAAGTCGGCCTTGTGCTCGCGGGCCTGTTCGGCGTCGTCGGCGGGCTTGGAACCTATTTCTCCGGCGTGTTCGCCGATGCGCTCGGCAAGCGCGACGTGCGCTGGAACATGAACGTGATCGTTCTGGCGATCGTCGTCGCAGTGCCGTTCTTTCCGTTCTACTTCCTGTCGTCGAATTTCACACTGGTGCTGCTCGCCGGCATCATGCCGACCGCAATCGGCGCGGCCTACATCGCGCCCGCTTATGCCATGGTGCAGAGCCTCGTGCCGCTGCGCATGCGCGCGCAGGCGGCGGCGTTCCTGCTCTTCATCCTCAACATCATCGGCTTCGGCCTCGGCCCGCTTCTGGTCGGCGCGCTGAGCGATGCGTTGACGCCAACGTTCCACGCCGACGCGCTTCGGTGGGCGTTGCTCTCGACGGTGACCACCTGGATCGTTTCCGCAGCGTGCTACTGGTTCGCAGGCCGCTATCTCCCGGGCGACCTCGCGAAGGCGCATGCGCCACGCGATCCGGTGCTAGCCGAGGTGGCGACCTAGCCGCCTTCTGCTAGGCTTGGCGCAAACAAAAAGGGAGCGCTGGGGTGAGTCAGGATTTGTCCGCGCGGGAAGCGGCCGAAGCGGCGCAGCCGGATGGGGCGGTGTTGGTGGGCGAGGGCGTACACACGCCGATCTCAGACACCTATCGCAGCTACATTCTTGTCGTGATGACCTTGGTCTACGTCATCAATTATCTCGACCGGCAGATCTTCGGCATCCTCGTTCCCGGCATCAAGGCCGAGTTCAATCTCAGCGACACACAGATCGGAGTGCTCGCGGGTCCCGCTTTCGCCATCGTCTATGCGACGCTCGGCATTCCGCTCGCGATGGTCGCCGACCGCGCCAACCGGCGGAACATCATCGCGCTGGCGCTTACCATCTTCAGCGTGATGACGGTGTTCTGCGGCCGCGCCATGAGCTTCGGGCAACTGGCGCTCGCGCGTTTCGGGACCGGCATCGGCGAAGCCGGCACCGGCCCTTCGATCAACTCGATCCTTGCCGATCTCTACCCGCCGGAGAAACGCGCCTCGGCGCTCGCGTTCTACTCGGCCGGCCTCAACGTCGGGCTGCTGGTCGCGTTCGTCAGCGGCGGCTGGCTGATGCAACATTATGGCTGGCGCAATGCGTTCCTCGCCGCCGGCATTCCGGGAATCTTCGTCGCCATCCTTGTGTTGCTCACGGTGCGCGAGCCGCAGCGCGGCCTTGTGGAGAAGCTCAAGGATCCGAAAGCGACGCCGGACATCCTGACCGTCGCGGCCTATCTGTGGAGCCAGCGTTCGTTCCGCTGGATGGCGATCGGCACGTCGTTCTCGTCCTTCGGCGGCTATGCCGGCATCGCCTTCGTGCCGCAGTTCCTGATGAAGTCGCATCATCTGACGCCGACGGAGGTCGGGTTCTTCCTTGCGTTCCTCACCGGCATCTTCGGCGCGATCGGCACCTATATGTCCGGCTTCTTCGCCGACAAATACGGCGCCCGCGACGTGCGCGCCAATCTCTATGTTCCGATCGTTGCGACCTTCATCTCGGTGATCTTCGTGCCGATCTATTTCCTCACGCCGGCGGAAGGCACGCCGTTCATTCTGAAATTCCTTCCCGCGGTCGTGAATGTGCATCTGCCATGGGGTTCGGTCTTCACCGCCGGCGCCGGCACGGTCGTCGTTCTGGCGTCAGCAGCCGGACCGTCGTTGCTTGGCGCGTCCTTCGTCGGTCCTGCTTATTCTCTGGCGCAGGGATTGGTGCCGCTTCGCATGCGCGCGCAATCCATCGCGATCCTGCTTTTTGTCCTGAACATCCTGGGCTTGAGCTTCGGGCCGCTCGTCACCGGCATGGTCGCCGATGCCCTGAAGCCGGCGTTCGGCGCCGATTCGCTGCGCTATGCGCTGATGACCGGCATCGTGACGGGACTGATCGGTGCGTTCTGTTACTGGCGGGCGACGAAAACGCTCAAGGCCGACCTCGCGCGGGTGGAGCGCTGAAGTTCCGCCGGGTTCCTTGAGCGCGGTTAACCATCAGCTGTTCCGGACTGGGAAAGTGTTAACGGCTTGGTTAGGGTAGCCCCTCCTGAGAGGGGTGCATGACCCGAGTCCTGCGGCAACTGAGTGCGATCTATGTGCTGATGACCGCTGCGTTCTTCGCCGTGGCGCTGCACACCCAATATCCGAATCTGACGAAGAATCCGGCCGCGGCCGCCAAAGCGATGATAGCGGCCTTCAACGCCCGCTTTGTCCAGCCGAACCTGAAGCACGCACAGACCGAGGCCGGCCGGTTGTTCGGTGGCGCGAAGTTGCGCAACGAACACCAGTCGCGTCCCGCGCGTGCCGAACTTCACACAGCGGTGCGCCGTCATCGCAGAATCGCGGACGAGCCTGTGACGGTCGTGCGTCTCGATCTCACGCCGTTCCTGGATGAGCCGAGCCCGCCGGTTCGCAAAGTGGCGAAGGCGAAAACTGCACCGCCCATTCTCACCCCACACAAACCTGTCGCGCTCGCGCAGGACGAACCGTCCGTAGAATTCGCGTTGCCGCCGGAGCAGGATTTCGGCCCTGGCCATCCGGCGCCGAGCAAGGCCGAACTGGTCCAGGTGGCAGAGCGCCTGAAGTCGAGCCTCAGCGACGAATTGCTGAACAACTTCGATCTGTTCCTCTATGTGAGCAAGGCCGGCACCGGTTCGTGGTCGCAACGCATGTATGTGTTCGCGAAGCAGCCGGGCGGCGATCTTTCGCTGCTCTACAACTGGCCGGTCTCGACGGGCCGCGAGAAGTGGGAGGTCGATGCCAACGGCCACAAGCAGAACAGCTTCACGCCGGAAGGCTATTACGAACTCGATCCGGGGCGCATGCATGTGCACTACGAGTCATCGCAATGGCATCAGCCGATGCCTTACGCGATGTTCTTCAACTGGGAGCAGGCAGGCTACAAGACCGGGCTCGCCATCCACGGCGCCTCCGGCGACGACGTCGCGCTCCTGGGGCAGCGCGCCAGTGCGGGCTGCGTACGCCTCGCGCCGGAAAACGCCAGGCTGCTCTTCAACCTGATCCGCACCCATTACAAAGGGCTCGCGCCGAAATTCGCCTTCGACCGCCGCACCGAAACGATGAACAACAGCGGTCTTCTGGAGCACGACAAGGACGGCAATCTCGTCTACGCCGACGGCTACAAGGCGCTCGTGTTCATCGAGAACTACGGCGGCAGCAACGTGGTCGCCGCGCTGTTCTAATGTCGTCGAGATCGACGCTCTGTGGCCCGCAAAACGCGCGCCGTCATGGCTGGGCTGAGCGAAGCGAAGATCCCGGCCATCCATAGCCTCACTTCCGATAGTAGAATACGAACAGCAGAGCGCGCCGCGCAAAACGGCGGTTATGGATGGCCGGGAATGACCTCCGCTCCGCTTCGGTTCACCCGGCCATGACGGGTTTGCGAGAGGCCATGCAAACTGACCTCGTTTGCGGCATGACTCCGTTTGATCGAAATCCGCTCTAAGCTTCAATCTTCGTTGAATCAGCTGTGGCCCGTTACCAGCCACAACAGGATAATGATGGGGATCGGCACACCGATCAGCCAAAGCAGGCAGGAACGCATGAATACCTCGTCTCCAATCGAGGGAGATAATGGCGCAGCCGCCCCGAGGTTCCCAGTCTATCCCCGCTTCAATTCATAGAGAGCGACGGCGGCGGCATTGGAGACGTTGAGGCTCTCCATGTCCGGGGCGATCGGAATGAATGCCGCCGTATCGCAGTGCTCGCGCACCAGCCGGCGGATCCCCGAGCCTTCCGAACCCAGGACCAGCGCCACGTCGCCTTCGGGCACGGCTTCTTTCAGCGACTGCTCGCCGTCGCCTGCGAGTGCGATTCGCCAGAAACCCAGCTCGGCCAGTTCATCCAGCGCGCGGGAGATATTCACGACCACGACGTAAGGCACGCTGTCGAGCGCGCCGGACGCCGCCTTCGCGAGCACGCCGGATTCCGGCGGCGCATTGCGGTCCTGCACGATCACGACGGAAACACCGAACGCCGCGGCCGAACGCAGGATCGCGCCCGCATTGTGCGGGTCGGTGATCTGGTCGAGCAGCAGCACAATGCGCCGCGCGCCGCCGTTTTCCGGCAGCGCGTCGCGCAGCTCGCGGCGCGGCAGGGGCTCGCAGTTCAGCGCCACGCCCTGATGCACCGAGCCCGGATGCAGCAGGCGTGAGACGGCATCGGCATCCACGATCTCATGGCGCACACGGCCGAGCAGCGATTTTCCGATTTCCTCTGCCGCCCGAGCGGTCAGTACCAGGCGCTTCACATGGCGCTTCGGATTCAGCAGCGCCGCGCGCACCGGATGGATGCCGTAGAGCCACAAGCCGCCCGGCCGCTCGGCCTGCGGTTTGTGGAACACCTTCCGCTCCGGTTTGCGTTCGGGACGGCGTTCGGTGCGGTGCGGTTTGCTTCGGTCGCTGCGCGGCATGGCGCGGCTTATAGCGAAGCGCGGCCGCCCCGCAACGCGGCGCTTGCCCTTACTTGTTACATGTGTAACATTGGTAACCGATGTAACGCGCGAGAGACTTCATGGCGCCCGGCACCGCGGTCATCCGCATTTCGTCCGACCTCGATACGCGCCTGAGCCGGCTCGCGAGCCTCACCGGGCGGTCGAAGAGCTATTACGCAAGTAAGGCGATCGAGCGCTATCTCGACGACCGCGAAGCGGTGCATGTCGACATCGCGGCGCTGGAGCACGTGATCACGCCGCAAACGATCGAAGCGATGCGCCGCGAGCTGGCCTCGCATCCCGTCCTTCAGCGCAAGGGGAAACCGCGATGACGGAAGCCGAACTCGCCATCGTCCGCCGCGCCTATGCGATGCAGATCCTGGCGCAGGCCAACGTGTCCAATGCCGCGCTGGAAGATGCTTTCTCACAGGTTCGGCGCGAGGATTATCTCGGTCCGGGGCCGTGGCAGATGGTGCGCTGGCCTGGCGGCTATATTCCGACGCCCAGCGCCGACCCAGTCTATCTCTATTGCAATACGCTGTTCGGCATCGTGCCGGAGCGCAAGCTCAACAACGGCGAGCCGGCTGCGCACGCAATGTGGATCGCGTCGGTCGCGCCCGAACGCGGCGAGCATGCCGTCCATGTTGGCGCCGGCGTCGGATATTTCTCTGCGCTCTTCGCACATATGGTTGGCGAAACGGGCAGGGTCACGGCAATCGAGTTCGATGAAGAACTGGCCGCGCGCGCCAGAGCCAATCTGGCTTCATCCGCCAACGCCACGGTGCTTCATGGCGATGGCACGGCGCTGCCGTTCGAACCGGCGGACGTGATCTATGTGAACGCGGGCGCGGCTCGGCCGATGGACCATTGGCTCGACCGGCTGAAGGAGGGTGGCCGCCTTCTGGTACCGCTGACCACGGCCACCAATTTCCAGATGCCCAACCCCAATCGGCCGACGGGCGGTTATTTCCGGATCACCCGCCAAGGCGATGCGTATCTGGCCAAGTGGATTTCCTACGTCGCGGTGTTCCCCTGCGAAGGCGCGCGCGATCCCGAGTCCGAAGCCGCACTTGCAAAGGCATTCGAAACGCCGCGCTGGCAGGAGGTGACCCGCCTTTATCGCACGGGCAATCTGCCGGAAGAGCAGTGCTGGCTCCGCGCGCCAGGGTGGTCGCTCGCCTACCATTAGCGCCCGTTTTGGCGGCTTCCGGCGATATTGACACCCTGTGGCAATTGACCAATAACCCGCGCTCCGCGGCCAGTTTTTCGAAAGGTGTAGAGCTTTCAGGCCTATACGGCCGAAGTTTTCTCCCCAAACGGAGACGGGCGCTGACCCGACTGGACATGGAGGGGTGCCCGAGTGGCTAAAGGGGACGGACTGTAAATCCGTTGGCTACGCCTACGTTGGTTCGAATCCAACCCCCTCCACCAGTCTTCGCTGCGCAGCAGCGACGACTGCCACGGCGAAGCCCGTCAGGGCGAAGCCGGGCTGGTGAACGGGATCGCGCAGCTACGCCTTGGCAAGCCACCTGACCGTTGCGCACAGTGCGTGAATTGCCGGGAAAAACGACCTGGACGAAGATTGCGGGTGTAGCTCAATGGTAGAGCAACAGCCTTCCAAGCTGATGACGAGGGTTCGATTCCCTTCACCCGCTCCAGCCTTCGCTCGCGAAGCGAGGAAGGCTGCCACGGCGGAGCCCGTCAGGGCGAAGCCGGGCTGGTGCAAGGGATCGCGCAGCTACGCCTCGGCCAGCCTTCGCTCGCGAAGCGAGGAAGGCTGCTGTGCCGAAGCCCAAAGGGCGAAGGCGGGCTGGTTGCCGCGAGCTACGGCTCGGCAAGCCGACGCAACAATCTCTTGGAAAACCGTGATACGACGCCCATATGAGGGCGCTTGCGAACAGCAGAATGTGACGACGAAGGAATAAGACGATGGCGAAAGCGAAGTTTGAGCGGAACAAGCCGCACTGCAACATCGGGACGATCGGCCATGTGGACCATGGCAAGACGTCTTTGACGGCAGCGATCACGAAGGTTCTGGCGGAGGCGGGTGGCGCTACGTTCACCGCGTACGACCAGATCGACAAGGCGCCGGAAGAGAAGGCGCGCGGCATCACGATCTCCACGGCGCATGTGGAGTACGAGACCCAGAAGCGGCACTACGCCCATGTCGACTGCCCCGGCCACGCCGACTATGTGAAGAACATGATCACCGGCGCCGCCCAGATGGACGGCGCGATCCTGGTGGTGTCGGCGGCCGACGGCCCGATGCCGCAGACCCGCGAGCACATCCTGCTGGCCCGCCAGGTTGGCGTGCCGGCGATGGTGGTGTTCATGAACAAGGTGGACATGGTGGACGATCCGGAGCTTCTGGATCTGGTGGAGATGGAAGTGCGCGAGCTTCTGTCCAGCTACAACTTCCCGGGCGACGACATTCCGATCGTGCGCGGTTCTGCGCTGATGGCGCTGGAAGACAAGAACAAGGAACAGGGCCATGAAGCGGTCCTGAAGCTTATGGAAGCGGTGGACGACTACATCCCGCAGCCGGACCGTCCGGTGGATCAGCCGTTCATGATGGCGATCGAAGACGTGTTCTCGATTTCGGGCCGCGGCACGGTCGTGACGGGACGTATCGACCGCGGCGTGGTGAAGGTCGGCGAGGAAGTGGAGATCGTCGGCATCCGTCCGACCCAGAAGACGACGGTGACGGGCGTCGAGATGTTCCGCAAGCTGCTCGACCAGGGCCAGGCGGGCGACAACATCGGCGCGCTGCTGCGCGGCATCGACCGCGAAGGGGTCGAGCGGGGTCAGGTTCTGGCGAAGCCGGGCTCGATCACGCCGCACACGAACTTCACGGCGGAAGTGTACGTTCTGACGAAGGAAGAGGGCGGTCGTCACACGCCGTTCTTCGCGAATTACCGCCCGCAGTTCTACTTCCGCACGACGGACGTGACGGGCGTGGTGAAGCTTCCGGAAGGCACTGAGATGGTGATGCCGGGCGACAACGTGTCGATCGAGGTTGAACTGATCGTGCCGATCGCGATGGAGGAGAAGCTGCGCTTCTCGATCCGCGAAGGCGG
>DASXDS010000024.1:0-5614 GCA_036490455.1 Rhizomicrobium sp.
CGCATCGGTGCCGCCGATATACATGCCCGGCCGGCGCCGCACCGGCTCCAATCCCTCAAGGACTTCAATGTCTTTCGCGGTGTAGCCCTTGGAGGAGCCGGGCGCGTTGTCGAACAGGTCTTGGGACTTGGCCATGGGAACTCGTGACACACTTTGATGATTCGTGGTGAACGAACATTAACCGACGGATGCGCGCACCGCACCGATGCTGTCAATGGCAGCTTTTTCTTAATTCACCGACGCTACGCTTAACCAGACCGGAGCAGACTTTTTGCCCGGAGCGCAAGGGACTTACGCGGGCAGATGACGGCACACGCACTCGGTATCAAGGAAGAGCCGGCGGCCGAAGAAACGCGCATGATGCGCGCGCGCCTGGACTTCATGGCCGCGACTCTGCCGATGACCGTGTGGGTCAATCCCACCTGGGCTGCCTTTGCGGTCATTCCCTTCACCGGCTTGTTTCCGATTTTCGGAAGCCTTTCGTGGCAGCGCATCGTGGCGACGATCGGCGTTCATCTGGTGAACAGCGTGATCGCAGCGACGTTGCGCGGCAAGTATCGCCGCGATCCCTCCGGCCCGGAACGCTGGCTTACGCGCATGGTCGTGTTCCAGAGCCTTGTCGGTCTTAGCTGGGGGCTGTTCGCATGGCTGCTGTGGGAGCCCGGCAATACGCTCAATCATGTTCTGGTGGTGATGAGCGTCGTCGCCGTGCTGTGGGCCTCCGCGTTCTCGCGCGCCTTGCACAAGAGGGTCTATTATGCCGGCATTGCGCCGACGGTCGTGCTGCTGTTCGCGCGGATGGCGATTTCCAGCGACGAGACCACGGTGCCGCTGGTGCTGATTCTGGTGGTCACGCTTTTGTTCGCGCATCTGCTCGCGCACGGCACGCGCCGCCATATCGAGATCATGCTGCGCACGAAGTTCGCCAATGACGACATGACTGCCGAGCTTCGCGAAACCCGCGACGAAGCTTTGCGCAAGCGTTTCGAGGCTGAAGCCGCGAACGCGTCGAAAACGACGTTCCTCGCGAACATGAGCCATGAACTGCGCACGCCGCTGAACGCGATTCTGGGGTTCTCCGACATCATCGCCAACGAGACATTCGGCGAGATCAACAACAAGCGCTATCAGCAATACGCCGCCGACATCAACGCCTCCGGCTCGCATCTGCTCAACCTCATCAACGACATTCTGGACGTGGCCAAGATCGAAGCCGGCCGCATGGAGCTGCAGCTCAAAACGCTCGATCCCAAGCGCACGATCGAAAACGCCCTGATGGTGGTGATCGGCCGTGCCGAAGGCAAGAACCAGCATATCTCCGTTCAGCTCGACGCCAGCGGCCCGCAAATCTTCGTCGACGAACGCGCCCTCAAGCAAATCGTGATCAATCTCGTTTCGAACGCCGTGAAATTCACGCCCAATGGCGGCAGCATCTGCATCAGCGGCGGCTTCACGCAGGACGGCGGCTACGAACTCTGCGTCGAAGACAGCGGCCGCGGCATCGCGCCGGAATTCGTCGAGCGGGTCTTCCTGCCGTTCAATCAGATCGACAACCGCTACAGCAGGCAGGAAGGCGGAACCGGCCTCGGCCTTTCGCTCGTGCGCGGGCTGGCGCAGCTGCACGGCGGCCGAGCGTGGATCGAGAGCGAAGTCGGCGTCGGCACACGCGTCTACGTTTACTTCCCGGTAGGAATGCACGGCGAAGTGCAAAGCCACGACAAAATGCGCGCCAAAGGTTGAGCGGCAGTCTAATAAAGTTTTAGGGGACGCGCGTTAACATGTATTCGCGCCCCGACGCGGGGCGAATGGCGAGGGCAATAAGGTGGGTTACGGTCAGCGGTTGCGCGTGCAGAGGAGCGCCGACGTTCGCGTTCTGAAGGCGCAGCTCGATCTCATTTCGGACGTCGTGCATTCCGCGCGCTTCACCGCGCCACTGTGGGCGCTTGCGATCGCGTATCTGGCGTCGGCCAGCGTCGGCTATTTCGGTCATCGCCCGATCGAGATCGCGATGTTTGTGCCGGTCATGGTGACGGCAGTCTCGTTCGCCGCCGCCAAGTTCGTGACGCTCTACCGGCTGGACGCCGCGGCGCGCGCCAATTCCGAGAAATTGCAGAACTGGTTTCCGCGCTTCGTGGCGATCCAGATCGGCATCAGCACCGCCTGGGGGTTGATGCCCTGGGTGCTGTGGGAGCCGGGCAATCCGTTCAATCATATTTTCCTGGCGGTGGGCATCCTGTGCGTGCTGGCGGGGCTGGTGGTGAGCCGCGCCAATCACATGGACATGCTGCTGGCCAGCCTGGCGCCCATCGTGGCGCTGTCCTGCGTGCGCTTCCTCGTGGGCTGGTCGCTTCTCGACTTCGGGATCGCGGTGCTGATCCCGGTGTTCGCGGCGCAGCTTTTCTTCGACGGCCGCCGCTTCACCTACCGCCTCGACGAAGACTCCCGTTTGCGCTTCGAAGTGGAAGACCTGGCGCGCGAATTGGAAGAGGCGCGCGACGAAGCGCTGCGCAAGCGTTTCGAGGCCGAAACCGCCAACGCATCGAAGACGGCGTTCCTCGCCAATATGAGCCACGAGCTGCGCACGCCGCTGAACGCCATTCTCGGCTTCTCGGAAATCATCGCCAAGGAGTGCTTCGGCGAAGTCGGATCGCCGCGCTACAAGGAGTATGCGGGCGACATCCATTCCTCCGGCGCGCATCTGCTGAGCCTGATCAACGATTTGCTCGACGTGGCCAAGATCGAGGCCGGCCGCATGGACATCGAGCCATCCGCACTGGACGTGCGCCGCACTTTCGATACCGCGCTCAAGATCATCGCCGTCAAGGCGCGCGAGCGCCGCCAGGAACTGGTCATCGACGTCGATCCGAACGCGCCGGTGCTGTTCGCCGACGAGCGCGCGCTCAAACAGATCCTGATCAATCTGGTTTCCAATGCCGTGAAATTCACGCCGGAAGGCGGCCGCATTACCGTCACCGGAAGCCGGGCGCGCGACGGCGGATTCCAGATCATGGTCGAAGACAACGGCCCCGGCATCCCGCGCGACAAGATCGACAAGATCTTCAAGCCGTTCAGCCAGGTGGACAATCGTTACGACAGACAAGGTGGTGGGACGGGGCTGGGGCTCGCTCTCGTCCGCGGCCTGACCGAGCTGCATGGCGGACGCGCCTGGCTCGAAAGCGAGTACGGCAAAGGCGCCCGCGCTTACGTCGTGCTGCCGACACAGCCCGCGGAAGAATCCGCCGCGGCGTGAGCGAACTACCGCGTCTTATACCTTTCGGACCGGACCGCCATACGCGAAGAGCTTCTGATCGGACGTCAGCAAGACAATGCCCTCGACCAAGGCCTGCGCAACGAGCAGGCGGTCGAACGGGTCTTTGTGGATGTGGGGCAAGATATCGAGAGCTACCGCGTGTTCGCCGGTGATGGCGAGTTCGCCGTAGCCGTTGTTCAGAAGACCTTGGCGCAGCGCGCGCGGTTCGACTTGGAAATCGTCGCGGTCAAGCCCGCGCTTGATGGCGATTTCCCAGATGCTGGCCACGCTGAAGAGCAGTTCGTTCTGCGCGGAGCCGATCAGCGCGCGCGCCTCCCCCGACAGGCGATCGGGATCGCCCGCTGCCCACAGCAGCAGATGGGTGTCGAGCAGCAGCCTCAAGCGCCGAACATCTGTTCGATTTCGGCGGCGCCCATGTGGTCGAAATCGTCCGGCACGGCGATCTGACCGGCCATGAATCCCAGCCGTTTGACATGTGCGGGCTCCGGCGCGTTCAAGGCCATGACCTTCACCAGCGGCTTGCCGGCCTTGGCGATGACGAAAGACTCGCCCTTGGCAGCCCGATCGACCAGTCGTGAAAGCTGGGTCTTCGCGGCGTGGATGTTAAAGGTTTTCATGCGGTACCTGATCGACTTAGTCCATCGAACTTAGTTTAATTTGTGCAAGAAATCAAGCAAGAAAGGCGGCACTCACGACTTTGGCGCCGCTCCGCCTCTGAAACAGCAAGGCGCGGCCTTGTCCGGCCGCGCCTCCCACCCTGAAACCTGGCTTCTATACAGAATAGTACATCTTGAATTCGACCGGGTGCGGTGTGTGCTCGAAGGCATAGACCTCGCCCATCTTGAGCTCGATGTAGCTGTCGATGAAATCGTCGCCGAAGACGCCGCCCTTTTTCAGGAAGGCGCGATCGCGATCGACGCTTTCCAGCGCCTGGCGCAAGCTGCCGCAGACGGTGGGGACTTCCTTCAACTCCTCGGGCGGCAGCGCATAGAGGTCCTTGTCCATCGGATCGCCCGGATGGATCTTGTTCTCGATACCGTCGAGGCCGGCCATCAGCATCGCAGCGAAGCCGAGATACGGATTGGCCCCCGCATCGGGGAAGCGCACCTCGACGCGCTTGCCGTTCGGCGAAGCGGAGTAGGGGATGCGGCAGGACGCCGAGCGGTTGCGCGACGAATAAGCGAGCAGCACCGGGGCTTCGAAGCCGGGGATCAGGCGCTTATAGGAATTCGTCAGCGGATTGGTGAAGGCGTTGAGCGCCCTGGCGTGCTTGATGATGCCGCCGATGTAGTAAAGGCAGGTATCCGACAGATCGGCATAGCCGGAGCCGGCAAACAGCGGCTTGCCGTTTTTCCAGATCGACTGGTGCACATGCATGCCCGATCCGTTGTCGCCATAGAGCGGCTTGGGCATGAACGTCGCGGTTTTGCCGTAGGATTGCGCAACCTGGTGGACGATGTATTTGAAGATCTGCATCGCGTCGCCGCATTTTGTCAGCGTCTTGAACTTCATGCCCAGTTCGTGCTGCGAGGTGGCGACTTCGTGATGGTGCTTTTCCGGCTCGATGCCCATGTCGCCCATGATGGCGAGCATTTCGCTGCGGATATCCTGTGCGGAGTCGACCGGCGGCACCGGGAAATACCCCCCTTTCACCGCCGGGCGGTGGCCGAGATTGCCGCCTTCATACTCGCGGCCGGTGTTGTAGGCGCCTTCCACGGAGTCGATATAATAGAAGGCCTTGTTCATCTCGGTGCCGAAGCGCACGTCGTCGAAGATGAAGAACTCGGCTTCGGGTCCAAAATAGACGGCGTCGCCGATACCGGCGGCGGCCGCGTATTTCTCCGCCGCCTTGGCGATGGAGCGTGGGCAGCGGCCATAGCGTTGACCGGTTGTCGGCTCGATCACGTCGCAGGTGATGGCCAGCGTATTCTGCGCGAAGAACGGATCGATCAGCGCGGTCTCGCAATCGGGAAGCAGCGTCATGTCGGATTCGTTGATCGCCTTCCAGCCGGCGATGGACGAGCCGTCGAACATGGTGCCGTTGGTGAGCAGGTCTTCATCGATCAGCGACAGATCGAAAGTGACGTGCTGCCACTTGCCGCGCGGATCGGTGAAGCGCAGATCGACGAACTTCACTTCCTTGTCTTTGATCGTTTTCAATACCCAGTGAGCGTCTTTTTTCTCGGCCATGATGGTTCCTTCGAGCGTTGAATCTGTTGCCGGCTAGATGGCGTCCGCGCCGGTTTCGCCGGTGCGGATGCGGATGGCGTCCTGCACGTCGAGCACGAAAATCTTGCCGTCGCCGATGCGCCCGGTGCGCGCGGCTTTCTGGATCGCTTCGAT
>DASXDS010000026.1:0-1538 GCA_036490455.1 Rhizomicrobium sp.
CTTCGATGCCTACGTCGCGCTCTCGCCCGAAGGGCCGGGCATCGTCTTCTCCGACCACGCATGGAGCAGCATCCACAAACCCATCCTGATTCTTACCGGCACTCGCGATCAGTCGCTCAAAGGCGGTCCGGAAGCGCGTCGGATCCCCTGGCACGAACTTCCGGGTGATGGCAAACGCCAGTGTCAGTGGATGGGCGTGATCGACGGCGCGACGCACATGAACTTCGCCGGCAATGGCTTCGGAACCGCGAGGGTCGAGCCGCTCGTAACCTCAACGGCGCTCGCCTTTCTCAACGACGTTCGCGCTGGCCGTTGTTCCACACCTGCGCCGCAGCCAGGTCTGACACTTTCCATCAAGTAGCTGCCAGGCAGCAGAAAAAGATCAGGGCCGACGGTACATAACGCCGTTCTTGACCACCAGCCGTACGTCTTTCAGCGCTTCGATCTTCTGCGTCGGATCGCCCGCCACGGCAATCACGTCGGCCAGCATGCCCGGATGGAGACCGCCCAGTTCCTTGCCCATGCCGATCACGCTGGCGTCCGTTGCCGTCGCAGCGGTCAGCGCCTCCAGCGGCGTCATGCCGTCGCGCACCATCCATGCCAGCTCGCGCCAGTTTTCGCCGTGTTTGAAGACGCCTACGTCGCTGCCGCAACCGATCGTCACGCCAGCCTTCCGCGCCAGCGCAAAGGCGTGCGCTGCATCCTGCATCTCCTCGGTCGGCGCGCTCGTGCCGGGCACGTAATGATCGAAGTAGATCCCATACGCCTCGGTTGCGGTCAAGGTCGGCATGTAGGCGACATGCTTCTCCGCCATCAGGCGAAAGGTCGCCTCGGTGCCATAAAAGCCGTGCTCGATGGTGTTGGCGCCGGCCAGCGCGGCGCGCCTCATCCCCTCGTCTGTCATGGTGTGCACCGCCACCGGACGCCCGCTGTCATGCGCCGCGGCGACCATCGCGTTCATCTCTTCCTGTGAGAAGGTGGGCCGCGTCTCGCCGTGAGGGCCGATGCGGTAGTCGCCGTAGATCTTGATCCAGTCCGCGCCACGCGCTGCCTGCTCGCGCACCGCGGCAACACATTCGGCCGCACCGGTGCACTCCTGCGCACCCTGCGGCAGCGAGATATCCGGCCGGTAATCCCGCACCGCGGGCCCATACGCACCCGTCGCCACGATGGCGCGCGTCGCCACCCAGAGTCGCGGGCCCGGAATGATTCCCTCGTAAATGGCGCGCTTCATCGCAACATCGCCGAAGCCCGCGCCTTCCGTTCCCAGATCGCGCAGCGTGGTGAAGCCGGCCATCAACGTGGCCTCGGCATGCTTCGTCGCCAGAATCGTCCGGTACTGCGGCGGCTCGGTCAGCACCTGCAAATCCCACAGCTTCTCGTTGTAGGGGTGCAGAAAGAGATGCGAGTGCAGATCCATCAGTCCGGGGAGAACCGTCATCCCGGGCAGCGCGACGCGCTCTACATCCGGCGGCACGGTGACGCTGGCCTGCGGCCCGACCGCCTTGATCTGATCGCCTTCGATCAGAACCACCCAG
>DASXDS010000029.1:0-62188 GCA_036490455.1 Rhizomicrobium sp.
CATACCGAACTCTACCGCGGCGCCGAATATGTCGTGGATTTTCTGCCCAAGGTGAAGATCGAAATCGTCGTGTCGGACGACCGGCTGGAGGCATCCGTCGATGCGATCCAGAAGGCCGCTCGTACAGGCCGCATCGGCGACGGCAAAATCTTCGTGATGGACGTCCTTGAAGTCATCCGCATCCGCACCGGCGAGACCGGCTCGGACGCGATCTAGCTACAGCACCAACGGGGTGTTTTTGGTTTTCAACGTTGAAGGGAAAGACCAGTCATGGCTGAGAAGAAAGATGCAAATTACGTCCTGAAAATGATCAAGGACAAGGAGATCAAGTTCGTCGATCTCCGCTTCACCGATCCGCGCGGCAAGTGGCAGCACGTCACGTTCGACCTGTCGCTGGTCGACGAAGACATGCTGACCAACGGTACGATGTTCGACGGTTCGTCGATCGCCGGCTGGAAGGCGATCAATGAGTCGGACATGACGCTGCTTCCCGATTGCGAGAGCGCGGTGATCGATCCGTTCTTCGCCCAGACGACACTGGCGTTGTTCTGCGATGTCGTCGAACCCTCCACCGGCCAGCGCTATGGCCGCTGCCCGCGCTCGATCGCCAAAGCTGCTGAAGCGTTCGTGAATTCCTCCGGCGTCGGCGATACCACCTATTTCGGGCCGGAAGCCGAATTCTTCATCTTCGACGACGTGCGTTTCGACACGCAGATGAACAAGGCGTTCTACTACATCGACTCCGTCGAAGGCGCCTACAATACCGGCACGGAATACGAGAGCGGCAATCTCGGCCATCGTCCCGCGGTCAAGGGCGGCTACTTCCCCGTGCCGCCGGTCGACAGCGCGCAGGACATGCGCTCCGAAATGCTCGCCATCATGGGCGACATGGGCATCCAGCCGGAAAAACATCACCACGAAGTGGCGACCGCACAGCACGAACTTGGCTTCAAGTACAACACGCTGACCAAGTGCGGCGACTACATGCAGATCTACAAGTACGTGATCCACCAAGTCGCGGCCGCCTACGGCAAGACGGCGACCTTCATGCCGAAGCCTGTATATGGCGACAACGGTTCGGGCATGCACGTGCACCAGTCGATCTGGAAGAGCGGCAAGCCGCTGTTCGCCGGTTCGGGCTATGCCGATCTGTCGGACACCTGCCTCTACTACATCGGCGGTATCATCAAGCACGCCAAGGCGCTCAATGCGTTCACCAACCCGCTGACAAACTCCTACAAGCGTCTGATCCCGGGTTTCGAAGCGCCGGTGCTGCTCGCCTACTCGTCGCGTAACCGTTCCGCTTCGTGCCGCATTCCGTTCTCTGCTTCGCCGAACGGCAAGCGCGTGGAAGTGCGTTTCCCAGATGCCGGCGCCAATCCGTACCTCGCCTATGCGGCGATGCTGATGGCCGGCCTCGACGGCATCGAGAACAAGATCCACCCGGGCGATCCGATGGACAAGGACCTCTATGCCTTGCCGCCGGAAGAGCTGAAGGAAGTGCCGACCGTTTGCGGCAGCCTGCGCGAAGCGCTCGAGAATCTCGACCGCAACCGCACCTTCCTCAAGAAAGGCGGTGTGTTCAGCGACGACTTCATCGACAGCTACATCGAGCTCAAGATGCAGGACGTCTACACCTTCGAACACACGCCGCATCCGGTCGAGTTCAAGATGTATTACTCGGTCTGAGCAATCGATCATCGCACGCGCGAAGGGCCGGGATCGCTCCCGGCCCTTTTCGTTTGTGCGCGTCGCGTCAGGCCGCGACCGTCATGCCTTCCGAGGGGCTCACCGGCAGGATCACGAAGGCGCGCGCGCCTTTGCCCTGCTCGCTTTCGAGCCAGGCACGGCCGCCATGCAGTTCGGCAAGTCCGCGCACCAGTGCGAGCCCGAGGCCCGTGCCGCCGGCCTGACGGTCATAGCGATTGTCGACCTGGCTGAATGGCGTGAAGATCTTGTCGAGCTTCTCCGGCGACACGCCCGGCCCGTTGTCTTCCACCATCAACTGGAAATCGCCACTTGCCGCGCGTGAAGCAACGACGTTGATGCGGCCGCCCTCCGGCGTGAACTTCACCGCATTGGAGACAAGGTTGATCAGGATCTGCTTGAGGGCACGTTCGTCGGCGTAAAGCATCGGTGTGTTGGGCGCGACGTCGATCAGAAGCTGCTGACGTTTTTCGCGCGCTTTGGTGCCGATAATCTTGAGCGCTACGTCGAGCGTCTTGCGCGGTTCGAGCTGGTGCGGCTCGATCTCCATCTTGCCTGCTTCGATCTTCGCCACATCGAGCAGATCGTTGATGAGCGACAGAAGATGCGTGCCGGAGGAATGGATGTCGTTGGCGTATTCCTTGTAGCGCGCCGCGCCGACCGGTCCGAAACACTCCTGCGCGATGATTTCCGAAAAGCCAAGAATGGCGTTGAGCGGTGTGCGCAGCTCGTGGCTCATATTGGCGAGGAATGCGGTTTTCGACGCATTCGCCGTTTCGGCCTCGAACCGTTTGCGCAGCGCGTCGTCGCGCGTTTCTTCGAGCTCGCGGGCAAGGTCTTCCACCTGGAAGCGCAGCCGCGTGTCTTCGTCGAGACGGCGAGTCAACCGGGCGCCGTAGAGATAGACCTGGGATGCGGACAGCACCGTCAGCACCGCGATGGTGTAATCGAGCATCCCGTCGCCCGACGCGAAACGCACGCTCGCGACCAGGGTGAGGGGAACCAGTCCCGCCAGGAACATGTCCATATGGTTGGCGCGGCTCACCACGAGAGATGCCGCAACCCAGGCAGTGATGAAGGCAATGAACAAGTGATTGAGATCGTTGCCCGGGACCCAGAAGAACCAGGGCGCGAGACCCCAGATGCCGCTGATCACCGCCTGCATGGTCACGAAGCGCTGGTACCACGGCGAGACGTTCTCATAGTCCGGACGGCTCCGGGTCTCCCGGCGATAGATCGCCACCGCGGCTTCCGCCGCCACGGTGCATAACAGGACAATAACGAGGAACGCTGCGGCCGGCGGCCACGAGATGACGCCAACCCCGCCCCATCCGGTTATAGTCAGTACGCTGATTATCAGCGCCAGAAGCGGTCCGGTGAACCGCGACGCGCGCATGACGCTTGCGATGAAGTCCAGCTGTGCTTTCAGGACGCGCACGTCCGATGCACGTTGGGTTCGCAAGCGATGTGCGTAGCCCACTGGAATCTTCCTCGTCCCCGCCCGGTCAAAAGGAAGGTGAATGCTACGCAGTGGACCTTAAAATTGTCTGAGAACGGACGGTTGCCAGCCCGTTTCGCGCCCATCCGAAAAGCTTTCGATTGCTAACAAAAGATGAATTCCCTTAAGGATGCGCCGCGCTGGCGCATTCCTTAGAATGGCGCATTCCCGAATCGAAACAGCCATGGCCAAAGACAAAGACCCCGACCTGTTTGAATCATCGCCCTCATCTTCCAAGGGCTATACCGCTAAGGACATTGAGGTTTTGGAGGGGTTGGAACCCGTCCGGCGCCGTCCCGGCATGTATATCGGCGGCACCGATAGCGCCGCCCTGCATCACCTCGCGGCAGAAATCCTCGACAACGCCATGGATGAGGCGGTCGCGGGCTACGCCTCACGCATCGAGATCGACCTTTCTCAGGGTGACGTCCTGACCATCCGCGACAACGGCCGTGGCATTCCGATCGACCCGCATCCCAAGTTCAAGAACAAGTCGGCGCTGGAAGTGATCATGACCACGCTGCATTCCGGCGGGAAATTCGGCGGCAAGGTCTACGACACGTCGGGCGGCCTGCACGGCGTCGGTTCGTCGGTGGTGAATGCGCTCTCCGACTGGATGGAGGTCGAAGTCGCGCGCGACAAGCAGGCCTACAAGATGCGCTTTTCGCGCGGCAAACCGGAAGGCAAGCTGAAGGGTGTCGGCGCCGTGAACCGCCGCGGCACGACCGTCTCGTTTCACCCTGACCCCCAGATCTTCGGCAAGGATACGCATTTCTCCGCCGCCACGCTCTACCGCATGGCGAAATCGAAGGCCTATCTGTTCCGAGGCGTGGAGGTGCGCTGGAAATGCGATCCCGCGCTGATCAAGGGCGAGACGCCGGCCGAAGACACGTTGAAATTTCCGGGCGGTCTGTCGGACTTCCTGCAAAGCGAGATCGGCGCAAAGCATACGGTGACCCGCGCCTTCACCGGCCGCACCGAAAACCGCGATGGCAAAGGCGCAGTAGAGTGGGCGGTGCAATGGGTGCCGGATATCGACCCATTCACGCATTCCTACTGTAATACGATCCCGACGCCACAGGGCGGCACGCACGAGCAAGGACTGCGCAACGCTTTGACGCGCGCGCTGCGCGGTCACGGCGAGCGCGTCAACAACCGCAAGACGTCGTTGATCACCAATGACGATCTGATGGCGCAGGCCTGCGCAGTGCTGTCCGTCTTTATCCGCGACCCGGAATTCCAGGGGCAAACGAAAGACAAGCTCTCGACACCGGATGCACAGCGGTTGGTCGAGAACGTGGTTCGCGACCATTTCGACCACTGGCTCGCCGAACACCCGCAGGAAGCCGACAAGCTGCTGGATTTCGTGATCGACCAGGCGGAGGACCGGCTGAAGCGGCGCGCGGAGAAGGAAACTGCGCGCAAATCCGCGACCCGCAAGCTGCGCCTGCCAGGCAAGCTCGCCGACTGCACCAAGGGCGCGTCAGAGGACACCGAGATCTTCCTGGTTGAAGGCGATTCCGCAGGCGGCTCCGCCAAACAGGCGCGCGATCGCTCCACCCAGGCCATCCTCCCGTTGCGCGGCAAGATCCTGAATGTGGCCGGTGCTTCGTCCGGCAAGCTCGCGGAGAATATCGAGCTGTCCAACCTCATGCAGGCACTAGGCTGCGGTACCGGTGCGAAGTATCGCGAAGACGATCTGCGCTACGACCGCGTGATCATCATGACGGATGCCGACGTCGACGGCGCGCATATAGCATCGCTGCTGCTGACCTTTTTCTATCGCGAGATGCCGAAGCTGATCAGCGACGGGCATCTGTTTCTCGCGATGCCACCGCTGTACCGGCTGGCACAGGGCGCAAAGACCGTCTACGCACGCGACGATGCACACCGCGACGAGTTGCTGAAGACGGCATTCCGCGCCAATGCGAAGGTGGAAATCTCACGCTTTAAAGGCTTGGGTGAGATGATGCCGGCGCAGCTCAAGGAGACCACGATGAAGCCCGGCAGCCGCACGCTGGTCCGTGTCGAGGTCGACGACGAAGAACGGGATGAAACCGCCAGCCTCGTCGAACGGCTGATGGGCAAAAAGCCCGAACTGCGTTTCCAGTTCATTCAGGAAAATGCGCAGTTCGTGACCGATGTGGACGTCTAGTTCTCCAGCCGCACCGTCACATTGGCGGAGAGGCCGGGACGCAGGCGCTCGAAACCCTGTTGGCCGGGATCGAGATGGATGCGCACCGGCAACCGCTGGACGATGCGGGTGAAATTGCCCGTCGCCGGCTCGAACGGCAGCAGCGAGAACTCCGAGCCGGAACCCGGCGCGAAGCTTTCGACCTCTCCGGTGAAGTCGCGGCTTGGCAGCGCATCGAAGCTGACACGGACCTTCTGTCCCGCGAGCATGCGCGCGGTCTGCGTCTCTTTGTAGTTCGCGACGACATACAGCGTGTTCATCGGCACGATCGTCATCAGTTGCGTGCCGGGCTGCACATACTCACCAACTTGTGCCTGCCGGTCGCCGGCCACGCCATCAACAGGCGCACGCACAATCGTATGTGTCAGGTTCTGTCGCGCGAGCAAAAGCGCAGCTTTCGCCTTCGCAAGGGCGGCAAGCAGCTGGCCGCGTGTCTGATTGACCACAGCCAGTTGTTGCTGGCTGGCTGCAAAGGCGGCGCGATCCTTTTCGACGTCGGCGCTCGCGGTTTCCGCCGTCGCGCGCATCTGCTCTGCCTGGCGGCTGGATACGTCGCCGGTTGCGACCAATGCGTCGAATCGTTTGCGATCGGCGGCGGCGCGGACGTTCTCAGCATTCGAAGCCAGCACCGCCGCGCCGGCCGCACGCACGTTCGCGGCCGCGAGACCGGCTTGCGAAAGCTGCTGATCCAGAGCGGCTTGCGCCGACTGCACATCGGCCTGTGCGGCCTGCAGGGCCTGTTGATAGTCGTCGTCATCTATCCGGATCAGCGGCTGGCCCGCTCTGACGTGCTCATTGTCGCGCACCAGAACCTGCGCGATCAGGCCGTGCACTTTCGGTGCGACGATCGTGGAATCCGCCTTGGTGTAGGCATCGTCGGTCGAGACGGACGATGCGGGCATTGCGATCCACGCGCTGCCGGCAAGCGCCAGCGCGACCGCGCCGAGCCCGATAAAGACCGCACGCTTCGGGATCGCCCAAAGGCGCGCAAGACGGTTGCGCGGGGTCGATACGGCGAGTTCTGCAGAATCGAATGTTGTGGACATTGCTGTGGTTCTCTCAGGATTGCGGTTTGTCGACGGTGAAAACGAGAAGCGTCGAAGTGCAACTCGCGCACAGCCGGCCTTTGCCGTCGAACAGCTTGCCTTCGGCAAACGCTGCGCGGCGGCCGAGTGTGGTGACGCGTCCTTCGGCCCGCACGGGACCGCTCTCGTCCGTCATGGCGCGATGGTAGGCCACCTTGAGCTCGAGGGTGGTGAAGCCCTGTCCTGGCTTCAGCATGGACTGCACGGCACAGCCGACCGCGCTGTCCAACAGCGTTGCCGCATAGCCGCCATGCACCGTACCGATGGGGTTGTAGACTGCGCGTGTCGGGTTGCCTTCAAACACAACGAAGCCTTCCTCGAGATGCACACCGCGAAACCCAAGGGTGCTCGCGATGCCCTTCCACGCGGTCTTACCGTCGAACACCGCCCGCAATTGCTCGATTCCGGGGAGATCGCGCAGTGCCGTCGCGTCGACAGGCCGGTCCAGAACGTCGCTCATCAGTTCGCCTTTTGTGCAAGAGTGGTTTCGGTGATGCCGAGCCGCGCCTTGATGTTGGCGCGCGCGGATTGCAGCAGATCGTCGGACAACGCCTTATCCGTTACCGCGCGCGACAGAGCAACAGCGCCTGCCATCGCAGACAGGATCGTGGCCGCAAGCGTATCCGGCTCGGCATGGCCCAGCGCGCGGATGTGATCGGCCAGGAACGCGCGCAACGAGTGCGCACCGGCGTCGAACGCCGCGCGAACCTTTTTCGACTGGCGCGGCATATCGGACGACAGCATCACCAGCGGACAACCGCGGCTCGGCACATCGCGATGGTGGTCCGATACATAGAAATCGATAAAGGTCGCCAGCGCGTGTGCCGGCGGCATGCCCTCGATCATTTTCCGGGCTCGCGCATTGGAGAAGGCAAAAATGCTGTCTATCGCCTTGGCGATCAGATCGTCTTTCGATTTGAAGTGGGCATAGAAGCCGCCGTGGGTCAGGCCAACTGCGGCCATAACTTCCGGAACCGTCAGCCGGTCCGGCCCTTTCTCGCGAAGCGCGCGGGACGCCGCCTTCAGCAGCTTCTGGTGGGTCTCTTCTTTGTGCGTGTCGGCGTACCGCATCTTGCCCTCAGGCTCTGTCGGTTTATATGATGATCATAATATAACGGTTCAAGGGGTC
Source organism: Rhizomicrobium sp. (assembly GCA_036490455.1). Lineage (GTDB taxonomy): Bacteria > Pseudomonadota > Alphaproteobacteria > Micropepsales > Micropepsaceae > Rhizomicrobium. The sequence goes on from DASXDS010000029.1 coordinate 7,614, forward strand.
AAGATGAACGCCTCCGCCGCAATGGCCGCAGCCCGGGACGTGAAGCCCGCCGACTATACAAACCGCCGGAAACTCATCATTTTCGCGATCATGGCGTTCGGCCAGTTCATGGCACTGCTGGACACCCAAATCGTCGCAGCGTCGCTCAATTCCATTCAGGCCGGGCTTTCGGCCGGCCCGGACGAGATCGCCTGGGTCCAGACCGCCTATCTGATGGCGGAGATCGTGATGATCCCGCTGGCGGCGTTCCTCTCGCAGGCGCTCTCGACCCGCTGGCTGTTCACCGCTTCGGCCGTGCTGTTCACGCTGTCTTCGCTGCTATGCGGCATGGCGTGGTCGATCACCTCGATGACCGTGTTCCGCGCCCTGCAGGGTTTCGTGGGCGGTGCGATGGTGCCGACGGTCTTCGCGACCGGCTTCACGCTGTTCACAGGAAAACAGCGCGCGCTCATTCCGGCAACGCTGGGCATGGTGTCGACGCTCGCCCCAACATTAGGGCCAACGATTGGCGGCTGGATCACCGACACGCTTTCCTGGCACTGGCTGTTCTTCATTAATGTCGTACCGGGCGCTTTCATCGCCATCGCACTTCCCATTCTCGGCAAAGTGGATGAACCAAACCTCGGCATGCTGAAGCGGATCGACTGGCTGCATGTCGCGTCACTCGCGATCTTCCTTGGCTGCATGCAGTACGTGCTGGAAGAAGGTCCGCGTTATCAGTGGTTCGAAGACCAGACGATCGAGACCGTCGCGTGGATTTCGTTCATCGCGTCCTTGGTGTTTCTCGAACGCTCTTTCTTTTCGACCATGCCGGTGGTGAAACTGGACGCCTTCCGCTATCGCAACTTCCTGATGGCGTGCGTGCTCAATCTCGTCATCGGCTTCGGATTATACGGCGTGACCTATCTGACCCCGATTTTCCTCGGCCGGGTGCGCGATTTCGACAGCCTGCAGATCGGCACGACGGTGTTCGTCTCCGGCCTCTTCATGACGGCGAGTGCGCCGATCGCGGCGCGCCTCACCACCATAGTCGATCAGCGGATCGTGATGGCGTTCGGCTTCTCGCTCTTCGCACTATCGTGCTGGCTGTTTTCCGGCATCACCTCGGAGTGGGGCTTCTGGGAATTGCTGCCGGCTCAGGCGCTGCGCGGCTTTGCGATACTGCTCTGCATCGTCCCCTCCGTCGGCATGGCGCTGAACGGTTTGTCGCAGGCCGAGCTGCGCTACGGTTCGGGCTTGTTCAACCTGATGCGCAATCTCGGCGGCGCTATCGGCATCGCCTCGTTGACCACCTGGCTGCAGGATTATGGGCGCATCCACGGCGAACGCCTCGGCGAAGCGATGACGAACGGCAACACGGCAGCGCTCGGCCGCGCCGCAGCCCGCACCGGCAGTTACACGCCCGATCCGCAGCATGCGCAATTGCTGGTGTCCGGCGAGGTCACGCAGTTTGTGACGCGTCAGGCGCTCACGCTCGCCTTCAACGACGTGTTCCTGTCGATGGCCGGTCTCTTCGTTCTCGGCATCCTGCTGATTCCGCTGGCGCGCGCCGTCCTGCGTCTGGACGACGCGCCACCGGTCGAAGCGCATTGATCAGCGTATCGTCAGCCGCTTGAGCACCATCACCGTGTCGCCGCTTTGCGACGCGACGGCCTCCTTCGGCCGCGCCGCTGCGATCTTCTGGCCGTCGGGCGGCAGCCCGAAGCGCTGCTCCATCAACGTGATGTCCACAGGCTTGTTGGTGGCCAGATCGAGCGTGATCGTCTGATTGCGGCAGTCCTCCGTGGCGCAACCGATGATGGTGCCGCGCGGGCTGGCATCGCTGTTCACCGCGGAGCGTATGCCGCCGATCTCAAACCATTTCAGACCGGCGGTGTTGGGCACCATCAGCGCCATCTCGTTCGTCTGGTTCGAGCCGTGGAGTGTGAGGGTCACGCGACGGCCAGCACCCTCCGGTACCGTCGCGACCGTGGCGGTCGGTGGGATGTAACGCGGCGCGCCGGCGGGAGCGAACCAGTCGGAACCGAAGCTCGTCGAATAGGCCTTGCCTGGTTTTGCCGAGAACGGCGCGGCCGCCCGCACGGAAGGCGGCAGTGGCGCGCGCGTGTCCGCAATCCAGACCGCCTTGTTGTCGATGTGGTCGTCGACCAGCGTGATATCGAGCCGTTGCGGCGCAATCGCGCTGAACGCCGGCTGCGTTCCGGCGACGATCGCGACCGCCAAAGCCGCAAGGCCCGCCGCCCCAAAGCTGCCGAACCACGCACTGCGGCTCAGCCGCAGCGAAGGTGCGAGTGGCAAGAGGCTAATCACCGCGAATGCGGCAGGCACGGTGAACAGCGGATGCAGCGAAAGCCCCTGCACCGTCTCGCCCGTGGCGGTGAGAGACAGCCAGATCACCAGCGCAGGAACGGCGGCGAGGACCAGTGCGATGTCACCGGATACGCCCGTCCAGGCGCCCGGCAACCGCGACTGGATCAGCAGCAACACCGACGCGATGAGAGCAGGAAACAGGAAATAGGGACTGAGCCCAGGCAAAAGCGCTGCCGTCACGACGGCAAGGCCGCTGAACCAGAACCAGACCGACAAGGCTGCGAGGCGCGGCTGTGCCATGCGCGTGCACAGCACGGCAATACCCAGCACCCCGAAGGCAAGCGCGAAGCGCAGCCACACCGGATAAGCATAGGTGGGGTCGGGCTGGCCTGAGACCAGCGAGGCGATCGTGAACAGCAGCCAGCCGAACGCGGCACAGCCGACGATCACGGCAAGCGGCATCGCCAGCGCCGCCGCCCATCGTCCGAGACCGTTCGCGCCTGTGCGCGACAGGTAAGCGGTGACAAGCAGCAGCACGAAGCTGAGCACCGCAAGCGGCAGAGCCCAGCCCATCGGAATGCGCGGCAGCCACGTGCCATAGACGGCGAGATAGACATCGTTGCCGCCTTTCAGACTCGCGAAATCGGTCCGCTCCAGTGCGGTCACGACACCGAGCATGTTGTTGCCGTGCTGTTGCAAAGTGGAGAGGCTCAGATTTGCGCGCCGGTCGAGCGTCGTGTGGTAGTGCGCAAGATTGCCACTGAATGCGAAGTTGAAGCCGGTCAGACCGTGCTCGAGAAACACCGTCAAGTCGGTGTCGTTCGGTAACAGCTTGTAGATCACCGCGAACAGCGAACTCGTCTCGCGCGCACTCACGGCGTGGACGTAGAGATCGATCAGTTTCGAGTCGCCAGGACTCGTCTGGAACAGCAGGCTCGGCCCTTGATTGCCGCGCGCCTCGACGTTCACCGCGACACCGACCCGCGCGCGCCACCCCGCATTGCGCAGGAATGAGTCCGCGCCGAGCAGCCCCGCTTCCTCACCGTCGGTGATCACCGCGAGAATGGGATGCTTGCTTTCGATCCCCTGCGCTTTCATCGCACGCACGGATTCGAGGATCGTGGCGACGCCGCTTTCGTCATCGGCCGCACCGGGCCCTGCAGGCACGGAGTCGTAATGCGCGAGCATCACAATAGCTTTGCCTTCACCCGGCTGCACTTCGGCGATGACGTCCTTCGTCGTGCCGCAGACGAAGTAGCCGTACTTTGCACGGCCCATGCAGCCCATGCCGGAATAAACGGTGGTAGCCACTCCGAGCGCGGCGAACTCCCGCTGTATCCGCGCCCGCACATTCGCGTTCTCGGGAGTCGAAACCGGATGCGGAATTTCCGGACCGAGCAGGCGGGCCAAGGTCGCGTCGGCGCGCGCGGCCGAGAACTCGGTCTTCGGCGCGTCCAGACCTTTCGGATCCGGCATACCGGTGTCGTATTTTCCGAGAAACCAGAATCCCACCGCGATCAGCGCAAGAGCCACCATGCGCACGACGGCGCCCACGTCACCCGAACTCATGTCATCTCTCCCCTGACGCGGCGGAGACTAACCGGTTTCGCGTTGTTCAAGAAATGCAGGCGGCCCGCTACGGCGGGACGCTTATCGGGCGATTTGTGCGGGACGTGCGGGTTCGAGCGGTATCACATCGCGCGTTTTTGCCGTCCGAAACGGCTGGATCATCTGGCCGAGGATGTCGTTCGGCATCGGATCGTCGATCCCGAAAACCATCGGCTGGCGCTTTGGCATGTAATAGGTGCCGAACAGGATGTCCCACAGCGGCAGGCCGCCGGCGAAATTCTTGTCCAGCCCTTCTTCCGCTTTGGTGTGGTGCCAGCGGTGGAAAGCGGGGCTCACGAACGCCGCCCTTAAAGGCCCCAAATCCCAGCGCACATTCGCATGCACCAGGATGGCGTAGAACGTCACGAAAGGCGCATAGAACACTACCGCCGTCATGTTGAAGCCGAGAACGAGCAGCGGCACCGCCGCTATGAGCTTCGAGCCGATATCGTTCACCGGATGCAAGCGCACCGACGACAACCAATCGAGTTCTGTCGAAGAATGATGCACGGCGTGGAAGCGCCACAGCCACTTGCCGTGAAACAGCCTGTGCTGCCAATAACCCAGAAAATCGCCGGTCACGAAAATCTCGACCGCCTGTAGCCATAAGGGCTGGCGCGCGACGATGCCATAACCGTGCACCATGTCCTGCAGACGCTCGCCATAGAGGGCTGCGAGCGGTAACACGGCCAAGGCAATGGCAATCGGCGTGATGGCCCGGGTCACGATCGGCGTCCACAGCCAGTAAAGACAATCGGTCCAGAACCCCGACCGCATCACCTTCTGCCCCGGCACACCCGGCCAGACGCGCCCGAGTACCCAATAGAGCACAGTCAGGCCGCCAAATGCGACCAGGAGACCGGCTAGCTGGTGCAACAAATCCTTGTGGTGGCCCAATATGGTCCGCTTTCGGAAGCCACAATCCATGAACGTAGCAGGCGGCTGGATTCCGTCCAGCAAGCGCGGGCTGAGTTATTACCATAAAGTTAGTGTGGATTTTCCGACACAGCGCATTCTTTATTTCGCACCAAACCGTCCAAACCCGACCTACCAGCTCAGACATGGGTTGACTTGTTGTCACCCGAGGCCATATGTGCAGTGCACAAGATGAGTCGAACCGATCCGGGTTCTGACTTGGGCGCTTCGACATGGCGCCCCTAAAGGAGCGTATGACCGAAAGCGTGACGACCGCCGGCGCGGAAGCTGGCACCGTAGTTTCTCAACCAGAGACCTCTTCGAATACTGAAGCCCCGGCGACCTTCAACGACCTCGGCCTTTCGCCGGAGGTCCTGAAAGCCGTCGAGCAGAGTGGTTACACCACGCCCACGCCGATCCAGGCCAAGGGCATTCCCTATGTCCTGCAGCGCCGGGACATCATCGGCATCGCCCAGACGGGCACCGGCAAGACAGCATCGTTCACCCTGCCGATGATCGAGATGCTGGCCCGCGGCCGCGCCAAGGCGCGCATGCCGCGTTCGCTCATCCTCGAGCCGACCCGCGAACTCGCGGCCCAGGTGGCGGAGAGCTTTGAGAAATACGGCAAATACAACAAGCTTTCGATGGCGCTGCTAATCGGCGGCACCTCCTTCGAAGACCAGGATCGCAAGCTCGACCGGGGCGTCGATGTGCTGATCGCGACACCCGGGCGCCTGCTGGACCATTTCGAGCGCGGCAAGCTGATGCTGTCGCAGGTCAATATCCTCGTGGTCGACGAAGCAGACCGCATGCTCGACATGGGTTTCATCCCGGACGTCGAACGCATCTGCAAACTGTTGCCGTTCACCCGGCAGACGCTGTTCTATTCCGCGACCATGCCGCCCGAAATTCAGCGGCTGACCGAGCAATTCCTGCACAATCCGGCCCGTGTGGAGGTAGCCCGTCCGGCGACCACCGCGACCAACATCACGCAGGAAATTATCGACGTTCCGTCCAACGATTGGGCTAAACGCGAAGCGCTGCGTATCCTGCTGCGCGAGGCAGGCGAAATCACCAATGCGATTGTGTTCTGCAATCGCAAGCGCGATGTCGACGTCGTGGCCAAATCGCTGATCAAGCACGGCTTCAACGCCGCGCCGTTGCACGGCGACCTCGACCAGTCGCTGCGCACGAGGACGCTCGACGGTTTCCGCTCCGGCGCGATCCAGATCCTCGTCGCAAGCGACGTTGCGGCCCGCGGTCTCGACATTCCTGCCGTCAGCCACGTCTTCAACTATGACGTTCCATTCCACGCCGACGACTACGTGCACCGCATCGGCCGCACCGGCCGCGCCGGCCGCGCGGGCAGCGCGCTCATGCTGGCGACCAGCCGCGACGAAAAACAGCTCGATGCGATCGTCAAGCTCACCGGCAACAACCCGCCGCACCGCACCCTGCCGGGCCTCAGCGAAGCCGTGCAGGCGCGCCCGCCGCGCGACGACCGGCATGGCAAGGATCGCAATGGACGCAGCGGAGACCGCAATCGCGGACGCAGTGGACGTGATCGCGACCGCCGCCCGCATCCTGTGAAGGATCATGGCCAGCGCGCTTCCATGGAACCCGTACAGCGCGTGGAGCAGCCGGTTTCTGCACCCGCGGTCCAGGCAATGGCCGCTCCGGTCGAGACGGCCTCCATGCCGCGTGTGCAGGAGCCAAGGCACGAACCCCGCACGCCGAAGCCGCAACAGCAACACCGTCCGAAGCCACAGCAGCCACGCGCGCCGGAAAGCGAGCGTACGGATGCGAGTCAGCTTCCCGCCTTTCTGCTTCGCCCGATCAACCTGCCGCCGGTCGAGAAGCGGACACGCAAGAAGCCGGCCGACGCCGAAAGCTAAGCAAGACGAGTTTTATCAGTTAGGGCCGCTCATCCGGGTAGGCCTTGTGGGCGCCCTGTACGTTCCTTCGTCGACGTCACCGCGTACGATGAAGGAACGGCAGCGGTTTGCTAGAACCGGGCGTGATGCATGCCGCTCTTTTCCCCTATCTCGCCAAATGGCATCTCGCACTCGACGGCGAACCGTTCGAGACGCACTCCTCACAACTCGCCTATGTGACGCGCGGCGCAGCCCGCGCGGTCCTGAAGATTCTCAATCCCGAGAGCGACGAGCACCAAGGCGCTGCGATCCTCATGCGCTGGGGCGGACCGGCGGCATGCGTGCTGGAGCATGATGAGCAAGCGCTCCTGATCGAACGCGCCCTGCCCGGCACCACGCTGGCGGAGATGTTTGTCGCCGGTCAGGACGACGACGCCACGCATATCTGGTGCGATGTCGTGCAACAGCTTCATACCAAACCGGCACCAGAAGGCTGGCCGGATGTCGTCGAGCGGGGACGCAGCTTTCATCGCAATGTACAGCATCCGTTGCTACCGCCAGACCTCGTGGCGGAGGCGCGGGCGGAATATTTCGCGCTTTGCGACACCCAATCGCCAGAGCGGTTTCTTCTTCACGCCGATCTGAATCATTTCAATATCATCCGCGATGAGACGCGCGGCTGGGTTGTGATCGACCCGAAAGGTTTTGCCGGCGAATTGGAATGGGAGTCCGGCACCTTTCTGCGCAATCCGATCCCGCACTGGGACACGCTCGCCGAACCAGCACGGCTCGAGCGTCGCGTCCGTACCTTGTGCGACAGGCTCGGCTTCGATGGAACGCGCATCCTGCGCTGGTGCGCTGCGCAAACCGTGTTGTCCTGCATCTGGTCCGTGGAAGACCATGGCGGGGAGGCTGATCTTCTGGGCGAGATGAGGATCCACGAGACCGCCAAGCTTTTGCTCGGTTAATCGCTCACGCCTCCGGTTCCGCGGAACCTGACTCGCTGCCCACGAGTTTCCTTGGTGAGCCCTAGGAGCGCGAGTTATGGAACCTAAGCCCAAACGTGAAGCGGACGGCGTAACCCACAGCCGGCCCGGGTCGGTCGATCAACAATCCGAAGATACTTTTCCCGCCAGCGATGCGCCGTCGTTTTCGCCCGGCGCTGTGGGTGCACCGGAAGAGCGCAAGACCAAACAGCCCCGGGGCGATAGCAAGATCGTGAAAGAGGCCGAAGACAAGGTGAAAAGCGGTAACGCGAAGACGCCGCACACCTACTGACAGAGTCGAACTATCGTTTGATCCCGCCGTCCAGCATCTTCTGGACGGCGGCACCGTATGGCGGTCGCATCATAGCGGTCAGATCGCGCCTCGATTGTTCGAACACCGCCTTCGCGTGGCTGAAGGTGCGGAAGCCGTCGATGCCGTGATAGCTGCCCATGCCGCTCGGCCCCACGCCCCCGAACGGCAGGTCCTCCATCGATACGTGCATCACCACGTCGTTTACCGTCACGCCGCCGGAAGTCGTGCGGTTCAAAACCCGCTCCTGCTCCGCACGGTCGTCGCCGAAATAGTAGAGGCCGAGTGGGCGGGCATGGTCGTTCACATAGTCAACCGCTTCGCCGACCTCAGTGTACGTCTTCACCGGCAATAGCGGTCCGAAGATCTCGTCCTTCATGATCGCCATGTCGTCGGTCGGATTGAGAACCAGCGTCGGCGGAATCTTGTGGAACGGCTGCTGGCGAAAATCCTCCTTTGCCGGATTGAGTTCGATGATCTCCGCGCCTTTTGCCTTTGCATCGTCAATGTAACCCAGCAGGCGGTCGTAGTGCCGCTGGTTGATCACCGAGGTGTAGTCCGGATTGTCCTTGATCGTCGGGAACATCGCGGCGATTGCACTTCCCGCCGCCGTGACGAACTCCCCTGCCCGTTCTTTCGGCACCATCACATAATCCGGCGCGAGACAGATCTGGCCGGCGTTGAGCGTTTTGCCCATCATCACGCGCTTGGCCGTGAGGTCCATATTGGCGCCTTTGCCAACGATCACCGGCGATTTGCCACCCAACTCCAGAGTCGTCGGAACGAGGTTCTCGGCCGCCGCCTTCATCACGTGATAGGCGATGCTGGTGGCACCGGTGAAGAGCAAATGGTCGAACGGCAGCTTCGAAAACGCGCCGCCGACGTCCGCGCCACCGTTGAACACTGCGACTTCGGTCTCGTCATAGGCCGACGCGAACATGCGTGCCATCAATTCGCTGGTGCGCGGCGTGAACTCGCTCGGCTTGATCATACAGCGGTTGCCGGCCGCGAAAACCCCGGCGAGCGGCGTGAAGGTCAGGTTCACCGGGAAATTCCACGGCGCGATCACACCGATCACACCCTTGGGCTGATACTCGACATAGGCTTTGGCGCCCAGAAGCCCGAGCAGCGCCGGCGTCACCTTGCGTTTCTCGCGTTTCATCCACTTGCGCACATTCTCCTTCGCGAATTTCAACGGCGCGATCGAGCCCGATACGTCGGTCAGAAGAGTCGCGTGAACCGAGCGGTGGCCGAAATCCTCCCGCAGTGCGTCCGCGATCGCGTCCTTGTGACCGACCAGCAGATTGATCGCGCGATCCATCCATTCGATGCGCTTTTCGGCGCTCGGCGGCCCGTCTTTGATATGGGCGCGGCGCTGGCGGTCGAGGACCTCGCGCATCTTCACGGAAGGATCGGCGGGTTGGGCTTCGGCGGCGCTCATGGTGTGTCCTTCAGGAAGGCATACCGCTGGTAGGCTTTGCGGCACTTTTCATGAGTAAAGCAGCGCCTCCCTGCCCCGTCCATGCCTAGCCTTAACCATTTCTTACAGACCGGACACGAGAATGGGCGCCACGGAAACATGTCTTTCCGGAGCTGGGGAATCACTGTGCAGCAGCGCGAACACGCACTCGCAAAAACCGCGTTTGCTCTCATGAGCGAATGCGCCGTTGCGCCGACGCCTGAGAATTTCGAACTCTTTTACCACTACGCCACCGGCGGCGATCCTCAGGTCGCGAGCCTGATGGGCGAGATGCTTTCGCGGCGCATCCCTTTTACGCAACAGGTTCTGGATCACCTGCGCAGCGAGTGCCTGACGAGCGCCAGGGAGAAACAGGCGATCGACGCGATGGGCGACGGCGTCTCGCACGCATTGGCCAATGTCCTCGAGCGCATCGGGGATGCCGGGCGCGATGCCAAAGCTTATGGCCAGACCTTGATTGCCGCGCATGGCGAGTTCGAGGCCGAGCAGCCGCCGGAGACGATGCGAAAGGTTATTGACGGCCTGCGTGCGGCGACCCGCGCGATGGAGCAGCGCACCCGTGCGCTGGAAGGTGAGTTGCAGCGCTCCAGTACCGAGATCGCCGAACTCAAAGCCAAACTGGACGATGTACGGCGCGAAAGCCTGATCGATCCACTGACGGGCGTCTTCAACCGCAAGGCGTTCGATGTGGAACTGGAGAATGCCGGCGCCCAATCGGCGGAAACCGGCGAACCGGTGTCGCTTCTCATGTGCGACATCGACCATTTCAAGCAGTTCAACGACACCTGGGGTCATCAGACCGGCGATCAGGTTCTGCGCCTCGTTGCCAATTGTCTTTCGGAGAACGTCAAAGGCCGCGATACCGCGGCGCGCTATGGCGGCGAGGAATTTGCGGTCATCCTGCGCAACACCGAACTCGCCCACGCCATCACGCTGGCCGATCAGATTCGCGCCAATGTCGAAGGCAAGAAGCTGGTCAAGAAATCGACCGGCGACATCCTGGGCCGCATGACGATCTCGATCGGCGTCGCGCAGCTAGCCGCCACCGAACAACCTGGGGATCTCGTGCAGCGGGCCGACGCTTGTCTTTACGCCGCAAAACACAACGGCCGCAATCTCGTGCTGGGCGAACACGATCCCCGGGTCACGCAGGCGGCCACGGTAGCCGCCTGACGTAACGGCACGCTTCCAAAGCCTTCTGCCGCTTCCTATCCTCGCGTACTGTCACGCTCGCGAGGAAGTACATGCGCACCGATTTCGAACGCGCCTATGTCGAAGCGCACGGCAACGTCGCCGTGCTCAAGCTCAACCATCCTGAAGTGCTGAATGCCGCTTCGCTGAAGCTCGTCACCGGTGCTGCGCACGCGCTCGATTTCATCGCCAAACCCGACAGCGGATTTCGCTGTGTGGTCCTGACGGGCGAAGGCCGCGGCTTCTGCTCGGGTGCCAATCTGTCCGAGCGCGGTGAGCCCGGTGCGGTGCCACCGGCCTTCCATGCGCTTGAGACGGTCTATCATCCATTCCTGCGCAAGATGCGCGACTTCCGTATGCCGATCATCACGGCGGTGAACGGCGCGGCGGCGGGCGTCGGCATGAGCATCGCGCTGATGGGCGATCTCGTGCTCGCCGCGAAACCGGCCTATTTCCTGCAGGCCTTCGCCCGTATCGGTCTTGTGCCCGACGGCGGTTCGACCTGGATTCTGCCGCGGCTGGTCGGTCTTGCACGTGCGAAAGAACTTTCGCTGCTGGCCGAAAAGCTGTCGGCCGAACAGGCGCTGGAATGGGGACTCATCAACCGGGTTCACGAAGAGGCAGATCTGCTCCCCGAAGCGCTCAAGATGGCGCAGAAGATCGCCGACGGCCCGACGCTTTCGCTTTCGGAGATCCGCCGCCTCTACTGGGCCAGTCCGCACAACACCTATGAAGAGCAACTCGATCTGGAGCGCATCATCCAGGAAAAGCAGGGCCGCAGCGCCGATTTCGCGGAAGGCGTGGCTGCCTTCCTGCAAAAACGTCCCGCCAAGTTCTCCGGCAAATAGGTTCTGGGCCGCGAATATCCACCTTCACAGCCAGTAGGTCTCATTTCGTCGCGGCCGGCAGGTTGAGCCGTTTGATGAATTGCATCCCAGACAACAAACCGGCTGAATTGGGCCTGCGCGGGCAATAACCGAACCCTCGCGTTTGCGTGACTTGCACCCCACCCCACCTTGGGGCACACCCGAAATAACCTTTATTGCGGACCTTCCAGGAGATCTCATCGATATGCGCAAAAGTCTGGTGGTGCTGGCTGGCCTCGTTCTCGCCAGCTGCTCGGGAACGAAGCCGGCCACAGTGGCAGCCCCTCCCCCGCCAGCGCCGAAAACGGAATACGGGACTTGGGGTGTAGACTTGGCCGCCCGCGACCTTTCCGTGAAGCCAGGCGACGACTTCTTCATGTACGCGAACGGTAGCTGGTACAAGACCGCCGTCATTCCAGCCGACCGCTCCAGCACCGGCTCGTTCCAGAACCTGCGCATCACCTCCGAAAAGCGGATGATCGACATCGCAGCGAGCCTCGACGCAAAGCCTGCCGATCAGCTGACGCCCGAAGAAAAGAAGCTGCGCGATCTCTATGACGCGTTCAACGATCAGGCCCAGATCGAAGCGAACGGCTTGAAGCCCGTGCAACACGATCTCGACCGGCTGGCCGGTCTCAAGACGAAAGCCGACGTCGCAGCGGCGATGGCCGATCCCCGGCTTGGCGCCTACAGCATCTACGGCATCGGTGTCGGTATCGACACAAAGAATTCGAGCAAATACTCCGTCAACCTGAGCCAGGGCGGCATCGGTCTGCCGAACCGCGACTACTACCTCAAATCCGATCCCGAACTGGTCAAGACACAGGACGCATACAGGAAGCATCTCGCTGCAATGTTCGCGCTGGCCGGCATCGGGGACGGCGACGCACGTGCGGCGCGCATCTACGACTTCGAGCACAAGCTCGCCGCCGACATGTGGGCGAACGAAGATGCCCGCGACACCGACAAGACCTACAATACGATGTCCTATTCGCAGCTCAAGAAGCTCGAGCCGCAATTCCCCTGGAATACGTTCTTTGCGGCGAGCCGTATTCCCACCAAAGCTCCAAAAGGCGAGCGGCAGGTGATCGTCGCGGAGAAATCGGCCTTCCCGAAAATCGCAAAGCTGTTCGCGGAAACGCCGGTGTCGACGCTGCGCGACTATCTAACGGTGCACTACCTCGACAGCTATGCCGCCTATCTGCCGAAGAAATTCGACGACGAGAGTTTCGCGTTCTACGGCACGGTGATCCAGGGCAACGCGCAGCAGCTGCCGCGCGCCGCCCGCGCCGCCCACCTGCTGGATGGCGACATGGGCGAAGCGCTCGGCAAGCTTTATGTCGCGAAGTATTTCCCGCCGGAGTCCAAGGCTAAAGCGCAGGAACTGATCGGTAACCTGCTCAAGGCCTATGACGCCGACATCCGCACCCTCGATTGGATGACCGACGCCACCAGGCAGAAGGCGCTGGAAAAGCTGCACAAATTTACCGTGAAGGTCGGCTATCCCGATCACTGGCGCGACTATTCCAAGCTCGTGATCGACCGAAACGATCTTATCGGCAGCGTGCAGAACGCCGCCGAGTTCGAGTGGAATCGCAATCTCGTCCGCCTCGACGATCCGGTCGACAAAAGCGAGTGGGGCATGAGCCCGCCGACCGTGAACGCTTACAACAACTTCCAATGGAACGAGATCGTGTTCCCGGCTGCGATCATGCAGCCGCCGTTCTTCGATCCGAACGCCGACGACGCGGTCAACTATGGCGGAATCGGTGCGGTGATCGGGCACGAGATCAGCCACGGATTCGACGATCAAGGCTCGAAATACGGTCCCGATGGCAGCCTTTCCAACTGGTGGACGCCGGAAGACCGCGCCAAGTTCGAGGCGCGCACCAAAGCTTTGGGAGCGCAGTACAACGCGTACGAGCCGCTGCCCGGTCTGCATGTGAACGGCGCGAACACGATGGGCGAGAACATCGCCGACAACGCCGGCATCGCCATCGCGCTCAAGGCCTATCACATCTCGCTCGGTGGCAAGCCGGCACCGGTGATCGATGGTCTGACGGGCGACCAGCGGTTCTATCTGTCGTTCGGCCAGATCTGGCGTTCGAAGATGCGCGAAGGCGCGCTCCGGGCCCAGACGATGTCGAACGAGCACAGCCCGCCGCAATTCCGCGCCATCGGCGCCACGCGCAACCAGGACGAATGGTACGCCTCGTTCGGCGCCAAGCCCGGCGAGAAGTATTATCTCGCACCTGACCAGCGCGTGCATTTCTGGTAACCGAAAACGCCGCCGGGCCCAAGACCGGTGGCGTTTCTTTTCATCCGCCGCTTCGGAGCTTCCATGCGCCGCACCGCATTCCTCATCGCCATCCTTCTCGGCGTTACCTGTCAGGCTGCGACCTGCGCCGACGTGAGCACACCGCCGGCAACCGGGAAACCGCATTTTCCGCCGTTCGGTCTTTCGCTCGATTACATCGATGCGACCGTCAAGCCAGGCCAAGACTTCTTCAAATATTCCAACGGCGGCTGGTTGAAGACTGCGCAGATCCCGGCCGCGCGCGCCTATGCGGGTGTGAATCTGGAACTGGATCTGGAAAACGAGAAACGGCTGGCCGGTCTCCTCAAGGATTTGACAAGCAAGCCGGAGAGCGGGCTGTCGCCGGAAGAACGCAAGCTGCGTGATCTCGCAGAGGCTTTTCTCGATCAGGCAAGAATAGACGCCGCCGGCCTCGCGCCTGCCAAAGCCGATCTCGCGATGCTCGCCACGCTCAAGACCGAGGACGATGTCGTGCGTGCGATGGCCAACCCGGCGCTCGCGCTCGACGGGCCGTTCGGCATGACCATCTCGGTCGACCAGAAAAACCCGAGCGCCTATGCCGTGGCGCTCAGCCAGTCGGGTCTCGGCATGCCGGACCGCGACTACTACCTGAAGACCGACAAGGACATCATGGCCGCACAGGCCGCGTACAAGACATATCTTGCACAGATGCTGACCTTCGCCGGCGTGCCGGATGCCGCCGCCCGCGCGGCCGCGATCTATGCGCTCGAAACCGAGATCGCAAAAGCCTCCTGGCCGGCCGACGAGCGGCGCGAGGAGGAAAAAGTCTACAACCCGATGCCGATTTCGGCGTTGAAGAAACTGGCGCCGCAGTTTCCGTGGGACGCCTATTTCCGCGGAGCGGGCGTTTCACCAAAGAACCCCAAAGGCGAGCGTATCGTGATCGTCGCGGAGAAATCCGCCTTCCCGGAACTGTCGGCCATCTTTGCGAAAACGCCGGTTCCGGTGTGGCGCGACTATCTCGCTGTCCGCTACCTGCATCGTTTCTCGGCCTATCTGCCGCAGCAGATCGATGCGGCCGACTTCGCCTTCTACGGCACGACACTGCAAGGCAATCAGACCCAGCTTCCGCGCGCGACCCGCGCACTCTATCTGCTCGACGGCGCGATGGGCGAAGCGTTCGGCAAACTCTATGTCACGAAGTATTTCCCGCCGGAGGCAAAAGCCAAGGCGAACACCTTGGTGCAGAACCTGCTCGCCGCTTATGCGGAAGACATCAAGACGCTCGACTGGATGAGCCCCGAGACGCGCACCAAGGCGCTCGACAAGCTTTCCAAGTATATGCTCAAGGTCGGCTATCCCGACCACTGGCGCGACTATTCTGCGCTGGAGATTCCACCCGGCAATCTGATTCAGGCCGTCAAGAACGTATCCGTGTTCGATTGGCGCCGCCGGCTCGTGCGCATCGACAACCCGGTCGACCGCACCGAATGGGACATGACGCCGCCCACCAACAACGCCTATTACGAGCCGACCCTCAACGAAATCGTGTTCCCCGCCGGAATCCTTCAACCGCCCTTCTTCGATCCCAATGCCGACGACGCGGTGAACTATGGCGAGATCGGCGCCACGATCGGCCATGAGATCAGCCACGGGTTCGACGACCAAGGTTCGAAATATGACGGCAGCGGCGCGCTCAAGAACTGGTGGACCGATTCCGACCGCAAAAACTTCGACGCGCGGACCGGTGCGCTCGCCAAGCAGTATGACGCCTATCAGCCGCTGCCGGGACTGCATCTGAACGGCAAGCTCACGCTCGGCGAAAACATCGCGGATCTGGCGGGTCTCGTGATCGCTTACAAGGCCTACCACATCAGCCTGCGTGGCAAGCCCGCGCCGGTGCTGAACGGTCTGACCGGCGATCAGCGTTTCTACCTCGCCTATGGACAGAGTTGGCGCGAGATCTGGCGCGACGGCCGCACACGAGAGTCCGCGCTCGCCGATCCACACTCGCCGCCGCTATACCGCGTAAACGGTGTCGTGCGGAACGATGACGGCTGGTACGCCGCATTCCCGGAGGTGAAATCGGGCGATACCTTTTATCTGCCGCCGGATCAACGCGTGCACCTTTGGTAACGGCCGCAAGAGCCGAATGTATTTGGGGAGAATAGAATGAAGAAAATTCCGTTGGTCCTCGGCGCGGCGGTCTTGCTGTCCGCCGCGGCCATCGCAGCCGACAAACCGATGTATGGCACCTGGGGCGTCGATCTGACGGCGATCGACAAATCCGTAAAGCCGGGCGACGACTTCTTCCTCTATGCCAACGGCAACTGGCTGAAGACGGCGGTCATCCCCGCCGACCGGGTCGGCACCGGCTCCTTCCAGGATCTCACCGTTCTTTCCGAGCAGCGGGTGAAAGGCATCGCAGCCGAACTCGACGGCAAGCCCTACGGCACGCTGAGTCCCGAAGAGAAACAACTTCGCGACCTCTACGATTCCTTCACCGACGTCGCGGCGATAGAGGCCGCAGGCCTGAAGCCGGTGCAGTACGATCTGGACGTCTATGCGCATCTGAAAAGCTACGACGCAGTCGCCAAGGCGATGGGCGATCCTTCGCACGAAGCAGGCAGCCTGTTCGCGACGCAGATCAACGCCGATCCCAAGAACTCGAATGCCTATGTGATGTTCGTGACGCAATCCGGCCTCGGCCTGCCGAACCGCGATTTCTACCTGCGCGACGGCGCCGACATGGCGGCGATCCGCGAGGCCTATCAGAAGTATCTTGTTACGATGCTGGGTCTGACCGGCGCGAAGGACGCGGCGAGCCGCGCTGCGGCGGTCTACGCACTGGAAGTCGAGATTGCGAAACTGCACTGGCCCGCAGCCGACCGCCGCGACGCGGACAAGACCTATAACCCGATGACGTTCGCGCAGTTGGAGACTTATGCGCCGGGCTTTCCATGGCGGACGTTCTTCGCCGCCGAAGGCCTTTCCGCGAAAGGCCCGAGCGGCGATCGCGTGGTGATCGTGCGCGAGAACACCGCGTTCCCCGGCCTTGCCAAACTGTTCGCGGCGACGCCGGTTGCGGTGTGGCGGGACTGGCTGACCCTCCATTATATGCACGCGATGAGCGCTTATCTACCGAAGCGCTTCGACGAGGCGGATTTCGATTTCTACGGCAGGACTCTCGCCAACCAGGCGCAGCAACTCGATCGCGCCGGCCGCGGCGCGCAGCTTCTCGACGCGCGGCTCGGCCATCCGCTGGGCAAGATCTACGTCGCGCGCTACTTCCCACCGGCCTCCAAGGCCAAGGTGGAAGAACTCATCTCCAACATTCTTAAGGCTTATGACGCTGACATCCGCACCTTGCCGTGGATGACCGAGGCGACGCGGCAGAAGGCGCTCGACAAGCTGCACGCCTTCCGTCCGCATGTCGGCTATCCCGACAAGTGGCGCGACTATTCCGGCCTGAAAATCGTGCGCGGCGATCTGGTCGGCGATATCGAGCGCAGCGATATGTTCGAGTGGCGCTACCGGCTGAACCGCATCGACCAGCCGACCGATCGCACCGAATGGAACATGACCCCGCCGACGGTCAACGCCTATTACACGCAGACCTACAACTCGATCTTCTTCCCGGCCGCGATCCTGCAGCCGCCGTTCTTCGACCCCAACGCCGACGACGCGGTGAACTATGGCGGAATCGGCGCGGTGATCGGACACGAGATCAGCCACGGCTTCGACGATCAGGGTTCGAAATACGACGGCGCCGGCCTGTTGCAAAGCTGGTGGACGCCGGAAGACCGCAAGGCTTTCGAGGCCCGCGTCGCAATGCTGGGTGCGCAATACGACAGCTATGAAGGCCTGCCCGGCATCCACGTGAACGGCAAGCTGACGATGGGTGAGAACATCGGCGATCTGTCCGGCATTACCATCGCGCTCAAGGCCTACCATATCTCGCTGGACGGCAAGCCGGCGCCGGTGCTGGACGGCTTCACCGGCGATCAGCGGTTCTTCCTGTCGTATGCCCAGATCTGGCGGGCCAAGGATAGCGACGGCTACACGCGCCAGCGCCTTCTCTCCAACCCGCACAGCCCACCGCATTTCCGCGCGGTCGGAGCCACCCGCAACGTCGACGACTGGTACACGGCCTTCGACGTGCAGCCGGGCGACAAGATGTACCTGCCGCTGGATCAACGCGTGAAACTGTGGTGAAACGGCGCGGATGACGATTGCTTCATCCAACAGCGCGGAGAATTTCTGCTAAGGCGGCGGCGATGCGCTGCGCTCTGGTTGTCCCGATTGTGCTTGCCGCGTGCGTTGCGCGCGCCGGCGCCGATCCGTTCTGCGACACCCTGCTCGGCTATGCGGTGGATGGGCCGAAGAATCTCGTGGCGACCGCGACCAAGACCGATTCTGCCGGCGAGCATGTCGTGCCGCAAACAGCGCTAGCGGGGGCGCGCTGTTATGTGGCGCCGTACAATCCAACCGGCCTGGTCTCAAACCCCAAGGAGCAGAGTGTCGAGTGCTCCTGGCGTGCTACCGAGGACACCTCTGACAGCACGTTCGACAGCATCAACCAGCGCGTCGCGACGTGCATCAGCCAGCCGCCGCGAGACCGCGGTTATTCCGATTATGTCGAATATGCGATCAACGCGTCGAGCATCCGCGTGGCGATCGATCAGCTGCTCAATCACCGGGAGATTTCTATCTCCGTCAGGCCGCAAGATTAAGTGTCAAGCCTTCGCAGGCGTGATCGATACGCTTTCGCCGCAGCCGCAGGCGGCCGTCTGGTTCGGGTTGTTGAACACGAAGCGCGCGCCGAACTTCTCCCGCACGAAATCCATTTCCGTGCCGAGCAGGAACAGGATGGCCTTGGGCTCGATGAAGATCTTCACGCCCTTGTCCTCGACCACTTCATCGAGCGGCAGCGCGTTTTCGGCGTAATCCATGGTGTAGCTCATGCCGGCGCAGCCGCCGTTGGTCACGCCGACGCGCACGCCTTGATATTTTCCGTCCGCATTATCCATAATCTCGCGGATGCGCACGGCCGCGGCATCCGACAGGCGCACAGCTTTGGGCCGTTCGCGTTTGGGTTTTGCAATCGTCGTCGTGCTCATGCGTGCCTCAAAACATATTCAATTCGAGCTTCGCTTCCTCGCTCATGCGCTCCGGCGTCCAGGGCGGATCGAACGTCATGTTGACTGTGATCTCGCCGATGCCGTCCACATTTTCCAGCGCCGATTTCACCATTCCCGGCATCTCGCCCGCCACCGGACAGGCCGGCGCCGTCAAGGTCATGTCGACCGTCACGTCCTTGTTGTCCGCGACATCCACCTTATAAATAAGGCCGAGTTCGTAGATATCCACCGGGATTTCCGGATCGAACACCGTCTTCAGCGCGCCGATCAGCGCCTGGGTGAACGTCTCCAGTTCCTCGGGCGGGATCGCGGAGCCCTGCGCGGTCAGTTCAGTCTTCAGCGCTTCGTCGGTCATTCGGTTTTCGCGGGAGCGTCTCCGCCCTCCAGCGCCGATTTCATCGTGTGCCACGCCAAGGTCGCGCACTTCACCCGCATGGGAAATGCCGACACACCGGCCATCACGTCGAGCGTTTCGCGATCATCGCCGGCCAGATCGGTTGCATCTTCGCCCTTCACCAGATGGAGAAAACCGTCCATCAGCTTTTCCGCCTCGGCCACCGAACGGCCGACGATCAAATCCGTCATCAGCGATGCCGAAGCCTGGCTGATCGCGCAGCCTTTGCCTTCGAACGCCACGTCGGCGATGCGGTCTTTTCGGTCGACCAGCAGATGAATCTTCACACGATCGCCGCACAGCGGATTGTGGCCTTCCGCGTTGTGCGTAGCCGACGGCAACGGCCCGAAATGCCGCGGATGCTTCGAATGATCGAGGATCACGTCCTGGTAGAGCTCGCGCAGGGAGTCGTCCATGGTCAACTCAGAATGCTCCGCGCCTTGGCCAGCGCTGCAACCAGCGCATCGACATCGGAACGGCTGTTGTAGAGCGCAAACGAAGCGCGCGTGGTGGAAGCGGCACCGAACCGCTCCATCAGCGGCTGGGCGCAATGATGCCCGGCCCGCACCGCGACGCCTTCGCGGTCGAGGATGGTGGCGAGATCATGCGCATGCATGCCGTCGGTTTCGAATGACAGGATGGCGCCTTTGCCTGGCGCATCGCCGATTACCCGCAACCAGTTGAACTGCCGCACCGCATCGCGCGCATATGCCAGCAGATCGTGCTCGTGCGCCGCGATTGCCTGGCGATCGAAACCGCCGAGATAGTCGATCGCGACGGCGAGGCCGACGCTTTCGATGATCGGCGGCGTGCCGGCTTCGAACCGGGCCGGCGGATCGGCATAGGTGACGATGTCCTTCGTCACCTCCTGAATCATTTCGCCGCCGCCATTGAACGGCCGCATCGCCTTCAGATGCGCGCGCTTGCCGTAGAGCACGCCAATCCCGGTCGGCCCATACAGCTTGTGGCCGGTGAAAGCATAGAAATCGATGTCGAGGTCGCGCACGTCGACCGCCATATGCACGACGCCCTGGCAGCCATCGGCCAGCACCGGCACGCTCTTGGCATGGGCACGGGTCACGATCTCTTTCAGCGGCGAAATGGTGCCCAGCACGTTGGACATGTGGCTGATCGCGACCAGTTTCGTCTTGCCGGTGATCGCGGCGTCGACCGCCTCGGCATCCAGCGAACCGTCTTCGCAGACATCGACCCAGCGCAACACCACACCGAAGCGCTCGCGCAGTAAATGCCATGGCACGATGTTGGAGTGATGCTCCATCACCGAAAGCACGATCTCATCTCCTGCCTGAAGCCGCGGCATCGCCCAGGAATACGCAACCAGGTTGATCGCTTCGGTGCCGCCTTTGGTGAAGACGATCTCGGACATGTGCGCTGCATTAAGGAACTTTCGCACCGTCTCGCGCGCGGCCTCGTAGCGCTCCGTGGCCTTGGCCGACAGATAATGCACGCCGCGATGGACATTGGCATATTCGCTGGTCGCGAAGTCTTGCATCGCGTCCAGCACCTGGCGCGGCTTTTGTGCCGAAGCGCCGCTGTCGAGATAGACCAGCGGCTTGCCGTAGACCTGCCGCGACAGGATTTCAAAATCCGCCCGCGCGGCCTGTGCATCGAACCCTTTGATGGTAACAGGCGCGTTCATGCCGCCCCCGTTCGGAGCAACGCCGACTCGACCGCGGACCAGACTTCGCCGCGCAGCGTTTCGTTTCCAATCCCATCCAGCGCATCGGCGAGGAAGGCATGCACCAGCAGGTTGCGCGCTTCGGCTTCCGGCACACCGCGGGCGCGCAAGTAGAACAGCGAATCCGTATCCAGATCGCCGACCGCGGCGCCATGGGCGCATTTCACATCGTCGGCGAATATCTCAAGTTCAGGCTTCAGATCGATCTCCGCCCGCTCGCTTAGTAACAATCCTTTCGCTGTCTGGCGGCTATCCGAGCCGTCGGCGCCAGCGCGCACCGTGACCTTGCCCTGATAGACCGACCGCGCCTTGCCGCCCGCGACTTTCTTGAACAGTTGTGTGCTCTGTGTGTTGCCGATGGCGTGATCGACATGCGTGGTGGTATCAGCATGCGTCGCATCGGTCAGGACGTCGACCCCGGAAAGATGCGCCTGCGCGCCCTCGCCTTGCAACACGATATTCGCTTCCACGCGCGACAGCTTCGCGCCGAAACTGGTGAAGTGGGCGCGATATTCCGCGCCGGCTCCGATCGACACCGCGACGCTTTCGACTGCGACGGAGTCCGCAGCTTCTTCGGCCACACGGATGTGTTCAAGGCGCGCGCCGGCGCCGAGTACGAACTCCACGCCGATATTGCGAAGTCCACCGCCGGCGGCCTGCGTCTCGACCAAGGTCAGAGATGCGCCTTCGTCTACCACGACGAGCAACCGCGCATGTCCGTGCGCCGAAAACGCAAGCCGCATCGGCTCGGTCACCCGCTGCGACACGTGCAGTGCAAGCCCCGTGCGGCCGAACGCCAGCGCAGCACAGTCCATCGCGCCATGCACACTCACAGACCCGAGGCACTGTTTCACCCAGCCAGGCATTCTGTCGTACGAGTCCGCGAGATCGAAAAACGCGACCCCGGCCGGAATGGCGTCGACCGCCCACGCCAGCGAGTCCGAATGTTCGATCTGATCGTCATCCAGTGCAGATCGCAGATCGCTGTATTTCCATTCCTCGATCCGGCGATGCGGAATGCCTTTCGCGCGATAGGCTGCGAGAGCCTCCGCCCGGCGGGTATCGAGGGACGGGACGGCGATCGTCATGCCGCGTCCTTCACGATGTGCGCATAGCCCTTCGCCTCGAGTTCATGCGCCAATTCCTTGCCGCCTTCGGCAATGATTCGTCCGCCGGCCAGCACGTGCACGCGATCCGGCACGATGTAATCGAGCAGGCGCTGATAATGCGTGATCACCAGCATCGCGCGGTTCGGCGCCCGCAACGTGTTCACGCCCTCCGCGACGAGCTTCAACGCGTCGATGTCGAGGCCGGAGTCGGTTTCGTCCAGAATCGCGAGCTTCGGCTCGAACAGCGCCATCTGGAGAATCTCCAGCCGCTTCTTCTCGCCGCCGGAGAACCCGACATTGAGCGCGCGTTTGAGCATCTCTTCCGACACGTTGAGGATTTTCGCCTTCTCGCGCACCAGGCGCAAAACGCCCATCGCGTCGATTTCCTTCTCCCCGCGGGCGCGGCGTTGCGCGTTCAGCGCGGTCTTGAGAAACGTCAGCGTGGTGACCCCAGGAATCTCGACCGGATACTGCATGGCGAGGAACACGCCCTTCGCGGCGCGCTCTTCTGGCGGCAGCACAGTCAGGTCTTCGCCATTGTAAAGGACGCTCCCGTTCGTGACGTCATAACCGTCTCGACCGGCGAGCACATAAGACAGGGTCGATTTTCCCGACCCGTTCGGGCCCATGATCGCGTGCACCTTGCCCGCGCCTATGTTCAGGGACAGGCCTTTGAGGATTTCCTTGCCGCCGACCGAAACGTGAAGGTCTTTGATCTCAAGCATCATCTATCCCACGCTGCCTTCCAGGCTGATACCGACGAGCTTCTGCGCTTCGACCGCGAACTCCATCGGCAACTGCTGCAGCACTTCCTTGCAGAAGCCGTTGACGATCAGCGCGACCGCCTCTTCCGGTAGAATGCCGCGCTGGGTGCAGTAGAACAGCTGGTCTTCCGCGATCTTCGACGTCGTTGCTTCGTGCTCGACCCGGGCACTGCGGTTCTTGCTTTCGATGTAGGGCACGGTGTGCGCGCCGCATTCGCCGCCGATCAGAAGTGAGTCGCACTGTGTGTAGTTACGCGCCTTTTCGGCATGCGGATGTACGCTGACAAGACCGCGATAGGTATTCTGTGCCTTGCCCGCGCTGATGCCCTTCGAAACGATCCGCGAGCGTGTGTTCTTGCCCAGATGTATCATCTTGGTCCCGGTGTCGGCCTGCTGGTAGTTGTTCGCGATCGCGATGGAATAAAACTCGCCCACACTGTCGTCGCCGCGCAGGATGCAGCTCGGGTATTTCCAGGTGATCGCGGAGCCGGTTTCGACCTGCGTCCACGAGATCTTGGAATTGCGCCCGCGGCAATCGCCACGCTTGGTCACGAAATTGTAGATGCCGCCAAGGCCGTTCTCGTCGCCCGGGTACCAGTTCTGCACCGTCGAATACTTGATCTCGGCATTGTCGAGCGCGATCAGCTCGACCACTGCCGCATGCAGCTGGTTCTCGTCGCGCTTCGGCGCGGTGCAGCCTTCGAGATAGCTGACGTAAGAGCCCTCGTCCGCGATGATCAGCGTACGTTCGAATTGTCCCGTCTCGCTTGCATTGATGCGGAAATAGGTGCTGAGCTCCATCGGGCAGCGCACGCCCTTCGGCACGTAGACGAAGGTACCGTCGGAGAACACCGCAGAGTTCAACGTCGCGAAGAAGTTGTCGGTCACCGGCACGACGGTGCCGAGATACTTCTTCACCAGATCGGGATAATCGCGGATTGCTTCGGAGATCGGGCAGAAAATCACCCCCGCCTCGTTGAGCCTCTCTTTGAACGTCGTGGCGACGGATACGGAATCGAACACGGCATCGACCGCAACGCCGGCCAACGCCATCTGCTCATGCAGCGGGATGCCGAGCTTCTTGTAGGTTTCCAGAAGCTTGGGATCGACCTCGTCGAGGCTCTGTTTCTTCGGCGTGTTCTTGGGCGCCGCGTAATAATAGGCGTTCTGATAGTCGATCTTCGGATAGTGCACACGCGCCCAGTTCGGCTCGCGCATCTGCACCCAGCGGCGAAAGGCGCCAAGCCGCCATTCGAACATCCATTCGGGCTCGCTCTTCTTGGCGGAGACATACGCGACCGTTTGTTCGTTCAGGCCCTTCGGCGCGCGCTCCATCTCGATGTCGGTGACGAAGCCGTATTTGTACTTCTCGCCGAGAGCGGCAACTTTTTCGCGGGTTTCGATCGCAGCCATTTCGCGCCTTACGCTGCCACGCGCGGTCGAAGCCGCGCCAGCATGTTTGAGAACGCGGAAACCGCGATGATTACGTCTGCTTCCGTCAAGTTCCGGCCCAGGCTGACCCGCAACGCGCGCGCGGCGACATCGTCCGCAACGCCCATCGCCCTCAGCACATGGGAGGATTTCACTTTACCGGACGAACAAGCCGCGCCGGAGCTGACCATCACGCCGTCCAGATCGAGCGCCATGATCGCAGTTTCGGCCGTGATGCCGGGCAATGCAAAGTTGGACGTGTTGGCGAGACGGTCGCTGCCCGCCCCAAAAACGGTTGCGCCTAACGCCACCAATGCGGTTTCGAACCTGTCGCGCAGCGCGGCGATCCGGGGCAGATCGGCCAAACCGGATTGGGCCTGTTCGGCTGCAGCACCGAAGCCGGCAATGCCGGCGACATTTTCCGTACCGGCCCGACGACTCCGTTCCTGTCCGCCACCCAGAATCTGGGCCGCGAACGGCGCACCTTCGCGCACAACCAATGCACCGGCACCCTGCGGCCCGCCGATTTTGTGTGACGACAGCGAAAGATAATCGGCGTCGATGCTCAATTCGCTCTTGCCGGCCACCTGAATCGCATCGATCAGCAGCAGCGCCTTGGCGTCGCGCGCCAGCCGGGCAATCTCCGTAAGGGGTTGCACAACGCCGGTTTCGTTATTCGCGGCCATCGCCGCGACCAGGGTTCGGCCTTTGCCCTCGCGCAACATGACACGCAGCGCTTCGGTGTCGATCACGCCGTCTGAGTTCACCGGGATTGTTTCTATCCTGAGACCGGCAACCCGTTCCACGAGCGATCGCGCGTTCGCCCAAACTGAGTCATGCTCGATCGCGGAGACGAACAGCCGGGTGATGCGGTCGTCCTGATCGACCGCGCCATATATCGCACCGGCCAGCGCCAGCGCATTCGCTTCCGTGCCGCCGCTGGTGAAGACCACGTCCTGCACCCGCGCATGCGCCATTGCGGCGACCTGCCCGCGCGCCGTTTCTATTACTGCGCGCGCTGCACGGCCTGCAGCGTGGATGGAGGACGGATTTCCGCCCACCTCCATGGCACGCACCATGGCGGCGCGTGCTTCCGGCCGCAAAGGCGACGTCGCGTTGTGATCAAGATAGATCATCGGACCAGCAGGAGTGCGAGGGATCAGGCGGCTTCGCGTTCGTCGCCGCCATTCGCCGGAGCACAAGGTTGCGCCCGGCCCAGCACCCGCTTCTCGACCACATCGGCAAGCGACACGCCCGAAAGGAAGACATGGATCTGGCGGCCCAGTTCTTCCCACAGATCGTGGGTCACGCAACGCGCGCCCGTGCTGGTGCAGCCTTTGACTTCACCCGGCGCACAGCGCGTGGCGGCAATCGGCTCGTCCACGGCCAGAATGATGTCGGAGATTCGCACCTCATCGGCCGGCCGGCTCAGGCGGTAGCCGCCGCCGGGTCCGCGCACGCTCGACACCAGCCCACCGCGGCGCAGTTTCGCGAAAAGCTGCTCAAGATAGGAAAGGGAAATTTCCTGGCGGCCGGAAATCTCGGCCAGGGAAACGGGTCTGGAATTAGCGCTGTGCTTGGCAAGGTCGGCCATCGCCATCACTGCATAACGTCCTTTGGTACTCAGCCTCATGGGGCGCTCCTTTTGCCGGGGCGGGTTTTCCTTGCTTTTCGGGGGGCTCGCTGTGTTAACAAGCGGGCCAAGCAGAGAGGCGCCCGGCGCTAATACTGCAGTGCATATAGATTTCCCGAGTACAATGGTCAAGAAATCGGCTGGCATAAGGGCTATGAAAATCCAACCCTTTGGATTTGTTTAGGAATATAGGTCTTTCGGGCATGACTAATCCTGATTTCGTTGGTCCATTTTCCGCTTTTTGCGAGGGTACCCATGCCTGAGATCATCCTCCCCGGCCCGGCTGGACGGATCGAAGTTCGCTACCAGCGCCAGAGGGCGCCCGGCGCGCCAATGGCGCTGGTACTTCACCCACATCCGCAATTCGGCGGGACGATGAACAACCCGCTGGTCTACGACCTTTTTCACATGTTCCACGGGCTGGGCTGCACCACCGTGCGGTTTAACTTCCGGGGTGTGGGGCGCAGCCAGGGCACGTTCGACTCGGGCGCGGGGGAACTCTCCGATGCGGCGGCCGTGCTCGACTGGATGAACACGCTCTATCCCAATCCGTCCTTCGTCTGGGTGTGCGGGATTTCTTTCGGCGCCTGGATCGGGATGCAGCTCTTGATGCGGCGGCCGGAAATCACCGGATTCATTTCCATCGCGCCGCCGGCCAGCATGTACGACTTCGCCTTCCTGGCGCCCTGCCCGGCGTCAGGCCTGATGGTCCACGGCACACGAGATCAAGTGGTGCCGGAAGTGGACGTCCAGAAGTTGGTGGATCGGTTATCGGCGCAACGCGGGATCAAGATCACCTACGACAAGATCGAAGGCGCGAACCACTTCTTCGACAAGCACGAAGCCGACGTCGTCGAGTCCGTGCAGGCCTATGTGGCGAAGACGATGGGCGTGACACCACCGGAAAAGCCCGAGGCGG
This sequence comes from Rhizomicrobium sp., assembly GCA_036490455.1. Lineage (GTDB taxonomy): Bacteria > Pseudomonadota > Alphaproteobacteria > Micropepsales > Micropepsaceae > Rhizomicrobium. The sequence continues at coordinate 34,522 of DASXDS010000029.1, forward strand.
CGAAGTCGAAAGATTAGATCGTCTTTTGCATGCGCCAGCCGCGCGCAAAGGAATCCGCCACAAGCCAGGCGACGCCGACCAGCGCAATGGTCTCGGCAGCCTCCGCCCACGCACCGTGATCGTGCGGACTGGCCCAAATCGCCGGCGCGTGTACCAGAAACACGAACGAGGCGTACATCGCGGTCAGCAGGATCGCGGCGAGACGCGCCTGCACACCGGTCAGGATCGCAATGCCGGCCGCGATTTGCGCGACACCCGTCGCGTAGCCCCAGAACATCTGCGACGGCGGCAGCCATTTGGGCACCAGCGGCGCGGTGAAGTTCATGTAAACGAAGTGCGCTATACCGAATAGCACCGCGCAAATCCCGAACACGATCTGGGCCGCACGCGTGAATTGCGCGGCACGTATGGCGTCGATCCCGGAATACGCCGCGTAGAGGATGAGACCGCCGGCCGCGATGGCGAGTTGCTCTGCCGTACCGCTATAGCTGACGAAATCCTTGTAGTGGAGCACCGCAAGCCGGCCGTTCAGGAGGATCACGACGACAAAGGTGTAGTAAAGGACGAGAGCGGCGGCTGCCCAGGCGGTAGTCCGTTGCCAGAGAACAGCAGCACCCGTTACGAGCATGAACGTGGCGGCCACAGCAGCCAGCGCATCGCGATAGGGAAACGTCTTCGGCACCGGCTGACCGGGATCGAAGCCGCCCCACGCAAAACAAACCAAGGCCAGCGCTATGACACCCAGGCCGTAGACATACCGGCCTGCGAAAAGATCGGTTTTCATGCGTCGAGCATGAACCGATCTGAAAGCGTGGAAAATGCACCCAGCGGTCGGATCACCCGCTTTTGCGGTGGAATTGGCCGCCGGTCACAGGTTGTTGAACGCCCGTCGTGGTCGGAAGGGTGAGCGGCAAGCCTTTTCGCGACCGCGCCGCGAGATAGGCGAAGGCCTCCGCCTCGATGAAGTCGCCGCGCCAGCCGGCGTCTTCGGCCGACAGCACCGGCGCGTTCACCCGTTTCCTTAACTCGTCCATCAGTGTGGGATTGAGACGGCCGCCGCCGCAGACGATCCAGAGATTGGCCGGTTCTGGAAAATGCTCGCGTGCGCGCGCCAGTGACGCTGCCGTGAAGGCGGTCAACGTCGCCGCGCCGTCCTCCGGCGAAAGTCCCATTACCGCATCGATGCTGAAATCCATCCGGTCGAGCGATTTCGGCGGCTTGCGCTCGAAGAAGACGTTTTCGAGCATCTTCGCCAGAACGTCGTCATTCACGCGGCCCTTGCGCGCCAGCACACCGCCCTCATCGACCGGCTTGCCGGCGTGCGAATGCGCCCAGTCGTCGATCGGCGCATTCCCTGGTCCGGTATCGAACGCGAGGATCGTGTCGCCGATATAGGTGACATTGGCGACGCCGCCGATGTTAACCACGACCACCGGCGGCTCAATCTTCGTCGCCTCTTTCAACAACGCCGCGTGATAGAGCGGCACCAGCGGCGCACCCTGGCCCCCCGCTTTCACATCGGCGCTGCGGAAATCGCTTACCACATCGATGCCGGTCAGGCGCGCAAGCAGCGCGCCGTCGCCGATCTGCCAAGTCCAATGCTGTTCCGGGCGATGCAGGATGGTCTGGCCGTGATAGCCGATCAGCGCCACCTGGCTGAGCTCCAGCCCCGCTTTCTGCAGCAGTGCCTTCACCGCTTCCGCATGCGCCTCCGTGCTGCACCGCTCGGCCTCGCGGACAGAGAACGGCACCGGCGCACCCCTAGCCACGCTCATGGCATCGTTCAGCGCCGTCCGCAGCATCGCGCGAGTTTCTGCATCGTACGGCAATGTGATCGCCGGACCGGGCACCGCGACGCCCTCGCCATCGGTGTCGACCAGCGCGGCATCGATGCCGTCGAGCGACGTTCCGCTCATCAGGCCTATGACTTTTTGTACGTCCGCCATCCGTGCTACACACCCGGCCCGCTTCTCGATGGTGAGAAGCCTACCATTTTCAAAAGAGAAGGTGTCATGTCTCCCGTGCCCGCGTTTCGCTCCGGCTTCCTCCGCACGTTTGTGGAGCGTGGGGCGTATTATGCGTGCTCCGAGCCGTGGCAGGAGCTGGACGAACTGTTCCGCACCACGCGGGTGACGGCCTATATCGGCTTCGACTGCACCGCCAAGTCGATGCATATCGGCAATTTGGTGCAGCTCATGACCCTGCGCCGCCTGCAGCAGGCCGGTCATCGCCCGATCCTGCTGATGGGCGGCGGTACGACCAAGGCAGGCGATCCGTCCGGCAAGGACGAGATGCGCAAGATCCTGACGCCCGAACAGATCGACGAGAACAAGCAGAGCATGCTTTCCGGCGTACGCCACCTTCTCAAGTTCGGCGACGGCGAGTCCGACGCGATTATGGTCGATAACGCCGAGTGGCTCGACAAGCTCGAATACATCCCGTTCCTGCGCGAGATCGGCCGGCATTTCTCGGTCAACCGCATGCTGACGATGGAGAGCGTGAAGCTTCGCCTAGAACGCGAGCAGCCGATGTCGTTCCTCGAGTTCAACTACTCGCTGATGCAGGCCTACGACTATGTCGAGCTCTACAAACGGTATGGCTGCCGGTTGCAGTCATGCGGTTCGGATCAGTGGGGTAACGTCGTCTCCGGCATCGATCTCGGCCGCCGCATGGGAACGGAGCAACTGTTCGCGCTGTCGACACCGCTCATCACCACGGCCTCCGGCGCCAAGATGGGCAAGTCGGTTTCGGGCGCGGTGTGGCTGAACAAGGAGATGCTGAGCGTCTACGACTACTGGCAATTCTGGCGCAACACCGAGGACGGCGATGTCGGCCGCTTCATGCGCATCTTCACCGACCTGCCGATCGGCGAGATCGCACGGCTGGAATCGCTGCAAGGCGCCGAACTGAACGAAGCAAAGAAAATCCTCGCGACGGAAGCAACAGCGGTGCTGCACGGACGCGCGGCAGCGGACGAAGCCGCCGAGACCGCGCGACGCACCTTCGAAGAGGGTGGCATCGCTTCAGGCCTGCCAACCTTTGAGATCGCCAAGGTGAAGCTGCCGATGGCGCTGACGACACTGGCGGCGCAGGCGGGGCTCACCGCTTCGGCGAGTGAGGCCAGGCGTCAGATCGAAGGCGGCGGCTTTCGCATGAATGACGCGCCGATCGGCGATGTGAAGGCGATCGCGACCCTGACCGACGTAACCGGCGACGGCGTGATCAAACTCTCGATCGGCAAGAAGAAGCATATGCTGATCAAGCCGGTATGATGTGAAACGGTTCGCGCAGAGGCCCTGCGCGAACCGTCAAGTCTTCGGCTTCGGTAGCGGCGTGACCGGCGCGGGACTCTGCGGCAGCTGGCTCAATTGCGCGTCTTCCGGGACGCGGCCTTCGAAGATGCGGCGGAAGATGCCCGGTGTCAGCATCGACAGCGGATTGACACTGATCTTCGGTTCGTCGGCAGCGCCCTCGGCCGTGTAGGTCATGCCGAACACGCCCTCGCCTTTCTTCGAAACAAGTAAATCGCCCAAAAGCGGGATGGCGCCCAGGATGCTGTTCACGCCGAAGATCGGCACCAGCGAGCCGGTCAGCGCCAGCTGCGTCTTGGGACGATCGAGATAGCCGTCCGCCGTCATGCCGATCGCGCCGCTGGAGGCACGCGCGTCCCGGATGTTCACGATGCCGTTGCGCGACGCGAACGGGATGGTCGCCTTCTCGAAATCGATACCCTGGCCGCCCATGAGGTTCACGATCCCCATCAGCGAGCCAGCCGAAAACAGGCGCGTCAGGAATGGTTGATTGACGATCTTGAAGTCGGTGATCGTCGCGGTACCCAGATAATCCGGCACCGCCGCGGTTGGGGGATGCGGCGCGTCGGCTTTGCCCGGAAGCGTTGCGGCAACCGATAGCGTGCCCCCCTTCATGCTGGTAAATCCGAACAGGCCATTCAACAACGTGCCTGTGTCGTCTGTTTGGATCGCGACTTTGCGGCCGCCTTCACCAGGCGCGACGCTGCCGCTGATCGGGCTTTTGCCGAGCATGCCGGTGAAGGAAAGTGTCTGCGGGCGATCGTCGCCGAAGCCTGTCGTGTCCAGCGCAAATGGGCTGATCGAGACGTTGTTGCGCAGCACCAGATGGTCGAGATGCGCATTGATGTGGAACGGCTCGTTGCTTTCGTCATCGCTGGCGGGCGGCGCACCCTGCGCAACGGCCGCGGTCTCGCCGGCATGCCGCCCTATCTTCGTGCCGTCGAGCGACGCACCGCGAATGGTGATGTCGCGGCCGCCGTTCGCCATGCGCGCCATGGTGAACCCGAAATCGTTGGCTGGTCCCTCGTGCACGGAGGGGAAGGAAACCTGCGTAAACGTGCCCTGCTTGTCGAAGCTCACAACACCGTTCGCTGCCAGTCCCGGGCCGGTGATCTTCATTGTCGCCGATTGAATGATGCCGCCAGGCGCAAAGACTGCGGAGACGACCGCCGTGCCTGCTGTGCCGGCCGGCTTGCCGATACCAAGCGACTGCACGCCGATCGCGGCGCCCGTGACGTCGAGCGTCATGTCGGCATGGCGAAGCTGTCCCTGCTGGCCGGCGATCACGCCCGTCATCGGTGTGATGCCTTTGACGAAATCGGCGGAGTGGAAATTCAGGTCGTCGCGCGCCGCGTCGTCCAAATTGCCCTTCACCTCGATATGCGATGAGAAACCATCCTTCGGTGTTTCGAATAGTTCGTTCCAGCTCGCGGTCAGGCGTGAGCCGTAGAGCGTGACATCGCCCTGCGCGAACAGATGATCGTTGTCGACGGTAAGGTTGACGGCACCGTCGGTCAGACGCGTGTGGGCGCCGAGGGAAATCGCCAATCCTTTGAGTGTGGACTTGACGCCGATCACAATATCCTTGTCGCTCACATCGTGACGTGTGGGAATCTTGAACGCGATGTCCATACTCGCCGCACCGATCGTCGTCTTCGGATCGATGTGGAAGCGCGTCGCATAATGCAGCGGCTCCATATCGATGAGGGTCAGGATATCCGGAAGCCGTCCCTCCAGATGCGCATTGATATTCGAAATATTGGTAGGCAAATGCAGGTCGGGGATCAGGAACTTGCCCTGCGACAGCACCAGCGGCCCAATCCTCGCGCCAGCGATATCGGCACCAAAGTTGTCACCAGAGAGCTTGAGGGTGCCGTTCACACCCGTGAGCGGCGTGAAGTTATGGAAGTAGGTCATCGTCGCATTCGTTACCGGTGCGGTGACGGTGAGCGAATTGTCAGGCAACCCCGGTGCGTCGATCGCACCCGCCGGGATATTCGCATTGGCGACGATGGGCCCGATGCGGCCTGCCTTCACATTGCGGTTGGCCCAGTCCCAGCCGCCGGTCGCCAGCGTGTGCGGCCAGTAGCGCAGCAGGTCTCGCATCGCGAGCGGCGCGATCGTTGCCTGGGCCTGGATGGCAGGCGACGCGTGCGGCGCACGCAACACCTTACCGGAGGTCGTCAGTGTGAACGGTCCGCCGGATAGCACGAGACGCTCGACGTCGATCTCGCCGTCCGATGGCTGATAAGAGCCACGCAACGCAGCCTGGCTCAGATGTACCGATTGCGGAAACAGGTGCGGCATATTCAGCGCGATCTTGTCGGCCGTGAGATCGAATGCGAGCTTCCGGACCGGATCGCCCGCGACACGCTCTATGTCGATTTGGCCCATTGTGTGGGCATCAGCGTTGTCGCAATCGAGTTGCAGGTCATCGATCAGGATGCGGTTGGCGAGGCCGTCATAACGGGCGACGGCGCGCAACGTCTGCACCCGCATCGGCTTCTCGATGAAACCCGGGATGATGACGGAGCCGTTCGCACCGATGCCGAAATCGACGAAACCCAGATGATTATTCGCTGCCAGAGTGAACGACGCCGACACGTCCGTGATCAGCTTCAGTCCTTTCAGCGCCTCGAGCGCCTTCGCGTTGTTGCCGAGCGCGTCGAGATCGAGGCCTGAAACAGAAATCGTGCCGCTCACCGGCTTCGTGTCTTGCGGCAACTTCACGTCGAGAACGACATGCGTCGGATGACCGGATACTTCGATGTCAGCCTTGAGCATCGCTTCTAGCGCATCTTTAGCGGTCTGCACCTGCACGTCGGCGCGTGGCGCCACGAGGAACATTCCCGTTCCTTCGTCTAGGAACGCGATGCGCGCATCGTGCACGGCGAACATCTGCAACGAAGATTTCTTGCCGCTGTTCTTGTTGATCGCGTCAGTGATGCGCTTGAGGATATCCTCGTCGCCGTGGCCGTTCTCGATGCCGAGGCGGATTTCACCGTTGCGCGTGCGCACCAGCGTGAGTTGAACGCCGACAAGCGCAATGCGCCGCAACTCGACATTGCCGTGGATCAGCGCCGCGGCTGCGAGTGCCAGTTCGGCCTTCGGCGCTTGCGCGATAATGCGTCCGTCGGGATCGAACACGCGCGCGCCTAGGATGACGAGGTTGACCCTGTCCTCTTCCCGCGACCATTCGAGGGCGGCCTGGTCGTAGCGGACAGTGAGACCGGGCAACGCAGTGGCCAATGCCTGCGACAGGCGGTCGGAGAACGGTCCCAGCGAGACCGGCCCGTTCAGCAGGCGGACGAACGCGCCCACACAAAAGAAGACGACCGCGAAGGCCACCGCGACTGCGACAAATGCGCCGCGGCGGATGTGGTGTGCCTTCACATAGCGCGTCACAAAGCCGGTCAAGGTCCCCAGTCGCATGAAAGTCGAATTCAAACAATTATCCCGAGTCTGGGTCGCACAATCCGCGAGAATTGAGACTCTAGTTGGGCCTCCCGGCCAATCCGCCGGCCGGCCGCACAGCTTAGCGGCCTATGGGCGAGAGTTTGTTAATGCTATGAAGGGCTTCTGTCACCTTGGGGGGAAGGCATGGAACTCAAGCCTGGCGACAAGGCTCCCAATTTCAAGCTTGCAACCGATGGTGGGGGCACTGTATCGAGCGCCACACTGAAGGGGCATCCGTACGTCCTGTACTTCTATCCCAAAGACGACACGACGGGATGCACCAAAGAGGCGATCGGGTTCACCGAGAACCGCAAGAAGTTCGAGGCGCTGGGCGTCGCGATCGTCGGTGTGTCCAAGGACAGCACCGCGTCACATGACAAGTTCAAGGCCAAGTACAAGCTTAAGCATGTGCTTGCCTCGGACCCGGAAACCCTTATCGCACAGGCCTTCGGTGTCTGGGGCGAGAAGACGCTGTACGGAAGGAAGTACATGGGCATGGAGCGCGCAACATTTCTGGTAGATGGCAAGGGGGTCATCCACGATATATGGCGAAAAGTGAGGGTCCCGGGGCACGTGGAGGCCGTTCTTCTCGCGGCCAAATCGCTTTGAAGACGCCTGACCGTTTCATCCCGCGCCTGACGTCAAGCTCGTTCTTCTGGGCCAAGAGCTTGATCCGGCGGCGAAAGCTGGGTGAGATGCGGCCCAACCAAGGGGTTGGCGCACTCAACGACGCCGAAAAAGGGACGGACGAGATGGCAGCGACGCTCGTCGATCGTGTGTGGGCGTGGCTGCATGAAACGTTCCCCGAGCGGCAGATCTACGTCCGCAGCGATGGCCGCGTTCAGTTTTTCACCTTCGGCGCTTCGCTTCAGGCGACCCTCGCCGGCCTCTCGCTGATTTTCCTCGCTTGGGTCGCGTTCGCAACCGTCAATGTCATCTTCAAGGACCGCATCATCGCGGCGAAGGACAGCCGCTATCAGCAGATGCAGGCGGCCTATGAAAATCGCGTCGCCGACCTTCAGACCAACTACGACGACCTGAACGGCGCACTGGTCTCGGCCGAGGATCACTTCAAGGCCTCCGCCGACGAACTGCAGGCCAAGCAGAACACGATCGTCCATCTTCTGGGGCATGACGGTCAGTCGCCCGCGGTGACGATCGATTCCAAGGATATCGGGGACGCCGACGATATCCGTCAGGGCGACCCCAATCAGACGAGCGACAGCGTCGATACGGCTGGTCCTCCAACCCAGGCCCAGTTGCGGCCCGTCCAGGGAGGCAGCTCGGAACTTGGAATTTCGCCACAGCCCGTGGATCCACAGCCGCGCACAGCCAAACCGATCCATGCCGCGCTTATCGACTTCGGAGTCGTTGGCCGCTTGACACGTGTGCTGTTCGGCCATCGTGCCCAACCGGCCCATGCGGCTCTGAACCTCCCCGGCCTGCGTGTGCTCGCGGCCCAGACCGATCGTCTCAACCGCATCAGCGCGGATGAAACACGCTATCTGGTGGAAGCCGAGGGCCAGGTCTCCTCACGGGTGAACGGCATTGAGACCGTGCTTCGCCGCACCGGCATCAATCCCAACCAGCTTGAACAGCGCGCGGACGCTTCGCAAGCAGTCGGCGGCCCGATGGTACCGCTGGAAAAGGTCAGCCTCGTCGGAATCAGCGATCAGGCTTTCCAGTCCGCTTATCGCAGTGCTGCAGGTGAGATCGCGGAGCTTAACAACCTGTTATCCGCAGTGGCGCATGTGCCTTTGACGACGCCGGTGCATGGCTCACAGTTCGAACGAACGAGCGGTTTCGGTGCCCGGGTCGATCCGTTCACCCAGCGCTTTTCCTTCCATCCCGGCGTCGATTTCGCCGGGCCCTGGGGCGCCCAGGTGACGGCGACGGCGCCCGGTACGGTGGTGTTCGCAGGTCAGCGCGGCGGTTACGGAAACATGGTAGAAATCGACCACGGACTTGGCATGCGGACGCGCTACGGCCATCTCTCCGCCATTCTCGTTCGCCCCGGCGTCCAGGTCGCCAAGGGCACGCCCGTCGGGCGTCTCGGCTCGACCGGCCGCAGCACCGGCCCGCACGTGCACTACGAAGTCTGGTACGACAACGTCGTCAGAAACCCCAGCACCTTCATTGAGGCGGGCCACCATGTTTAACAACCGAAAAGATACCGCTCCCACAACGCCTGCGGCCTCTCTGCCAGCGCAGCAGAAGCGCTCCGGCCGGGCGACCGCGCCGTCCATTATCAGTTCTGATCTTGTGGTGACCGGCTCGCTGTCGTCGACCGGCGACATCCAGATCGACGGGCGCGTCGACGGCGACGTTCAGAGCGCGAGTCTCGTGATCGGCGACAAAGCCTTCGTACAGGGTGAGATCGTCGCGGAAGACGTGGTCATTCGCGGCCGCGTAGAGGGCGCCATTCGTGCCCGCAAAGTGCAACTCTGCGCGACCAGCCATGTCGAAGGCAACATCATGCACGAGAGTTTCGCAGTCGAGACCGGCGCCTTCTTCGACGGCAACTGCCGACACCACGACAACCCGCTTTCGGAAGAGGCCAGCGCCAGCAGGATGCCGGCGGTCGAGTTCGCCAAAACGCCGTCCATTCAGATGGTGCGCACATCCGAGCCCCCGCGCCCGGCAGCGTCCGTTGCCCCGTTGAAATCCGGCGCCTGAGTTCGTCCTATCGCACTCTTTCGACCCCCGCCCGAAACGGCGGGGTTTTTGTTGGACTCACGCGTGGCCGGTCAGCAGCCACAGGATGATAATGACCGGGATGGGCACCCCAATGAGCCAGAGCAATGCGGATCGCATGGGTCAATTCCGTCTTTAAATCGCGTCCGGTAATGGGTAGCAGCCGCAGTTGGTTCCGGAAAAATCTTGTGGTTGCGCTGCACCAAGGAACAACATGGCGAGGCGCACGTTGCAGAGACGCCAATGATCTGGCACGCGCCCGCGTGCATTGCATTTATCTGGAGCGATTCTATGACCTCGACCACCGTCGTGAGCGACGACAGCGTCACCACCGTTATTGACGAAAGCGCCGGTTCGACCGGCCATCGTATTGCGTGGAGCGCCGTGTTTGGCGGTGCGCTGGTCGTAACCGCGGTGACGTTCTTTCTCGTGGCGCTTGGCTCCGGCTTTGGTCTTTCCCTAGTGACGGTTCGGCACGCGACCGCGAACTCCGCCATTACATTTCTGACGCTGGGAGCGATCTATTTCTTTGCCGCCCAAGCCTTCGGCTTCGCGGCCGGCGGACATTTCGCAGGCCGGCTCATGGGACCGGTTCTAGAAAATGAAAACGAAGAGCAATTTCTAGCCGCTGCACACGGGCTCATCACCTGGGCCCTCGCCGTCGTCGCGACGGCTGCTCTGGTCTACATTGCTGCGCTCGCGACCGGGACCGCAGCGACGGGCGGTGCCGCGTTCGGGACAGCGGCTCCCGCCTCCAACACGATGACACCGGCCGCGACCGGCTATTGGGTCGACCGCCTGTTCCGGCAGCCGCCGCAGGCCACGCATGCCTCGCTCGGCTGGCGCCGATACGCGCAAAACGATACCGGCACAGCCACCGATGTCACTCCGCCGGACGATTCGAACAGCTCCACCAATGCTACGTCGTCACCGAACACGCTCGCGCAACCGGCCGCGCCTGCCGCAACCGGCACCATGATGCAGCCAAGCGACACGCCTTCGCCCTCCAACGCATCCCCACGCGGTACCACGACGGGCGCCACATCTGGGCCGGCCGATATTGCAGTTCCCTCCTCGCAGCCGACGCCCGGCGATATCGCCGCAGACAAAGCCGAAGCCGGACGTATTCTGATGGTGGGGACCGCCAACGGCGCCGTGCTGTCGGACATCGACTCGGCGCGGCTTGCCGATCTCGTGATGCGCGACACCGGCCAGACCGAAGATGGCGCCACTCGCCGGGTCCAGAATGTCGAGCAGGAAATGCGTGCAGCAGAGATAAAAACGGCGGAGACTGCCCGAAAGATTGCTGCCTATGCGAGCCTGTGGACCGCCTTGGCGCTTCTATTCGGTGCTATCGTGGCGACGATGGCCGCGATCTCTGCGCGCTGGGAAGACGACCGGATCACATTCGGTTTCCCGGGCCGCCGCGTCGACGATCTGGCTACTCGAGGTCCGCGATAGCCTCTTTCGGCTTGCCGCCGACTGCCTGTGCCAGCGCCGCGGCCATGAAGGGATCGAGATCGCCGTCCAGGACATCCTGCGGCGTGCGGCTCTCGATTCCGGTGCGCAGATCCTTCACCAGCTGATAGGGCTGCAGCACATAAGAGCGGATCTGGTGGCCCCAGCCGATCTCGCTTTTCTCTCCGATGAAAGCGCCGGTTTCCGCCTGTTTCTTCTCAAGCTCGATCTCATAGAGGCGTGAGCGCAGCATGTCCCAGCAGATCGCCCGATTCTGGTGCTGACTTCGCTCGCTTTGCGACGACACGGCGATACCGGTCGGAATGTGGGTGATGCGCACCGCACTCTCGGTCTTATTGACGTGCTGTCCACCGGCGCCGCTCGCGCGGTAGACGTCGATGCGCACGTCTTTCTCCGGGATGTCGATCTCGATCGTCTGGTCAATCACCGGATAGACCGTGACGCTGGAGAAGCTGGTGTGGCGACGCGCGTTGGAGTCGAACGGCGAAATGCGCACGAGCCGGTGCACGCCGGCTTCCGTCTTCAACCAGCCATAGGCATTGCGGCCCTTCACCAATAAGGTCGCAGACTTGATACCAGCGCCCTCGCCTTCGCTCTCCTCGATCAATTGCAGCTTGTAGCCGTGACGCTCCGCCCAGCGGGTGTACATGCGAAACAGCATCTCGGCCCAGTCCTGGCTTTCGGTGCCGCCGGCGCCGGCATGGATTTCGATATAGGTGTCGTTGGGATCCGCTTCGCCCGACAGCATCGACTCGAGCCTGAGCGCCTCGCCGCGTTGGCCGAGTTCGGCGATCGTGTTTTCCGCGTCCTTGACCATCGACGCATCGTCCTCGCTCTCCGCCAGTTCAAGCAGCCCTTTGGCGTCGGTGAGTTCGTTCTCGAGTTTTCGCACGGACGTCAGCGCTTCGTCGAGCTTCTGCCGCTCGCGCATCAACGCCTGCGCTTCCTGCGGCTTGTCCCAGATGGAAGCGTCTTCGGATTTCGCGTTCAGTTCGTCGAGACGGCGGATAGATTTGTCCCAGTCAAAGATGCCTCCTCAGCAGGGCGATCGCCTGCTCGATCTCTTCGACGGTGCGCTGAACTTCCGGCCGCATGACAAACTCCTTCTCGCCGGTGCTATGGCGAGAAGTCTGCGGAATGTAAAGGGCAGCTAGTGATTGCTTGGCGCCGTGGATGTCACAGCGGCGGCTGGGGTCATCGCCGGTTCCTGATACATCACCTGTACGTCGGCCCAATCAGAACCATAGCTGGCTGGAAGGAAGTGCCAGCGCATGACGCCTTCCGCCGCCGCGGTGTCGAGATCGTCGTAGCCGCTCGATTTCACCACCTTGATCTCCGTTGGATGTCCAAAGGCCGATATCTTGACCAGCATGCGCACGGTACCTTGCTCGTTGTTGCGCTGGGCCGTATCCGGATAAGGCACAGGTGCATTCGGTACCGAAGTGTCGACCTGGGCATCTCCCTTCGCTGCGTAAGCCGTGCCGGAAAGACCAACGAACATCACAATAGCTGCTGTAAACAGAGATTGGCGGTTCATCACATCACCCTTCACTTTCGTAAATCAGTAGAGACCGCCGGTCCCCTCGCCGATGTCGGTCTGGCTGTTCGTCGCCGCACTTTCGTCGCTCACATGTCCGCTGTCCGGTCCGATGGCGATGCCGGGTTCGGTGCCGGCCTTGAACGCCTCCATGATCGCCGTGGGAACACTCGCAGGCTCTTCCCGCCCGCTCACCCTGTCCACCGAAACGAACGAGATGCCCGGCGGCACGCGGAATGGCGTCGGCGGCGCGTCCGCCAGCGCATCCTTCATGAAGTCGCGGAAGATCGGCGCGGCGGTCAATGCGCCTTGCTCGTGACGGCCAGTCGTGCGCGGATTGTCGAAGCCGACGAATACGCCCGCAGTCAGATCGGGCGAGAAACCTACGAACCACAGATCCTTGGCGTCGTTCGACGTCCCGGTCTTTCCTGCGAGCGGTTTCGGGATCACGGAGATGCTTCTGCCGGTGCCGAACTGCACCACGCCCTGCAACAGCGAGACAATCTGATAAGCGGTGCGAGGATCGAGTATCTGCGGGCGCGGATCGCTGAGCAACGGCTCCTCTTGGCCGGGGTGCCAGTTTGGCGTGTCGCAGCCGTCACATTTGCGTGCGTCGTGGCGCCAGATTGTATCGCCGTTGCGGTCCTGTACGCGATCGATCAGCGAGGCGGTGATCTTCTTGCCGCCGTTCACGAACTCCGAATAGCCGGTTACGACTTTCATGAGCGTCGTATCCCCCGCGCCCAGCGCGTTGGCGAGATAGGGATCGAGATGATCGTAAAGCCCCATGTTCACTGCATAGGGGACGATCTTGTCCATCCCGAGCGAAGCGGCGAGATGTGCCGTCGCGTTGTTGAGCGACAGGGTGATGGCACGGCGCAGCGTGATCTGGCCCAGGAATTTGTGGCCGAAGTTTCGCGGCCGCCACATGCCCTGGCCTGCCCCCATGCTGGCTTCGAACGGCGTGTCGAACTCGGGCGAGATCGGCGTGCGGCCGTTGTCGAGTGCTGCGGCATAGACGAACGGCTTGAACGTCGAGCCGGGCTGGCGCTGCGCCTGCATCGCGCGATCGAACTGACTGGAGGCGTAGGAGAAACCGCCCGAAAGCGCGAGCACGCGGCCAGTGTGCGGATCCATGGCGACGATCGCGCCGTTGATCTCAGGCACCTGCCTGAGCGCATAGGCGTTCGCCTTGCCGGCAACCGGCTCGACATAAATGACATCGCCAGGCTTTACGACCTGTCGTGGTGAAGATGGCGTTCCCGCCGTGTCGCCGCCCTTCAGTTCGCGCCGCGCCCAGAGGATCTCCGAATACGGGATCGTGCCGCTCTCGCCGTTGCCAAAAGCAATTTTGGTGTCGTCGCCGTCGTAGCCGGTCACCACGGCGACCCGCCAAGTCACGATGCCGGACTGGTTCTGGATGCTGGCGACCGTTTCCTTCCAGTTGCCATCCATCGGAATATGGCTGAATGCGCCGCGCCAGCCGTGACGCCGGTCATAGCGCACCAGGCCGGTGCGCAGTGCATTTACGGCAAAGTTCTGCAGGCGGGCATCGAGCGTGGAACGGACCTCCAGACCACCGTCATAGAGCCCATTCTGGCCGTATTTCGCATAGAGCTGGCGGCGCACCTCTTCGACGAAATATTCGGCGTCCTGTGTCTGGATACCCAATGCGCGACGCTTGGTGACGAGCGGTTCGGCCTTTGCGCTTTCCGCTTCTTCAGCGGTGACGTAGCCATTGTCGCGCATTTGGTCGATCACCCAGTTGCGCCGTTCTAGGGCAGCCCGATGATGATATTGCGGATCGTAATTGCTCGGCGCCTTGGGCAGCGAGGCGAGGAAAGCGACCTCTGCGACATCGAGTTCGTCGAGCGACTTGTCGAAATAGTTGAGCGCCGCGGCGGCGACTCCGTAGGAGTTCTCGCCGAGGAAGATTTCGTTGAGATAGAGCTCGAGGATCTTGGACTTCGGATAGGTCGCGTCGATCCGGATCGCGAGTACCGCCTCGCGGGCCTTGCGTTGGAAGTTCTGATTGCTGTTGAGCAGGAAGTTCTTCGCCACCTGCTGGGTGATGGTAGAGGCGCCTTCCAGGCGCCGGCCCGCCATCACATTGCCGATATCCTTTATCGCCGCACGCAAGATGCCGGACGGATCGATGCCGGGATGGCTGTAGAAATTGCGATCCTCGGCGGAGGTGAACGCCTGGATCACGCGTTTGGGCACGAACGCGATCGGCACGAAGATGCGGCGCTCGCGGGCATACTCGCCGAGCAGGCTCCCGTCGCCTGCGTAGACACGGGTGGTGACCGGCGGGGTGTAGTTCTGCAGTGCCTCGACGCTCGGCAGGTCACGCATCAGGTAGACGATGAAGCCCAGAGCCACGAAGCCGACGATGACCGCGATGCTCCCAAAGCCGATGCCGCTCCATATCCAGAAGCGGCGCCAACCGCTGCGGCGCGGCTTCTCGCGCGGTGGAACCGGGCGTTCGACCAGATCGGGACGACGGGGCATTTCGTTCATGACGGGATATTAGGACGGCAGCATCGGCAAATCATCCGCAAGCACATACTGCGCTTTCGACCGGTCACCGGTGTGACATTCGCACCATAGGAACTTCACTGCGATAGCACTTGTGCGACCGAAGCGAAATGGCGATCTACCGCGCCCGCAATTGCCTCGGCAACCCCGTTTCGCCAGCCCGCAGTGGCCATCTGACCCGCATCGGAGGGGTTGGACAGATAGCCCAGTTCGATCAGGACCGCCGGCACATCCGGCGCTTTCAGGACCACGAAAGCGGCGGAACGGTGCGGCTGGCGGGCCAGAATGTCGGTGGTGTGCGACAGGCTGGCGACCGCGGTCTGGGCGAACCGCGACGACCGGTTGATGGTGTCGCGCTGCGCCAGATCGATCAGGATGTGGGAAACCGAGTCGTCCTGTCCCGCCAGATCCACGCCTGCGATGACGTCGGACTGGTTCTCCTTGCGGGCGAGTGCCGCCGCCTCCCTGTCGGAACCTGATTCCGACAGCGTGTAGATCGACGCCCCGGTCACGGTCGGGTCTGGGTTGGAATCGGCGTGGATCGAGATGAACAGGTCGGCATGATAGCCGCGCGCGATGTTCACCCGTTCCCGGAGCGGAATGTAAGTGTCGGTGTCGCGGGTCAGGTGAACCAGATAGCCCCGGCGGCTCAGAACGTTGCGCAATCGCAAGGCTTCATCCAGCACCACGTCCTTTTCCAAGAGCCCGCTGGTCGCATGGGTGCCGGAATCGATCCCGCCATGTCCGGGATCGATAACCACGATTTTTTGCGTCGTCCTCGCAAGCGCCTTGGGAACATTGGGCGGAGGCAGCGCGGCAAGTTTCTGCGCCGCCACTTCGCGCGCCTTGAGATCGGCGGGCCAGCCCGCGCTGTCGTCGAATGCGGCATCGCTCGTCTGGGCCAGGTCGATCACAAGCCGGTATCCCTCGCCGCCCTCCGGCGGCAGCACAACCGGCTTCGATACCGTCACAGGCGCATTGAGATCGATCACGAAGCGGGAATTGCCCGGCCGGAACAACCCATAGCGGTAGGAGCGCACGACACTGCGTCCTGAGGGTTGCGGCGGAGCCCGGAGCCGCCAGACCACGCTCGGCATGTCGATCACTACCCGATCCGGGCTCGCCAGCGTGAACACCCGCACGGGGACGGGGTCGGAAAGTTCCACGACGAAGCGTGTGCCATTCGTCCGCTCCGAGATGCGAGCGCCAATCACGACGGGTTGCGCGGCAGGGGGTGCCGGAACGGCTTTGGTCTGGCGCAGCAGATCGCCGATAGGGTCTGAAGACTGCACGGATCTCGGCGCACTGTCGTCACGGGCGACGGACGCGGTCGCAACCAGCCACGTCATCAATCCTATAGCAAGGACAAAACCGCGACGCATCGCTCACTTTACCGGCAGTGCTGGCACGCTTGGGCCAAACCTGTTTACCAACCGTTAACATAGAAAATCCACGCTGCCGCGACGAAAAAAAAGGCGGGCGATCGTTCGCCCGCCTCTTCCGTTCTTTTCCTACGCTTTAGAACGAGCCCCAGTCCAGGTCCGCCTTCACGCCCAGGTAAAAGAAACGTCCCAGCGGATCGACCGGATAGGTGTTCTCGCCGATCGCGGGCTTCTGATAGAAAATATTGTTCACGCCGACATAGCTGTTCCAACCCGTCGCGAAGTCGTAGCCGACCTGCAGATCGAAGACGTCGCGCGCCGGCAGATGGATGTATTGCGGTGCGACGATGTCGGGCTGATCGAGGGTCTGCTGGCGGGAATAGCGCAGCACGCCGTCGTACCAGTCCCAATCGAAGTCGACGGTCCACTTCTCGAACGTCCACACCGTGTCGAGATTGAACTGCCAGCGCGGCGTCGAGCCACCGTCGATGCCGCCGGAATCCGAACTCCCGACTTCGTTGGCATGCTCTTCATGCGCCTGATCCGGTAGCGCCTGCTGCGTGATGGTATCGAGATAGTTGCCGATCAGATGGAAGTCGAGCGCACCGTAGTTGTCATCGAGAACGTCAGCTGTATCGAGATGATAGTTGGTGGTGATGTCTACGCCTGACGTGCCGAACTGCGCCACATTGATCTCCTGCGCTTTCACCAGCGTGATCAATCCGTTGGGATGGGCCGTCGCTGACCGCGTGACCGAGGCGCAGAAAGGGTTGTTGATTGTCGAAAGGTCCACACACTCGTCGGCGATCGTCTCGGCCGGTAGAGCCTCGATCGCATTACTGATGGAGACGTTGTACCAGTCCGCCGTGAAGGTGAGGCCCCAGCCCGGCGGCTCGATAACGGCACCCGCGGTGTAGGTGCGGGCTGCTTCCGGCTTGAGGTTTATGTTGCCGCCAACGGCAGTCGGCGTCGTTACGCCGTTGGAGAGAACGGGCGCTTTTGCCGGGTCGTAGGCTAGGCCCAGCGCATGGAAGATCGCCGTGCAGTTTGCGGGACGGAACTGTGTGCCGTCGAAAACCTGCGACTTATCGCAAGGATCGTTGATGGCGGAGAAAAGATTCTGCACCGGCGCAAACAGTTCGCCGATGTTCGGCGCGCGTACCGCGTAGGCCTGAGAGCCGCGCAGCTTAAGCCCGTCGAAAGGCGATAGCACGCCGCTATATTGCCAACTCGTGCTCTGGCCAGCCGTGGAATATTCCGAGTGACGAACGGCGCCGTCGAGCGAAAACTCCTTGATGAAGAGCCAGTCCTTGATCACGGGCAGGTTCATCTCGGCGAACTCTTCGCTCACATCGAAGCCGCCGTGGACGCCGTTGATGCCGCCGTCGAAGGCATCCAGACCTTGGCTGAATGCATCCGGCGTCGATTGGCTCGATTCTTTGCGGTACTCACCACCGGCCACAATCGCGAGCGGCCCGGCGAAACCCCAGTCCTTGAACGCCGGCACGTCCGCGGTGACGTCGCCGCTCACCACGTGCTGCATGATAACGCCCATGATGTGGGTCGTCGCTGTGGCCCAAGCGATCGCCTTGCTGTTGTCGTAACTCGGGTCGAACGGGTTGTAGGGCACGCAGCCGGAGTTCGGGCCGGGCGCAAAGGTCAGGTTGTTCGGCCAATCCGCCGGTCCGATCGGCTGCAGGTCACTGAATACCGGTCCGAAGATCGTCGTTGGCGGGTGCTGAGCGGCATCGAAGATCGAGAGATCCGGCGGCTTGGCGTTCGGGTTGAGATTCGACCGGCACGTCGCCTTCCCCGTTTTGGGATCGATGACGGAATCGAGCGCCGCCGCGAAGCGGTCTTCCAGACGGTTGTTGTCCTCCGCGTCGTCAATATTCGACTGGCCGTAAACGTAGCTCACATCGTATTTGAGATTGTCGAGGAACGACGGCTCGGGAATGTCGCCCGATGCGTCCAGCACCGAACGGTACGTCTGCCGCTTGACAACTTCGGCCATGCGCATCGGCAGGTAATCTTCCGACAATGCTGCGAAGCCGCCGTGGTTGGCAATGTTTTGCGCGAGGTTGGTTGGCAGGAACGCGTTCTGCGATGTGACGATCGTGAAGTCATCGAACGGCGCTATGTTATAGGACTTGGTATAGATGTTCGCGTAACTGAGATTGGCGCTCAGCTTGAAATATCGCGAAAAATCGTAGTGGCCGTTTGCCTGGGTGACATAGCGGCGTTCCAACGGCTGAAAATCGCCCTGCAAGTCGTTGGCGTAAGGCATCCCGGACGATTTGATCGCCGACGAGTCCCCCACGTCGATCCCCAGCCGGTATTCTTTTCCGTCGCCCAACTTGTCTGGAAGGAAATCGAAATTGAGATCGAGCGCGCCGGTAACCGCGGAATACGTGAACTGCACATTCTTCACCGGAATGTTGTCCGGCTTGGTCGGATCATCGTGTTTGTCGTGCGGATTGCTGACGAAGAAATCTTCCTGGCCAACCCGCGTGTACGGACGCTGGGTGAAGAACAGCCGATCCTGATAGCCGCTCTCGAACGTGAACGTCACATTGCCCTTGTCGTCGTCGAAATTGTGACCGGCTGAAATCGCCGAGATCGTCGACGAACCGCCGCCGTCGTTCGAGGTGCCGACCTGCGCGCGAAACCGCACGCCGTCCAGATCATGCTTCATGACGAAGTTCACCACCCCGGACACGCCGTCGGCGCCGTAAATGGCCGACGCACCGCCGGTCACGACTTCGACGCGGTCGATCAGGGTGATCGGGATGGTGTTTATGTCGACGGCGGCGCTGCCGGTCGATTCGCTGACCGTACGGTGCCCGTCGACCAAAACCAGCGTTCGCACATAGCCGAGATTGCGCAGGTCGAGGAGATTGAGCCCGCCGAGCGACGAACCGTCGTCCGAGAGACCGCTATTGTAGCCGCTGTTTTCGTTGTTGCCGAGCGAGCCCCGCAGCGCCGGAATGCGCTTCAGGTAGTCGCCGAGGTCGGTCGTCCCGGAATGCTCGATTTCCTGGCTGCCGATTGTGGTGACGGGAATTGGCAGGTCGGATTCCGGACGCGGGATGCGTGTGCCGGTGACCACTACCGTTTCGGCCGTCCCATTGCCCGCGTTGCTGGCCGTATCGGCCACCTGCGCCTGGGCATTGCCGCCCAAGGCCAGGAGCGCGGCACCTGACATCAGAAAGAGGCGGCTCTGGGACACAAAATGGCTGCGCATGAAGACCCCCAACACCGCGGGCGGCGCCCATCCCTAGGCTCGCACGCCTGCGAAACATGACTCTGGTTTCACGCAGGTTAGGAGCTTCGCCGTCGCAGGCGCCAGCAGCCGTTGACACGTTTACGACACAAATTCGCGAGTTCCGGCAAATCGGACACAGGTGACAGTGGAAACTTGCTTAACATCACAGCAGCTGTACCAATATTTTCACCAATTGAAGCCCAGCCTGCGGCACCTTGCTGAATGGGCCGAGGATGCCTACAACAGGGTCACTGCTGCTTCGGATGGACGCACGGCGTTCATGAAGCGAAGGCAACGAAAGCAGGTTTCGCGCAGGACTTGGCCGACCGCCAACTTTGAGCCGGACATTTTGTTGCAACAGCATCGCAAACCGGCCAAAAGCCAACCTGAATCCATGAACCACCGCGCCATAGCTAATCCGACCGACCCCGTGGCAGCGCCACGGATGGCGGCGCTCCAGCGCATTTTCCAAACATCGCGGCCCACCTTCACGCGCGCGCTGGGGCGCAGCGTCGTGACCGGTGCAGTGCCGCCCGGAGATTTCCATGTCCAGACGCATGCTTATCGATTCTTCTCACCCGGAGGAGACACGCGTCGTTGTTCTCGACGGCCAGAAAGTCGAAGAATTTGATTTCGAGGCCGCGAGCAAGCGGCCGCTCAAAGGCAATATCTACCTTGCCAAGATCACCCGCGTAGAACCGTCCTTACAGGCGGCCTTCGTCGAATATGGCGGAAACCGGCAAGGCTTTCTCGCCTTCTCGGAAATCCATCCGGATTACTACCAGATACCCATCGCGGACCGGCAGGCGTTGATCGCCGAGCAGGAGGAAGAAGCACGTCGTCAGGCCGAGCGCGAAGAAGCAGAGGACGAGGCGGGAGCCGCCGCAGCCGAGCGCGGCGATGAGCCGAGCCCACCGGCCGCAGACGTGGCGGATGCCGATGCGGCGGGAGAAGAGATCTCGTCGCTCGAGGGCGGCGAGGCGCTGTTCGACAATGGCGCCGAGCAACAATCCGAAGCGAAACCGGAAACGGACGGCGAAGACGACGACTACTTCCCGCCGCCGGATCGCATTCCCGAATCCGATGAAGACGTCCACGCCCATTTTGCGAGCGACGAAGATGGCGATAGCCGCGAAGACTTCGATGGCGGCGAAGAGGATCGGCGTCACGAACCCATGCTCACACCAGTCGATCCGGACATGGAAGTCGCGGCCGGCATCGTCGACGAACAAGCCGCTGCCAACGCGGATTTTGTCGCGCCCGTCGAAACCGGCGACCCCGAGAATGAGAGCGAGAGCGTTCACGAAGGTCTCGGTGAAGACACGGAAGGCGAAGCGACCGGCGCGGTCGACGCAACGGAAGAGATCGCCGAAGGCATCGTCGACGAACAGGCCGCAGCCAACGTCGCGTTCGACCTCTCATCCCCACAGCCGTCGGAAACACCCCACGAGCAGCCGCCGCAGCCTCTGCAGCAGCGCCGCCCATCGCAGCGCTGGACGCGACGCCGGCATTACAAGATCCAGGAAGTGATCAAGCGGCGCCAGATCATTCTGGTGCAGGTGGTCAAGGAAGAACGCGGCAACAAAGGGGCGGCGCTCACGACCTATCTTTCGCTCGCCGGCCGCTATTGCGTGCTGATGCCCAACACGCCGCGCGGCGGCGGCATCTCCCGCAAGATCACCAGCGCGGCAGACCGCAAGCGTCTGAAAGGCGCGGTGCAGGGCCTTGAGTTGCCCGAGGGCATGGGCCTCATCATCCGCACCGCAGGCGAGAACCGCACCAAGGTCGAAATCAAACGCGATTACGAATATCTGCTCAGGATGTGGGACACGATCCGCGAACTGACGCTGGCGTCCAATGCGCCGTCCTGTGTCTATGAGGAAGGCGACCTTATCAAGCGCGCGATCCGCGATCTTTATAACAAGGACGTCTCCGAAGTAATCGTCGAAGGCGACGCCGGCTACAAGAACGCCAAGGACTTCATGCGCATGCTGATGCCAAGCCATGCGAAGAACGTCAAGCCGTACAAAGAGCCGGTACCGCTGTTCCAGCGCCATCACATCGAAGCGCAGCTCGATGCGATGTTCTCGCCGACGGTCAATCTGAAGTCCGGCGGCTACATCGTCATCAACCAGACCGAAGCGCTCGTTTCGATCGACGTGAACTCCGGTCGCGCCACCCGAGAACATTCCATCGAAGAGACCGCGCACAAGACGAATCTCGAAGCGGCCGACGAAATCGGGCGGCAGTTGCGGCTGCGCGACCTTGCCGGTCTTGTCGTGATCGACTTCATCGACATGGAAGACCATCGCAACGATCGCAATGTCGAGAAGCGGCTTTACAACGCGGTGAAGAACGACCGCGCCCGCATCCAGATCGGCAAGATCAGCCAGTTCGGTCTCTTGGAAATGTCGCGCCAACGCCTGCGTGCCGGCGTGATCGCGGGTTCGACCGTGCCCTGCCCTCATTGCGGCGGCCAGGGCATTGTGCGCTCGGTGGAGTCGACGGCGCTGCGTGTGCTGCGCGGAATCGAGGACGAGGCGCAGAAGCTGAAAGCAGCCGCTGTCACCGTGAAGGTCTCGACCGATGTCGCTGTTTACACGCTGAACCAGAAGCGCCGCGAACTGGCGCGCATCGAAAACGATTACGGCATGGCAGTGACGTTTGCGCCGGACGACACCATCCACGCCGGCGATTTCGAGATCGAACGCACGGCACAGCGCGACCCCGATGACAAGCCGCGCATCGCGATGCAGATGGACAAGGCGCCCGTCGAAATCGAGGCAGAAGCGGAAGACGAGGTCTTCGAAGAGGAAGAGACAGCGGAACTCGAAACCGAGGACGGCGCCGAAGGCGTTGCCGAAACCGTCACCGAGACTTCTCCGCGACCCGAATCCCGGACGGACGAAGAAGGCGGACGGCGGCGCCGCCGGCGCGGCGGGCGCAACCGAAACCGCAGCCGCGGCGACGGACCTCACGAGCCGAGGCACCAGGACCCGCGTCCGGCGGATCAGCACGGCGGGCATGCCACGGAATTCGTCCAGGGCGAGTCTGTCGAAGGCGCTGTTGAGAGCAGTGACGAAATTGGCAGCAGCTCCGAGCAGCCGCGCGCTGAAAACGAAACTGGAGAAGGTCCACGTCGCCGCCGTCGCCGCCGGCGCGGGCGTCGCGGCCGCCGCGACTCCGAGGATGGCGAGCACACCGACGCGCAGACGAGCAACGCGGCCGGCGAGGTTCTCAATCAGGACAGTGACGCTCCGGTGCCAAATGCCCATTCGACGCCAGTCTGGTCGCTAACGCCGGAACCTGACGCCTCGTCCGAGCCCGTTCCGGTTGTCGAACGCCTGGAGTCGAAGCCGGAGCCGATCACAGCGCAGCCTGTCGCCGAAACACCTGTCAAAGCGGAAGAAACGGTCGCGCCAGAGCCGGAAGCGCCCATCGCATCGCGGCCCGAACCCGCGGCAGCGGAAATTCCGCCGGCGCCGCCGCGCAAAGGCTGGTGGCAGCGCACCTTCAGCTCTGGAAACTGATGTGGCGCGCGTAGCCACGTGTCAAAACAGCAATGTTTTGCTTGCGTTGACGCGCCAGAGTCAGGAACCTAGTTTGCGGGCTGGGGACCGCGTGCGGGGCAAAAGGGAGTTGGAGCCTTGATGTTTCGCGAACGCTTTTGGCGTCTGCGTACTGTTCTCGTCCGCCGTGGCCGGGCCGCGACGTTCCTTGCGACATTTTTCGGCGGCTTGGCCATTTCGCTCATGCCCGCAACAGCGCAAGACGGCGGCATCAGTATCCTGCGCGACGCCGAGACCGAGCACGTGCTGAAGAGCTACGAGATGCCGCTGCTCAAGGCAGCGGGGCTCGATCCGTCGGCCTTCCATCTCTACATCGTGAACGACAATTCGATTAACTCGTTCGTGGCCGAAGGCCAGAACATGTTCATCCAGACCGGCATGATCATGTTCGTGAAGACGCCGAACGAGATGATCGGCGTGATGGCGCACGAGACCGGCCACATGGCAGGCGGCGATCTCACGCGCGGTAGCGACGCGATGGACAAGGCGACCATCCCGATCCTGCTGTCGATGGTTGCGGGTATCGCTGCGATGATCGCAGGCGCCGGCATGGGTGGCATGGCGATCATGGAAGCGGGTCAGGACATCGCAATGGCGCAGTTCCTGGCTTTCAGCCGGACCCAGGAAGCCACTGCCGATCAGCGCGGCATGAAATATCTGACCGCGACGCATCAGTCCGGCATTGGCCTGCTGCACACCTTCGAACGCCTCGCCAATGAAGAAGCGATGACCGAGCGCGGTTCGTTCGCGACCGACCATCCAGCGTCGCGCGACCGCGTCGAGGCGCTGCAGGTGCTGGTCGATGCCTCGCCCTACAAGGACGTGAAGGACAGCCCGGAAGCGCAGCACGAGCTGGAGATGATCCAGGCGAAGCTGCGCGGCTTCGTCGAACCGGTCGACGCGGTGCTGCGCGAGTTTCCGCTTAGCGATACGAGCAAGCAGGCGCGCTACGCGCGTGCGATGGCCTATTTCCGCCAGCCGAACCGCGCCAAGGCGCTCGCCGAGATCAACAGCCTGATCAAGGACGAACCCAACAATCCCTATTTCTACGAAACGCTGGGCCAGATCTATGTGGCGATGGCGCAGCCGGAAAAGGGGATCGCGCCGTACCAGAAAGCGGTCGATCTGCTTCCCGATGAACCGCTCCTTCGCGTGGCGCTGGCCGGCGCGCAGCTTGGGACCGAGCGCCACGAGATGGCGCAGCCCGCCCTCACCAACCTCAAGATCGCGCTGCAGCAGCAGGACGACGATCCCTTCGCGTGGTGGCAGGCGGCTCAGGCCTATGGCGAGTTGAACAACGAACCGATGGCGCAGCTCGCGACCGCGGAACAGTACTATGCCATCGGCAACCTGCCCGGCGCGGCTCGCTTCGCGACGCTTGCGGAAGCCAAGCTGAAGCAGGGAACGCCGGAGTGGCAGCGCGCCAACGACATCATGGCCATCACCCGGCCGCAGTTGCGGCGCAACTGACGGACATCGCATGAACGGACATGGGAAAACCGCGCTGCTGGGCGCACTCGGCGGCGCGACGATCGCACTGGTGATCGTGTTCGGAGCCTCGGCGATCGGGCTTTTCCCCAACCGCGAGATCACCGAGCAGAGAATCCACGACTATCTGCTTTCCAATCCCGAACTTGTCCAGCAAATGGCCGACGCAGCGACCAGCAAGCAGCAGGCCGCCGACGACGCCGCGTCGCAGGCCGCGATCGACAAAATCGGCCTCGCCGCTTATTTCGACCCCAAGGTCGCGTTCGTCACCGGTCCGGCCGACGCCAAGCGGACCATCGTCGAATTTTTCGACTACAACTGTCCCTATTGCCGCGCCTCGCTGCCCGCGATGAAGAGCTACTACGCCAAGCACAAGGACGACACGCGCTTCTCGTTCATCGAATTCCCGATCAAGGGCGAGGACTCGGTGGTTGCGACGCGGGCGCTGCTCGCCGCCCGGCGCCAGCCCGGCAAATATCTGGCGTTCCATTTCGCGCTGATGAACAACGGAGACGCGGAAGTCGATAAGGACGTCATCCGCGAAACCGCCACCAAACTCGGTCTCGACGTCGCCAAACTTCAGGCCGACATGAACGACCCGATGATCGAGCACCAGCTTGCCGCCTCGCTGCTGCTCGCCAAACGGTCCAAGATCGCGGCCACGCCGACCTTCATCTTCAACGGCAGGGTCCGCCCCGGCGCAGTGGACAGCGAACTGCTCGCCGAGCTCACCAAACCCGGCAAGGGCACCTGACACCCTCTCCTCTTCTGCCGAAATGCTGTAGAAGTGCGCGCCCGCAACACGAGGTGTGCATGACAGACGCGACGACCTTGACCATCTGATCGGGGACGACGCCGAGAAATCGCCAGTGAGAACGTGGAACACCTACCGGTGGAGTGTGGCCTGACCCGCCGCACTACAGTGCCCGAGACAAATGCATAAAATCGGGCGAGGTTCGGATGGGATGCGCAGAGCCATGCGTCCCTGAAGCCGGAACCGGATGTAATCGCCGACGGCAAGGCGGTGAATCGGTCCCTTCGCGCGTCAAGCCTGGAAGAGCGCCTCTTGGGCGCTTAAGAGCAAACGGAACCCGCCTCCCTTGGATCACAAATCCAGGGAGTTGCGGATGGCGCGGGAAGACGAGAACCGCGGGTTTTCTTGTATCAATTGCGGAGCGGCGGTCGAGCCGGTGAGCAATGGAAGCTATCGCAACCATTGTCCGGAATGCCTTTGCTCGCGCCATGTCGACATCAGGCCGGGAGATCGTGCCAGTGGTTGCGGCGGGACCATGCGGCCGGTCGGTCTGCAGTACCGGCGCAAGAAGGGCTGGCAGATCGTGCACGTGTGCGCGCGCTGTGGCGTGCGCGGCGTCAACAGCGTGGCCGAAGACACCGCTCAGCCGGACAACACCCGCCAGGTGGCGCGGCTGTCGGGCGGGTTCTAACGCGGCCTTCAAACCCGCCAGATCGCGCCTATATTCACGGGCGATGATCTATCTGCTCGCGATTTTCTGTTCGCCGCTTGCCTTGCTCTTCGCAGGCAAGCCGATTTCGGCGTTGTTCAACCTGATCCTCTACGTGCTGGCGATCGCGTTCTGGGCGACGATCATCTTCTACCACGTCGGTTTCATCCTGTGGTTGATCGCGTTCGTGCATGCGGTGCTCGCGATCGACAACACCCGTGCCGAGCGCCGCAGCCGGCGCCTGGTCGATGCCGCAAGGCGTCGCTAGGAAGCGCCTCCGTCCAAAGCCGTCAAAACGAACGCTTACGGCGCGAACGATGAGCGTGCCTTCACGCCCCAGTGACCGTTCTCGTTCGTGATCACGTAGATCGAGTCGAAGCCGCCGATCACGCTGCCGTCCTTGCGGTAGCGGGTGAAGCGGGTGTCGATGTGGACCTTGTCGGCGCCGGCGTGGATCACCGCGCGCCGCTCCCACGCCGAATGATCCCATTCGGCGAGCGCACCGCGGCCGAACATCTCTGGCTTGTGGTAGTCCGCGTCGATGATGACCATCGTGTTGGACGCGAGCCGCACCGAAGGGAAGTTGAACGTCTTCTGCCACGCGTCGATATCGCGCGCGTTGAACGCGGTCATGAAATCGTCGAGCACCTTCTGCGCCGCATCGATCAACGCCTGATGTTCGCTCACGACGGCAGCCTTTCGTATTCCTTGAGCCCCGGCGGCACGGCCGCCCATGGCGCGCGCTCGCTCATGAAGATCGCAATGGCCGGCTTGAACCG
Organism: Rhizomicrobium sp.; assembly: GCA_036490455.1. Taxonomy (GTDB): domain Bacteria; phylum Pseudomonadota; class Alphaproteobacteria; order Micropepsales; family Micropepsaceae; genus Rhizomicrobium. Next base: position 61,483 of record DASXDS010000029.1, read on the forward strand.
CGACGGGTCGTCGAACGAGCCGCCGTAAATCGTGTACGCTTCGGACTTGCCGGGCACACCGCCGAACACGAGCCCGCCGCAGCGCGGGCAGAAATTCCGGTCGGCAACCCGGCCGTCCGGCAGGCGTATCGAATAAGTCACGAAGTCTCCGGTGATGCGCAGCCGGTCCGCCGGCATCTGGGCAAACGGAATGAAGCCGGAGCCCGAAGCCTTGCGACACTCGTTGCAATAGCAGTGGCCCATATAGGCGGGTGTCCCCGTCGCCTCGAAGCGCAATGCGCCGCACAGACAACCGCCGGTCCAGGTTTCTTCGCTCATGCGCCAAGCGTAGTGCCGGAGCTGTGCGACCGCTAGTGCGGTGTCACGCGAGGTGTTCCCCACACCAGGTTCGATTTCGCCTTGAAGCGGAGGCGTCCTGCGCGCGCATACGGCGCAAGCATCAGCGCGAGATCCTCATCGAACGCGTGCGCCAGCGCCTCGCCCATGACGGCGCGGGTCCAAGTGGCGCGCGAGTGCTGGCAGGCGATGTAACCAGCAACGGTCTCGCTGTGCTCGAAGACAAAATCGCGCTCGCCTTTGATGTCAAGCCAGTGCCTATAGCTGTTCAATTCGGCGCCGAACGCGGCCGGACTGTAGGTGCGGCCGAGCCGCGCCAGCCAGCGGGTGAGAAAATCGCGATAGTCGTCCGCCCATGGCGGCTCGAACG
>DASXDS010000063.1:0-73606 GCA_036490455.1 Rhizomicrobium sp.
TTATCTGATGCCGATGGGCCAGCGCGCGGTGAACGAGAAGGTGTTCAGCATCCGCGCCGACATCGGCGCCGCCCTGTTGAACCAGGGAGAGTTCAACACGCCCGCCAAAGGCCTCACCGTCTTCATCCGCGAACTGGACAACGACGGATACATTCACGGCGTCCTGGTGCATGACAACCGTGTGCGCATACGGCCCATCACCTACATCGCCCGCTCCGGCCAGCTGGTGCAGAGCGTCCTGGGCGCACGGCTCATCATGTATGACGGCACCATCGAGCAGAGCGCCAAGCAAGGTGCAGACCTCTCCATCCTGAAGTTCAAGAGCTACACATTCGATCTCGACCAGTTCGCGAACACCACGCGCGGTGCGGGCCGCGACACCAACGAGCTCTACCTGCCCGAACTGCTGAAGCCGGAGCATGCGACGACCCTGCCGCCGCGCTTGCGCAACGCTTACTTCGCCGAAGCGCACAACCGTTTGGCGGCGCCGCTCTATTGCATCCTGTTCGCGCTGATCGCCTTGCTCGCGGTGGTCCAGGGCCGGCGGTCGCGCGGCGCGAATGCGCTCAGGCTCACGATGGCGTCGATCGCGGCCGCGCTGCTGCGCATCGCCGGTTATGGCGTGCAGGGACTTGCTATTAGCAAGCCTTATGCCGTGGTTCTGTTTTATCTCATCCCGCTTGGCGGGGCCGCGGTCGTTCTCATCGGCCTGGGCGGATTTTCGCCCTGGGTGTGGTTTCGCCGCATGACCCCCGAACCGGTGCCCGCAACATGAGCTGGTCGTGGACGCTCTACCGCTATCTGGGCCTGCAATATCTTTGGGCCACGGCGATCACTCTGACCGGCTTCCTGCTGATCGGTTTGTCGATCGATCTGGTCGATCTGTTGAACCATCCGACCAGCGGCTCGCCTGTGCCGAGCGACGCCCTGATCGGCATGGCGCTCCTGAAGCTGCCCAGCGTGGCGCTTCGGATGATGCCGTTCGTGGTCCTGATCGGCGGCGTCTTCTGCTTCGTGCGCCTCTCGCGGACGCACGAACTGGTAGCGACGCGCGCCGCCGGCGTTTCCGCCTGGGACTTTCTGGCGCCGCCGCTTGCCGTCGCGGTTCTGGTCGGGCTGTTCGCGGTCCTGATCTTCACGCCGATCTCGGCCAGCATGCTCGGCGAGTTCGCGGCGCTCGAAGCGAAATACATTCACGGCGAAGCCTCCCAGCTCGAGGTGTCGACCAACGGACTGTGGCTGCGGCAGGGCACCCAGTCCGAGCAGTCGGTGATCCACGCCTTGCGCGTGACCGACCAGGGCGTGCGCCTGGAGAACGTGATCGTTTTTCTTTACGGCGCCAATGACGAGTTCAAGGGCCGGATCGATGCGCACTCCGCCGAGCTGCATCCCGGCGCCTGGGCGCTGCACAATGCCTGGGTCAGCGATGTCGTCACCGGACTGCCGAAGCATCACGACAACTACGACCTGCCCACCACACTGACGCCAGCCCGTATCCAGGAGAGCTTCGCGTCGCCGGACACGCTGTCGTTCTGGGATTTGCCGGGCTTCATTTCGGCCGCCCAGGCCGCAGGCTTCGGCGCCACCCGCTATCAACTCTATTTCTACACCCTGCTCGCGTTGCCAGCCCTGTTCGCGGCGATGGTGTTCATGGCGGCAAGCTTTTCGCTCAGGCTCGCGCGCTATGGCGGCATGGGCCGTGTCGTTCTCTACAGCGTGTTCGCAGGCTTCGGTGTGTATTTCTTCAGCAATCTGACCCAGACGCTCGGTCAGTCCTCCATCCTGCCGGTGCCGCTTGCGGCGACCGCACCGGCGGCTGCTGCCATCCTCATCGGGATGACGCTGGTCTTCCATCAGGAGGACGGATGAGACGAGGGGGCATCGCCATCGTCTACGGTCTGCTCCTCGCGGTACCGGCCACGGCGGCGACACAAAAACCGGCGAACCAGGATCAGATGCTGCTGCAGGCCGACGAGGTCGATTACGACGTCGACCGGCATGTCGTTCGTGCGCGCGGCCATGTCGAAATCGACTATGGCGGCCGCATCGTCCTCGCCGACGCCGTCACCTACGACCAGAACACCGACAAGGTGTCCGCTGACGGCCACGCCAGCGTCATGTCCGCCAACGGCGACGTGGTGTTCGCCAATCACGTCGACCTCACCGACCACATGCGCGACGGGGTGATGCAAGGGTTCGCCGCGCTGATCGGGAAATCCGGCCGAATCGTCGGCAACACGGCGCAACGCGAGGCGGGCGTCGAGACGACGGTTTACAACGCGGCTTATACGCCGTGCAAAATCTGCCGTGAGCGCGGCGACACCACGCCGCTCTGGTCGGTGAAGGCCTATCGTATCTTCTACGACGAGGCGCATCACCGGATAAAGTTCAAGGACGCGACGTTGAAGCTCGGCGGCGTGCCGATCTTCTACACGCCCTACTACTCGACACCCGATCCCACGGTGAAGCACACCACGGGCATCCTCACGCCGGAACTCGGTTCGTCGAGTTCGATCGGCTACTACGTCAAGCTTCCGATCTATATCGCGTTCTCCGATTCCGAGGACGCGACGATCACGCCGTTCGCCACGACCAAGGGCGGCGACGTCCTGGAAGGCGAATACCGGCAGCGCTGGAACGACGGCGGCATGTGGTTGCAGGCGAGCGGCGGGCTGAACCCGCATGGCGGCCTCTCCGGCAACGTCGAGCAAGGCTATGGCCATCTGTTCGGCTCAGGCGACTGGCAGGCCACCAACACCTGGCGGACCGGATACGACGTCCAGCTGACCAACAACGACACCTATCTCAAGCGCTACGACATTTCCGAACTGGATCGCCTGGTATCCGACCTGTTCCTGGAAGGCATCTACGGCCAGAGCCGGCTCGGCCTCAGCACCTACTTCTTCGAGGGCCTGCGCGCGACCGACAATAGCGAAGTCATTCCGTTCGCGTTGCCATTGATCCAATACAGCTACATTCCCAATCACAAAGTCCTGTCCGGCGAGTTGCGGGTGGACTTCAGCAGCGTTGCGCTGTTCCGCGAGCAGGCAACGCCCGAACTTCCGGATGCGGACGAACGGATCACGACGGAGGTCAACTACAAGCTGCCTTACGTCACCGACAACGGGCAGCTCTTCACGCTTCAGGCCGATGTGCGCAGCGACGTCTACCATGTCGGCCGCTTCACCGACGGCAACCTCGATGAGAGCCGCTTCGTCACCCGCGCGCTTCCCTATGTCGGGTTCGACTGGCGCTGGCCGTTCGCGAGCGGTTCCGGAGATCACGCCTTCGTCATCCAGCCGATCGTGCAGGCGATCTGGGCACCTTATGGCGGCAATCCCGCGAGCATCCCGAACGAGGATACCTCGGATATCGAGTTCGGCGACCAGGATGTCTTCAGCTTCAACCGGCTTCCCGGCTACGACATCGTGGAAACTGGACCGCGCGCCAATGTCGGCGTGCAGGCCGACGCATACTTCCCCGGCGGCTCCGTCGAAACGCAGATCGGCGAGATCCTGCGGCCGAAGCCGGACCCGATTTTCGCCGCGGACACCGGGCTCGGCGGAACGACCTCCGATATCGTCGGCCGGATGAGCATCAAATTTCTGCCTTATATCGACCTTACCCATCGCGTCGATATCGACGGAAACGACGGCAGCCTCCGCCGCAACGAAGTCTACCTGACGGGCATCTTCGGCCGGTCGACGGTGCAGGTCAGCTATCTGCGGGTGGAAGCCATTCCGTCGGAAGCGCTGCCGACACGGGAAGAAGTCAATGCCCAGGCCACGATCGGCGTGTTCGACCACTGGGAACTGTTCGCGGCAGGCCGGCGCGACCTGGAAGCCAACCAGATGCTCGATAGCGAGTTCGGGCTTGGCTATGAAGACGAGTGTCTCGGGATCGCCCTGGCGTTCCGCGAACGCTATACCCAGGACCGCGATTTGCCGCCTTCGTCCGCGGTTTTGCTGCGGTTCTCGTTCAAGAGCGGGGACCAGCCCTTCGATCCTTTCGACTTGTTCCCAAAGGATATTTTCTCCCGTCCTTGAACCGGGGGCGGATTTCCGTATTCTCCGGCCCCTGCGATCCGGCGGGGACGGGCTTCGGAACGCGCTCGCAACGTCAGGCTGCCGAAGATCGATCCCTTGCTGAAAAAACGCGCAACATTCGCATTTGCATTTTGCAGTGGGCTTTTCGTACTGGCGGCCGCCTCGGTTGCGGCCCCCGAAGGTGCGAAACCGCACGCGCCCGCGACGCCTCCCAAATCCGATGCGGACAAGACGACGGCCAGCCTCGGCAAACCGGCCAACGAGCTTCCCGACGCCAACGCGGAAGCCGAGGCCATCCGCAAGAACACCATCGGCGTGGCCGCGATCGTGAACGGTTCGCCGATTTCCGACTACGACCTGCGCCAGCGTCTGGCGCTTCTCAATGCCACGTCGGGCGTGAAGGCCGAGAACGAAGACCAGCGCAAGGCACTGCGCTCGCAAATTCTGCGTCAGCTGGAAACCGAAAAGATCCAGACGCAGGAAGCGAACCGCAAGAGCATCGTCATCGGCTCCGAAGATGTCGACAAGTATATCAACAACCTCATCAAGGAAAACGGCCTGACGCCTGAGAAACTGAAACAGGTTCTGGCGGGCAGCGGCGTGAACATGGCCACGCTGCGCTCGCAGATCGCGGTCCAGATCGCGTGGCAGAAAGCGGTCGAAGACGAGTTCGGCGGCGAGGTGCAGGTGAAGCCGGGCGACGTCGATCAGGAATATGCGCGGGTGAGAGCCGGTGCGAACAAGCCGCACTTCCTGGTGGCGGAGATTTTCCTCGGCGTCGACAACCCGGAGCAGGATTCGAAAATCAAAGAGGATGCGGAGCGCATCTACGAGCAGATCAAGAACGGCGCGCCGTTCAATACGATCGCACGCCAGTTCAGCCAGAGCCCATCGGCCGCGTCGGGCGGCGATCTCGGCACGGTCGAAGACGGCCAACTCGCCCCGGAGCTGAACGCATCGATCGAGAAGCTGCGCGTCGGCGAGGTCACTCCGCCGATCCGCTCGGTCGGCGGCTATTACATCCTGTTCCTGCGCCGCCGCTGGGAGCCTGTCGGCACCAAAGTGTCCACGCAGGACGACAGCAAGCCGCTCACCAGTGCGACGCCTATCGTCGGTATGTTGCTGCCAACCGGTCCGAAGCCACCGCCGGAGTTGCAGCAGCGTGCGCTTCAAATGGCGCAGCAGATTTCCGAGCGCGCGCAAAGCTGCGAGGAGCTGGCCAAAGTCGCATCCAATATCCGCGGTGCGTCCTATCAGGATTTCGCCAGGCAGAATCTCAAACTCAGCGATCTGAGCCCTCAGATTCAGTCGGAGGCCGCCAAGCTTCAGGCCGGCGGCGTATCGCCGCCGTTCCCGATCACCGGCGTCGGCATCGAGATCCTGGCGCGTTGCGACAAGGCGGCGCCCAAGCTTGAAGTATGGCAGATGCCGTCGCGCGAAGACGTCGAAAACCAGCTTTTCCAGGACAAGATTTCGACCCTGGCGCGTGGTTACCTCGCACGTCTGCGCCGCAATGCCGATGTCCAAGACCGCTGAGCGCAACACGACGCCTGCGGACGCGCCGATACTTCTGACGATGGGCGAGCCGGCCGGTATTGGGCCGGAAATCGCGGTAGCGGCATTCAGGCATCTGAAGGGGCGCATCGGCGCGCGTGCGCTGAAACTGGTGGGCGATCCCGCCGTCTTCCGCCGTTTTGGCACGCTTACCGACGATGCGTTGCTCGCGACACAGCCGCTTTTCGCGCCCTGCGCGCCCGGCAAGCCGGATTCCGCCAACACCCGCGCCGTGACTGATGCGATCGACGTTGCAGTGAATACCGCGCTGGCAGGCGGAGCAGCGGCCGTCGTTACCGCCCCGATCAACAAGGCGGTGCTGATGGCCGGTGGCTTCGAATATCCCGGGCATACCGAATATCTGGCCGCGCTGACGGAGACGGATCGCGCGGTGATGATGCTGGCCGGCGGCGGCCTGCGCATCGTGCCGCAGACGATCCACATCCCGCTCGCCGCTGTGCCGGGCCGCCTCTCTATTGCCGCCATCGTGGAAACGGGCGAGATCGTTCTGCATGCGTTGAAGCACGATTTCGGTATCGCCAGGCCACGCCTCGCCGTCGCCGGTCTCAATCCGCATGCCGGTGAAGACGGCGAATTGGGCCGGGAGGATCGCGAGATCGTTCTGCCTGCCGTCGAGGCTTTGCGCGCGGAAGCCGATGTGCGCGGGCCGCTGCCGGCCGACACCATGTTCCATGCCGAAGCGCGGGCGCGCTACGACGCGGCGCTCTGCATGTATCACGATCAGGCCCTGATCCCGATCAAGACGCTGGCGTTCTGGGACGGCGTGAACGTGACGCTCGGCCTTCCGATCGTGCGCACCTCGCCCGATCACGGCACCGCGTTCGACATCGCGGGGACCGGCAAGGCCAATCCGCGCAGCATGATCGCCGCGATAGGACTCGCCGCGCAAATCGCAGACGCCCGCGCCGCATGAGCGGCGACGGCCTTCCGCCACTGCGCGAGGTGATCGCGGCACACGGCCTCGCGGCCAAAAAATCGCTGGGCCAGAACTTCCTGTTCGATCTCAACCTGACGCGCCGCATCGCGCGCGAGACCGGACCGTTGGAAAATACGACGATCTATGAAGTCGGGCCAGGACCAGGCGGGCTTACGCGTGCGCTGCTGAGCGAAGGGGCTGCCCGTGTAATCGCAGTGGAGCGTGACGAGCGCTGCCTGCCGGCGCTGGCGGAGATTGCGGCCGCCTATCCCGGACAACTCACCGTCGTGTCGGCCGACGCGCTCGATCTCGACGAACGCATGCTGATGCAGGAGTGCGGGGTCGAGGGACCGGTCAGGATCGCCGCCAACCTGCCCTACAACATCGGCACCGCTTTGCTGGTCAAATGGCTGACGGCTGATACGTGGCCGCCATTCTGGCAGAGCCTGACCTTGATGTTTCAGCGCGAGGTGGCAGAGCGCATCGTCGCCCGGCCGGACACCGAGCACTACGGCCGGCTGTCGGTGCTGGCACAATGGCGGACCAGGGCGAAAATCCTGTTCGATGTCTCGCCGCGCGCGTTCGTGCCGCCGCCGAAGATCACCTCTTCCATCGTGCGCCTCGAACCGCTTGCCGAGCCGGTTGCGCCGGCCGTCCTGGGCGATCTGGAGCGCGTTACACAGGCGGCCTTCGGACAGCGCCGCAAGATGCTGCGCCAGAGTCTGAAATCGCTTGCCCCGGACGCCGAGGCGCTTGTCCGCAGCGCCGGGCTCGATCCTACCGCGCGGCCGGAGCAACTTTCGGTAGCCGATTTCGCGGCGCTCGCACGCACCCTGCGCGGCCTTTGACGCGTCTGCCGCAAATACGCGATAGAACACGCCGAGTCTCATCAGGCGCCTTATGCACAACGATCGCCGGTCTTTCCTGAAACTGGGCGCGGCATCGCTGGCTGCGCTCCCGCTGGCGTTGCGCGAGGCGCTGGCCCTTCCGGCGCAGTCGCGCACCGGCACAATCAAGGATGTCGAGCATGTCGTGATCCTGATGCAGGAGAACCGTTCGTTCGATCATTACTTCGGAACGCTGCGCGGCGTGCGCGGTTTTGCCGATCCACGTGCCATCACGCTGCCCGGCGGGAAGCCTGTGTGGTTCCAGCCGAAGACGCCCGGCGATGTGGAAACGGTGACGCCGTTTCACCTCGATACGAACACGACGTTCGCCCAAGGGATGAAGAGCCTCGATCACAGCTGGAAGAAATCGCACGCATTGTGGAAGAACCACGACGCGTGGATTCCGGTCAAAAGCGAAATGACGATGGGCTACTTCACCCGCGCCGATCTTCCCTTCTACTACGCGCTGGCCGATGCGTTCACGATCTGCGATGCCTATCACTGCTCGATCTTCGGGCCGACCAATCCCAACCGCCTGTTCCTGTTCAGCGGGACGAGCGGGCTCAGCGTCGGCAATAGCGCCAACCAGGTCATCACAAATCCACCCGACGAACCCAACGAAACCGCCGACATGGCGAACGACGCGAAGAATTTCGCGAGCTATGGCTGGACGACCTATGCCGAGCGGCTGCAGGCGGCGGGCATCGACTGGCGCGTCTACCAGGAGTTCGACAATTACGGCGACAACCCACTCGCCTATTTCACGAACTTTCGCGGTGGGGCGCCGCAGTCGGAGCTTCATGCCCGCGCCCGCAGCTGGGTGGCCGGCGCCAATGCCGCCAATGCCAAAACCTCGCGAGGCGAATATCTCGTTGCCGCTTTCGCCGGCGATGTGAAGAACGATCGCCTGCCGCAGGTGTCGTGGATCGTGGCGCCGTACATCCTGTGCGAACACCCCGAAGCGACACCAGGCTATGGCGAGTCGTTCGTATCGCGCCTGCTCGAAGCGCTCGCCTCCAACCCGCAAGTGTGGGCGAAGACCGTGTTCATCCTGAACTACGACGAGAATGACGGCTTCTTCGATCACGTGCCGCCGCTGGTGCCGGCGATCCATTCCTCCATCGGGCTTTCCACCGCCGACACGAAAGCGGAGAATTATCTGTGGGAGCCGGTGGGGTTCGGACCGCGCGTGCCTCTCATCGTGATCTCGCCGTGGACGCGCGGCGGTTTCGTCAATTCCCAACTGAGCGACCACACCTCGGTCATTCGCTTCCTCGAACAGCGCTTCGGCGTGATGGAGCCGAACATCAGCCCATGGCGGCGCGCGGTCTCTGGCGACCTGACCTCGATGTTCGATTTCGCAGACGATGGTAGTTGGATCGCGGTGCCGGGCGGCGCCGGTGCAATGGCGCGCGCCGACGATCAGGCGAAGCTGCCTGCAGCAACCCGATCTGCCGTCGCCGCTTTGCCGAAGCAGGAACACGGACAACGTCCCACACGACCCCTGCCCTACGATTTCGGCGCCTCGCTGACCGCAATCAAGGACGGCGTGACGCTCAGTTTCGAAAACCGCGGCCCGGTCGGTGTCGGGTTCACGCTCTATTCGGCGAAGGCGGGAGAAGGACCATGGTTCTACATGGTCGAAAGCGGCAAGACGCTCAGCCAGACACTGGCACTGTCCGGCGAACACGATCTTTCCCTGCATGGCCCGAACGGTTTCTATCGCCGCTATGCCGGTTCGCACGACGCCAGACAAACGATCTCGGCGCACTACGACACACCGAGCCAATCGCTTGTTCTGACATTTCAGAACGGCGGCACCACAACCGCAACGTTTGAGGTTCGCGACGCCTACGCCAGCACCTCACACTCTTATTCCGTCGCGGCAGGCACCCATGCGGAACATCGTCAGGCCGTCGCAGCGAACGACCATTGGTACGATCTGACGGTCATGCACAAAGGCACGCCCTCTTTCCGTCAGCAACTCGCCGGGCACATCGAAACCGGCCGCCCGAGCAAGAGCGATCCCCAGATCGGCCGCGCCTGACGCGCAGGTTGCCGCGCCGCGCGGCTCCGTGCCAGACTGACGGCAGATCACAAAAATCAAGGGAGACGCTCATGCGCAGTCAGGCCGTTGTCGAATTCGGTGCGCCGCTCAAGGAAATCGAAACGCCCGATCCCGTTCCCACCGGCACCGAAGTGCTGCTGAAGGTGCACAACGCCGGCGTCTGCCATTCCGACGTGCACATCCATGACGGCTATTTCGATCTCGGCGGCGGTAACAAGACGTCGATGGCGAACATGAAGCTGCCGCACACGCTCGGTCATGAGATCGAAGGCGAAGTGGTCGCGGTCGGTCCCGACGTGAAAGACGTAAAGGTGGGCCAACGCTATGCGGCGTTCCCGTGGATCGGCTGCGGCAAGTGCCCGGCCTGTGCGCGCGGCGAGGAGAACATCTGCGTCGGCGGCCCGCGCCAGCTCGGCTGTTCCTCCGGCGTGGCGGGCGGCTATGCGACCCATGTGCTGGTGCCACATCCGAAATATCTCATCGATTACGGCAAGACCGATCCGGCGCTGGGCGCGGCGTATATGTGCTCCGGCCTGACCGCCTTCGCGGCGATGAAGAAGGTCGGCAAGCTCGGACCCAGCGACCAGGTGCTGGTGCTCGGGGTCGGCGGCGTCGGCATGATGGGCGTGCAGTTCGCCAAGGCGTTGTTCGGCAAGGGCCCGCTGGCGGCCGATATCGACGACGAGAAGCTGGCGATGGCGAAGAAGGCCGGCGCGAGCGCGACCTACAACACCAAGGATCCGGACGCGGCCAAGAAGCTGATGACGGACACGGGCGGCGGCGCCTATGCGGTGGTCGATTTCGTAGGCTCTGAGAAGACCTTTGCGTTCGCCAGCCAGACGGTGCGGCGCGGCGGCAAGGTGATCATCGTCGGCCTGTTCGGCGGCGCGATGAGCATGCCGATCCCGATGTTCCCGTTCCGCGCGATCTCCATAAACGGCTCGATGGTCGGCTCGCTCGACGACACGAGGGAGATGATGGAGTTGGTGCGCGCCGGCAAGGTCGATCCGATCCCCTATTCCAAGCGGCCGCTCGACCAGGCGAACCAGACGCTGAACGATCTGCGCGAAGGCAAGATCACCGGCCGCGTCATCTTGCACCCGTAAGGTTCCACGATCTGAGGGCGGATAAATGCGCGAGTCCGCCCTCAGCTTCACCAGATTTTCTTTCGACGATGCCCAAAACTGGCACGTTGAGATATTCGCGTCGAACGGCAGCTTCACCGCTAGCAGCGATTTCTATTGCACTGCAACCGCGTTGCTCGCTTTCTCGGATGAATTGCTGAACTTTCCGTCTTCGCGTGATGCGTCGGCAGAATTTCGCATCGGCTCAGCCGGTACATCCGAGTTCATTCACCTCAGAGCCTATGTGTTCGACAACACAGGCCATGCAGCGATCGAGACTCGGATCGAGCGGCGTGGTTCCGCGCCGCATACTGCCAGTGCGAACTTCCATGTTCGCTGCGAGATATCGGCAATAAACAGGCTTGGCGATATGTTGAGACAGTGGATATCGGCGCCGGACCGTCCCATGATGTGGCATCCGTAGGAAAAAGAGGCGCACTCCATGGCCGAAACGATTCTCGAACCCGATCTGCCGATCGTCGATCCGCATCATCATTTGTGGGACCGGCCGACGGAGATCCTGCGCAACCTGCCGCCGTCCGATCACGGCTTCATGGACATCCTGCACAATGTCCCACGCTATCTGCTCGACGAACTGCTGAAAGACCTGAAGGGCGGTCACAACGTCCGCGGCACGATCTACATGGAGTGCGGCGCGATGTACCGCGCCGACGGGCCGGATGCACTCAAATGCGTTGGCGAGACGGAGTTCGTAAATGGCGTGGCCGCCATGACGGCGAGCGGCATTTATGGCGACGTGCGTGCCTGCGCCGGCATCGTGGGCCATGTCGACCTTCGCATCGGCGATCAGGCGGAAGACGTCCTGCGCTCGCATATCGAGGCAGGGCATGGCCGGTTCCGCGGCATCAGGCAGAGCGCCTCCTATGACGAAGATCCGAACGTGCTCGGACCGCTCGCCGGCCGGGCAACGGCGGGTCTCTATCTCGATCCAAAATTCCGCACCGGCTTCAAGCATCTGCACAAGCTCGGCCTTTCGTTCGATGCCTGGCTGCTGGAGCCGCAACTGCCCGACCTGATCGATCTGGTGCGCGCGTTCCCGGAGACGACGGTGGTGATCGACCATGTCGGCACGCCGCTCGGCATCGGGCGTTACAAAGGCAAGCGCGAGGAACGGTTCAACACCTGGCGCGAGAACATGCAGACGCTCGCGAAGATGCCGAATGTGAATGTGAAGGTGGGCGGGTTGCCGATGCCGTTCGGCGGCTGGCGCGCGCGCTGGCACGAGCCGGACGCGACCTCGGAAACGCTGGCCGAGCAGTGGAAGCCCTATGTCGAGACCTGCATCGAGGCGTTCGGCGCGAACCGCTGCATGTTCGAGAGCAATTTCCCGGTCGACCGCTTCGGCGCGACCTATGTCGCGCTCTGGAATGCGTTCAAGCGGCTTGCGAAGAACTATTCGGCGGACGAGAAGACCGCCCTGTTCAGCGGCACGGCTTCGCGCGTCTATCGCGTGAAACTGAACTGAGCGTCACGCCCTAATATGTCGTCATCGCCGGCGTTCGTCCCGGCGATCCATTGCCGCGATGGGCCGGAATTGAGACTCGCTGGACATGCACGGCGGCCATGGATGACCGGTACGCCCTGCGCTTCGCTCCGGGTCGACCGGTCATGACGTTCTCTTGAGAAGGTCACGACGGTCTTTGAGGCGAGAGCCGCGGTATCGCCCGGCGTCGTTTCCCGATACTAGAATAGCCAAAGGATAATGGAGGATTTCATGACAAAGACACTCGGTGCCGAATCCACGACGGATGAAGTCTTGGAAGGTGTGAATCTGAGCGGCAAGCGCGTGCTGGTGACGGGCGTGTCGGCCGGCCTCGGCGTCGAAACGGCGCGCACCCTGGCGGCGCACGGTGCAACAGTGGTGGGTGCCGCGCGCGATCTCGCCAAGGCACAGAAGGCGACCGAGCAGGTCCGCGCCGATGCGAAGAACGGCGGCAGCCTCGAACTCGTCGAACTCGATCTCGCCTCGCTGAAGAGCGTGCGCGCCTGTGCCGATGCGCTGGTCAAGGCCGGCAAGCCGTTCGATGCCGTCATCGCCAATGCCGGCGTCATGGCTTGTCCGCAGGGCAAAACGTCGGATGGTTTCGAGACCCAGTTCGGCACAAACCACCTCGGCCACTTCGTGCTGGTCAACCGGATCGCGTCGCTAATGAAGAACGGTTCGCGGCTGGTCAATCTGTCGTCGGCCGGACACCGGTTCTCCGACGTCAACATCGAGGATCCGAATTTCGAGCATACGCCTTATACCGAGTTCGGCGCCTATGGCCGCTCGAAGACGGCGAACATCCTGTTCGCCGTGGAGTTCGACCGCCGTCACAAGGGCGAAGGCGTGCGCGCCACCGCGGTGCATCCCGGCGGCATCCAGACCGAACTCGGCCGCTACATGACGCCCGAACTGATCGCGGGAATGATCAAGAGCATCGAAGACGCAAACAAGGCGGCGGGCGCGCCGACGTTCCAGTGGAAGACGATCCCGCAGGGTGCGGCGACGTCCGTGTGGAGCGGCTTCGTGGCCCCGGCCGATGCCGTGGGTGGGCACTACTGCGAGGACTGCCACGTCGCGGAGCTGATGGAGAATCCGGAAGCGCGCGGCGGCGTGCGCGCCTATGCGCTCGACGGCGAACATGCCAAGGCGCTCTGGGCGAAGAGCGAAGAAATGGTGGGCGAACGGTTCTGACCGCGTCTCCCAGCCAGCGCCGGAAGGAGATTTCCACCCGGCTCGCGTTCTTCGTGACCGGTCTCATTCCGGCGGCCTGGGCGCCGCTCATTCCGTTCGTGAAGACGCGCCTCGCGCTCGACAACGGCTCGCTTGGGCTACTGCTTCTCTGTCTCGGTCTGGGCTCGATGATCGCCATGCCGGTGACGGGCGCACTATTGCCGCGCATCGGTCCGAAGCGCGCGATCCTCACCGGTGGAACGCTGTTCGTGCTCGCGCTGCCGCTGCTGGTGCTGCTCGGCAATCCGTTCGCGGTTGCCGCCGTGCTGGCGCTGGTCGGCGGTTCGCTTGGCACCGTGGATGTCGCGATGAACGTGCAGGGCGTTGTGGTCGAGCGCGCCTCCGGCCGCTCGCTAATGAGCGGTTTTCACGGGCAGTACAGCTTCGGCGGCATCGTCGGGGCCGCCAGCGCCAGCCTGTTGTTGACCGGCGCGCACCCCAATCCGCTGTTCGCGGCGAGCGCGATATCGGCCGGCGGACTGCTTGTTTTGGCTGCCGCGGCCGGAGGGTTGATGGCACGGATCGACGAAAGCGATGCCGAAGAGGGGCCACTGTTCGTCATGCCGCACGGGCTCGTGCTGTTCCTGGGCGCGCTCTGTTTCTTGAGTTTCATGGCGGAAGGCTCCGTGCTCGACTGGAGTGCGGTTCTGCTGAAATCGGAGCGTGGCGCCAGCCCGGCTCTCGCGGGCATGGGCTTCACGGTGTTCGCTTGCGCGATGACGGCGAGCCGCCTGAGCGGCGATCGCATCCGCGCGGTGCTGAGCGAGCGAACTATGCTGTTCGGCGGCGGGACGATCGCGGCTGCAGGCTTCCTGCTCGCGATCCTGGCGCCCTCGGCGATCGCGACACTATTCGGCTTTGCGCTGGTCGGTGTCGGCGCCTCCAATGTCGTGCCGGTACTGATGACGATCACCGGCCGCACGCGGGCAATGCCGTCTGGCCTTGCCATCGCAGCTGTCACGACGCTCGGTTACGCCGGTGTGCTGGCAGGTCCGGCGCTCGTCGGCTTCACGGCGCGGCTGGCGGGATTGCAGATCGGTTTTGCCATCCCTCTGCTTGCGATGGTGATCGTCGCGGCGAGCTTTGCGGTCGGAAGTACCGCAAATCGTACCGATTGAGGCCTGGAATGCGTTTGCCGCCGGGGAACGTGAAGCGATGAAGGCGACGGCTTAGCCCGGTTAACGCTTGCCGGGCGTGACGGCGTCCGCGATGGCATCTTTGTGAGCGCGCGGCAGCAACTTCATGGCCAGGATGAATGCGGAAAGGAAAAAGCAGATGCTGTTGGCGACAATAAGCGGCCATTGCATGAGCATGAGACCATAGATCACCCACGCCGCAAAACCACCGACCGTTAACAGATACATGCCGGTGGAAATGTCTTTGGTTTCGCGGGTCCGAATGATCTTCCACGCCTGCGGTGCAAAACTCACCGTGGAACATATCGCGGCTACGGCACCGACGATTAAGGCTATCTGCATGGATATCATGAACCCTTCGGGCAATATCGAAGAGTAACTATCGAGGCTGCGGGCGCGTTCCCCGTCATCTAACAGGCCGTTCTCGCCGTTGCTCAGCCGGCCGTCAGCTTCGTCACGAATTGCGGAATGCCGACTTGCCGCGTTCGTCTCAGACGTTCGGCGGCGAGGATGGTTTCGAGCTGGGTCTGCGCCTTGTTCACTTCGTCGTTGATGATGATGTAGTCGTATTCCGCCCAGTGACTGATCTCGTCCGCCGCTTTCGCCATGCGGCGGCGCACCACCGCCTCCTCGTCCTGTGCCCTTGCACGCAAACGGCGCTCCAGTTCGCCGTGGCTGGGCGGCAGCACGAAGACGCTCACCACGTCGTCGCGCGCCTGCTGGCGCAGCTGCTGCGTCCCCTGCCAGTCGATGTCGAACAGCACGTCCTTGCCGGCCGCGAGCGCGTCCATCACAGCCGTTTTCGGCGTGCCGTAGCGATGGCCGAAGACTGTCGCATGTTCGAGGAAGTCGCCGGCCGCCACGCGCTGTTCGAAGTCCCCTGCGGACACGAAGAAGTAATCGTTACCGTCGATCTCATTGGGGCGGGGACTGCGCGTCGTCGCCGATACGCTCATTGTGATCGCGGTGTCGGTCTGCAGCAGACGCCGCGACAGCGTCGTCTTGCCAGCGCCGGATGGCGACGACAGCACTAGCATCAGCCCGCGCCGTTGCATGCCCCCCTCGGTCATCACCCCGTCCTATTCCACATTCTGCGCCTGTTCGCGGAACTGATCGATTGCAGCCTTGAGCGCGAGGCCGATGCGGGTCAGCGCCGCGTCCGACGATTTGGAGCACAGCGTGTTCGCTTCGCGGTTGAACTCCTGCGCCAGGAAGTCGAGCTTGCGTCCGACCGCCTCCTTCGATGCGATCAGGGTCCGCGCTTCCTCGACATGCGAAATCAGCCTGTCCAGTTCTTCGCGCACGTCGGCGCGGGCGGCGAGCATCGCGATCTCCTGTTCGAGCCGCTCAGGCGATACCGCACCGGGTTCAAGCAACTCGGTCAGCTGGGCCTTCAGCTTCGTGCGCAACGCCTCCGGCTGCGTCGCTGCACTGCGGCCCGCGTCGGCGGTCATCCGTTCGATGTCGTCGATCTGCGAGGACAGCACCTTGTGCAGTTTCTGCCCTTCGTTGATGCGCGCGAGCGCCAGCGCGTCCAGTGCGGAGGCGAAGCTTTCCAGGATCGCCGCATCGCGCGCCGCGCGCGCGGCCGCATCCATCGGCAACGGCTCGTCCTGCACGATCACGCCTTTCAGCGCGAGCAAACCGTCGACATGCGCCGGCGGCAGACCGGTCTCCTGCTGAATCTGCTTGGCGATCTTGATGGCGGCGGCAAGTGCGGCGGGATCGACGCGCAAACCGCGCGCGCCGTCCTGCGGCTCGATCATAAGTGTGGCCTGTAGTGAGCCGCGCCGGAAGCGTTCGTTGGCGAGCATGCGTGCAGCCGATTCGATCCCGTCATAACCCGGTGGGGTGCGCAGGCGCAGATCGAGGCCGCGGCCGTTGACGCTTTTGGCTTCCCAGCGCCAGCGCAACACCCCTTGCGCGCCGTTGCTTTCGGCGAAACCGGTCATGCTCACGACAGTCATTGCAACGACTCCGTCTCAGGACAGAACTTAGCTCCGCTGCCCCTGATCGCGGAAATCATTTCTGCACGTTGTGTATCTTGTGCCACGCGGCGACGTTTCGATTCTGATCTTCCTGGGTTTCTGCAAACACGTGACCGCCGGTTCCATTGGCCACGAAATACAGATCTTTTGTCGTCTGCGGATCGAGCACTGCTGCGATCGCGTCCTTTCCCGGATTGCAGATCGGCGCCGACGGCAGACCGGCGATCACATAGGTGTTGTACGGCGTTGCTGCCAGTATCTCGCTTTCCCTGATCCGGCGGCCGAGCGGATAGCCGCGGGTGAGGCCGTAGATGATCGTCGGATCGGACTGCAACTTCATGCCGAGGTTGAGCCGGTTCACGAACACGCCGGCGACACGCGCGCGCTCGGACGGAACGCCGGTTTCCTTCTCCACCAGCGACGCCAGCACGATCGCTTCGGTCTTGCTGCGGTAGGGAAGTCCAGGCGTGCGCGTGGCCCAATGCGCAGCGAGATATTTCTCCTGCGCCACGCGCATGCGTTCGAGCAGCTCGGCGCGCGTCGTGCCGCGGGTGTAGAGATAGGTTTCCGGCAACAAGGTGCCTTCTGCCGGCACCGGTCCCGGATCGCCGGTCAGCACGGGATCGGCTTTCACCAGCGCATAGATCATCTCGCTGGTCAGTCCCTCTGCCGCCGTAAGTTTGTGCTGCAGCGAACGGCCTTCGATCATGATCTCGGCGGCATCTGCCATCGTTACATGGGCAGGAAACTCGTATTCGCCGGCCTTGAGCTTGCCGCCCTCGCCGCGCAGACGGATGTTGAGCGCTAACACGACGGCGCTCGACACAACATTGGCGTCCCTGAGCTTTGCCGCTATCCCGGAAACGCCGGTGCGAGGTGCAATCAGAACCACAACCGGTTTATCGGCAGGACCACCCGCCAGTTCGAAGCTGTAATACGCAAACAGGACGGCGAACGCCGCGACTCCGACCGCAATGAGAAAAATCCACGCCAGAACCCAGCGCATTCGCGTCAGTTCGGCGGCGTGAAGATCAGCGCGGCGTTGGTGCCGCCGAAGCCGAACGAATTGGACATGGTGACTTTAATGTCCCGCTTCTTCGCGACGAGCGGCACGAGGTCGAGCTTGGTCTCGACGTCCGGATTTTCCAGGTTGAGGGTCGGCGGCACGATCTGGTCGCGCATCGCCAGCAGACAGAAGATCGCCTCGACCGCACCCGCCGCGCCGAGCAAATGGCCGATGGACGACTTGGTCGAGGACATCGACGTCTTCGCGGCGGCGTTACCGAGCAGGCGTTCCACCGCCCCGGCCTCGATCCCGTCGGCCATGGTAGAGGTGCCGTGCGCGTTCACATAGTCGATATCGGACGGCGACAGGCCGGCGCGCTTCAGCGCCATCTGCATCGCACGGAACCCTCCATCGCCGTTTTCCGCCGGCGCGGTGATGTGATGCGCGTCGCCGGACAGACCGTAGCCTCTGACCTCGCCGTAGATCTTCGCGCCGCGCGCTTTCGCGTGCTCGTATTCCTCCAGGATGACGGCGCCTGCACCTTCGCCCATCAGGAAGCCGTCGCGGTCGCGGTCATAGGGTCGCGAGGCCTTCTCCGGCGTGTCGTTGAAGGCCGTCGAAAGCGCCCGGCAGGCATTGAAACCCGCGATGCCGAGGCGGCAGATCGCACCTTCCGAACCGCCGGCCAGCATCACGTCCGCATCGTCGAGCGCAATCAGCCGCGCCGCGTCGCCGATGGCATGCGCACCTGTCGCACAAGCCGTGACGACCGCATGATTCGGACCCTTGAAGCCGAACTCGATGGAGGCGTAGCCGGAGACCAGGTTGATCAGCCGGCCGGTGATGAAGAACGGCGATACGCGCCGCGGGCCTTTTTCTTTCAAGGTGATCGCCGTGTCGCCGATCCCCTCCAGGCCGCCGATGCCGGAGCCGATGAGGACGCCGGTACGTTCCCGTTCCTCTTCGGTTTTCGGCTCCCATCCCGAATCGCGTACCGCCTGTTTTGCCGCCGCGATACCGTAGGTGATGAAGTCGTCGACCCGGCGCTGTTCCTTCGGATCGAACCATTGATCCGGATTGAAGGTGCCATTGGTGCCGTCGCCGCGCGGAATGATCGCCGCGATCTTGGTCGGAAGATCGCTGGTATCGAATTTCTCGATTTTCCGCGCCCCGCTCTGGCCTTCGAGCAGACGGGACCACGTCTCCTCGACGCCGCAGGCGAGCGGTGTCAAAAGACCGAGGCCGGTGACGACTACCCTACGCATGGGCGGTGTGCGTTGCTCAGGCCTGCGACTTGTCGATGAACTTCACGGCGTCGCCGACGGTCACGATGGACTCGGCCGCGTCGTCGGGGATTTCGATACCGAACTCTTCTTCGAACGCCATGACGAGCTCGACGGTGTCGAGGCTGTCTGCGCCGAGGTCCTCAATAAAGGAGGCGTTCTCGGTGACCTTGTCGGCATCGACGTTGAGATGCTCGACCACGATCTTCTTAACGCGCTCGGCAGTATCACTCATTGGTATCTCAAACCTCTCATTGGTTTTGTGGCGGCGCTTTTCCAAGGTTACGGCCCAAAGCGCAAGGCTTGACAGATTACACGCGACGAGGCCTTCGGTTGCAGGGTGGTATCACAAAGCCGGAAAACGCGCCACAACACGGCTAAGGCTTTGGTATACCACGAAATCTCCGTTCAGAAAGGCTGCCGCGCTCCTACTGGTTCCCTATTACATAGGAATGGGCATTAACGTAATTGGGATCATATTCCAGTCGCCACTCTGGCTCTCCGGCTGAGGCGTAGTCGTTGTGGCTGAACACCTGCGAGACCTTCCACCCCTCCTGAGTCGAAGATCGCTCCAGAACATATTTATAGCGCTCGCCGGTTGAACGGCTTCTCTCGTCGCTGTCACTCAAATGGACATCTTGTGGAAGTGGCGTCGTGTTTTTGATCGTCGCGAAGATCGTAGCGCGCGAATCGGACTCGACCTTCACCTCATCAATTTCCCGGCCGTAAGTGTCTGCCGCACAAGAAGTCTGGTTTCGTGTGAAAAAGTCCTTCGTGTCGCCAGTCAGAATTTCGTCGCGATATTTGACGAAGGCAGGCGCTTCGGGTTGATCGCACCTTTTAGAATAAAAGCGATCTTTGGCATCGATAAGCGCCCACCACGACTTCAAAGCGATGTCCGGCGTGTTGTTTTTCATAACAACAGAGGCGAATGGATCAGCTCTTGCCGTCTGTTGTGGTGGTAAACTTGCAGAAGTTGCTGGTGTGGTTGGGCTTGCTGAATTAGCAGCCCCTTTCTGTCCGCACCCCGCCAACAGGGCCGTCGACAGCAGCAATGCATACCAAAAAGCGGCTTTCATGCGTCCTTCCCCACAGCGGCACTAAATCATCGCCATGCCGCCGTTGACCTGGATGGTTTCACCGGTGACATAGGCGGCTTCTTCGCTGGCCAGATAAACCGCCGCCGCCGCGATATCGCCCGGAGTTCCCATCCGGCCGGCGGGGATTCGCGGCATCAGCGACGTCTTCTGGTCGTCGGTCAGCTTGTCGGTCATGGCGGTCGCGATAAAGCCCGGCGCGATGCAGTTGACCGTTATGTTGCGACTGGCCACTTCGTAGGCCAGCGAGCGGGTCATGCCGGCGAGGCCGGCCTTGGCGGCGGCATAGTTCCCCTGCCCTGGATTGCCGGTTTCTCCCACCACCGAGGTGATGGAGATGATCCGGCCCCAGCGCTTTTTCATCATTCCGCGCAGGACGGCACGGCTGAGCCGGAAGGCGGCGGTCAGGTTCACCGCGATCACCTGATCCCACTCTTCGTCCTTCATGCGCATGAAGAGGTTGTCGCGGGTGATGCCGGCGTTGTTCACCAGGATATCGACAGGCGCTCCGGCGGCCGCTTCAGCCGCCTTCACCAGCGCTTCGACCGAAGAGGTATCGGCCAGATTGCAGGGCGCGATGAAGGCCCGCTCGCCAAGCCCGGCGCGCGCGCCTTCCAGCACCTCGGCACGCGTGCCGGACAGAACAACGGCGGCCCCCTGCTTGTGCAGCGCCGCCGCAATGGCGCCGCCGATGCCGCCTGTGGCGCCGGTGACGAGAGCGGTCTTTCCCGTGAGATCGAACATCTAGAGCGTTTTCGCGAAAGCCTCGATATCGGCCGGCGTATCGAGAGTCACCGTCTGCAATTCCTTGTCGATGCGCTTCACCATGCCGGTGAGTACCTTGGCGCCGCCGAACTCCACAGTGGTGCCGACATCGAGTGCGCGGAAACGCAACACGCTTTCGCGCCAGCGCACCCGCCCCGTGATCTGTTCCACCAGCAAGCGGCGAATGGTTTCGGGCTCCATGATCTCGGCCGCGGTGACGTTGGCAACGACAGGCGCGGCGGGCGGGCGGATCGTTACCGCGGCCAGCGCCTCGCGCATCTTGTCCGCGGCCGGCTGCATCAGCGGCGAGTGGAACGGGGCGGAGACGTTGAGGGTCATCGCGCGCTTGATGCCTTTCGCCTTCGCCAGATCCGCCGCCTTGTCGATGGCGGCTTTCGCGCCGGAGATCACGATCTGGCCCGGCGCGTTGTCGTTGGCGACCACGCAAACGCCACCGCCCGCTTCCGCACATTCCTTCGCAAGCGCTTCGGCCTGTTCGATCTCGGCGCCGAGCAGCGCGCTCATGCCGCCCTCGCCCACCGGCACCGCGGCCTGCATCGCCTGACCGCGGGCTTTCAGCAGACGGGCCGCGTCGGAAAGGGTGAAAGAGCCGGCCGCCGCCAGCGCGCTGTATTCGCCGAGCGAATGGCCCGCCACGATGCGCGCATGCCGCGCAACGTCGAGCCCGGCGTCTTTTTGCAGCACGCGCACGATAGCGAGGCTGGCCGCCATGATCGCCGGCTGCGCGTTTTCGGTGAGGGTAAGTTCGCTCTCCGGACCCTCCCACATCAGCCGCGACAGCTTCTGCGACAGCGCGTCGTCCACTTCCTCGAAAACGTCTCTTGCAGGGGCGAACGCTTCGGCGAGAGCCTTGCCCATGCCGACGGCCTGGCTGCCCTGACCGGGAAAAATGAATGCGCGTGTCATGTCTTTCGCAATAAGCCGGGGCGCGACGACAGGCAAGAGCGGAACGCGGAAGCTCTGCTAGACTAGCCCTGCTTTCGAGGGACATCATGCAGCGTATCGATATCGTCCATCTGCTCCTGCTGCTCGCAGCGCTTGCGGGCGCGTATCTGCTGCCCTTCGAACTGATCCTGCTGTCCTATGCGATTCTGGGACCGGCGCATTACCTCACCGAGATCTCCTGGCTTCACGACCGCAACTATTATCTCCCCCATAAAGCGATCGCCACGGGATTGGTTGCACTGGCGTTCGGCGCGATGTTCATCGCCGATCCGTATTGGTCGGGCGTGCTGTTGTGGAGCGCGTTCCTGGGCTGCGCGGTCGCGGCGACGGCCACGACGGCGCAGAAGGCAGCGCTTTGGGGCGTGATGGCGGTTGCCGTGACGATCCTGTTGATGGGCACCGGCATGCCGTTCGGGATCGCTGGTGCGCTGATGCCGACTCTCATCCATGTTTCGCTGTTCACCCTCGTTTTCATGACGCTGGGCGCGCTGCGGTCGGGCAGCCGGGGACAGCTGGCGATCGTCGGCGCCTATCTGATCGCGATCACGCTGATCGTGGTCGTCCCGCCATGGGCCGGATCGGTTGTCCCGGCGCTCGCGCGCGTCGCACAGGAGAATTTCGGCAACGTTGCGCCGGCGCTCGGTTCGCTGTTCGGCATACCCGACCTGAAGTTCGGCGGCCGGATCACCGGTTTGTTGTCGTTCGTCTATACCTATCACTACCTCAACTGGTTCATCAAAGCCGACGTGATCAAGTGGACGCAGATCCCGCGCGCACGGTTGGCCGGTATCGTCGCTGCCAGCGCCGCCTCGACCGCGCTCTATTTCTACAATTACGAGATCGGCATCCTGGTGCTGGTGGTCGTGAGCATGATGCACGTGCTGCTGGAATTTCCGCTCAATGCGATCAGCATCGGACAGCTCGGTTCGTTGGCATTGGGCCGATCTTCACGTCGTGCCGCGATCTAGTCGAGCAATCAATGTACTCACCCAAAAAATTTATCCTATCATCCCGGCCGCAGTGAAGCGAAGCGGAACGGCGCGCCGGGAGCCATCGTTCCGCATGCTTGCGAGCGACGGGGTGGCGCGGCGAAATCAACGTGCCTGATGGATGGGTCCCGGCGCTCGGCTTCGCTGCGGCCGGGATGACAACTTTAGAGGAAAGACAGGTAACGGCTACTGTCAATGCAGCGCGACACCCGCGACCGTGATGCGGTGCATCAGCCGTTCTTCGCCGTGATAGTCGTTGAGCGCGAAGTGCCAGGTGGCGCGGTTGTCCCAGAACGCGATCGAGCCGGGGCGCCACTGAAAGCGGCTGGTGAACTCCGGCTTCATCGCATACGCGAACAGCTTGTGCAGCAGCGGGCGGCTTTCGTCCGGCGATTTGTTCTCGAATCGCGTGGTGAAGCCGGGATTGACGTAGAGCGCCTTGCGGCCTGAAAGCGGATGGGTGATCACGACCGGATGCACCGCTTTGCTGACGGCCGCATCGTTGGCGAACTCCTTGCGCTCAGGGTTGTCGTAATACGACTTCGATCCGAAGACATGGGCGTTGGAGTGCACGGCGTTGAGACCATCGATCTCCTGTTTCGTTTCATCGTCGAGCGCATCGTAAGCGGCGTACATACTGGCGAACAGCGTGTCGCCGCCTTTGTCCGGCAGCGTACGTGCGACCAGGATGGAGCCCATCGCTGGAATCTCGTCGTAGCTGTGATCGGTGTGCCAGCCGCCGCCGATATTGGTCTTCTGCTCTTTCTCTTTCGAGACTTTCGCGATCTCCGGATAGCCGTCGATATGCGGGAAGAACTTGTTGATGTCGATTTCACCCCAGCGGCGGGCGAACGCGATATGCTCGTTCTCCGACAAGTTCTGCTCGCGGAAAAAGATCACGCCGTGATCGGCATAAGCCTGACGCACCGCCTGCAAATCGGTGTCGGAGAGGCGGTTGAGATCGACGCCCAGCACTTCCGCGCCGCAACCGCCCTCATGTTTGCGAACTTCGATGCCCACGTCCGTTCCTCCGCCACAACGCCGGGCAGATGCTATGGCTCCGGCGCCGCGAACGCCAGACGCCGCGTCAGCATGCCTGACAGCGCCAACACGAGGATTGCCGACGCGATCTGGCCGGCTGCGAGCACGACAAATCCCACCGCATATCCCCCTGTCTCCATCTTGAGCCAGCCCATGATGGACGGCCCGAAAAAGCCGCCGAGATTGGCTACGGAATTGACCAATGCGATGCCGCCTGCGGCCGCCGTTCCGGTGAGAAACGACGGCGGCAAGGTCCAGAACACAGTGAGCCCGGCATAGATGCCGACGACGGCGAGCGAGAGCGCGATCACCGACCACAGGCTGGTGCCTAGCCACGCTGCGGCGAGAAGCGATACGGCCGCCAGCAGCGAGGCGAGTACGGTGTGCCAGATACGCTCATTGTTGCGATCGCTCGACGCGCCCCACGCGATCATCCCGAACACGCTGAGTACATAAGGCAGCGCAACGACGAAGCCTGTTTGCAGATTGGAGAAGCCCAACCCTTTCACGATCTGTGGCAGCCACAGTCCCACACCATAGAGGCCCAGCACGATTCCGAAGTCCGGCAAGGTCAGTAACCAGATGCGCGGATCGCGCAGCATCGGCCACAACGCGTCGTGATCGCCGCGCGGATCCATCGCGAGCCGCTGGGCGATGATCCGTTTTTCTTCCGCATCCAGCCACGTCGCCGTATCTGGCCCGTTTGGCAGCCACGCCAGCACTCCGAAGCCGAGCGCGATGGCGGGAAGTCCCTCAACCAGAAACAGCCATTGCCAGCCGTGCAGGCCGTGAAATCCCTCCAGCCCCAGCAGCATGCTTGAAATCGGCGCGCCGATCACATTGGCGAGCGCGATGGCCGCCAGAAACATCGCCATGAAGCGGCCGCGCATGGACGCGGGAAACCAGCGCGTCAGGTAATAGACGATGCCGGGAAAGAATCCCGCTTCCGCAAGGCCGAGCAGGAAGCGCAGCGCATACATGCTCGACGGACCGCGCGCGAACGCCATCGCCATCGAAACCAGACCCCAGGTGATCATGATGCGGCAGATCCAGCGCCGCGCGCCTACCCGCGCAAGGATCACATTCGACGGCACTTCGAAGAAGAAATAGCCGATGAAGAAGATGCCGCTGCCGAGCCCATAGGCGAAGTCCGAAATCCCGAGATCGCGGTTCATGGTGAGCGCCGCGAACCCGACATTCACACGATCGAGGAAACAGGCGACGTACAGAATCCCGATGAACGGGAACAGCCGCCACGCGGCTTTGGCAAAGACCTTGTTTTCCACGAGCGCCCCTCTATCGTGGGCATTATCGTGGCCACAGCCCTCGGCACAAGGGCGCTACTTGTGCGCGGGCGCTGCGGTGCGGATCGCTTTTGTCTTCACTGGCGCGCCTTGTGCCTTCGCAGTGGTCAGAAGCGCGGTGCAGTTCGCATCCTTGCCTAATCCCGGATCGACGAACGGCAGGATGGCTGCCGCCGGCGTCAGGAAGACGCCGAGCAGAACGGCGATGCCGGTCTGCGCCACGGCCGGTCCCGCTTTCACGCCGACATGCGGACTGCCGAGCGAGCCTGTCACGGTGATGGGTGCGCGCACCCGGATCAGCTTGAAGGACTTGGGCTCGCCCTGCATCGTGAAGTTCACCTGCTCATTGTCGAGATTGACCGTGCCGCGGCCGTCGATCCGCACCGCGTCCGTGTCGGCGACGAGTTGTTCCGACTGCATCGTGCCGTTGTGCGTCTCGAAATGCGCGACGGCGCAGCGCAGATTGGTGTCGCTCTTGTCGTTGCCGAGCAGTTCGAACAGGCCCGGTGTGACGTCGATGCCGGAAAGCTCGGCATAGGATTTCCGCACCGCACCTTTCGGCACGACCACTGTGAAGGTGCCGTTCGCCGCGGCTGCAGCTTTGTGAATACTGTCGCCCGGCGCGTGCAGCACCGCGCGCGCCTCCATGGTGCCTTCGATCAGCGGGTGCGCGCCGCCGAAGAACTGGGCGAGCTGCACGTCGGTAATGCGCGCATCGACGTCGTTGATCGGCACAGCGCCACGGGCGTCGACCTTCACCTTGCCCGCCAGTTTGCCATTCGGGAACGTGAACGTGAGCGGGTTGAGCCGCATCACCCCGTGGTCGAGGGTCAGATGCAGCACAAGCTGGCGAAGCGGGAAATCCTGCGAGCGGATCGCTTCTGCCTTGTAGTCGACGACGGCGTCCATCGCGCGCACCCGCTCCACCCGCAGCGGCATGTCCGGCAGAACGCGCATCGTGCTCGTCACCGTTTCCGTCCTCCCGCCCGCCGTCTTTTCGCGCACGATATTGCCCTTGCCCGGCGTCGAACCGATCATCGGGCCAAGGTCGGAAAACGCGAGGCTCTTCGATTTCAGCGTTGCGCGCAGGAACGGACGGCCGCTGGAGGTATCGACGCTCATCTCGCCGAACAGATCGCTCTTGCCGACCGTACCGCCGAGTTTTTCAAGACGGTAGAGTTTGCCGTCGCGCACTAAGGTCGCCGACAGCCGGTAAGGCGAGGTGTTCGGCATGGCGAGCCCGGACAGAAAGTAGAGATCGGCCAGCGTTGGACCGGAGAGCTTCGCGGTGGCGGTGAACTGTCCAAGATCGAACGGACGGGCGAGTGCGCCATTGGCCACGACATGCGTCGCGCCGTGGCGGACGTCGATGTTCAGCGCATAAGGCTTATCCGGGTCGACGCGGATCAGCGGACCGCCGCGCACGCTCGCGGACAACGGAGCACCGCGCAACGTTCCCTTGCCGTCGAGGACGAAGATGTCCTTGCGCTGTCCGCCGATCTCCTCATGCGAGGAAAACGTGCCGGCGAAGGTCATGTGGTTCTTGTCGTCTTTCAGCGTCACGTTGCCGTTGTTGACGACGAAGCGTTCGATCGGCGGAAGACGGAAAGTGTCTCCGGACGCAGTCGGATCCGCGGAGAAAATCCAGTTTGCGCGGCCCTGTCGGTCGCGGAACAGCGCTGCATTCGGGCCGTCGGCTTCGACGAAGGGGAATCGGGCGTGCCCGAAGATGAGCGGAATCAGGCGCACCTTTATGATGAGCTTGTCGACATGCGCCATCTCGCTTTGGGCCAGCCAGTTCGGATTGCCGACCCGCACATGCTCCGCCGTCATCCAGGGTGTGAAGCTGAACAGATGGACCCGCAGGTTGCCGTCGATGGCCACCGGTCGTCCCAGGCGCGCCGACGCCAAGCGCGAGACCGGTCCGCGCATCGTGTTCCAGTCGAGCGTGATGAGCGCGATCAGCAGAATGAGGAGGCCTCCGGCAAAGGCGATGCCGAACCAGCGGAAGAACCCACCCCACTGCCATTCCGTCTGTGCTCGAACGGCCTGTTCACGGGTTTCCTGCCAAAAGCGCGTGATCGGGTGCGAGGCGCCGGGTTCCGTCCATGGCGATGTCAAAGTCTAATTCTCCCGACGGCAGCGTGGATTAACCTCGGGATGACAACGCGGCAGATGACGGATCGGTTACGTGTTCGCTGTTTGCGGAACTTCCGGCAAACCGCTAGCGTTCATTACGCGAGGGACACGTTCATCCACATTTGGGGAACTCTATGAAAGCTTTGATCGCCGCCGCCGCTCTTTTTCTAGGTCTCGGCATGGCCGTACAGTCCGCCGGGGCTGCCGATGTCGTCGTGAAGAAGGTCACGACCGTGCACCGTGTCTACCACCCGGTGCATCACCGGGTTTATCACCGTCCGGTGGTTGTCTATCACCGTCCGGTCGTACGCATTTCCACGAAGCGCGTTTACTCTACCCGCCACTGGCACGTCGCTCGGGTGTGCCACTGGACTGCTCACCGTAAGGTCTGCTTGACCTCCCGCCGCTACTACTGAGCGCGGGCATACGAATACGGCGCCCGGTCAGCCACCGGGCGCCGTTTTCGTTCGGCCTTGTTCCTTTGATCCGCTTCCGCTATACGCCCGGCCTTCAAAGCGGCTGCGGTCGCGGGAACCGCCGAAAGGCGGTCATGCCTAATAGTGGGCGTCCCGGCGATCCGAAGCGGTGACGGGTGTCCGCCCTAAGCCGTTCCGCAGCCAGAAAAAGGACCGGACATGGCTCTGTACGAGCATCTCCTGATCGCGCGCCAGGATATCAGCGCGCAGCAGGTGGACGCGCTGGCGACCCACCTCAAAACCATCGTCGAAGGCGAAGGCGGCAAGGTCGAAAAGCAGGAATATTGGGGCCTGCGCGGACTTGCCTATCGCATCAAGAAGAACCGTAAAGGGCACTATGTGCTGCTCAACCTGAACGCGCCCGCCAAGGCCGTGCAGGAGCTCGAGCGCCAGCTCAAGATCAACGAAGACGTCCTGCGCTACATGACCGTGAAGGTCGACCAGTTCGACGTTTCGTCCAACAAGAATAAGCGCGAGCGCGAAGACCGCAAGCCGGAAGGCGAAGCCACGACCGAGGAGACCGAACAATGAGTTACGCAGGTGGTGGTGGCGGCGGACAGCGCCGTCCGTTCTTTCGTCGCAAGAAGACGTGCCCGTTCTCCGGCGCGAACGCGCCCAAGATCGACTACAAAGACGTAAAGCTGCTGCAACGCTACATCTCCGAGCGCGGCAAAATCGTGCCTTCGCGTATCACTGCGGTATCGAACAAGAAGCAGCGCGAACTCGCCAATGCGATCAAGCGCGCCCGCTTCATGGCGCTGCTGCCTTATGTGGTGGGCTGAGCCATGCAAGTGATCCTGCTCGAACGTGTCGAAAAGCTCGGCCAGATGGGCGACGAGGTGAAGGTGAAGGACGGCTTCGCGCGCAACTACCTGTTGCCGATGAAGAAAGCTCTCCGAGCCACCGACACCAATCGCGAATATTTCCAGGGCCAGAAGGCGCAGCTTGAAGCACGCAATCTGGAGCGCAAGGCCGAAGCGGAGAAAGTCGCGGCGACCCTCAATGGCAAAACGTTCACTCTGTTGCGCCAGGCAGGTGACCGCGGCCAGCTCTACGGCTCAGTCTCGCCGCGCGATATCGCCGATGCGATCACCGCCGGCGGCTTCACCGTCTCCCGCACCCAGGTTCCGGTCGACAGTGCGATCAAGAACATTGGCCTGTTCAACCTGCACGTCGTGCTGCATCCCGAAGTGCGCGTGCCGGTGACGGTCAACGTCGCTCGCACGGAAGACGAAGCCGAACGCCAGGCCCGGGGCGAGGACGTGCTTGCCGAACGGACCAACGCCCAGGAAGCGCGCGTCGCGGCCGAGGAACTGTTCGAAGAAGGCGCCGCTCCGGCCGAGGAAGAAGCGGCCGAAGGTTCAGACGCCGAGTAAGCTTCTCAGGCCAAATACTGACGAAAAGGCCGGTCACGAGACCGGCCTTTTTGCTGTTTGCCTTGCACCCGAGGGCTAATCGGACTAAGCTTAGTCCACCATGTCAACCTTCAACATCCACGCAGCGAAAACCCAGCTTTCCAAACTGGTCGAGCAAGCCGCCGCCGGCGAGGAAATCATCATCGCCAAAGCAGGCGTGCCGGTGGCCAGATTGGTGCCGTTCGCTTCGCCTGATCGCAAATTGCGGAAGATCGGCGTCCTCGCCGGTACACTGAAAATTCCTGAAGATTTCGATGCGCCGTTACCGGACGACCTTCTGGATCTGTTCGAAGGCCGCTGAGTGCGGATTCTTCTCGATACCCATGTCCTGCTCTGGCTCCTTATCGAGCCAAAACGCCTGAATACCGAACACCTAGCGTCGCTGCGCAATCCCGATAACGACGTGATGTTCAGTGCCGTTTCCATTTGGGAAATTGCGATAAAGGCCGGGCTCCAGCGCGATCATTTCTCGCTCGATCCGGCGATCATTCTGAATACCGCACTGGCGAGCGGTTATCGCGAACTTCCACTCATGTCGTCCGTCGCACTACAGGTCGCAAATCTTCCGTTTCACCATCGCGATCCGTTCGACCGGCTGCTTGTTGCCCAAGCGATTGCCGAACCGGCGGCGTTCTACACCGCCGACAGGCAGCTACAGCCGTACTCGGAACTTGTGCATCTGATTTGAGCAACAAGGGCGCTAACCATCGGGCCGGCCGCCCTCGTTTTGCCCCGTTGCTTCGGCTATTGTCCGCCACCCTTCGGGAGACGTTTCCATGTCCGCCGTAAACCAGAACAAGCGCATCACCGTTCCGGAAATCCGCGCCCACAAGAACGCGAAGCCGGTTGTCTGCCTCACCTGCTACCATGCCCATACCGCACGCTGGCTCGACGAGCATGTCGATCTGATGCTGGTCGGCGACAGCGTCGGCATGGTGATGCACGGAATGGAGAACACTCTCGGCGTCACCCTCGACATGATGATCATGCACGGCAAGGCGGTGATGCGCGGATCGAAGCGCGCGCTCGTCGTGGTCGACATGCCGTTCGGCTCTTACGAGGAAAGCCCGCAGATTGCATTCCGCAACGCCCATCGCGTGATGGCGGAAACCGGCTGCACCGCGGTGAAGATGGAAGGCGGCGCGCGCATCGCCGAACAGATCCACTACCTGACGGAGCGCGGCATTCCGGTGATGGGCCATATCGGCCTCACCCCGCAAAAGATCCAGATCTTCGGCGGCTTCAAGACCCAGGGCCGCACCGAAGCGGAATGGCCGGAGATCGAGGCCGACGCGAAGGCGGTCGCGGAAGCCGGTGCCTTCGCCGTCGTGCTGGAAGGCATGGCCGAACCGCTCGCCGCCAAGATCACCCGCGACGTTGCGATCCCGACGGTGGGGATCGGCGCCAGCGCGCGCTGCGACGGTCAAATCCTTGTGCTTGAGGATATGCTGGGCCTGAACCCCAGCCCGCCGAAGTTCGTGCGCGAATACGCCCATATGGGTCCGGGAATCGAGGATGCG
This sequence comes from Rhizomicrobium sp., assembly GCA_036490455.1. Taxonomy (GTDB): domain Bacteria; phylum Pseudomonadota; class Alphaproteobacteria; order Micropepsales; family Micropepsaceae; genus Rhizomicrobium. The sequence continues at coordinate 30,479 of DASXDS010000063.1, forward strand.
GTGAAGCGCTACGCGACCGATGTTCGCGACCGCAGCTTCCCGGGCGTCGAAAACGTCTACCAGATGAAGAAGACCGCCTGAAAAAGAGCAGGTTAAAGATTAGCCACGCGAAAGTTGCCTCTGGCGGTTCCAGAGGCTAATTATCCCGCGCGCTCAAGGTCTTGCTCCCGCGATTGGGCGCCAAGCCCTTTACTCGAAAGGAATGCCCGTGTCCGACATCTTCCGCGAAGTCGAGGAAGACGTTCGCCGCGAACGCATCGAAAAGATCTGGAAGCAATACGGCGACTATTTCATCGCCGGTGCGGCCGTGATCGTGCTCGCGGTCGGCGGCTGGCAATTCTACAAATCCTATCACGCCAAGCAGGTGCTCCGCGCTTCGAACGACTACAGCGCCGCCAGCCAGCGCGCGGCCGTCGGCGATCCTACCGGTGCGGCCGGCGATTTCGCCCGCCTTGCAAAGGAAGCACCGGGCGGTTACGCCCCCCTCTCCAAGCTCGAACAGGCAAATGCGCTGCTGGCCGCCGGAAGCGTCGGCGATGCGGTCGCGATCTACAAACAGATCGAACAGAGCGGCGATTCGAGTCTGGGTGCCGTCGCCCGGCTGCGCCACGCCTGGGCCATCGCCGATCTCGCACCGGAGAGCGAGGTACAGACGCTGCTCGCGCCGCTCAACGACCCCACCAGCGCCTGGAAATATGCCGCGCGCGAAGTGCTGGCCTACTCGGCCTATCACAACGGCGATACGGCGAAAGCCATCGCCGGGTTCAAATCCCTCGCCAGCGATCCGGGCGCTTCGGCCAATCTCCGCCAGCGCGCGCAGGCGATGGAGTCGTTCCTGAACGCCGGCGCCGGGCGGGATTCCGGCACGGTACCTGCGCCCCCGACTCCCGTTCCCACGCCGCAGCAGCCTGCAGCGCCTCAACCCGACGGTACGCCCAAGCCATGACGACAAGACTGTTCAAGACGACCGCGGTGCTGATGACCGCCGCGTTCCTGCTGGCTGGTTGCGGGATAACCGACACCATCGGCGGCTGGTTCAGCGGCGGCGGCAAGAAGTCCAACCTGAAGGGCGAACGCATCTCGGTCATGACGCTCGACGAGTCCATGCAGGTCGACGCGTCGCTCAAGGACACGCCGGTCGTTCTTCCGCCGCCCTATCGCAACAACGCATGGCCAGAGCCGGGCGGTTACGCCACCAACGCTATGTATCATCTCGATGCCAGCGGTCCTCTGCGTATTGTGTGGCAGCAGGATACAGGCAAGGGCTCGGACGACGACTCACAGTTGACCGCCGCGCCGATCGTCGCGAACGGCAGGATTTACGTGCTGGATTCCGAGGCACATGTCTTTGCGCTCGATGCGAAGAGCGGTGCGCATCTATGGGACCGCGATCTCACGCCGGTCGGCGGCGGACCTTCGTTCCTGAGTTCCGCAACGATGGGCGTGTTCGGCACGGATAAAACTACCGATCCGACGAAGGGCTTCGGCGGCGGCGTCGCCTATGACGACGGCAAGATCTTCGTCTCGACCGGCTTCGGCATCGTCACCGCACTCGACGCACAGAGCGGAAAAGTGCTGTGGAAGGTCGAACTCGGCGTTCCGATCGTCAACGCCCCTACTGCCAACGGCGGACGCGTGTTCGTCTCCACCTCCGACGATCATTTCTTCGCGCTCGCGCAAACCGACGGCCATCAGCTGTGGGATCACCAGGGCATCTCCGTCTCCGCCGGTATCCTGAACAGCACGAGCGCTGCCGTAGCCGGCGATGTGGTGATCGTCCCTTACGCATCGGGCGAACTGTTCGCGCTCCGCGCCGAAGGTGGCCGCATGGCATGGACCGATACGCTTACCCGCAGCGGCACGATCACGGCGCTGTCCGAACTCGACGACATTGCCGGACGCCCTGTCATCGACCGCGATCTTGTCATCGCGATCAGCCATTCCGGCGTCATGGCGGCGATCCGTCTGTCGACGGGCGATCGTGTCTGGTCGCGCGACATTACCGGCGTGCAGACGCCATGGGTCGCGGGCGATTTCATCTATGTGCTCACCACCGATCAGCAGCTGCTGTGCCTGACCCGCAAGGACGGCAAGGTGAAATGGATGCATCAGCTGCAGCGCTGGGCCAATGAGGAAGACAAGGAGGACCCGATCGTGTGGGCCGGCCCGGTTCTGGTGTCCAACCGTCTGGTGCTCGTCTCGTCGAACAGCACCGCGGTTTCGATCTCGCCTTATACCGGCCAATTGCTTGGGCGGATGGAAATTCCTGGCGGCGTGTACATCGCGCCGGTCGTGGCCAACGGCACCCTGTACATCTTCAACAACCAGGCACAGCTGGTTGCATTGCAGTAGCGACAGACCGATACCGGTGCCATGCCGTTCACCCTCGCCATCGTCGGACGCCCCAATGTGGGCAAGTCGGCGCTGTTCAACCGCCTCGCGGGCAGACGGCTGGCCATCGTCCATGACACGCCCGGCGTCACCCGCGACCGGCGCGTAGCGGACGCGCGGCTCGGCGATTTTCCGTTTCAGATCGTCGATACCGCCGGCTTTGAAGCCGGTGCACCGGAAACGCTCGAAACCCGGATGACCGAGCAGACGCGTATCGCGATCGGCGATGCCGATGTGTGCCTGTTCGTGATCGATGCGCGCGCGGGCGTCACGGCAGGAGATGAGATCATCGCCGAGACCCTGCGCCGCTCCGGCAAGCCTGTCGTTCTCGCGGCCAACAAGTGCGAAGGCCGCAGCGGCGAGGCGGGCGTGATGGACGCCTACAGCCTCGGTTTCGGCGAACCGATCGCGATCTCCGCCGAGCACGCGCTCGGTATGGACGAACTGCTCGCGGCGCTGAAAGCGTTCGACGATACACCGCCGGAAAGCGAGGGCGACGAAGACGAACTCCCGCCGGAAGAGAGCGAAGAACCGGAAGAAGAAGAAGCGGCCGATAAGCCCCTGCGCCTCGCCATCGTCGGACGGCCCAATGTCGGCAAGTCGAGCCTGTTCAACCGGCTGCTCGGCGAGGAGCGCTCGTTGACCGGCCCGGAAGCCGGAATCACCCGCGATGCTATCGCCGCCGAATGGACGGTCGATGGCCGCACCATCCTGCTGCACGACACCGCCGGTCTGCGCCGCCAAGCGCGGGTGCGCGGCGAAACGCTGGAAGAACTATCGGTCGCCAACACGCTGGATGCGATCCGCTTCGCGGACTGTGTGATCGTGCTGATCGACGCGACGATGCCGTTCGAAAAGCAGGACCTCACCATCGCCGATCTCATCGCGCGCGAAGGCCGTGCGATCGTGTTCGCCGTCAACAAGTGGGACCTGATCGAAAACAAGGGCGGCGCGATCTCGCAATTGCGCGAGAAACTCGACCGTCTGTTGCCGCAAGTGATCGGGGCGCCGCTGGTCGCGATCTCGGCGCACACCGGCGACGGCATCGACCGCATTCTGCCGGCAGTGATCGAAGCCGATCGCGCCTGGAACACCCGGGCCACGACTGCGACCCTCAATCGTTTCCTTGCCGACGCGCTGTCACGCCATCCGCCGCCGGCGATCCACGGCCGCCGCGTGCGCATCCGTTATATGACCCAGGCGAAAAGCCGCCCGCCCACCTTCGCGATCTTCGGCACACAGGTCGAAGCGCTGCCGGACTCCTATATGCGCTACCTGCAGAATGCGCTGCGCAAGGCGTTCCACCTTGAAGGCACGCCGATCCGCTTCCACCTGCGGTCATCGAAGAACCCGTACGCGGACAAGTGATCATCCCTCCACGCAAAGCGTTGGAGGGGTCGCGGGGAAGGAGGCAAAGCGCGCAAACGCTTCTTCCTATCAAATCAAAAAAAAGCTGTGCGAAGCAGTCAAACGAACGCGGCATTGCCGCGTAAGGTCCCCCCTCGCTCCGCTCGTCCCTCCAGCGCTTCGCGTGGAGGGGTGAAGTTTGCGTTGCGCAAAACGCGCCCGCCGCGCGAAACTCTCCAAAACATCACGGAGAGTGACATGCCCAATCCCGACGTTCTTTCGACGCACATCGCGGACAGCGTCGCCGTCGTCACCATCGGCAGTGCAAAACGCCCGTACTTCGATCCAGAGATGAGCGACGCGCTGCATGACGCGCTCGCGGCCCTCGCGACCGACGACAACGTGCGCGTGGTCGTCCTGACCGGCGGCGCGCCCGGCTACTTCATTCGCCATTACTCCGTGCAGGCGTTGGTGACCACGGGCGAGAACATCCAGAAGTCCGGCGTCAAATGGGCGGAAGATGCGCCCTACACACCCTCGACGCTCGACCGTTCAATGACGCTCGCCGAGACCATGCCGAAGCCGGTGATCGCGGCGATCTGCGGTTCGGTGGCCGGCGGCGGGTTCGAGTTTACCCTCGCTTGCGATATCCGCATCGCGCAGGAAGGCGATTTCCTGATCGGTCTGCCGGAGATCAATGTCGGCATCCTGCCCGGCGCAGGCGGCACACAGCGCCTGCCACGGACCATCGGCACGGCGAACGCACTGATGCATATCCTGATGGGCGTGACGGTGAATCCAACCGAAGCGGCGCAGAAAGGCTTCGTGCACGAGACGGTGAAAGGCAGCGCACTCGACCGCGCGATGGAGATCGCCAAACGGCTGGCGACCCACACACCGGAATCCGTCGGCTACATCAAGCGGCTGGTGCGCAACGCGACGCAGACGCCGCTGGCCGAAGGACTGAAGCTCGAGCGCAACCTGTTCATGGCACTATGTAGCGGCGAACCGGCGCTCAAGCGGATGCGCGCTTTCCTGAACGCGAGCGCTACGCCGCCTGCTGCGGAAAGCTGACCAGCTCGCCGTTCTTCTCGTTCGACGGAAGCAAGAGCTCGACGATCGCCGGCGCCACTGCTTCCGGGCGCCGCAGCGACGCCGGATCTTCACCCGGCATTGCACGCGCGCGCATAGCGGTGCGGATCGGGCCGGGATTGAACAGATTCACCCGCACCTTGGTGGTCTCGCATTCCGCGGCGTAGGTGAGCGCAAGCGACTCCAGCGCCGCCTTCGCCATGCCGTAGCCGCCCCAGAACGGCGTGTGCTTGCGCGCCGCGCCCGACGAGACGAAGACGACGCGCCCAGCCTCGGAGCGCTGCAAAAGGGGATCGAAGGAGCGGATCATCCGCCAGTTCGCGGTAACGTTCACCTCGATCAATTCGGCGAACACTTTCGGCTCCAGATGGGTGAGCGGTGTCAGCATGCCGAGCGCACCGGCATTGCCGAGGAACGCGTCCAGCCTGCCCCAACGTTCGAAGATCGAGGCGCCAAGCCGGTCTATCGCATCCGCATCGCGCAGGTTCAGCGGTACCAGTGTCGCGCTGCTGCCCGCCTTGCGGATCTGATCGTCGGTGTCTTCGAGACCGCCAACCGTGCGCGCCACACAGATCACATGCGCGCCCGCCCCGCCCAGCGCGATGGCCGCCGCACGCCCGATGCCGCGCGAAGCGCCGGTGACGAGAGCGATTTTGTCTTTCAGAGGTTGAGTCATGGAGTTCGAACGGCGAATGGCGAATGGCAAATAAAGGGGCGACGTTTCATTCGCTACTCGCTATTCGCCGTTCGCTCTTTTTCTCACGCCACTTCCGCCAGCAGCGAGAGCTGACGGCCTTTGCGGCCGCCCTGCTGGTCGGTGAGCTCAATCGGATAATCGCCGGAGAAGCAGGCGTCGCAGAACTGCGGCAGCGTGTCGTTGCGCTTGCTCTCGCCCACCGCGCGATACATGCCGTCCATCGACAGGAACGCGAGGCTGTCCGCCTGGATGAACGCACGCATCTCCTCGACGTTCATGCGATGCGCGAGAAGATCGTCGGTGTTCGGCGTGTCGACGCCGTAGAAACAGGAATTGGTTGTCGGCGGGCTGGCGACGCGGAAGTGCACCTCCGTCGCGCCGGCGTCGCGCACCATCTGCACGATCTTCTTCGAGGTCGTGCCGCGCACGATGGAATCATCCACCAAGACCACGCGGCGGCCTTTCAGCTTGGCGCGGTTGGGATTGTGCTTCAGCCGCACGCCCATATGGCGGATGCGGTCCGTCGGCTCGATGAAGGTGCGTCCGACGTAGTGGTTGCGGATGATGCCCATCTCGAACGGAATGCCTGACGCCTGGGCGAAACCGAGCGCCGCCGGCACGCCGGAATCCGGCACCGCGACGACCATGTCGGCCAGCGCCGGCGACTCGCGCGACAGCTCTTCGCCGATGCGCTTGCGCACCTCATAGACGTTGCGGCCGAGTTGTACGGAATCGGGCCGAGAGAAATAGACATATTCGAAGATGCAGAAGCGCGACGGACGGCGGCCGAACGGATGGAAGCTCTCCAGCCCGTCTTTCGTTATGACGATCATCTCGCCCGGCTCGATGTCGCGCACATACTCGGCACCGATGATGTCGAGCGCGCAGGTTTCCGACACCAGCACATAAGCATCGTCGAGCTTGCCGAGCACCAGCGGGCGCACGCCGTAGGGATCGCGCACGCCGATCAGTTTTTTCGACGTGAGGGCGACCAGCGAATAGGCGCCTTCCACCTGCTTCAGCGCATCGACCAGCTTGTCGATGATCTGCTTCGACTGGCTGCGCGCCACGAGGTGAATGATCGTCTCAGTGTCCGAGGTCGACTGGAAGATCGCGCCCTGTGCCACGAGCTCCTCGCGCAGCACCATCGCGTTGGTGAGGTTGCCGTTGTGGGCTATCGCGAGACCGCCTCCGGTCAGTTCGGCGAACAGCGGCTGGATGTTGCGCACGACCGAGCCGCCGGTCGTGGAATAGCGGTTGTGGCCGATCGCGAAGCGGCCCTTCAGCTTGGCGGTGTTGCCGCTGTTCTTGCCGAAGATGTCGCCGACCAGGCCGACATGCCGTTCCGCGATGAACTGGCCCTCATGATAGGTGACGATACCGGCTGCTTCCTGGCCGCGGTGCTGCAGCGCGTGCAGCCCGAGCGTGGTGAGCGCGCCGGCGTCTTCATGGCCGAAAATGCCGAACACGCCGCACTCCTCGTGCAGGTGGTCGCCGTCGAAAGGGGTCTCTGGAAGGCCGGTCATGGTGGGCTGTTCCCGCCGGTCGTTTCGATGAGGCTGTCTAACGCCCTGCGGTCGCGGTTGCTATAGGGCTTGACCGGCTTTTTTGCAGCTTTTGCGACAACCCGCGCCGGTGCCGGTTTTGCCGCAGCCGTTTCGCTCTTCGGTTTCGGCGGCGGCTGCGCGTCCTGCTGCGGCGAAACCTCCTGAGAAACCCTAGCCGGCGGCGGGGCTTCCGCGTCAGGCTGCGCGTCTTCGCCGAGCGCCTCATGCCGCGACGGGACGAGCGAGAGGATCACCTCGGTCGAGGCTTGCATCAGCGGCAGGCTGCGGGCGTTGCGCACGGCATCCGGCTGGCTGTCGAATTTCACGAACGAGTCGAGGATCAGATAGGCGAAGCCGATGATGGCGAGGCCGCGCACGACGCCGAAGGCGGCGCCGAGCGTGCGATCCAGCGTACCGACCTGTGACGATTTCACCTGCTGCGAAAACCGGTGGCTCAGAAACGACAACGGCACAAGCACAATCAGGAACACCACCGCATAAGCGACAACGATGGCGGCGAGCGGCGAGGATACGAAATTCCGCGCCAGCGGCCCGACCTTCGGCCCGAACCACAATGTCGCAAACGCCGCCGCCGCCCACGCGAAGATCGATAGCGTCTCTGCCACGAGGCCGCGATAGCCCGCGTACCAGGCGGATGCGATCACCACCACCAGCACGAGCAGATCGACAAAGGTGAAACTGACGCTCATCTGATTCTATTTTACCACGGCGGGGCGCGAACGCGCGGCGCCTGTGATACCGGCAAGGTCTGTTACATCCCGGATCGGGCGCGGCGCGAGCCCGGCGACGTTTAACTTGGTTCCGTCGGGAACGATGGCGCTGGTGAAGCCGAGCTTGGCCGCCTCTTTCAGGCGCAATTCCGCCTGTGGCGCCGGACGCACATCGCCGGAGAGGCTGATTTCTCCGAAAAACACCGAATCTTTCGGCAGAGGATTTCCTGTGAACGAAGAGATGAGCGCCGCGGCCACCGCCAGATCGGCCGCCGGTTCGCCGACCTTCAACCCACCGGCGACGTTCAGATAGACATCGTGTCCGGAAAGGCCAAGCCCGGCGCGCGCGTCGAGCACGGCGAGGATCATCGCGAGGCGGCCGGAATCCCAGCCGACCACCGCGCGGCGCGGCGTGCCGTAACCGGCCGGCGCGACCAGCGCCTGGATCTCCACCAGCAGCGGACGGGTACCTTCCAGGCCCGCAAACACCGCGTTGCCCGGTGCGTTGCCAGTGCGATCGCCGAGGAAAAGAGCGGAAGGGTTGGCCACCTCGGCCAAACCCTGTCCCGTCATCTCGAACACGCCGATCTCGTCGGTGGCGCCGAAGCGGTTCTTCACCGCGCGCAGCACGCGGAAGTGATGGCCGCGCTCGCCTTCGAAATAGAGCACCGCGTCGACGAGATGCTCGACCGCCTTCGGTCCGGCGATCTGGCCTTCCTTGGTGACGTGGCCGACGAGCAACACCGCCGCGCCGGACGATTTGGCATAGCGGACGAGGTCGAAGCAGGCGGTGCGCACCTGCGCGATCGTGCCGGGGGCCGCATCGAGGGCGCTGGTCCAGATCGTCTGGATCGAGTCGATGGCGACGACGTCGGGCGTCTTGCCGGTTTCGATGGTCGCCATGATGTCTTCGACGCAGGTGGCCGAGCCCAGCATCACGGGCGCTTCGGCAAGTCCCATGCGGCTCGCGCGCATGCGGACCTGCGCCATCGCCTCTTCGCCGGAGATGTAGACGGCCTTGCCGCCGCGATTGGCATACGCGCCCAATGCCTGGAGAATCAGGGTCGATTTGCCGACGCCAGGATCGCCGCCGATCAGCAGCGCCGAGCCCGGCACGATCCCGCCGCCGGTGACCCGATCGAACTCGTTGACGCCGGTGACCCGGCGCGGCGGCGGCAGGTCCTCGGTCTTCAGGTCTTCGAGCGGGAAAACGCGGCCCTTTGCACGTTTGCCGGCCGCCGTTCCCATCGGCGCCATCGCGCCTTCCTCGGTGATCGAATTCCACCCGCCACAGGAGTCACACCGCCCCGACCACTTGCTATGAACCGCACCGCATGCCTGGCACACGAAGGTGGAAGAGGATTTGGCCATGATTCGACTATAGCAGGCGCGTCAAGCGGCGCGCGTCAATCATCTCTCCAACACTCAGTTTGTCATCCCGGCTGTAGTGGAGCGCAGCGAAACGGAACGCCGGGACCCACTCGCGCGCAAACACTAGGTTTGAACAGCGGAGGTGGTTGATGAATGGATCCCGGCTCGCGCTGCGCTTGGCCGGGATGACAACCTGTATAGTTGAAAATTACGCCTTCACTTCCATCTTGATCGGGCCTTCGGCGCGGCCATTGATGAACTGGTCGACGTATTCGTTGCCTGTCGAATCGATCCGATCGGTCGGGCCCTGCCAGATGATCTTGCCCTTGTAGAGCATCGCGATGCGGTCGGAGATCTTGCGCGCGCTTGCCATGTCGTGGGTGATCGAGAGCGCGGTGACACCCAGTCCTTCCACCGTGGAGACGATCAGGTCGTTGATCACGTCGGCCATGATCGGATCGAGGCCGGTGGTCGGCTCGTCGAAGAAGATGATTTCGGGATCGGAGGCGATCGCGCGGGCGAGGCCGACACGCTTCTGCATGCCGCCCGACAGCTCGGCGGGCGAGAGGCTGGCGACCTCCGCTCCCATGCCGACCTTGGCGAGCTTTTCGATCGCGATATCCTTCGCCTTGCGCCGCGCCATGCCGCGGCCCTGGATCAGGCCGAACGCCACGTTCTCCCAGACCGGCAGGCTGTCGAACAGCGCCGCGCCCTGGAACAGCATGGCGAACTGCTTGAGCATCTGCTCGCGCGCGCGGCCGCGCAGATGCGTGACCTCCTGCCCATCGACGAAGATCTGCCCTTCGTCGGGGCGCAGGATGCCGAGCACGCATTTGATCATCACCGACTTTCCGGTGCCGGAGCCGCCGATCACGACGAGGGACTCGCCCTTGCCGATCTTCAGATCGAGCCCGTCGAGCACGACCTTCGGCCCGAAGCGTTTCTTGACGCCGCGCAGTTCGACTTTCGGGGTGGCGGTCTCGCTCATCAGCTTGAGAACAGGATGGAGGTGAGAAGATAGTTGGCGGCGAGGATGAGGATGGACGACGACACCACGGCGCTGGTGGTCGCGTTGCCCACGCCCTGCGCCCCGCCCTTGGAGTGGAAGCCGTTGTAGCAGCCCATCAGCGCGATGATGAAGCCGAACACCGCCGCCTTCACGAGGCCCGACTGCACGTCGTGCGAGGTCATGAAGTCCATCGTGTTCTTCAGATAGACCGCGCCGTTGAAATGCAGGCTCTGGGTCGAGACAATGTAGCCGCCGAACACGCCGATCGAATCCGCGATTCCCACCAGCACCGGCATGCACACCACCGCTGCGATCAGCCGCGGTACGACGAGATATTTGATCGGGTTGGTCGACAGAGTAGTGAGCGCGTCGATCTGTTCGGTCACCCGCATGGTGCCGATCTCGGCTGCAATCGCTGCGGCGACGCGGCCGGCGACCATCAGGCCGGCGATCACCGGGCCGAGCTCGCGCGTGATGCCGAGCACCACAATCTGCGGCACGATCGCTTCGGCGCCGTAGCGGTTGCCCCCGATATAGATCTGCAACGCCAGCGCGCCGCCGGTGAAGAACGCGGTGAGGCCCACCACCGGAAGCGAGAACCAGCCAATCCGCATCATCTGGCGCGCGATCAGCATCCCGTAGATCGGCGGACGCACGACGCTCGTCACCGCATCCGCGGTGAACATACTCAGACGGCCGATCTGGGCCACCAGCGCCAGGACGACGCGTCCAATGGCGGCGAACACATTCATCAGGCGGCCTCGTAATAGCGCGGCACGCGCGGCGCGATGCCCGTGAGAATTTCGTAGTTCGCGGTGCCGGCGGCTTCCGCGATCTGTTCCAGACTGATCGTGTCGCCGAAGAACTCGACCGGCGTGCCCACCTGCAACAGCGCGGCCGGCACATCGGTGACGTCGAGCGTGGTGAGATCCATCGAGACACGGCCGGCGATCGCCGCCGGGTGCCCATCGATCGCGCCGAAGCCGCGATTGCCGAGCGATCGCATCAGCCCATCGGCATAACCAAGTGCGACGGTTGCGAGGGTCGAACGCCGCCTGGTGGCAAAGCTCGCGCCGTAACCGACAGTCTCGCCCGGCTCGACATGGCGCAGTTGCACAATGCTTCCCGTGAGCCGCGCGACGACGGCAAACGGACTGTCGCCGCCTTGCGGATTGCCGCCATAGAGCCCGATGCCGGGCCGCACCAGATCGAACGCATAGTCCTTGCCCAGCATCACGCCGCCGGTGGAGGCAAAACTGGCCGGCGCGGGCGGCAGCATCGCGAGCGACTCGCGGAAACGGCCGAGCTGCAGCCGGTTCATCGGGCTCGCCGGATCGTCGGCGCAGGCGAGATGGCTCATCACCAGCACGATGCGCAGATGCGCGAGGCGGGTGTTCGCTTCGGTCGCAAGCGTCGCCAGCTCCGAGACGGGAAGACCCAGGCGGCTCATACCCGTGTCGATGTGAATGGCGGCGTCGAAGCTCGTGCGCGCGAGCGCGGCAGCTGCACTCCAGGCCGCGGCCTCGCTGAGCGAGTTGAGCACCGGGGTGAGGTTGTGGGTGATGAGCGCGGGGATCGAATCCACCTGCGCGCCATCGAGCACGAAGATGCGCGCGCGCGGCGCCACGGGGCGGATGCGAACGCCTTCTTCCACCCGCGCCACGAAAAAGGTGTCGCAGCCGGCAGCAGCCAGTGCCTTGGCCGCTGCTTCTGCACCGGTGCCGTAGCCGTCCGCCTTGACCACGCCGGCGACGGCAGCGGGCGCGGCCATCCGCCGGAGCGTGCGGTAGTTCTTCACCAGGGCGCCCAACCGGATTGTCAGACGCGCGGCTTCGAAGGCGGGTTGTTCCATGATGAAGATTTGCCCGGTTTCGGCGGCGTTAGAAATGGGACTTCTTGATCCGCGCGCGAATTTGCGGAGCCTTAGCGCAGCCCTCACGCAGATCAAGGGTTTTATTCATCTTCGTTCTCGCTCCGAACCGGGTGTGCCCGTGCACACCAGCCCTTTGGATATTAACGATAAATGCAGGTTAACCACGCAGCCACGGGATTCCGTTCCATACTGGACCAAAATCGGTCGCCAACACCGGCAGATAGGGTCCTGAAATGCGTATTGCTGTGAGTTTCCTGAGTATCGCGACAACCGGCTTGCTCGTGGCGAGCTGCAATCCGCCGCCGCTGAAAGTCCCGGCAAAATCGGCGGAACAAGCCTGTCATTGCACGCAGGGCAACACCACCGCAGGCACAGCCGCGACAACCGACACCGGGACCACGTCCGCGGCGTCCGGAAGCGGCACCGCGATGGCCGAGCCGCACCATGTCGCGCGCACAGAAACCCATGCGCACCACAAGGCGCAAGCGACGGCCGACACGGAAGCCGACGAGTCCTGGTCGGATGAAGAGAGCGACGCGCCAGAGCACCACACCGCCCGTCATGGGCACGCCAGCTATGCCGACACCGGCACCAGCTATCGCAGCAGCGCGCATGACACAGATTATTCGAGCAACCGCTCCTATAGCGGCCATCGTGCACCGGCGAGCGGCGGTTATATGAGCTATGACGAATTCGTCCGCCGCGGCGATAATATTGGCAGCAGCGGCTACAGCGGGACGCACCGCTACATGCCGTCCTACAGCCCGCCATCGTCGTACGACCAGCATTCGTCATACAACGCGACGCCGAGCTACAGCGATCGTTCCACGTACAGCGATCGCTCGTCCGATAGCTCGCATCCGTATGCGCCGCCCGCTGTTAGCGATCGCAACTGGTACAGCGAGCATTCCTATTCTTCGGCGACGCCGCCGGCCGGCAACGGCCCGTCCTATGCCGACAATGGATACAGCGACCGCTCGGTCACCGATTTCCGCTTCAAGCGCAAATGGCACGACGCCAACGTTTCCTCCTACTCATATCGCTCGACCAGCCGGGTCTATCAGTATGGCGATGACGGTTATGCCAGCGGCGGCGACGAAGGCGGGTGGCGCGACGGCTATGGCCGCTGGCACGCCCGCACGCAGCTCACGCCGCCCGAGATGGACGCCCGCATGGACCCGTGGCACGGCTACGGCGTCGATTGCCCGGACGACCAGTACTACGGCTACGGACGCTAAACGTTGGCGCGCCGCGAAGGCTGAATCAGAACCTCTGCGGAGATTCCGAGTTGCTGGTGCAGCTCGCGGATCATACTGATCGAGAGACTGCGTTTGCGATTGAGCACCTCGGCCACGCGCGTCCGCGTGCCGATCATTGGTTCGAGATCCTTACGCGTGAGGCCCTGGCTCTCCATACGAAACTTAATCGCTTCGATAGGATCGGGCGGATCCATCGGATAGTGCTCGGCCTCATAGGCGTCGATGAGTGTCGCCAATACGTCCAGCCGATCGCCATCCGGCGTTCCGCTCTTCGCACCCCACAACCGCTCGACTTCCACAAGCGCGCGCCTGTGGTCGGCTTTGGTGCGTATGGGTTTCAGATCATTTTGCATGCTTCACCTTCGCGGCGTCGACGCGGTCATAATCCCTGTACGTTCCAACCCACTTAATCCAAACGATACTTTTTTCGAAATCCACCGCGACGATCAATCGATACGAGTTGCCCTTTATGTTGAAGACGATTCGTTCGGAAGTGACGATACTCGCGGTCGCATAACGCCTTTTCACCTCGGCCGTGTTCGCCCATCGCGCGCGGCGCACCTCTTGAAACCACGAATCCAAAGCGGCCTTCACCGCCCGCTGGTCCTTCGGGCCCGCTAGGGAAGCGACAAAAGAATGCAGCGTGCTCCGGGCAATGATCCGCATCAATAGATTTTTAACATGCACCCAAAATGGGCGCAACAGCACAGGCTCGACGATCAATCCGGGTCGGGCTCAGCCGAAAACATTTCGTCTGATCTGAGGGAATCTGCATCTGGCCGCCGGAGCGGCGCGGGACGGCCGCCGGTGTGGGCGGCCTGCTGTTTGACCTGATCGTCGGCGAAGTTGTCGAAGCGGGTGAAGCGTTCGTCGAAGAATAGGTCGATCTTGCGTGTCGCGCCGTGGCGGTGCTTTTCGACCAGCACTTCCGCGCGGCGGAAGGCGCGCTCGCACTTCTCCATCCACTTGGCGTGTTCGGCGCTTCCAGGTTCCGGCTCGCGCGATTTCAGATAATATTCTTCGCGGAACACGAACATCACGACGTCGGCGTCCTGCTCGATCGAACCGGATTCACGCAGGTCGGACAGGACCGGACGCTTGTCGTCGCGCGCATCGACGCCGCGGCTCAATTGCGAAAGCGCGACCACCGGCACATCGAGCTCCTTGGCAAGGACTTTCAGGCTCTTGGTGATCTCCGTCAGTTCCTGCACCCGGTTCTCCGAGCGACCGGCGGGCGAGACGAGCTGCAGATGGTCGATCATCACGCAGCCGATGTTCTTTTCCCGCTTCAGCCGCCTGGCGCGCGCCGCGATCTGCGCGATCGAGATGCCGCCGGTGTCGTCGAAATAGAGCGGCAGGGTGGCCAGGTCCTGTGTCGTGAGGACGAATTTCTCCCACTCGGTGTCCGAGAATTTGCCGTTGCGGATCTTCCACATCTCGATCTCGGTCTGCTCCGAGAGGATACGGGCGGAGAGCTGCTGCGCCGCCATTTCGAGAGAGAAGAACAGCACCGGCGCGCCGCGCGGCACTTCGGCGCCCGCCAGGGTGTCTTCCACGAAATATTTCGCGGTGTTGAACGCCATGTTCACGGCGAGCGAGGATTTGCCCATGCCGGGACGTCCGGCGACGATGATCAGGTCTGAGGGCTGCAGACCGCCGAGCAGCGAGTCGATCTCGGTGAAGCCGGTGGCGATGCCCGAGATACGGCCACCCCGCGCTTGCGCCTTCTCCGCGCCCTCGATGGTGCGGCGCAAGCTTTCGGCGAAATCGAGCGGGCCTTCACCATATTTGTTGGACTCCGAGATCGCATAGAGCGCTTTTTCCGCGGCTTCGATCTGGGCCTTCGGCGGGTTCTCGTGCGGCGCTTCGTAAGCGGTGTTCACGATGTCTTCGCCGATATGGATCAACCCGCGACGCACCGAAAGATCGGCGAGAATCTGCGCGTAGTCGCGCACGTTGGGCAGCGCCGGGGCGGCTTCCGCCAAGCCGGCGAGATAGGCATGACCACCGACCTCGATCAGCCCCGGATCGTTCTTCATCGCCGCATTCAACGTAAGCGGCGTCAGCACCATGCCGCCGCGCTCGAAGCTCTTGTTCATCACTTCGAACAGGCGCTGATGCAGCGGATCGTAGAAATGCTCGGGCTTCAGGACACCGCCCACGCGCTCCAGCGCCCGGTTGTCCATCAGGATCGCGCCCAGCAAAGCCTGCTCGACCTCGATGTCGTAGGGGACGTGACGGTAGGATTCTTGTTCCATGGCGCTTCTTCTGGAGCGTTTCGCGCCGGTCGGGCGGGAGGCGAATCAACAGATGCCACCCTTTGTCCGCAAGACGGCGATTCGCTTGCTAACAGCTTAATCCCGAACGCGGCGCAACGGTGGCCGCTTGCAGTCTTGGGGAACTGCTGGTAGAGGCTCGGCGCTCCAAGCGGCCCAAATATGGAGCATGGCATGACGATCCGAGAAGCCCTCACCTTCGACGATGTCTTGCTGGTGCCCGGGGCCTCGGAAGTCCTTCCCTCCCAGGTCGACACCCGCACGCGGATCACCAAAGGCGTGGAACTCGGCATTCCGCTGATTTCCTCAGCCATGGACACGGTGACGGAAGCCGCGCTCGCCATCGCGATGGCGCAGGCCGGCGGGCTCGGCGTGATCCACAAGAACCTCACCATCGAAGAACAGGCCGAGCAGGTCCGACGGGTGAAGCGGTTCGAAAGCGGCATGGTGGTGAATCCGGTCACCATCGCGCCTGACGCAACGCTTGCCGATGCTTTCGGGCTGATGGAGCGCTATCGCATCAGCGGCATCCCGGTGGTCGAAGGCGCGAGCGGCAAAGGCACCGGCAAGCTCGTGGGCATCCTCACCAACCGCGACGTGCGGTTCGCGAGCGACATGCGCCAGCCGGTGCGCGAACTGATGACGAAGGACAACCTCGTCACCGTGAAAGAAGGCGTACAGCCGGAAGAAGCCAAGCGGCTCCTGCATCAGCGCCGCATAGAGAAGATCTTGGTGGTGGACGATGCCTATCACTGCGTCGGTCTCATCACGGTGAAGGACATCGAGAAGGCGCAGAAATATCCCAACGCCTGCAAGGACGAGCGCGGCCGCCTGCGCGCGGCCGCCGCTACGGGGGTCGGCGAAGACGGCCTGAGGCGTGCGCTGGCGCTGATCGAGGCGGAATGCGATGTGGTGGTGGTGGACACCGCGCACGGCCATTCGAAAGGCGTGCTCGACCAGATCACCCGCATCAAGAAAGAGTCCAACTACACCCAGGTCGTGGCCGGCAACGTCGCGACGGCGGATGGCGCCAAGGCTCTGATCGACGCAGGCGCCGACAGTGTGAAAGTCGGCATCGGCCCGGGTTCGATCTGTACCACCCGCATCGTGGCGGGTGTCGGCGTGCCGCAACTGACCGCGGTGATGGATGCCGTTTCGGCGGCGCGCAAAGCCAACGTGCCGGTGATCGCTGACGGCGGGATCAAATATTCCGGCGACCTCGCGAAGGCGATCGCGGCCGGCGCCGATGTCGCGATGGTGGGCTCGCTGCTGGCCGGCACCGAAGAAGCGCCGGGCGACACGTTCATCTATCAGGGACGTTCCTATAAAGGCTATCGCGGGATGGGTTCGATCGGCGCGATGGCGCGCGGTTCGGCCGACCGTTACTTCCAGTCGGAAGTGACCGACTCGCTGAAACTGGTGCCGGAAGGCGTCGAGGGCCAGGTGCCGTACAAGGGTCCGGTGTCCAGCGTGGTGCATCAGATCATCGGCGGTCTGCGCGCCGCGATGGGCTACACCGGCTGCAAGACGATCGCCGACTTCCATGAACGCGCACAGTTCGTGCGCATCACCGGCGCCGGCCTGCGCGAGAGCCACGTCCACGACATCGTCGTGACCCGCGAAGCCCCGAACTATCCCGGCGGGCAGTAAAAAGCGAACGTTCCCAACACGTTCGTCACGCGCTGGGGAAAGCAGGGCTCAACCGAAGGTGAAATCGGCGGCGGTCAGGTCGGCGAGCGTTACGTGTTGCAGCACGATGCTGTTGCTCGCATCCAGAGCGATGATCACATCGCCGGTGTCGTTCTGCGTCATATGCGGCTGAAGCGCTGCGAAGCTGCCGAAATCTCCCGCGAAATTCAGCACGTCGTGCGCAGCCCCCGTCGCCGCGAAATCGGTCACGGTATCCTGGCCGAATTTGCCGGTGAACTTGAACACATCGGCACCCAATCCGCCGGTCAGTGTGTCGTTGCCATGGGCGCCGGAGAGAATGTCGGCTTGCTGCCCGCCGATCAGGACGTCGTTCGATGCGCCGCCATGGACCGTGAAGAAGCCGTTGGTTTCCGTATGGCCGTCGAAAGTGAGCGTGTGATTGATCAGTTGCGACGCGTCCACGGACAGCCGCGCACCTTTGGCGACGTTGCCGTCGTTCATTGTGATCGTGAAGTTGTTGGCGTTCGACAACCCGATCTTCTCGACGTTGACTATGGATGTCGCACCAAACGTCAGATCGGCGGCCGAACCGCCCGTCAGGTTCAGCGTGTCGAAGCCCTTGCCGCCGTTCATCGAATCTGTCGCCGCATCGAAATTCGCATCGAAGTTGAAGGTATCGTTGCCGGCGTCACCGCGCAGCGTAATGGCGGCGCCGTGCAGAGAGAGATTGACGTGGAAAAGATCGTCGCCGCCAAAGCCCTCGTAGAACGACGGCGGCGCGCCATCGATCGATCCGACCACGTCGAACTTGTCGGCGCCGGCATAAACGACTTGCCCCAGAGCCGTCAGATCGAGGGCTTGCACATCGTGGAAGAACGCATCAGCCGACGTGTTCATGTTCGTCCAGCTGATAACAGCGCGATCGGCATGGATCACCTGGAAGCCGGTGATCGTACCGGAATGGGGAATGCCTTGCGCATCGAAATCGCCGAGATCGGTTCCGGTCAGCCCGAAGTCCAACCCCTTGCTCCCGGTGAGCACCATGCCTGTCGAAGAAAAAGACAACACCTCGGCGGCATTGAGAATGGTCAGCACCGAGGCATCGAAGACCCCGCCCGTTACAGCTGTCATGTAAGAATTTCCCCTGTTGAATCTCGCGAGAGCCGCGAAGAGCCTGTGCAGCAACTACAAAAGCAAGCGCACACGCATTGCAATCGACTTATGTAGTAAAGTTCACATTGCTCGCAAAAATACAGGCGGGCGGCGCACCGCGCAGCACCTTTGGCAGTAGATTGTCAGCAGGAACGCCGCAATTTTAGGCGAGTCCGCGAAGTTCCGCTCTTCGGAACTCCATTCAAAACAAAGAGGGTTGTACGGCGTCTTTCGCGCGCGCTGCTTTCGCCGGCTTCGCCGTCTCCGGCTTCTTCTCTTCTTCGACGATCAGCTCGCCGTCATAGACGCGCACCAGCATCTTGATGTCTTCCAGCCGCGCGCCCGTTTCGCCGAGCCACAACGCGATGTCTTCATCGTTATCGAGCAATACCGGGAAGCGGTCGTCCTTGGTATGCACGATGGGTGGCGAAAATGTCGTCACCGGGACATAGACATGCAGCACACCGTGCTGCGGATGTTCCCAGCGCTCCCAGATCACCGCGAGCGCGAGCGGCTTGCCGTCGGCGCGGCGGCAGGTCCACTGCTTCACCCTTCCCGGTGCGATGTCCTCGCCGACGTTGAAGGTGTTGACGAAGGTCACGCCGCGATTGTGGGCGAAGGCGAATTTCCAGGTTGGCTTCGAGTCCGCCGTTTCGCCGCGCGCATGCATCAGGCCGGGCTTCTTCAGCGGATCGCCCGCATCGACCCAACTCCAGCGCATCGGGATCGCCGCGCGGCGGCCATCCTGCGTAAGGCAAACTATCGGCGTCAGGCGCATTGGTGTGCTGAGGGTTAGTTCATCACCGCCGCCGCCCTGCGTGCCGAGCAGTAAATCGGAATACCGCACCGCCGAGCGCCACGAGACGAAACCGCTGAATTTTCCGCACATGCCAGACTGATTCTCCTTTTCGGCAGAATAGCGCGTGCGGGCGCAGCAAGAGCGCCGGCTTTGACCGCTCCACCGCTTTCCGCCATCTTTGCGGGAACTTTTCGGGGAAAAACACATGCGCGCCGTGAAATCTGTCGCCCTTGCCGCTGTTGCGCTCGCGGGCATCGCCTATGCCGCGGTATCCGATCATCCCCCGGTCGCGCCGATGCGTCCCGTCACCGACACCTATTTCGGCACCAAGGTGACCGATTCCTATCGCTGGATGGAGGACCGCACCGCGCCGGAGTTCGTCAAATACATGCTGGCGCAGGGCGCGTACGCGCGTGGCGTGATCGATCGCATTCCGGGCCGCGACAAGCTGCAGGCGCGGATTGCAGCGCATACCGGCGGCGGCGTGCTCGTAAACAATGTGCAGACCGCGGGCGGCCATCTCTTCTATATGAAGCGCGAACCCGCGGAGAACACATTCAAGCTCTACTTCCGCGACAGGGCCAATGGCGCCGAGAAGCTGCTGCTCGATCCCGACCGCAACGCGACCGAAGGGCATCACATTGCGATCGACTACTACCAGCCATCGCAGGACGGCGGCAAAGTCGCCTACGGCATCTCGCCCGGCGGCTCGGAGCACAGCGTCATCCATGTGCTCGACCTTGCGAGCGGCAAGGAAGCTTCCGAGACGATCGACCGGGCGGAGAACGGCGGCGTCTCGTGGCTCCCCGACGGCTCCGGCTTCTTCTACAACCGCATGGTTGAGCTCAAACCCGGCCAAGCCGATACCGAAAGCTATCTGAACAGCAAGGTGTATCTGCACAAGATCGGGACCGATCCCGCGACCGACGTCGCGCTCATTGGTACCGGCGTCGCGGGTTCGCCGCAGGTCTCGCCGGTCGATGTCTCCTACATCGTGGCGCAACCGGGTTCGAACTATGCGCTCGCGATCATCTCGCACGGCGACGTGCCGGGGCTCGAGTTGCTGATCGCGCCGCTTGCGGAAGCGGTGAAGCCGGGTGCGCACTGGCACCAGTTCTCCGACACGCCGGACGGCATCACCAATGTCGTGCTGCATGGCGATACGCTCTATCTCCTCACCCACAAAGATGCGCCCCGTTACAAGGTGATCGCGGTGGATGCGGCCGTACCCGATCTGGCAAAGGCGCAAGTCATCGTCGCGCCGGGCGAGCGCGTGGTGGAAGACATCCAGACTGCGTCGGATGCGCTCTACATCCGCGATCTTGACGGCGGTTTGAACCGGCTGCGGCGGTACGATTATGCAAGCCACGCACTCGCCGAAGTCGCCCTCCCTTCAGACGGCTCGATCGAGGGCGCCATCACCGATCCGCAGAAACCGGGAGCATTGTTCGGGCTGCAAGGCTGGGTGAGCGCAGACAAATGGTATGCGGTGAACGGCACCACCGTCACGCCACTGTCCCTGATGCCGCCATGGTCCGAAGACCTGTCCGGCTACGTTGCCGAAGAAGTGAAAGCGCCGGCGAAGGACGGCGTGATGATCCCGCTCTCCATCGTCCACCGCCGTGGCCTCGCACTCGACGGCAAGGCGCCGGTATGGCTGACCGGTTACGGTGCTTACGGGATCTCGATTCCGCCGGTGCTCGCGGCCCGTCAGCTCACGCTGCTCGACGATGGCGGCGTGTTCGCCGTGTGCCATGTGCGCGGCGGCGGTGAGTTCGGCGAAGATTGGCATCTCGCCGGCAAGATGGCGACCAAACCCAACACGTATCGCGACTTGATCGCCTGCGCCGAATATCTGCACGCGCACGGCTACGGAACCTCCGCCGCGACCGCGATCCAGGGTGGCAGCGCCGGCGGCATCACGGTCGGCATGGCGCTGACCGAACGGCCCGATCTGTTCCGCGTCGTGATCAGCAATGTCGGCGATTCCAACGCGTTGCGCGCCGAGTTCGAGACCGATGGCGCCGCCAACGCGATGGAATATGGCAGCGTGAAAACGGAAGAAGGCTTCCGCGCGCTCGCTGCCGTCGACGCGCTGTCGCATGTGAAGGATCACACGCCCTACCCCGCCGTGCTCCTCACCACCGGGCTGAACGATCCGCGCGTGGCGCCGTGGCAGCCGGGAAAGATGGCGGCGCGGCTCCAGGCGGCAACGTCGAGCGGACGGCCGGTACTGCTGCTGGTCGATCCCGATGCCGGACACGGTATGGGCTCGACCAAGCTGCAGCGCGACCGCGAACAGGCCGACGAGTTGGCGTTCTTCTATTGGCAGATCGGCAAGGCCGGGTACCAGCCGAAGAAATAAGTAACGGGTCAGTTTGAATTTAGCGCGCTCGAATGCGCGCCTGACGCTGACCTTCTCAAAGCAGGTCGAGAACCACGTCCGCACCCTCACACTGTGAAAGAACTCAATGCCATGTGATCTGCTGCGGCGGCTGCAAAGCGGGCTCGCGGTTCAGCTCGGCGGCCCCCCGCCTCAACGGCCAACAGGCGTTGGAGTTGGCGTTCCTGGTAGCGGAAAAACTGAAAGCCGACCGTCTCGCGGGGCTCCGCGCGGCAGAGTAGGGAGCGAGACCGATGCCTGAGCCCCTCCAACTCGACCGCGCCTTCGGTCGGCAGGCGTTTGGCGCCGACGCCGCAAACTACGACGCGGCACGTCCGGCATATCCCGGCTGGGTGTTCGAGGCGCTGCGGGACGTCTGCGGCGTGCGAGCCGGCAGCCACGTATTCGAGATAGGCGCGGGCACTGGCAAGGCAACCGGACCGTTGCTGGCGCTCGGCGCCGCCCCTTTGGTCGCCATCGAGCCGGATGCCCGCCTCGCAGACTTTCTTCGCGCCGCCTTCCCAGGCTCGGCGCTCGATGTGACGACGCAAACCTTTGAGGACGTAGAGCTAGAGGCGGGCGCCTTCGACCTTGGCCTATCGGCCACCGCTTTCCACTGGCTCCATGAGGGCCCGGCGCTCTCCAAGATCGCGCACAGCCTGCGAGCCGGAGGCTGGTGGGCGGCGCTCTGGAACAATTTCGGCGACGGCGCCTACCCCGACCTCTTCCACCTGGCGACGCAAGAGGTATTGGCCGGCCCTGCCAGTCCCGGGGAATGGCAGCGCGGCATACCGTTCGGGCTGGACGCCGGCCCGCATCGCGGCGATCGACGCCACCGGCGCGTTCGAGCGGGTGCTCTATTACACCAGTCACTGGCCACTGGTGCTGACCGCCGATCAGACCGTAGCGCTCTATGCCACCTATTCCAACGTCACCGCGCTGCCGAACGCCGCCGACGCCCTGGCTGAGCTGCGCCGGATCGCCGAGACCGAGTTCGCTGACGGGGTGACGCGCAACATGACCACCATTCTCTATCTGGCCCGCCGCCGCGCTTGACGCTTGCGGCCGGCGAAGCTCCGTCCAAACGGCTCCTTTCCTCAGGCGCGTAGCGGTCACCCCGGACGCTTCGGGATATCCAACCCGCGCTGCACCGCTGGACGCGCGAGGCCGCGTTCGAGCCATGCGGGGACATGCTTGAGTTTCTCGTATTCGACGATCTCGCTAGCGCCGTAGAAACCGATCAGGTTGCGCACCCAGCCCAGCATCGACACATCCGCGATGGTGTAGTCGTCGTCCATCAGCCACTGGCGGCCGTCGAGCCGCGCTTCCAGCACGCCGAGCAGGCGCTTGGATTCAGCGCGATAGCGATCGCGCGGCCGCTTGTCATCGAAATCCTTGCCCGCGAATTTGTGGAAGAAGCCGAGCTGGCCGAACATCGGCCCAACCGACGCCATCTGGAAGAACACCCATTCGATGGTCTCATAGCGCCGTGCCGGATCGGAAGGCAGCAGCTTGCCGGTCTTCTCCGCGAGATAGAGCAGGATCGCACCGGATTCGAACAACCCGATCGGCTTTCCACCCGGTCCATCTGGATCGATGATGGCGGGGATCTTGCCATTCGGATTGAGGGAGAGAAATTCCGGCGTTGCACTCTCGTTCGCCATGATGTTGACGATATGGGGCTCATACGGCAGCGCGATCTCCTCCAGCATGATCGACACCTTCACGCCGTTGGGCGTCGGCAGCGAATAGAGTTGTAGGCGATCGGGGTGCTGGGCTGGCCACCGTTTGGTGATCGGGAAATCGGAAAGAGCGGTCATCGCAACACATCCTGTTGGGTTCGGCACGAAGCATCGCATGGCAACAGTGCGAAAAAAATGCGCCGCCATCGTTGGGGGGACGACGGCGGCGCACGAACCGGCGGCGGGCGGAGAGGAGGGAGAGTGCCGCCGGCTTGAAAGGATCAGAGCTTCGAGCCGCCGCTGGCCTCAATGGTCTCGCCGGTGACCCAGCGCGAATCGTCAGAGGCGAGGAAGGTGAAGACGCCGGCGATATCGTCAGGCTGGGCGACACGCTTCAGCGCCTGGAGCGACAGCGTGTAATTCCTGCCCTCTTCGCTGCGGGCGAAGCTGGACATGTCGGTCTCGATCACGCCGGGCGCCACCGCGTTGACGCGGATGTTGCGGTCACCGAGTGCCGCGGCGAACTGCTTCACGAAGGTATCGATCGCGCCTTTGGTGCCGGCATAGGCGGAGAGACGGTCGACGGAGGTGCGCGCCACGAGAGACGACGTGAAGATGATGCTGGCGCCGTCGCTCAGTATGGGAAGGAGCTGCTGCACCGTGAAATAGGGGGCGCGGACGTTAACGGCGAATTGTCTGTCGAAATCTTCGACCGAGGTATCTTCGATCGCGGCCTGCTTGGCGACGCCGGCATTGGCGATGAGAATATCGAGTTTGCCGGTTAGCTCGCGGACCTGACGCGCCAGCTTGAACGGTCCGTCGCGCTGCGCGAGATCGGCGTTCACCGCATCGGCCTTCCCGCCGGCGATACGAATCTCCGCCACGAGCTTGTCGGCTTCAGCTGCGCTATTGCCGTAATGGACGATCACATGAGCGCCTTCGTCTGCGAGGGCTCGGACCGCTGCGGCACCGATGCCGCGCGAGCCGCCGGTGACGAGAGCTGTTTTGCCGGAGAGTCTGCTCATATCGGTCTGTCCCATCTCGTGTCCGTCAGCGAAACTGCCCCGGACTAAAGACCAAATATGTACGCTCGTAGTACATTCAATACGGCCGTACATATTTTCCAAAGTGCTTCGTAAGATATTGATTTCGCTAA
Source organism: Rhizomicrobium sp. (assembly GCA_036490455.1). Classification (GTDB taxonomy): domain Bacteria; phylum Pseudomonadota; class Alphaproteobacteria; order Micropepsales; family Micropepsaceae; genus Rhizomicrobium. Next base: position 54,894 of record DASXDS010000063.1, read on the forward strand.
TAATTATTTGCCGAGCAGGATCAGCACTCTTGACGGACGGCGGCAAACGCCCATGTTTGCGGCATGAACCGGATCTCGAATCGCGAGAAAATCCTCAACGAGGGTTTGAAGGTCGTGCATGCGCACGGTTTCGCGAATGCGAGCGTGCGCGACATCGTGGCGGCCGCCGGCGTGCCCCAGGGCTCTTTCACCAATCACTTCGCCTCCAAGGAAGCGTTCGGCCTGGAGATCCTCGATCTCTATTTCGAAAGTGCGCGCGTGAACATGCGCGAGACGCTGCTCAACGACGCGCTTCCGCCGCTGAAACGGTTGCGCGGATGGCTCGATCGCAACACCGATCGCAAAGACAAAGATCGCGTCCGCAACGGATGCCTGATCGGCAACTTCACCGCCGAGGCGAGCGACAACAGCGAAGCGATCCGCCAAAGGCTCACGGAAATCTTCGCGGAAATGACCGATGCCATCGCCTCCTGCCTCGCGGCGGCGGTTAAGGCCGGCGAGTTGCCGAAGAAATTCGAGTGCGAAGACGTGGCGGGCTTCATCCTCACCTCCATGCAGGGCGCAACCCTGCTCGGCAAAGCCGAACGCTCCTCGGAACCGGTCGAGCGCTTCAAGCGGATGCTGTTCGCCAAAGTCCTGCACTGATCGCCGGCCGCCCGGCACGCCGCCTGAAAAATTTTCCTTGAACTTCGATGCGTGTCTAATTAGACAGATATCGAAGGACTGTATCATGACCGAAACGCTGCTCGCCTTTTTCAAGGCGCTGGCCGATGAGAGCCGGCTCAGGATCGTGGGTTTGCTCGCGCAGGGCGAACGCAGTGTGCAGGAGCTGGCGGCAGCGCTGGGCTTGAAGGAGCCGACGGTGTCGCATCATCTGGCGGTTCTGAAAGCGCAGGGCATCGTCACCGCGCGCGCGGAGGGCACGACACGCTGGCACGCGCTCGACCGCGCCGCGCTGGAGCGCCTGGCGCAACGCGTGTTGCAGCCGGTTCGGGCGAAAGCTCCATCACCTAGCGGCGCGAACGCCCTGGAAGACAAGGTGTTGAGCGGTTTCGTGGACGCGGATGGCAAGCTGAAACAGATTCCCGCAAGCCGCAAAAAGCGCGGTGTGGTGCTGCGCTGGCTGATGCGCGATTTCGCACCTGCACGGCGTTATACAGAAGCGGAGGTCAATGCCGCGATCCAGGAGCATCATTGGGACAGCGCAACGCTTCGGCGTGAACTGATCGGACACAACATGCTCGCGCGTAAGGACCGTATCTACTGGCGGCTGCCCGAAGCCGAATGGAAGCGCGGCGGCGAGGCTTAAACCAGCGCCCGGAACCGCGACGCCGTCACGAGAGTTAAAACCAATTCGCAAGGAACCACATGGCAAAAATGAAAGTCGCCGTCGTTATCGGAAGCCTGCGCAAGGACTCGTTGTCGCGCAAAATCGCAAACGCGCTGATGGCGCTCGCGCCGAAAGCCCTGGACTGCCGGATCGTGGAGATCGGCGATCTGCCGCTCTACAACGAAGATCTCGAGGAGAGAACGCCTGCCGCGTGGACGCATTTCCGATCCGATATCAAAGGCGCCGACGCGATCCTGTTCGTGACGCCGGAATACAACCGCTCCATCCTCGGATGTCTGAAAAATGCCATCGATGTGGGATCGCGGCCGCAGAACCATAGCGTGTTCGACGGCATGCCGGCCGGCGTGGTGAGCGTCACGCCCTACAAGCTGGGCGCGTTCGGTGCCAACCAGGCGTTGCGGCAGACCTTCGTCTTTCTCAACATGCTCGTGATGCAGCAGCCCGAAGCCTATATCGGCGGCGCGGCGGAGTTGTTCGACGGCAGCGGCGCGCTGAAGAACACCGATACCGAACTGTTCCTCACCAAGTTCATGGTGGCGTTCGCCGATTGGGTGCATACGATCAAAGGCGGCGCGACACGGGAAAGCTTCGCCGGCTTTCTCGGCAAACGTCAGGAAGCAGCCGAAGCCTACGTGAACGGCGACGCCGAGCCGCTCAACGAAATCGTCGCCACCACTGGAGACGCCACGTTCTTTCCACCCCACGGCGGACGGGTGCATGGCGCACAGGCTGTGGCCCAACGCTACCGCTCCGACGCAGGCGCCTTCGGCCGCGGCGGCACGAGCAAGCTGGAGATCCTGCAAACCGGCGCGGAAGGCGACATCGCCTTCTGGACCGGCGTCCAGACCGCCAAGGTGCGCGTCGGCAAACCGCGCAAGGCGGTTCGCATGAAACTGCGCATCACCGAGATCTTCCGCTACCGGAATGGCGGCTGGAAGATGATCCACCGCCATGCCGATACAGCGGCGGACGCGCCGGCCGACTGACCCTCTTGCACGGCCGTGCCGGGCGCCTAGCTTAGAGGGTGCAATAAGCGCGGGACAGCCAATGGATTTCGCCACCAGGGATCTGGCTTTCGCTATTGGCCATCACCTGCTGATCTTCGCGCTGGCCGCCGTGCTCGCTTTCGAGATCGGCACCGTCAAGCAAGCGCTTACCGCAAACGACATTCGCCGTACCGGCCGGGTCGATACCTGGTACGGGATTCTTGCCGCGCTCATCATCGTCGTCGGGTTCGCGCGCGCCAATTTCGGGGCAAAGGGATGGGCGTATTATTCCGTGAACACCTTTTTCTGGGCGAAGATCGCCGCCTTCGTCATTGTGGGCCTGCTCTCGATCTGGCCGACAGTCGCGTTGATCCGCTGGCGCGGCGCGCTCAAGACCGATCCGGATTTCCTGCCCGCGCCGGCCATGATCGCAACGGTGCGACGCTTCCTGTGGGCGGAGGTGTTCTTCTTCGCGCTCATTCCCGCCTTCGCCGCCGCCATGGCACGCGGTTATGGAATGCCGTCCGGCTGACCGCCGAGCGGCCATCGGCCGAGGTGAACATGCGTCGTCTTGCCGAGCAGGCTGTGAATCAGAACGAACTCGCGCACCGTCCATGAGATCGGCAGCGTAAGGACTATCGGCCTGGCCCGCACTTCGTCGCGCAGCAGCGTAATGTGCGGCTTGAACTCGCCCTGGGTGGCGCCACCGAGACCACCGCGTTTGAGCGCCGCGCCTAGCGCGTCGTGAAGACCGCGCCACTGTGCGATATCTTTCGCTCCGGTCAGCACGAACGGATAGATGCCGGTGCGGTTGCCGAAGCTTTCGGCGCGCCGGAATGTGACTTCGAAAGGCGCGGCGCGAACCTGCGCGGCGGCCTCCATCGCAAGCTTCACGATCGGCTCGGGTAACGCAGCCCAGTCGCCCAGATGAAACAGCGTAACGTGCAGATGCTCCGGCAGAATCAGGGTGCCGGTGAAGCCGTGCTCCTGTTTCAGCCGCCCGGCCAGCGCATGGATGCGCACCGCTGTCTCCGCATCGGGCAGACAGGCGAAGAAAATCCGGTCCTTCTGCGATGCCCCGAACTTCCGGCGCGGCTTTCTGGCTGGCATGGACAGAAGCTAACCGCAGGTTCGTGAGGTTTCAAAAGGCAAGGCGCGGCTGAAGTCGGCGGCGCGTCCCCCAACGACCACGGGCGCTTCACGCTGCCGCGGGACGTTGGCTGCTGGATCAAGCGATCCCAGGACGAAGAACCGCCCCGCTCGCCGCAAATGCGCTGGCTAGAGGCAAGACGGTTACGTGCCGATGAACGTTGAAGCCAGCTATAGACTTCTGCGAGCGCCGGACACGTAATCGCGCTTATAAATGATTAAGAACCGGCCCCGTCCTTAGCAGGCGGCAGTAACGACGGCGGTGCCGCGCTGTTTTCGCTCTGCTGCGTACCTTGGATCATCGGCACAGCGAACGTGTGCGGATAGTCGTTCATTGCACCGGTGGCCGCATCGACTCCGATCCCGATGACACCGCCCAACAGGAGGTTCCCCAGCGTCCATCCCTGGAAATTGGACGGGATAGTGGCGGACGCATCCCGCCAGCCGGGCTTCCGGCAAACGACTTGCACATCCTCTTTGCTCTTCTCGACCTTTACAACGCCGGGTGAGGTTACCGTCCAGCTTCCTTCTTTGCTCGTCAGGACGCAGGTAGCGCCTTCCGTCGGCGGCGTGCTGATTGCGATATTCTGGCTTGATCCTTTGATGATCGTCGCGCATCCCGAAAGCGTAAACGCGATGGCACCGCCGATGGCGGCGATTCTAACTATCTTGTTCATGCTAGTCCCCCTTTGACGGAACAATCCTAGCGCGATGACATTCCGGCTACAATGCGGGGTGTTGACGCTCACAGGCTTTGTCCATTTCACCGCGGCTGGTGCGCTTTCCCCCCGCGATCAAATGGTCAACCTGTTTGTTGATGCCGCCGAAGTGGCCTTTGTTTCTCGCCGCAGATCGCGAACCACCTGCTCAATATCTGCGGTTCTGGCCCAACTGCGAATCAGCCCGTTTTCATTAGGCGCAGCGCCGATGCGATACACCCTCTGTTTACCGGCACGGCCCACTCTTGAAAGGACGCGGGCCCGGCATTCGGCGGAGGACGTCTTTGCTGCCTCGCGACGAGGAGTCGCCATGCCGTTACGTATGTTCAAACTTGGCGCCCTCGTCGCTGCACTGCTCGGTCTCGCGATGCCGGCCAGCGCGGCCAAGCCGGGCGGCGTCTATGCGATCGTCGATGCCTCCGCACCGGCACAGGATGCTGTTACCGCAGCGGCGCTTGCCACGCCGGGCGTCGACGGGCTGTTGATTCATTTGCGCTGGAACGACATCAGCCCGAGCCGCACGACTTACGACTGGGCGTCGCTGGATCGCGTGCTCAAGCTTGTGACCGCTTCGAACCCGGTCAAGCGGTTCGAAATCGGCATCGTCACCGGCGCGGCACAGCCCTCCTGGATCACCGACCCCGTGTCTTCCGGCGGCCTAGGTGCTGCGCACGCGACCTTCGACATCGCTGCGGCCGGCAAATGCACCACATTCACGATGGCGGCGCCGTGGGACCACGCCTATCTCACCGCGTTCCGCGATCTGTTGCATCAGCTGGCGCAACATCTGCGCAGCAAACAGGTGTACGGAAGGCTCAGCATGCTGAAGCTCGACGGCCTCACCACCACGACCGACGAGCTGCGCCTGCCCGCAGTGCAGAGCTGCTCCGGCGCTGCCGCAGATCCAGTGAAGACATGGCATACGCTGGGCTACAAACCCGATCTGGTAGAGGGCGCGTGGAAAGCGATGCTGCGATCCTTCCTCGATCACTTCCCCGACAAGGCGTTCAACATCGGCTTCATCGGGGTCAACGCATTTCCCGGCATCGACGCCGACGGCAGTATTGCGCCAACCTCTGACGCCAAGACGATTTCCGCCCGGTTCACGGCGAAGCTGATCGCCGATGCCGGTGCTGCGATGCCAGGACGCCTCGCGCTCGGTTTCGATTCGCTGACGCTCAACATTCCGCCGAGCGATCGGTCCTATGGCCAGAGCATCGCCGAATATTTCAGCGATATCGCAGCCGCCGGCGCGCGACCCGGCTGGCAGGTCAACGAACTGCTGGGCAACTATCCGGCCGGTGGCGCATCCTGCGGCGGCAACACCCAGACCAACGCCGTACCGTGCAAAGGTCCCGACGAGTTCCGGTTGATGCTGTTCCGCGGCGTCTATCCGAACGGCAAGGCGAACACGCCGCCCGCGCAACAGGGCGTCTATATGGAGGTGTTCCCACAGAACGTCTGCGTCACGCTCGCCACCTGCACCGATCTGCGCAGCGTGCACCGCCATCTGGCGCCGTGGAACGGATAGGACCGCGCTAACGCAATTCGATACCCGGATACCAGCCGCTCTTCGCCAGAAACGCTTTCGGGTCTTTCATCTGCAGGATTTCACGGAACGCGCGCCGCTTGTCGGTGGCGTGCTGATAGTAGGCTTTGGCGATGCGGTAACCGACCCAATAGCCGAGGTCGCCGGGCTTTTCGGCCGTGCCGTTGTAGAGCCATTTGCTCAGATCGGTCTTGTCTTCGTCTGCGACGAACGCGGTCTCAATCGCCTTCGCATTGCCCGGTGGCGAAGTCCTGAACTGCGAATAGGCGATGTCGCCCGAGATCATCTCGCCCACGAACTCGGCGATTCCTTCGATCAGCGAACCTTCCAGCACGGTCGGGTTGTCGTTGTCGACCAGCGCATGCACCTGCTGCACGTGCGCGTACTCGTGCGCGATGATGTGCACGAAGCGGTCTTCCACATTGGGATTGAGCCAGTTGGTTTCGCACAGCGCCTCAAGCCCGATCTGCACACCGGTTGCAGGGCTGCCGACACCGACGGGCTTGCCCCGCCCCACCGCGATCGTCACCGGTGGCGAAATCGCCTGCGGATACAGCGCACGCAGTTTGCCGAGCGCAAGTTTCAGCCGCTCGCGTACTCGCGGCAGCACCGCCATGCAGCGCTTGGCGTCAGCATACACCTCCGGGTGAGCTTCGAGATTCTTCGCGATCGCCGCGCCGGTGATGTGACGGATCTTCGCGAAGTCGTGCAGCCCGTTCGAGCCGGGATCGAGGTAATCGTGCTGCAGTTGATCGGCGGTCGGGTGGCCACCCGTCGCGTCGTAAAGCCGGTAGAAGCTCGCGACATCTTCGATGTGGATGGCCGGCAGCGAATCGGCGACCGCCCGCGCGATGAGCGCCGTACACAGGGCAATGCCGATAACAGCTGTTGTCCGTTTCATCCTCGACCCATGGGAGTACCCGCGAAGCGTAGAGAATTGGCGCCGTCCCGCGAAGCCGGCAACATTATTCTGTAATGCGCGTGTCGGATTGGCACCGCAGCATTCGTCCTAGGGTCGGAAATCAGATAGAGCTTAATCCATGAGCCAGCACGAAACCGCGGAAAGCCAGATCCGGGCGCTCATCGAAGCGTGGGCGGCGGCCGTCCGCCGGCACGATCTCCCTGCCATCCTTGCCCCACACACCGACGACATCGTGATGTTCGACGTGCCGCCGCCGCTCCAGTCGCGCGGCATGGTGGCGTACACGGAAACATGGGATTTGTTCTTCCGCTATCACAAGCCGGGTTATGCGTTCGACATCGAAGAACTCGCCGTTACCGCCAGCGAAGACGTCGCGTTCGCCATGGCGATCATGCGCTGCGGCCCGCCGGACGAGAGCTTCCTGTTCCGCCTGACGGTGGGTTTACGGAAGGTCGGCGGCGCCTGGCGCATCAGCCACGAACATCACTCGGTGCCGGCGCCGGATTGACGCTCATGTGCAGCGTCCGCCGGGAGCGCAGCAACAGATAGAACGCGACGCCGTGTGTGATCAGCAGCAGCGGGACGTAGATCATCACGATCGCATAGCCCGCGCCGAGTTGCCCGGCGGCCTGCGGAAGACCTGACTGGACGCCGTGGTAGTAGTCGACCAGGATGTCCGTCGCACCCACGATATTGAAGGCGACGACGAGGAGCCAGAACAGCGGCCGGATCCGTGCTGCAAGCAGCGCCAGCATAGCGAGCACGCCGGTCGCGAAATCGCCATAGGCGGCGAATGCTGCAAAGTCGGCCGGCAAGTTAGGACCGACAACACCGGGAAGGAGGAACACGAGCCCGAAGAAGCGGAAGCTGTGCAGGGTCGCGATGGCGCGCTGCGCCTCGAACCCGTCCATCGCCTTCAGCCACGGCAAGCCATAGGCGCCTAGCCAGAGCAGCCACGGCACATAGCCCAGGGCGAGATGAATCAGGAAAATGAGTGCCGGAGGCATGGGGCCCGCTTTCGATTCTTCCGTCCCGATGTAAGGCCGCTACCGGCGAGTGACTATTGGCGATAATGTCGACAGGCCATGAAGCAGAACTTCACAGTCCGCCAAGGCGCCCTCGACGGGGTCGAGGCGTTCCTTGGCGTGGCGCAGCACAGGAGTTTTCGCCGCGCCGCCGCCGATCTCGGCGTCACGCCGTCGGCGATCAGCCAGGCGGTGCGTGTGCTCGAAGCGCGCGTCGGTGCCGCGCTCTTCATCCGCACGACGCGTAGCGTCGGTCTCACTGAAGCCGGCGAGCGTTTCCTGGCGCGTGCCAAACCCGCGTTCGAGGAGCTGATCGCCGCAAGCGACGTGGCGCGCGAGCTCGGACAGCGGCCGTCCGGATTGCTGCGCCTTTCGGTGCCGCGCGCCGTCGTGCCGACGGTGCTGGAGAAACGCATCGCCTCGTTCTGCCGGGCCTATCCCGAAGTCGAGGTGGAGATCGCCGCGAGCGAGGAGCAGATTGATCTCGCGGCCGAAGGGTTCGATGCCGGCATCCGGCTCGGCCAGTTCCTCGCCGCCGATATGGTTGCGGTGCGCCTGACGCCGCCGTTTCCGCTCGTGGTCGTCGGCAGCGCGGATTATCTCGGCGATCGCAAGCGGCCGGAGCGCGTCGCCGATCTGCGCGATCACGCCTGCCTGCGCCTGCGCCGCTCGAACGGCGCGATCGCGCCATGGACCTTTCTCGACAGCGGCAAGACGATTGAAGCGATCGTCTCCGGACCGCTGATTGCGCACGATCCTGGGACATTACTCGGTGCTGCGATCGAGGGGATGGGCCTCGCGCATGTACCGCGCCCGCTCGCTGAAGCGGCACTTGCCGGCGGCCGGCTGAAGGCGCTGCTGACGCGCTTCGCCGTCGTATCGCCGGGCGTCTTTCTCTACCATCCCGGCAAGCGCCAGATGTTACCCAAACTGCGCGCGTTCATCGAGCATGTCCGATATCGCGACGCCGGCGCGGCGCGCACTGCGCGAACAAAATGACCGCGTGCTGTCGGCACGGATCGGTCCGGTTCGTCCTTGGATCGGAACGTGCGAGGAGAACACGATGCGAGAGCTGGTCCTGAAGATGTCGATGTCGCTCGACGGGTTTGTCGGCAACCCGGACGGCAGCGCCAAATGGGTGTTCCAGAACGATCCGGCGGCGCGGGACTGGACCGTGGAGACCGTGTGGAACGCGAGCCTGCATATCATGGGCAGCCGCACCTTCCGCGACATGGCCGCCTATTGGCCGACCTCGACCGAAGTGTTTGCGCCGCCGATGAACCAGATCCCCAAGGCCGTCTTTTCGAAACGGGGTGCTGCGATCCTCAACTCGGGCGATACGACGGCGGTACTGCGCGATGCGCGCGCCAATGCGGGGACGAGTGCCGAAGCCACCGCATTGCAACCCGGCGCCGAAAGCTGGGCGACGGCCTATGTGGCTAGCGGCGATCTGGCGGAAGAAATCGCGAAGCTGAAAGCGCAGGACGGCAAGCCCATCGTTGCCCATGGAGGCGCGGGTTTCGCGCGCAGCCTTATCGCAGAGGGATTGGTCGACCAATACGCCTTGCTGGTGCATGCGATCGCGCTTGGCAAAGGTCTTGCGATCTTCTCCGGCCTCGCCGAGCCAAGGCCGCTCAAACTGATCGACGCGAAAATATTTCCCGGCGGCGCAGTGGCGCACATCTATCGCCCGGCCTGAGGCGTCATCGCTTTACTCCACGGCGGGCCGGGCCGATTATCGCACGCTCGACGACCGCGCCACAGGAGCAGACCATGACCAACATTGCCAAAGCCGGGATATTCAAGCTCGGCGACCGCAGCGTGAACCGCATGGGCTATGGCGCGATGCAGCTTGCCGGGCCGGGCGTGTTCGGGCCGCCCAAGGATCGCGCCGCGGCGGTCGCGGTGCTGCGCGAAGCGGTGGCGAGCGGCGTCAACCACATCGACACCAGCGACTATTACGGCCCGCACGTCACCAACAAGATCATCCGCGAAGCGCTGCATCCTTATCCGAAAGACCTGACGATCGTCACCAAGATCGGCGGCAAGCGCGGCGCCGATGCGTCGTGGCTTCCCGCAAATTCGCCGGACGAATTGCGGAGCGCGGTGCACGACAATCTGCGCAATCTCGGCGTCGATGCGATGGACGTCGTCAACCTGCGCATCATGGGTGCGGGCCTTGGGCCGAGCGAAGGCTCCATCGCAGGACAGCTGAGCGTGCTGGCCGAGATGCAGCGCGAAGGTCTGGTGCGCCATATCGGCCTCAGCAACGTGACGGCGACGCAGCTGGCGGAGGGCCGCAAGATCGCGGCGATCGTCTGTGTGCAGAACGCTTACAATCTCGCGCATCGCGCGGACGACGCGCTGATCGACACACTCGCGGCCGCGGGTATCGCCTATGTGCCGTTCTTCCCGCTCGGCGGTTTCGCGCCGCTGCAGTCGGAGGCGCTGTCCGGCGTGGCCAGAAGCCTCGACGCGACGCCGATGCAGGTCGCGCTCGCATGGTTGTTGCAGCGCGCGCCGAACATCCTGCTCATCCCGGGCACCTCGTCGCTCGGCCACCTGCGCGAAAACCTCGCCGCCGCAGAACTCGAGCTGCCGCCCGACGCGATGGCGAAGCTGGACGCGATCGGCAAAGCCGCAGTGCGCTGACCATCCGCTCTACGTGAGGCGTTGGAGGGTCGAGCGACATCAGGGGGGGGGGTGAACATGACCCAAATGCAGGACACGGCGGCAGCCGGGGATGCGGTTCCGCACAGCCACGGCGCGGGTGACGCTGTACCGCTATGGCGGCTTTACGTTCTGCGCGCCTGCTACGCGATCCTTGCGGTCGGAGAGGGCTCGGAGCAGGTGCAGGCGTTCCTGCATCACCCGCATTGGACGCCGGGGAGCGGGATGGCGCACAGCTTCCTTCTGGCGCTCGCGCTCTTCTCGATTGTCGGCATCCGCTATCCGCTGGCGATGCTGCCGCTGCTGGTCTACGAGATCCTGTGGAAGATGGTCTGGCTGTGCGGTGTTGCGCTGCCGTTGTGGCTTGCCAATCAGTTCGACGCCGCCACCCGCCAGTCGTTCTTCGAGATCGCGCCGGTCGTCATCCTCATCCCCATACTTCCCTCGGGCTACATCATTGCCAATTACCTGAAGAAGCCGGGAGACCGCTGGCGCTGAAGCCGCGCCCGGTTCAGCGAACCGTTTCCTTCTCCCTGGGGGCCGAAACGCGGCGCGGCTTTTTCTCGGCCTTGGGTTTGGGCAGCAGGCGGAAGCGCGTCTGGCACCACGCGAAGTCGACACCGACATCGAGCAGCGCATCGGAGCGTCCGCACGGACAGGCAAACTCCATGACATCGATGACGCGATAGGTCTCGCCGGCAACGAGCGGCACAGGCCGCCCCGTCGCATGGTTGGGCGCAGCATTGACGCAAAGAACCAGATCGCCAGGGCCGACAGCGTCACTCATCGCTTGCTTCCATACGGTTGGGGTGAGTTTAGACCGATAGCCGCGAGGCGCAAAGGACAGGGTTTCACCAGTCCGGCCTTTTCAGAGTAGTAGCCGCGGACTATTAGCTCCGCGCCAACAGGACGGTCGCAGGCTTATCTCCAAAGCAAATAATTCCGTAGGTCTGCGTGTTAGCGAACATAAGAAGTAATCCGAGGCTACGTCAGCTTTCCAATAAAGCGGTCTGCAATTTTCTTAAAGAAATCTGAAAATGAATCTGCAATCTCAGGCCAATCGCTCGTCGAGAATTGCAAAGCTTGCATCTCAATAGGTTGTTGCACCCCGGGGATTTATGCGCCGCCCACCACTTCTTGGCACGGCGCTTGGGTTGAGTGGTTGAAACCTGCCGTCTCTAGCGAAGCCTTGCCAGTTGTGAGTTCGAGAGGGCGTCGCACCAACGTTGACGATAGCATAGGCTGGATATATCGCGACCGCGGCAGTCTCCGACTCCACCGGAACATTCGGAATCGACGGTTGAGCTCCCACTACGGTTTGGAAGGTAATTCCAAATTCAAGGCCGAACGTAATTCTAAGGATGTGTTCGCGCGCAAATCTTTCGTGATCATTTCGAAACCACAACTCCACCGCCCCGTCTGGCGCAATCTTGGCGACTCTAGGTCCATCATCTGGCGCATTCACATCTCGAACACCGGCTGTCAATCCCGGACCATCTCCGATTATGGAAGCTATTGCTTGGAGTTCAGCGCGAAACCAAGAAAGAGCACCCGATCTCGTCCTCGAAATAGCTGCCTCCCTCCTGCTCCGGATCGCAGCGTTCTCAGTTTTTTGCTTCTGAGATTCTACAGCTCTCTTTTTGAGCCCTTCAACTACTGATAAGGTTTCTAATTGAATTGGCAAATGCGCGTTCTTACCCCAGCTATTTATAATAGATAGCTGTTCCTGAACCTTATCCATAGTTTGGATGCGATCTTTTAGAGGGCAAATCATTCGGCACAAGAGCGTTTCAAAAAGCCGTTGCCGTTCGCCACTTGAGAATATTCTAGAATATTCTTCCTCCTGTAGGCGCTCACGGGGCAGTGTGACGCCTCCGCTCAACATAAAGTAGATTACCTTGCCGAACGAATAGATATCGGCCGCAGGAGAAACAGAGAGCTGACCGCCGCCCTCTAGCTCTGGAGCAATAAATTGATGCGGTCCAACAACCTCTGACGTATCAGTGTATCGTTCTACGTTCCGAATAAGGCAAATGCCGAAGTCTCCGAGCCAAACATCATGACCAACCGTCGGAAACAATATGTTTTGCGGTTTGACATCGCGATGCACGATTCCTGCGGCGTGAGCCGCTTGGAGGGCGGAGGCGAGTGACTCAGCTACCTGAATGACGCTATCGGGATTATCTTTGTAAAGAGCCACGCGCCGGCTGAGATCGCCCTCAGTGGCAAAAGGCATTACAATGAACTGTTTATCGGGCGTGGCCCCATCATATGAAAGCGCAGAATGATCGATCAGTTTTATGATGTTGGGGTGAACAAGTCTTTTAATTGTTTCGACTTCGTTTCGAAAACGCTCATGACGGTTCACATTGAGAACACGTTTGAGCGCTAGTTGCGTCGAATACTCTCCTGTTAGATCACGGACCAAAAAGACTTCAGCCTGACCGCCTCGCGGAAGCGAGCTAATTGTCTCCCATCTATTTCCATAGACTTTGGCCATCGGCGCAGATATTCTACAGAAGATGAAGAGAGAGCCCAAAGCGAAGGCGCTCACAACGAAAACGTTTACGTCGATATCAAAGGCTTATACTACTGGCGATCGAGAACATCTCGATAGGCCTCTAGCATGGCTTCGGCTTCAGGCCATTTGTTGTTCAGTGAAATAAGCATATCCAACGGATGTCCGCCCCGATAACCTGCTTTCTCAATTGCCCATAGCAGGTAATCAAGCGTTACCGCCATACTTCCGACTTCAAAAGCATATGTATTATTGATTGGCGCATGGTTCGGATACTTCGCATTTGCTCGAGAGATTTCTTTCTGCAAACTTTGCGATTTAGCGCGAAACGCAATCTGCGCGGCCCGATTTGCCGCGCGTTCCTGTACCTCCGCTTGCGATTGCGCAAATTTCAGCGCGGCTTGTAGTTCTTCAATCTTATGGCGATCTCCGTCCATCTTTTTGCCGCCGCCGATAGAACGTAATAGCTTTTTGAAGCTTTCATCGTACTTTGCTTCGTCAGTGAAATCTCCATAAAATTTTCCTTTGAGAAAGCCGGGAAGCTTTACATTATCCAAGATTAACGGGAGCACGACTACTCGTTTCTCTTCGATCTCTCGGTCACTCGCGATTTCAAGTTCTTTTTGGACCCACGCGCTATCGATGGAATTTTTCGATAAAATCGCGCAAACATAATCGACTCGGTCCAGCCCCTCTCTGATCTTATTTATGAGAGAGTCACCAATGTTTATTTCTGCTTCGTCTATCCAAACGGAGTGACCGTAAGCTCGCATGTCTGCAGCTATTTTGCGGGCGAAAGGTTTGTCTGAGTGCGAATGGCTGAGGAAGATATAGGCCATTTTCGATGCTCGACTGCTAATCTATGTAAGCATGCCAGAGCAACGCCTTACGAACAATGGACGGCCTTGTGTTTTAACGATCTATAGCTGGCTTTTCGCCACCTACTTCCACTCGATCGTGGCCGGCGGTTTGCTCGTCACGTCGTAGACCACGCGGTTGATGCCGCGGACTTCGTTCACGATGTGGGTGCTCACGCGGGCGAGGAAACTGTGCACGAATGGGCAGAAGCCGACGATCATGCCGCTTGATTCTACTTTAGCTCATCATCACCTCCCAAGTAATCCGCAACTCCGCCAACTCACTTAGAATGTCGTCCAGCGCTACCAACCCCACGCACGGCATGGCGCCGCGCTGGTCGAGCGCGCCTGCCGCCAGTTGCAGGGCGAGGACGATGGCGGGGGTGCAGGGGATCATCAGGCCGTCGCCGGCGCGGGCGGTGAGGTCGAAGGTGATCTGGTGCGGCCGGCCGTCTGCTGCGCGGCCGCGCATCTCGACATAGAAGCCGCTGTCGTTGGTGCCGAAGACATCGAACAGGTTGGAGAGGCGCAGCAGAAGCGGTGCGGCCGGCGCAAGGCTCGGCACGAGGCGGCTGCGCACCAGCCAGGTCAGCGCCCACAATCCTGCGTGCAGCAACGGCAGCTCCAGCCCGCCGCGGAAGCGTATCGTCTGCAGCGCCGGGAAATGCTGCGGCAGAAGCTCCAGGTCCGGCACGTCGCAATTGGCGAGCGGGCGCCAGCCCAGCCCGCGGAATTTGCGCCAGTGGAAATCCTGCCAGCCATAGACGTCGCGCATCCGTCCGCCGATCCGCGTTTTGAACGGCTTCCCGGCATAGCCCAGGATCGCGCGCACCGTTGCGAGACCGCGATTGGTCTTCTGCGCGGTCGCGATGCCGAAATCGAGCGTGTCGAGGCTTTCGAACGCGGGCGCGTATTTCGTCAGCACCGCGCTGGTGAGCCCGGGCACGGTGCTGGCGCCGCTCACCACCAAGACGCCCGCCGCTTTCGCGGCCGCATCGAGCGTACCGATCCGCGCGACGAAATCGCGGCCGTCCGCGAGATCGAGATAATGCACGCGATTGCGGATGCACGCTTCGGCGACGTCGTAGCGCTGGCCCTGAAAGGGACCTGAAGTATGGATCAGGATGTCGGGCCGCAGGCGCGCAAGGTGCGCATCGAGGCCCGTGTGGATGTCGAGCTCCGCCCATTCGGTCTTCAGGTCATCCGCCAGCGCGCGCGCCTGTTGCGCCGAGCGGCCTGCGACGATCACGGTCAGCCTGGGTTCGCGCGCCAAGCGCGTTGCGATGCGCATGCCGAAATTGCCGTAGCCGCCGACGATCAGGACGCGCTTCGTCATGCGTATCACCCCGGTTTGGCGATCATGAGGAAGAACACCGCGAGCAGTGCCGCGAACGCCGGCCATCCCAAGATGAACCAGATGCGGAACAGGCGGCGATAAAGCGGCGGCAGCGGCGTGCTCGACGCGAGACAGGCAGCCGCGATCTGTTTGAGCCGGACCTGGATCCAGATGACAGGCACCCAGCACAGCACGGCCAGGCCATACAGCGCATAGCTCGCGATGAGCCAGGGTTCAGAACCCTGAAAGCCGTCGTTCGCGACCAGCCACGCACCGGTCACCGGCTGCACCACCGCCGCCGGCAAGGTGAACAGCGCATCCGCCAGCACCGTTGTGCGCAATGCGAAGTATTTTTCCCGCAGATCGCCGGTGAAGCGGCTCTGAAACATGAAGAACGCGATGCCGAGCCCGGTGCCGAACAGCACCGTCGCCGACAGGACATGCACCGTCTTGATCAGGAAATAGAGGGTCATCGCGGCGTCAGTGTGAAGGCGCGATCACGATGTGGCCAGCGTGTTGCCGGCAATTCACGCCGGCAAAAAACATTCCTGGGGTAGAGCGTCGTCATCGACCTTGACCATGATGCACCCGGCGCGTTGACCTTCTTCCGGATTCGCGAAACGGCCAAGGGACAGCACACGATGAAACTACTCCTGACGTCGGGCGGCATTCGTAACGCCAGCATTCACCACGCCCTGCTCGATCTGCTTGGGAAGCCGATCGAAGAATGCACGGCGCTGTGCATCCCGACGGCAGGCTACGGGCATCCCATGGGGAGCCCTGAGGGCGCATGGCGCTTCGTCTCGGGCCGCCCGCACATTTGTCCGATGGCCGAACTGGGATGGAAGTCGGTGGGCCTGCTCGAGCTCACCGCGTTGCCGAGCATCGGGGCCGCACGCTGGGAGCCCTGGGTTCGTAATGCCGATGCGCTGCTGGTGAACGGCGGCGACGCGCTTTATCTGGCGCACTGGATGCGGGAGTCGGGGCTGGCGGCGCTGCTCCCTTCGCTGGAGCGCACGGTGTGGGTGGGATTGAGCGCCGGCAGCATGGTGATGGCGCCCATGGTGGGCGAAGCGTTCATCGAAATGAAGCCGTCGATCACGGGCGAAGACCGGGCGCTCGGCCTCGTCGATTTCGCGATCTTTCCGCACCTGGACCATCCGGGCTTCGACGAAAACACGATGGCCTGCGCCGAGACATGGGCGACCGAGATCGGTGGCCCGGCCTTCGCCATCGACGACCAGACAGCCATCCAGGTGGCCGACGGCGCGGTCACGGTGATCTCCGAGGGCAACTGGCGCCGCTTCGGCGGCTGAGCAGCTTCAGTTGCACCACAGTTCTGTGTGTTTCAGCACGGGCTTCGGGCACGCATGGCTGCCGCCGTTGCGCGCGGGTGTCGGGATCGGCGCGCCGGGTGCCCACAGACCGAGGCGGCGCTGGATGTTGGGCATCTCGGAATCGATCACCGCGAGTGAATTGCCGTCGGCGTAGAGGGTGGCGCTGGGGTAGCGCTACACCTCACGGTACGCGTTGGCCGCCGTCAGCCGCTCGACCGTGATCCCGTAGCCGTAGGGCAGATGGTCCTGCGGCTCGGCCGTGATGACGCTGCTGCGCGGCTGCTCCGACGAACGACCGGCGACGATCACGTCAGTCCGGCCTCGCGCGCCAGCCGCCGCGCGATGTGCCCGCCGAAATTGCCGCAGCCGCCGATAAGGACACGCTTCGTCATGCACCGGGGTTTTGCGATCATGAGGAAGAACACACTCTCAGCGGCAGATCATCGATGAAGCGGCTCGCGAAAATAAAAACCGCGATACCGAGCCCCGTGCCGAACAGTACCAGCGCTGGCTTGCGTTGGTCCAAGTGAGAATACAATATATATACAGTTAAGGGCTGTAGTGTTCATCGACGCGGGGCAGCGATGCACCTAGACATAGCGCGTATAAAAGACCTTTTAACAAGTCTAATGCAGGTCGTGGGTATTGTCGGCGGAATCCTAGGTTTCTTGGATTTCATGCTTCGCGCCCGCCAACGGAGCGCAATTAAGGACGGAATTGGCTACGCTTGGCTTTGGCTTGAAGATCAGAAACCATCGACTTATTTCGCTTTTATCGGAGACTCATCGACTCGCACGATTTCGATGATCGCTGGCGCAATCGTCGTATCAATAGCCGCCGTCGCGGGATTGCTCGCTGCGTCCAAATTGCTTTGGCCCCTCATTGGGTGGTGGACCCTTATTCCCGCTCTAGGGCTTGGTTTGTCGATAGTCGGAACCGTTGGCTTCTACGCACTAAGACTGATCGATGATCTCGGCAGCGAGTTCAGTTTTTTTGGACGTCTTGCGAGCTCGACGTGGATATTCTTCGGCTTTCTGAAAGCCTTGGTGATAATGGAGTTTAAGATCAGCCTCTGGGTTCGCATCCTCGGTTTAATAAAACCACTCTCAGCAATCGTTTTTTTTCTTGGAGCGCTTTCTGGTACCGCGCTCGTCGGAGCATTCCTGGGTGTGGTGGCGCTCCATTTTGTCCTACTGGTTGCGTGGCTTACCCTGATCGTGGTGCTGACCGCGACTGTAATCCTGTTAAAGGCTCTCGAATGGCTCGCTGTTCGGCTTTTCGAGGCGGACAAGGGACCACTTCTAGCTGCAAGCGCTGCTCTCGCTGCACTTGGCACAACATTGAAGTCAATCAATCCGCACGGATGACAGAAAAGTGTTGAAACTTTCCCTTGCGAGTCGTTTGTCAAGAACGTCAAAGGCGAGCCACCTCACTCCCATTCGATCGTGCCCGGCGGTTTGCTTGTCGCGTCGTAGACTGCGCGGTTGATGCCGCGGACTTCGTTGACGGAGCAGATGCTTACACGCGCCAGGAAGCTATGCTCGAACGGGTAGTAGTCCGCGGTCATGCCGTCGCTTGAGGTCACCGGGCGCAGAGCCAGCACGTAGTTACAGGTGCAACCGTCACCCATTGCGCCGCCCCTTGTGGCGCGGCGATCACAATACGCTCTTCACGTCCGTTTTCGCGAAATCGCGTCCGACGTAAAGGAGCGGGCAGCGGTTTTGTTTTGCCACATCATAAGCAAAGCAGTCGCCGAAATTGAGGCCAGCCGTCTTCGCACCCCTGCCCCAACGCGTGTGCACGGCCGCCGCGCGCCGCGCCGTGGCACCATCGACCGGCACGATCTCGAAGCCGAGGCGTTCGACCAACTCCTCCAGTTCTTCGCGTAGATTTCGCGCGCCGGCCACGATCAGGGCTTCTGTAAGCGTGCCGGCAGAAATCAAAATATGCCGCTCGGACTTCAACGCCGCGTCGCAATCATCCGCCTCGGCTTCATTCAGCAATATGGCAAGAAGCGCCGACGTATCGACAGCGATCACTTCGGCAGTCCGTACTCGTCGTAGAGGAAATCCTGGCTACGCGCCGCGCTCGGCCCAGGCTTTGCCTTCTTCGCAGCACGCTTGCGGATATCGTCGATGATCGCAGCCTTTTCCGCGCGCGTCGGCTTGGCAACCAGGGGCACAAGTTTCACCGCAGCCTGGCCGTGACGCGTGAGCACAATTTCCTCCCCGCGTTCTGCGCGGCGGACGAGTTCGGTGAGCTGGCCCTTGGCTTCAGTGACGGTGACACGCATG
>DASXDS010000068.1:0-144793 GCA_036490455.1 Rhizomicrobium sp.
GCCATAGACGGGCTTCGGCATGAACGTCGCCGATTTGCCGTACGCGGCCGCGACCTGATGGATCACGGATTTGTAGATCTGCATGAAGTCGCCGCACTTGGTCAGCGTGTTGTACCTGAACCCAAGTTCGTGCTGCGCGGACGCCACTTCGTGGTGGTGCTTCTCCGGCTGAATGCCGAGGTCGCCCATGATCGCGAGCATCTCGCCACGCATATCCTGCGCGGAGTCGATCGGCGGCACTGGGAAATAGCCGCCCTTCACGCCGGCGCGGTGGCCGAGATTGCCGCTCTCATACTCCGTACCGCTGTTGTGTGCGCTGTCGGTGGAGTCGATGTAGTAGAACGCCTTGTTCATCTGGGTGTCGAAGCGCACGTCGTCGAAGATGAAGAATTCCGCTTCCGGTCCGAAATAGACCGTGTCGCCGACGCCGGCGGAGGCGGTGTATTTCTCGGCCGCCTTGGCAATGGAGCGCGGGCAGCGGTTGTAGCGCTGGCCCGTTGTCGGCTCGACGACATCGCAAACGAGGACGAGGGTGGTCTGCGCGAAGAACGGATCGATGAAGGCGGTGTCGCAATCGGGGACCAGCGTCATGTCGGACTCGTTGATCGCCTTCCAGCCGGCGATGGACGAACCGTCGAACATCGTACCTTCGGTCAGGAAGTCCTCGTCCACCATCGACAGATCGAAGGTGACGTGCTGCCACTTGCCGCGAGGATCGCTGAAGCGCAGGTCAACGAATTTGACCTCTTTCTCCTTGATTAGTTTGAGAACGTAGTTGGCGTCTTTCTTCTCGGCCATAATGGCTGCCTTTCCCTTGTCCGGTTGTTGTTAGATTGCGTCCGCGCCGGTCTCGCCGGTGCGGATGCGGATGACTTCGAGAACGTCCATCACAAAGATCTTGCCGTCGCCGATACGGCCCGTGCGGGCGGCCTTCTGGATCGCGTCGACCGACGCCTCCAGCCGATCGTCCGAAACGACGATTTCGATCTTCACTTTGGGCAGGAAGTCCACGACATATTCGGCGCCGCGGTAGAGTTCGGTATGCCCCTTTTGGCGGCCGAAGCCTTTCGCCTCGGTGACGGTTATGCCCTGCACACCGACTTCCTGCAGGGCCTCTTTCACCTCGTCAAGTTTGAACGGCTTGATGATCGCTTCGATCTTTTTCATGCGCCTTGTCCCTTCGCGCGTTCTTAGCCCGCCCATTAAGAGTTTAGCAGGGCCTGTGCCATGCACTTGAACCGGAATCCGCAGAAAAAGCCTGCTATTTGGCCACAGGGGCGGCTCTCAGGCCGAAGATATGCACATCATTTGGGCAACAAGGCCAAATAATGTGCGATCTTCTGCCGGTTATCTGCGCGGGCCGCAGGCCACGAGGAGCATCTTCGATCCCGGCTTCGGGGCTCCGCTGACGTCGAATTGCAATGCTACTTTTTGAGTCGCTTACATTTGACGGTGGCACCTGTCGTGCCGTTGCTGGTGCTCGTACTCGGCCAAACACCGATGCAGAACGCGTCGTGCGGGCGGGCTACCCAGTTGCCCTGTGCATAGTCGGCGCCGAACACAGACATGACGATCTGGGTATCCGACCAGCTCTGATAGCCCATGGTTACGCCGTTGCAGTCCGGCGCGCTGCAGAAGCCGGCATTCCAGGGGAATCCGTCCGTGCCCGGAGCCTTCGAGTTCCACGTCGTCATCACGAAGAAGGGCGAGTTGGTGTTCTGGCCGATGATGCCGCTCGGCGGGGCGCCGAAACCGGTGCCGGTAACGGTTACCACTATCGACTTGCCGGTATTTGCTGTGGTCAGGCTGGTGATCAGGGGCACGCCAGACGCCAGGACACCGGCGTGGCCGCCCCAGGCCGCCACTTGCCCGAGAACCAGATTGTAAACCGACACCCGCACGCCATCGCCGGAGGCGGCAGCGACGCCGGTCACCGTGATCTTCGTGTCGGTCCAACTCGCGACATTGACGCTCAACTGGTGCGGCTGGTTGTTCATATTGACGATCTGCAGCTCATTTGGGCTGCAGGCGGTGCAGGGGATGTCAGACGGCGAGGTGCCGAAGTTCTCGCCGGTGATGGTGACGGTGTAGCTGCCCGCAGTCCCTTTGAATTTAACGTCATCGATCTGCGGCAGGGGTAGAGCCGCCTGCGCCTGTGACGCAGCAGCCAGAAGCGATGCCACAGCACAAAGAACCAGAAACTTTTTTTTGAAGATTGATCTCATGCGACAGCTCCCGTGCAGTTTGCCGGCACACTCCGGCCCCACGAAGAAAGCATAGCGGGCTTCACGGTGCCGGAAAGGGCCGGAGTCGCTTTGTTGTGATCGATTGAAGTCGCAGTTAATTGCTCAGGTGTGGTTCGGTGATGAGATTTTGTCAGCCGAGCTGACGCACATAATATTGCAATCTTGTGACAGGCTGGTCAGCAAAACGCTTTGAGATACGCAAGTCGCTCGGGCTCGCGTATCTCAGCGTTCAGGGTTTCAGTGTGTGTGCCGCAAGACCATACCAGCACGCGCGCCGGTCAGCTCGTCGTTCTCCAGGTTGATCTGGCCATTGATGAGCGTCGCGCGATAACCGCGGGCGCGTTGGGTGAAGTGCGCTGCGCCACCGGGGAAGTTGTGCACGATTTCCGGCTGCAACTGGGTCACACGATCGAGGTCGAACACATTGACGTCGGCCCGCTTGCCGACCGCGAGCACGCCGCGATCCTTTAGCCCCATCACGCGGGCCGGATCGGAAGTGATGCGGCGCACGCCTTCGGTCAGCGAGTAAACCTGCTTCTCTTTGATCCAGTGCTTGAGCACAAAGGTCGCCCAGTCCGCATCGATGATCTGCGAGACATGCGCGCCGGCGTCGCCGAGGCTTGGCAGCACGTTCTTCGTGCTCTTGAACAGATCGCCGAGCTCGTCGAGGTTGGGACAGAACAGGCGGAAGTTGAAAAGCGCGCGGCCATTCGTGTCGCGCGACAACCGCAGGAACATTTCCACGAATTTCTCGTCGCGTTCTTTCGTCAGCACCAACACGCTCTGGTCGCTGCTGGCCGTCAGGTTCGGGACTTCATCGGTGCCGAGATAGTAGGTGTTTTGCAGCGGGATGCGGGTGTCACCTTCCGCGATCAGCTGCTTGCAGAAGTCCGTATCCCGGATCGCGGCGACGCGGCCCTTAAAGTCTATCGCGCGCAACTTGTCCCACGCCTCGCCGCGGAACGGCAGGCTGCACTGCAGTCCGAACATGAAGCCGGTCCCTTTGACCTGGCTGATGGCGGTGAGGTCGCGGCCTTCGCACAGCTTGTCGAGGCCATCGGCCGCCTTTTGTCCGGCGCCCTTGTCGCCGCCGACGCCGTAGGAGAAGAGCGTTCGGCTGCCGGCCTGGTCGGTGATCGCCTTCAGCACGTCGCCGTTGGCGCCGACTGCCTGCATCAGGCCGTTGCGCGCCGCGACGGCTTTGCCGATTGCCACGAGTTCGGCGGGATCGGCGAAAGTGCCCGGGATTGAACGGCCGTCCGGTGCTTTGTGCGGCTCGAAGCGATTGGTGGAAAAGCCGATGGCGCCTTCATCGACCGCCTTGCCGACGATCTCGGCCATCTGCTGCTTCTCCGCATCCGTCGCCTGATCGGCGAAGGAGCGATCTCCCATCACGTAGTAGCGGACGGCGCTGTGGCCCACCATGCCGGCAATGTTGAGACCCGGACGCAGCGCTTCGATGGCGTTCAGATAGTCGCCATAGGTTTCCCATGTCCACGGCAGGCCGGTCATGATCGCCTGGCGCGGAATGTCTTCGACCGATTCCATCATGCCGGCGAGAAATTCGCGGTCGGATGGTCTGCACGGCGCGAAGGTGACGCCGCAATTGCCCATTAGCGCGGTCGTGACGCCGTGCCAGCTCACCGGCGTGAGATCCGGATCCCAGCCGATCTGCGCATCGAGATGGGTGTGCAGATCGATAAAGCCCGGCGAAACGGTCAGGCCGTGCGCGTCGATCTCGCGCGCGCCCTTAGACGCGATCTTGCCAATCTCTGCGATGTGACCGTCCGCGATGCCGACGTCGCCAGTGAACGCATCGGCGCCCGTGCCGTCTACGATGGTGCCGCCACGGATAACGATGTCATGGGCCATGGGGATTCCTCTCCAATTTCGAATTGGCGGTACGGTGCCCCCTTTTTTCGTGGGGAGCAACGATGGAGAAACCTGCCCCAGCGTAAAATCAGCGAACGAATAGAGTGGCCATGGTTGAAAAGAAGAACCGATTTCCAGCACGCCTTCACGTTCTGCTCGCGCGCGAAAGCCCGATGGCGCTGATCATCCGCCGCGGGCCTGCCAAAGCCGTGTGCACGATCCGTTGGGATCGCTCGCGAGACACGTTCAGGATCGGGCAGTGGCTCAACGGGCGTATCTACGAACGCCGTTGCGATCTGTCACCGGACGGGAAGCATTTCATCTATTTCGCGATGAATGGCCGCTGGGCATCGCCGACCGGAGGATCGTGGACGGCTATCTCACGTACGCCTTACCTGAAAGCGGTCGGCTTATGGGGCAAGAGCGACTGTTGGAACGGTGGCGGCTTGTTCACGAGCAACACAACGTTCTGGCTCAACGGAAGCACGCCCTATCCGAATGGCGGACACAAATTGCTCGAGAAGCCACGCGACAAGCTCTTCGAAGACAAAAAGTTCTCGTGGCATACGAATTATGGAGGGGAATGTCCGGGCGTCTACTACATCCGTCTGCAGCGCGATGACTGGAAAATGGCGCGTAGCAGAACATTCGAGGGACCAAACCGCATCACGATCTTCGAGAAGCCTGTCAAAGGAGGTTGGATTTTGCGCAAGCGTGCGTTCGAGGGGCATGGTTCAGGCAAAGAGGATCAGGGACGTGGCGTCTATCACGATGAGCACGAACTTGAGCATATAGAGGATGGCCATCTCTTCGAAGTGCCCGGCGCCGAATGGGCCGATATGGATGGCAAACGTCTCGTGTGGGTTTCAGAAGGATGCCTCTATTCTGGAAGTGTCGGCGTAAAAGGGGTGAAGAACGTCGAGCTGCTCCGCGATTTCAATACGATGGAATTTCAGCGGATCACCGCGCCATATTGAGCTTCAGCCCTGCAATCCTGGCTTCGGAAACCAGAGGCGGTTGCCGTCCGGGTCTTCCACGATGGCGAGTTCGTAGCCCCAGTTGCCGGATTTGAGTTCGACGCCGCGATCGGCGATTTCTGCTTTCATCGCCGCAAAATCGTCGTGGGTGAGCGAGACAAACACCAGACCGCGGCCGGCTTCTTCCGGCCATTGGTCGGACAGGATCAGTTGACAGCCCTGCCGCGACACCTGCACGATACGTAGGCGGCCATCTTCTTCGTACCGCCAGTCTTCGCTGAATCCGAGTTTGGCCGAATAGAACTGAAGCGCCAGTGGGGTCTCTCTGACGGCAAAAACTGGCCGCGTATACCAATTCGCCATAATGATCTCCTGCAGAATTCCTGACGACAACGCCGCTATTGCGCGTGCCCCGTAAATCGCCAGACCAACGCTCTCGCGCTCGAAACCAGTTTTTCTGCCATCTCAGCAGGAAGCTCCGCAGACGACAGGGACAAGGCAAACGAACCGCACCGGCCTTGGGTGATAACCCCATCGCAAACGGCGACCAGCAGGATTTCTGCACGATATGAATTGGGGCGCATCGGTGTTGGGATAACGAAGCGTTCGAACAACTCCTCGAACTTGGCTTGATCGGTGATCATCCAATCCCAGTCCGCCGCTACCATGGTGAACGGGCCGATGTTCAGTACCTCGGAGACGATGCCCGGAATGCCTGCGATGTCTTCCATCACTCGCGAAACAAGCTGCGATGCCGTCGCTGCGCCTCCCTCGAAGAACATAGCCGGACGCTTTCAAATGAGTTCGACAGCACTGGCGAGCACATCCATGTCAACGTCCCCCCGACAGGCGGCTTATCCGATAAGCACGTGTGCCTTGGCTCTGATCTCGGCAAGTTCGGCGGGCGTGACTTCCCCTTTCTTTTGCGCTTTGCGAGCACGCCAGTCGAAGCTCTTGATCTGATCGGCAAGTGCCACGCTCGCGGGCTTCCCGGATAGAAGCACCTCGAACGGGTATCCCTTGATACTGGTTGTGGTGGGGCAACACAGCATCAAACCGACTTTGCCGTTGTAGCTGGAGTCGCTCAAAACAATAGCCGGGCGATGCTTTGCCTGTTCGCGGCCCATTTGCTGATCGAAATGAATCCACACGATATCGCCAGCGTCCGGCACGCAAGCCACTAAAGACGTTCTTTCCCGGTAGGTTTGCCGAAATCGACTTCGTCGTGGCGGTTCTCTTCAGTGATGCCCGTTACCAGTGTCTTTAGATCGTATACCGGTGCTCGAACCGGTTCGATAATGATGCGGCCGCGTTCTTCACGCACATCGACGGGCTGATCCAGGCTGACGTTGGCGGCCTCCATGATCGAAGTGGGGATACGGACCGAAGCGCTATTGCCCCATTTCTTTACGGTGACTCGCATGAGATTTTCTCTGTATCGACAATGTCGATACTACAGTGTGCCGTCGGCGTCTGCAACCTCAGTCGTAGAGTCCGCGCGGGCTTTTGTTCATCAGGGAATAGTCCGGGCCTTCCGGACCCCGGCCATACGGCGCCTGTTGGCCGAGCAGGCGTCCGAAGCGGTCGTTGTTCGCGTGACGGGCGAGGAAATCCTTCGGCACGGCGCGGCCGTGCTGTTCCTGTGTCTGTACGAACTGGCGGCAGAAATAGGCGGCGAGATTGATGCGCGCGCCTGGCAGTTCGCGCCGAAAGCCGCCGTGCCAGGTGTTGCCATGCCAGACTACCGCGTCGCCCGGTTCGATGTTCATCGGAACCGCGTTCGGCGGATCCTTCCACTCCGCGTCTTCGAGCGGTGCGCCCGGCTCGCGCTGCGGGCGGAAGTTTTCTGCGAGCGTTGGCTGGCGCAAGAGCTTGTGGCTGCCCGGCACCATCGCGAGACAGCCGGCTTCCCTGCTGTAAGGCGTCAGCGCGTAATTCACATTCGCGACGTAAGAGGTATTGGAGAACGGCGCCGGCGTGCCGTTGCCATTATCGGAATGCAGCATCAGCGGCATGCCGCCGGGCATGCGGAAGTGGCATCCCATGCTCGACAGAAGGCAGCTCTCGCCCAGCAGATAGGTGACAAGCGCGAGCGGCTTTTCCTCCATTAGGATCTCTTCGAACACCTCATCGTCGTAGAGCAGGTACGGGACATACGTCATGCCCTTCAGCTGCGAGCTATCGCCGTTCTCGATGTCGAGGCCGGCCTTGCCGGTGAACTTCTCCGTGCTCTTCACGATGGCCGCCTTGGCGCGCGCGATCGTCGCCGGCGACAGCACGCCCTTCAGCGTCGTGTAACCCTGCGTTTCCAGCTCGATCAGGTTCTGGTCGAGCCCGAGCGTATGGATAGTGTCCATGGTGCGCGCGAGCGCGTCGGAGCCGGACAGTCTGCTTTGCGCAACAAGAGCCATGGCTTGGTGATTTCTCCCGGTTCGACGGTTCGGTGCGGCTCTTTCCCGCGCGTATTCTTCATAATCCCGCCTGTTTTCGGAAAAGTCGAGTGTTCGGTACGGACAGACGGCTGGTCGGCTTGCCGCCTTGGCAAAGCCCCTCGGCTCTTGCGAAGGTGTGGTCATGCCTAATCGTTTCAATCCAATCTTCGCTTCGCTGCCCACCACCATCTTCACGCATATGTCGGCGCTGGCGATGGAGCACAATGCCATCAATCTGGGGCAGGGGTTCCCGGATGAGGATGGGCCACTCGCCATTCGCGAAGTTGCCGCGAAGGCGCTGATCGACGGGCCGAACCAGTATCCGCCGATGAAGGGCCGTATCGAACTGCGCAAGGCGATCGCCGCGCATGCGAAACGGTTCTACGATCTTGATTTCAACCCTGACACCGACGTGGTCGTTACGTCCGGCGCAACTGAGGCGCTCACCGCGTCGATCATGGGGCTGGTCGGGCACGGCGGCGAGGTGGTGCTGATCGAGCCCGCTTACGACTCCTATCCGCCGATCGCCGAAGCCGTAGGCGCCACCGTGCGGCGTGTGAAGCTGTCCGCACCGGATTACCGGCTGCACGAAACGGCGCTGCGAGAGGCGTTCACCTCGAACACCAAGGCGCTCGTCATCAACACACCACTCAATCCGATTGGCCGCGTGTTCGATCGCGAAGAACTCGAGACCATTGCGCGTGTGGTGCGCGACAGCAGCGCCAATGTGATCTGCGACGAGGTCTACGAGCATCTGGTGTTCGACGGGCGGCCGCAGATTCCGCTGATCACCTTGCCCGGGATGCGCGAACGCGTGGTGCGGGTCGGCTCGGCGGGCAAGATGTTCTCGCTGACGGGCTGGAAGATCGGCTGGGTCACCGGCGCACCCGCGCTGATCGACGTCATCGGCAAGGCGCATCAGTTCATCACCTTCACGACCGCGCCGGCGACGCAGCTCGCGATCGCCTACGCGCTGGAGAAGGAAATCGATTTCACACTGAACCTGACGAGGACGCTGCAGGGCAATCGCGATGTGCTGGCGGAGGGACTTGCGCAGCTCGGCTTCAAGGTACTGCCGAGCGAAGGCACATACTTCCTGACCGTCGATATCTCTAGCCTCACCAACGAGCCGGACCTGACGTTCTGCGAGCGCATCGTGAAAGAGGCCGGTGTCGCGCTGATCCCGCTCTCAGTGTTCTTCCGCGACGGAAAGCCGGACAACCTAGTCCGCTTTGCATTCTGCAAGCGCCGTGCTGTCATCGAGGACGCGCTGGCGCGGCTCCATAAATATTTTCATGCGCCGTCGCGAGGACCAAAAGGGTGAAAGACGCCGATGGTTGATCCGAGAACGCCGATCCTTGTTGCCGGGGCACAGTTCACCCAACGCACGGCGCGCGAAGGCAAGGTCGCGGAAGGTCTTTCACCCATTCAGATGATGACGAAGGTCGCGAAGGAAGCAATCGCCAACGCTGGCGCGGGCGACAAGCTCGCCGCGGCCATCGATACCGTCGCGGTTGTCCGCTTCACCGCGGATTCGCCGGGCGATCAGGGGCGGCTGCCGAAGCGCACATTCCGCAATCCGCCCGCATCGCTTGCCAGGCACATCGGCGCCACACCAAAGCGCACGCTTTACACCGCGACCGGCGGAAACACGCCGCAATGGCTGGTGAACCGCACGGCAGAAGAAATCGCCGACGGCAAGTGCGACGTCGCGCTGCTCGCAGGCGCGGAATACATCGCCTCGATGCTCGGTGCGGTGAAACAGAACATCGATCTCGGTTGGGCTAGCGGTCCCGATCACGACTCTGGCAGCGACCCGGAAGAGATTGGCGACATGCGCGCCGGCACCAGCGACTACGAACGCCGCCACGGCCTCGCGTTTCCGGTGAACACCTATCCGCTGTTCGAGAACGCGCTACGCGGCATCAAGCGGCGCCGTCCGCAGGAGCACCTGGAATGGCTGGGCAAGTTCTTCTCGCCGTTCTCCAAGGTTGCGAGCGAGAATCCGTATTCCTGGTTTCCGACCTATCGCTCGCCGGAGGAGATTTCGACACCAAGCGAGAAAAACCGCTTCGTCGGTTTCCCCTACACCAAATATCTGAACGCGGTGATCGAGGTCGATCAGGCGGCTTGCGTGATCATGACGAGCGTGGGCAAGGCGCGCGAACTTGGCATCCCGGAATCCAACTGGGTGTTCCTGCACGGCTGCGCCGACGCGACCGAGATCTGGAACGTCAGCGAGCGTGTGAACTACTGCTCGTCGCCTGCCATCCGCATGATGGGCAGGAAGGCGTTCGCGATGGCGAATGTCGATCCGGGCGATCTCGCTTTCATCGATCTCTATTCCTGCTTTCCAAGCGCGGTGGAGCTTGGCTGCCAGGAGCTTGGGATCGAGGTCAACGATCCGCGCGGTCTCACCATCACCGGTGGCCTCCCGTATTTCGGCGGCGCGGGCAACGACTATGTCATGCACTCCATCGTGATGATGACGGACAAGCTGCGCAAGAATCCCGGCAAGTTCGGGCTCTGCACCGGCAACGGCTGGTATGTGACGAAGCATTCGGCCGGCATCTATTCGACCAAACCGGTCGAAGGGCCGTGGAAGCGTGAAGACCCGAAATCCTACCAGCCGCAGATCGACAACGAGGCGCATCCCGTCGTCACCGAAACACCCAGCGGCCCGGCGCGCATCGAGACCTACACCGTCGTCACCGACCGGCGCGGCAAGCGCTTCGGTTTGGTGGTAGGGCGTCAGACCTCCGATAACGTACGTTTCCTCGCACATACGCCGGACGACGAAGAGACCCTCAACTGGATGATTAAAGAGGAAATGCTCGGCCGCGAAGGCACGGTGACGACCGGCCAGCCGACGAACCTGTTCCAGTTCACCTGAAGAACGAGGGCATCCATGAGCGACGCGATCACACCGTTCACGCTGAATATCGCGCAGGACGAACTCGACGATCTGAACCGCCGCCTCGATCGCACGCGTTGGCCCGACCGCGAAACGGTGGGCGACTGGACGCAAGGTGCGCCGCTCGACAAGGTGAGGGCGCTGTGCGATCACTGGCGCAACCGTTACGACTGGCGCCGGTTCGAGGCGAAGCTCAACAGCCTCGGCCAGTTCAAGACCGAGATCGACAGGCTCAACATCCACTTTCTGCATGTCCGCTCGAAGCATACGAATGCGATGCCGCTGATCCTTACCCATGGGTGGCCGGGTTCGGTGGCGGAGTTTATGAAGGTGATCGGACCGCTCACCGATCCGGAAGCGCATGGCGGCAGTGCAGCCGATGCGTTTCATGTCGTGGCGCCATCGCTCCCCGGTTACGGGTTCTCCGACAAACCGAGCGGCACCGGCTGGGGCGTGCCGCGCATTGCGGCCGCCTGGATCACGCTGATGCAGCGTCTCGGTTACGAGCGCTGGGTGGCCCAGGGCGGTGACTGGGGTGCGGCGGTCACCACGGGTATCGGCGTTATCAATCCGCCCGCCTGCGCCGCCATCCATGTGAACATGCCGCTGGTCTTTCCGTCAGCCGAAGACCTTGCCGATGTGACACCGGCCGAGCAGAAGTCGCTGGCCGCCATTCAGTACTATCAGGACAAGGACTCCGGTTATTCGAAGCAACAGGGCACGCGCCCGCAAACGCTCGGCTACGGTCTCGCCGATTCACCGGCCGGGCAGGCGGCGTGGATATACGAGAAGATGTGGGCGTGGACCGACCACAAGGGCGACCCGGAAGACGCGCTCAGCCTTGACGAGATGCTGGACAACATCATGCTCTACTGGCTGCCAAATACCGGTGCGTCCTCCGCTCGCCTCTATTGGGAAAGTTTCGGCAGCTTCGCCTCGACGAAACTGGAGTTGCCGACTGGCGTGAGCATCTACCCGAAAGAGATCTTCCGCCCGTCGCGCCGCTGGGCCGAGAAGTCGATGGCGAACATCATCCACTGGAACGAGCACGACCGGGGCGGCCATTTCGCGGCCTGGGAGCAGCCGGATTTGTGGGTCAGCGAAACCCGCACCTGTTTTGCGAAAGTGCGGTAGCGGCCTCGCAGGACGGGATGACAATCGCTTTTTAGAGGGCGCATACTTCCCAAAAGAGGGAAGCGCTCATGGATTATGCTGCCGTCGTCAATGACCTGCAATCGCTGCTGAAGCTGCGCAGCATTCCGTTCGCGATGAAATTGTTCAACCGACGCGAAGATATGGAGGCGATCGACCGTATCCGCCGTCCGGCCTCCATCCATACCCTCGACCAGATCGTGGGGCAGGCGTCGCGGCTCGGCTGGACGGTCGGCATCACGGCGGAGAATCTTGTCGGCGATCAGTGTCGCGCGGTGGTTGGCCTCGGCAATGCCAAGACCGATCAATGGAAATCCGGCAAGCACATGACCGGCGTGTGGTTCTCCACAGTCGAAGATGCGAGCGCGCATCAGGCCGCGATGAACTGCGTGCCGGACGGGCAATACGAAGCACTCGCGGTCGGGCCGCTGGCGAGCGGCAAGCTCGATCCAGCGGACATCGCGCTATTCTACGCAACGCCGGGCGCGATGATCTACTTCATCAACGGTCTGCAATGGGCCGGCTACAAGCGGTTCGACTGGAGTGTGGTGGGCGAGAGCGCCTGTGCCGACTCGTGGGGCCGCGCGCTCACCAAGAAAACGCCGAGCCTCTCGATCCCCTGTTTCGCGGAGCGCCGCTATGGTGGTGTGCTCGACGAAGAAATGTTGATGGCGACACCGCCGGAATATCTCACCAAGGCGATCGAGGGGATGAAGGCGCTGTCGAAGAACGGCTTCCGCTATCCCTTCCCGCAATATGGCGTACAGCAGGACGTGCGCGCCGGCATGGCGGTCAGCTATGCGGACAAGAAATAGTGCTGCGTCCTTCTAAGGGATGACAAGCGCTGGCGGATGAGGAACGATGCCGGAAGGATATCCGGGATCGGCAGATGGCGCGCATTTATCTGGTCAGACACGGCAAGGCGGAAGCAGGCTTTGGCGAGAACATGGACCCTGGGCTCGATGCGCTCGGCCATTCGCAAGCCGAAGCGGTTGCGGAAAAACTGAAGGGGCATGGCCCACTGGCCATCCTGTCGAGCCCGCTGCGGCGCGCGCAGGAAACGGCCGGGCCGCTTGCGAAGCTGTGGGCGAAGACGCCGGTGATCGAACATGCGGTCGCCGAAATTCCATCGCCGCGCGGTATGGGGCTCGAAGAGCGTGTCGTGTGGCTGCGCAAAGTGATGGGCGGTTCGTGGCGCGATGTGACCCCAGAGCTGGCGCAATGGCGCGAGGACTGCATCGCAACCGTGGCAGCCTTGAAAGAAGACACCGTGATCTTCTCGCACTACGTCGCGATCAACGTGCTGGCCGGTGGTGCGACGAGCGATGAGCGCGTGACCAATTTCTCGCCGGAGAACTGTTCGGTGACGATCTTCGAAACGGACAGCAAGAGGCTGACGCTGATCGAAAAAGGCAGCGAAGCACCGCTGACGAAAGTGAATTAGAGGGCAAAGCGACATGACGACCAAAGAACCGCATGAGATGACCGCCACCGAACTGTCGGCGCAGTATGCGACGCGCGACCTGTCGCCGGTGGAAGTGGCGACTGCGCTGCTCGGCCGGATCGAGGCGCTGGATGCAGAGATCAATTGCTTCTGCCTGATCGACCGCAACACGACGATGGATCAGGCAGAAGCGTCGGAAGAGCGCTGGCTCAAGGGTGAGCAACTATCGCCGCTCGACGGCGTGCCGGTCGCGATTAAGGATCTGCTCATCACCAAAGGCTGGCCGACCCTGCGCGGTTCGCTGACGGTCGATCCCAGAGGACCCTGGATCGAAGATGCGCCAACGGTTGCGCGGCTGAAGGAGGCCGGTGCGGTGATGCTCGGCAAAACCACTTCGCCGGAGTTCGGCTGGAAAGGCTCGACGGATTCGCCGCTCACCGGCATCACCCGCAACCCCTGGAACAGGGACAAGACCCCTGGCGGCTCGTCCGGCGGCTCCAGTGCGGCGTTGGCCGCGCGTTTTGCGCCGCTCGCGCTCGGCACCGATGGCGGCGGCTCGATCCGCATCCCGGCGAGCTTCACCGGAACCTATGGTCTGAAACCAAGCTTCGGGCGCGTCGCAGCCTATCCATTGTCGCCGTTCGGCACCGTCGCCCATGTCGGGCCGATGACCCGCACGGTGCGCGACGCGGCGATGATGATGAACGTCATAGGCAAACCCGATCCGCGCGACTGGTTCTCGCTCCCGGACGAAGGCATCGATTATACCGCGCGTCTCGGTGAGAGCATGAAAGGCAAGCGCATCGCATGGTCGCCGCGGCTCGGCTATGTGCAACGCATCCTGCCCGAAGTGGAACGGCTGGTTGCCGAAGCGGTGAAGCGCTTCGAAGCGATGGGCGCTATCGTGGAGCAGGCCGACCCACCGGGCGGCGACACTTCGGAGACATTCCAGAAGTTATGGTGGTCCGGCGCAGGCTTCCTGCTCGGCGATTATCCGGAAGAGCAGAAAGCGAAGCTGGATCCCGGTTTGCGCCGCATGGCGGAAGAGGGCGTCAAGTTCGACAAAAAAGCGTATCTCCGGGCAAACGCGGCGCGTGGCGCCTATGGCAGCCAGATGCGCGTGTTCATGGAGAACTACGATTTCCTCGTCACCCCGGCGCTGGCGACGACGGCATTCGATGTCGGCAAGCTTTCGCCGTTCGGTGAGGACGGCAAGGCGTGGATGACGTGGACGCCGTTCTCGTCGCCGTTCAACCTGACGCAGCAGCCCGCCGCGAGCGTGCCGTGCGGTTTCGCGGACGATGGGCTGCCGGTCGGTTTGCAGATCGTGGGCAAGATGTTCGACGACGCCGGCGTGCTGGCGGCGAGTGCCGCTTATGAAGCCGCCGACCCACACTACGACGCGGTACCGAAAGGATTCTGAGAACCGTGTCGCCGAAGCCGCTTGCAAATGCCGCGTCGATGCGTATGGTCCGCGCCCAATGAATATCAAGAACTGCATCGCCCGACGCCGCGCCCACCTTCGAGGGGATGTGTAGGCGCGCGCGTTATCAGCGAATTTCCTTCAAAGCCCCGCCGGATTTTCCCGCGGGGCTTTTTGTTTGCCTCCCGGTCCGGCCAACCAGATGGGAGAGCACCATGGAGCCGTTGCACACTTTGGCCGAAGAAGCCGGGCTCAATGCCTGGCCGGCGCTGCAGGAGATTCATTACGACGGCTGGCTGATCCGCCTCGGCCAAGGCCAGACGCGGCGCACCAACTCCGTCAACGTGATCGGTCCTGGCTTGCGCGGGCTCGACGAGAAGATCGCGCATTGCGAAGCGCTCTACGCCGCGCACAAGAAGCCGCCGTACTTCCGTATCCGTTCCAACGCGCCGCCGGACCTGGAAGACGCGCTGGAGGCACGCGGCTATCGCGCCGAGGCCGGTACGCTGACGCTATTCGCGGATTTCCACCGCCATCCGCCATCCTGGCTTGTCTCGCCGAAGGTCGAGCTGATGCGCAAACCCAGCCAGGAATGGCTGGATGCACACACGCATCTGTCGAACATCCCGGAAGACGAAGGCGCGATCCTCAACAAGATGGCGTGCAAGATCGCGGTGCCGGCTGCATTCGGAGCAATCCGAGACGACGCCGGCGCCATCGCCTCGCTCGCCTATGTCGCGCTGCATGACACGCTGATCTGCGTGAACTGGGTCGTGACCGATCCGGCGCAGCGGCGGCAAGGTTTGTCCCGAGCGGTGCTGGAACGGCTGCTGGTCTGGGCGGCGGAGCAGGGCGCGAAAGGCGCCTGCCTGCAGGTCCTCGGCGACAACCATTCCGCGATTGCGTTGTACCGGAGCCTCGGCTTCGAAACCGAACTCTACCGCTATCATTACCGCACGCGATGAGCGTCAAAGTGCTTCGGCCAACTCCAGCAGCTTGTTGATGGTATTCCAGTTGCGTCCGGTACCGCGTACACCGAGGGCGCGATCGAGCGCGCCACCGATCATCTTCGAGTCTGCGATACCATATGCGTGGTAGAGATAGACCGCGCGCGACGTCAGAGTGAATTTCTCGCCTGGTTTGGCCAATGTTGCGAGCTTCTCGTTGGCTGTTTTGTCCGGCGCCTCTGATACCACCATGACCACCAGGTGGCTCGGATCGGCTTTCGCCTCTTTGGCATAAGGATTGTCATCCACGATCTTGCGCAGCACCGCCGGTGTCAGCAGGTGGGCATCGGACTGGTATTTGAATGACTTCTCGATCGCCGCTTCGATTTTCTTGGCGAGCGCCGTGACCGAGCCACCTTTGGTTGTGAACACCACGTTGCCGCTTTGCAGGACTGTTTTCACGTTTTCGAAACCGAGCTCTTCCAGCAGCGCTTTGAGCTCGGCCATCGGCACCTTGCCCTTGCCGCCGACATTCACGCCGCGCAGGAAACAGATGTAGGCTGCCATGGGTGCCGTCCGCTCAGGTTCGCGGAAATGATCATACAGGGCGGCCGGAGAGCAAAGGTATGCCGTCCGAAATCCTCACCGTCGACGAGATGTATGCGGCGGACAAATTCGCCGCCGGTCACGGCATCCCCACTCTCACGCTGATGGAGAACGCCGGGTTTGGGGTCGCGGAGCTTATCCACGAACGGTGGACGCCGCGCACCGCCGCCGTGCTTTGCGGACCTGGTAACAATGGGGGCGACGGGTTCGTGGTCGCGCGCTATCTCAAGTCGCACGGCTGGGACGTGCGGCTGGCGCTGCTCGGCCGCCGCGACGCACTCAAAGGCGATGCCGCCGCAATGGCGGCACGCTGGAGCGGGACGGACGAACCGCTGACACCCGACGTGCTGGAGGATGCCGCGCTCGTGGTCGATGCCCTGTTCGGTGCAGGCTTGTCACGCCCACTCGAGGGCGACGCACGCGCCGTGGTGGAGGCTCTGAACCGATCCGATGTGCCGGTGGTCGCGATCGACGTGCCGAGCGGGCTGCATGGCGACACCGGCAAGCCGCTCGGCGACTGCTGCGTCCGCGCCGACCTGACCGTGACGTTCTTTCGCAAGAAGCCGGCGCATGTCCTTCTGCCGGGCCGCTCTTTGTGCGGCGAGGTCGAGATAGTCGACATCGGGATTCCGGATCTGGCGCTCGAGACCATTCAGCCGAAGCTGGCCGAGAACGGGCCGCAGCTTTGGTTGGCGGATTTTCCCTGGCCGAAGGTGGAGGGGCATAAATACGCCCGCGGTCACTGCGTGGTGGTGAGCGGACCCGCGCACTCGACCGGCGCGGCGCGTCTCGCGGCCCGCGCCGCGCTGCGCGTCGGGGCAGGGCTGGTGAGCGTGGCGAGTCCACCGGACTCCGTTGCCGTGAACGCCGCCTCCCTGACCGCAGTCATGGTCAAACCGTTCGTCGGCGCCAGCGGGCTGAGCGATCTTCTGAAAGATGAGCGGCTCAACGCGGTGGTGATTGGGCCTGGCTGCGGCACCGGCCGGGCGACACAGGAGATGGTCGCTGCCGTGCTCGCTTCAAAGGCCGCGGCAGTGCTCGATGCCGATGCGCTGACCTCGTTCAAGGACGATCCGCAGTCGATGTTGACACCGCTTCGTGAACCGGCCGTACTCACACCACACGAAGGCGAATTCGACAGGGTTTTTCCCGGGTTACTGAAATCTTCTAAGAACAAGATTGAGGCTGCGAAGGCGGCGGCTGCGGGTGCAAAGTGTACGGTGCTCCTGAAAGGTGCCGACACCGTGATCGCGAACCCGAATGGCCGCGTGATCGTCTCCGGCCATGCGCCGCCGACATTGGCGACCGCCGGTTCGGGGGATGTGTTGGCGGGGTTGATCGGTGGTCTGCTGGCGCAAAGAGTCGATTCATATAAAGCGGCCGCGATGGCAGCGTGGCTGCATGGGGAGGCGGCATTCCGGTTCGGACCGGGATTGATCGCAGAGGATTTGCCGGAGTTGCTGCCGGCGGTCCTCGCCGAATTGAAGGACGGCCCAGATGACGGGGACGACTGGGACACAGATTCGCCGGGCTGAACCGGGCGACCTTCCGGCGCTGCTCGCGATTTACAACCACTACATTGCGACCACGCCGGTCACCTTCGACATCGAGCTGCGGACCATGGTGCAGCGGCGGGAGTGGCTCGACACCTTCCAGCCCACCGGCCGCTACCAGTGCTTCGTGGCAGTGGAGGGCGGCCGCCCAATCGGCTGGGCCTCCTCCGGCAAGTACAAAGAGAAGGCAGCCTACGCCACCTCGGTCGAGACGAGCATCTATCTCGACCCCGCGGCGCATGGCAAAGGGCTCGGCCGGGCGCTTTACCAGACCCTCATCGACGCCCTGCAAGGCGAGGACATCCACCGTCTCTACGCCGCCATCACCGAACCCAACCCCGCCTCAGTTGCGCTGCACCGCGCCTTCAGCTTCCGTCACCTGGGCACCCAGATCGAAGTGGGCTGGAAGTTCGGCAAGTTCTGGGATGTGGCCCTCTACGAACGGCCACTGGCTAAGCCCTAGCCCCGCCGGAGAACCCCTGCTATACGGCGCGCCTTCCGGCTGGCAGCATGCTGTCCGGCGGGCCCGGTTGCGGGCGTGGCGGAACTGGTAGACGCACTGGATTTAGGTTCCAGCGACGAAAGTCGTGGGGGTTCAAGTCCCTTCGCCCGCACCAGTCTACGCTGCGTGAGCTGCGGAGACTGCCACGGCGAAGTCCGTCAGGGCGAAGCCGGGCCGGTTCAGGTTCGCGCAGCTTCGCCTTGGCAAGCCATCTTTATGGGATTGAAGAAAGTAGCCTCAATGAACATCACCGAGACCGTCAATCAGGAATTGCGCCGCGAATACCGGATCGTGATTCCGGCCAGCGACCTGGACCAAACGCTCACGGGCAAGATCGAAGAGATCAAGCCGCGGATGAACCTGAAGGGCTTCCGTCCAGGCAAGGCGCCGGTCTCCTTTCTAAAGAAGACCTACGGCAAGTCGATGATGGGTGAGATCGTCGAACAGGCGGTCAATGAATCGAGCCAGCAGGCGGTCAAGGACAATAACCTCAAGCCGGCGTTCCCGCCGCGCGTCGATCTCGATGGCGACGTCCAGGATGTGGTGGATGGCAAAGCCGATCTCGCCTTCACGGTGAAGGTCGATCTGATGCCGGACTTCGAACTGGCCGATCTTTCCAAGCTCAAGGTCGAAAAATTGACGGCGGATGTCACCGACACCGAGGTCGATGACGCGCTTGACCGCATCGCGCGTCAGTCGCGCGGATACAGCCCGCGCGCCGACGACGAGGCGGCGGAAAAAGACGATGTGGCGGTGATCGACTTCGTCGGCAGCGTCGATGGGGAGGAGTTCACGGGCGGCAAGGCGGAAGACTTCAACCTCACGCTCGGTTCCGGTCAACTCATCCCCGGCTTCGAAGATCAGTTGATCGGCGCCAAGAAGGACGAGAAGCGCGACGTGAAGGTCACGTTCCCGTACGACTATCCGGAAGAGAAGCTGAAGGGCAAGGACGCCGTGTTTGCGGTGACCGTGAAGGAAATCCGGAAGCCCGATCCGGTCGCAATCGACGATGAACTCGCGAAGAAGATGGGGCTCGATAGCCTCGGTACACTGAAAGAGCGCATCCGCGAGTCCATCAAAGGCGATTTCGCCCGCGCCGGCCGTATGCATCTGAAGCGCCGGGTGCTCGATGCGCTCGACACCGCGCATGCCTTCCCGCTGCCGCCGACAATGGTGGAAGGCGAGTTCGAAGGCATCTGGAACGCGGTGCAGGAAGAACTCAAGCGCGAAGGCAAGACGGCCGAAGACGAAGGCAAGAGCGAGGAAGATCTCAAGAAGGAATATCACGACATTGCGGAGCGCCGGGTGCGCCTCGGCCTGGTGCTGGCGCGCATCGGCGAGCAGAACGGCATCACCATCGCGCCGGATGAGCTGAACCGCGCCATCCAGCAGCGCGCCCAGCAGATGGCGATGCAGATGCGCAGCCAGGGTCAACAGGTCGATGTGCAGCAGATCTTCCAGTATTACGCCAACAACCCGCAGGCGCAGAACGAAGTGCGCGCGCCGCTCTATGAAGAGAAGGTGGTGGACTTCATCGCCGAACTCGCCGACGTGACCGAGAAGAAGGTCGACCGCGAGACGCTGTTCCTCGATCCGGACGAGGCGGAAGAGAAGCTGAAGGGCGAGACCAAAGCCTAGGCTTCCGGACAATATCGATCGCGCGAAACGCCCCGGCCCACACCGGGGCGTTTTCCGTTCAGACCGCGTGATCGGGCGCCAGCATGCAGTCTTCGCTGCATTCGATCTGCAGCGTTGCGTGCGGGATGGCGAAGCGCTCGCGCAACTGATCGGTCAAGGTCCGCAGCACCGCATCGCCGGGATAACCGGACGGCATCACGAGATGGCAGGTCAGTGCGGTCTCCGTCGTGCTCATCGGCCAGATGTGCAGGTCGTGAATGGCGGTGACGCCGGGATGGCTCTGCAGGTAGATGCGTATTGCGGTAGCATCGATCCCGGGCGGGACAGCCTGCATGGTCATGGTGACGGAATCGCGCAACAACCCCCAGGTGCCGGCAACGATCACGGTGACGATGAGGAGGCTGACGGCCGGGTCGATCCAGGCCCACTGGGTCTCCAGCATCGCAAAGCCTGCGATCACCACGCCAAGTGACACCGCCGCATCGCCAGCCATGTGCAGGAACGCGCCCCGGATGTTGATGTCGTCCTTGCGGCCGCGCATGAACATGAAGGCGGTGATCGCATTGATTACGATGCCGATCGCGGCCACCAGCATGACGGTGTTTCCGGCCACAGGCTCGGGACGGAAAAAGCGCTGGATGGATTCGAGCGCGATCGCGCCCGTCGTGATCAGCAGGAACACGGCGTTAAACAGCGCCGCCAGGATCGAAGAACTGCGCAGACCGTAGGTAAAGCGCGGCGATGGCGCGCGCCGCACCAGAACGCTCGCGATCCATGCCACGACAAGGCCCAACACGTCGCCCAGATTGTGGCCCGCGTCGGCCAACAGCGCCATCGAATGCGCGAGGAAGCCGTAGGTCGCGCCGAACAAGACGAACGCGAAATTCAACGTGATCCCCACGACGAAGGCCGCTCCGAAATCGGCCGGCGCGTGCGCATGACCGTGATGATGGTGGTGATCATGGCCGTGCGCGTGATCGTGGTGATGGTCGTGCGCCATGTTCAGGTCTCCACCAGAACAATCAAAACGCCCAGCAAGCAGAGAACCGTCCCCAGGATCGCACTTTCGTAACGTTCGATGATGCGAAGGTTCAGACGGTCTATCCCCGCCAGCGTAAGAGAGGTGAACAGCATCATGCCCGTCAGCGTCGCAAGCGCGAGCACAAGGCTCGACAACGCGAATCCACTCCAACCGTAGCGGATAGCGGAGACGTAGACAGGCAGGAATCCTTCACATGGCGAAAATGTCAGCAATGCGAGCAGGCTGAGAATCGCTGTGCGGTCGGACACTTTCGCCCGCGGTGGCGTAAAGGTGTGAGTCTCTGTGATTCCGGCCACGCCATGAACATGCGGATGGCCGTCGCTATGATCGTGGGGATGGTCGTGATCGTGGTGGGAATGCGCAAAAAGATGTGCGTGACCGCGCGCGCCCATCGCCTGACGTATCAGGAAAAAGAGACCAAACGCGAACAGCACGCCGCCCGCGATCCAGGGAAATACCTGGCCGGTCCAGCGGCTGACCTCGATCCCGAGGCCGACGATCAGCACACCCAAGAGGGTGGTGAACAGCACGTGACCGCCGCCGGCGATGGCCGTCACGCCCAGCGTCTTGCCGGTGTTCCAGCCCTGCACCCGCGCCGTCAGTACGAACGGCAACCAATGTGTCGGAATGGCCGCGTGGAAAAACGCGACGGCAAAACCGCCGGCAACGATGGAAAGGAGCAGGGAAATGTTCATTGCCTCAGCCGAGATATTTCGACAGTTCCTTAAGCTCGCGGATCGCGTCGGCGGCCGACATTGTGCGGCCCGATCCATCCAGGCAGTGCTGGATATGGTCGTGGATCAGTTCCCGCTTGGCGTTTCCGATCGCGGCATCCACGGCGTGGAGTTGCTGGGCGATATCCAGGCACTCGCGGCCCTTTTCGAGCATATCGATGGTCGAGCGGAGGTGACCTTCGGCGCGCTTCAGGCGCGCGACGATGGCAGGATGGGAGGCATGCTTCTTCATGGTGCGATCCTATCCCCTAGGAGGGGATATAGGCCTCGACGGCCTGCAACGCAAGGTTCAGGCGAACCACAACGCGTTAATAACCACTTGCTGCAAATGGTCGATCCCCAAGGGCGAACGCTCTATATGTCGAATTGACAGGGCCAACACGGCCCCTAGGCTCCATCCTCCAGAATCAGGAAGTCCCATGAAGGACCCCCGCGACGTTTATATGAATACGCTTGTCCCGATGGTGGTGGAGCAGACCGCCCGCGGCGAGCGCGCTTACGACATCTACTCGCGTCTCCTGAAGGAGCGGGTGCTCTTCATTACCGGACCTGTGGAGGACTACGGCGCGAGCCTGGTCACCGCGCAGCTTCTCTTTCTTGAAGCGGAAAATCCGAAAAAAGAGATTCACATGTACATCAACTCGCCCGGCGGCGTGGTGACGGCCGGTCTCGCGATGTACGACACGATGCAATACATCCGGCCCGAAGTTCACACGCTTTGCATTGGACAGGCGGCCTCGGCCGCCTCGATGCTGCTGTGCGCGGGGCAGAAGGGACATCGTTTCTGTCTGCCGAACGCACGCATCGTCGTGCATCAACCGAGCGCATCCTTCTACGGCCAGGCTGGTGACATCGCCCGCCACGCCCAAGAGGTGCTCAAGCTAAAGAACCGGTTGAACGAGATTTACGCGAAACATACGGGGCAGACGGTCGCGGCGGTTGAAAAGCTGCTCGATCGCGATACCTATCTAACCCCTGAGGAGGCGAAAGCCTTCGGACTGATCGACGATGTGATGGGACGCCGGCCGGACGGGGCGGAAGCGGCAATCCCGTAGGGATCTCCCGGAATCGAGCCCAAAAAGGGCAGAGTTCCGCGGGATTAAACAAATCTTGATCGGGCTCCGGCTACCGTGGTCGAATGGGGTGGCGGGCACTGATCCGGTTGGCACAGTTTGTGCGGCATTGGACCAGAATGGTCCGGGTGTGTCGGAAGAGGTCTCATGAGTAAGGCTGGCGGCGGCGAAAACAAGAATACGCTCTATTGTTCGTTCTGCGGCAAGAGCCAGCACGAGGTTCGCAAGCTTATCGCGGGCCCGACGGTGTTCATCTGCGATGAATGCGTCGAGCTGTGCATGGAAATCATCCGGGAAGAGAACAAGACCTCCTTCCTGAAGAGCCGCGAGGGCGTTCCGACACCGCAGGAAATCTTCAAGGTTCTCGACGACTATGTGGTCGGCCAGCAGCACGCCAAGAAGGTGCTCTCGGTCGCGGTTCACAACCACTACAAGCGCATCAACGCGGGTGGCAAGAACCAGGACGTCGAGCTCGCGAAATCGAACATCATGCTGATCGGCCCGACCGGCTGCGGCAAGACGCTGCTCGCGCAGACGCTGGCCCGCATCCTCGACGTGCCGTTCACCATGGCCGATGCAACGACGCTGACCGAAGCCGGTTACGTCGGTGAAGACGTCGAGAACATCATCCTCAAGCTGTTGCAGGCTGCCGATTACAATGTCGAGCGGGCACAGCGCGGGATCGTTTACATCGACGAAGTCGACAAGATCTCACGCAAGTCGGACAACCCGTCGATCACGCGCGACGTATCGGGCGAAGGCGTGCAGCAGGCGCTGCTCAAGATCATGGAAGGCACGGTCGCCAGCGTCCCGCCGCAGGGTGGCCGCAAGCATCCGCAGCAGGAGTTCCTGCAGGTCGACACGACCAACATCCTGTTCATCGTCGGCGGCGCATTCGCCGGCCTCGACAAGATCATTTCCCAGCGCACGCAAGGCTCATCGATGGGCTTTGGCGCAAATGTTCGCGGCCCAGACGATCGCGGCACGGGTGAAATCCTGCGCGAAGTCGAACCGGAAGATCTGCTCAAGTTCGGCCTGATTCCGGAATTCATCGGCCGTCTGCCGGTACTGGCCACGCTTGGCGATTTGTCGGAAGACGCGCTGATGGAAATCCTCACCCGTCCGAAGAATGCGCTCGCGAAGCAGTATCAGCGCATGTTCGAGATGGAAGGCGTAAAGCTGCGCTACCAGGAAGAGTCGCTTCACGCGATCGCGCGCAAAGCAATCGCGCGCAGGACGGGCGCCCGCGGACTGCGTTCCATCATGGAAGGCATTCTGCTCGAAACGATGTTCGAACTTCCCACGCTCAACGGCGTGCAGGAGGTCGTCATCACTTCGGATGTCGTGGAAGGCCGGTCGCGCCCGCTATATACCTACTCAGACAAGGGTGAAGCGGCACACAAGAACGCGTCCTGACGCGCTTCCTGAACGTGCATTCATGATGAAGCGTCAAGTTGCGCGAGCGCTAGCGCCGCATTGCGCATCCTTGCGCGCCCGGAAACCGTTTAGCCTTGAAACCAATCCCCCCAGGGGCCACGTTAACTCGTCCAAGAGTCGTCCTATTCGGAGGCTCAACACCGGGTCCTGAACGCCCAGACGGGGTTTGGAACCCAATATCAACCGGCGAGGGTGGAAACTGAAGCCGGCAGGAGAACAAGATGTCTGACACAACCGAACAGCCTAAAGGTGTTCTGAATATCCCCGTTCCGGTGCTTCCGCTCCGGGACATCGTCGTATTTCCCTACATGATCGTTCCGCTCTTCGTCGGCCGCGAGAAATCGGTGCGCGCGCTCGAAGAGGTGATGAACGAAGACAAGCAGATTTTGCTGCTGACGCAGAAGAACGCGGCCGAAGACGATCCCACAACTGACGGCCTTCACACCATCGGTACGCTTGCCACCGTGCTGCAGCTCCTGAAGCTGCCGGACCAGACGGTCCGCGTGCTCGTGGAAGGCCGCGGCCGTGCGAAGGTCACCGGCTTCATTCCGCGCAGCGATTTCTTCCAGGCGACGATCGAGAAGATTCCGGAGGGCGCCGGCGAAGCGCGCGAGACCGAAGCGCTGGTTCGCACCGCGAAGGCGAACTTCGAGAGCTACATCAAGCTCAACAAAAAAGTGCCGGCCGAGACGCTAGCAGAGCTGCAGAAGATCGAGGATCCGGCGAAGCTCGCCGACACGATTGCCTCTCATCTGTCGGTGAAGATCTCCGACCGTCAGGCGCTGCTCGAGACTTTGAACACGGCCGAGCGGCTGGAAAAGGTACTGTCGCTGATCGAGAGCGAAGTCAGCGTGCTTCAGGTCGAGCGCAAAATCCGCAGCCGCGTGAAGCGCCAGATGGAGAAGACGCAGCGCGAGTACTATCTCAACGAACAGCTCAAGGCGATCCAGAAAGAACTCGGCGAAGGCGACGAAGGCCGCGACGAGATGAACGAGCTGGAAGAGCGCATCAAGAAGACCAAGCTGTCGAAGGAAGCGCGCGAGAAGGCGATGGCGGAGGTGAAGAAGCTCCGTTCCATGTCGCCGATGAGCGCCGAAGCGACGGTGGTGCGCAACTACCTCGACTGGATGCTCTCGCTCCCGTGGGGCAAGAAGTCGAAGGTCCGCAAGGACATCGCGGCCGCAGAGACCGTGCTGAACGAAGACCACTACGGTCTGGAGAAGGTCAAGGAACGCATCCTCGAATACCTGGCAGTGCAGCAGCGCGCCGGGAAGATGAAGGGCCCGATCCTGTGCCTCGTCGGACCGCCCGGCGTCGGCAAGACCTCGCTCGGCAAGTCGATCGCCAAGGCTACCGGCCGTGAATTCGTCCGCATGTCGCTCGGCGGCGTGCGCGATGAGGCGGAGATCCGCGGTCATCGCCGCACCTATATCGGCTCCATGCCCGGCAAGGTCATCCAGTCGATGAAGAAGGCGAAGACGGCCAATCCGCTGTTCCTGCTCGACGAGATCGACAAGCTCGGCGCCGATTGGCGTGGCGATCCGTCGTCGGCGCTTCTCGAAGTGCTCGATCCGGAGCAGAACTCGACCTTCAACGACCACTACTTGGAGGTCGATTTCGATCTCTCGGACGTGATGTTCATCACCACGGCCAACACGTTGCGCATGCCGCAACCGCTCATGGATCGCATGGAGATCATTCGGATCCCCGGCTACACCGAGGATGAGAAGGTCGAGATCGCCAAGCGCCACCTGATCGAGAAGGAAGTGGCGGCGCACGGTCTGAAACCTGAAGAGTGGAAGATCACCGACGAGGCGTTGCGTGACCTGATCCGCTATCACACCCGTGAAGCGGGCGTCCGTAACCTCGAGCGTGAGATCGCGAACCTGACCCGCAAAGCGGTGAAGGATATCGTTTCTGGCAAGACGACTTCGATCGTCGTGACACCGGAAAACCTCGACACCTATGCCGGTGTTCGCAAGTTCCGTTTCGGCGAAGTCGAGGGCGAGGATCAGGTCGGCGTGGTCACGGGTCTGGCATGGACGGAAGTCGGCGGCGAAACGCTGCAGATCGAATCCGTCCTGCT
This sequence comes from Rhizomicrobium sp., assembly GCA_036490455.1. Classification (GTDB taxonomy): domain Bacteria; phylum Pseudomonadota; class Alphaproteobacteria; order Micropepsales; family Micropepsaceae; genus Rhizomicrobium. The sequence goes on from DASXDS010000068.1 coordinate 26,079, forward strand.
TCCAGGGCGCGGCCGGATGCAGACGACCGGCAAGCTCGGCGATGTGATGAAGGAATCGATTGACGCGGCTCGCTCGTTCGTCCGCTCCAAGGCGACGAGCTTTGGCATCAAGCCGCCGCGTTTCGACAAGGTCGATATCCATGTGCACGTGCCGGAAGGTGCTACGCCCAAGGACGGGCCTTCTGCCGGTGCGGCGATGGCGACGGCCATTATCTCCGTAATCACGGGCATCCCGGTGCGCCGCGATGTAGCGATGACCGGCGAAGTCACGCTGCGTGGCCGGGTGCTGCCGATCGGCGGATTGAAGGAGAAGCTGCTCGCGGCCCTTCGGGCCGGCATCAAAACGGTGCTGATCCCGCAGGAAAACGAGAAAGATCTCGCTGAGATTCCCGACAATGTGAAGCAGGGTCTCAAGCTCGTTCCGGTGTCCACGATCGAGGAGGTGCTGAAAGTCGCGCTTGTGCGTCAGCCCGAGCCGATCGTCTGGGAGGAGCCTGCGGATGACGTGCCGGTGGTGTCGCCCGCGGCCGTCCCGCCAGCCGGCGAGGATGCTGTCCTGACCCACTGACGGAAAGTCAGAGCGTTGACGCAAAGCCGGACTGGGAACCCCAGTCCGGCTTTCGTCGTTTTTGAGCTCAAAACGGCATGAAACCCCGCCGAATCCCTGGGTTTTTCCTTTGACGGCAGTCTTGCACCCTATAGCATCCGCGGCTTGAGGCTGACTCGGCCGAAAGGAGCCTATCCGTGAACAAGAACGAACTGGTCCAGAAACTCGCTGATCGTACGGGCCTGCAGAAGAGCGATGCGCAGAAAGCGGTAGATGGTGTGTTCGAGTGCATCGAAGACGCGCTGAAGTCGGGTGACGAAGTGCGCATGACCGGGTTTGGCGTGTTCGCGGTGGCCGAGCGCAAAGGCGGCAAAGGCCGCAATCCGCAGACGGGCGAAGAGATCACCATCAAACCGTCCAAGCAGCCGCGCTTCCGGGCCGGCAAGCAACTCAAAGACTCTCTGAACCAGTAGGCCGTTCGCGGCGGCCAGCACCCGATACAGTCTCGGGGCTGTATTGGGGCTCGGCATCCCTGTGCGCTGGAAGCGTCAGACGCTGGCGTGCGCCTGCGATGCTGCTATAAGCGCGGCCCTCAGGGCGGTTAGCTCAGTTGGTAGAGCATATCGTTTACACCGATAGGGTCGGCGGTTCGAGCCCGTCACCGCCCACCATGATCATCGGCAATCGGCTTGGATTCAGCGCGAGCTTGTTCTGGCCGTGATGCTGGTGAGCCCTCCCAATAGAGCTCCTTACAAAGAGACGCCGTTGCCGATCGCTTGACCGACAACGGCGTGGCAGGACTGTCTTGGGAGGCCCGGCTATGGCCGGAAACTGGCCTCGCGTACCGGGTTCGCGGCGGCTTGCAGCGCTGCCACCGACGCTTTGAGGGCAGCCACATCGGACAACGCGACTTTCTGTTCGGCGACGATCTTCTCCAGTTCGGCGATCCGCTTCTCGTCCAGTTTCACCTTTTCGTAGAGACCCTTCGCGGCCGCCAGAGCCACACCCTGCGCATTCGCCGAGTTGATCATGATGTCGCTGTCGCCGAGCTTGAACGCAGCGTGGAAATCCGACGCGGCAGGACCAAGGTAGCGCGCCGGCTTGGTTGCGCCCGGCATCGCGTACTCGAATAGCGGTAGCGCAGCCAAGCGATCAAGCAGGACGTTTTCATCGGCAGGCGAGAACGCAGCCTTGCGAACCATCGTCGTACTAGGACAATTCCATCCCGGGCCGCCTCTGTAGTTGCAAGTGCCGCTGCCTTGACTGCCACCGGTGAATTGGCCGGATACGCCCTCAGTCGATTGCCCAAGCACTCCAAAACCGCCGCCGCCGTCACCGCCGGAACTGAAGTCGTCGCCTTCGATTGCCGTTCCGGTAACCGAGTGCGTCAGCCCGACCAGCACGGTATCGAAGTTATTGGTGTTGGTGATTTCAAAGTGGCCGGCGCTGCCATAACGGCCACCCTGGCCCGCGCCCTTCAGGCCGCCTGTGTTAACGCCATACACGGCGGTCTGGCCGAATGTGTCACCGATTCCGCTCATAATGAATTCCCCGGCGTTCCCGGAGCCGGAGTTGACCCCATAGACACCAATGGATTTTTTGGCGCTGGCGATGCCCGCGACGCCCGCGCCCGACTTGCCGGTTGCACTACCTTCGATCGCGAAAACACGTGCGCTGGCATTGGTTCCAGTGTTCGTAATCAGAAGGGCTGCGCCGCTATTGACGGCCTTGCTGTCCGATTGCGGAAGAGGAATGTTCTGCGCAGATGCGGATTGCGAAAAACAGGCGATAAGGGCAAACGCCGATACAGCCGTACAAAGCCTGGTGAGGCTTTTCGTCGGATATGTCATGAGAATGTTTCTCCCCGTCACAACGTTCGAACGGATTGTGGACACGCGTTCATCTTCCAGCAAGGGCAGAACGGTCCGACTCGGCGAGCAGTGTGATCGTATGCACGCCGTCGATTGAGGCTTGTCCATTCTTCTTTGGTAGATATCGTGCTTTTCCAAGCCTTTGAGGCCGGAGCGCAACGCGTATGACAATCCTGCGAATTTTGCGCACTGCCTTTCGAGTCAGTGCGATTTTTCAGGAACGTTCCGGAGTTCGCGCCGAGGCGATAGGCTGTGCTCAATCCGTGAGCCGATTCACGAGGAATATCCAGTGATCAAGCAGCGACTTGGGTCCGATTGGCTCGTGCTCTTCGCCGCGGCAATGATGGCGATTCTCGTCGTGTTGTTCGTAGTGCACGCGATAGGGCATGGCGGTTGAAAGAGCCATGAGCGAGAAACAACAATGCAACGGATAGTGCCGACGTTTGTGATCGTGGCGCTGGTGTGTCTGCGCGGTGTTGCTGCCGCAGACGGACCGGCGTCGGCGGATGTCCTCGATCTGGTTGACGATCCTTCTCTGGTGAAAGAGGTTGTTCTTCCGAAGCTGCTCGATGCTGTCCTCGTCAATTCCGATGACGCGGAACGGCTTAAGGAGCGCGGTCGCGTCCGCCTGACGTTCACGGTTGGAACGGACGGAACCGTCACGGATGTGAAGATCGTCAGCCCGTCGCGCTACTGGCAGCTTAACGACGCGGCTGTCGCCAGCGTGCTAAGCCGCAGCTATGCGCCCGCCTTGCGGAATGGAAAGCCGGTTGCGGTTCGCATCTGGGCGATCGACAGCTTCAATCCCGATCCCAACGATCCGGACTCCGATGCGCCCTTGGATCCGGCCAGCGATCTCAATTACGCCTGCCGCTATGGCACGCACCACGTCGCGGTGGACGCTTGCAGCGCGCTTCTGGCCTCAGGCAAGGGCAAGGCGCGAGAGGTTCTCTATCCCCGTGCACATGCCTACGAACAGCTCGGTCAATATCAATTGGCGATCGCCGACTACGACCGCCTGATCGGCTACGCGCCCGAGAGGGCAGAACTCTATCGCAATCGCGGCTTCTCGTACGAAGCGCTTGGCCAGTACCAGAAGGCGGTCGAGGATTATGACCACGCGATCAAGCTGGATGCCAAAAACGTCGGCTACTACTTCGACCGCGGATTTGCCGATGAGCGGCTTGGTCAGGCAGACCGCGCGACGGCAGATTTCGCCGCCGGGATGCAGGCGCGGCCACAGTGCGATGTCATTTCGACGCGAGGGATCGGGGCAGATTGGGTTTCCCCACCCAATTCTGGAGATCAGAGCACCCCATCGTTGGCACCTCCTCCCAGTCCGTTTCATCCGACGGCAGGGACCGGGCCTGGCGGGGGATTGGCCGGCAATGCTGGAAGTTTGGCTTCGATCCATACCGTGAATCCCACCGGCGTCGTTGATATAGCAACGGTTACCACCTCAAAGACATGCAAGCCGTCGTGGGTGCTTGCGCTTTCGGACATACCGGACACAAAGCCGGACACGCCGGACGAACCGCAGCGCCTCGAGTATCGCTGCTGGGCACGGGCGGTCTGGAACGAGCAACTTGATGGAGCGCTGGCCGATTGCAATCGCGCGCTTCAATTGAATCCGAATTTCGTGCACGCCTACGTCACGCGCGGCTGGGTCTATGCGCGCAAAGGCGATTATACAGCAGCGATGGAGAACTACGATCTCGCGCTTGCCAAGAACCCCGGGCTCGCGTCCGCGCTTTATATGCGTGGCCTCGCCAGAGCAAAGACAGGCGACAACGCCGGCGCAGATGTCGACATCCTCTCCGCCCGGGTCGACGATCCCGACATCGCGGCCACCTACGCCCGCTATGACGTCGCGCCATAAGATGACCGGCACGTCCACTGCTAAATCAAAAGTAATGCAGGTTGGACGCGCATCCACGTAGCGACATCTCGCGACAAGCGCGCGCTTGACTTGGTGCGGGTGTGCTGACGGAGTTCACAAATGAGGCACACTTCTCTTTTTGCCGTTCTCGGCGTCGCACTCCTGCTTGCGTCTTGCCTGGGCGATCGCTCCGAGCGGCACGCGCGAATGCCGGGACCGCGGCCCCAGCCTGAATTTCATCCGCCGGGCGACGAGATGCTGAAGTACGATGCGAACAAGGACGGCAGCGTCACGCGCGCCGAACTCGATGCCGGGTTGCGGGCCGAGTTTGCCGCTGCCGACACCAACCACGACGGTGTGCTGGACCCCGACGAAGTCCGCGCCGTGAACGCTGCGCGCCTGCAAGCGGAAGGAACGGCCGCTTCGCCATTGATCGACTGGAACCAGGATGGCCACGTCGATTTCGAGGAATTCGCCGCCGGACCCCGGACGCTCTTTTCGCAACTCGATCGCAACGGAGACGGTGTGCTTTCGCCCGATGAACTCCATCCCAATCGCGGTGAGCATCGGCCGAAGCGCGGCTTGCCCGCGATTGCGCCGCCGCCGCAACAATAAGGCCGCCGTTTTGCTTGACAGGGTAGGGTCCCGGTCCTAAATCGGCCCTCCTTCGCGCGTACCGTGCGCGAGCGCCCGCGGGGGCGTAGCTCAGTTGGTTAGAGTGACGGCCTGTCACGCCGTAGGTCGCGGGTTCGAGCCCCGTCGCTCCCGCCATTCTCGCCATCGGCGGGATTTAAAAACGACCCACAATGAAGATCTATCTGCGACCGGTTCTCATGTAGGCGCTGCTGCCTTTTTCCGCGCGAAAATCCACCGAAAAAGCCTTTGAATCCCTGTCGAATCTTGGTCTAAAGCGCGCGTTGCAAGCGGGGTGTCGCTGCCTATACTGCACCCGCGAAATAACACAGGTCCGGCCCGCGCAGACGGCCCGCCCGCGAGGCGGTCTGGACCCCACAAACGGCCACCCAAGGCCGTAGGGACGGCGATGGACAAGCTGCTGATGGAGTACCTGCCGATCCTGATCTTCATCGGGGTCTCAGGCGGAATCAGTCTCGTCTTCCTGGTCGTTCCGTTTCTCATCGCCCCCAATAAGCCCGATCCGCAGAAGCTATCCGCCTATGAATGCGGTTTCGAGGCGTTCGGCGATGCGCGCATGAAGTTCGATGTGCGGTTCTATCTGGTTTCGCTGCTGTTCATCATTTTCGACCTCGAAGTCGCATTCCTGTTTCCCTGGGCGATCACCCTGATCCATGTCGGGCATAGCGCGTCGGTACTTCTGTTCTGGTCGATGATGCTGTTTCTGGGTGTGCTGACGGTCGGCTTCGTCTACGAATGGCGCAAGGGAGCACTGGAATGGGAGTGAGCCCGATCCTGACCCCAGCCGGTACGGCGGCGCGCAGTGGCGTCGAAGGTGGCGCATCTTCGATCACCGACAACGATCCCTATTTCAAGCAGATCAAAACCGAAATGCAGGAAAAGGGTTTCCTGGTTGCGTCGGCGGATTCGCTGATCAACTGGGCCCGCACCGGCTCGTTGATGTGGATGACGTTCGGGCTCGCGTGCTGCGGCGTCGAGATGATGCAGGCGAACATGCCGCGTTACGATCTCGAGCGTTTCGGCTTCGCGCCGCGCGCCTCGCCGCGGCAGTCGGACGTGATGATCGTTGCGGGTACACTGACCAACAAGATGGCGCCGGCGCTGCGCAAGCTCTACGACCAGATGCCGGAACCGCGCTACGTAATCTCGATGGGATCGTGCGCGAACGGCGGCGGCTATTATCACTACTCCTACGCGGTGGTGCGCGGCTGTGACCGCATCGTGCCGGTGGACATCTACGTGCCGGGATGCCCGCCGACCGCGGAAGCGCTGGTGTACGGCATCATGCTGTTGCAGCGGAAAATCCGCCGCACTGGCAATATCGATCGATAGACCATGACCGATCTCAACCAACTGGGTGAAACGATCGCCAACGCGCTCCCAGGTGCGGTGACGGCGCATACGGTTGCATTCAATGAACTGACTCTGGAGGTTGAGCCAAGCGAGATCGTGCGCGTGATCGGCTATTTGCGCGACGAGCCGGACTGCGCGTTCAAACAACTGATCGATCTTTGCGGGGTTGACTGGCCGCAGCGCCCGAAACGGTTCGACGTCGTCTATCACCTGATGTCGCTGACGAAGAACATGCGTGTCCGCGTGAAGGCGCAGCTCGCCGAAAACGAGACCATTCCTTCGATTGTCTCATTACATCCCTCCGCCAACTGGTTCGAGCGCGAAGCGTTCGACATGTACGGCTTTGCCTTCGACGGCCATCCGGACATGCGCCGGATCCTGACCGACTACGGTTTCAGCGGTTTTCCACTACGCAAGGACTTCCCGCTCACCGGCTATGTCGAGGTGCGTTACGACGATGAGCTGAAGCGTGTCGTCTATCAGCCGGTGCAACTGGTGCAGGAATTCCGCGACTTCGATTTCATGAGCCCTTGGGAAGGCGCGAAATACGTCATCCCCGGCGACGAAAAGGCTTCGAAAAGCTGATGGATCGCGATCCCGACAGTCCCGTCATCACCGAACCCACGCTGACGCTCAATTTCGGGCCGCAGCATCCGGCGGCGCACGGCGTGCTGCGGCTGGTGCTCGATCTCGACGGCGAGATCGTGACGCGAGCGGAGCCGCACATCGGTCTCCTGCACCGCGGCACCGAGAAGTTGATCGAACATAAGACCTATCTTCAGGCGATCGGTTACTTCGACCGTCTCGATTACGTCGCACCGATGAATCAGGAGCACGCCTTCTGTTTGGCGATGGAGCGGCTCCTGGGCATGGAAGTGCCGATCCGCGGGCAGCTGATCCGCGTGCTCTACTCGGAGATCGGCCGCATCCTCAACCATCTGCTCAATGTCACGACGCAGGCGATGGATTGCGGTGCTCTGACCCCGCCATTGTGGGGCTTCGAAGAGCGCGAGAAGCTGATGGTGTTCTACGAGCGCGCCAGCGGCAGCCGCATGCACGCGAAATACTTCCGGCCGGGTGGGGTGCATCAGGATCTGCCGCCGGAGCTCATCGCGGACATCGACGCGTGGTGCGATGCGTTTCCGAAGGTGCTGGACGATATCGATGAACTGCTGACCGGCAACCGCATCTTCAAGCAGCGCAACGTCGACATCGGCCTCGTCACGCGCAAAGACGCGGAAGAGTGGGGCATGTCCGGCCCGATGCTGCGCTCGGTCGGCGTAGCGTGGGATCTTCGCCGCGCGCAACCCTACGAGTGCTACAGCGATCTGGAATTCCAGATTCCGGTTGGCAAGAGCGGAGATAATTTCGACCGCTACCTAATCCGCATGGAAGAGATGCGCCAGGCAGTGAAGATCATGAAGCAATGCATCGCCAGGATGAAGCCGGGCCCGGTGGTGGCGCAGAACCATAAGGTCGTGCCGCCGCGCCGGGGTGAGATGAAGCGCTCGATGGAAGCGTTGATCCATCACTTCAAGCTCTATACCGAAGGCTTCCACGTCCCGGCCGGAGAGGTATACGCCGCGGTGGAAGCGCCGAAGGGCGAGTTCGGCGTCTATCTGGTTGGCGACGGCACCAACAAGCCGTACCGCTGCAAGATCCGCGCGCCTTCATTCGTGCATCTCGCGGCGCTCGACTACATGGGCAGGGGCCACATGCTCGCGGATTTCTCCGCGATCATCGGTTCGCTCGACATCGTGTTCGGCGAGGTCGACCGATGATGCGCGCCCGCACTAACGGAGGCTTTTCATGCCGTCCGTAAAGTGGAATCTGAAAAACTGGACAAGGGATCGCGCACGCTTTCTCAAGGGAAAGCCGAAAGAGGTCTACGGCGTCCATTGGGGCGATCCCGAGCTTCGCGAAGGCGCCGTCGATCCGGCGGCGCCCGGTCCGCTCTACCGCGTGGTCGACGATTACATTCGTCCTTATGTGACGTCGGGCGTGAGCGTCCTGGAGATCGGCAGCGGGGGCGGTCGCTGGACCCGATATCTGGCGGGTGCCGCGCGGGTGATCTGTGTCGATATCAACGACATCTTCCGCCCCGATCTCGCCGAAATCTGCCGGGACACGAAGTTCGAATTCTACAAGACCTCAGGCTTCGAGCTGAGTGCGGTTGCATCGGACAGCGTCGATTTCGTCTTCAGCTTCGGCACCTTTGTGCACATCGAGCCGGCGGGCATCGAGGCGTACTTGAAGGAGATCGCGCGGGTGCTGAAACCGGGCGGCATCGCGGTGATCCAGTATGCCGACAAGACCAAGCCAATCGGTGCGAAGAACTCCGCCTTCACCAACATGAACGCCCAGAAGATGGAGAAGATTGTTCCAACCGCTCTTCGCATCGAGACGCATGACACGACGTTGCTGAACCACAGCAACATCATCCGCCTCAAGAAAGCCTGACATGAGTCTGCGCCGTCTCGCCCCCAAAGAAATGCAGCCCGTGAGTTTCGCATTCAGCGCGGAGAATGATGCATGGGCGAAACAGGAGATGACGAAATATCCGCCCGGCCGTCAGGCCTCGGCAGTGATCGCGCTTCTGTGGCGCGGTCAGGAGCAGGAAGGCTGGGTCACCCACCCGATGATCGAGCGCGTCGCCGACATGCTCGGCATGCCCTACATCCGCGTGCTCGAAGTCGCGACCTTCTACACGATGTTCAATCTCGTACCGGTCGGCACCTTCCTCGTGCAGGTCTGCACCACGACGCCATGCTGGCTGCGCGGCTCCGACGAGGTGGTCGCGGCGTGCAAGAAGCACATCGCGCCGGCACAGCATACGATCTCTGCGGACGGCAAGTTCTCATGGATGGAGGTCGAATGCCTCGGCGCCTGTGTGAACGCGCCGATGCTACAGATCGGCAAGGACTTCTATGAAGACCTCGACGGTCCGATCACGGAGAAAATCCTGGAAGCGTTCCGCCGTGGTGAGGCACCGAAGCCCGGGCCGCAGAACGGACGTCATACATCCGAACCGATCGGCGGTGCCACGACATTGACCGATCCTGCGATTTACGAACGCGACAAACATCCGTGGAGCGGTACCAGCGGCGGCGGCTTCGGCGTGACGGACGCCGAAGCGAAGAAGCCGAGCGTAGGGGCCGGCGACCGCGAAGCACCGGCTCAGAAACCACCAGGAGCAGCGACGTAAAATGCTTCAGGATCGCGACCGCATCTTCACCAACCTGCACGGCTTTCAGGACGAACGCCTGGCCGGTGCGTTGTCGCGCGGTTCGTGGTCCAACACCCATGCCGTTCTCGGTCTCGGTCCGGAGCGCATCTGCGAAGAGGTGAAGGTATCCGGCCTGCGTGGGCGCAGCGGCGGCGGTTTTCTCACCGGTCTCAAATGGACGTTCATGCCGAAGAACGAGGAACGTCCGCATTACCTTCTGATCAACGCCGACGAATCCGAACCCGGGACGTGCAAAGACCGGGATATTATGCGGCATGAGCCGCACCAATTGATCGAAGGCGCGCTGATTGCGAGCTTCGCCATCCGTGCGCACACTGCCTACATCTATGTCCGCGGCGAGTTCATCCGCGAGCGCGAGGCACTGCAAAAGGCGATCGCCGAAGCTTGCGACGCCCGGCTGATTGGCAAGAACAACATCCATGGCTGGGACTTCGATCTGCATGTGCACCACGGCGCCGGAGCCTATGTGTGCGGCGAGGAAAGTGCGCTGATCGAAAGCCTCGAAGGCAAGAAAGGACTGCCGCGCCTGCGCCCGCCATATCCCGCCAACGCCGGCCTCTATGGCTGCCCGACGACGGTGAACAATGTCGAGAGCATCGCGGTGGTGCCGGAAATCCTGCGCCGTGGCGCGGACTGGTTCTCTTCTATCGGCCGTCCCAACAATGCCGGCACAAAGATCTTCTGTATCTCCGGTCATGTAAACAGGCCGTGCAACGTCGAAGAGGCGATGAGCATCCCACTGCGGGAACTTCTGGATAAGCATGCGGGCGGTGTGCGCGGCGGCTGGGACAACCTGATGGCCGTTATCCCGGGTGGCGCGTCATTCCCGATGATTCCGAAGTCCGTCTGCGACGATGTGCTGATGGATTTCGACGCGCTGAAAGAAGCGGGCTCAAGTCTCGGCGCAGCCTCCGTGATCGTGATGGACAAATCGACGGATGTCGTGCGCGCGACCGCCCGGCTCGCGAAATTCTACATGCATGAAAGCTGCGGTCAGTGCACCCCGTGCCGCGAAGGTACCGGCTGGATGTATCGCGTGATCGACCGGCTGGCGCGCGGCGAGGGCGCCTATCGCGATATCGATTTGCTGATGGAGGTGTCGTCGCAGATCGGTGGGCACACTATCTGCGGCCTCGGCGATGCATCCGCCGGACCGATCCAGGGCCTGATCAAGAACTTCCGTCATGTCATTGAAGAACGCATCGACGCGCGTTCGTTCCCGAGGGCGGCGTAGATGGCAAGTGGTAATTGGTGAGTGGCGAATAGGGAAGATGTTTGAGCGAGCAGCCGATCAAGTCCTATCAAGACCTGCGAGTTTGGCGGGAAGCCATGTCGCTGGCAGAGGCTTGCTATCGGCTGACAAAAAAATTTCCACGGGAAGAGTTGTTCGGTCTGACATCGCAGATACGACGTTCCGCGGCATCAATCGCTGCGAACATTGCGGAAGGCCATGGCCGGGAGAACACCGGGTCATTCGTTCAATTCCTACGAGTGGCGCAGGGCTCGCTGAAAGAATTGGAGGCACATTTGCTTCTTGCCCAGCGAGTAGGGATCGCAACCGAAGCCGCGCTCAAACCTTTGTTGGACTCCTGTCAGAGCGAGGGAAAAATGTTGCATGTCCTTATTCGCTCGCTTCAGCGAAAAGAGGCCGGACTGTGAGGCAGCTCGCTACTCGCTACTCGCTACTCGCTATTCGCCGGGGAAACCCCAATGCTCGCTGATAAAGACCGGATTTTCACCAACCTCTACGGTCTGCACGACCCGGGTCTTGCCGGTGCGCGCAAGCGCGGCAACTGGGACGGCACCAAGAAGATTCTGGAGCTTGGCCCCGAGGCGATCGTCGACATCATGAAAAAGTCGGGGCTGCGCGGTCGCGGCGGCGCTGGTTTTCCCACCGGCATGAAGTGGTCCTTCATGCCGAAGGAAGTGAAAGAGCGTCCGCACTATCTGGTCGTGAATGCCGATGAGTCCGAGCCGGGCACGTGCAAGGACCGGGACATCATGCGTCACGATCCGCACACACTGGTCGAAGGTTGCCTGATCGCCAGCTTCGCGATGCGCGCGCACGCGGCCTACATCTATGTGCGCGGCGAGTTCATCCGCGAGCGCGAGGCGCTGCAGCGCGCGGTCGATGAAGCTTATGAAGCGAAGCTCATCGGCAAGGACAACATCCACGGCTGGGATTTCGACTGCTACGTGCATCACGGCGCCGGCGCCTATATTTGCGGCGAAGAAACCGCACTGCTCGAAAGCCTGGAGGGCAAAAAAGGCCAGCCGCGTCTGAAGCCGCCGTTCCCGGCCAATGTTGGCCTTTATGGCTGTCCGACCACCGTGAACAATGTGGAGAGCATCGCGGTTGCGCCGGAAATCCTGCGCCGCGGCGCTGAGTGGTTCGCCGGCATCGGCCGTCCGAACAACACCGGCACGAAGGTGTTCTGCATCTCCGGCCACGTGAACAAGCCATGCAATGTCGAAGAGGAGATGGGCATCTCCATGCGGGAGCTCATCGACAAGCATGCCGGCGGCGTACGCGGCGGTTGGGACAACCTGCTTGCGGTCATTCCTGGCGGCGCGTCGGTACCGCTGATCCCGAAGTCGATCTGCGACGACGTGCTGATGGATTTCGACAGCCTCAAAAACGTGCAGTCAGGTCTGGGCACGGCGGCCGTCATCGTGATGGACAAGTCGGCGGATGTCGTGAAGGCGATCCAGCGCCTTGCCTATTTCTACAAGCACGAAAGCTGCGGTCAGTGCACACCGTGCCGCGAAGGCACCGGCTGGATGTGGCGGGTGATGACCCGCATGCAGAAAGGCGACTCCACCCCCGCGGAGATCGATCTGCTGCAAGAGGTCACCAAGGAAGTCGAAGGCCACACGATCTGCGCGCTGGGCGATGCTGCGGCGTGGCCGATCCAGGGCCTCATTCGTCACTTCCGTCCCGAGCTCGAACGCCGGATGGCCGAGCGCCACAGCAGAATCGCGGCGGAGTAGGGCACGGGCGATGACGACCTTCTGGCTCGCATTCCTGGATTGGTTCGCGTCGATCAGCGCGCTGATCGCGGTCGGGCTGACGATTACCCAGCTGCAGGGCAACCGCACGTTTCATGCGGTGACGCATTACATTTCCCAATGCGACGTCGCACTCGCCAATCCCCAGTTCTCGAACCCCGATCTGGGCAATCTCGATATGCGCAGCCGGACCTTCGACGGCGAGGCGACCCAATTCGAGCGCTATGAGTGGTATGTGGCGCGGCTGGTCTATTCGCTCGATGCCGCCATGCGGCAGGCGCCGTTCCAGCAATGGCGCGCGGTTGCGCAGACCCAGCTTGCGAACCACCAGCAATATTTCGCGTCCGACCACTATGCGAAGCAGGACTATCTCAAACATTACAGCCCGCGCATGCGCCGCTTGATCCAGAAAACGAGAGCCGCCTGATGTCCAGCCGCAAGCTCATCATCGACGGCAAAGAGATCGAGGCGGACGATAACCTCACGCTGATCCAGGCCTGCGAGCAGGCCGGAAGCGAGATCCCGCGCTTCTGCTATCACGAGCGGCTGTCGGTCGCCGGCAACTGCCGCATGTGTCTCGTCGAGTGGGTGGGTGCGCCCAAGCCTCAAGCTTCTTGCGCGCTGCAGGTGAAAGACATCTTCCCGAACAAGGACGGGACGCCGGCCAAGATCAACACCAACACGCCGCTGGTGCAGAAGGCGCGCGAAGGCGTGATGGAGTTCCTGCTCATCAATCACCCGCTCGACTGCCCGATCTGCGACCAAGGCGGCGAGTGCGATCTGCAGGACCAGGCGATGGGCTACGGCCGCGCCGCATTCCACCGCTTCAACGAGAACAAGCGCGCGGTCGAAGACAAGTACATGGGCCCGCTGATAAAGACGATCATGACCCGCTGCATTCAGTGTACGCGCTGCGTCCGCTTCGCAACCGAAGTCGCCGGCGTGCCGGACCTGGGCGCCACCGGGCGCGGCGAGGACATGGAGATCACGACCTATCTGGAAAAGGCGTTTTCGTCCGAACTGTCCGGCAACGTGGTCGATCTTTGCCCGGTCGGCGCACTGACCTCCAAACCGTATGCGTTCAACGCCCGCCCATGGGAGTTGGGCAAGACCGAATCCATCGACGTTATGGACGCGCAGGGCTGCAACATCCGTGTCGACACCCGCGGCCGTCAGGTGATGCGCGTACTGCCGCGCCTCAACGAAGATGTGAATGAAGAGTGGATTTCGGACAAGGCGCGTCACGCCTGCGATGGCCTTTCACGCCAACGCCTGGATCGCCCCTACGTGCGCAAGGACGGCAAGCTCGTGCCGGCAAGTTGGGCCGAGGCTTTCGCTGCGATCGCCGCGAAAGTCCGAACCACCAAGCCGGAAGCGATGGCCGCCGTCGTCGGAGATCTCGCGGCGGCAGAGGAAATAAAGGCGCTTAAGGACCTGATGGCGTCGCTCGGCGTGAAGAACGTCGATTGCCGGCAGGACGGGGTGAAACTCGGCGGCGGGCCGCGTCAGTCTTATCTGTTCAACACCACGATCGCCGGGGTCGAAGCGGCGGATGCGTTGCTGCTGATCGGCGTCAACCCGCGCTGGGAAGCGCCCGTGCTAAACGCGCGCATTCGCAAGGCATGGCTTGCCGGGCTGAAGGTTGCGAACATCGGCGAGGCGGCCGATCTCACCTACAACGTCGAGCAACTCGGCAGCGCCGATGTGCTGTCAAAGATCGCCGACGGTGGCCATGACTTCGCGAAAGTGCTGAAAGACGCCAAGCGGCCGATGATCATCGTCGGCCCGGGCGCGCTTATGCGGGAAGATGGCGCCGCGATCCTGAAAAGCGCCGCCGGCATCGCGATGGACAGTGGCGTGATCGGCCCGGCGGGCAGTGCCGCCGAAGGCGGTTGGAACGGCTTCAACGTGCTGTCGACCGCGGCGAGTCGCGTGGCGGCGCTCGATCTCGGCATGATCCCGGGCGAAGGCGGGCGCGATATGGCCGGCATCCTCGACGGCGCGTCCAGAGGCGAGATCGAGTTCGTCTATCTGCTCGGCGCCGACGAGTTCGAGCAGAAGCTGTTGGGCGGCGCGTTCGTCGTCTATCAGGGTACGCACGGCGATGCGGGTGCGCATGCCGCGAACGTCATCCTGCCGGCCGCTGCGTACACCGAAAAGGAAGGCACCTACGCGAACTTCGAAGGCCGGGTGCAGCGTACGAAGAAGGCAACATTCCCGCCCGGAGACGCAAAAGAAGACTGGGCGATCCTTCGCGCTCTCTCCGAAGTGCTCGGCAAGACGCTGCCTTATGACGACCTGTCCCAAGTGCGCAAAGCGATGGTCGCGGATGCCCCCGTGCTCGGCACGCTGGGCGAACCCGCGGTCCATACCGGCGCCGATGCAGGCGTGTGGAACGCCGTCGGTACCGCCGGTGCGATCGATGGCGGCAAGCCGCTGGTTTCGCCGATCAAGGATTTCTATCTGACCAACCCCATCGCTCGCGCCAGCGTCACGATGGCCGAGTGCAGCCGCCTGTTCGTCACCGGCGCGCACCAGATGGCGGCGGAGTAGGCGATGGCGCTGTTCGACTTCTGGAAGTGGGTATTCGCGCACTTGTTCGGCGTCGATTTGCCATGGGGCTGGGCCTGGTTCCTGAGCTACGCGGTCCTGATTGTCGTGATGGTTCTGGTCCTGGCGCTTTCGGTCGCGCTGTTCATTCTCGCCGACCGCAAAATCTGGGCGGCAGTGCAAATGCGGCGCGGGCCCAACGTGGTCGGCGCCTTCGGTGTGCTGCAGACCATCGCAGACGCGCTGAAGTTCTTCCTCAAAGAACCGATCATCCCATCGGGCGCGAACAAGGTGCTGTTCATCATCGCGCCATTGGTGACCGCGACCCTGGCGTTCGCCGCGTGGGCGGTGGTGCCGGTGAACGCGAACTGGGTGGTCTCCAACATCAATGTCGGCATCCTCTACGTCTTCGCGATCTCCTCGCTCGGCGTGTACGGTGTGCTGATCGCTGGCTGGGCCTCGAACTCCAAATACCCGTTCCTCTCCGCCCTGCGCGCCGCGGCGCAGATGGTGTCCTATGAGGTCTCCATCGGCTTTGTGATGATCACGGTGCTGCTGTTCGCGGGCTCCCTGAATCTCTCGGCCATCGTGGCCTCGCAGGCGACACCCGGTGTGCTCGCGTTCACCCATTGGTACGCCTTTGGTCCCTATCTTCTCCTCTTCCCGATGCTAGTGATCTTCTTCGTCTCGTCGCTGGCGGAGACTCAACGGCCGCCGTTCGATCTGCTGGAAGCGGAATCGGAACTCGTCGCGGGCTTCATGGTCGAGTACTCCTCGACCCCGTTCCTGCTGTTCTTCCTCGGCGAATACATCAACGTGATGACGCTCTGCGCGATAATGACGGTGCTGTTTCTGGGCGGCTGGTTGTCCCCCTTGAACTTCTGGTTCTTTCCGCTGATACCCGGGATCATCTGGTTCATCCTGAAGATCCTGTTCCTATTCTTCATGATGGCGATGGTGAAGGCGATCGTGCCGCGCTACCGCTACGACCAGCTCATGCGCCTGGGCTGGAAAGTGTTTCTGCCGACCTCGCTTGCGTGGGTGGTCATCGCCGCCGCGTGGGTCGTTTTCGTCAAGGGAACTGCCTGATGGCTTATCTCGATCGCACGGCCCGTTCGATCTTCCTGTGGGAGTTTGTGAAGAGCCTGGGGCTCGCGTTCCGCTATTTCTTCGCGCCCAAGGCGACGCTGAACTATCCCTTCGAAAAGGGGCCGCTCAGCCCGCGTTTCCGCGGCGAACATGCACTGCGCCGTTATCCCAACGGCGAGGAACGCTGCATTGCCTGCAAGCTGTGCGAGGCGATCTGCCCGGCGCAGGCGATCACCATCGAGGCGGAGCCGCGAGAGGATGGCAGCCGCCGTACCACGCGCTACGACATCGACATGGTGAAATGCATCTACTGTGGATTGTGCCAGGAGGCCTGTCCGGTGGACGCGATCGTAGAAGGGCCGAATTTCGAATTCTCGACCGAGACGCGCGAAGAGCTCTACTACGACAAGAACCGGCTGCTGGCGAACGGCGACCGCTGGGAACGTGAAATCGCCCGCAGCCTCGAGTTGGACGCGCCCTATCGATGATCGACGCCGGCCACATCGTGAGGGGGAACCGCTGATGTCGCTTGCGGACATCCAGGCGCGTGCGCTGTCGAAAGCCGGGCGGTCGTCGTCCAAGGCGCGACAGAGCTATTTCGTGGCGGCCGACAAGGCGCGCAAGCTCGCGAACCTGAAGGCCGAAGGCTACGTCATCCCGCTCAGCGAATGGCTCGGCCACAACAATGGCCCGGCCTGGGATGTCGAAACGCTGTTCCTCGAATATTGCTGGAGCCTCGCGCACCGGAAAGCATGGACGCCGCCGACGCCGGAGATCGGTATCCGCCGCGCCCGCAAGGCGGAAGCGTTGGGTGTCAGCTACCGCGACTACGTTTTGGAAATCCTCGAACGCGGGCGTTATCTCGATGAAGAGAGCGCCGCGCCGCTCCGCCGGAAACCGACATGCTGCTGACAGCCATCGCCTTCTATCTGTTCGCTGCGGTGCTGACGATATCGTCGCTGCTGGTGGTCGCGGCGCGCAACCCGGTGCACGCGGTTCTGTTTCTGATCCTCGCGTTCTTCAACGCCGCCGGATTGTTCGTGCTTCTAGGGGCCGAGTTCCTCGCGATGATCTTGGTCGTCGTCTATGTGGGCGCGGTCGCGGTGCTGTTCCTGTTCGTCGTGATGATGCTCGACATCGATTTCGCCGACCTGAAGCGGGGTTGGGGAGAATATCTACCGCTGGGCTCGCTGCTCGCGCTGCTTTTGATCGCCGAGCTCGTGTTTGCGGCGGTGGTGAAGCCGACGGCAATGGCAGGCAAGATGCCGGTCACCAATACCATCTTAAGCAACACCGAGGCCATCGGCCGGGTGCTCTATACGGACTATATCTTCTACTTCCAGACGGCAGGTTTGGTCCTGCTGGTTGCGATGATCGGTGCCATCGTGCTGACGCTCAGGTCGCGGCCCGGCGTGCGCAAGCAATCAATCGCGCTGCAGAATGCCCGCGATCCGGCCGCCACCATGGCTGTGCTGGACGTCAAGCCGGGGCAGGGGGCCTGAAATGGAAATCACACTGGGCCATTACCTGACGCTGGCCGCGATCGTGTTCACGATCGGCGTGTTCGGCATCTTCATGAACCGCAAGAACATCATCATCATCCTGATGTCGATCGAGCTCATCCTGCTCGCCGTGAACATCAATTTCGTGGCGTTCAGCGTCTATCTCGGCAATCTGGTAGGGCAGGTGTTCGCCCTGTTCGTGCTGACCGTGGCAGCGGCCGAAGCGGCCATCGGCCTTGCCATTCTCGTTATCTACTTCCGCAACCGCGGCACCATCGCGGTCGAGGAAGTCAACGTGATGAAAGGCTGATCGCGCGGTCATGTTATACGCAGCCATCGTTTTCATCCCGATCGTCTGCTCGGCTATCGCCGGGCTGGGCGGCCGCTTCATCGGAACGCGCGCGAGCGAGCTGGTGACGACCGCCGGCCTGTTCGTCTCGGCCGCGCTGTCGCTCTATACGTTCTACGACGTAGCCCTGTTGGGCAATTCGCACATCGTTCAGCTGTTCCAGTGGATCGGCTCGGGTGATCTCGTCGTGAACTGGACGGTGCGGGTCGACAGCCTCACTGCCGTGATGCTCGTCGTTGTCACCGGCGTGTCGTCGCTCGTGCACCTCTATTCGATCGGTTACATGGAGGACGACCCGCATCGGCCGCGGTTCTTCAGCTACTTGTCGCTGTTCACCTTCGCGATGCTGATGCTGGTGACGGCCAACAATTTCCTGCAGCTGTTCTTCGGTTGGGAGGGGGTGGGCCTCGCCTCCTACCTGCTGATCGGCTTCTGGTATGAGAAGCCGGAGGCCAACGCCGCGGCAATCAAGGCGTTCGTCGTCAACCGCGTCGGGGATTTCGGCTTCGCGCTCGGAATATTCGGGGTCTTTGCGGTCTTCAAGACGCTCGATTTCGCTGCGGTGTTCTCCGCGTCGCATGCGGAGGTCGGCAAGACCATGCTGTTCGCCGGCCACCAAGTCGACGTGATGACGACCCTGTGCCTGCTGCTGTTTGTGGGCGCGATGGGCAAGTCGGCGCAGTTTCTGCTCCACACCTGGTTGCCGGATGCGATGGAAGGCCCGACCCCGGTCTCCGCCCTCATCCATGCGGCGACCATGGTGACGGCCGGGGTGTTCCTCGTGTGCCGCTGTTCGCCGATGTTCGAGCAGGCGCCGGTCGCACGCGATGTCGTCGTCATTATCGGTGCCACAACGGCATTCTTCGCGGCATCGGTCGGCCTGTTCCAGCACGACATCAAGCGGGTGATCGCCTACTCGACCTGTTCGCAGCTCGGCTACATGTTCGTCGCCGCCGGGGTGTCCGCCTATGGCGGCGCGATGTTCCATCTGTTCACCCACGCCTTCTTCAAGGCGCTGTTGTTCCTGAGCGCGGGCGCGGTCATCGTCGCGATGCACCACGAGCAGGACATGCGCAAGATGGGCGGCCTCTACAAGCAGATCCCGTTCACCTGGGCGATGATGCTGATCGGTAACCTGGCGCTCACGGGCGTGGGCATTCCATTGCTCGGCATCGGGACGGCAGGCTTCTACTCCAAGGACGCGATCATCAATTCGGCATTCGCGGCTGAAGGGCATATGCCCGTCGCGGCCTATGGCTTCGCGATGACGCTGATCGCCGCGGCGATGACGTCGTTCTATTCCTGGCGCCAGTTCCTGCTCACATTTCATGGCCGCTATCGTGGGCAAGACCAGGAGGAGTTCGATCATTCGGACGAACACAGCCATGATGAACCGATCGACCATGACGCGCATGGTCACCACGCGCCGAAGCTGGAAGAAATCCACGAAGCGCCGTTGACGATGCTGGTGCCGCTCGGCGTTCTCGCTGTCGGCGCGCTGATAGCCGGTATGGTGTTCGATCCGTACTTCCTGGGCGAAAAGTCGGCCGAGTTCTGGCACGGCACGCTGGCCGCGATCGCGGGCAATGGTCTGAAACCGATTGCCGACGAATTCCCCACTTGGGTCGAACTCGCGCCGACCCTTCTGACGATCCTGGGGTTTGGCGTCGCCTACTACTATTACATCCTGCATCCGGAGCTTCCGGCGCAGATGGCGAAGAAGCGCAACATCGTCTACCTCTTTTTCTACCACAAATGGTACTTCGACGAGTTGTACGACTTCCTCTTCGTGCGTCCGGCGCTATGGATCGGACGCACGCTGTGGAAGGTCGGTGACGGCACAATCATCGACGGTCTCGGTCCCGACGGCATCGCAACCCGCGTTCTCGACGTGACGCGCGGTGCGGTCCGGATGCAATCCGGCTACATCTTCCATTACGCGCTGGCGATGCTGATCGGTGTGTTCCTGATCGCCACATGGTTCACCTTCAACGGAGGTGCGCTGTGAGCAACCTGCCTCTGCTGTCCATCGTCACCTTCTTTCCCCTGCTTGGCGCCGGCGCAATCATGCTGCTGCGCGGCGGCGACGGGGCCATCGCGAAGAACGCGCGCTGGATCGCGCTCGTCACCACGGCGATCGAACTGATCGTCTCTCTTATCATCTGGGCGAGCTTCGACGGCCATTCGGCGCAGTTCCAGCTGGTCGAGAAGCACAACTGGCTCGGCTACGGCATCAACTATCACATGGGAGTCGACGGCATCTCGATGCTGTTTGTTGTGCTGACCGGCGGGCTTATGCCGTTCTGCATCGTGGCGAGCTGGGAATCGATCGAGACGCGCGTCGCCGAATACATGATCGCGTTCCTCGTGCTCGAGACCATGATGATGGGCGTCTTCACGGCGCTCGACCTGTTTCTCTTCTACCTGCTGTTCGAAGGCGGACTGATCCCGATGTTCATCATCATCGGGGTGTGGGGCGGCAAGCGCCGCGTCTACGCGAGCTACAAGTTCTTCCTCTATACCCTGCTCGGCTCGGTCCTGATGCTGCTCGCGATCCTCGCGATGTGGCAGTTCGCCGGCACTACCGACATCGACACGATCATCCACACCGTGCACTTCCCGGTGCAGATGCAATTCTGGCTCTGGCTCGCCTTCTTCGCCTCTTTCGCGGTTAAGATGCCGATGTGGCCGGTCCATACCTGGCTGCCGGACGCGCACGTAGAAGCGCCGACGGCCGGCTCGGTCATACTGGCCGGCATTCTTCTGAAGATGGGCGGCTATGGTTTCCTGCGCTTCTCGCTGCCGATGTTCGCGAGCGCCTCGGTGACATTCGCGCCGCTGGTGTTCGTGCTCTCCATTGTCGCGATTATCTACACCTCGCTGGTGGCGCTGGCGCAGGAGGACATGAAAAAGCTGATCGCCTATTCGTCCGTCGCCCATATGGGTTTCGTGACCATGGGCATCTTCACGCTCACCCACCAAGGGATCGAGGGAGGCATCTTCCAGATGCTCTCCCACGGCGTGGTCTCGGGCGCGCTTTTCCTTTGCGTCGGCGTGGTTTACGACCGGATGCATACCCGCGAGATCGCAGCCTATGGCGGCTTGGTCGCGCGAATGCCGATGTATGCAGCGTGTTTCATGGTGTTCACCCTTGCCAATGTCGGGTTGCCGGGGACCGGCGGCTTCGTGGGCGAGTTCCTCACCATCCTGGGCGCGTTCCTCTACAATTCCTGGATCGCGATCTTCTCGGCCACCGGCGTCATCCTGTCAGCGGCCTATGCCCTGTACCTCTACCGCCGCGTGATCTTCGGGAAACTGGTAAAGCCCAGCCTGCAGGCGATCCAGGATCTGAGCTTGCGGGAATTCGCGATGCTGGCGCCGCTCGTCATCCTCACGATCCTGATGGGTGTCTATCCCAAGCCTGTGTTCGACATTACGTCGGCCTCGGTCGCCAACCTGATCCAGCAGCACAGCGCCGCGATCGCCTATGACGGCGCACCACCAAAGCTCGCCTCTGCAGCCCACGGAGGCGTTCGGTGAACGAACTCGGCCTTATCCTCCCCGAAATCATTCTGGGCGTCGGCGCCCTGGTGATGTTGCTGATCGGTGCGGCTCAGGGGAACAAGAGCGCCGACCTGCTCGCGATCCTGGCGGTGCTGCTGATCGCGGCGTCGGCATACTTCTCGATGGTCGCCGGCGACGGCACCGCGTTCCACGGCGCCTTTATCATGGACAGCTTCGCGCGCTTTACCAAAGCCGTGATCCTGTGGTCGTCGGTCGCCTGCGTGCTCCTGGCGCGGCATTTCTTCATCCTCGAAAAGGACCAGCGCTTCGAACTCCCGATCCTCATCGTGCTGGCGACGCTCGGCATGTCGATGATGGTCTCGGCGGATAATTTCATCGCGCTCTATGTGAGTTTGGAGTTGCAGAGCCTGGCGCTTTACGTGCTGGCTGCGTTCAAGCGCGATTCCATCCGTTCCACCGAAGCCGGCCTCAAATATTTCGTTCTGGGATCGCTGTCGTCCGGCATGATGCTGTATGGCATCTCGCTGATTTACGGTTTCTCCGGCACGCTCGACTTCACCGCGGTTGCCGCGACGATCAAGGCCTCCGGCCTCTCTGTCGGGATGATCTTCGGCCTTGTGTTCTTGCTCGCCGGGCTGGCGTTCAAGATCTCGGCGGTGCCGTTCCACATGTGGACACCGGACGTTTACGAAGGCGCGCCGACCCCCATCACCGCCTTCCTCGCCACGGCCTCGAAGGTCGCGTCGTTCGCGCTGGTGCTGCGTGCCGTGGTGGTGCCGTTCTCCGGCGCCGTCCACCAGTATCAGCAGATCGTCATCTTCCTCTCGGTGTTGTCGATGGCGCTCGGCGCCTTCGCCGCGATCGGACAAACCAACATCAAGCGCCTCATGTCCTATAGCTCGATCGGCCATATGGGCTATGCGCTGCTGGGCCTGGCGGCCGGAACCCAGCTGGGACTTCGCGGTGTGCTGTTCTATCTGGCGTTCTACTCGCTCACCAATCTCGGCGTCTTCGCCTGCGTCCAGGCGATGCGGCGGGACGGCAAGTCGGTCGAGAACATCAGCGATCTCTCCGGCATCGCACGCACGCGGCCCGCACTGGCTTTTGCCTTCATGACGATGATGCTGAGCCTCTCCGGCCTGCCGCCGCTGGCGGGTATTCTGGCGAAGGCGTTCGTCTTTGTCGCGGCGATCGAGGCGCATCTCTACCTGCTGGCGGCGTTCGGCGTGCTGACCAGCGTCGTGGCCGCTTACTATTATCTGCGCATCGTGAAGGTGATGTATTTCGACGAGCCCGGTCAGCCGCTCGACAGCGGAATGGGCTGGAGCGTCGGTACAATCGCAACAGTGGCAACGTTGTTCTCGGTATTCTTCGTCATTAACACCGGCCGCCTTCTGGACTATGCGGGTGGCGCCGCGCAGGCGCTTCTCAAGTGACGACTTGGCCTGCCGGCTATGGCCTCAAGCATTTCGAGGTGATCGATTCCACCAACGAAGAGGCGCGCCGGCTGGCCGCGGCCGGTCAGGTCGAGCCGGTCTGGATCGCCGCCGACCGGCAGACGGCCGGGCGGGGCAGGCGTGGGCGGAGTTGGGAGTCGCCCAACGGTAACCTGGCCGCAACCCTGCTGATCGCGCCGGGCAAGCCGGCCGCCGAATGCGCACAGCTGTCGTTCGTTGCCGCGCTGTCCGGATCGGATACTGCCGCCGATTTCGCACCTAACGCCAATGTGCGGGTGAAATGGCCGAACGACGTGCTCGTGGACGGCCGCAAGATCGCCGGCATCCTTCTGGAATCTGCGAGCACCGGCAGCGAGCAGCCGCAATGGCTGGCAGTCGGGATCGGCATGAACCTCGCGGAATATCCTCCGGATACGGAGTTTCCGGCGACGGCGCTTGCCGCGTTGGGGGTGACGCCGCCCAAGCCGCTGGATGCGCTGACCAAGCTCGCGAGCACGTGGGCCGGATGGTATGACATCTGGCGGACGAATGGTTTTGCGCCGATCCGCGATGCGTGGCTGGCGCGGGCCGCCAATCTGGGCGGACGAATCCGGGCTCGGCTGCAGAGCGAGGAGACGACAGGGGTGTTCGAAGGTATCGACGAGAGCGGCGCTCTGATCCTGCGCGAAAACGCCAGCCGTACCCGCACCATCGCCGCCGGCGAAGTGTTTTTCGCTTAAAGGCCCGCCATGCTTCTCGCGATCGATGCCGGCAACACCAATATCGTCTTTGCGGTCCATGACGGGCACGACGTGCGCGCGGAATGGCGGGCGGTGACCGAGACTACCCGCACGGCGGACGAATACGCCGTGCTGCTGAAGCCGCTGCTCGAGATCAACAGCCTCAGCTTCGACGATATGGACGCGGCGATCATCGCCACGGTGGTTCCGGCGGCGCTGTTTGATCTGCGTCAGTTCTGCCGCAGATACCTGAAGTGTGAACCGCTGGTAGTCGGCGATCCCGACGTGGATCTTGGCATCGAAGTCCTGGTCGATCGGCCGACGGCGGTTGGTGCCGACCGTCTCGTCAACACGGTGGCGGCACATGAGCGCTATAAAGGCGCGCTTATCGTGATCGATTTCGGCACGGCCACGACGTTCGACATCGTGGGCGAAAGCGGCAACTATGAAGGCGGCGTGATCGCGCCCGGCGCCAATCTTTCGGCGGAGGCGCTGCATCAGGGCGCCGCGATGCTGCCGCGTGTCGCCGTGCAGAGAACCCAGAGCGTCATTGGCAAAGATACCATGCCCGCGATGCAGTCCGGCCTCTATTGGGGATATTTGAGCCTGATCGAGGGACTTGTTTCACGGATCAAGGAAGAATACGGAAAGCCGATGACGGTGATCGGCACCGGCGGCCTCGCCAACCTGTTCCACCGGCAGACCCAGGCGATCGAACATCTCGATCCGGACCTTACGATCCGAGGCCTGATCCAGATCTACGACCGCAACGCGGGCAAACGACAGAAGAAAAAGAAAGCCTGAATGGCGGCTCCCGCGCGTGACGATGAGCTTGTCCTGCTACCGCTTGGCGGCGCGGGCGAGATCGGCATGAACTTCAACGCTTACGGCTACGGTCCACCGGACGAGCGCAAATGGATCGTGGTGGATTGCGGCGTCCTGTTCGGACGCGAGACCACCACGCCCGGTGTCGATCTCATCATGCCGGACATCCGGTTCCTCGCCGAGAGGCGGGAGGATGTGCTCGGTATCGTCCTGACACACGCGCATGAGGACCATATCGGAGCGATCGGCCATCTCTGGCCGATGCTGAGATGCCCATTGTACGCGACACCGTTCACCGCCGTTCTGATCGAGGGAAAGCTGGCCGAAGCGGGCCTTCAGGATCGCGTGCAGGTGAAGCGCGTGCCGTTGCATGGGCACGTCTCGCTCGGGCCGTTCGAGATCGATTTCATTTCGATCACCCATTCCATCCTCGAGCCGAACGCGCTCGCGATCCGCACGCCGCTGGGCGTGGTGGTGCACACCGGCGACTGGAAGATCGATCCGGAGCCCGGCGTCGGCGAAACGACGGAAATCAACAAGCTCCAGCAGCTCGGCAACGAGGGTGTGCTAGCAACCGTGTGCGACTCCACCAACGCGCTGGTCGCAGGCGAGTCCGGATCGGAAGCGACCGTCCGCACCGCGCTGACCGATCTGATCGGCACGCTGAAAGGCCGGGTCGCGGTGACGTCCTTTGCCTCCAACGTGGCGCGGCTCGACACCATCGTGAAAGCGGCGAAGCGGCATGGGCGCGAAGTCGCGCTGGTTGGCCGGGCAATGCACAAGATCACCGAAGCCGCTCGCGAAACCGGCTATCTCAAGGATTTCCCGCGCATCATCGATGAAGAGGAAGCCGCGTTGCTGCCGCCCGGACGCGTGCTCTATCTGTGCACCGGAAGCCAAGGCGAGCCGCAGGCGGCGCTGGCGCGGATCGCGCGCAGCGACCATCCGACGGTCGCGCTGGGCAAGGGCGACACGGTGATCTTCTCCTCGCGTGTCATTCCCGGAAACGAGATCGCGATCCACGAGCTGCACAACCAACTTTCGGAGCTCGGTGTTGAGGTACTGTCGGTCGAGGATCACTTCGTTCATGTAAGCGGCCATCCCTGCCGCGACGAACTTGCCGAGATGTATCGCTGGACCCGGCCGCAGATCGCCGTGCCGGTGCATGGCGAGCAGCGGCACATGGCCGAACACGCGCGGTTGGCGCGCGCGCTGCAGGTGCCGCAGGCGGTCAACGTCCGGAACGGCCATATGCTGCGGCTGGCTCCGGGACTGGCGGAGATCGTCGACGAAGTGCCGGCCGGTCGTGTTTACCTCGATGGACGCGTGCTGACGGACGAGAGTGCGGGTCTGACACAGAAACGCCGCGCGCTTGCGTTCGCAGGCATCATCACCATCACGCTGGTGCTGGATTCGAAGGGACGGTTGGCCGGCGAACCATCAATCATCATGGACGGCATCCCGGAGCCGGTGCGCGAAGCGGTGCAGGCCGCTACGGAAAAGGCGATTTCGCTAAACCGCGTCAAACGTGGCGACGACGCGCTGCTCAAGGAGAGCGTACGCCGCGCTGCGCGCCGCGCCGCACAGGACGCGTGGGGCAAGAAGCCCGTTACGCGGGTCGAAACCGTCTGGATCTGATGCCGCTTCAGCAGTTATGGCCGGCGTGCATAACGCAAATGACGGGACTGATCCAATTCGCCGACATGCCGCTCTCGGTGGTCTGCGATGCGTCGAGCCCCGTGTGCAACAGGAGACCCAGCCCCGCGACCATGAACAACATGCCTGTCCCGTACAATTCGCGCCGCATCCTCGCAACCGCTGCGATGAGCATCAGAAACGCGATGACTGGAATGCCGAACTCAAGCATGGCGGCATTTTACGCCCGCCCCTGTGATGCCCGTCACCGTTTCTTGTGCGCCGGTGACTCAGCCGTTATCACTACAGCTACAAACCCCGGAGAATTGTCATGATCGGCCGTCTGAATCATGTCGCCATTGCAACGAAGAACATTGCCGCGGCGGCAAAGGTTTACAAAGAGACGCTGGGCGCAACGGTTTCCGAGCCGGTGCCGCAGCCGGATCACGGGGTCACGACAGTTTTCGTCGAATTGCCGAACACCAAGATCGAGCTTCTGGAACCGCTGGGCGAGAATTCGCCGATCGCGAAATTCCTGGAGAAGAACCCGTCCGGTGGCATGCACCATGTCTGCTACGAGGTCGACGACATCTATGTCGCGCGCGACCAGATGAAAAAGCAGGGCGCCACCATCACCGGCACCGGTGAGCCGCGCATAGGCGCGCACGGCAAACCGGTGATCTTCCTGCACCCGAAGGATTTCGTCGGCACGCTGGTCGAACTCGAACAAGCCTGATGGTCGTTCAGGCGGTTCATGGCGCCGTTCTGCTCAGCGCGTTTCTGGGGTTCTGGTTCCTGTCGCTGTTCTGCCTGCTGCCAGTTGGACTGGGTGAGGTCGATCCAGAGACCGGCGCGCCGAGGAGCCCGATGCTGGGCCGCAAGGCGCTTATTGCAACGGCGATCGCCACGGTCCTTTGGCTGATCTTCTACATCGTGTTGCGGATGGGCATTTTCGATCTTTGAGTTGAAGCCCCCCACGCAAGTTCCGCGCGGCGCTGCTTGACTCATACTGTCCCATCCGGGGACGCTTCCCGCAGAATAAGCGGTGGGATCATGCGCCGGCTCGCGCGCCTGGTGGCGGCCTTGTTGCTTTTGTTTGCGGCGGCTGCGGCGCACGCGGCACCATGGCGCATTCTGAAAGATCGATGGTCGGAGGCCGACGAGCAGGGGTTCAGCGATTTCGTGAAGACGATCGGGTCCACGAATTGCTCGTCATCCGAAAGCTGCCTGCGCAATCCGGCCAATCCCTATCGCGACACGGACGAGAACTTCGTCGACATCGACGTGGACTGCGCCAAGCTGCCCTATCTGCTGCGCGCCTATTACGCGTGGAAGAACGGCCTGCCTTTTTCCTATGTCGATGCGGTGGGCGGAGCCGGCGGCGATCTCCGCTTCACGGAGCATGCGAACCGCGCCGTGAGCCGGCACGATGTCGTCGACCACGGCGGCGGCATCAACGGACCTGCAACCATCCGCGCCATGCTGGGCAGTGTGTTCAGCGGCACCTATCGCACCGACGCGAGCGAGGAGGGCCGGATCGCCTCTGACTTCTACGCCCCCGCCCTGCAGCCGGGCAGCATTCGTCCGGGCACAATCGTCTACGATATTAACGGCCACGTCGGGCTGATCTACAAGGTCGATAGCCATGGCCGCGCCTACTACATGGAGGCACATCCCGACTTCACGATCTCCCGCAGTGTCTACGGCGCGCAGTTCGGGCAGAGTTCGGTACACCTCGGCGGCGGGCTGAAAAATTGGCGCCCGCTCCGGCTCGAAGGTGTGCGCCAAAGCGGTGACGGCGCATTGGTGGGCGGCCGTATCGTGTTCACCCGCAACGCGGACATCCCGGATTTTTCGTTGGTCCAGTATGTCGGCACGGAACCCAACCCGGATCAGGACGTGCGTCAGGCGCGTTTCTTCTATGACGGGCTGGAGCTTGGGTTCTACGAATATGTGCGCGTGGCCGTTTCCGGCGGGCGGATGGACTACAATCCCGTCTACGAGGTGAAGGCCACGATGCGCACGCTGTGCAACGATCTGAAGGATCGTGCACAATATGTGAATCTCGCTTTCTCCGACGGCATCGCCGACAAACCGCATCCCTCACGCCTGCCGGCAAACATCTACAGTTCGGACAGTCCAGAATGGGAGAGCTACGCGACACCGGCGCGTGATGCGCGGCTGCGGGTGGCGTTCGCGCAGTTCTATTCCGATCTCAGCGACATGATCGAACTGTGGCGTCAGCGCGATCCGCGCATCGCCTATGACGGATACGATCTGAAAGCCGATCTCGAAAAAGCCTATATGAAGCAGGCTGCGGTCTGCAGCCTCACCTACCTCAACTCGGACAAGCAGCCGGTCGCACTCTCGTTCGACGACATCACCAACCGTTTGTTTCGCCTGTCGTTCGATCCTTATCAGTGCATCGAGCTGCGTTGGGGCGCGGACGGCTCGGAACGCGAGACCTGCCACGACTCGCGCGACCGTCTGCGCTGGTATGACGATGAACAAACGCTGCGCAATGAAATGGATCGTGCCGATGGTTCGCCGCACGGCGGAAGCGATGCGCCGCCGCCAGTGGATGTCAAAAGCCTGATCGATGGAATGGGCGCGCGGACGCCATTCCAAGGCATGAGCGCGGTCGGCCGTTAGGTCTAATACGCCCGCGCGATCAGGATTTCCTCGACCCCATCGGTCCCGGTGAAGATGCATTTGCCGAACGACGACGGCTGGTTCAGCGGCGCGTTGCGGAGCGTCAGCTTCAATTGCTTGAGCCGCTTCTCCACCTCTTCGAGACCTGCACCACTCGGACGCGACCACGAGGCCCGCACCCAGCCCTTGAACTCGCTGCCTTCGTCTTCGTCGACACCGGCACCGAAAAACTCGGCTAACTCCCCGAAATCCTTGATCCCGGTGACGATGTTCTTGTCGAGCATCGCCTTGGCCTCCCGGAACAGCGTCGCCTGCGCTTCCGCCAGCATCTTCGGCACCGCCTTGACGAATTCCTCGCGCGGCATGGCATGCGAGCGGATCTTGTCGCCGTCGCGCAACGCTTCGCGGCGCATGAAGGTCACGACATTGCCGGTCGCATCGCGCGGCCCGATCTCCACGATGATCGGCGCGCCACGGCGCACCCAGTTCCAGCGCTTCTCGGCCGAGCGGCCGGCGCGGGTATCGAGGAGCACGCGCAGCCGTTCGCCGAACGCGGTCTCAACGGCGAGCGCCTTTGTCAGCGCTTCGCAATATTCGAGCACCGCGGCGTCTTCCGGCTTGTCGCGCAGTATCGGCACGATCACGACCTGGCGCGGCGCGATCGCCGGCGGCAGCCGCAGGCCGTCGTCGTCGCCATGCGTCATCACCACGCCGCCGACCATGCGGGTCGAGAGGCCCCAGCTCGTCGTGTAGCAATAAGCGAGTTCGCCGGCGTCGTTCTGAAAGCGGATGTTTTGCGCGCGGGCGAAGTTCTGCCCGAGGAAATGCGAAGTGCCGGCCTGCAGCGCCTTGCCATCCTGCATCATCGCTTCGATCGAGTAGGTGTTCACGGCACCGGGGAAACGTTCGTTCTCCGGCTTCTCGCCTTCGATCACCGGCATGGCGAGCGTCTCCTGCGCAAAATCGCGATAGACGCCGAGCATCTTGATCGTCTCTTCGCGTGCACTCTTCTCGTCGGCATGCGCAGTGTGGCCTTCCTGCCAGAGGAATTCCGAGGTGCGCAGGAACAGGCGCGTGCGCATTTCCCAACGCACCACGTTGGCCCATTGGTTGATCAGCAGCGGCAGGTCGCGATGGCTCTTGATCCAGCGCGAGAACGCGTCGCCGATGATCGTCTCCGAGGTCGGTCGCACCACCAGCGGCTCTTCCAGCTCCGCGTCGGGATCGGGCACCAGCTTGCCGTCGATGTTCTTCAGCCGGTGATGGGTGACGACGGCCATCTCCTTGGCGAAGCCTTCAACATGCTCGGCCTCTTTCGCAAAGAAGCTGATCGGGATGAACAGCGGGAAGTAACAATTGTCGTGACCTGTTTCCTTGATGCGGCGATCGAGGTCCTTCTGCATCTGCTCCCAGGTGCCGTAGCCCCACGGCTTGATGATCATGGCGCCGCGCACCGGCGACGGTTCGGCCATGTCGGCCTCACGGACGACGGCCTGATACCAATCGGGGAAGGTGGAGCGATTTCCCGTGGTCCGGGATACGCTCAGGGCTCTCTGCGACATGAATTTGCCTGGTTTCTTGGGACATCGGTTCGTAGAAAGAACCGGCTGGATTTGCAATGTTTTTGCGCTGTCCCGGGCGGTTTAGACAATCGACACGATGTGTCCTATAGGGTGCCGCCTCGTGACCTCTAGCCCGACAAGAACCGCGCCCTGATGGCTGACCGTCGTGCCACCGCAAGCAACCTTGCAGCGCGGATCGACCTCGCGACCGGCAGTCCGCGCGCTCCTGCTGCCACCGTTCCCGCCGCCGCGAAGCCAAATGGCGGCACGCGTGCTTTCGCGGCATTCGAATGGATGATCGCGCTGCGCTATCTGCGCGCGAAGCGGAAGGAGCGGTTCGTTTCAGTCATTTCGGTGATTTCGCTGATCGGTATCGCGCTCGGTGTGGCGACGCTCATCATCGTCATGTCGGTGATGAACGGATTCCGCCACGAACTGCTTGCACGCATCCTGGGTCTGAATGGCCACGTGATCGTGATGGGCTCGACCGCCGGTATCCCCGATTTCGACGGCATGGTTGCACGGGTCAAAGCGGTGCCTGGCGTGGTTCAGGCCGCGCCGACCGTCGAAGGGCAGGTTATGGCGTCCGCCGGCAATCAGAATGTCGGCGCCTTGGTGCGTGGATTGCGGCGCGAAGACCTGAAGAACCTGACCATGGTGTCGAGCACGCTGACCGACGGCGCGTTGCAGAGGTTCGAAGGCGGACAAAGCGTCATCGTGGGCGCGCTGCTGGCGCAGAAGCTCGGCCTGATGCCGGGGATGAATATCACGCTCATCGCGCCGCGCGGAAACGTGACGCCGTTCGGCACCACGCCACGGGTCAAGAGCTACACGATCGCGGGCACGTTCCGGATCGGGATGAGCGAATACGACAAGAGCTTCATCTTCATGCCTCTGCCGGAGGCGCAGGCCTATTTCAACATGGGCGACAACGCGAGCAGCATCGAGGTGATGGTCGACAATCCCGATCATGCGGAAGCCATCGCCAATACGATCGGCCGGTTCAGCGGCCCCTACACCCGCGTGCTGCCCTGGCAGCAGATGCAGTCCAGTCTGTTCGGCGCGCTGCAGGTCGAGCGCAATGTGATGTTTTTGATCCTTACCCTGATCATCCTCGTGGCGGCGCTGAACATCATTTCCGGCCTTATCATGCTGGTGAAGGACAAGTCCGGCGACATCGCCATCATGCGCACCATGGGCGCCACCCGCGGCGCGATGATGCGGGTCTTCCTGATTGCCGGCACCAGTATCGGCGTAACCGGCACGATCCTCGGCTTCTTCATCGGCGTGCTGTTCTGCGCGAACATCGAGAACATCCGCCAATTCCTGATCCGCATCACCGGCGACACCAATATCTTCGATCCGACGATCTACTTCCTGAGCCAGATGCCGGCCGAACTCGATATGAGCGAGGTGACCGCTGTCGTCGTCATGGCGCTGGTGTTGTCGCTCCTTGCGACGCTCTATCCGTCGTGGCGCGCCGCCCGCCTCGATCCGGTGGAAGCGCTGCGTTATGAGTGACACGCGCATCCCGGCGCTACATCTGCAGGCTGTTTCCCGCACCTATCCGCAAGGCAGCGGCGTGCTGGAAGTGTTTCGCGACATCTCGTTTTCGCTGATGCCTGGAGAACTGGTGGCGCTGGTCGGGCAGTCCGGCACCGGTAAGTCCTCGCTTCTGCATATGGCAGGTCTGCTCGAAGCGCCCTCGTCCGGCGAGGTGTTCGTGGCCGGCGCGCCCGCGAGCCGGTTGCCGGAACGAGAGCGCACCCGGTTGCGCCGCGACACCATCGGCTTCGTCTATCAGGCACATCATCTTCTGCCGGAGTTCGACGCGCTGGAGAACGTGATGATGCCCCAGCGCATCGCCGGAAGGTCGCGCCTTGAAGCGGAAAAGGAAGCCCGCCGGCTTCTCGACACGATGGGGCTCAGTCAACGTTTGACGCACCGCCCGGCGCAACTGTCCGGCGGCGAGCAGCAACGGGTTGCGATTGCCCGCGCGCTGGCCAATCGCCCGCGGGTCCTTCTGGCCGACGAGCCGACCGGGAACCTCGACCCGCGAACGGCAAGTGGGGTGTTCGAGTCGCTGATTAAATTGGTGCGGGCCGAGGGTTTGGCCGCATTGGTCGCCACGCACAACTTCGAGCTGGCAAGAAAGATGGATCGCGCTCTGGTTATGCACGAAGGCAAGTTGCTCGAAGGCACGCCAATCACGACAAACGCGTGAACTTTCTGCATCGGGAACCGCAACCAACCATCCGTGTACTGAGTTTGTGACTCGAAGCCGGGTAATCCCCGAAAGCTTGGTCACGGTTTGTTCTTGACATGATCAGAACAATTGAAGAACATATCCTCTCGGTCAATTGGGAGGAAATCATGAACTGGACGAGAGAAGTGGCCGCGGGCGTTGGCCTTCTGGTGTTTGTCATCTCGTCCTTTCTGCTCGTGGGGCAACTCGCCGCCTAAGCCACTCCTGGGCCAAAGCACCTGTGGATGGTTGAAGTGGGCTGTTTCGCGCCTACCTCCATCGCCTCGATAGTGGACACCTTATCGTGACAGGGAATCAGGGCGGCAATGAAGGCGGCCACGTTCGTCCATTTGCGCGTGAAGAGCGCATATTCGCTCCTCGAGGGCGCCGTCAGGGCCAAGGACTTCGCGGCCCTGGCGCGCGAGTACGGCATGCCCGCCGTGGCAGTCACCGACGTCAACAACCTGTTCGGGGTTTTTGAAATTGGCGACACCGTCGCGAAGGCCGGTATTCAGCCGATCGTGGGCTGTGTGCTGTCGGTCGAACTCGACGAACTGCAAAGCAATGTTCCCGGAAGCAAGCGCAAGCCGCCGGCGATGGCGTTTCTGGTGCAGAATGACATTGGCTACCGGAACCTCAGCAAGCTGATCAGTTCGGCGTATCTCGGCGCGGAACCAGGCGACTGGCCGCATGCCAAGCTTGCGACGATCGCGGCGCACTGCGATGGCCTGATCGCCTTGACCGGCGGTGTCGGAGGACCGATCAACCGGCTGATCGTGGAAGGCCAGCCAGCCGCGGCCGGGGCGATGCTCGACCGGCTTCATGCGATCTTCGGCGATCGGCTCTATGTCGAGTTGCAGCGGCACGGTTTGCCGGAAGAGCGCGCGGCGGAAGAAGCCCTTATCGACTTTGCCTACGCAAAGAAGCTGCCCCTCGTCGCGACCAACGACGTTCATTTTGGCAAAGCCGACATGTACGAAGCGCACGACGCGCTGCTCTGCATCGCCGACGCGAGCTTCGTGTCGCAGCAGGAACGGCGGCGGTTGACGCGCGAGCACCGGTTCAAATCCGCCGAAGAGATGGTGGTGCAGTTCGCGGATCTGCCGGAAGCGATTGAAAACACGGTAGAGATCGCACGCCGCTGCGCCTTCCGGCCGAAGAAGCGCGATCCCATTCTGCCGAAATTCGTGCCTGAATCCGGGCGCACGCCGGAAGACGAACTGCGCCTGCAGGCGGAAGAAGGGTTGACCCGCCGGCTCAAAGCACACGGCATGCATGCCGAGGAGCAGGCCTATCGCGATCGCCTCGAATACGAACTCGACGTCATCCTGCGTATGGATTTCGCTGGTTACTTCCTGATCGTCTCCGACTTCATGAAGTGGACTCGTACGCACGGCATCCCGGTCGGCGTGCGCGGTTCGGGTGCAACCTCGCTTGTCGCCTGGACGCTCGACATCACCAATCTCGATCCCTTGCGATTCAAACTGCTGTTCGAGCGCTTCCTCAATCCCGAACGCATCTCGATGCCGGACTTCGACATCGACTTCTGCCAGGAACGGCGCGACGAGGTCGTGCGCTATGTGCAGCACAAATATGGCGTCGACCGGGTGGCGCATATCATCGCGCTTGGATCGCTGCAGGCGCGCGCGGCGGTTCGCGACGTGGGCCGGGTATTGCAGATGCCGCTCGGTCTGGTCGATCGCATCGCCAAGCTGATCCCGAACCCGCCTGGCAAGCCTGTCTCGCTCGAAGACGCGGTCGAAAGCGAACCCCGGCTGCAGCAGATTGCCGAGCAGGAACCGGTGGCCAAGCAGCTCTTCTCCATCGTGGAGAAGATCGAAGGACTCTACCGGCACGCTTCAACCCATCCGGCAGGCGTGGTGATCGGCGACCGGCCGCTCGACGAGATCGTACCACTCTATCGCGATCCGCGTTCGGAGATGCAGGTCACGCAGTTCGACTACGAGGATGCCGAAAAAGCCGGCCTCGTGAAGTTCGACTTCCTGGGGCTCAAAACGCTCACGGTCATCGCGAAGGCAGAAGAACTTCTCAAACAGCGCGGGGTAGAGCTCGACACCCAGAGCATCGATTTCGACGACCGGGCGACGTTCGAAATGCTGGCCCGCGGCGAAAGCGTCGGCATCTTCCAGATGGAAGGCGCGGGCATGCGCGACCTGATGCGCAAAATGAAGCCCGACCGGATCCACGACTTGATCGCGCTCGTGGCGCTCTATCGCCCCGGTCCGATGGACTCTATCCCGAAATACATCGCGGTGAAGAACGGCAAGGAGGCGCCGGACTATCTGCATCCGTTGCTGGAGCCGCTGCTGAACGAAACCTACGGCGTCATGACGTATCAGGAAGACGTCATGAACATCGCACGCGAACTGGCCGGCTACACCATGGGTCAGGCCGATCTGCTGCGCCGCGCCATGGGCAAGAAGATTGCCAGCGAAATGGCGGTGCATCGCGACAAATTCATCAAGGGCGCGAGCGAACGCGCCATCAACAAGCACATCGCCGAACAGATTTTCGAACAGGCCGCGAAGTTCGCGGGTTACGGATTCAATAAGGGCCATGCGGCGGCTTACGCCCAGGTCGCCTATCAGACCGGCTATCTGAAGGCCAACTATCCGGTCGAATTCCTGGCCGCCTCGATGACGCTCGATATCGGGCTGACCGACCGGCTCAACGTGTTCAAGCAAGAAGCGCTGCGCCTCAACATCCAGGTGCTGCCGCCGGATATCAACCGCTCCGGCGCCGCGTTTACCTGCGACGCCGAAAGGGGTGTCATCTACTATGCGCTCGCGGCCCTGAAAGGGGTGGGCAAGCAGGCGATGGAGCACGTCGTCGCGCTGCGCGAAAAAGACGGGCCGTTCAAATCGATCTCCGATTTCGCGCGCCGCGTCGATCCCAAGCTCGTCAACAAGCGCGCATTCGAGAGCCTCGTGCGCGCCGGCGCGTTCGACGCGCTCAATTCCAACCGCAAACAGCTGGTCGATTCCTCGGATCTGCTGCTCAACGATGCGGCGCGCTCAGCGCGCGAACGCGAAAGCGGGCAGGTCAGCCTGTTCGGCGATGCTGCGGACGGCAACGAGGAGATCCGGCTACCCGCGATCGCGGACTGGCTCGCCCATGAACGATTGACGGAGGAGTTCGGCGCCGTCGGATTCTATCTGTCGGGTCATCCGCTGGATGCCTATACCTCGTCGCTGAAGCGGCTGGGTGCTGTGACCTTCGCCTCGCTGACGGAAGATCGCCGCCGTTCGGGCTTCCGGGCGCAACTCGCAGGCACCATCATCAAGAAACACGAGCGCCGCGGCCGCAACGACCAGAACTACGCCTTCGTCTCGTTCTCCGATCCGACCGGCATGTTCGAGGTGATGATCTTTCCGGAAGTGCTCGCGGCCTCGCGCCCGTTGCTGGAATCCGGCCGCTCGGTCCTGATCACTGTGAACGTCGACACCGATGGCGACGAGTTGAAGCTGCGCGCGCTCGCGATCGCCGATCTCGACGCAGCAGCGGCCAGCGCGGGCGAGGGGATGCGCATCGTGCTGGAAAAGACGGACGCGCTCGGCCCGATTGCGGCGCAGTTGAAGCAACCCGGCAAGGGCATCGTGACCCTGGTTGTGCCAGGCGCCGAAGGCCAGGAAGTCGAGATTGCGCTGCCGAAGCGAATCCAGGTCACGGCGCCGCTGCGCAACGCCATCAAATCGCTGCCGGGGGTGGCCGCGGTCGAGCCGGTCTGATCAGAGCGCGGCGACGGCGCGTTCGATGCGGCTGAGCCCTTCGACCAGCCGCTCGCCGTCCTGGGCGAAGCAGATGCGGATATGGGAGTCGCACAGCGTATCGCCCGGCTCGCCGAACGCCATGCCGGGGGCGACGCCCACGCGCGCCTTACGAACGAGGTCCTGTGCGAAAGTCAGGCTGTCGGTCAGGCCGTCAATCTGCAGGAAGCCATAGAACGCCCCTTCCGGCCGCATCCAGCGGATTCGGTTCTGACGGTCGATGAAACGCTGCACATGATCGCGGCCGGCGCGGCAGCGCTCCAGCATCGTCGCCCGGAACGCATCGCCCTCCGGCGACAGCGCGGCAAGCGCGCCATACTGCGCAAACGTGGTGGCGCCGGTGTTGTTGGCGGCGCAGATCACATTGATCTGCGTGTCGATGGAAGCCGGGTGCACCAGCCAGCCGATACGCCATCCCGTCATCGCCCACGGCTTGGAGAAGCTGTTTATGACGAAGACCGCATCGTCCGGTTCGGCGATCTCCAGGAATGACGGTGCATGCTGCCGGCTGCCATAGACCAGCGTGCCATAGACCTCGTCGCTGATCACCGCGATACCGCGCTTGCGTGCGAAATCCAAAATCGCGCGCTGCTCGTCCTGTGTCGCCATCCAGCCGGTGGGATTGCCGGGGGACGCGAGGAAGATCGCCTTGGTGCGCGCATCGCAAGCCGCGAACAGTTTGTCGAGGTCGAGACGCCAGTGCCCGGCGTGATAATCCTCTTCCAAACGATAGAATTTGACCTCCGCGCCCGAAATCTCTGCAGCCTGAAAGATGTTCGGCCACACCGGCGCCGCGCACACGACGTTGTCGCCGGTGTCGATAACACATTGCAGCGCCGTGACGAGAGCCAGCATCGCCGCACCGGGAACGGAAATCCGCTCGACCGCGATGTCGACGTCCAGAGTGCGCCTATGGAAATCGCGCAACGCGTCGCGCAGGCCGGGAACGCCGCGCGAGTTCGCATAAAACGTCTTGCCGTCTTCCAGCGCACGAACCGCCGCCTGGCGGATGAAAGGCGGTGTGACGAGATCGCTTTCGCCGAACCACAACGGAATGATATCGGGATTGCCGAGGCCGAGCAGCGCCACGGCCGCGATCCCGTTGGGTTTCAGAGCGGCAATCTGGGGACGAATGGGGGAGGGCATGGCTGACCTTACTCGGACGCACGGACGAAACGGCACCCGCAATGCCGCATAGCGGCGTTGCGCGCAAGTTCAGCTTTTTGTACGCGGGGCGCGCATCGCGACCGCGAGACCGATGAGCGAGAGGATACCGGACACAATGTAGGGCAGCCCTGCGAGCGGCTTTCCGCCCGCGCGGATCGACGCCGCCAACATCAGGGCGAAAATCCCGGGCGCCGCGAGCCCGACGATGCTGTTCAGGCTTCTTGCCGCGCCTTGTGTGCGGCCTTGATCCGCCGGGCCGACAGCCTGGCTGATCAGTGTGTTGATCGCCGCGCCGGCAATGACGAGGCCGGGAATCCAGAAAAAAGCGCAAGCTGCGTATTCTATTCCCGTCGAAGCAAGTCCGGCGGCGACGATCGCGACAGCCATGCAAATCGAACCCACGATCATGGTCTGGCGGTCGTTGAAGCGCTTCAGGATCAGCGGCAGCAAAAGGCTCTGCGCCCCTATGCTCCAGATGCCGACTCCACTTAGGTAAAATCCGATATCGCGCGGTCCCCAACTGTACCGGTAGGTGGTGTAAACCGCGTAGATGCTGTTCACGCCGATGAGCGCGAAATTATAGAGAACGATAACGACTGCCCACCAGACGAGAACGGGATATTCGCGAACGATGCCGGACATCGCGCCGATGGGATTGGCGCGAGTCCAGGTGAAAGCTGCGCGGGTTTCCGGCTTGAGCGACTCCGGCAGAACGAACCAGCCGTACAAGAGATTGAGCACGCTGAGCGCGGCGGCGATCCAGAACGGCAGGCGCAGATCATAGCCGCCCGCCAGGCCGCCGATCGCGGGGCCGATGGCGGTGCCGACACTCATCGCAGCACCCGCAAGGCCGAAGATGCGCGTGCGGTTTTCGACCGGTGTGACGTCGATCAGGTACGCATACGCAGCCGAAATGCTGCCGGCGGTGATGCCGGAGATCATCCGTCCGGCATAGAGCCAGCCGAGACTCGGCGCGAGCGCCATCACGACATAGTCCAGCGCCATGCCGAGGGTGGAGATGAGGATGACAGGACGGCGGCCGAACGAATCGGACAGCGCGCCCTGGACCGGCGCCGCGAAGAACTGCATCACGAAGAAGAGCGTGCCGAAGATGCCGAAAACTTCGGCGGCATGCGCGGCGTCGGTGTGGCCCACCTTGCCCACCAACGCCGGCAGCACGGGGTAAGCGATGCCGCCCGCCATCGCATCCAGCACCAGCGTGACGAAAATGAACGCTGTCGCTGCCTGCCGCTGCCCTCTCGGTCCGGTGAATGTCACTGGCGCCCCCGCGAATGGGCGCAAAAGGAACCAGATTTTCTGTCAAGTCAATCTTGACAAGAATTCAGGTCGGCGATAGCTTAATGTCCGGAATGTTGCTCGAACTGTGTCCACCGCGGATACCTTGCAACGTCGCGCCGCGCCCCCTATAAGCCGCGGCAATTCGCACGCGTGGGTGGGTTTCGAAGGGTGTTCCTTCGTCCCCGTCCGGTGTCCTTCGGGATAACCCGCGCGTCTGGCCAACCGGTAAAGGAGACGTCTTTCATGGCTCTGCCAGATTTTTCCATGCGCCAACTGCTCGAGTCGGGCGCGCATTTCGGCCATCGCACCCAGCGCTGGAACCCGAAGATGCAGCAGTACATCTACGGCTCGCGCAACGACATCCACATCCTCGATCTCACGCAGACCGTGCCGCTGCTGCATCAGGCGCTGGTCGCGCTGCGTGATATCGCGGCCGGTGGCGGCCGCATCCTGTTCGTCGGCACCAAGCGCCAGGCATCGGAGCCGGTTGCGTCTGCTGCGAAGCGTTGCGCCCAATACTTTGTGAACCATCGCTGGCTCGGCGGCACGCTGACCAATTGGCAGACGATCTCGAACTCGATCAAGCGCATGCGCACCATCGAAGAGACGCTGAGCTCGGCACAGAGTTCGGGCCTCAAGAAGAAAGAGCTCCTCGGCCTGCTGCGCGAGCGCGACAAGCTCGATCGTTCGTTGGGCGGCATCAAGGAGATGGGCGGTCTTCCGAACATGTTGTTCGTGATCGACACGAACAAGGAAGCGATCGCGATCGCAGAAGCCCAGAAGCTGGGCATCCCGGTAACCGCGATTGTCGACTCCAACAGCGATCCGGACGGCATCGCCTATCCGATCCCCGGCAACGACGATGCGGCCCGCGCGCTCGCGCTCTATTGCGATCTGGTTGCACGCGCGATCATCGACGGTATCTCGGCCAGCCAGGGCGATCAGGGTATCGACGCGGGTGAGGCCGAAGTGCTGCCTGACGTCAGCTCGCATGCCGAAACCGGCGCGGAAGAAGCCGGCGCCAGCGCTTAACGACAACAAAGATTACGGAGACCGACATGGCGACTATCCCGCCCGGTATGGTGAAGGAACTGCGCGACAAAACTGGCGCGGGTATGATGGATTGCAAGACTGCGCTCACTGAGACCAACGGCGACATGGAAGCCGCCATGGACTGGCTGCGCAAAAAAGGAATCACCAAGGCTGCAAAGAAAGCCAGCCGTGTAGCCGCGGAAGGCCTGATCGGCGTTGCCGTCGGTGGCGATGCGGGCGCGCTGGTCGAGGTGAACTCCGAAACCGATTTCGTTGCGCGGAATGACGAGTTCAAGATGTTCGTCAAGGACGCCGCAGCCCTCGCGCTCACCGAGGCGGGCGATCTCGACAAGCTGCTGCACAAGTCCATGAAGTCCGGCGTGACCGTGAAGGACTCGCTGACCGAACTGGTCGCCAAGATCGGCGAGAACATGAGCGTGCGCCGCACGATCGCGCTGTCGGTCAATCCTGGTGTGGTGTCGTCGTATGTGCACAACGCCGCTTCGCCGGAACTCGGCAAGATCGGCGTGCTGGTCGCGCTCAAGTCGGAAGCCGACAAGGAAAAACTCGCAGCACTCGGCAAGCAGATCGCCATGCATGTCGCGGCCGCGTCGCCGATCGCGCTGACCTCCGAGCATATCGCGAAGGACGTGGCAGACCGCGAACGCGCGATCTATGCCGACAAGGCGCGCCAATCCGGCAAGCCCGAGAACATCATCGTGAAGATGGTCGAAGGTTCGATGCGCAAGTTCTACGAAGAATCGGTTCTGATGAACCAGATCTTCGTCATCGATCAGGAAACCCCGATCTCGAAGGTGATCGAGAAGGCATGCAAGGACCTGGGCAAGCCGGTCGAGATCGCAGGCTTCGTCCGCTTCCAGGTGGGCGAAGGCATCGAAAAGGTCGATGGCGACTTTGCCGACGAAGTTACCAAGATGGCGGGTCGCTGAGCACGGGGGGACTGTCCATGCCATCAGCGCC
The DNA here is from genome assembly GCA_036490455.1 of Rhizomicrobium sp. GTDB lineage: Bacteria > Pseudomonadota > Alphaproteobacteria > Micropepsales > Micropepsaceae > Rhizomicrobium. The sequence continues at coordinate 67,016 of DASXDS010000068.1, forward strand.
GAAGTTCCGCCGGATCCTGCTGAAGCTGTCCGGCGAAGCGCTGATGGGCGAGGGTCAATACGGCATCGACGTCGCAACAGTGGATCGCATCGCGGAGGATATTCGCGAGGCAGTCCGCGCCGGGACAGAGATCTGCCTGGTGATCGGCGGCGGCAATATCTTTCGCGGGCTGGCCGGCGCCGCGAAAGGCATCGACCGCGCTACCGCGGACTACATGGGTATGCTGGCGACCGTGATGAACGCGCTGGCCATGCAGGCCTCGCTCGAACGTCTCGGCGTCCCGACCCGGGTGCAATCCGCCATTCCCATGGCCTCGGTCAGCGAGCCCTATATCCGCCGCAAGGCGCTGCGCCACATCGAGAAAGGCCGGGTGGTCATCTTCGCGGCGGGGACGGGCAATCCGTTCTTCACCACGGACACGGCGGCCGCGCTTAGGGCGGCAGAGATGGCCTGCGATGCCATGATGAAAGCGACACAAGTAGACGGTGTCTACAGTGCCGACCCCAAGAAGGATCCCAATGCCGAACGGCATGAATCTCTGAGCTATCACGAGGTCTTATCGCGCAATCTTCAGGTGATGGATGCGTCGGCGGTCAGTCTTTCGCGGGAGAACGGGATTCCGATCGTGGTGTTTGCGTTGCAGGAACATGGAGCGCTGGCGAAGGTCATTCGCGGCGAAGGCCGCTACACGATCATCGAAGACCGCCCCTGATTGGATTAGGCTTTTTGGAGTGATTTGAGAGGCATGCCATGAGCGCAGGTTTCGATAAAAACGAACTGAACCGGCGGATGTCTGGCGCCGTTGCCACGGTGAAAACCGAGTTCACCGGGCTTCGGACGGGCCGGGCCAGCCCGACACTGCTCGAACCGGTGATGGTAGAGGCCTATGGCAACCAGACGCCGATCAACCAGGTCGGCTCGATCTCGACGCCGGAGCCGCGTCTTCTGACGGTGCAGGTCTGGGACAAGGGTCTGGTCAAGGCGGTCGACAAGGCGATCCGGGATGCCGGCCTCGGCCTTAATCCGCAGATGGACGGGCAGCTGCTGCGCATTCCGATCCCGGAGTTGAACCAGGACCGCCGCAAAGAACTCGCAAAGCTCGCGCACAAATATGCCGAAGCCGGGCGTGTCTCGGTTCGCAATGTGCGGCGGGATGGGATGGATCTGCTCAAGCGGCTGGAGAAAGACGGCAAGATCGGCCAAGACGAGCATCACAAGCTTGGCGATGACCTGCAGAAGATCACCGACGGGCATATCAACGACATAGACAGCATGCTGCACAGCAAGGAACAGGAAATCATGCAGGTGTAGGGTGGCAGACCCTCCTGCGAGCGGAAGCGACGTTGATGGCGGCTAAAGGCTTGGGTACGGCAATGCGAGACCTTCCGCGGCATGTCGCCATCATCATGGATGGCAACGGCCGGTGGGCGCGCAAACGTCTTCTGCCGCGTGAAGCCGGGCATGTGGCAGGCGTGAGCGCGGTGCGGCACGTCGTGCGCGCTGCTAGCGACATCGGTCTGGAAACCCTGACGCTTTATGCTTTCAGCTCCGAGAACTGGAAGCGCCCGATTGCGGAAGTCGGCGCCCTGATGGGACTCTTTCGCGCCTATTTCCAAAGCGATCTCGACGAGCTGGTCGCGCGCGGCGTGCGCGTGCGCATCATCGGCAACCGTAGCCGCGTCGCCAAGGATATCCACGCGATGATCGAGGATGCGGAACGGCGCACGGTCGAGAACAAGGGGCTGAACCTCACCTTCGCGTTCGACTATGGCGGCCAGGAAGAGATCGCCGCTGCGGCCCGCGAACTGGCACGGGCGGCGAAAGAAGGCCGCCTCGATCCGGAGGCGATTACGCCGGAACTGTTCGCGACGCGCCTGTTCACCGGTGGGCTGCCTGAGCCGGACCTGATCGTTCGCACCGGCGGTGAGCGGCGGCTCAGTAACTTCCTCCTTTGGCAGTCGTCTTATGCCGAGCTTCTGTTCCTCGACACGCTGTGGCCGGATTTTGGGCGCGAGCAACTGATCGAGACGCTGACGGACTTCGCGCAACGCGAACGCCGGTTCGGTGGCGTTTCCGCGGAAGCGGTCGCTTGAAGAACGGTGGCGCCACTGCTGCGGGCGACAGGTCGCGCATCGCCTTCAACCTGGACTGGATTACCCGTCCCCTTTTCGGCGTCGTTCTCGCCGCCGCCGCGATCGGCTCCACCATCCGTGGTGGCGCGTGGTTCGCGCTGTTCATCGTTCTGATGGTGGCTGCGGCGAGCCGCGAATATCACCGCATGGTGGCAAAGCACTCGTACACCACCGCATTTCTCGTGACCGCGCTTACCACGGCAGCGACGCTCTACGCCCCGTTTTTTGCCGGCGATCACAATCTGCCGTGGGCGATCCTGCTCGGCGGTGTCGCGCTGAATCTCGCGCTGGCGTTTGTAATGGACGAGCGGCCACTGTGGGAGGCGGGCGGCGTGCTCTATCTTTGCTTGCCAGCCTTCTCGGCGACGCTGGTTCGCGCAGCCCCCCACGGCATCTGGATGATCGTCGGTGTGTTCATAGCCATCTGGGCCACCGATACCGGCGCGCTCGTCGTTGGAAATCTCGTTGGCGGCCCCAAGCTCGCGCCGGTGATTTCGCCGAACAAGACATGGGCCGGCACCTTGGGCGGGGTGGTAGCGGCGGCCATCGTCGAAGCAATTTTCATGGCGGTCGTGAAGGGCGACATCGTGCTCGGCGCGTTTTACGGCGCCGGGGTCGCGGTGACCGCGCACGCCGGCGATCTTTTCGAATCGTGGATAAAGCGGAAATTTCAGCGCAAGGATTCCGGCAGATTGATCCCAGGCCATGGCGGTGTACTCGACCGCATCGACAGCACGCTGTCCGCTACGGCTGCGCTATTCGCGCTGGTGTTCATTTTTCACATCAATCCCCTTTTCGGAGCACATCCATGAGGCCGATCGCGATATCGCGCCATCCCGGCGAATTGGCCGAGTTGCAGCCCGTATTGGGGCGCAGCGTCACGCTGTTGGGGTCGACGGGGTCGATAGGGCTCAGCACGCTCGATGTGATCGCGCATGCGCGCAAGGTCTATGGGCCGGATGCGTTTCCGATCGAGGCCCTCACGGCGCACAACAATGTCGCGAAGCTGGCGGAACAGGCCGTTGAGATGCGGCCCAAGTTGGCAGTCATTGGCGACGCATCGTTGCTGGCGGATTTGCGCGATGCCCTTCATGGCACCGGCATCGAAGTTGCGGCGGGCCGCGCAGCGGTCATCGAAGCCGCATCACGTCCATCCGATGTCGTGATGGTGGCGATCGTAGGCGCCGCAAGTCTCGAACCTGCGCTTCGCGCAGTGGAGCGCGGCGCGACGGTGGCGCTCGCCAACAAGGAATGCGTTGTGGCGGCCGGCGACGTCTTCCGCCGCGCAATCGAAACGTCCGGCTCGGCCGTCATCCCGGTGGACTCCGAACACAACGCCGTTTTCCAGGTTCTGGATATGGCGGATCCCAATGAGGTCGAGCGCGTGACGCTCACGGCATCCGGCGGTCCGTTCCGCGGGTGGCAACGCGATCGTCTGGAAGGAGTGACGCCGGCGCAGGCGGTTGCGCATCCCAATTGGTCGATGGGTGCGAAGATCTCGGTCGACAGCGCGACCTTGATGAACAAGGGCCTCGAGTTGATCGAGGCCCACTATCTGTTCGCGCTCCCACCCGAGAAACTGGGCGTGATCGTGCATCCTCAATCCGTGGTGCACTGTCTGGTATCGTATGCCGATGGCTCGACGCTTGCGCATCTGTCGTCGCCTGACATGCGCACGCCGATTGTGCATGCGCTTGCCTGGCCGCGCCGGATCGCTTCCCCGTCACGCAGGCTCGACCTCGCCGCGGTGGGGCAATTGACCTTCGAACCGCCGAATCCAGACGTTTTTCCAGCCCTCCGCCTGGCCCAGGATTGCTTGCGCAGCGGGGGTCTCGCCCCTACAATCCTTAATGCGGCCAATGAGATAGCGGTCGATTCGTTCCTGACAAAGGGATTGGGCTTTTTGGACATCCCGCGCGCGGTGGAAGCGACGCTGGAGCAATTCGGGGCCCGGGGCCACAACGCACCGCCCGCCAACCTGGAAGCGGTGCTGACGGCCGACGGCCAGGCGCGAGAACTCGCGGGCAGCATCTGCCGGCGCATGGTTGCCTGAAGATGCAGAGAAGGAAAACGACATGACCGCGATTCAGGGCTTGTTTCATTGGGTGCCGTTGGGCCTGCCGGCCTATGTGTTCCTGATCACGGTCGTCGTGTTCTTTCACGAGTTGGGTCACTTCGCCGTCGCGCGCTGGTGCGGTGTGAAAGTTGAGACGTTCTCGATCGGCTTCGGTCCGGAAATCTTCGGCTGGTTCGACCGCAAGGGAACGCGCTGGAAGATTTCGTGGATACCGTTTGGGGGCTATGTGAAGTTCCTCGGCGACGACAACGCAGCCAGCATGCCGGACCGCGAGAAGATCGAACGCCTTTCGGTGGCTGAACGCACGCAAGCGTTTCCAAACAAATCCCTCTTGCAGCGTTCGGCGATTGTGGCTGCAGGACCGTTAGCGAATTTCATTCTCGCAGTCGTTATCTTCTCGACGTTCATCTTCTTCTTTGGCTACGTGATCATGCCGGCGGTCGTCGGTTCGGTGAATCCGAACAGCCCGGCTGAAGCCGCCGGCATCCAGAAGGGGGACATCGTCCGAAGCGTCAATGGCGAGAAGATCGTCGAGTTTGATCGCCTCCCGGAAATCGTTCGATTTAGTGCTGGACAGGAACTCACCATCGGCCTCGAGCGTGCAGGCAAGTTGCTGACCGTTCACGCGACACCCAGATTGATGCACGTCACGGACAAGTTGCAGGGTGATGCAAATGTGGTGGCACTCGGCGTGCTTTCCGATCCGGCAGCAAAGCTGACAGTCGTTCATTACGGGCCGCTTGAGTCGGTCGGACAGGGCGTGCAACGGGTGTGGCTCATCATCCGCGATACTCTGAAGACGATCTGGCAGATGGTCGCAGGCTACACCGACACTAGCCAACTGCGCGGTCCGCTTGGCATGGCGGGATTGGCGCAGAAAGTCGCAGCAGTGAGCTTTTGGTCCCTGATACAGCTGGCGGCTGTAATTTCCGTAAGCATCGGGCTTATCAATCTTTTTCCCATTCCGATGCTCGACGGCGGGCATCTTCTATACTATGCATTCGAAGGAGTGTTGGGTCGCCCGCTCGGCGAGCGGGCCCAGGATGTCGGATTCAGGTTGGGGCTCGCAGCGGTGCTCGGTCTCGTACTTCTGGTGACTTGGAACGACTTGGTCCGATTGAACCTGTTCTAACCCGGCCGTCCGTCGGCGCTCATGAAGGGGCGGCGCGGCAAGCCCGAAGCGAGTATCAGAGACGCGTGAATGAGCGCTAACGCTTTCGCCCGATTCCTGCGTGCGGCTCCGGCGCTGTTGTGCGTTTCGCTCGCGTTCGCGCCTGCGCAGGCACAGCTCGAGTCCGGGCCGTCTTCGAACCCGGCGCCGGCGACGCCCGAGGCTGCGAAGCCCATCATCCGGCAGATCGCGATCAAGGGGACTCAGCGTATCGAGCCCGGGACGGTGATGTCCTACATCTCGATCCGCGAGGGCGACCCGTACGACGAGCAGGCTGTCGACCGCGCGCTGAAAGCGCTGTTTGCCACGGGGTTGTTCGCGGACGTCAAGTTCAACTGGAACGGCTCGACGCTAACCGTAAACGTCGTCGAAAATCCGATCATCAACCAGATCGCGTTCGAAGGCGAGGACAAGGTCTCCGAAAAAGATCTGACGAAGGAAGTGCAGCTGAAGCCGCGTACCGTGTTCACGCGCGCGAAGGTGCAGTCAGATGTCCAGCGCATCATCGAACTGTATCGCCGCAACGGCAAATTCGGCGCGACGGTCGATCCGCAGATCATCCAGCGTCCGCAGAACCGCGTCGATCTGATTTTCTCGATCAACGAAGGCCCGACCACCGGCGTGGCGCGCATCAACTTCATCGGCAACAAAGTCTTCGACGACGACACGCTGCGCGGGCAGATCGCCACCGAAGAGAGCGCGTGGTGGAAATTCCTCGCGAGCAACGACAACTACGATCCGGATCGTTTGACGTTCGACAAGGAACAGCTGCGCCGCTTCTACAACAGCCACGGCTATGCCGACTTCCACGTGGTCTCCGCCGTCGCCGAGCTCGGACCGGACCACAAGTCGTTTTACATCACCTTTACCGTCGACGAAGGGCCGCTCTATCACTTCGGCCAGGTCAAGATCGATTCCACCATCAAGGAGCTGACGCCGACGCAGCTTCGTCCGCTGGTGAAGATCAAGGACGGCGCGATCTTCGATGCGTCGCTGATCGAAAAGGCGGTGGACGCGCTGACCAATGCCGCCGGCACCAAGGGCTACGCCTTCGCCGAAGTGCATCCGCATCCGGATCGCGATCGCGAACGGCGGATCATCAATCTGATCATGAAGATCGACCAGGGCCCGCGCGTCTATGTCGAGAAGATCAACATCACCGGCAACACGCGCACCCTGGACAAGGTGATCCGTCGCGAGATGCGCCTGTCGGAAGGCGATGCGTTCAACCGCGTGCTGGTCGACCGTTCACGCACCCGCATCCGCGCGCTCGGCTTCTTCAAGGATGTCGACATCAAGGAGACGCAGGGTTCGGCGCCCGACAAGACCGTGCTGAACGTGGCCTTGACCGAGCAATCGACCGGCCAGTTGTCTCTCGGCGCCGGTTATTCCTCGACCAGTTCGTTCGTCGGCGAGTTCAGCTATACGGAAACCAACCTGTTCGGCCGTGGCCAATACCTGCGCGCCAGCGTCCAGCTGTCCTACATCGAAAAGGAAATCCAGCTCAGCTTCACCGAACCGTATTTCATGGACCGGCCGATCTCTGCCGGCTTCGACATTTACAAGATCCTGACCAGCTTCGATCAGGCCGACTATACCGGCGATACCGACGCGATCGGCTTCCGCTTCGGCTTCCCCACGTCGGAGTTCGGCTCGGTCGGGCTGCGTTACACATTCCGCTATGAGACCGTGACGCCATATCCCAATGCGCCCGCGGTGATCCAGGCTGCGCGAGGTTCCGACACCAGTTCGGCGATCGGGTATTCCTATCTCTACAACACGCTGGACGATCCCATTCGTCCGAACCGTGGCCTGACCTTCGCGTTCAACCAGGACTTCTCCGGTTTCGGCGGACAGCTCAAATACATTCGCACCGAAACGTCGTTAAGCATCTTCCACCCGGTCATCTGGGACGACTTCATCGGCTCGTTCACCGCGCGGGGCGGCTATATCGATGGCTACGGCGGACAAAACATCCGGATCAACGAACGCTTCTTCGAAGGCGGCGACAGCTTCCGCGGGTTCCAGCTCGCTGGTATCGGTCCGCGCGACGTGGAAATCCCGGGTGAGGGCGGTGCGGTCGGCGGCAATATCTACGCGATCGGCACCGTTGCCTTTCGCATTCCCGACTTTCTGCCGGCCGATTACGGCGTAGGCACCTCGCTGTTCACCGATTTTGGCACTTTGGGTAAAGTTGACGGTCCCCGCGACCAGCTATGCCCGAAAGCGATACCCCCGGCTGTCGTCCCGGCCAGCTGTATCCGGGACGATCTCGCTTTCCGGGCCTCGGCTGGTGTAAGTATTTCCTGGAAATCGCCCTTCGGACCGGTGCAGATCAGCCTCGGTGTGCCGCTGGCGAAAGCCAAATACGACAAAACACAATTTCTTCACTTCAACGCAGGAACAGGACTGTAAATCCATGAAAATGAAATTGGGGAAAACCCGCGCGACGACCGTCGCCAGGGCGATCCTGTCTGCCGTCGCGATCGGCAGCTTGATGACGACCGCCGCGCTCGCGCAAGGCAAGCCTCCTGCGCCTCCGGCCGGCGGTGGCTTGCGCATCCTTGTGCTCAACCGCGATGCCATTCTTCAGGGATCGAAGGTGGGCCAGGACATTATCCGTCAGGTGAACCAGTACACCCAGCAGGCGCGGAGCCAGTTCCAGGGGCAGGAGCAGTCGCTGCAGAGTGAAGGACGCTCATTGCAGCAACAGGTCGCGATCCTTTCCGCCGATGCCAAGCGCCAGAAGGTCGCCGGATTTGAAGCGAAAGAGCGCGGGCTCCAGCAGCAGGTGCAGGTTCGCCAGAACCAGATCCAGGGCGGCGTCTTCCAGGCGCGTCAGCAGGTCGAAAAGGCGCTCGGCCCGATCCTTCAGGGCATCATGCAGGAACGTGGCGCAGCTCTGCTGCTCGATCGCCAGGTCGTTCTTCTGTCGACAGTGGACGTGGACATCACCGGTGTCGCGATCCAGCGTCTGAACCAGAAGCTGTCTACGGTGAAGGTCAATCTCGTCGCGATGCCCACTCAGAACGGAGCGGCGCCTCCGCGGAAGTAAGCCCGGCTTCGCGTCCGGTTCGATTTAGGTACATGGCCGATCCACGTTTCTTCGACAATCGCGGGCCTTTGGCGCTGGCGGAGATTTGCGCGCGCGCCAACGTCTCCTTGCCGGCAGGCAGCGATGGCGCGCGCTTGGTGGAGGACGTCGCGAGCCTGTCGGGCGCAGGTCCCTCGCACCTGACGTTCTTCACGGGCGGAAAAGCCAATGCCGAGGATTTTGCGAACTCCCAAGCCGGTTTCTGCTTCGTGTCGCAGCAGGCGGGAAAGTATGCGCCGCCATCTTCGATGACGGTCATCCCGTGCGCATCCGTCAGTCATGCGTTTGCGGCCGCGGCGCGTCTGCTCTACCCGGAATCCAGTCTTCAGGTCTGGGGGCAAGCGCAGGTGATCGATCCGAGTGCGAAGATCGGCGAAAACGTCGTCATCGCGCCGGGCGTGGTCATCGGTCCGCGCGCGGAGATCGGAGACGGCACGCAGATCGGTCCGAACAGCGTGATCGGGCGCGGCGTGACGATTGGCCGGAACTGCGAAATCGGCAGCAACGCCACCGTCACGCATACTCTCGCCGGTGACGAGGTGTTGATTCTTCCTGGGGCCCAGATCGGGTCACCAGGCTTCGGATTTGCCAGCAGCGCTTCGGGGCATGTGAAAATCCCGCAGCTGGGACGCGTCATCATCCAGGACAAGGTGGAGATCGGCGCCTGCACCACGATCGACCGGGGCGCGCTTACCGACACCGTCATCGGAGAAGGCACCAAGCTCGACAACCTCGTTCAGGTCGGGCACGGCACCCGGATCGGCCGCCACTGCGTTATCGTCGGTCAGGTCGGAATCTCCGGCAGCTGTGAGTTCGGCGATTTCGTCGTCATGGGCGGGCAGGTCGGTATCGCGGATCATGTGAAGATCGGGACCGGCGCGCGCCTCCAGGCCCGGACCGGTATATATACGGGCGCCGTCCTTGAGGGCGGCAAGGACTATGGCGGTATGCCCGTGAAACCTGCGCGCGAGTGGATCCGCGAGACGCTCACGCTCAGCGCGATGGCCAAACGTGGGACGAAGCAGTAATGGGTGAAACAGGCGCGACCGAGGGTCTCGTGCTCGATCTGGAGCAGGTCAAGAAACTGCTTCCGCATCGCGCGCCTTTCCTGTTTGTCGAACGGCTGACGGATATCGTCCCGTTCAAAAGCGCGACGGGCCACAAAGCGGTGAGCTTTAACGAACCGCATTTTGCCGGTCATTTTCCAAACTATTCCGTGATGCCCGGAGTGCTTCTTGTGGAAGCGATGGCGCAAACGGCCGGCGCGCTGGTGGTCCATTCCATGGCGCTCATGGAAACCCCGAGCGTGTTCTTCATGGGGATAGACAAAGCGCGCTTCCGCCGTCCGGTGGTGCCCGGCGACATGCTGCGCTTCGAGGTCAAAGCGCTCCAGAATCGCGGCCCCGTCTGGAAGTTCGAAGGCAAGACTTACGTGGGCGATGCACTATGCGCCGACGGCGAATTCAGTGCGATGATCCGCGGTAATACGCCAAGCTGACGATGTCGATCCATGCCACCGCGATTGTCGAAGACGGCGCCAGGCTGGGTGCCGGCGTCGAGGTCGGGCCGTTCTGCATTGTCGGGCGCAACACCATGCTGGCGGAAGGCGTGCGTCTGCATTCGCATGTCGTCATTGCCGGTCATGCCGAGATCGGCGCGCGTTGCGAGCTTTTTCCCAACGTCGTGCTTGGCACCGAAGCCCAGATCCGGGGCGGTAACGCACCCGATGCCCGTCTCATCATCGGCGCGGATTGCGTCCTGCGCGAAAACGTGACGATGAGTTGTGGCAGTGCGCGGGGCGGCAGACTGACAAGCATCGGCGAGCGCGGTTATTTCATGGCGGGAAGCCACGTCGGGCACGATTGTCATCTCGGCAACGACGTGACTTTGGTGAACGGCGCGCTGTTTGCAGGCCATGTGGAGGTCGGCGACAACGTGTTGATTGGCGGTGGCGCTGCGATCCAGCAATTCACCCGCATCGGCAGCGGCGCATTCCTGAGCGGTCTGTCCGGTTGTGCGCTTGATATCATTCCTTACGGCGAAGCAATTGGCTCGCCGCACGCCCGTCTCGGCGGCCTGAACCTGATCGGTTTGAAGCGCCGCGGTGTGCCGCGTCCGCGCATCCACGCGCTCAGGGCCGCGTTCCACATGATCTTCGTCGAGAACACGGATGCGATTGCGGACGGCGCGTGCCGCGCGAAAGAAAAGTGGCCGGACATGGAAGAGGTGCAAGAGGTCTGCGCCTTTATTCTGGCGCCCGCCAAAAAGGCGATCATGCCGTATCGCCGCCGCGGCCGTTCGGACGAGGCGTGAGCCCGCTCGGCATTATCGCGGGCGGCGGCGATCTCCCGCGCGCCATTGCTCAGAGCGTCCTGGACACGGGGCGTCCTGTTTGCGTTCTTGCGCTTCTGGGATCTACCGACGATTGGGTTTCACACTATCCGCACGAATGGGTCGGCATCGGCGAAGTCGGCAAGGCGAACAAGTTTCTGCGGTCGCAGGGCTGCGAGGAGTTGCTTCTCGCGGGCCGGCTCCAACGACCCAAATGGTCGGAGATCAAGGTCGAAGCGAAATTCCTGCTGCGGCTGCGGCGCGTGATCGGCGCCGCGCTGCAGGGCGACGATGCGCTGCTCCGTTTCGTCGTCGGCATGTTCGAGGAAGACGGCTTCCGTGTCATCGGCACGGCGGAAGCGGCGCCCGGATTGATCGCTCGCGAAGGCGTCTTCGGCCGGCACCGCCCGTCGGAACAGGACCAGGCCGACATCGCGCTGGCGTTCAAGGTTGTCCGCAAACTCGGCGAACTGGATGTGGGACAGGCAGCCGCGGTATGCGATGGCCTTGTACTCGCAGTCGAAGCCGCAGAGGGCACCGACCGGATGATTGCACGCATCGGGGATCTGCCCGAGCATTTCCGCGGTACGCTGAAAAAGCCGCGTGGAGTACTGGCGAAAGCCCTGAAGCCGGTTCAGGACCGCAAGACCGATCTGCCGGTGATCGGCGTGCAGACGGTTCAGAATGTTGCTGCGGCGGGTCTCTCCGGCATCGCTGTCGAAGCCGGTGGTGCCTTGATCGTCGACCGCGCCGCCGTCGTAGATGCGGCTGACGAAGCGGGTGTTTTCGTGATCGGCGTTGCACCGGCAAAATGAGCACAGCGGTAGAAAAACCGTTGTCGCTGATGCTGATCTGCGGCGAACCCTCCGGCGATCAGCTCGGCGGACAACTGATGGCGAGTCTTCGCGCCTTCAAAGGCGATGCCGTGAACATCACCGGCGTGGGCGGCTCGGCGATGGCGGCGCAAGGCCTGCAAAGCCTGTTCCCGTTGAGCGATACCGCCGTCATGGGTTTGCGCGAGGTCGTTCCCAAGATTCCCGTCATCCTGCGCCGCGTCCGTGAGATATCCGACATAGCACTCGCAACACGGCCGGACGCGGTGGTGCTGATCGATAGCCCCGATTTCACCCACCGCATTGCGAAGCGGCTTAAGCGGATCGATCCAGCCATCCGGACGGTGAATTACGTCCCGCCCCAGGTCTGGGCCTCGCGTTCCTATCGCGCGCGCGCCATGGCGCGGAATTTCGATCTGGCGCTCGCGTTGCTGCCGTTCGAACCGCCGTTCTTCGAGAAATACGGGCTGCGGACGATCTTCGTCGGTCATCCGGTGCTCGAACGTGAAGCGAAGATGACGGGCGGCGACGCTTTGCGCGCGCGGCTCGGCATCGCCGCCGATGCGCCGCTGCTCGCAGTGCTGCCCGGAAGCCGCACCAGCGAGATCCGTTTCATCCTTCCGATGTTCAAACATGCCGTCGAAGTTCTTACGGCGCGCATACCCGGCTTGGTGACTGTGCTGCCGACGGTTCCGCATGTCGCCGCGCGCGTTCGCGCCGCCACGCAAAACTGGGCAACGCCGCTGCATATTGTCGAGGACGAGGCGGAGAAATACGCAGCGTTCGACGCCGCCGACGCCGCACTCGCCGCCTCCGGCACGGTGACAACGGAATTGGCATTGGCGCGTACACCGATGGTGGCGGCGTATCGGGTCGGCGGTCTGACTTATGCGCTGGCGCGGCCCTTCTTCAACTTTGCGCACTTTACGCTGGTCAACCTGCTGCTCGACCGGCGCGCGGTGCCGGAACTGCTGCAGCAGGATGCAACGCCCAACGCGCTCGCCGACGCGGTCGCACCGCTTCTGACCGACAAGGCGGCGGCTGCACGGCAAATTGCCGTTCTGGACGAAGCCGCGCGCCGGCTAGGCGAGGGCGCGGAGGCACCCAGCTTGCGCGCCGCGCGGGCGCTGATTGCGTTCGCCGAGGAAAATCGCGTCGTCTAGCGCTTCGCCAGTGGAACGTAGTCTCGCTGGCTTGGACCCGTGTATATCTGGCGCGGCCGTCCGATCTTCTGATGCGGATCTTCCAGCATCTCCGTCCACTGTGCGATCCAACCGACGGTACGCGCGAGCGCGAACAACGCGGTGAACATGGTGGTCGGGAAGCCAAGCGCGCGCAGCGTGATGCCCGAGTAGAAGTCGATGTTCGGGTATAGTTTGCGGTCGACGAAGTATTCGTCCTGTAGCGCGATCTTCTCGAGCTCCATCGCGACCTTCAGCAACGGGTCGTCGCCATGACCGACCTCGTCGAGCACGGCATGGCACTGCTTCTGCATCGCGGTCGCGCGCGGGTCGTAGTTCTTGTAGACGCGATGACCGAAGCCCATCAGGCGAAAATTGTCGTTCGGGTCCTTCGCTTTCCTGATGAACTCCGGGATCTTGTCGACCGAGCCGATCTCCTCGAGCATTTTCAGCGCCGCTTCGTTGGCGCCACCATGCGCCGGGCCCCAGAGACAGGCGATGCCGGCCGCAATGCAGGCGAACGGGTTGGCGCCCGACGAGCCGGCCAGACGCACGGTCGAAGTCGACGCATTCTGCTCGTGATCGGCGTGCAAGATGAAGATGGTGTCGAGCGCGCGAGCCAGAACCGGATTGACCTTGTACTCTTCGGCTGGGACCGAAAACGTCATGCGCAGGAAGTTCTCGGTAAAACCCAGTGAGTTCAGCGGGTACACGAAAGGCTGGCCCACCGTGTACTTGTAGGCCATCGCCGCGATGGTCGGCATCTTGGCGACGAGGCGGTGGCTCGCGATCTCGCGCTGGCGCGGATCGTTGATGTCGGTGGAGTCGTGATAGAACGCCGAAAGCGCCCCCACCACGCCGCACATCACGGCCATCGGATGCGCATCCCGCCGAAATCCGTGGAAGAACGAACTCATCTGGTCGTGCACCATCGTGTGCGTGGTGATCGCCTTGTCGAACACCGCCATCTGCTTCTTGTCCGGCAGCTCGCCGTAGAGGAGGAGGTAGCAGACTTCGAGAAAGCTCGAATGCTCGGCGAGCTGGTCGATGGGATAACCGCGATACAGCAGGATGCCCTTGTCGCCGTCGATGAAGGTGATGTCGCTTTCGCAACTGGCGGTCGAGGTGAAGCCGGGGTCGTAGGTGAAGACGTCGGCCTGGCCGTAAAGTTTTCGGATGTCGATGACGGTGGGGCCTTCGGTCCCGTCGAAAGCGGGAAGTTCGTAGGACTTGTTCCTGAAGGTGAAGGTACCGGACCCGGCCGGCTTCATCTTGCTATCTCTCATGGCGTTGCCTCTCGCGAACCGGAGCTATTTTGCACTGCAACAATAATAAGGCAATGACGGTTAATCGGGCTTTCATAAGTGCGCCGATTTTCTGTGCAAATTGTCATCCGGCCGCGCAAGCCCTTAGCCGGGCGAGGGCTTCTTCTTTCCCGAGAATCGCCAGAACGTCGAAGATCGGCGGCGACGATGTTTTCCCGGTCAACGCGGCGCGCAGCGGCTGCGCCACTTGTCCGAGCTTGAGGCCTTCGGCTTCCGCGAAGCTGCGCGCGGCCTCTTCGAGCTTCGGCACACTCCATTCCGTCGCGTCGAGCTTCGTGATGAAGCGGGCGAGCACAGCGCGAGCCTCGGGCGAAAGGATTTTCGCCGCCGCCTCGTCCGGTATGCGCGGACCGTCCGTATACAGAAAGTCCGCCGACTGAACGAGTTCGAGGATCGTCTTGGCGCGTTCCTTGAGGCCCGGCATTGCCGCGATCAGGCGTGCCTTCTTCGCCGCCTCCAGCGTGCGCGGCGGCGTCTCGCGGCTCATGGCGAAAAGCATTTCGTCGGCGAGCGAGACATTGTCGCGCAGCCGGATGTAGTGGCCGTTCAGATTGTCGAGCTTCTTGAAATCCATCCGCGCCGGGCTTTTGCCGATGTTTTCCAGGCTGAACCATTCGATCGCCTGCTCGGTGGAGATGGTCTCGTCGTCGCCGTGGCTCCAGCCGAGACGCAGCAAGTAATTGCGCATGGTCTCCGGCAGATAGCCCATGTCGCGATAGGCCTCGATGGCCAGCGCGCCATGCCGTTTGGAGAGCTTGGCGCCATCCGGCCCATGGATGAGCGGCACATGCGCATAGATCGGCTCGGACCAGCCCATCGCGTTGATGATCTGCAACTGGCGGGCGGCGTTGTTCACGTGATCGGCGCCGCGAATGACGTGGGTTACGCCCATGTCGTGATCGTCGACCACGACCGCGAGCATGTAGGTCGGCGTGCCGTCGCTGCGCAGCAGGATCATGTCGTCGAGCTGGTCGTTCTGGTAGGTAATGTCGCCCAGCACCACGTCGTGCACGACCGTCTCGCCGGTCTGCGGGGCGCGCAGACGTACCACGAACAGCGCACCGGCCGGCGCTTCGGAGGGATCGCGGTCGCGCCAGCGGCCGTCGTAGCGCGTGGGTTTCCCGGCCGCGCGTTGGGCTGCGCGCATGTCGTCCAGTTCCTGCGCCGTGGCGAAGCACTTGTACGCCTTGCCTTCGTCCAACAGCTGCTGGGCGACCTGCTGATGCCGGCCGGAGCGTGCGAACTGGTAGATGGTCTGCCCGTCCCAATCGAGGCCCATCCAGGCCATGCCATTGAGGATGGCGTCCACGGCCTCGGGCGTGGAGCGCTCGCGGTCGGTGTCCTCAATGCGCAGCAGAAACGTGCCCCCGGTGTGTTTCGCGTAGAGCCAGTTGAAGAGGGCGGTCCGGGCGCCGCCGATATGGAGATAACCGGTGGGCGAGGGCGCAAAGCGCAGGACGGGTTTCTTGTTTTCGGGCATGATGGTGCGAACCGGCGGTGAACAAAGTCGGATAAGGTTTGGTGGCTTCTAGCAGAATAATCCCGTGGGCGTAGCACTATCGCTTCTACGCCGTTCCGGTCCGGGACGCGCCCGCTGGCCCCTGCCGGCCTGGGGCGCATTGTCCGTCCGTGTCTTGCCGCGCGCGCTCCGGGACTCGTTCTTGGGCGAGCGTGTCCGCTGGCCGCTGTGGTTGCCGGTCGGCCTCGGCACCGGCATCGGGCTTTATTTCGCGTTGCCGTTCGAACCCTCCGTGACGATTGCGGTGCTCAGCGGCGGAAGCGCCATCTGCTTCGCGATGCTGGCGGCGTGGAGCGGCTCGTCTTTCGCGCGCGCGTTTCTTGCCCTGCTTGCGGCGATCGCTTTCGGTTTCGCCGTCGCCAAGGCGCGCACCGAGTTCGTGGCGGCGCCCGTACTGACGCACAAAGTCGGACCGGCCTACATCGAGGGCCAGGTTGTCGAAGCGCAAATTCATGGCAAAGGGCAACGCGCGGTTTTCGCCCCGAGCCGCATAGGACATCTGAAACAATTGCCGCGTTTCGTGCGCGTGAGTTTTCGCGGCGAGACAGACCTTCTAGTGCCGGGGCACCGTGTCGGCTTCAAGGCTGTGCTGATGCCGCCGCCGCCGCCCGCGACACCAGATGGCTACGACTTCGGCCGCGATGCCTATTACGATCGGATTGGCGGCGTCGGGTATGCCTATGGCGAACCGGTCGCGCTCGATCCGCCAAGTTCGCCCGGCTGGCGCGAGCGATTGGCGAAAACCGTCGAGCTGATGCGCTGGCGCGTGACGCAGCGTATCCAGAACGTCCTGCCCGGTAGCACCGGCGGTATCGCAGCGGCGCTCATCACGGGCGATCGCGGCGGCATTTCCACAGACGACGAAGCGGCGTTGCGCGATGCAGGGCTTGCGCATGTGCTTGCGATCGCAGGATTGCATATGGCGCTGGTGGGTTTGGGCCTGTTCTGGGCGATCCGGGCCGTGCTCGCGCTGTTTCCCGTGATCGCGCTCAACTATCCCATCAAGAAATGGGCGGCCGTCGGCGCGCTCGGCGGCGCGGCGTTCTATCTGCTCATCAGCGGCTCCGCTACACCGGCCAGCCGCGCGTTCATCATGCTTGCTATCATGCTGGTCTCGGTCCTGCTTGACCGGCCCGCGCTTTCGATGCGCTCGCTCGCCTTCGCGGCCACGATCCTTCTTCTGATGCAGCCGGAGACCCTGATCACGCCGGGATTTCAGATGTCTTTCGCCGCGGTGAGCAGCCTGATTGCCGTTGCCGAATGGGAGCAGGCGCGACACGCCAAACGCGATGACGCGGGCGGTTGGCAATCGCCCTACTGGCGCTCGCTGCGGCGTTATCTCGGCGGCATCGCGACCACCAGTCTCGTGGGAAGCCTCGCCACCGCGCCATATGCGGCGTTCCATTTCGATCGCGCAACTCATTACGCGGTGCTCGGCAATCTGCTTGCTATGCCGGTGATGGGATTCATCGCGATGCCGGCGGCGGCGATTTCCGTGATCCTGATGCCGTTGGGCCTCGATCGCGTGCCCCTGCACGTGATGGGATGGGGTATCGACATCATGCTCGCGATCGGGCGCTGGGTATCGGCATTGCCGGGGTCCGTCACGGCGATTTCGGCGCGGCCGGTGAGCGCGCTGGTATTAATTTCGCTCGGCGGCTTGTGGATCGTGATCTGGCGCAGACCTTGGCGCTGGCTGGGGCTGTTGCCGGTCGCGGCCGGCATCGCGATCGCGATCCTGACGACGCCACCGGATATCCTCGTGGGACGCGACGGCGAGACGGTCGCCGTTCGCGGCAACGATGGGCTGCTCAGACTGATCCGCGAACCGAAGGACGATTATACCGCAAGCGAATGGATGAAGCGTGACGGCGACACGCGCGACATCGCGGGAACCATCGGCACGCGCGCCAACGGCGTGCGCTGCGACGGCGATGGCTGTACGGCGCGCACACCGGACGGTGCGCTGGTCGCGATCACGCGGCGGGTGGATGGTCTGGCGGATGATTGTGGGCAGGCTGCGGTGGTGATCAGCGCTGTGCCGGTGCGAAGCGGCTGTGCCAAGCCGAAACTCGTTATCGACCGGTTCGCGGTTGCCCGCAGCGGCGCTTATGCCGTGTGGCTGAAGGGCAAAACCGCGCGTGTCGAGACCGTGCAAAACGCGCGCGGCGATCGGCCCTGGAGCCAGCCGCCGCGGCGCAGACAATCCAAACAGATCAGTAACGGCGGATAAGGCCTACCAGCTTGCCCTGCACCTTCACGCGATCGGCGCCGTAGAGGCGCGTCTCATAGGCCGGGTTCGCGGCCTCCAGCGCAATCGAGTCGCCACGGCGGCGCAGGCGTTTCAGGGTCGCTTCCTGGTTATCGACGAGCGCCACGATGATCTCGCCGGTGGCCGCGGTTTCGGTTTCTTGGATGATGACCGTGTCGCCATCGAGAATGCCGGCGTTGATCATCGAATCGCCGGTGACTTCCAGCGCGTAGTGGTCGCCCCGTGCGAGCATGCCGCTCGGCACCGGCACTTCCGCCATTTTGTTCTGCAGCGCCTCAATGGGTGTCCCAGCCGCGATCCGGCCGACCAACGGCACATTTATGGCGCCGTCGCCATCAGCCGTGGGACGGCGTGCCGGACCGGTGTGGCGGCTGTCCGCCGGGACGCGATAACGGCCGCCGATCGGCATCATTCGCGCCATCTGACTGCGCGTGGTGGCCGGGCGGATGGTGTCCGCCACATTTTCCGGCAATTTGACGATCTCGAGCGCCCGCGCGCGCTTTTCCATGCGCTTGAGGAAGCCACGCTCCTCGAGAGCCGTGATAAGCCGATGGATCCCAGACTTCGATTTGAGGTCGAGCGCGTCCTTCATTTCATCGAAGGAGGGCGGGATGCCGCTCTCCCGCACCCGCTCGTGGATGAACATCAGGAGTTCGTATTGCTTGCGCGTAAGCATGAATTGTTTTCTCCGTGCTATCGGCGAATCACCGACGAACAAATCCGAAACACGGAGAATCGTTCTACTTAGGTTCTGTATAAGCGTCAACTGTGTAGTGGCCGTCTCCGGGCGGTGGCGCGAATCTGAAATCTTAGTAACCCCGCGGAACGAACTCGATGGTGCAGAGTTCCACCGTTGATGAGGGGTTCAATCCGGAGAGTATAATGAAGAAGCTTCTTAAGTTTGCGGCTGTCGCGACCCTCGCGGCGAGCGGACTCGCCATGTCGGTCAGCAGCGCCTCGGCCGCCATCGTCTGCAACAAGTTCGGTTCGTGCTGGCATGTCCGGCACGCTTACGCTTACAGGCCCGAGTTCGGTCTCGTCGTCCATGAGGACAACTGGCGTTGGGGTCCTAGTGAGCATTACGTTTGGCGCGAACATCCCGGCCGCGGCTATTGGCGCAACGGCGTCTGGATCCGGTTCTAGGTCCGGTATCGGTTAAGATGGAAAAGCGGCTCTCGCGGGCCGCTTTTTTTTCTTTTCAATCGAGCGGCAAAATCTCGACCGTCTCGCCCGCTTGGGCTGGTTTTGCATGCGGAGTGCGGACGATCAGCGCGTCGGCGCGGGCTAGCACGCTTTGCATGGACGAGTCCTGTACCGCAAAGGGCTCGACCCAGAGATCGCCGTTGTGCAACTCCGTACGAGCGCGGACGTAATCCTGGCGGCTAGCGTTTTCGGGCATGGCGCCGAGCAGACGCGCACGCCGGAATGTGGTCGGCATCGTCTCACCCAGCATGGCCGCGATCGCCGGGCGCAGGAACAACAGTGCGCACACCAGAGTGGACACGGGATTGCCGGGAAGGCCGAGCAGCGGGGTTGTGCCGAGGCGGCCGAAGATCAGCGGCTTACCCGGCCGCATCGCGATCCGCCAGAAATCCAGTGCGAAACCTTCGGGGCCTAGCGCTTTCTGGATCAGGTCGTGATCGCCGACCGAAGCGCCGCCGAGCGTGACGACGAGATCGCTGCCCTTCGAACGCTCCGCAATGCCCGCAACTGCGTCCATGGTGTCGGGCACGATCCCGAGATCGACGGGCTCGCCGCCCCACACGGCGATCATCGCGGATAATCCGTACCCGGACGATGCGACGATCCCGCCCGGCTTGCGCGGCTCTCCGGGGCGCGAAAGTTCATCACCGGTGGCCGCGAATACGACGCGCGGCTTTCGCACGACATTTACGGCCGCAAGATCGGCCGCCGCAAGCAGCGAGAGATCGCGAGCGGTTAGGCGGCGGCCTTTGCGCAGAAGGGTCTCGCCGGTTTTGAAGTCGAGGCCTTGTAGCCGGATATGACGGCCGGAAACGGCGGTTTCGGCGAGGGTTACCTGCGCACCGTTTGCCGTGGTGTCTTCCTGGATGACGATCGCGTCCGCGCCGCCGGGTACCACACCGCCGGTGAAGATGCGCACCGCTTCGCCGACGCCGATCATACCGCGATAGGGATTTCCGGCTGGGGAGGCGCCGATGACATTGAGCGTCGCGCCGGCTCTTGCGTCAGCCGTCCGCACCGCATAGCCGTCCATGGACGACACCGCTTCCGGCGGCTGGTTAGCGCGCGCAACCGCATCTTCGGCCAGCACACGTCCTGCAGCATCGCCAATAGCTATGCTTTCCGCGGGCAATGGTTTGAACGCCGCGGTGATGCGGGTTGTGGCGTCTTCGACTGAGATCATCGGAACATGTCTTCGACGCGCACTCGTGCGGCGTGCGCCAGTTTTTCGGCAACGTCGCTCGGGATCGCGCGCGATTTGCCGGTTAGGAACGCAAGGATTTGTCCGGAGGAAACACCTGCGGTCTTCGCCCATTCCGTGGCGCGCAGGCCATGCGATGCCATGAACGCGCGGAACGCTTCGCGCTGGACGGCCGTATCGGCGCGCGGCCGCGGCGCCGCCACTTCGCCCATCAGCGTCGCCGGTTTGCTGCGCACGGGCAGGGCAGCCGCAGCAGCCGGCTTGAACGTCCCTCTGGCGGTCGCGCGATATTCGCCGCTTTTGCCGCCGGACTTCGCGATCAGGCGCACGCCGCCGATCGTCGCGTTTTTGTCGACCGCTTTGATCATGTCGTAGATCGTGAGCGCCGTGATGCTGGCTGCGGTCAGCGCCTCCATTTCGACGCCGGTCTGACCAGTCGTCTTCACGGTCGAAAGTATTCTGATTGCACTTCCGTCTGCGGCCGGTTCGAATTCGACACTCGCATTCGTGAGCGCGAGCGGGTGGCAGAGCGGGATCAGTTCGCTCGTCTTCTTGGCCGCCATGATCCCGGCGATGCGAGCAACAGCGAACACGTCGCCTTTTGGGGCCGTGCCTTCGACCACGGCTTCGAAGGCTTCCGGTGACAGTGCGATCGTCGCTTCGGCAGTGGCTTCGCGGTCGCTCGCCTCTTTGGCAGACACGTCGACCATGTGCGCGGCCCCGTGTTTGTCGAGGTGCGTGAGTTTGCTCATGCTCAGAATCTAGCGCCGATCAGCGCCCGTGTCGCGGCTGCGACATCGTCCTTGCGCATCAGGCTTTCGCCGATCAGGAAGGTGCTGACCCCGCTATCAGCAAGCTGTTGCAGATCGTGGGGCGTGGACAGGCCGCTTTCCGCCACCGCGAGCACATCGTTGGGTATACGCGGCGCGAGACGCCGGGTGACGCCGAGATCGGTGACGAAGGTCCTGAGGTCGCGGTTGTTGATCCCGATCATGCGTGCGTCGAGCGCGAGGGCGCGGTCGAGTTCCGGCTCGTCATGCACTTCCACTAGCGCATCCATGCTCCAATCTCGGGCCTCGTGCATCAGTGTGCGCGCCATCGCATCGTCGACCATCGCCATGATGATGAGGATGCAGTCGGCGCCCCACGCACGGGCTTCGGCCACTTGATAGGGATCGAGCATGAAGTCCTTGCGCAAGACGGGCAGCGCGGCAGCGGCGCGCGCCCGCACCAGAAACTTCGGCGAACCCTGGAACGACGGCGTGTCGGTGAGAACAGACAGGCACGTCGCGCCGCCTTCCTCGTAGGCCTGGGCGAGGGCAGGGGGATCGAAATTTGCGCGGATGAGACCTTTGGACGGGCTTGCCTTCTTGATTTCGGCGATCAGCCCATAGCGGCGTTCGGCGCGCGCCGCCTGCAACGCAGCGAGGAAGCCGCGTATATGCCCGGCCGCTTGCGCTGCGGTCCGCACTTCGGCGAGCGGCACGCGCGCCTTGGCCTCGCGCACCTCATCGCGCTTGTAGCCGGCGATCTTGTCGAGAATGGTCATGCGTTCGAACACGCTATCAGTTTCGCCAGAACCATTCTCGCGCCGCCGCCATCCAGCGCCTCTGCGGCCAGCGCCACACCAGCGCGCAAACCCTCCACCTTGCCGGCGACAACCAGAGCGCCGGCGGAGTTGAGGAGAACCATATCGCGATAGGGACCGCGCTCGCCATCGAACAGCCGTTGAAGCGCCGCCGCGTTTTCATCCGCCGTGCCGCCTTTGAGATCGGGCAGCGTCGCGCACGGCAGGCCTGCATCTTCCGGCACAATTCTACGCATAGTCACTTTACCATCGTCCAGAACGGCAACGGTCGTCGTGCCCGTGGTCGTGATTTCGTCCATCCCACCGCCATGGACGATCCAGGCCTTCTCGGTGCCTAGTTGCGCCAGCGCCAGCGCAATCGGCTCGACCCATTCGGCGGCGTATACACCGATCAATTGCCGCCGCACGCCGGCCGGGTTGGACAGCGGTCCCAGCAGATTGAAGATTGTGCGGAAACCCAGTTCGCGCCGCACCGCTGCCGCATGTTTCATCGCCGGGTGATAGGTCTGCGCGAAGAGGAAGCACAAACCCACGTCGCGCAGACAGAGGCTTGCCCGAAGCGGATCGAGATCGATATTCACGCCAAGCGCTTCCAGCACATCCGCGGCGCCGCTCTTCGACGACATGCTGCGGTTGCCGTGCTTGGCGACCGGCACGCTGCACGCCGCCACGACGAAAGAGCAGGCGGTGGAGATGTTGAGGGTGTGTTGGCCGTCGCCGCCCGTGCCGCACAGGTCGATGGCATAAGGGTTCGCTTCGACGCGGTGCATGTGCTTCCGCAAGGTGCGCACCGCACCCACGATTTCGTCCACCGTCGGTTTGCGCACGGCAAGCGCGGTCAGGAACGCGGCGATGCGAACCTCGCTTATGGCGCCCGACACGATCGCCTCGAATGCGCGCGACGAGGCGTCCGCGTCGAGCGACTGGCCTTCCCCGACGCGTTTCAGAAGCAGTTCGAAGGCGGCATCGCTCATGCCGGCACGGTATCGCGCGCGATCTTGAGGAAGTTCTGCAGTAGCGCGTGGCCGTTCTCGCTGGCGATGCTTTCAGGATGGAATTGGACGCCATGCACCGGATGCTTCTTGTGCATCACGCCCTGGATCACGCCGTCGTCGCTGTGTGCGGTGATCTCGAGATCGGCTGGCATCGATTCCGGCGCAAGCGTCAGCGAATGATACCGCGTCGCGAGGAAATCGTTGTTGAGGCCGCGGAACACACTCCGGCCTGTGTGGTGGATGCGGCTCAGCTTGCCGTGCATCGGTTCCGGCGCCCGCACGACCTTGCCGCCATAAACCTGACCGATTGCCTGATGACCGAGACATACGCCCAGGATCGGCATCCGGCCGTCGGCGATCTTGATGAGGTCGAGACAGATTCCCGCCTCATCGGGGGTGCAGGGACCGGGCGATAGCACGATGCCCTCGGGCTTCATGGCCAGCGCTTCCGCAGCGGTCAGTTCGTCGTTGCGTTTGACAACGACCTCCGCGCCCAACTGCCCCAGATAATGGAACAGGTTGTACGTGAAGCTGTCGTAGTTATCGATCAGAAGTAGCAAGGCACACCTATCTATCTGATTTCACTGTTACTTTTTTCAGAACCTGAGCAATTCGGACTCGGCGCCTTAGCTGGCTGCAAGGCGTTGCATCATTTTCGCGGAATCGGACCTGGAAGGAAAGCGACTGGTGAAGGCGAGTGGAAGACTGGTTGGTAGTCGCGAGTTGATCCGCGCTGAAGTACGCCTGTTCATAGACGGCGGAATGGCCATCCCGCTGTGACGGTCTGAAGAGCGCGCTGCGAT
Source organism: Rhizomicrobium sp. (assembly GCA_036490455.1). Lineage (GTDB taxonomy): Bacteria > Pseudomonadota > Alphaproteobacteria > Micropepsales > Micropepsaceae > Rhizomicrobium. The sequence continues at coordinate 90,741 of DASXDS010000068.1, forward strand.
GGAATTTTAATCGTGGTCGGGCTTGCAGGGATCGACTTTGACGACGCTCAGTTGGCCGCTCGGTTCGAGGGTCATAGCCTTCACGTTGGCGACTTTTGCTTCGCCGTCGATGCCGTGCTGACGCAGAGCCTCGCGCAAGTCGGCGTCGGAGATCTTGCTGCGCTTTCGTGCGCGGTGATCGATGCGGCCGTGATCGACGAGAAGGACAGGCTCACCTTCGACGATGTGGGCCAACGTGCCATTGCGCGCGACGCCGTGCGCCAGAACGACATGGAGCAAGGCCATGACAGCGGCCGCAACCATCGTTCCGACAAGCGGCGCGCTTCCCGTCATCGCGCGAGCCAGGGCAGAGCCGACCATGATCGAGATCACGATGTCGAGCGCCGACCAATGTCCGAACAAGCGTGGACCGCTCAGGCGAAGCAAGAGCAGCCCGTAACCGAAGATCAGCACCGCACGGGCAGCTTCCTGACCGGTCGACAGATGATCCTTGACGCCGAAAAGATCGATGAAGAATTGCTCCATAGGCTATGTCTCCATTTCACTGCGCGCATTCCATGAGGAAGCCAAGTGCATCGCAGACCACCAGGTTGCGAAGCGCGTCGTGATGGTGTTTGCCGTAGTCGGCGTTCCGAATCGAAGGTGCCCCTTCCCTGCGCGCACAGCCGAAACAGACCAGTCCAACGGGATTGCCGTCTTCGTCGGGTGACGGTCCGAGCACGCCCGTGACACTGAGTGCGATATCAGCTTTCGACCGCGCCAATGCTCCGGTCGCCATGTATTTGGCGACCTCCTCGTTCACCGCGCCGCTTGCGGCCAGCAGTGCAGCCGGGACACCGAGCGCCTCGGTCTTTTGGGCTTTCGTATAGGTGACGAAGCTTCCCTCCAGAAGATCGGACGCATTTTCCGTCTGCGACAAGCAGGCGGCTATCAATCCTGCCGTACAGGATTCGGCGGTTACGACACGCCATTCGCGCTGTCTCAAAACACGAAATGCCTCGTTCGCTGCGTCAATCAGGTTGGGCGAAATACAGTTCAGAACCACCGGCGTTCAGCCTCCAGATTGTTCCGCTTCTTCTGCGTTATGCACAAGTTCCCTCGAAAGGGAGAACCTCCTCGCTACAGCTTGGTTCCCCGGCCGATTTGCGTCGATAACCGCCCTTCTAGCGCGAGTGCATCGACCGGCGCGCGCACTTTGGCGTCGTTGTCGAAGTAGACGAAAACATCTTTCGGTCCGGTCTTGCTCAGTGCCGAACCGGCACGTGGCCCGTCCGCCGCTTGCGTGCCGGATGCCCAGGCTTCGACCCAGCGCGCCCATCTGGCGAGCGCCTTGGGACCATAGCCGCTGGCATAAAGCTCTTTCGATCCGTGCAGCCGCACGTAGACGAGATCGGCTGTGACGTCGGTGAGAAGGGGCCACGCAACCGTGTCCGCCACCACGAGTGCGATGTCATGCGCCCGCAAAAGCGCAATGAACTCGGGTGTGCAGAAGCTCTCGTGGCGGATTTCGATGGCATGGCGAAGCGGACCATCGGTCTTTGCTTTGGTCCAGCTCCGCCCAACAAGGCGCGTGTCATGCGCTCTCGCGAGCCGTGCCGCCGCGCGACGCGTTCTCGGTAGTGCCTTCAGAAACGGCTCGAGCTTCTCGGGACGGAATGCGAAGCGAGGCGAGAACTGCCATAGGACAGGCCCCAGCTTCGCTTCGAGACAAAGCAATCCTTGCGCAAAGAAATTGGCCAGCGCCGCTTCGCTATCCTTCAATTGCAGCATATGGGTGATGAAGCGCGAGCCTTTCACCGCGAAGACGAAATCCTCCGGCGTCTCGTCGCGCCAGCGGGCAAAGTATTCGGGACGCTGCAGCGAATAGTGCGTGCCGTTTATCTCAATGGTGCGGAATTTGCGCGATGCATATTCCAGTTCGCGCCGTTGCGGCAGACCGTCCGGATAGAAGCGGCCGCGCCAGCCGGCATAACGCCAGCCGGAAATACCAATTCGGATATCACCGCGTTTCACGATATCGCGATAGGCGTCTCAGCCGCAGCAATGCGCTGTTCACGCGCTGTGCTGCCGCCAAAGCTTCCGCAAGGGACCGCCGGCGCCGTAGACCGGGTCGCGCGCCGGGGCCTCCACCGCAGCGATCGATGCCCGGGCTTTGCCGGCGTCCACTTCTTCGGGTTTCGGCTCGTCATAATCGCTGCCCGCCGGATAGGCGCCCACGACGAGCAGATCGTCCGACTTGAAGATCGCGCAGTGACCCGTTCCCGCAGGAATGACGATCACGTCGCCGGCCCGAATCTTGATTGTCTTGCCGTTGGCGCCGCCGAACCGCACCGATGCGGCCCCGCGCGCTATACCGAGAACCTCGTGCGTTTTGGTGTGGAAGTGGTTGTAAGGGTAGATCGCGTCACGCCATGACTCCTGCCAGCCGCTGCGCTTGAACAGCTCCTCGAACACCGCCGCCGGATCGAACTTCGGCGAAAGAAGTGCTGGATGACGGTAGACCAGAAGCGGAAAACGCGGATTGTTGGGCGTCTCGCCATCGTCGGAAAATTCGTAGCATTCCGGTTCGACGGCTTTGGTCTCGAGATCGTCTGGCGTTGGCCGCGCGATGCCGGTCAGAGTCTCGAGCGATTTCTTGGCGTCTTCCAAAATGGGCATGGGTCTTAAAACCACGAGCGTCACGTGTGACAACGAACAAGGAACCGGGAGTTTCCTCTCGCGCGGACGTTTTGAGCGTCGCACCTCAGCGCCTTAACATTGTTGCCCAACGGCTATTTGTCGGTATTGGTCGTCGTTTGCGCGGCGCGTTCGTCTTCGAGGATGTTGGGCATAGGCCCCTTCGCGACGATGTGAGAGATAAAACGCTCGATCCATGCATCGAAACGCTTGAGGCCATCCGTTTCCTGCGCCATGTCGTCGGCCTGGTCGTCTGCATAGAATTTGCCGACGCCGAATTGCGCACAGTCCCACAGGGTGTCGGGCGCTTCGACACCGCTGTAGCGGCACTGCCAGACAAGCGACTGGTAGGCGAGATATGCGTCTTTGCCGTTGTAGGGTTCCCGCGCGGGATCGAACCAGGCCTTGTGCTCCGGCCGTATCAGTTTCGGTACGCCGTCTTCGCCGATATCCGGACCGCCGTCGTCGCCATAGGTGAAGAATGCTGCGGTGCGCCCTTCGAGGTGGTTCCGCGACAACTCCTGCCAGAGTTCGGAACGCTCCAGCGCCTGCGCCTTCAGCGTATCCTTCTTGTCGATGAGATCGGGCCGCGGATTGCCGCCGTTCATGCAGACCAGCCGGTCGAAGAGGAGCTTGAAACCCGTCGTCGGCGCGTACCAATTCATCGGACCGATGAAGGCCCATGCATCGCTGCGCGCCAGCCGTCCGTAAATGTCGAGGTCCCACATCAGGTCCGGCTGGGTATCGCTTTTGGGACCGTAGCAGTTGCACGGCCAGACGCAGAGCGGTGCGGCCGAGCTCACACATCCATTGCACGGTTGGATGCGCGCCTTGCCGTGCTCATTGCCGATATCTTCGGTATCGATCTGCCAGCCCGGGGGCAGTTTCGCCGCTATCCTCTGCAGAAGAGCCCGTGCCTTGGAATCGAGCCCGGGGCAGGAGTGCAGCCGGCGCTGCGATCCGGCGATGATAAAGACGCGCAGAGGACGGTGTTCAATGGCCTTAACGGACGAAGCTGGTTCGTCGGTTGCGTGCGGCGCTTTGGGGTCGAGCCGCGGGGGTGCGCTACGAGCGGTCAATCAGACACCTCTTCGTCCATTGGCCGCTCGTGTCGGTGGGTGAAGTCGGTCCCGCCGGCTAGAGGCGGCCGAGCAGAACAAGAATGATAAGGATGACCAGCACCAGACCGAGGCCGCCCGATGGGTAATACCCCCAGCCGGCGCTGTACGGCCAGGTGGGAAGGGCCCCGAGAAGAAGCAAAATCACCACGATAAGGAGAATTAGGCGCATCTATGCCTCCCGCTAACGCTGAATGGAACACTCCAGACGGCAGCAAGTTCCCCTGGAAACGGGGCGGAGCAGATCCTGGTGCGATAATGCTTCGCGGCAGCGGGACTTTCCGCTTGGCATAGAGCGGCCCATCGGAGACTTTTGCACTCCGCAATTAATGGGGCAGGGCAATCCATGAGCAACCGGTCGGACAGCAACAGCGACAATGCCGGCGACATTACGCTTGCCGATCCGGCCGGCTTCGTTCATCCCGAATACCGGCCGTGGATCGAGCTGATCAAACTGTCCGCGACCGCGCCACATCCGAGCCTGGAGAACATTGCGGAGAGGCGTTCCACGCCGAGCCCGCTGATGCGCGCACCGCTGGATGCGCCAGCTTATACGACCCAAGCGATTCCCGGTGCGAACGGCATGCCGGACGTGGTGCTCTATATCGTCAACGCGGGTGATAAAGGAGCGCCGCGGCCTGCAATCCTGCACACCCATGGCGGCGGCTTCGTGTTCGGAACAGCGCAGAGTTTTCTCGCAAACCTGCAGGAAATCGCAGCAGCACTCGATTGCGTCATCGTCTCGGTCGATTACCGCCTTGCACCGGAAACACCGTTCCCCGGCTCGCTGGAAGACAATTATGCCGGGCTGAAGTGGCTGTACGCCCATGCAGACGAACTCGGCGCCGATCCCAAACGCATCGTGGTGATGGGCGAGAGCGCGGGCGGCGGTCACGCTGCCATGCTGGCGATCGCGGCGCGCGACCGCGGCGAAGTCCCCGTCATCTATCAGGCGCTTGTCTATCCGATGCTCGACGACCGGACCGGCACGACACAGATGCCGCCGCCGCACATCGGCGCATTCATCTGGCGGCGCGGTGACAACGCTTTCGGCTGGACGTCACTGCTCGGCGTGCCCGCTGGTTCCGAGAACGTCCCGCACGGCGCTGTGCCGGCGCGGGTTGAAAACCTGCATGGCTTGCCGCCAGCCTTCATCGGTGTCGGCTCCCTCGATCTCTTTCTGGAAGAGGATATCGAATATGCGCGGCGGCTTACCGCGGCTGGCGTGCCGATCGAGCTGCATGTCTATCCCGGCTGCCCGCACGGATTCGATTTCCTCCAGACCAATGTCGCGATGCAGTTCAAAGCCGCGCTCCTGAATGCGTTGAGGAGCGCGTTTGAGCACGCGGGCAAGTAGTGCGGCTATTGCAGCGTCGTCTGCTCGGCGGTGGTGACGCCGTCGGGAAGCCGCACGAGCAGTCCATCGTGTCCAAGCACGACGCCTCCGGGGCGAACTTCCGGCACGCCGCGCAGGAACGCGCGTTCGGCGATCGCATCTGGCAGAAGGGGCAGCAAGTGCGTAAACACCAGCAGCCTCGCATGCGCCTCGTTGGCGATGCGCGCGGCATCGACCGGGCTCGTGTGATAGCCCGGGATGTCATGCATGACTTTCGCGGGCCGCGTCCGGCCATGTGTTGCCATAGCATCGCCCAGGATGTGCGTGAGTTCGGGAGACAATCCTTCGTGCACCAGGACATCGCTACCCGACGCCATGTGGGCAAGGTTCTCGCTTGGCGCGGTATCGCCGCTGACGGTGATGCTGTGGCCGTGGAAGTCGAAGCGGTAGCCGTAAGCCGGTTTGACCGGGCCATGATCGACGAGGATCGATGTGACCTTCAAACCGTTGGCGTTGAGCACGTTCGCGTTCGGCGCAACTGGCACGGCGACCAGAGGCGCGGCTTGCGGTGGAAAGAACGCGGCGCCGTGATGCGCGGTGCGATACCCGGAGTCGAGTGCATACGCCTCGTTGAACCCTGTGACGACGCGTTCGATACCCGGCGGGCCATAGACTTTTAGCGGTGCATGCCGCCCGGACGCCCAGGTCTGCAATCGTATTTCGCCAAGCTCCCCGATGTGATCGGAATGGAGATGGGTGATAAACACACCCGCTATCCTGTCGAGCCGCACATGCCAGAGCAGCAGGTTGCGCGCGCAGTCGATCCCGGTGTCCACGAGATAGTACGAGTCTCCCGCTGCGATCAGCGTGGATGGTCCGCCGCGCGAACGATCGGGCAAAGGCGAACCGGTTCCGACGAGCAGCACAGACAGATCGGTTGGACCGCCCAGCTGTGCGTCCGGCGCTTGCATCGCACGCTCGGCGGCGCGGCGGTACAACCAAACGTCCACGGCAGGCGAATAGGTCGCAAGCCACCCCGCAGTGCCCAGCAGCGCCACGATAGCGATGGCGATAAGAACGAACCGCCTCATGGCGCGGTTCTCGGCGTAAGACCGTGTTGCTTCAGGCGCCAGAGCAGGACATCGAGGCGGTCCTGGCCGAAGAATGGCTCGCCCTGGAACACCATGGTCGGCACGCCCCAGTGGCCCGCCGCTTCATGCGCTTTCTGATTTTCCTGGATGATCGCTTCGTATTTATCCGCATCGTCAGCGATCTTGCGGTCGAGCGCAGAGAGCTCGACACCGGCGCGCGCGCTCGCCTCGGCGAGATGATCGCCTTCGTGCCAGCCGTCGATCTTGCCCGACCAGATGGTGCGGCTGATCTCGTCGAGAAACGCGAGCCCGTGTCCCGCTTCGGCCGCCGCACAACCCAACCGCGTCAGGCGATGGATGTAAGGCTGATCGGGCAGGGCATGACGCGTTGCAAGATCGATCTTCACCGGATCGGGGCGCGGCCAGCGGTAGGGCAGGCCCAGCATCTCCGCGAGGCGATAGGTGTCGCGCATCAGATACGGGATCCAGAGCGGATTGACCCGGTCGAAGAACTCAGCGGTGCGCACCGCCAGCGGATAGACAGGACGCACGTTGATGGTGAGATCGTACTCCTGTGCCATCGCGCGCAGCCGCGGCGTCGCGAGGTAGGAGTACGGGCTTCGGAACGACCAGAACAGATCGATAGCCAGCGTCATGCATCGCTCCCTGCGTTGAAATAGGCGATGCAGGCTTTCGCGAGTTCGCCGACGACGCGTGCATCGTCGATCCGCGTCGGTGCCTGCCGGTTCAGGACGCCTGCGAGCAGGAAGCCGTAGACCATCTGCGTCATCACCCGCACCCGCAGGCTATTGCGGCGCGTGTTCAGGACTTTCTCCAGCGCGGCCGCCAACTCGTCGCGAAATCCGAAGATCTGCTTCATCGCGTCGTCGCGGTCGAAGCCGCGTTCCACGATGGCGCGGAACAGTCCTTTGTGTTCGCTGAGCCTGGTGGCCACCGCGGTGACGAAGATGCGGATGATGGTGTCGCCATCGCGCCCGCTCAAAGCCTCGTGCATACGGCCGAGACCGCCGCGCGCCTCTTCTGCAAACGATTGCGCGACCGCGAGGAAGAGGGCGTCCTTGTCCTTGAAACGAAAATAGACCGTGCCCACCGAACAGCCGGCATCTTCGGCGATGTCGGTGAGCCGTGTGCCGTCGTAGCCTTTGTCTGCAAAGACCCGCTCGGCGGAGGCGAGCAGACGTTCGCGGGTGGCGCGGCTGCGCGCCTGGCTCGCGGGCAGTGCCCAGCGCTCGGCCGCGGTCTTGCTTGCTTTTGCCATCGCTAATTGCTAAACCTGAATTCAGATTCAGATTATGACGCGGATGACACGCCGCGTCAATGTGGGAGGACAGTCATGACGCTCGTGCCAACGCCACAGCAGATTCAGCGGATGATGGAGAAAGGCCCGGACGGGCCGATCGTAATGGTCAATCTACTGAAGTACCGGGAGAAGGCGGAGTACCCGCCGAACCGGCCGGAGGCGAGAGAGAATCTCGGCGGCCTCGAAGCCTACCGGCGTTACGGCGCAGTTGCGCTTCAGCACGTGACCAAGCGTGGCGGCACCATCGTGTGGGCCGGGCCGCAGCATTTCGTGATGGTCGGAAACGATACGGCAAACGACTGGGACGAGGTGGTTTGCGTGCGCTATCCTTCGCGCATTGCGTTCCTCGATATGACGGAAGACCGGGACTACCTCGCGGCGCACTATCATCGCGAAGCCGGCCTGGAGCGCACGGCGCTGTTGTGCTGCAGCGCGGGCATGGCGATCTGAAGATGGGCCGGAAGATACTCTTCATCACCACCGACCAGCAACGTTACGACTCGCTTGGCTGCAACGGCAACAAGTTCTGCCGCACGCCGAACATCGACGCATTGGCGAAGGCCGGGATCAACTATTCACGCGCCTACAATCAGAACACGGTGTGCATGCCGGCGCGTTCGACCATGCTGACGGGGCAGTATGTCCGCACCCACGGCGTGTCCTCCAACGGTGTGCCGCTGCCGGAAGACGCGCCGAGCATCGCGCAATACCTGAAGGACAATGCGGGCTACACGACCGCGCTGATCGGCAAGGCGCATTTCGAACCGGCGTTCGATCCAACCTTCAAGTGGCGGGAAAATGCGCGCGAGCGCGACGGCGACACCGGGCCGTGGCGCGGCTTCGATTATGCAATCCAGGCGATGCACATCGCGAGTTTCCGCGGCCGTCCGGTCGCCCATTACGGCAATTGGATGAAGGCGCAGCATCCCGAGTTCTTCGAAGCGGTGGTACCGCTGCTGAATGCGGCGCCGGGCGGCGATACCGGAGCGCCCGAAACGGCCAACAATGTCGTGCCGCGCGAGTTCTATCACACCGACTGGCTTGCCGGTCTTGCAGTCGATTGGCTGAAGCAGCGCGATGCTGACGAGGACTGGTTCCTGTGGCTCAGCTTTCCCGATCCGCATCATCCGTGGGATCCTCCGCAGGCCGAAAACAAGCGTTGCGATTGGCGCGACCTGCCGCTGCCCGCCGGGCATCCGGGCTCTCCGGAGGCGATCCGCAAGGTGCTGGCGCAGAAGCCGGCGCATTGGCTCGCGTTCTATGATGGGCAGTTCGCCAATATCGAAGGCGGCCCGATGAACTTCGCGCCTGGGCAGTTGAGCGACGACAATATCCGCGAGATCAACGCCAAGGTTCATGTGATGAACGAACTGGTCGACGAAGCGGTCGGCCGGGTTATGGCCGAAGTGAAGGCGCGCGGCTGGGACGGCGACACGGATGTTTTCTTCACCACCGATCACGGCGAAATGCAGGGCGATTTCGGCTTCGTCTACAAAGGCCCATGGCACGTCGATGCGCTGATGCGGCTGCCCTTCATCTGGCGCCCGGCGCCGAAGGCGGAAGTGAAACCGGCGCAGGTCGCGCAACCGGTGGAGCAGGTGGACCTGGCCGCCACGTTTGCCGCGATCGCCGGTATTGCGCCCGCACCGTGGATGCAGGGCAAGGTGCTGCCCACCACCGACGACGGCTCGCGCCAACGCGCGCTGTGCGAATGGGACAGCCAGTTTCCCGGCTATGGCTTTCATTTCCGCTCGATCTACCGCGACGGCTTTATGCTCACACGCTACGAACCCTCGACGCCGGGTCAGCCCAATGGTCTCGAAGAGAGCTGGCCGCAATTCGCCGGTGTGGGCACGAAGATCAAATATGACGGCACAGAGGGCGAACTCTACGATCTCGCCAACGATCCGCTGCAGTGGCAGAACCTGTGGGACGATCCCAAGTACCGCACGCGCAGGAGCGATCTGATCGCGGACCTCTACGACAACCTGCCGCCGGAGCGCGCTCCCAAGCTGAAGGTCGAAGCGCCGGCGTAAGCGTCAGAGCTTTTCGATAAGCGCCTGCGCGTCCTGTTGCAGCGTGGCGAGATGTTCGGCGCTCACGAAGCTTTCGGCGTAGATCTTGTAGATATCCTCGGTGCCCGACGGCCGCGCCGCGATCCAGCCCTTGTCGGTCGAAAGCTTGATGCCGCCGATCGCCGCGTTGTTGCCGCTGGCCGTCGTTTCCTTCTTCGTGATCGGCGCACCGCCCAGCGTGTCGTGTATGACCGCCTCCGCCTTGATGCCGGAAATCTTGGTGCGCAGCGCCTTGTCCGCCGGTTTGTCGATGCGGGCGTAGAAGGTCTGGCCCAGCTCCGCGGTCAGGCTCGCGAACAGCGCGCTCGGCGGTTTGCCGGTGCGTGCGGTAATCTCCGCTGCCAGAAGCCCTGCGATGAGGCCGTCCTTGTCGGTCGTCCAGCGGTGACCGTTGCGTTTCAGGAAAGAACTGCCGGCGCTTTCCTCGCCCGCGAAGTAGACGGTGCCGTCGGAAAGTCCGTCCACGAACCATTTGAAACCGACTGGCACTTCGACGATCTCTGTGCCCAGCGCTTTCGCGACGCGATCGATGACGCTGCTGCTCACGATCGTCTTGCCGATTTTCCTGCGCGCAAAGCCGCTCCGGTTTTTCCCGAGGTACCAGGCGCAGGTCGCGAGATAACTGTTGGGCTCCATCAACCCTTGCGGCCCGACGATACCGTGCCGGTCGGCGTCGGTGTCGTTCGCGAAGGCGATGTCGAAGCGGTCCTTGATCGCGAGCAACCGTTGCATCGGATATTTCGATGAGCAGTCCATGCGGATCTTGCCGTCCCAGTCGCGCGGGATCGTGCGAAAGGTGGGATCGACGGTCGAGTCGGTGACCGTCAGGTTGAGCCCGTACAACTCCGCGATCGGGTTCCAGAAATTGACCGCTGCACCGCCCAACGGATCGACGCCAATCTTGATTCCCGCATCGCGGATCGCCTCGAGATCGATCACCTCCGTAAGACGGCTGACGTAACCCTGGATGTAGTCATGCGAAACCCCGGCGGGCGATGCCGCACGCCGCACGTCACGAAGATCGTCGGCCATGTGCTGGTTCGCCGTCTTCTCGATCCACGAAGTAATGGTCGTTTCGGCCGGGCCGCCGTGGGGCGGGTTGTATTTGATGCCGCCGTCCTCAGGCGGGTTGTGCGACGGCGTGATGACGATGCCGTCGGCCAGATGGCTCCTCCGCGTGTCGTTGTAGGCAATGATGGCCTGCGACACGACGGGCGTGGGCGTGAAACTGTTGGCGCTATCCACCATCGTGGTGACGCCATTCCCGGCCAGCACTTCCAGTGCGACGTGAAAGGCCGGCTCGGAGACGGCGTGGGTGTCCCGGCCGATAAACAGCGGACCGTCGATGCCGTTGGCAGAGCGATAGCCGCAGACCGCCTGCACGATCGCCACGATGTGGTTTTCGTTGAAGCTGGTATCGAACGCGCTGCCGCGATGGCCGGAGGTACCGAAAGCGACCCTCTGCGCCGGGATCGAAACATCCGGCTTTTTTGCGAAGAATGCGTCCTCCAGTTTGCCGACAGCCAAAGCTTGCGACGGATCGATCAGGGTGCCGGCGCGGGGATCAGTGGACATCGTGGTCAACCGCGTGCCGCGGCTCTCCTATGACGGTTGTACTATCTAGAAGCGTCCTGCCCATATTCGCATGGTTCCAGGAGCTTCGCATGCGAACGTCCTCGATGCGGAAGCGAAGCCCTGCGACAAAGGTTCCGTCTGCGCGGCAATCGATACCCGTGAAGACCGATCGGCGATAATCGCAACGACGGCCTGCGATTCGGTGCCATACTGGCGTTGTATGCAGATCGCGTGCTGCTATACCGGGTTACCGGTGGCGTTATAGAGATCGCGTCCATGTACAATTGCCTGAAGTGCCCTGGCTTCTGCTGCTCCTATGAGATCATCCCCTTGAAGGAGCGGGATGTGGAGCGGCTCGCCAAATATTTCGGCGTGAGCGTCCGCGTCGCGAAGAAACGCTACACCGTGGCGCGGGACGACGAGAAGTTCACCATGCGGCGCAAGGCCGACAGCTATTTCGGTCACATCTGCCAGTTTTTCGATACCGAAGAGCGCCGCTGCACGATCTATCAGGCCCGGCCGGGCATCTGCCGGCAATACCCGGGCGACGGGCGTTGCGGCTATTACGACTTTCTCTCATCGGAGCGCCGCCATCAGGAAGACCCCGAGCTGGTGGCCGTCACCAACAACCGGCGGCGCTAGCGGCGCAAGGCTCTGCGATGGCGTCGCGCCGGCCGTTTTCCGAAATCCGCAAGCTTTGGCGACGGCATCCGCTGGACTTCATGTTCTGGGGGTTGCTGTGTCTTGCGCTGCTTGTCGGCGGCGGGCAGGCGGTCGCAGGCTTGCCGCTGCTGGCAGACCTGTTTCTTCCGGCGCCGGATGCGAAGCCTCTACCTGCGGTGACGGCCTCCACCACATTCAGTCGCCCACTCTCGACGTCGTCTCGCTATGCGCCGGAGGTCTTGCAGCCCGTTTCGCAGGGCGTGCTTCCGGAATGGTTGAGGGCAGGGCACAGAACGCATGTTTCCCCAGCGCCTGTTGTTGCGGCGAGACGAGCGGTTCTCACGCCAATCGCCATCGTGATCGACGACATGGGCGGCGATGTCGATCAGTCGCGTCGCGCGATCGCGCTTCCCGCCACCGTCACGCTTTCGTTCCTGCCATACCCGGCGTCCGCGGCCGCGCTCGTGCGTGACGCGCATCGTGAGGGCCATGAAATCCTGGTCCATGTGCCGATGCAGCCGCTGGGCAGTGCCAATCCAGGCCCCAATGTGCTCGACACGCGGCTCGATGCGGCGACCAACCTGCAGCGGCTGGACTGGGACTTGGCGCGGATCGAAGACTATGACGGCATCAACAACCACGAGGGCAGCAAGTTCACCGCGGACCGTGACGCCCTGAACCTGATCATGGGCGTGCTGGCCGCGCGTCACCTGTTCTTCCTGGATTCCCGTACGTCGCCGGAAACCCAGGTCGTGAGCGCCGCGCAGGCCGCGAATGTGGAGAGCGCAGGCCGGGATGTGTTTCTCGACGATGTCGATCAGCCGGATGCCATCGATGCGCAGCTGCGCGTGACCGAGAAGATCGCGCGCAAGAACGGCGTCGCGATCGCCATCGGCCATCCGCGTGCTAACACGCTCGATGCGCTATGGCGCTGGTGCGGCGAACTCCAGTTGCGCGGCTTTGCGCTAATACCGGTGCGCGAGGCAATCCGTCTGAAATCGCAACGGGACAACGTGCGGGAAGCGGCGTTGGGACGTCACTGACCCTTGCGCGCCGCGGAGGCGAAGCGGATCGCCTCGTCTGCGGCGGACATCAGCGCTTTCGCCTTGTTCACCGTCTCTTCGAACTCGGCCTGCGGGTCGCTATCGGCAACCACGCCGCCGCCGGCCTGCACATACATGGTGCCGTCCTTGACCAGCGCGGTGCGCAGCACGATGCAGGTATCCATGGAACCATCCGCTGCGAAATAACCGACCGCACCGGCATAGGCAGCGCCGCGCTTTTCCTTTTCGAACTCGTCGATCAGCTGCATCGCGCGGATCTTGGGCGCGCCGGACAGCGTACCGGCCGGCAAACCGGCGGCAAGTGCATCGATCGCATCGAGGCCGTCGCGAATATGGCCTTCGACGTTCGAAACCAGATGCATCACATGGCTGTAGCGCTCGATGAAGAAACTGTCCGTGACCTTCACGTCGCCGATCGCCGCCACCCGGCCGACATCGTTGCGGCCGAGGTCGACCAACATCAGATGCTCGGCGCGCTCTTTGGGGTCGGCCATCAGCTCTTCGGCAAGCGCCTGATCTTCCGCTGTCGTAGCTCCGCGTTTACGGGTTCCGGCAATCGGACGGATGGTCACAATACCGTCCCTGAGCCGCACGAGAATCTCGGGCGACGAACCGACAATGGCGAAACCGGGAAAGGACAGGTGATACAGAAACGGCGACGGATTGAGCCGCCTGAGCGCGCGATAGAGCGAGAACGGCGGGAGCTTGAACGGCCGGCGGAAACGCTGGCTCGGCACGACCTGGAAGACATCGCCGGCGCGGATGTATTCCTTAGCGCGCCGCACGACGTCGAGATACTCCGTGTGCGTCATATTGGATTCGGGCTTCGCCATGTCGAACGGCTCGGCCAGCACCGGGGTGGCCGGCGGCGGACGGTCGAGATCGGCGACCACGTCGTTCAGCCGTTCGCAAGCCCGCGCATGAGCCGCGCGCGCATCGACGGTCTTCTCCGGCCATACCGGCGTCACGACAAGGATTTCGTCGCGCACATTGTCGAAGATCGCGAGGATCGTCGGCCGCAGCATGATCGCGTCGGGCAGGCCGAGCGTGTCGGGCGGTGTGGTGCCGAGCTTCTCGATCAGCCGCACCATGTCGTAGCCGAGGTACCCGAAGATCCCGACCGCCATCGGCGGCAGATCGGCCGGAAGCGCCATCTTCGTCTCGTCGATCACGGTCCGCAGCGATTGCAGCGGTTTGTCGGCCAGCGGATCGGCCGTGAATTTGTCCGGTGCCGCGCGCGCCGAGCGGTTGATCTCCGCTTTGCCGTTCCGGCAGCGCCAGATCAGATCGGGCTTGAGGCCGATGATGGAATAACGGCCACGCGCCTCGCCGCCCTGTACGCTCTCCAGCAGAAACGCGTTGTCGCGGCCTTCGCCCAGTTTCAGGAAAGCGGAGACCGGCGTTTCCAGATCGGCAACCAGGCGCGTGTACACCGGCTGCGGCTGGCCGCTGTCATAGGCTTTCGCGAACGCCGTGAAGTCCGGTTCGATCCTGGCCATCGGCGTCAGGAATTGTCGGCGTTGCCGCCACCGACCGCGGAATCGAACAGCTTCTGATTGACCGTCGTGCCTTGCCGGATCTTCTCGGCGTTGCCTAAGGCGTCGGTCATGTCGGTGACGATCTGCTGTCCCAACTGCTGGGCAAAGCTGCGGATGTTCGGATCGTTGGGCGAGAACTTCGGATGCGTCACACCGGTGGTGCGGGCAACCACATAGCCTTCACCGCTTGCGATCGGACCGGTGACGGCCACGCCCGCCGGTTTGTCGAACAGAGCGTTGATCAGCGCGCGCGAGAACACCTGGTTCACGGTCGTGCGGTTCAGACGGCCGCTGGACTGGATCGCGCCGCCGGAAAGCTTGCCGTCCTTGTTGGACTGCGCCGCGATCGCGTTGGCTTTCTCGGCCATCGCCTTGGCGCGTTCGTTCCGCGTCCACGAGGCAAGGGCGGTATCGTGGACCGCGGACAACGGCTGTACCTTGGGCGGCGTTATGCCGTTCACCTTCAGGGCGTACCAATGGCCATCCGCAGCCTGGAACGCATCGCCGTCGGCGCCGACATCCGCCGCGAAGACCGCTTTGATCAGTTCCGGACTCGAGATCACGCCTTTGGTGCCGCCCGGCGGCAGGCCTTGGGCGTCGGCGGCGGGAATCGTTGTGACATGCATGCCCGCAGCTTTGGCAGCCTGTGCGATGTCGTCGCCCGAACCCTGCGCATCGGTGAACTTGTTGATCGTGTCCACCAGCGTCGCCGCGGCCAGCTGTGTCTTGAGTTGTTTCTCCAGGTCGGCCTTCACATCGTCGAACGATTTGTTGACCGCCGGCGTGATCTTGCGGACGCGCAGCAACACATAGCCGAACGGTCCCTTCACCGGTTGCGAAATTCCGTTCTCGGGCAGCGCGAACAGCGCGTCGGCTTCTGCCTTCTCGGTCACCTGCTCCTTTGCGACAGTGCCCAAGCTGATCGTCTGCGGCGTCAGATTGCGCGCCTTGGCGAGGGCGTCGTAGGTCATGCCGGCATCGAGCTTCGCCTTTGCCCCCGCCGCCTCGGTCTGCGTGGGAAAGGATATCTGATCGGCATCGCGTTTTTCCGGCACGACATATTGCGCCTTGTTCTGGTCGTAGGCGTCGTGAAGCTGCTTGTCCGTGATCGCGATCTTGTCGGACACGTCTTCGGGACCGATGCTCGCATAGGTCACGGAGCGATATTCGGGCGTGCTGAAGCGCACCGGATTCGCGGCGACATAGTCGGTCAAGGTTTTGTCGCTCGGTGGCGCGATCGCCGGTACCATCTCCGGCGTGACGACCACATAATCGGCCGCCCGCGATTCGCTCACATATTTGCTGAGCGCGTCGACGTACCCCATCGGCATCGTGAAGCCGTCCGAGACGGCGGAGTTGAGCTGGTTGCGCGCCAGATCGGCACGCATCAGCTCGATGAAGCCCTCTTCGCTATAGCCGAGACGAGTCGCCTGTTGCAGGAACACGGTGTGATCGAAGGTTCCATTGATGCCGCGGAAAAGCGGCGCTGCCTGGATCTCGCGTGTGACCGTGTCGTCGCCGACCGTAAGGCCCATATTCGACGCCAGGTTGTCGAGCGCCCTGTCCGACATCTGTTTGTCGAGCGTGATGCGCGGCAGGCCCATCTTGCGGGCCTGCTCCGGTGTGAGCGGACTTCCCTTCTGACGGCCGACATAGCTGACAGTGTTCTGGTAATCGCGCGAGAAAGACGTCTGATCGATCTCCGAACCGCCCACCGTGGCGACGGCCGTAACGGTCCGGCCGCGGAAGATGTCGCCGATGCCCCAAAGCGCAAAGCTCAGCGCGAGGCCGCCCATCAGGACGGTCGAAACCCACGATTTCGAGAGGGCACGCATCTGCTGAAGCATGGAAAACCTTGAGGAAGGGCAGGTGACGGAGAAAGGCGGCGGATGATAGGGAGGGGGTGCGGTTGGGGCAAGGCGCGGAAAATGGGGACGTGGTCCGAGTTCTTCGGGGCCGAACTGGGTGCAGCGGCGGCCCTTACCGGACTCGTTATCGTGGGAATCTCGATCAACATCGCCCGCATTCTGTCGCACCCGATTCTGCCGGGCCGGGCGGCCGAAACCCTGGTGACGCCGACCGGCGTCCTGGTGGCGTCGAGCTATGCCCTGGTGCCGCAACAGCCCGACTGGCTGTTCGGAAGCGAGATCGCGGCGACCGGCCTTGCGATGTGGATCATCCCGGCCGTCATCCAGCTGAACGCGATCCGCAGCAAGGACGGGCCGTCACTCCGGTTGCTGCTCCCGCGCGTATTGCTGGCACAGGTTTCGAGCCTGCCGCTGGTCGCCGCGGGTATTTTGATCTTTGCCGGGGTGCATGGCGCCTTGTATTGGGTGGTGCCGGGCGTGATCGCATCGTTGATCGCGACGGTGCTGAACGCCTGGGTTCTGTTGGTCGAAATCTTGCGTTGAGGAACGATGCGCCAGCTGGTCGCCGGAAACTGGAAGATGAATGGCTCCCTGGCGGAGCTCGAGACACTGAAGACAGAACTCGGAACGCCTCCGGCCGATGTTCTCATATGCCCGCCGGCGACGATGCTGGCCGAGGCTGCAAGGATCGCGAAAGGATCGCCGATCGCGGTGGGCGGCCAGGACTGTCATGCGGAAGTCTCCGGCGCCTTCACGGGCGACATCAGCGCGGAGATGCTGCGCGATGCCGGCGCAACCGCCGTCATCGTCGGTCACTCGGAGCGCCGCCAGTATCATGGCGAAACCGACGCGATGGTGGGCGCCAAGGCGCAAGCTGCATGGCGCGCCGGCCTTCTTGCCATTGTCTGCATCGGGGAGACGGAAACGCAGCGCAGTTCGGGCGATGCGCACGAAATCTGCGCCAGACAACTCGCGCAGAGCATCCCGAGCGGCGCTGTGTCTTCCAACACGGTCGTGGCTTATGAGCCGATCTGGGCGATCGGCACCGGCAAGACGGCAACCGTTGCCGACATCGCCGGGATGCATGCGCATGTCCGCGCCTGCCTCGTGAAGGCGTTTGGCGAAGCGGGAAATGGTTTCCGGATTCTCTACGGCGGCTCGGTGAAGGCGTCCAATGCGCGCGAAATCCTGGCGGTCGCGAACGTTGGGGGCGCGCTGGTCGGCGGCGCGAGCCTGAAGGCTTCGGACTTCCTGCCGATCATTCGGGCTGCTTCGCCAAAGTCTTAGCGAATTTTCCCACCGATCCTTAACCGCTGCCGTGGCATTGCTTAGCGCGGAGCGAACCGGGTTTGGGGATGTCACGGCTGTCTTTCGATACTTCGGAAGCGCTGATCTACGATCCGGTGCCGATGAACCGCAACGCGACGCGGACCACGCTGTACGCGCTCGGCTTCAAGCAGATCGACTCCGTGGGTTCGATGGAGGCGTTCCGCAGCCGCATCCGCAAACGGCCGCCCGATCTCGTGCTGTGCGAGGCTCAGCCCGACAGTGAAGTGTGTGACGCGGTACGCAGCCTGCGGCACGGTACGGCGGGCTATAACCCGTTCATCGTGGTGATCGTCACCGCATGGGACAGCATCGATAGTCTGGTGCAGCGGGTGCTGGATTGCGGCGCCGACGATCTTCTGCTGCGGCCGTTCTCGACCGCGATGCTGGAAAGCCGCATCAAGACCCACGTCGAGCGTCGCAAGGGTTTCATCGTGACCACGGAATATGTCGGCCCCGATCGCCGCCGCGAGGCCAATCGTTCTTCCAGCGTCGATCTGTTCGATCCGCCCAACTCCCTGCAGATGAAGGCGCGCGACCATCTTGCGCCCGAGATCGTGGCCCAGCGTCTCGACCTGGAACTGAAGGTCGCGCTCGACATCCTGCATTCGGAGAAATTGCGCCGCGACAGTTTCCAGATCTGCGTGCTCTGGCGGTTGCTCCAGTTGCAGACGCCCGGAACCATCGGCCCGGAAGCGGCGAAGTTGCGGGACCTGACGCACTCGGTCGAGAACCGCTGTCGCGAATTGGAAATCAGCCACACCGCCGACTGGTGCCAATCCATCCTCGCAGGGCTAGACGGCATCAACGCGGGCGTGGACCGCAGCGCCTCCCTGCATCTGTTGGGACATGCCGCGCTCAGCCTCAACCAGCTGTTCTCACCCGAAAAAAGCACCGGCGAGCACCTGGCCGAGATCGACGCCGCAGTTGCAGTTATCCGCGCCCGCGACGTGGCGATGGCGTCGTAAAATCGGCGAAAATCGGGTCTCACCGTTGAACTCGCTCCCTCGACGGCAGGCGTCCACGCGTCCGAGTTGCGGCGGCAATCCGGTGTGGCATGCGCTGATCGTCTCATAATTGAGCGGGCGCAAAAGTTCCGCTAACCTCGACGTTGCTGGGGCGGTGAACTTCAACAAAATGGTTGTGCGGTGACGCTGCCTGCGCACGCGTGTTCGGCGCGGGGAGGTTGACGTGGCTAACTACAACTGGACAGGCACCGATTCGAAGGACTGGGGCGATCCCAACAACTGGACAGTGGCCGGCATACCGGCGACTGCGCCGCCCGGCATCAATGACAACATAACCATCGACGCCGGATCATCGACGATCACGGTCACAACGTCCTCACCGGTGTCCGTCTCATGTGCCTCACTGACATTGGATTCCGATGCAGGAGGATCGATCGCTCTGGCAGCCGGGCCGGCTGGCACAATCACGACCGGCGCCCTGAGTGTCACAGGTTTCCTGGAGGTTTCAGGTCAGGGACTCCTTGTAGATACGGGCGCGGCCACCTTCGCCAGCGGCGCCACGCTCGATTCCGGCAGAACAACCGTTGCGGGCGCGGCGACCTTCGGAAGCAGCTTCACGCTCGATAACGCCGAACTGGATCTTTCCAGCACCTCGACCGCGACGCTCTCGACATTGACGCTCGTCGGCGGCGTGGCACTCAGCGGAAATCTCACCACCGCTGTGCTGGCCGACTCTCAACTTACATCGCTCAAGCTCGGGACCCAAGGCAACACGACGTTCGGTGTTACCAACTCATCGTCCATAGCCCCCGCCGTCCTCCCGGCGCTCACGGTCGAAAACGACGTTGCGCTGACGGGCATCTTCACCACGACGTCACTCGCAGACATAGGCCCCGCGACGTTAAGTCTGATGGCCGGAGACGCTTTGACTGTCACCGGTGACGTGCTCTTCGCGCCGAACTACCCGTTCTGCAGCGTAGCACTGGATGGCGGCACAATGTCCGTAGCGGGAACGTTTCACGCCGGCCTGTGGGTGCCGTTTACTTCTTACGCGCCAAACACAATCGAGAACGGTGGCACCCTTACTGTGGGCAGCCTGGTGGACTGTGAAAGCAATTTCTCGATCGGAGCGGGCGGTGTTCTCACCGTCAACGGTGATGTGACGGACAGCACCTACAACGGTGCGATCCGTACCCCCCAATCGGGATTCAGAGTCGACGGCGCCGGCGCCACTTTTAATGTCGGAGGTACGTTCGTCTCAGGCAACGACACAATCGTCGCGTCGGGCGGCGCAGTAGTCCGGCTCGGAGCGTTGACGCAGGATACGAGCGGCGACGGCATTGCGATCACCGTCGATGCCTCGTCCCATTTCGCGATCGGCTCAGGTGGCGGCGCCGCCGGCGGAATTCTTGGTATCGCCGCCGGTATTAGCGTCGCCGAGAGTGGCAGTTTTTCCGCTCCGATTATCCGCGAAAACGGTTCACTCAGCGTTGTCGCCCACGAAAAGCTCACCTTGAACGGTGCGGTCGAAGGTACCGGAACGGTAACGATTGGAGCCGGTTCGACACTGACGATGACCGCTGACAAAGTGAATGCCACCGCCGCGCCGATTATGTTCTCCGGGCAGGATGGGATTTTGGCGCTCGATACGAGCGACATCAATGCCTCACAACAGTTCGCTTCGCCGATCCATGGTTTTGGTGAGGCAACTGCCATCGACTTCTCCGGTGCAACGATCACAAGTGCGCAATATGCGAACGGCGTGCTCGATCTTTACGACGGTACGGCGGTTGAAGCGGTGCTTAATATCGGTCAGGGCTATACGAACGACTTCTCGGTCCTGCCGGTCAGTGGCGGATATCAGATCGACTATCTCGAAGCTGGAAGCACGGCATCGGCTGGCACGCCGTCCGCAGCCTCCTATCAGTGGATTGCCGGGTTCGCGGGCGGCTGGAACGACACGGCGGACTGGGCCAACACGACGGCGGGCCAATCTCCCGCGGCCGTGGCGCCGGGGACGCACGATACGGTCACCATTGGCGGGCTCAATTTCGGGAAGGCCCAGGTGATTGTCGGCAACGGCGCTGCACTCGGTCTAACGGTGGCCGCCACAGCGAGTGTCGGGGGCGAGACTTGGCTCGATGGCGCGTTCACCATCGGTGCTGGCGGCCTTTCTGTGGGGCAATACCAGTCCGTTCTACTCACCACAGGCGGTAAGCTTGCCGTAGCGGGCGACGTCACGCTCGGCAGTAACAGCGTGATCGCACTGAATGGCGCGAAAATGTCCGTCACCGGCGACGCCGTGTTGGGCGCCGCGTCGCACATCGCGCTGGATGGCTCTTCGCTTACAGTGAAGGGGACGTTCTACGGCGACGTTGTCGGTTCCAACCCCATCTCGAACACGATCGAGGATGGCGCGACGCTCACGGTGGGCACGGTCGTGGACTCCATTACCCACTATGCAATCGGCGCTGGAAGCACGTTCGCCGTCAACGGTGACGTGTCCAACACCAACACTAACCTCGGTCCCACGGAATATAGCCTCAACGGTGCCCGTGCCGCGTTCACGGTCGCGGGAACGTTCGCAGGCAACAACGACGCTATCGGCGCAGCGAACGGCGCGCATGTCCGGCTTGCGGCGCTGAACGACAGTGGCTTCACGCAGTTTGCCGTCGACGACGGCACATCGTCGATCGGGATCGGAACGGCGGGCTTCGCGAAGGGGGGGACGATCACCATTGCGGCCGGCACCAGCGCGACGGCTGACGGCAGCCTTCAGGCGCCGTCTATTGTCAACGATGGAACGCTCATCGACAGCGGCAGCCTCTTGCTTGAGGGTGCGGTTACAGGTTCGGGTACCGTGTCGATCGCTGCGGGGTCGACATTGCAGTTCAACAACGACGCCAGTGGCTCTGCGATCCAGATCGGTTTCGCCGGTCCGTCCGGAACTCTCGATATCAATACCGGCGATTTCACAGCCTCCGGTCACTTCGCCCCTGTCATTAGCGGCTTCGACTGGACGGACAAGATTTTCGTGGACGGCATCAGCACGATAACAAATGCACAGTATACGGATGGCGTGCTCGGCCTTTATGCGGGGACGACACTTGCCGCCTCGCTCGACATCGGCACGGGTTATGCCAATGCGTTCGCGGTTCTTCCACTGGGCGCCGGAAGGGAGCAGATCAATTATCTGGGGACGACCAACCCGGCTCCAGCCGGCACGGCATCGGCGGACTCCTATCAGTGGACCGGCCCGGCGCAGGGCGCCTGGAACAGTCCGGCGAACTGGACCGACACGACGGCAGCGCAATCTCCCGCTGCCCTGGCGCCCGGCGCAAACGATTCGGTTCTCATCCAGAACTACAGCAACGCCGGGTCTTTCATCTATGGCGACGGCAATGCAAACGCTCTGACGTTTCAGTCTTTTTCCGGCACGTTCGGGCTCGACGGCAACTTCCACGTGGGCGCAGGCGGGCTGACCGTGACGCACGCCAATGTGTGGCTCTTCGCAGGCAGTTCGCTGGCCGTCGCCGGCAATGCCACCTTTGCCGCCTATGAGTACCTCGCGTTGAACGGAGGTACGATGTTGGTCACCGGTACATTCTATGGCAAAGCGACGAACTCCACGAGCAATGTGATTGAGAACGGCGGCAGCCTGACGGTAGGCAATCTTGTGGACTCTGGAACCGCCTTTTCGATCACGGCAGGAAGCGCGCTAACGGTTCACGGCAATGTATCGGACGCTGGCGCCGCTTCCAGCTATCTCGCGAGCGGTGCGGGCGCCGAGTTTGATGTCATGGGCAAATTCATCTCGGGCAATGACATCGTCAGTGCTTCGGATGGTGCCAAGGTACAGATCAAAGCATTGGCAGAAGGCAGCGGCGCGGGCGTCACGCTGACGGTTGGCGACGCGTCGTCGTCGATCGAAATCGGCAAAACAGGCAGCGCCGCGGCCGGGACTCTCGTGATCGATACCGGTGTCACCGTGACGGAGGCGGGCGTTTTCTCCGCTCCCGCCATCGTCGACAATGGAAAGCTCGTCGTCGCCGCCAACGAGACCCTTACACTGAATGGCATGCTGAAGGGCACGGGAACCGTTACCCTCAAGGCCGGTTCTACGCTCACGCTGAACACCGGCGTGTCGGCGACCGATACGCTCGCATTTTCTGGCAGCGGCGCCACGCTCGATTTGATCCACCCGACCGCGTCCAGCGCCAAGATCTCCGGTTTCGCATCCGGTGACGCCGTCAATCTTACCGGCGCCTGGTCATTCGTGAGTTTCAACGAGAGTGGGAATACCGGAACGCTGACGCTGAAAAGCGGAACACATACGATCGCTATGAAGTTTGCGGGGGCCCTCCAGGCAGACAATTTCAGCATCACCACGGGAAGCACGACAACGATCGCCTTCGTTGCCGCAGCTGGCGCTGCGTCCGTCGATCAGATGCATGGCGCGGCGACGACGGATGCGTTCGACTTTGGCCACGACCGGATTGCAGTTCCGCGGATCGATGCGTTGGCTATGGACATGGACGAAGCCGGCGTAGTGCTTGGAGCAAATCCCGGGCACGTCTCTCTGACCGGTATCGGCGCCTCGATCTATCTGGTTGTCGATCGGGAAGGGACCGCCGGCTTCCACAGCGACAACCTGATCGATCATCATTTTGGCGCGCCGATCTACTAAGGCCCCGACTCTTCGGTTGCTACCGGTGGTTATACTGGCAATATCGCAGCTGCCTTTTTGGGATCGTACGGGCTAAGGTATCAAACGCTTGGTAGCGACGTGTATATTCATGTGTGGAATACATCCGACATGCGTTCAGCTACTCATCCTCCAATCATTGGCTATTCACCTTGGTGGAATAACACTGTGGGAGCGTCCATAAACAGCGCATTTCCGAGCGGGCCAATGTCGCCGACGAGTCAAACATTTGATTTTCATGTTAAGTTAGATTGCTGCGCACGGTAACAATGACTTCGTTTACCAACGCGATTCGAACAGTACACAAACTGATTTGCTCCAGTTCGCTCTGCTTGATGCTCGCCTGTTGTAACAGTGGTGCTGTATCCCCCGATCAACTCGTCGGAACTTGGGTTCGGACAACAGTTCGCCCGGAATTATCGAAGCAAAAGCCGAGCGTTCTTCGCCTTTCGAGCGGAGGGCACTTTTTGGCCTGGAGCATTCCTGCCGATTTTATAAACGGTCCTGATGCCTCAGCTGCGGCGGTTATCGACGGCGGCGGGGAATGGATGATAATTCAGGAAAATGGTCAGCAGAGGGTCCTACTGAATTTTTCGATGATAAATGGCGCCTCGTTGGGGCGTAATGGGTTTAGCGCGCCACTTTTTATCGCGAACGGGGGTGATCTCTCGCTGTTCTATTACCGCGACGACCCGGACTCCGGAGCGGTGACGGAATTTCGGCGTCAACGGCCTTGAATTTGTGAATCCGGTGACATGAGCAATATACCCGCACTCTTCGGTCGTTCGAGGCGAGGGCCTGCCCCACTTTCCCTTCTGCGGGCTTTCGTCTAAGACCGCGCCGCTATCCGGAGCCGTTCCATGCAGGGTCTTCAGGTCATTCTTCTGGTTCTTCAGGTCTTCGTGTCCGCGGCCCTGATCGTTTCGGTCCTGTTGCAGCGGTCCGAGGGCGGGGCGCTGGGCATGGGTGGCGGCGGCGCCGGGCTCGGCGGGCTGTTCAGCCCGCGCGGCGCGGCCGATACGCTGACCCGCACGACCACCGTTCTCGCGGCGATGTTCTTCATCCTGAGCATGGCGCTGACCCTGCTTGCGCTGCACGGCCGGGCCACGACCTCCATTCTGGATACACCGGCAACCACGACGACGCGGACGATCGTCCCGCCGAAGCAGCCGGTCCCGGCACAGCCGGCCGTTCCAATCCCGCACTAGGCCTGTTGCGAATCGCTGACGCACCCGCGCGCGCCTTATTGCGTCTGCATGCCCCCGTTGTGTGCTTGAGCATGATTCATGCGCGGTTCGCGCGTGCGCGGATTAGCATTTCGATTCAACGACTTTGCACGCAACTTTGCGACGGCGTGAAAGAAATCGCGGCGCGCGAATTTTCCGCTTGAGTGTGCACCGACGTTTCGACATGTTGGCCTTCCATGGCGCGGTTGATCTTCATCACCGGCGGCGTGGTCTCTTCCTTGGGAAAAGGTCTTGCCTCCGCGGCTCTCGGAGCCCTTCTTCAGGCACGCGGATACAAGGTCCGTTTGCGCAAGCTGGACCCCTATCTCAACGTCGATCCGGGGACCATGTCGCCGCATCAGCACGGCGAGGTCTTCGTCACCGACGACGGCGCGGAGACCGATCTCGACCTCGGCCACTATGAGCGCTTCACCGGCGTGTCGGCGGCGAAGTCCGACAACGTCACGTCCGGGCGCATTTACAGCCAGGTGATCGAGAAGGAGCGCAAGGGCGGCTATCTCGGCCGCACCGTGCAGGTGATTCCGCACGTCACCGACATGATCAAGGAGTTCACGCTCGCCAGCACGGACGATCTCGACTTCCTGCTGGTGGAGATCGGCGGCACGGTCGGCGACATCGAGGGCCTGCCGTTCTTCGAGGCGATCCGCCAGCTGCACAACGAGCTGCCGCGCGGCCAGACCGCGTTCGTCCACCTCACGCTGGTGCCGTACATCGAGGCCGCCGGCGAACTGAAGACCAAGCCGACGCAGCACTCGGTGAAGGAGCTGCGCGCGATCGGCATCCAGCCCGACATTCTGCTTTGCCGCGCCTCGCATCCGATTCCGGACGAGGAGCGGCGCAAGATCGGCCTGTTCTGCAACGTGCCGGCGGAACGCGTGATCCCCGCGCTCGATCTCGACACCATCTATCGCGCGCCGATGGCGTATCACAAGGCAGGCCTCGATACCCAGCTGCTGCAGGTGTTCGGCCTCGACGCGCCGGAGCCCGATCTCAGCCGCTGGCAGTGGGTCGTCGACCGGGTGAAGAATCCGGAAGGCGAGGTGCGCATCGCCGTCGTCGGCAAGTACATGCAGGTGAAGGACAGCTACAAGTCGCTGTCCGAAGCGCTGGTCCATGGCGGTCTCGCCAACAACGTGAAGGTCCACATGGACTGGATCGACAGCGAGATATTCGAGCGCGACGACGCCGCGACGTTCCTGGAGAACGTCAACGGCATCCTGGTGCCCGGCGGCTTCGGCGAGCGCGGCACCGAAGGCAAGATCCACGCGGTGAAGTTCGCGCGCGAGCGCAACGTGCCGTTCTTCGGCATCTGCTACGGCCTGCACATGGCAGTGATCGAAGCGGCGCGCGACCTCGCCGGCCTCGAAGGCGCCGGCACCACGGAGAACGGCCATCCGCGGCATCCGGTGATCGGCCTGATGACCGAATGGGTGAAGGGCAACCAGGTCGAGCAGCGCGTGGCCGACGGCGACATGGGCGGCACGATGCGCCTCGGCGCCTATCCCGCGGTGCTTACCGCCGGCAGCCGGGTCGCGGAAGTGTACGGCACCACCGACATCAGCGAACGCCATCGCCATCGCTACGAGGTGAATGTCGGCTACACGCGCCAGCTCGCCGAGCACAAGATGGTGGTGTCCGGCTGGTCGCCCGACGGCAGGCTGCCGGAGATCATGGAGATTTCCGATCACCCGTGGTTCATCGGGGTGCAATTCCATCCCGAGCTGAAATCGCGCCCGTTCGACCCGCATCCGCTGTTCTCGTCGTTCATCGCGGCGGCGGTGCGCCAATCGCGACTGGTCTGAGGGTTGCGGCGTTAACCGGTTGTTGACCACAACGCCAATCGACCACGATCCGTAAAGTTTTACCGAGTTAGAGTGCGGTCCATGCGCTGGATGCATGCACTCCTGTTGGCGATCCTGGCTGCGACGATCGCAGGCGCGCCCGCGTGTGCGGCCGATGCGCCGAACTATTCCACCATGCAGGCGCCCCGTTCCTGGACACCGGATCAGCCGCAGCTCCGTCCCGCGGAGCCCGTGGAACAGCCGCCGGTGCGCATGGCATCGGTCGCGCCGATCCAATCGCTCAGCAACGGACCGGCGGATTACATGCTCGGCACCGGCGACAAGGTTCACGTCACCGTCTATGGCGAAGACGATCTGTCGGGCGAGTTCCAGGTCGACAGCACCGGCTATGTGCGCCTGCCGATGATCGGGCAGGTGCGCGCCACCGGTCTCACCGCGCGCGCGCTCGAAGCGGCGATCACGGCGGGTTATGCGCAAGGCTATCTGCTGCAGCCGCGCGTGAGCGTGGAAGTCACGCTCTACCGGCCGTTCTACATCATCGGCGAAGTGAACAAGCCCGGACAGTATCCATATGTGAACGGGATGAACGTGCTCAACGCGGTCGCGCTCGCGGGCGGTTACACCCAGAAGGCGATCGAAGGCCACGTCTATCTGCGCAGGAACGGCACCGCGAAAGAAGAGAAAGTGAACGCCGACGCGGCCACCGAGGTCGATCCCGGCGATATCGTGCGTGTCGACAGCAATCCGATCTGGGACATCATCTCTGTCGTGTCGCCGCTCGCGCCGTTCGCCGTATCGCACTACTGATCGACTTACGAGCCCGCTCTTCTCAAAGCCGTCATGGCCGGGTGAACCGGAGCGCAGCGCAGGTCATTCCCGGCCATCCATAGCCGCCGTTTTGCGGGATGCGATCCGCTGCGCGTATTCAACCTATCGGAAGCGAGGCTATGGATGGCCGGGATCTTCGCTGCGCTCAGCCCGGCCATGACGGCAAGCCTTTGGGTCGTAAACGTCAATCCAATCCAAGACGACTCTAGCGCGCCTCCAGCACCATCTTGATTCCGTCCTTCGGCCGCATCGTGATGCGATGCTGCAGCACGATGTTCTGGCCGGGCACCAGCCGCATGCGATAGCGCTGCGCCAGCGTCGCCAGGATGAGTTGCGCCTCGGCGAGCGCGAGCGCCATGCCGATGCAGACGCGCGGGCCGCCGCCGAACGGCAGATAGGCGAAGCGATGCCGCCCCGCGCTGCGCTCCGGCGAAAACCGCTCCGGATCGAATTTCTCCGGATTGTCCCACAGCAAGCGGTGGCGATGGATCACCCACGGAATCACCCCGACCTGCACGCCTTTCGGGATCTTCACGCCGCACACCTCGTCGTCGGCGAGTACCGCGCGGTTCGAAAGCCCCGGCGCCGGCGGATAGAGCCGCATCGCTTCTTCGAGCACCATCTTGGTGTAGGGCAGGTTGACGAGATCGTCGTGCACCGGCGCGCGGCCGCCCAGCACGCGGCGCAATTCCTCATGCAGCTTCGCTTCGACCGCCGGATGCTGCGAGAGCAGATACCAGGTGTAGGTCAGCGCCAGCGCGGTGGTGTCGTGGCCGGCGAGGAAGATGATCAGGATCTCGTCGCGCACTTCGTCGTTGGTGAGGCTCACGCCGGTCTCGCCGTCGCGCGCCGCGATCAGCCGGTCGAGCAGGTCGCGCGGGGCCGCGCCTTGCGCCTTCTCGCGCGCGCCGATCAGCTTCTGCATGGTGGCGTCCATCGTCATGAAGTCGGTGTGGATGCGATCCATCTTCCGCTTCATCCGCGGCGGCCCGATCAGCGGTACAAAATCGAGAATGCCGAAATCGAGATTGTCCGTCGTCTTGCGCAGCGAGCGATCCACCAGCTCGCCCAGCATCTCGCCGTCGCTGGAGAACATGGTGCCGGAGATCACCTTCAGCGTCAGATGGGTCATCTCGTCGGCGATGTCGATCTCGCCGTTCTTGCCGGACCAACTGTCGCCGAACGCCTGCGCGGTCGCGACCATCGCGGGCGCATAGGAGACGATCGATTTGAAATCGAAGCTCGGCGCCATCAGGCGGCGGTGCGATTTCCACTTGTCGCCCTGCGAGACCAGCAGCCCTTCGCCCAGGATGGCGCCGAGCATCTTCGTCTCCATCTCGGTCTTGGGATAGTTCGCGACATTGTCGAGCAGCACCCGCTTCACGCCCACCGGATCGCTGATCACGAACTGATGGCCGAAGATGCTCTTCCATTCCCAAACCGGCTGCTCGTACACCGCGCGCGGCAGGTTCTCGAACTCGTTCTCCGCCCGGTGGAAGAGCGCGCGAAGCAGCGACGGCGACTTCTCCGGCGGCGGCGCGGTGCCGACAAGGAACGGCGTATCGGCCGTGGCTGACAGACTCATCGCGCACCCCACAATGCCATTGCTGCAAAAGAGGTGGGGAGGACGCCGCAGCCTGTCAATGCGGCCCATGACGGAGACCACCCCTCCAACTCGCTTCGCGAGTTGGAGGGGTCGAGCGAAGCGAGGGGAGGACCTTGCGCGGCAAAGCCGCGCTCGTTCAGCCGCTTCGTCCTGTTCTTCCAACAGCAAACAAGAAGCGCTTACGCGCTCAAGGTCCTCCCCCCGCGGCTTCGCCGCGACCCCTCCAACTCCGCTTCGCTGCGTGGAGGGGTGGTGAGAGCGGCCATCGCTTCGGCGCGTTTGAAGCGGGCCATGAGCCTGCGCCAGCGCGGCGGGGGCAGCAGTTCGAACGCACGGAAACGCGGAAACTGTCCGTGTTTGCGGATGACCGGCTGGAAACGCCGGCGCCGCGGCACCGGCCGGGCGCGCGGGACCTTCCCGGCCAGGGCCTCGCGGGTCCGGATGACGATGGCGACGCGGGCCAGCAGCATGCGTGCCATTCGTTTGCAGTGGCGCACGGCGCGCCTGCGTTCGGCGATTTCGCGGCTATAAAGGCCGTGAATCAGCCTGTTTTTGTTGCCCAGGGGCGCGCCACGTTTGTAAGGCATTGCTTGATTCCTCTCGCTTATTTCCGTGCTTTTGCAATTTTCTGTCGGAATTGAACCTCGGTTTTCGACTAGTCGTCTTTGGCTGCGGTTTTTCCCCTGATCCGCGCCGCAGCCGCGGCCAGCGGGGTGGTGACGTCCGCCAGCTGGCTGACGTGCTGCACGAGCAGGTCGGTGGTCAGGGCCGCAGACGAACTGAGAATCCGGTCATCCAGCGGATGGGCTTTCCCGAAGGCGCGCAAGCTTTTGACGCTGTTGCGCAATTCCGCATGGCAAAGCCTGGCCTGCTCCAGCAGGAGGGCTTCGAAGGGGTCGGTGTCTTTTGTCATCCACGGAGTTTAGAACAAAAGAAGATTTCATTCAATGCTTAAAAACCTACCAATAGGCCGATTAGAGTCAATCAACGCATGCCTCTTTCCATTGTCATGGCCTGCAAAAGCAGGCCATCCAGGTAATGTTGCCCGGCGCATCCCGAAAGAATTCCGGCTCACTTGCCTACAGCAGCGCAGCTGTCATCTGGATGGCCTGCTTTTGCAGGCCATGACAGTCGCGTTGGGCGTCCGGCCGATACAGACACCAAAAGCCGTCATCGCCGGGCGTTTGTCCCGGCGATCCATAACCTCCGTCGTTGCGCGGGCGGCCTCATCGCCAACATCGCGGCAATAGATGGCCGCGAACTTCGCTCCGCTCAGCCCGGCCATGACGACGTTGGGTAGAACGCTTTACCGACGATGACGATCGCGTTGGAGCGCACGCGTGTCACGCTTCCGCAGATCGCGCGCTAGATCAGCGCATCCATCACATGCACCGGCACCTGCGGCGATGATTGCTCGGCGGAGCCGTCGATCTCCGCACCGTTTTTCGGATCGATTTTGAAATCGTCCTGCGTGTAAGTGCCTTCGAAGTTCAAGACGAACGCAGGCATCGTTTCGTACTTCACGATCAGCTCGCCACCGGTTCCAGCTTCGTTTGGCTTGTAGTGAAGCGTTGGGTCGGCGCTGTCAGTCACATCGTCGATAAAGATGTGATCCGTACCGCCGCCGTGACCACCGAAATTGCTGATGGTACCGCCGAACGTATGATCGATGGACAGGCTACTGTTTTGGCCGGTCCCAAGATCGATAGCCGGTGCTGTTCCGCTAAAGGTCGCCCCTGTCAACCACAGTGTGCCGCCTCCCACACTGTCCTCCAGATCTATCGTGAGTGCCGGGCTTTCGAAGTGCACGTCATCGAACTGACAAGCCTCGGTGACGTGTATCGTATCGCCGGAGCTCAATGCGAGCGTGCCGCCGAAAGCACCAGCATCCACGGTGAGGTCGAAGTCCCCGGTTACCCCGCCGGAAAGCGAAATGAAAGCAGCGGTAAGATGTTCGTGTGGTCCTGAATTCAAAAGAGAACCAGGCCCCTGCAGGTTCTGCAATGTCACATTGTCCTGACCTGTGAGGTCGAGAACGCCGTTGCTGTCGATTTTCAGTATCTGCGTGCTGGAGAGGTATGTGTCGAACCCGCTGTTGTCTGCGATCGAACTCCCCAGCGTCACACCCTTAATCGTCAGAAAGGAGTGCGCGCTCGCCGTGCCGATCTGTCCGTCAATGTCCACGACACCATTGCCGATGAAGTTCAGCGTTTGACTGGTATGGGTATTGAAGGTCAGGGCGCCATCCAGCTTCAGGGTCGAGCGGTTCTTGACCGCGAAGGTCGCCTGAAGGGAGGCCGCTATGATGTCGTTGGAAATTTCGGCATTCGCCGTCGCCTCCAGCGTACCCGCGCGACTGAGCGAGATAGTCGCGTTTCCCAACGCTGCACTGTTCGAGAACGCCAACAGGCCGGCACTCACAACGATGCTGCCAATGGTATTGGCCGTCGTCAGAATCGCGGTGCCCGCTTCGATGTCCAGCGTGCCCACGTGGAGCGACCCCTGCGCTTTCTCCAGAAGCGTCGCGTTCACAGAGTCGAGCGTCAGGCTGTGTGCCGCATCGGCGCTGATCACCTTGACGGTGTAGGCCGCACCTGTCGCGGCAATGAACGCATCGTCCTTGATGCCCGGCCTGCCGTCGTCCCATTTGCCGGATTTGGCAAAATCGCCGGTTAAGGCTTTGCGCCAGTGCGTGTTGCTCATGCGGTCTCCCGTGAAGCTAGATCAGCGCGTCCACCAGATGCACCGGAACGTGCGGCGCAGATTGCTCGGCGGAGCATTCGATTTGCTGCGGGTCCTGCGGGTTCACCTTGAAATCCGCTTGTGTGTAGCTGCCGATGAGCTCGAGCGTGTAGGCCGGGTTCGTCCCATACTGCACAATCAGCTCACCGCCGGTTCCTGCCTCACTTGGGTTGTATTGAATCGTGGGCGTACCTTCGCCAGCCGCATCCCCAAGGGTAATGGTATCGGTGCCCCCATTGTGGCCGCCGAAATTGGCGATCGTGCCGACGAAATTGTGATCGATGGTCAAATCGGTGTCTTGGCCGGTCCCCAAATCAACCGCAGGACCGGCGCCGCTGAACGTGGCGCCCAAAAATGACAGTTCGTCGCTGAAGGTTCTCGCGGGCGTATGCACCAAGTTGATAGCCGGCGCGTCGCCTACGAAGTGGACCGGGAGCTCAGCAGCATTATTCACCGTTATCACGTCACCGGCTTTCAGCGCCATCGTTCCACCGATCCCACCACCGCCATTCATGGTGATGTCAAAGTCCCCCTGGATCAGGCCACCGAACGCGCTTTGATCGGAGGTCAGGTTTTCATGCTCTCCTGAATTGAGAATCTCTCCCGTACCCATTGGCAAATGTAACGTGATGTCGTTCTGTCCTGTAAGGTCGAGAACGCTGTTGCTATCAAAAATCACCTTCTGCGAGCTAGAGAGCATGGTTTCGAAGCCGCTGTTGTTTGCAATCGAAGTGCCCAGGGTCACACCTTCGATCTCCACATAGTGCCTGCCCATAGCGCCGAGGGTGCCGTCAAGATCTATGACACCTGTCCCGTCGCCCTTTCCGTTCGTACCTGTGCCGATGAAGTTCAGCGCATTGCTATCGGCGGTGTCGCCAAACGTCAGGCTACCGTCGAGTTTCAGGGTCACGCCGTCTTTGGCAGCGAAACTCGCTTGCGCGAATGCCCCCTCGATGGCGTTGGAAAGCACCGCATCTCCCGTCGCCGCCAATACCGCCTTCCTGCTGATCGTGATATCGGCGCCGCCGAGCGCCGCACTGTTCGAGAACTCCAGTTCGCCGCCTGTCATCGTGATGTGGCCAATGGTGTTGGCTGTGGTCAGGATGGCGGTACCCGCCTCGATATCCAGAGCACCGGCATGAAGCGAGCCCTGGCCTTTTTCGAGCAACGTTGCGTCCACAGAGTTGAGCGTCAGCGTATGCGCCGCATCGGCGCCGATCACTTTGACGGTGTAGTCCGGACCAGTCGCCGTGATGAACGCATCGTCCTTGATGCCTGGCCTGCCATCGTCCCATTTGCC
Organism: Rhizomicrobium sp.; assembly: GCA_036490455.1. Taxonomy (GTDB): domain Bacteria; phylum Pseudomonadota; class Alphaproteobacteria; order Micropepsales; family Micropepsaceae; genus Rhizomicrobium. Next base: position 123,590 of record DASXDS010000068.1, read on the forward strand.
GGATTTGGCAAAATCGCCGGTAATAGCTTTGCGCCAGTGCGTGTTGCTCATGTGCGTTCCGATCGCCCCGCGCGTTACACGGGAACGCTAGCAAGGCGCAACTCTATGAACAATCGACGCGGTTCTCGCATCGGCGCCGCGTTCTTTTTTCGAAACAGAGGAAGCCGTCATCGCCGGGCTTTGTCCCGGCGATCCATAACCTCCGTGTTTGCGCGACAGGCCTTATCGGCGGCATCGCGGCAATAGATGGCCGGGAACTTCGCTGCGCTCAGCCCGGCCATGACGACGTTAATGGGAAGTGGAAGGAGTGCGTCGCTGTCGTTCTTTCTCACTAAGGACAACCCGTCATCGCCGGGCTTTGTCCCGGCGATCCATAACCGCCGTCGTTGCACGGCCGGCCTCTTCGCCGGCCTCGCGGCAATGGATGGCCGGGAACTTCGCTGCGCTCAGCCCGGCCATGACGATGGTGTTGGGAAAGGGAAGGAGAGGCCTTACCGGTTTGGAACATTCAGTGCGCTGCGCGAGCCGATCCGGTAATTTATGAACAGACTGGCTGGCCTTTCAAGCACTTACCTTGACTCGCCGCACCTCACGCGTTTGTGATGTGGCCGTATTTTCAGGAGACTCGTCCGCATGGCTTTGGGGGGCCACGAGACGCAGGCGCTGTTTGCCGAGCCGGTGTTCCGCGCCGATATCGGAGCTGCGATTTCGGCCGAGCAGGTCGAATTCATCAAGAAGCTCAAGATGGTGCAGAACCAGGTCAACCTGATCTCGGAGAACCTCTACATCTTCGAAGAGCCGCAACTGCGCAGCATCAAGAAGGCGGTGCAGGAAGCGCTCGACGTCTACGCCTCGGAGGTGATGGGCATCAACCAGCGCCTCTACGTCACGCAGTCGTGGTCGCTGATCAACCGGCCCAATGTCGGCATGCACGGACACTCGCATTCCAATTCGATCGTGTCCGGTTCGCTCTATTACACCGACATGCCCGATCCGCCGGCGAACATGATCTTCCAGCGGCACAATTCGTATCAGCAGCTCGAACTCGCGCCCAAGCGCGAGAAGCGCAACCTCTACAACACGCCGATGAATGCGATCGTGCCGAAGAAGGGCGAGCTCGTGCTGTTCTCCTCCGGCCTGATGCATGTGGTGGAGGTCAACCACGCCACCCAGCCGCGCTATTCCATCGCCTTCAACACCTTCGTCAAAGGCAAGCTCGGCGATTTCCGCGACGTGTCGGAACTGGTGCTTTGATCGCGCCGCTGCGTCGCGGTCGTTTTCACAAGTAGAACGCCGTCATAGCCGGGCTTTTGTCCCGGCTATCCATTGCCGCGATGGCGAACGTCGAGGCGCGCTGTACGAACACGGTGGAAATGGATGGCCGGGAATTTCGCTGCGCTCAACCCGGCCATGACGGCGTTGATGGGAATGAAAGCGTGTGTCGTGGCCGTTCTTCTTAAAAGAGATGCCGTCGTAGCCCCTTGTCCCGGCTATCCATTGCCGCGATGGCAAACGTCGAGGCGCGTTGTACGAACACGGCGGAAATGGATGGCCGGGAATTTCGCTGCGCTCAACCCGGCCATGACGGCGTTGATGGGAAAGAAGGCGTGTGTCGTGGCCGTTCTTCTCGAAAGAGATGCCGTCGTAGCCTCTTGTCCCGGCTATCCATTGCAGCGATGGCGAACGTCGAGGCGTGTTGCGAACACGGCGGAAATGGATGGCCGGGAATTTCGCTGCGCTCAACCCGGCCATGACGATTTTGCGAGGAGTGTGACTACAGCAGCAGATCGGCGTCGTGGTGCGGAAGGTGGAGGAGGGCGGGTTCGAACGCGCTGGCCACCTCTGCGTGGACCGGCACCGTCGCGAAGCTGTGCAAGATGTCGGACAGAAGCGGCGCGCCGCTCTCCACCGCCGCGGATGGCGCAGGCGCGTCGAAATGGAACGCGTCGTCGTGCGCGGCGTGCATTGCGCCGTCCGTCTGCGTGACGACGGTGAGGACGCCGTTGGTGAGCGCCAGGCCGTTTGCCTTGAATGCGCCGGCGAGCGTCAGGCTTCCCTCGGCCACGCCGTGATCGCTGAAGCTCACGATGGTGTTGGCGCCGCTCGGCTTCACCGTGAATTTCGCGGCGCTGTCGAGATTGTCGAGCCGGATGCTGTCGCCGGCGGCAAAGCCTTTCACGACGATCCCCAGAAGGCTCGCCTTCGCGAGCTCGAGCACGGCGCTTTGGTTGCCGGCGGCGAAGGTGATGCCGGCGCTGTGGTCCGCGCCATCGAGCACCAGCTTGCTGCCGGAGCCGATGCTGATGCCGCCGGTGCCTGAAAGCGTGCCGCCGAGCGCGAGCGTGCCGCCTTTCAGGGCCATCTTTTCACCGGCCCAGAGCGTCGCGTGTTCGAAGCTCGCCTTTGCGCCGGTGGAAATGGCGACAGTGGCGCTGCCGCCTGCCGCACTTTCGGTGCCGCCGACCACGAGCATCGTGCCCTTGAGCAACGATCCCGTGCCGCTCAGGGCGAGCTTGCCGGTCGAGCCCTGGCCGGCCGCGATCTCCACGAGGCCGGCGCCGCCCGCCACCGCCACGACCGCACCACCGCCGCTTATCGTCAGCGAACCGGCGCCATCGTCGCCCACCAGCGCTGTGCCGTAAGCGAGTTCGGATGCGGTGGTCTTGCCGTTCGTGGTGACGGTGCCGGAAATCGTCGCCGATCCGATCGACGCCGCCGCCTCGCCGATCACGACCGCGGTCGACACGTCGACCTGGCCCGCGCCGGTCACGCTCAGGGTGCCGAAGCCCCTCTCGCCGACCGTCAGATTGCCGCTCACGATCACGTCGCCGGCCGTGCCAACGGTCAGGCCGTTGGCGTTGGAGTTGGCTTCGGTCGCGAAGTCGGCATTGCGCACGCTGAGCTGTGCGCCGTCTTTTACCGTCACCGAGCCTTTGCCTTTCACGCCGCTCTCGAGCGTGGTGATCACGACGGATGTGCCTTTGCCGTCCAGCGCCAGCGCGCCGGTGGCGCCGAACTGATCGCCCAGGATGACGGTGGCGGCTCCGCTTTTGAATGTGGCGCCCTGGTTGAAGAACACCTTGCCGCTGCCGTTCTCGCCCGCGATGAGGGTGCCGGCGAACGCCAGGCTGCCGCTGTTCAAGGTGAGCACGCCTTTGCCGCTCTGCGCTTCGCCCAGCACGATGTGCCCGCCGGCCACCACGACACGGGACTCGTCGCTGACGAGCGTGCCCGATCCCGCAGCGCCAAGTGTAAGCGCGCCGGAGACACCGAGCGTGCCGGGGCCGGTCCCTGCGGTGCCGTCGCCCAGCACGATCTGGCCTTTGCCGCTCTCCTGTCCGCCGACGGTGAGCGCGCTTTGCGCGACGATCTCGCCATCGGCGCCGATATTCACCAGCGCCTTGCCGGCGGCGCCCACCGTCAAGCCGTCCTGGATCGTCCAGTTGCCGCCGTTGATCGCGACCTGGCCTTCGCTGCCCTGTTGCTGGGCTACGACGGCCTGGCCCTTCGTGGTGAGCATGCCCTGCGCGACCGTGAGACGGGCGTAGCCGATCTCGCCCACGATGAGGTCGCCACTGGTGGCATCCGCACCGGCACCGATGGCGAGCGTGCTGATGTGCTGGGTGTGAAAGCCGGTCGTGGGGTCCGTGTCGCCGCCGGTCGGCGAGCCCGGTCCCGCGATGACGATAGTAGCAGGATCGAGAACGGCATTGTCTTCGACCGCGAGACTGCCGCTGCCTTTTTCGCCGATGGTGATGGTGCCGGTGACGGTGAGCGCGGAGCCCTGGCCGGAGATCTCGCCCTCGCCGAAACTTCCCGTGCCGCTGCCGAACACCAGTGTCGTGCATTGGGCGGTCGCAGCGTCCAGGACGTCGAAGGTTCCGATGCCGGTCACCCCGATCGCGATGCTGTCGGCGGTCAGGCTGGACTGCGCGCCGTCGACATAGACAGAGCCCGAGGATGCGGCCGTGGTGGTTCCGGCGTCGATCGCATGCATCTGCGCCGAGCCGCCATCCACGACATTGAGCGCGCCGCTCAGGGTAACGCCCAGCCGCAACGTGCCCGTTGCCACGAGCGTGCCGCCGTCGGCCACCAGCCCGGTATTGCTGTCGCTGCCGTTCTTCTGATCGACCGACGCGGCGCCGTCGATTTCGGTCTTGCCGCCGGCATGGATGGTCAAGCTGTTCGCGCCATTGGCCGACAGGATCGCCAGACCCTGCGTGAAGGTCAGGCTGCCTGCGCCGCTCAACGTGCCCTGGCTGTTTTCGCCGACATCGATGCTGCCGTCGGCGAGCGTCGCCTGTCCGGATATTTTTGCCGTGCCGCCGGCGACGTACAGGAATCCGAAACCGGGCGTGTTGTTGGACTGCGTCTCTCCGCCGACAGTGAGCGCTTTGGTCGTGAACGCCCCGCCGTCGATCTCCAGCGTATTGCTGCCGACTTCCAGGTCGGTGTTCGCGATGGAGAGCTTGCCTGAACTCAGCGTGTTGATCGTGCCGAAGGTGTCCACGCCTTGCGCGCTGACATCCGCACCCTCGATCGTGCAGGTCCCGAGGACTCCGGCGGTGAATGTGCCGCCTTCGAGGATCAGCGGCGCGGTCCCGCCGTCAAGCTTGTCCGTCGCGCTGAAATCGCCGTCGAGCGTTGCCCCATTCAGCGCCTCGAGCGAGGCGACCGCCTGCCCGCTGACGCCGATCGTGACGTTATCGCTGATAAGAGCGGTGTCGCCCGCGCCGGGAGGACCGGAAGGATTCTTGCCCTTCGAATCCGTCCAGTTGTCGGGGTCGCTGAAATCGCCGCCGCCGCTGTTAGTCCAGTTATAATCCATGGACATCCCCCGCAGAATTTGGCGCAGCACCCGCTGTCTCGACCGATCCAAGCACAGCCCCAAGAGAGCGACAATGGTGCCGGATCACTGTCCTTTCCCGGCGAAGACGACGCTTTCGAGGCTCTAGTCGTGGAAATATGGATTCTCTGTAATCCGGAGATACCCACGGTCCGAGGCCGCACCTGTGACCGCCGAGCATTGAGCGGCTTGCATCGCAGCCCTACGCTTTGCCGGCCTTTAGCGTCGGGGAGCGCCAGATGAGCACAGATAACTGGAAGATCGGGCTGAACGGAAACTGGGCCAATGCCGCGCTGTGGTCGAGCGGGGTGCCTACATCTGCCAGCGATGTCACCATCGATGCGTTCGGCACCTACAGGGTTTCGATCACGGCCAACGAAGGCACCGTCAACTCGCTGACCCTCAACGCCGCCGGCGCCACGCTTGCGGAGAGCGCAGCCGGTTCGCTCACTATCGCGAACGATCTCGATATCAATGCCGGCACGGTGATCCTCAACGGCTTCAACGTGATCGACGACGACATCCGGGTTAATGGCGGCACGGTGGTCCTGAACGGGACGAACGTGATTGGCAAAACGGTCACTATAGAGACTGGTGGTATCGCACAGATCGGAAGCGCATCCGCATTATCTACGGGAGATCTGGTGATCGGAACCGGCAAGCTTCTCGCAAGCGCGACCGAAACGCTGGGCAACAAAGTCGAACTCGACATTGGTGATGCGCCCGTGATCGCGGCCGCGCACGGCAAAGTGCTGACGCTATCGGAAGGCAATTGGGCGATATTGGCCAATTCCCTCACGTTCGGCGCGGCCGGTGAAAACGGTACGGTCGTTTGGGACACCAAGGCGGGTGCAAGCAGTGGCAGTTCATTCCAGATACTGATTCAAGCCGGAACGCTGCAAGCCGGCGATACCTCTTTCGGGACGCTGTTTACCGATGCCAATTCGACCACGGTCGGTGGCGGTGCCAGGATCGACCTGGTCGGCGCCAGCAGCTCGATAAACGATCTAGAAGGCACAGGCATCGTCACCAGCAGCGGTGGCGCAACGCTGACGCTGACGACGGACTTCGGAGCTCATGCCGAATCGATTGCCGCTTCGTTTCGCGGCTTGCTCTCGCTCGATGTGCTTCAAACCTCGGGTGGCACGGGTCAATCGTTCACGTTTACAGGCGACAGCACCTACACCGGTTCCACCACGATTGAGAGCCTATGTGTATTGACGGTTGGCGATGGCGGAACCAGCGGCACGCTCGGCACTGGCGCGGTCGAGGATGATGGAAATCTCTTTTTCGACCGCAGCGGTACAGTAGCGATCGTCAACACGGTGCTCGGAAGCGGCGATGTCATCTACCACGGGACGGGAACGTACGTCGTCAATCACACGAACAGCTACACGGGCGGCACGATTATCGACAGCGGTACCTACGAGACCAATACCGCAGCATCGCTCAGCTCCGGCGCGTTCAGCTTGGGAAGCGAGTTCATTGCGACCGCGAACATGGCCATCCATAACGGTACGACGATCTTCAATTCGACCTTCGCTGCCGCGCACGGCAAGACCCTGACGCTCGCGTTCGCGGGCAATTGGACCGTCGAAGAGCAGGATACTCACATCGTAGTCGGCGATACCGGCGACGACGGCACCGTGGTGTGGCAAGGCGGCGACGGCACCCTCATCAACGGCGGCACCAATACGCTCGAGATCCGCGACGGCACCTTGACCGACGGCGACGGCACCCTTGGCTTTCTCCTTTCCAGCATGGAAACCACGACGATCGATGCCGGCGCCACGCTCAGTCTCGTGCCGCCGCAAAACACCGAACTGAACGGCCTGCTTGGCACCGGTACCCTTGCCAGCGCATCCGGTGATATCCTCGTTATCGCGGGTGCACAATTCGGCGGGACGTTCCAAGGCGGAATGAACCTGCAGTTTATCGATAGCAGCGTTCTGACGGGCGATAGTACCGATGTCGGAAACATCCAGCTCGCGGGCAACCTGTCGCTGGGCGATGGGGGCACTACCGGCTCGCTCGGTACGGCTTCGATTCAACTGTTAGGCGGCGCCCTGATTATCGACCACAGCAACGCGTTCGCGTTGACGAACGACATCACAGGCGGCGGCAACCTGAGGCTGATCGAGCAGCTTGGTACCGGCATCACCACCATCGACCGCACCAACAGCTATACCGGCGGCACGCTCGTCGGCGCCGGCGAATTGTCGATCGACCGCGCGGCTGCCATCGGGAGCGGCGCGCTCGACCTGCAGGGCGGCGAACTGCTCGTCACCGGCAATGTGGTGCTCCAGAATTCGGCGCTGAATCTCACCGGCGACGTCACGATCGCGTCCGCAACCGGCGAGAAGCTGGCACTCGAAGCGACGAGCTGGTCGGTCGATGCGCACAGCGTCACCTTCGGCGACGCCACCAATCATGGAACGATCGTCTGGCACACGCCCGCCGGCAGTTCGCCCATCGCAACCGGGGATCAGTTCACGGTCGACATCGCAAGCGGCACGATGCTGAAGGAGGCGGACGGCAATCTGGGCGAGTTGCTGGGACAGGCGTTGTCCACCACGATCGAAGCCGGTGCCACGCTCAACGTCGGCGCATTCTCGGGCGACATCGGCAATCTTCTGGGGAGCGGCATCATCACCGGAACCGGCGGGACGCTGGACATCGGCGCCGGATCTTTCTCCGGTCGGATCGAAGGCGGCGCCCTGGACATCGGCGTCTTGCAGGGCGGCAATCTCACCCTGTCCGGAAACAACACCTTTACCGGCGAGTACGATCTTTTCAACGGCGCGGAACTGACACTCAACACGGCCGCAAGCCAGAATGCCGCGTTCGAAGGCGATGCGACGCTCGTGTTCGTGGTGGGCAAGGCCTTTAGCGGAACGGTCTCGAACTTCGACAACGTCATCGGCCAGACGATGGACTTCGCGGGACTGTCGTTCGCGAACACTTCGGAGCATTTCGCGAACGGCGTGCTCACCATGACCGACGGGACGCACACGGAGCATGTGAAGCTGGCCGGCACGTTTGCGGACGCCAACTTCGCGCTATCCGACGATCATCACGGCGGCACGGACGTGAACTATGTCTCCACCCCCACCGTGCCGCTCGCGAGCGATCAGCCCCCGGTGACCGATTTCGGATGACGGGTCTCAGCCGCCGAGGTCTCCGACAGCAACCGGAACAAGCTCGTCATTCCCTTTTTCCGTTTCGGCGGGATTTTCCTCCCACGTCTTCTTGACGTAACCGTGGGGGACCCCACTATTTATCTCCCTTCGGCTCCGGCCGTAGAAGCTGCCTTTGTCGCCCGAGCCCACGGGCGGATCGTCAGTCGGTCCCGCGAGACCGGTGGGCTTCGCCATTGTCTTCAGGCTGCCGCTCGTCGTGTCGTAGATAATTGCCCTGACGAGAGGCGGATCGGCGTTGTTGAAGCCGGCGGAGAGGCCGATGATGCTGGTCGACGTTCCCGTGACCGTTCCCGTCGAGTAGGACGTCAGGATGATGCCGCTCTGGGCGTTGCTGGTGTAATTGTCTCCGACCAGGCCGCCACCATAGGCATTGGCGCCGACGGTGACATTGCCCCGGGCGACACAGTCGGCCACCGAAGCGAAATTGCCGCCGACCAGGCCGCCGCCGAAACCGTTGTCGTTTGCCGTGACCGGACCGCCCGCGGCGGACTGGCTGATCGAGCCGCTGAGATTCAGTCCCACCAGGCCACCCACATAACGCCCGCCGTTGACGACGACTTTCGCATAGGCGCCGAAGACCGTGCCGCCGTTGTTCTGGCCCACGATGCCGCCGGACGAGGTTGTCGGACCGGCGTTGATCGTGCCGGTGGCGGTGACGAGCGATATGGCGCCCGAGCTGCCGCCGACGACCACGCCAGCACTGCTGCTGTCCATCGCCGTGATGTTGGCGTTGAGGACGAACAGATTCGCGACCGAACCGGAGGCGCCGACCTGCGCGAACAAGGCGGCTGCATCGAACTGCTGGCTGTCGGAGATCGTGAGATTGGAAACGACGTGACCGAGGCCGTTGAACGCGCCGTTCACGGTGCCGACCGGCGCCTGGGCATAGGTGCCGTTCTTCGACGCGTCGATGTCGTTCATAAGCGCGTAGTTGCCGTTCTGGTTCGCCTGAACGGCGTTGCCGAGTTCTGCAAGCGAGCCCTTCAGCTTGAAGGTGAGCCCGCCGATCGTCAGCTTCGAGTCGGCGGAAGCGAACGAAACGCTTTTTCCGACGCTGAATTGGAGAACCCCGCCATTGGCGCCGCCATTGGGTGCGAGGATCAGACCGCCCTTGCCCGTCACCTTGATCGGCTTGTCGAACACGATCGAGTGGTTGGCATCGAGCGTCAGCGTCTTCTTGCTGGACCAGCTGACGGGAGCGCGGACATCGATGTCGCCGCCGGGCGTTCCGGTGCTCAGTTCGAGATTGCCCGTGGCGAGCGCGGTCTGCAGATCGTTGACGTTGTACGTCGCCACAGCCGAGGTCGCGGTACATACACCGGCGGCGCACGACATATTGGCGGTCGCGTTGGTGGAAATGGCGATGCTGGCCTGGGCGTGCGTTGTCAGTGCAGCGCTGGCGGCGAGCGCGATAAACATACTGCGGCCGAAGCGGCCTGTTGCTGGTGCCGGATGCATAATGCCCCCCAATTCCCAATCTCACAGTGCTTCAATGTTGGCGACGGTAGCAAGCCGGGCCATGGGGTCAAGATCGGGAAACAGAAATGCTGTGATCGCGGGGCGATCGGATCGAAAATTCGCCTGGCCAGCTTCGACAGTGAAACGGAAAACGGCGTGACAACATTCCAAGGACTTTGCATTCACGATCGCGTCTAACGCGTTGTCAAACCTTGTCCAATCGCGTCGTCGGGCAGGCGTGAAATCGTTGGCGCAATAAGCTAAACTCGGCGCATGAACACCCACACCCCGCTCAAGCCCAATCCGGTCGTCATGATCGGCAACGTTCCGTTCGGCAATGCCGAGAAGCTCGCGATCATCGCGGGCCCGTGTCAGCTCGAAAGCCGTGCGCATGCCTTCGAGATGGCGGCGGCGCTGAAAGAGATGGCGGCGAAGGCGGGCGTGGGGCTCGTCTACAAGACGAGCTTCGACAAGGCGAACCGCACCTCCAATTCCGGCAAGCGCGGGTTGGGCCTCCCGCAATCGCTGCAGATCTTCGCGGATATTCGCAGCAGCCTCGGCCTGCCGGTGCTGACCGACATTCATGAGAGAGAGCAGTGTGCGATCGTCGCCGAAGCGGTCGACGTGCTGCAGATCCCGGCGTTCCTCTGCCGCCAGACCGATCTTCTCATTGCGGCGGCGAACACCGGCAAGGTCGTGAACGTGAAGAAGGGCCAGTTCCTCGCGCCGTGGGATATCCGCAATCCGATCGAGAAGATCACCGGCGCCGGCAATCCCAACGTGATCGTCACCGAGCGCGGCGCGAGCTTCGGCTACAACACGCTGGTGGTGGACATCACCGGCCTGCCCGAGATGGCGAAGTTCGGCGCGCCGGTGGTGATGGACGCAACGCATGCGGTGCAGAAACCGGGTGGAGCAGGGGACAAGTCCGGCGGCAACCGCGAGATGGCGCCCTACATCGCACGCGCCGCTGTGGCGGCGGGCGTTGCCGCGGTGTTCCTCGAAACGCACGAAGACCCGGAGCGCGCGACCGCGGAGGGCCGCTCGGATGGACCGAACATGCTCTATCTCGACACCGTGCCGGCGCTGCTCGCCGACCTCGTCGCGATCGACGCGATCGTGAAGAAGCGCGCTGCGTAGTTCCGGAGCCTTCCTTCTATACCGCGGCTCGCTGGATTCGATTCGCGCAGAGGCGCAGAGAACGCAGAGACAGTAGTGGTTTCGTGGCTATGCGCCGCGATACGACTGGCGCGCGAAGCGCGCCGGTTGGATTTGGAAATCTCACATCATGTTGCCGTTTGAGCTCGCTGCTCTCGGCGTCCTCCGCGGCTCCGCGTGAGTTCTTTTTCTGTGCCAACGCCACGCTTATGACGGTCGGAGCACGCTGGATTGGATTCACGCGGAGGCGCGGAGCCGCGGAGGAGGGCGGTGGCTGTATTCTATTTGGTCGAATCCAAGTGGCGCGCGAGCGCGCCTGGCAGATTTGGAAACCGCGCTCTTACGCCGCCGTCTTGAGCGCGGTCTCTCTGCGCCTCTGCGCGAATCCTTCTTCGCCGCTTACGTCGCGCTTGTTGCCATCCATGCGATCACGATGCCCACGAACGCGAGGACGATCAGCACGATCAGCGCCAGCGCGGCGATACCGAAGCCGGTGCTGCGTTTGTCCGGCGCCGCCATATAGCCCTGCAAGTACAGAACGCGGCCGACGATCCACACGAGACCCACCAAGGGCGCGATCCAGCCCGAGAACGGGATCGCGAGCGGGTGGAAGTAAATCGTCGCCAGCCACAGCGCGGCAAAGAAGATCGGCAGCGATTCGAGTGTGTTGTAATGGACGCGAACGGCACGCTCGAGATCGGGATGACCGGTCATCGCCGGCGCCGCGATCTGGGTTTTGCCGCGCATCCGGCCCACGTTGATACTCATATACATATAAAGCAGCGTTGCGAGCAGCGTGACGATGGCGGTCGCCAGCGTCGCCGGCGCGATCAGAATACTCATTGGTATTTCCCCTCCGGTTTGCGCCCGCGCGATTCTCGCGGGGGCGCGGGCGCGATGCTCTACGCAACGGATGACGGTGACAACCCGGGGGCCGGAATGGCGGCGCGGCCGAAGGGAAAGTACCGAAAAATGTGCCTGCGAAATCCGCTGCAAGCACCAGTAATTGCGCCCGGTGCGATCACGGGGAGCTAAACTTGGTAAGGCGCGCCGGCCGTGTCGCAATCGGCCGATAGGCGCAAACGGCCCTCCCGATTAGGCTTTTGGAAGCGTATCGACTCGCCATCCGGTTCATTGTCTGAGACGGTGGTCACATGTCTTTCGCATTACGCTGACCTAAATTGCCGGCAATGGCGCGGTAACGGATCGGGGAGATTCCAATGAGCACCTTGAAGTGGAAAACGGCGACGAGCGGCAATTTCAACGATGCGGCCCGTTGGGACACCGGACATGCGCCCGGCGCCGGCGACGTGGCGAACATCGGGCTGGCAGGCAGCTACACGGTGACGATCGATAGCGCCGATACCGCGGGCACGATCAACTTCAGTGCCGCGGGCGCCACGCTGATGGAAACCGGCACGGGTTCGCTGACCCTCGACGTCCTCAAGCTTTCCGCCGGCACGGTCGCGCTGCAGAACGCGAACACGATCGGCAATTACGTATTTCAGACGGGTGGCCAACTGCAGTTCTCCAACAGCAACTCGTTGGGAACGGCAACGGACTTCCTGTCGGCGGGCGAACAGACGGCGATGGCGAGCGCCACGCTCGCGAACACGTTGAGCCTGTTCCAGGGCGGTGCAGCGACGACGGCGATCATCGACGCGGCGGCGGGTCAGACGCTGGACATCGGCAGCGGCGGCTGGACCTTCAACGATGCGGGCGTTCCGACGCTGCAGTTCGGTTCGGCCTCCGAGACGGGCACCGTGATCTGGCACTCCACTTCGGGCACAGTCACCGGCGGCGGCGCCTACAAGCTGAACGTGGCGGGCGGCACGCTGCAAGTTGGCGACGGCGCCTTCACCAACCTCACGATGAATGCAAACAACACGACGGTGGCTGCCGGCGCGACGCTCGATGTCGCCGGAAATAATCTGACGTTTCACAATCTGATCGGCGCCGGCAGCGTGATCGACAGCGGCGCGAATACGGCGATCGAGCTGAGCGGCGCAAACTTCAGCGGCACGATCGGGGGCGGGATTGAGGTGCTGGCGTTCAACAATGTTGTATTGGGCGGCACCAACACCTACAGCCTCGGCACAATCGTTGAGTCCGGTGCTGTGCTCGGCGTTTCCAGCGACAGCGCTCTTGGCAGTGGCACTCTCTCGCTCGACGGCGGCGAACTGCTGGCCACGGCCGCCGACGTCAGTCTCTCCAACAATACCGCGTTCTATGGCGCCAACACCGTTGCGGCCGCCACGGGGCACACCCTTACGCTCGCCTCGGCCACCATGGACTGGGACGGCAACGTCACACCGTTCAGCGTCACCTTCGGCGACGCCACGCATAAGGGCACGGTCGTCCTCGCGCCGGTGGCGGAGACGGAAGAACCGTCCACCACGCCGCGTCCCATCGACGTCACCGTGGCAGACGGCATCCTCCAATTCGGGGCTGCGAACGGAAATGCAAATGCCTTGCTCAACAACATCGACACGATCACGGTCGCAGCCGGTGCAACGCTCGATGTCAACGGCAACGGTTTCGATCCCAACACGACGGTCATCGCCGGCACGCTGACCAATTCCTCTGCCACGGCTGCCATTTTCTACAGTTTCGTCGGCAGCACGGTATCGGGTGCCATCACCGGGAATCTACAGGTCGCCGTCGAGACAGGCACGATGACGTTGACCGGAACCAACAGCTACACCGGCGGCACGACCATCGGTAGCGAACTCGATCTCGGCAATGGCGGCGCCGGCGGCAACATTCTCGCCGGTTCGGCGATCGCCGATGACGGTTTGCTGGTGGACGACCACAGCTCGGCCGACACCCTGAGCGGCATCATCTCCGGCACCGGCAACTTCACCAAGAACGGCACCGGCGCCACCACGCTGAGCGGCGTCAACACCTACACCGGCACCACCACGCTCAACAGCGGCACGCTGATCGTCACCAACAACGCCAGCCTCGGCGACAGCAGCAGCACGATCAGCCTGAACGGCGGCGAGCTGCTGGCCACCGGTAACGCCACGTTTACGCAACAGAGTGCCCTCAACGGCGACATCACGTTCGCGGCCGCCAGCGGCAAGACCCTCACGTTTAATCCGAGCACTATAAACTGGGGTGCCACCAGCGTAACGATCGGTGACAGCACACACGCCGGTACGGTCGTTCTTGGGGCGAACGGAGGATCTGCAAGCGGGACCACTGCATTCGATGTAGCCGATGGGACTGTGCAGGCTGGAAACTCTGATGGCGCCCAATTGCTTTCCGACAATGCCTCCTTATCGGTCGCTGCGGGTGCGACGCTGGACACCAACGGTTTTAGCGTTGGTTCATCCTTCGAACACACCACCGTCATCGATGGGACGCTGACCAATTCCTCTGCCACGGCTGGCGCTTTCGACAGCTTAGGCACCACTTCGGTCTCCGGGTCGATCACCGGAAACCTCAGCGTCGAGGTTGGTACCGGCACGCTGACGCTGACCGGCACCAGCACCTACACCAATGGCACGACGATCGATGTGGGAGCCGAACTCGATCTCGGCAATGGCGGCGCCGGGGGTAAGATTCTCTCGGGTACGGCGATCGTCGACAACGGCTCGCTGGTGGACAACCACAGTTCGGGCGAGGTCCTGGGCGGCATCATCTCCGGCACCGGCAGCTTCACCAAGAACGGCACCGGCGCCACCACACTGAGCGGCAGCAACACCTATAGCGGCGGGACCACGCTTAACGGCGGCACGCTGACCGTCACCAACAACAACAGCCTCGGTGCCAGCAGTGGCGCGATCAGCCTCACCGGCGGCGAACTGCTTGCCAGCGCCAATGTAAGCCTTGCGCAAAGCATGACGTTTACCGGGAGCACCACCGTCGCGGCCGCCACGGGACAGACCCTCACCCTTGGCTTGGGCAGTATGTCCTGGGATGGCAGCAGCGCACCGCTCAACATCACCTTCGGCGACGCCACCCACAAAGGCACGGTCATTCTCGGCGCTACGGGGCTCGCGAGTGTGAATGACACACATCCTATCACAGCCACAGTGGCAGACGGCACCCTGCAGTTTGGGAGTGATGGAGATTTCTTTCTCCAGTACAGCCAGTGGACGGTAGATGCCGGTGCAACGCTGGACGCGAACGGCAGCCCTTTATACGGGACCTCTGCAATCGTTAAAGGCACGGCGACCAACTCCTCCGCCACGGCCGAATTTTTCTATAGCAACGGCAGCACTGTTGCGTCCGGCGCCATCACCGGGAATCTCGGTGTTGAGGTCGTGACCGGTACGATGACGCTGACCGGCGCCAACAGCTATACCGGTGGCACATTCATCAATCTCTCGGCCGAACTCGACCTCGGCAATGGCGGCGCGGGCGGCAGCATTCTCGCCGGTTCGCCGATCGCCGACGCCGGTTTGCTGGTGGACAATCACAGTTCGAACGACATCCTGAGCGGCCTCATCTCCGGCGCCGGCAGTTTCACCAAGAGCGGCACCGGCGCCACCACGCTGAGCGGCGCCAACACCTATAGCGGCGGCACCACAATCAACAGCGGCACGCTGATCGCCACCAACGCCAGCAGCCTCGGCAGCGGCGGCACGATCAATCTGAAGGGCGGCGAGCTGGTAACCAACGTCGACATGACGCTTGCACAGGGCACCACCTTCAGCGGCAGCGCGACGGTCGCCGCCGTCACCGGTACGACCCTCACACTCGCTTCGAGCAAAATGGTCTGGGATGACGGCGCAGCGCCGGTCAGCATCACCTTCGGCGACGCCACACACAAAGGCACGATCGTTCTCGCCCCGACGTCGGACGGACCGGTCCTCGGCCAGCCCGTCGCCGTCACCGCGGCGAGCGGCATCGTGCGGCTCGGCAGCAGCGCGGCGAGCGATCTGTTCTCGGGCGCAAGCGTCACCGTCGGCGCGGCCGCAAGACTCGATCTCCACGGCTTCGACTTCGCCCCGGTCGCGACGACGATCACGGGGATACTGACGAATACTTCCACGACGGCGGCCGAGTTCGAAAGTCACGGCACCAGCACCGCGTCCGGCGTCATCAATGGCAATCTCGACCTGCTGGTCTACTCCGGCTCGATGACGCTCACCGGAGCCAACACCTATACGGGAGGCACGACGATCGACAGCGGCGCCACCCTCAACCTCGGCAACGGGGGAACAGGCGGTTCGCTGCTGGCCGGTTCGGCGATCGTCGACAACGGCGTGCTGACGGACAATCAGAGCAGCGCAGACACCATAAGCGGCATCATCTCCGGGACCGGCAAGTTCAACAAGAGCGGCACCGGCACCACCACGTTGAGCGGCCTCAACACCTATAGCGGCACCACGACGCTCAGCGCCGGCGAACTGATCGCCGCCAACGTCAAAGCCCTGGGCACCGGCGCGCTGGTCCTGACGGGCGGCGAACTGCTGGGCACGGCCAACATGGTCCAGAGCCATGCGCTTCACACCAGCGGCACCGATACGATTGCGGCCGCGCATGGGACAAACTTCGTGCTGTCCGCAACCAATGCGATAATCGATGCCGGCAAGCTCATCATTGGCGACAGCGCCGGTGACGACGGGATGTTCACCTTCCGCGACAGCGGTGCGCTGACCATCTCCGACGCGGCCCATACCACCGTGGAGGTTCAGGCGGGCACGTTGATCGCAGGCTCCGACGGCGCCCTGAGCACACTGCTCAAAGGCATCGCGGGGACAGCGATCGACAGCGGCGCCATCCTCGACGAGAACGGGCATGCGTTGAGCATCACCGCGCTGACCGGCACGGGTACCTTGACCAACAGCGGCGCAAGTGCCGTCACCTCGCTGTACGGCATGACCAATTTTGCCGGCGCGATCACAGGCACCACCACGGTCGATGTCTTCGCCAACACGGCGCTCACCGGCAACGAGACCTTCACCGGCGCGCTCAACATCGAAGGCGCGTTCGCGGTGCGGCTTGGCGGACTGTTCGCCGAGACGGTGAACTTCACCGCCAGCGGTGCAACCCTGGTGCTGACGACACCGGCGAACTTCACCGGTCTGATCGGCGGCTTCCAGTCGGGAACGGCAATCGACCTGCGCAACATCACCTTCGCAGCCGGCGATACGCTCGCCTACAACACCACGACCCACATCCTCACCGTAAGCGACGGGACCAACACCGACCAGTTGCACTTCAACGGCAGCTTCGTGCAGGGCAATTTCGGCAAGATGAACGACAGCAACGGCCATCTCGACGTCATCTGGCAGACCGCCCCGGCCGCGCCGCATGCGGACGTCAGCGCGGCCAGCACGCATGACACCAGTGTGGCGGACTTGAGCGCAATCGATTTCAATCACCAGATCCAGCACACCGGTGACTGGATCGGGTAGAACAGGGGCATTGCGGGCCGGTCTTTACTGGCCCGCGATGCCGATTAAGAGCGCCACAAGCACTTAGCTCCGGCGCGCTAGCAGGCGTGGCAGGATTCGCCTGCTAATGCCGCAATTGCCGCCAGGCGTCACCCCGTTCTGGATATAGGTTTTGCTGCTCTTTGGGGAGCATCTCCACGCGCCGTCCGCTCACTGCCTGAGGCGGCGGCCGCACATGGCTTTTGCATTATATTGGCCTAAAGTGGCGGCAATCGCGCACCAACCTTATCGGGGGATTAGATGAGCACGTTGAAATGGAAATCGGCGGCGAGCGGCGATTTCAACGATGCGACCCGTTGGGACACCGGGCATGCGCCAGGCGCCGGCGATATCGTGAACGTCGGGCTCGCGGGCAGCTACACGGTGACGGTCGATACCGCCGATACTGCGGGCACGATCAACTTCAGTGCAGCGGGCGCCACGCTGATGGAAACGGGCGCGGGTTCGCTGACCCTCGACATCCTCAAGCTTTCCGCCGGGACGGTCGTGCTGCAGAACGCGAACACGATCGGCAATTACATATTTCAGACGGGCGGCCAGCTGCAGTTCTCCAACAGCAACGCGTTGGGAACGGCAACGGACTTCCTGTCGGCCGGCGAACAGACGGCGCTGGCGAGCGCCACCATCGCCAACAATCTGAGCCTGTTTCAGGGCGGCACGACGGCGACCATCGATGCGGCGGCGGGGCAGACGCTGGACATCGGCAGTGGCGGCTGGACCCTCAACGATGCCGGCATTCCGACGCTGCAGTTCGGTTCGGCCACCGAAACCGGCACTGTGATCTGGCATTCTGCATCGGGCACGGTCACCGGCGGCGGCGGGTACAAGGTGAACGTGGCGGGCGGCACGCTGCAGGCCGGCGACTCCAGCTTTAGCAGCTTCACGACAAACGCGAACAACACGACGGTGGCTGCCGGAGCGACGCTCGATGTCGCCGGAAATGATCTGATGATTCACAATCTCCTTGGCGCCGGCAGCGTGATCGACAATGGCACGGCTAACCTCGATCTCATGGGCGCAAATTTCAGCGGCACGATCGGGGGCGATCTCCTGGTTGTGGTGTTCAACGATGTGGTGCTGAGCGGCATCAACACCTATGTCTTTGGCACGGAGGTCGAGGCCGGTGCTGTGCTCGGCATTTCCAACGGCGGCGCTCTGGGCGCCGGAACGCTGAACCTCGGCGGCGGCGAACTGCTGGCCACCGCCGACGTCAGCCTCTCCAACCATACCGGGTTCTTTAACGCCGACACTGTCGCGGCGGCCACGGGGCACACCCTCACGCTTGCCTCCCCCAACATGGACTGGGAAGGCAACTCCACAGCGTTCAGCGTCACCTTCGGCGACGCCACGCACAAAGGCACGGTCGTCCTCGCGCCGGTGGCGGAGACGGAAGAGGATGCCGGACAGATCAATGTCACCGTGGCGGACGGCACCCTGCAATTCGGAAATGCAAACACCAATGCAAACAGTTTGCTCGACGGCATCGACACGATCACGGTCGCTGCCGGTGCAACGGTGGATGTCAACGGCAACAATTTCGATTCGAACGCGATCGTCATAGCCGGCATGCTGACCAATTCCTCTGCTACGAATGCTACCTTCGAAAGCCTGGTCAGCAGCACGGTGTCGGGCAGGATCACCGGAAATCTCAGCGTCGAAGTTGGTGGCGGCACGATGACGTTGACCGGCGCCAACACCTATACCAATGGCACCACGATCGTCGGCGGCGCCGAACTCGATCTCGGCAATGGCGGCGCGGGCGGCAGCATTCTCGCCGGTTCGACGATCGCCGACAACGGCTTGCTGGTGGACAATCACAGTTCGAACGAAAACCTGAGCGGCACCATCTTCGGCAATGGCAGCTTCACCAAGAACGGCACAGGCGCCACTACGCTGAGCGGCGTTAACACCTACAGCGGTGGCACCACGCTCAATAGCGGCGAACTGATCGTCACCAACAGTGGTAGCCTCGGCGCCAGCAGCGGCACGGTCGCCGTCACCGGCGGCGAACTGCTGGCCGGCGCAACCGTAAGCCTTGCGCAAAGCATGACGTTCACGGGGAGCCCAACCGTCGCGGCCGCCACCGGCCAGACGCTCACCCTCGACACGGCCAGTATGAACTGGGACGGCAGCACCGCACCGCTCCACGTGACCTTCGGCGACGCAGCGCACAAAGGCACGGTTCTCTTCGGCCCCACGGGCGGGGGTTTGAATCCCACAAATCCTCTCACAGTCACAGTGGCAGACGGCACCCTGAAGCTTGCGAGTTCAGGAGATGTCTATTTCGATTTCGGCCCGTGGACGGTCGCTGCCGGTGCAACGCTGGACGCGAACGGCACTCTTTTGCTCGGAGGCTCAGCAGTCATTGCCGGCACACTGACCAATTCCTCGGGCACGGCCGCTACTTTCGAAAGCGCAGGCAGCACTGCGGTGTCCGGCGCCATCACCGGCAATCTCGATGTTCTGGTTGATAACGGTACGACGACGCTAACCGGTACCAACAGCTATACCGGCGGCACATTCATCAATCCCACGATGGAACTCGACCTCGGCAACGGCGGAGCGGGTGGCACCATCCTTGCGGACTCGGCGATCGACGACGAGGGTTTGCTGGTGGACAACCACAGTTCGTCCCAAACCCTGAGCGGTGTCATCTCCGACAGCGGCGGCTTCACCAAGAGCGGCACAGGCACCACCACGCTGAGCGGCGTCAACACCTATAGCGGCGGCACCACGCTCAACAGCGGCACGCTGATCGCCACCAACAACGCCAGCCTCGGCACAGGCACGATAAACCTCAAGGGCGGCGAACTGCTGACCAATACCGACATAACGTTCGCGCAGAGCGTCACCTTCAGCGGCAGCACGACGGTCGCCGCCGCCACCAACACCACCCTTACGCTCGCTTCGAACAGAATGATCTGGGACGACAGCACAGCGCCGGTCAGCATCACCTTCGGCGACGTCACACACAAAGGCACGATCGTTCTCGACCCCGCATCGGACGGACCGGTGTTCGGCCAGCCGGTCGCCGTCACCGTGGCGGACGGTATCCTCCGGCTCGGCAGCAGCGCGGCGAGCGATCTGTTCTCGGGCGCAAGCGTCACCGTCGGCGCGGCAGCGCGGCTCGATCTCCGCGGGTTCGAGTTCGCTCCGGTCGCGACGACGATCACGGGGATACTGACCAACACCGTCGCGACGGCGGCCGAGTTCGAGAGTCACGGCACCAGCACCGCGTCCGGCTCCATCAACGGCAACCTCGACCTGCTGGTCTATTCCGGCTCGATGACCTTGACCGGCGCCAACACCTATACGGGAGGCACGACGATCGACAGCGGCGCCACCCTCAACCTCGGCAATGGTGGGACAGGCGGTTCGCTGCTGGCCGGTTCGGCGATCGTCGACAACGGCGTGCTGACGGACAATCAGAGCAGCACAGACACCCTGAGCGGCATCATCTCGGGGACCGGCAAGTTCAACAAGAGCGGCACCGGCACCACGACACTCAGTGGCGCGAACACTTATAGTGGTGGGACAGCGCTCACGGCCGGCGAACTGGTCGTTACGAATATCCAGAGCCTGGGCAGCGGGGCGCTAACCATGAGCGGTGGCGAACTGCTCGCCACGGCCAGCATGACCCAGAGCCATGTGCTCCATACCAGCGGCACCGATACGATTGCGGCCGCGCACGGGACAAACTTCGTGCTGTCCGCGACCAGTGCCACGATCGGCGCCGGCAAGCTCATCATCGGCGACAGCGCCGGTCACGACGGGACCTTCAGTTTCCACGACAGCGGTGCGCTGACCATCTCCGACGCGGCCCATACCACCGTGGAGGTCCAGGCGGGCACGTTGATCGCAGGCTCCGACGGCGCCCTGAGCACGCTGCTCAAAGGCATCGCGGGGACGGCGATCGACAGCGGCGCCACCCTCGACGAGACGGGGCACGCGCTGAGCATCACCGCGCTGACCGGCACAGGTACCCTGACCGACAGCGGTGCCGGTGTCGTCACCTCGCTGTTCGGCGCGACCAACTTTGCCGGCGCGATCACAGGTGCCACCACGGTGGATGTCTTCGCCAACACGGCGCTCACCGGCAACGAGAGCTTCACCGGCGCGCTCAACATCGAAG
>DASXDS010000006.1:0-1552 GCA_036490455.1 Rhizomicrobium sp.
CAGCGCAATGAGCACATGCGCACCCGGCGAGCGCGCGGCGCGTTCGGCCCACTGTGCCGCCTGCGCGTCCTCTGCAGCGACCATATGACTAAAGGCTCTCGTTCCCAACATTGCGTAATACAGCGGATCAAGGGGACTGAGGCGCATCGCCAGATCGGCGTGTCGGCGACCATCGATGCCGCGCCCGGCGAGGGTTTCGGTCCAGGCGCGCGCGTAGATCCCCTGTGCATAGTTCGGACTGATAAGCGTTGCCCGCTCAAGCCAGGCCAGGCTGCCTTCCAGATCACCCTTCAGCCAGTACGTGCGACCCATTGTGAAATTCACGAATGGATCAATGGGGTCGAGCTCCAGTCCGCGCGCAGCGCAGCGATGAGCCAGCGCGATCTGTGCGGCCAGATCGTCCGTGTAGTGCATGAAGGCGGTCTGAAAATGGACAAAGGACAGTCCCGCTTGGGCGCGCGCGAAACCGGGATCCAATCTGGCCGCCTGTTCGAACAAGGCCGTCGCCACGGCGTTGTCCTTGCGATTGAATCGGTACATGTGCTGCAGTCCCAGGTGATAGGCCGACCAGGCATCGAGGTTTTCGCTCACCGTAAGGCGGGCCAGCGCCGCCTCGTGAAGCGGGATCTGAATCTCGAGCACCGCCAGTATCCGTGAGCGGATGTCCTCGCGGATCTGGTGTACATTCGCTACCGCGTCCGCAAAACGTTCGGCCCACACGATGTGGCCGTCGCGCGTGTCGACGAGTTCGACAGTTACGGAAAGAATTGCGCCGGCATTTTCTACGGTCCCGGACAAGCAATACCGCACGCCGAGCAGGCGCCCGATCTCGCAGGCATCGACGGCCGCCTCGCGCAGTCGGAAAGAAGACCCGCGGGCTGTGATGAAAAGCCATCGCAGCCGCGCCAGCTCAGTGATCAATTCGTGGGGCAAAGCGTCGCCAAGAGCTGCGTATTGCCCGGGCACTCCGATCACACGGAACGGAAGCACGGCGATCGACGGCCGATAGGTCCGGTCGGTCGACGGAAGACCGCCTTCAACTGCCGCCGCCGCGTCAGATCCGGCGCGCGCGGCCTTCGTGTCCGCGACGAACCGGAACCCCTGACGGTGAATGGTTTTGACGAAGCGCTGGCTCGCGCCGTCGTCGCCGAGAGCCTTGCGCGCGGATTTGATCCGGCTGGCTATGGCCGCGTCAGAAACGACCCGCCCGTCCCATACCTTCTCGATGATCTCGTCCCTTGATACCAGGCGTTCGCGGTTCTCGACCAGTAAGGCGAGCAGATTGAATACCTGCGGCTCGACTGAACGCACTTCGCCCTGCGAGCGTAGCTCGACCTTGGCTATATCGAGTTCGAACTGGCCGAATCGATAGATCATGGCGCATCAGAATAGAACACTGCCGCCGAATCTCCCACAAACCTCCATTCAATCTCCATGGGATCTTCAAGCTTGCGCCCGCACGGCCATGTTCAACTCCTCTGGCCAGCGGTGGAGCGGTTCCAGCCGTGGCATTCCAAGGAGCAATGACATGCCTCTCGTTACCATCGATGTG
>DASXDS010000057.1:0-44042 GCA_036490455.1 Rhizomicrobium sp.
CGCTCCAACGACGCAACAAATGGCTTATCCTGGGTTCCCTTAACCTCGCGGCCGCGCAGCCCGCGCGGCCACTCGCCGGGGATGACAGAGTTAGTTTGATTGACTTTGGAATGGTACCGGAAAGAAAAACCCGGTCAAGAATTGCCAGGACAGTCGTTGCCCGTCACGGTCCGCTCCGTTCGAACTTGGGGGACAGGATGGGCACGAACGATTTCGCGGTCGAAGAACTGGGCCGCACGACGATCATGGGGTCGCGCAGCTACAGCCTCAAATCCCGCCATGTCGACCAGACGTTCCAGATCGATGTCGCGCGCCCGCAACGTGCCGGCGATCGCGACGCGCCGCTGCCGGTCGTCTATGTGCTGGACGGGAACAGTTCGTTCGGTCTCGCCGTGCCGACCGCGCGGCTATTGCAGGACGACGGCCTGCCGCCCGTACTGATCGTATCGATCGGCTATCGCTTCGATGAGACCCGGCCGTTGCAAAGCCAGTTCTTCGAAACCCGCACGCGCGATTACACGCCGTCGGCGGATCAGGCCTGGCTGAAGATGAGCGCCGAAGCCCTGGCGAAACGCGATGTCGATGTGGGCTGTGCCGCGACCGGCGGCGCATCGGCGTTTCTCGCGTTCATCGAAGACGAACTGAAACCGTTCATCGCATCGCGCTATGCGGTGAAAGCGGACGATCAGACGCTGACCGGCATGTCGCTCGGCGGCTTGTTCACGCTCTATGCGCTGTTCGAGAAGCCGGAAAGTTTTGCGCGCTATGCCGCGTTCAGCCCGTCGCTGTGGTGGAACGACCGTGTGCTGTTCCAGAACGAAGACGCGCTGGCGAAGAAGGCGAAGGATCTGCCGGTGCGTCTGTTCCTGTCGGTCGGCGTGCTGGAAGAAGGTTTCGGCCCGCCCTATTCCATGGTGAGCAATCTGGAAACGCTGCGCCAGACGCTGGTGAGCCGGAATTATCCAGGCCTGCGGATGACGCACACCGTCTTCCCGGACGAAACGCACGGTTCGGTCTATCCGGCATCGCTCAGCCGCGGATTGCGCGCCCTGTTCGGTTAGCGCCCGTCATGTCCGCGCAGCGCGCCGTAGAGTTCGGGGCGGCGGTCGCGGAAGATGCCCCACGACGCACGCATCTTTGCGACCTCGTCGAGATCGAAGCTGGCGGTGACGAAACCTTCTTCCGTGCGGTTCAGTTCGCTCACGATCTCGCCCATTGGCCCCGCAATGAAGGACGAGCCGTAGAACGTCATCTCGCCGTTCCGGCCCTGCTCGGTGCCGATGCGGTTGCTTGCGACCAGCGGCGCGAGGTTGGCGCCGGCGTGGCCCTGCATCACGCGGCGCCAGTGATCGCGGCTGTCGATCGGCGGCGCCGGCGGCGGCTCGCTGCCGATCGCGGTCGGATAGAGCAGCACTTCCGCGCCCATGAGCGCCATCGCGCGCGCGGATTCCGGAAACCACTGGTCCCAGCAGATCCCGGCGCCGAGCACGCCGAAGCGCGTCTTCCACACCTTGAAACCGGTGTCGCCCGGCGTGAAGTAGTACTTCTCCTGATAGCCAGGCCCGGCGGGGATGTGCGACTTGCGATAGACGCCGAGCACCTCGCCGCCGGCATCGACCATCGCGAGCGAATTGAAATGCGCGTGGCCGGCCTTTTCGAAGAAACTGACCGGCAGCACGATGCCCAGTTCTTTCGCGAGTTCGCTCATCTCCGCGATCAGCGGGTTGCCTTCGAGCGGCGCGGCCAGCCCGAAATGATCGGCGAGCTGGTCCTGACAGAAATACGGCGTCTCGAACAATTCCTGGATCAGGACGACGTTCGCGCCCTTCGCCGCCGCCGCGCGGGTGAGCGCCTTCGCCTTGTCGATGTTCGCGCGCGCATCCCACGAACAGGCGAACTGCGTGGCGGCAAGGGTGACGTTTCTCATGCCGGTTCCTGCTGGGTGATGCAGTGGATGCCGCCGCCGCCTTCGACGATGTCGAGCGCGTCCACCTGCAGGATGTCGCGGCCCGGAAACACCTGCGCCAGTGTTTCGCGGGCGCGCTCGTCGTTTGCGTCGTCGAAGCCCGGCATCACCAGCCCGCCGTTGCAGAGATAGAAATTGATGTAGCTCGCCTGATGCAAACGCCCACGATAGTCGCGGCCGAGCTTCTTCGGCTGCGCGATCTCCACGATCTCGAACTTGCGGCCGTGCGCATCGTGCGCCTCTTTCAGGCGGCGGATCGCCTCCTGCACCGGCTTGGTATCGGGATGCGATTTGGACGCCGGAACGCCCACTATCACCCGGCCGGGACTCGCGAAACAGGCGATGTTGTCCACATGGCCGTCGGTCTCGTCGTCCGAAAAGCCTTCGCCCAGCCACACGATCTTCCGCGCGCCTGTGTAAAGCGCGAGCGTCTCTTCCACCTCCTGCTGCGTGAGGTTCGGATTGCGGTTGGGATTGAGCAATGTCTGCTCGCAGGTGAGTAACGTGCCTTCGCCGTCCACGTGGATCGCGCCGCCTTCGCACACCATCGGCGCGAGGTAGACCTTCATCGCGAGGCGCTGCGCCACCCGCGCCGCGAACGCCGCATCGTCCTTATACGGATGATATTTGTTGCCCCAGGCGTTGAACTGCCAGCTCACCGCGGCTTTGCCGTTCGCGCCTGTGACGAATGTCGGTCCGCTGTCGCGCGCCCATGAGTCGTCGACCGGGACTTCCAGGGTCTCGACCTTGTTGGCGGTGGCAAGCTTCGGTTCGGCGGCGTCTTCCGGACGCACGGCAATGGTGACCGGCTCGAACGACGAGATCGCGCGCGCCACCCGCGCCATCGCCTGCTTGGCGCGCAACAGCCCCTCCGGGCCGCCCCACGCTTCCAGCCGCCCTGGCCAGCACATCCAGGTGCGCGCATGCGACTCCCATTCTGCGGGCATCGCATAACCGTCACGTAACGGACAGGGATCGTCGGCATCCATAGGCACTCTATAAACCGTTCGAGCCGCACGTTGCTATCCGTACCGTGCTTCGGGGCTCGCCATGCTCGCACCTCAGCATGACGAAAGCGGAGTTGTCCCGGTCTCGTCATCCTGAGGTGTCGAGCGGAGCGAGTCCCGAAGGACGACCAGCACGACAAGGCGTTTGTATCGGCCGAAATCGGCGTCTACTCTCTTCGCAAAGGAGAACTTTATGGCCGGTCAGATCGATGCACGCCTGAAGGAACTGGATATCACCCTGCCCGCACCGCCCGCGCCGGTGGCGAGCTATGTCCCTTATGTCATCAGCGGAAAGCAGGTTTTCGTCTCGGGTCAGGTGACCCTGGCGCCTGACGGTTTAAAGTATGTTGGCGTCGTGGGTAACGGCGTCTCCATGGAACAGGGCCAGGAGGCCGCTCGCCTCTGCGCCATCAACGTCATCGCACAGGCCAAGGCGGCGTGCGGCGGCGACCTCGACAAAATCGCGCGCGTCGTGAAGGTGACGGTGTTCGTCAACGCGGTGCGGGAGTTCACCCAGCATCCGGAAGTGGCGAACGGCGCCTCCGACCTGTTCGTCGCGGTGTTCGGCGAAGCCGGGCGTCATGCGCGCGCCGCGGTGGGCGCCGGCTCGCTGCCGCGCGGCGTGGCCTGCGAAGTCGAAGCGGTTTTCGAGTTGCAGTGACCGGAAGCGACGAACTGACGGCGCGTATCGCCGGCCGCGCGGCGGAGATCGGACGGACGGCATGGAACGCCTGCGCCAATCCCGGCGGGCTGGCCGATCCGCATCCTTTCACGTCCTACGAATTCTTCGAGGCGGTCGAGGAGTCGAAATCCGCCTGTGCCCGTACCGGCTGGCAGCCTCTGCATCTGGTCGTCGAACGGGGCGGCGAAGTCGTTGGCCTGCTGCCGATGTATCTGAAGAACCACTCCCAGGGCGAATATGTGTTCGACAGCTCCTGGGCCGACGCCTTCGATCGCGCGGGCGGCGACTATTACCCCAAGCTTCAGGCCAGCGTGCCGTTCACGCCCGTGACCGGGAAACGGCTGCTGATCGCCCGGAACGCCGATGAGGCCGCAACGCGCGAGATGCTGCTTGCGGCCGGTGCGAGCGCGGTCAAGGAGCTGAAGGCTTCGTCGCTGCACATCACCTTCCTCACCCGCGAAGAATGGGAGGCCGCCGGCGGCATCGGCTATCTGCAACGCAACGACCAGCAATTCCATTGGGAGAACAAAGGCTACGACACGTTCGATCAGTTCCTGGGCGAACTCTCCTCGAACAAGCGCAAGAACCTGCGCAAGGAGCGCGCCGCGGTGCGCGAGGCCGGTGTCGAGTTCGAGTGGCTGACCGGCAGCGATCTCACCGAAAAAGCGTGGGACCGGTTCTGGGATTTCTACATGGACACCGGCAGCCGCAAATGGGGCCGGCCGTATCTGACGCGCTCGTTCTTCTCGATGCTGGGCCGGTCGCTGGCGGATCAGACATTGCTCGTGATGGCGAAGAAGAACGGCCGCCATATCGCAGGCGCGCTCAACCTGTTCGGCGAAGGTGTGCTGTTCGGACGCAACTGGGGCTGCACCGAGTTCGTGCCGTTCCTGCATTTCGAGACCTGCTATTATCAGGCCATCGATTTCGCGATCGCGCGCAAGTTCAAGCGCGTGGAGGCCGGTGCGCAAGGGGCGCACAAGCTGTTGCGCGGCTACATGCCGTGCACGACGTACTCAGCGCATTTCATCGCCCATCCGGGCCTGCGCCGCGCGATCGACGATTATCTCGCGCGCGAGCGCGTGGCCGTCAGCGACCATATCGAAGAGCTGAGCGAACACGGGCCGTTCCGCAAACCCGGCTGAGATCAGATGAAATCCGTCAGCGTGAGGTGGTTGGCCAAGCCCGTCACGTCGATCACGTAGTCGGCGGCGGCGCCCGTGTAACCGTTGTGTCCGGACGCCTCGACCACCAGGAAGGTGTGCCCCGCAAGATCGCCGGCATTGGCGACCACGAGGATCGCGTGATCGGCCTTCAGCACGGTCTTCCCCAAATCCGCCTTGAGTTCGGCGTTGAGAGACGCGGCGTCCAGCGTGGCAACTATGCCCTTGTTGATCCCGGTGACCGCCGTCGCGAAGTCAAACTTGTCGGTCAACGCGTCGAAATCCTGGACCTTGTCGAACGCGAGCGCGTTGGATTCCTTGGCGCTGGTGTAAATAAAGGTGTCCGAACCGGGACCGCCCCGCAGCGTATCCGAACCGGCGCCGCCATTGAGGATGTCGTCGCCGGCGCCGCCGGCAAGAACGTCGTTTCCGATTCCACCGGAGACCGTGTCGTTGCCGCCGGCCGCCAGGATCTGGTCGGAATAGACGGTGCCGGCCAGAGTCTCGTCGGCGCCAGTGCCGTTGATCAGATACAGGTGATCGGTCGTCAGGCGATAGATCGTGATCGTCGAAGGGATGGTCAACTGGTCGTAGAAGGCATCGTGCACTCCGATGCTATCTGTGGGCACGTTGTTGACGAGGATTGGATCGGCGTTGTCCAGCACATGCAGGCTGCCGTCGGGATTTACACCCAGAACGAACGTAGTGTGCTGGCCGCCCGTGGACCACCCCATGCGCACGATATCGCCCGGCTTCACCAGCGTGTGCCAGTCGGTGACCGGATTGGCGACCGAGCCGCGATAGGCGATGCGCCAGAAGCCGCCCTCGACGTTCTGCGATGGATCGAGGCTCTGCGTGTTGTTGACCGACATCGTCGCGCCGACCGCCGAGGCGATCGCATCGGAGATGAAATGGCAATCGTTGTTGTTCAGGACACCGGAATACTTTGCGGCGTAGCGGTCTGCGGATGCGAGCAGCTGGTGGACGGTGGGTTCGGCGTGATTTGCCGGCAAGCGCTCCAGGGTCGGATCGATCGTCTCGACGTCGAACTGGATGAATTCGGTCGCCCCAAGCTGCACGGTGAGATTCACGAACGGCCCGATCGCATTGCCGGCCTGAAAGGAGATATCCGGGATGTTGGCTGCAGGAAGAACGATCTGGGTGTCCGGCGCGATAGCAACGCCGTTCAGCAGCCACTCGGACACACTCGGGTTGGACGGATCCCAATAGTTGAAATTGTCGGTCGTGAGGGTGGCGGCACCGGCATAGGTGAGGAACACGTTCTGGAAGCCGCCGAGACCGGCTCCAAACTCCTGGGTGAGAATGGTGGTCAGCGAGGTGGTGCCGCCGGCGGCAAGCTTGACCGGCACCGGCAGTGCTCCGAACAGAAAGGTGGATGCAAGGGGCGTCACGCCTTGCGGGCTCGGCGGCGGAGCGAAAAGTGCGGGCGCGAAACCCGACACCGCGCCGGCCGCCACCCCGCCGATATCCGCCTTGCGGTGCAGCGGATCGTCGGACGTGTTCTGGATCAGCGCAGAATTTGCGTTCAGCATTGGAAAAGGCCCCCAACCGTCAGCCCGTAACGGCGGGAGAATGATAATCCTCTCCGCACCTGTCCAGCCCAATCCGCGGCGGAACCTTGTCCGGTACGATCGCGCGCAGCGGTCCCGAATGCGCGAGAGCGTGAACCCGTGGCGGTTCGGCGCGCGTGTTACGATGCGGGCGCGAAGGAGACGGCATGGGTTTTCGGATCGGGTTTGCGGCAGCGATCTGTCTGCTGGCATACGGCGGCGCTTGGGCGGATGACGCCCAGCCCATCACCATCGACACGCGGGAAACGGCGCTCGCGGCGACGCTCGACCTTGAGTTTCAGGATGCGCTGAAGAGCGGCGTCAATGGCGCCGTGCTGCTCGAACAGGACGGCAAGGTGACGTTGCGCGCCGGTTACGGCTATGCCAACCGCGAGCAGAAGATCCCGTTCACGACGAAGACCATCGCGCAGATCGGCTCGATCACCAAGCAGTTCACTGCGATGGCGCTCATCGATCTGTGGCATCAGGGCGAAATCGATTTCGCCAAACCGGTTAAGGCCTACCTGCCGCAGACCGCGGAGCCTGTCGCGTCGGTCACGCTGGATCAGCTCCTGACCCACACCTCCGGCATGCCGGAATATTGCGGCGACGATTTCGCCAGGCAGTCGAAGGCGACGCTGCTGGCGAAATGCGCGGCGACACCGTTGCAATTCCCGCCGGGAACGAAGTTTTTCTATTCCAATCCGGAGTACAGCATCCTCGCCGCTATCGTCGAACAGGTCGGCGGCGAACCGATCGATGCCTATCTCAAGGACCGCTTTTTCAAACGTCTCGGGATGAACGATACCGGTTACGATTTTCCCGGCACGCCACGCGACCGGTTCGCCGCCGGTTATCTCGACGGCAAACCGCAGGGCGTCATCGACCAGACCTTCGCACCGCTGGCCGGCGACTACTGGAACCTGAAAGGCAATGGCGGCATGCAGGCGTCGACCGAGGACATGTACCGCTGGTACCGCGCCTTATCCGGCGGCGACGCCATTCCGCAGGCGATGCGCGAGACCGCGTTCAAGCCGCGCTTTCACGAAGACCACGACGTCTGGGAGGCCTATGGCTGGAATGCGCGCGAAGCGCCCGACGGCCATGTTGTGCAGGTGAGCCATTCGGGCTCCGACGGCACGTTCTTTTCCTATTTCTGCTGGCGCCCGGACGATCGGACGTTCTTTTACATGGTGAGCAACACGGGCGATAAGCCGGCGACGGCGCTGGTCAAACGCATCGTCACCAGCCTGCGCGATTACGGGAAGATGCCGGTCACCGACATGCACTAGTTCGCATTCATGCGACGGCGGTGCGTGCGGCCTGCGTATCCTGCATCTTGCAAATCTGTGCCGACAGGCCGACGAACAGATAGGCCGTTGCGATCTCCGCTACCGCCGCGACCACGGAGGCTGCGCTAGCACCCGCGATCAGCCGCAACAGCACGGCGAGGATCGCGCCGCCGGCAAGCACCGCCCACCACCAGACCACTGGCCACGGCGCGATGTGACGGCGCCACGCAGGCGCGTCCACGCTCGCCCGCCAAAGCTCTTCGACCACCAGAAACGACATCCACAAATCGAGCACCGGAATCAAGAACCAACCCACCGCCCAGCCGGGCGTGAAGGTCACGTCGGCGCCGAGCGCGTGGATGTTCGCCGCGGCGCGGTATATCCAGATGAAGAATACCAATGCTGCTGCGAGCGGCACGAGCAGAGACGGGATCGCCAGAAGACCCGCGACCGCTTTCGGCGCCGCATATCCGAACAGCGAAGCCGCGCCCGCGAGCAGATTCACAACGCCTGCCGCGACCAGCACAAGCAACGCGATCCGCAACCAGGACGTCAGCCGTCCCAGGTCGCGGTAGCGGTACGCACGCTCCGGTATCGCGGTGCTGTCCAAACGTCCCCCAACCGGCAGCGCGGTTGCCCCCGCCGCCCGTTTATACAATCCTGCGCGTCAGACAAAGCGCTCCCGAAGGCGATATAGGAATGACCTACGATCCCAACAACGTGTTCGCCAAAATTCTTCGGGGGGAATTGCCCTGCGTGAAGGTCTATGAGGACGCCCTCACCCTCTCCTTCATGGACATCATGCCGTCGGTCGAGGGTCATACACTGGTGATCACGAAGGAACCGGCGGAGGGGATTCTGGACCTGTCGGTCGAAGGGGCGCAGGCGCTGATCGCCACGACCCAGAAGATCGCCAGGGCCGTGAAGGCGGGGCTTCAACCCGAAGGGCTCATGCTGTTGCAATTGAACGGCACGGCGGCGGGACAGAGCATCCCGCACATCCATTTCCACATCCTGCCGCGCAACGAGGGCCTGTCGATGACCATCCACGGCCGCGCCATGGTGAAGCCCGGCGTGCTGGAGCCGATCGCCGCCAAAATCCGGGCCGCGCTATGATCATCGAAGCCGCGATCCTGAATGTGAAGAGCGGCAAGGGCCGTGCCTTCGAAGAGGCGCTGCGCGAAGCCCGCCCGCTCCTCGAAGCGACCCCCGGCTTTCAGAAGATGGAAGTGCGGCCCTGCGTCGAGACCAAGGACCGCTACATCCTGCTCGTCTGGTGGGGTTCGGTCGAAGCCCACACCCAAGGCTTCCGCCAGTCGGAGCGTTACGCACCCTGGCGCGAGAAGCTGCTCCACTTCTACGACCCGTTCCCGGTCGTGCAACACTTCGGCCCGCCGCTTTGATGGAAAAGCTTTGCGCAAATCATCCACCCTCCCCTTGAGGGAGGGTCGAAATTTGCGGGAACGCAGTGGAGCAAATTTCGGGGAGGGGTTCCTGGGATGCCGAACGAACCCCTCCCCGAAAAATCCTTCGCTTACGCTCACGGATTTTTCGACCCTCCCTCAAGGGGAGGGTGGAGTTGATCTAAAGCTTTGCAACATCCTTCAGAGCAGCGGCGATCTTCGCCTTGAGATCGCCGTGCTTCGTTTCGTCGAAGGCGTGCGCGGGGTCGCTCCACATCTCTCGCGGATAAAGCCACACCGGTCCCGGTTTGCGTTCGGCCGGCTCCCAGTCGTAGCGCGGGAAAACATGCGCGTGCACATACGCGTCCGTGTTGCCGTAGATCGAATAGTTCACCCGCAGCGGCTCGCAGACGCGCGATACGGCTTCGCCGAGCAGGCCCATCTCTTCGAGGAAGAGCGCACGATGATCGCGCGGCATGTCTTCGAGGCGCGCGAATTTCGGCACCGCGAGCAGCAGACAGTATCCGGGCAGAAATTGCGTCGCGCCGATGACGGCGAGACCGCTCTTCGTGCGCGCCAGCACGGTCGGGTTTTCGCCGCGCTTTGCCGTGCCGATCGGATCGCGCAACCAGACCGGCACATCGCTCATCAGATCAACCCGGCAAGCGGGCTCGACGGATCGGCGTAGCGTTTCTTCGGCATGCGGCCCGCGAGATAGGCGAGTCTGCCCGCTTCCACTGCGTGCTTCATTGCGCGCGCCATCAGCACCGGGTCTTTCGCCTGCGCGATGCCGGTGTTGGAGATGATCGCGTCGCAGCCCAACTCCATCGCGATCGCCGCGTCCGATGCCGTGCCGATGCCGGCGTCCACGATCACCGGCACTTTCGCTTCTTCGATGATCATGCGGATGTTCACCGTGCTCTGCAGCCCGAGGCCGGAGCCGATCGGCGACGCGAGCGGCATGATCGCAACCGCGCCCATGTCCTCCAGCCGTTTCGCCATCAGCGGATCGTCGCTGCAATAGACCATCACCTCGAAGCCTTCTTTGGTGAGCATCTCGGTCGCGCGCAAAGTTTCGAGCATGTCGGGATAGAGCAGCTTCTGGTCGCCCAGCACTTCCAGCTTCACCAACGTCCAGCCGCCGGCCTCGCGCGCGAGCCGCAAGGTGCGCACCGCATCCTCCCCGGTGAAACAGCCGGCGGTGTTCGGCAGATAGGTGACCTTCTTCGGATCGATGAAATCGATCAGCCTTTCCTGTTTCGGATCGGTGAGGTTCACGCGCCGGACCGCAACGGTCACGATCTCCGCCCCGCTCGCCTCCAGCGCAGCCGCATTCTCGGCGTAGTTCTTGAACTTGCCGGTGCCGATGATGAGGCGCGATTGGAACGTGCGGCCGGCAACGGCGAACGGCTTGTCGACCCGCGGCGTTTCCACCGGCGCGTTGCCGCCGCCGATGAAGTGCACGATCTCCAGCCGGTCGCCGTCTTCGACCGTCACGGACTCATATTCCGACCGCGGCACGATCTCGAGGTTGCGCTCCACCGCGATCTTCTTCGGATCGAGGTCGAGGCTGGTAAGCAGATCGCGGATGCTGAGCGAGCCGTTGAGATGGCGCGGCTCGCCGTTCAGGGTGATGTGGAGGGTCATCGCGGGCGAGAGGTTTCCGTTTGGTGCGGGGATCAGTATAAGGCAGGAATCGCCTTCTTACCGGACCCGCCGTGGCCAAAAAAGCCAAGTCTTTTCCGATATATGTCCTGAACGGACCGACCCTCAACCTCCTGGGCCAGCGCGAGCCCGAGGTGTATGGCCACACGACCCTGGCCGAGATCGAAAAGCTGGTGAAGGAACGGGCGAAAACCCACGGGCTGGACGTGGTGTTCCGCCAGTCGAACCACGAGGGCGATCTGGTCGACTGGATCCAGGAAGCCCGCACCATGGGGTGCGCCATAATTCTGAACGGCGCCGCTTATACCCATACCTCCGTCGCCATCCACGACGCGTTGCGCGCCGTCCAGGCGCCGGTCATCGAGGTGCATCTGTCCAATCCACACGCCCGCGAACGGTTTCGCCACCGCTCCTTCATCAGCACCGTCGCAACCGGCGTGATCGTGGGACTGAAAGAGACCGGCTATCTCCTCGCGGTCGATGCCGTGGCGGCCCTTCTCAAGGACAAGAAATGAGCACGAAGGACGCGGACACGAATGGCTAAAAAAGACGGCGGTTCTTCCATCGATGCGGATGCGATCCGTCAGCTCGCGGACCTTCTGACCGAAACCAATCTCACCGAAATCGAGATCGAGAACGGCGGCGGCCGCATCCGCGTTTCGCGCGGCGGCGGTGGCGGACATTTCGTGGCCGCAGCGCCGGCCACAGCCGCGCCCACAACCTCTACCGAGCCGGCGAAACCCACAGGTCCACATCCCGGCGCCGTCACCTCGCCGATGGTGGGGACCGTCTACGTCGCGCCGCAACCGGGCTCGCCGCCGTTCATCAAGGTGGGCGACAGCGTGAAGGAAGGCGACACGCTCCTGATCGTCGAGGCGATGAAGACGATGAACCCGATCGCAGCACCACGCGCCGGCACGGTGACCGAGATCTGCGTGAAGGACATGCAGCCCGTCGAGTTCGGTCAACAGCTCGTCATCATCGGCTGATGTTCGAAAAGATCCTCATCGCCAATCGCGGCGAAATCGCGCTTCGCATCAATCGCGCCTGCAAGGAGATGGGCATCTCCACGGTTGCGATCCATTCGACCGCCGATGCCGATGCGATGCATGTGCGCCTCGCCGACGAGAGCGTGTGCATTGGGCCTGCGCCCATTTCGCAGAGCTATCTGAACATCCCTGCGATCATCGCGGCGTGCGAGATCACCGGCGCCGAAGCGATCCATCCGGGCTACGGCTTTTTGTCGGAGAACGCGCGCTTCGCGGAGATCGTGCGCGAGCACGGCATCACTTTCATCGGTCCGACGCCCGAGCACATCCGCATGATGGGCGACAAGATCACCGCCATCCAGGCGGTGAAGGAAGTCGGCATTCCGACCGTGCCCGGCTCCGGCGGCGCGGTGAGCGACGAAGACGCGGCGCGCGTCGCCGAAGAGATCGGCTATCCGGTCCTGATCAAGGCGACGGCCGGCGGCGGCGGACGCGGCATGAGAGTGGCGCTGAATGCCGCTGAGCTGTCGCTCGCACTTTCCACGGCGCGCAGCGAAGCCAAGAGCGCGTTCGGCAACGACCAGGTCTACATGGAGAAATATCTCCAGAAACCGCGCCACATCGAGCTTCAGGTGCTGGCCGACGGCCACGGCCATGTGATCCATCTGGGCGAGCGCGACTGCTCGCTGCAGCGGCGGCATCAGAAGGTCTGGGAAGAAGCCGGCTCCCCTGCCCTCAACGCGCAGCAGCGCGACGAGATCGGCGCCGTCGTCACCGGCGCGCTCCAGAAGCTCGGCTATCTCGGCGCCGGCACGATCGAGTTCCTATTCGAGGACGGGGAGTTCTACTTCATTGAGATGAACACGCGCCTGCAGGTCGAGCATCCGGTCACCGAAGCGATCACCGGCATCGACATCGTGCGCGAGCAGATCCGCATCGCCGACGGCGGCGCGCTGGAGATCGCCCAGGACGATGTGGTGTTCGCCGGCCACGCCATCGAGTGCCGCATCAACGCGGAGAACCCGTTCACCTTCCAGCCGTCGCCGGGCACGATCACACAATTCCATGCGCCGGGGGGATTGGGCGTGCGCTTCGACAGTGCGCTCTACACCGGCTATCGCATCCCGCCCTATTACGACAGTTTGACCGGCAAGCTCATCGTGCACGGCCGCAATCGCAACGAGACCCTGATGCGCCTGCGCCGCGCGCTCGACGAACTCGTGGTGGGCGGCATCGAAACCACCATCCCGCTCTTCCAGAAACTGGTGCGCGAGCCGGACATCATCAACGGCGACTACAACATCCACTGGCTGGAACATTACCTCGCGTCGCTGAAAGTGCAGTGAGCGGCGTTACTGCGTGAACGCGACCTTCGGCACCGGACAGGCTTGCACGGATTGCGGGTGCAGCTGCTCTCGCGTCACTGCTTCGCCAATGATCGCGGTGCGCCAGCATTCGTCCAGCGCCGAGCAGTAGCACAGGCGATACCGCAGATGGGCGCGCGCGTCGCTCATCGCGTTCCAGACCGCAAGATTGTCCTGGCCGAGATCGTAGATGACGAACGCCTCGGACTCGCCGGCGCGCAGCACGATCCCCTGAACCGATCCCGTCAGCAATTTGGATTGCATCTCGCCCGGATGGATGGGACCGCCCAGCTTCCTGTAGCCGCAACACGCCTTCATCAGCTCAAGGACGGACGTGTAGGGCCGTCCTTTCCAGAACACCTCGAAACTTTCGACCTTCGCCGGCCCGACGCCTTCGTTCACCACGCTGAACGACAGGATGGCCTTGCCCTCCGGCGTGGCGTTGCTTGCGACCACCTGTAGAAACGGCCAGGTGCTCGCGACGACCAGTTTCTCGTTCGCCTCTTCCGTCCGGATGCCGACCCAGAGCGACACCGCGGAGACGAAAAGAGCCGCACCGGCGATGGACATATCCATCCAGCGGCGGTGGAAAAGACCACGCCTGCGTGGCTCCCTGGCATCCATGCTGAACGGGTCTCCTTGCGCGAAGCGGTGCGGACTCTGTAATAGCCTTTCGACAACGAGAAGGGGAAACGTCGATGGGTCTCACATTCCTGGCGCGTTGGCAGCCGCAGCTTCTGAGCGTTCTGCGCATCATGGCCGGATTGCTGTTCCTCGAACACGGCTCCGTGAAGCTGCTGCATTTCCCCGCCTCGATGGCGATGCCCCCAAATGGCGGCATGTTTCAGGCGATCTTCCTCACGGCCGGTGTGATCGAACTCGTCGGCGGTGCGCTGGTGACCGTCGGCGCGCTCACGCGCATCGCGGCGTTCATCATGTCCGGCGAAATGGCGATCGCCTATTTCCTGGTCCACATGCATGCCGGCGTCTGGCCGATCGTGAACGGCGGCGAGAGCGCGATCCTGTTCTGCTTCGTCTTTCTCTATCTGTCGGCCGCGGGTCCCGGCGCCTGGGCGATCTCGAAGGACACCTGAGCGCGAACATGCGCTAAGCTCGGCGCATGCACGGCGGCACGGCGCTCACGCCCGAAATCGTTCTCGATGCCTACGCCCACGGGGTGTTCCCGATGGCGGAGCGGCGCGACGATCCGGACCTGTTCTGGGTCTCGCCGGATTTCCGCGGCATCCTGCCGCTCGACGGCTTCCACGTCTCCAAGCGGCTGGCGCGGACGGTGCGCAGCGACCGCTTCACCGTCACCACCGATCGCGCGTTCGAGGCGGTGATGCGTGGCTGCGCGGCGCCCGCCGAAGGCCGCGAGCAGACCTGGATGAACGCCGAGATCTTTCGCCTCTATGCCGGCCTGCACGCGATGGGCCATGCCCATTCGATCGAATGCTGGCGCGGCGATGCGCTGGTTGGCGGTCTCTACGGCGTCAATCTTGGCGGTGCGTTCTTCGGCGAGAGCATGTTCAGCCGCGAGCGCGATGCGAGCAAGGTCGCACTCGTGCATCTCGTCGCGCATCTGATTATGCAGGACTTCGAACTGCTTGATGCGCAATTCCTCACCAGGCACCTGAAGAGCTTCGGCGCGATCGAGATTCCACGCAGCGCCTATCTCAAGCGGCTCGCGGCGGCGCTGCAGAAAGAGGCTTACTGGTCGGCGCCGTCGGGCAGCTCGACATTCTCGTCCTTCGCGTCGGCATCGGGCGATTTGGGTTTGACCACCGCGGTGGACGCCACCGCCCGGTTCTCGCTCGGCACATTGGTTTTGCAGGTGATCACCCAGACATCGTAGAGCGGATGCTCCATCCCGTTGAGCGCGGGGCTCGACGCGTACATCCAGCCCGAGAACACGCGCCGCGCCGGCTGGTCCGGCCGGTGATCGTCGATCTGCAGGAAGGCGCTGGTTTCGGGCGTCTCGCTCTGCGGCGTGGAGTAGCAATAGCGCGCCGTGATAGTCAGCGTCGCGTATTGCACCGGCTGGTTGATGGGTGCGGTGATGATCGACGGACGGCCGGTGATCTTGTCGAGCCCGCGCAGGATCAGCGCGATCGGCTTCGGCGGCACCAGCGGCGCCGGCGGCGGCGGCGCACCGAGCTTGAACGGATTGAACTTCTCGTTCTTGCCGGTGGTGGCTTGTGCAGCCGCCGGAGCAGATGCCGGTACGGCTGCTGCATCGGCGGGTTTTGCAACAGCGGCTTTCGCCTTGGCCGGCGTGCTGTCCGGATCGATCGCGATGCTCGCATGATCCTGCGCGTACGCAGCGCCCGCGAGCAGCGCTGCTGCCGTCACCGTCAGGATCGTGCCGCGATATTTCATGGTCATTTGCTGTTGATGGTGCGGCTGATCAGACCGAACAGGTCGACCGAGCCCTGGGTGTTCGGAATCTCGCCGCCCGCCGCCAGCATCTTTTCGCTGCCGCCCGGCAGGATAGCGACGTAGTTGCCGCCGAGAATGCCGGACGAGGTGATCTTGATGGTCGAGTCGTCGGGGATCTTGATGTCGTTGCGGATCTGAACGTGCACCACCGCCTGATAGGTCTTGGGATCGAGGTTCATCGACGCAACGGTGCCGATCTTGATTCCATGCAGGCGCACATCGGTGCCGCTGTTCACGCCGTCGGCGCTGGCGAAACGCGCCTGCAGGTCATAGCCGGACACCCGGCCGGCGCCGGTCGACGTGAAGGCGAAGAAAAGAAAGAACGCGGCGACGGCGACGACGACCGCGCCAACCAGAGTCTCGACCGTGTTGTTCTGCATCGCCTACTCCGGACTCCAGGCCTGGTAATCTCCGGTAGCCGGCGGCCGCTCTCCTGTGCGCGCGAGACTTCCCTGCGGCCGCATCGCGTTCGGCGTGCCGGTCAAATTCGGCAGATGTTCTTTCTCCCAGCCGCGTGTCTTATAGCCGCCGTCGGGCGGCGGGTCCTTGAAGGTGTGATGCAGCCAGCCATGCCAGTCGGGCGGAACGCGCGACGCCTCGATCGTGCCGGCATAGATCACCCAGCGGCGGCGGCCGTCTTTGGTTTGGTAGTAGCGGTTGCCGAATGCGTCGGTGCCGACCGCGTTGCCGGAGAACCAGGTGGTGAGCCAGGTTCCAAGCGTTGCATTGCGCCACCAGATGAAAATCGCGCGGAGAAACGCCATGAAGGCACCTTGAGGAATCGGCGCGACTATAAGAATCAAAGCTTTGCTCGCCAAGCACTGCATCGTCGCGGAAGCGGCCTTCGCCGTGGCAACTTTATCTGCCGGTTTGTGCACAGCTGTTCCACAGCTTTTTGCCGTTGCGGTGGACGGTTCTGGGAGTCAGAGAAATATTTTTTTGGACGCTTGACTCGCAGTGTTCACGCGGTTTTTCGACGTTCATTAAAGCACAACATCTAGTGGGTAAGATTCGGTTAACCACTTACCGCTTGACCCCGTCCTTGGATGGCACATAGTTCGTGCCTGTCACCTCTCGTGACACCAAATCTGGCGGCCTCCACTACCCGTAGCCGCCGCGGAAGCCGCAAAAGTGGCTACCCGGCGACAGGAGAGCTGTCCCCGAAATGGTTCGCGAGACGTGCTGGGGGACCAACATTTAGGGATTTTCGGGGCCAGACATGCGGATTCGGCGTCAGTTCACGGTTGAAGGTCGTTCGCCCTATGAGGGCATCGCGTTTCGCAACGCTGCGAGCGAGATCCGAAACCCTGACGGCTCCATCGTCTTCCGCCAGACCGACATCGATGTTCCCGAGAGCTGGAGCCAGGTCGCCTGCGATGTGCTGGCGCAGAAATATTTCCGCAAGGCCGGTATCCCGAGCGCGCTGCGCCCCGTCGCCGAAGAAGGCGTGCCCGAATGGCTGTGGCGCAAGGAAGCCGACGGCAGCGAAACCGCGGGCGAGAATTCGGCCAAACAGGTGTTCGACCGCATGGCCGGCACCTGGACCTATTGGGGCTGGAAGGGCGGCTATTTCGACGGCGAGGCCGATGCGCGCGCCTTCTACGACGAAATGTGCTTCATGCTGGCGACCCAGAAAGCGGCGCCGAACTCGCCGCAATGGTTCAACACCGGCTTGCACTGGGCCTATGGCATCGACGGTCCAAGCCAGGGCCATTTCTATGTCGACCCGAACAGTGGCCGCCTGACCAAGTCGAATTCGGCCTACGAGCATCCGCAGCCGCACGCCTGCTTCATCCAGTCGATCCAGGACGATCTCGTCAACGAAGGCGGGATCATGGATCTGTGGACCCGCGAAGCGCGCTTGTTCAAATACGGTTCGGGCACCGGCACCAATTTCTCCGCGTTGCGCGGCGAGAACGAGAAACTCTCCGGCGGCGGCAAGTCGTCGGGTCTGATGAGCTTCCTCAAGATCGGCGACCGCGCGGCGGGCGCGATCAAGTCGGGCGGCACCACGCGCCGCGCCGCCAAGATGGTGATCGTCGATGTCGATCATCCCGACATCGAGAACTTCATCGACTGGAAAGTGACCGAAGAGCAGAAGGTCGCCGCCCTCGTCGCCGGTTCGAAGCTCACCGCGCAGCACCTGAAGGCGGTGATGAAAGCCTGCGTGAATTGCGAAGGCTCCAACGACGACTGTTTCGATCCCAAGAAGAACCCGGCGCTGCGCCGCGAGGTGAAGGCCGCGCGCAAGGCGATGATCCCCGACAACTACATCGAGCGGGTGATCAACTTCGCCAAGCAGGGCTACAAGGAAATCGAATTCAAGACCTACGACACCGACTGGGATTCCGAAGCCTATCTCACGGTCTCCGGCCAGAATTCCAACAACTCGGTGCGCGTGACGGACGAATTCCTCAATGCCGTCGCGAACGACGGCGACTGGAATCTGACTGCGCGCCGCGACGGCCGGGTCACCGAGACGCTCAAGGCGCGCGATCTGTGGGAGAAGATCTCCTATGCCGCGTGGGCCTGCGCCGATCCCGGCATCCAGTTCCACACCACCGTGAACGACTGGCACACCTGCCCGGCGGGCGGCGCGATCCGAGGCTCCAATCCGTGCTCGGAATACATGTTCCTCGACGATACGGCGTGCAACCTCGCCTCGCTGAACCTGATGGCGTTCCGCAAGGCGGACGGTTCGTTCGACACGCCCGCGTTCGAGCATGCGGTGAAGCTCTGGACCATCGTGCTCGAGATCTCGGTGCTGATGGCGCAATTCCCCAGCCGCGAGATCGCGCAGCTCTCCTACGATTACCGGACCCTCGGTCTCGGCTTCGCCAATATCGGCGGTCTTCTGATGGCGGCGGGCATTCCCTATGACAGCCGCGAAGGCCGCGCGATCGCCGGTGCGATCTCCGCCGTGATGACCGGCGTCTCCTACGCGACCTCAGCGGAGATGGCCGGCGAACTTGGCCCGTTCGCGGAATACGAAAAGAACAAGGAAGCGATGCTGCGCGTGGTGCGCAACCATCGCCGCGCCGCACATGGCGAGATGAGCGGCTACGAGCAGCTCTCCACCCTGCCCGTTCCGCTCGACCTCGATGCGATCGAGAATGTCGAACTTGCGGCGGCTGCGAAGCGCGCCTGGGACGATGCGCTCGCGCTCGGCAAGGATTTCGGCTTCCGCAACGCGCAGGCGACGGTGATCGCGCCGACCGGCACGATCGGTCTGGTGATGGATTGCGACACCACCGGCGTCGAGCCCGACTTCGCGCTGGTGAAGTTCAAGAAGCTGGCCGGCGGCGGTTACTTTAAGATCATCAACCGCTGCGTGCCGGAAGCGCTCGCGACGCTCGGCTACAACCAGACGCAGATCGACGACATCGTCGCCTATGCGGTCGGCCACGGCACGCTGGAAAGCTCCAACGCGCTGTCGCACGGCGCGTTGCGCGCCAAGGGCTTCGGCGACGAGCAGATCTCGGCAATCGAAGGCTCGCTTGAAAGCGCCTTCGACATCCGCTTCGTGTTCAACAAATGGACGCTCGGCGAGAAGTTCTGCACCGGGACCCTGAAGCTCGAAGCCGCGGCGATGGACGAGCCGGATTTCGACATGCTGAAGGTGCTGGGCTTCGGCCGCGCCGAAGTCGATGCCGCGAACCTGCATGTCTGCGGCGCGATGACCCTGGAAGGCGCACCGCACCTGAAGGCGGAACACCTGCCGGTGTTCGATTGCGCCAATCCGTGCGGCCGCATCGGCAAGCGCGCGCTGTCGGTCGAGAGCCATATCCTGATGATGGCGGCGGTGCAGCCGTTCGTCTCCGGCGCGATCTCCAAGACGATCAACATGCCGAACAGCGCAACCGTGAAGGAATGCGGCGAGAGCTACCTGATGTCGTGGAAGCTAGGCCTCAAGGCCAACGCGCTCTATCGCGACGGCTCCAAGCTGTCGCAGCCGCTTGCCTCCAGCGTGCTCGCGTTCGACGACACCGACGACGAGGCCGAAGAGCTGGTGGCGCAGCCGATGGTCCAGCGCACCACCGTCGTCACCGAGCGGATCGTCGAGAAGATCATCGAGAAGGTCCGCGCCCAG
Source organism: Rhizomicrobium sp. (assembly GCA_036490455.1). Lineage (GTDB taxonomy): Bacteria > Pseudomonadota > Alphaproteobacteria > Micropepsales > Micropepsaceae > Rhizomicrobium. The sequence continues at coordinate 19,632 of DASXDS010000057.1, forward strand.
GAACGCGAAAAGCTGCCGCACCGCCGCAAGGGCTATGCCCAGAAGGCGATCGTCGGCGGCCACAAGGTCTATCTCCACACCGGCGAATACGAAGACGGCCGCCTGGGCGAAATCTTCATCGACATGCACAAGGAAGGCGCCGCCTTCCGCAGCCTGATGAACAATTTCGCTATCGCGATCTCCATCGGCCTGCAATACGGCGTGCCGCTGGAGGAATATGTCGAGGCCTTCACCTTCACCCGCTTCGAGCCGGCCGGAATCGTGATGGGCAACGACTCCATCAAGAACGCGACCAGCGTGCTCGACTACATCTTCCGCGAACTCGGCGTCTCCTATCTGGGCCGCAACGACCTCGCCCATGTCACGCCGCATGAGGATCACGATCTCGGCGGCGGGATCGAGGAAGGCCAGCCCGACGAGCCGCAGAAGGAAGCGGTCAAGGCGGTGTTCACGAAGGTCGCCTCCAACGGCTATGTCCGCGGCAATTATAAGCATCAGCTGTCGCTGGTCCGCAGCAATAGCGGCGGGGCGGCGATGATGCTGGCGATGAGCGAAGGCAACCTCGCCCATGCGCACCATGAGCCTTCGCCGGTCGAGGAGCTGGAAGAGTTCATGGCGGAAGACGAATCGCCGGAAGTCGCAGCGGCGCTGAGCCAAATCCGCGCCGAAGTGATGGCCGAAGCCAACGGCGCCAACCCGGTGGGCGAACTGGTCAGCGCGATCGGCAGCAGCCTCGCCCAGCGCGCCGACACTGCGGCCACCAAAGCCGGCAAGGCGCGCGAAGTGCAGGCCAAGCGCGCGGCCGAAGCCCGGATGAAGGGCTACGAAGGCGACGCCTGCGGCTCCTGCGGGAATTTCACGCTGGTGCGCAACGGCACCTGCATGAAGTGCAACACGTGCGGTTCCACCAGCGGATGCAGCTAATGCGCTGAGTCGTGCGTTGCTACGGTTGATAACAAGAACGAATCAGAACAGGAATGGTGGCCGGCAAGGGAAGACGTTCACGCGTAGAGAACGGAGTACGGCCATGAGTAACAGCAGAAGCAGTGTTGCAAGGAAATTCGAAGATCTTCCCCACGAGTCCGGTTGGATAAAGCCGGCAGGCGAAGTTCTGGCCTTCAAAGGCCGGCCGAAAATGACCACCCGGCTCGTCGATGTGTTCGACAGCGCCGGCGGCCATGTGGCGGCCTATACGGTGTGCCTTGAAGACGAGGGCTGTCTCGACTGCGAGTTCGAGGAAGTCGCCCTGGTGTTCGCCGAACAGAGCGGCCGGGTGCCGGAAGAAGATGTGGCTTTCCTGATCGCGCGCTGCCATCGCGATTGAGGAACCGGCAGACGGTCCGCTAGAGTCGGACCGATGCCGATTGTCGACTCCGGTGCGCTTGTGGCCGTCGATTACGACGAAGAGCGCAAGGTGCTGCGTGTCACCTTCCGCGGCAGCAACAAGACCTATGACTATCTGGGCGTCCCACCGGCAGATTACGCTGCGCTGATGGCATCGGCTTCGCGCGGCGCCTGGTTCAACAACCACATCCGCGACCGCTATCGTTTCGAACGAGTCCGCGGTCCGGTCAGGGTCTTGTAAAGCTTAAAGAGCGTTAGCCAAGCTGCTGGCCGAACTCGATAAAGTTTTATCGATCGGCTTTACCGGCCCGAGAAGCAGATAGGCGCAACATCGGTCCCAAGGAACTTTTGGGATACGGGAGGCGCACTCCCGCGTTTTCTCTCACATGAGCAATCTCGACGACTCACCGTTCGAAGCGCTGGTCTACAGCGACCGCAGCCATGAGCTTCTGACCCGGTTCCATGAGATCGGTACGACTTACGTTTATGAAGGCGTGCCGCGGACGGAATACGAGGCGCTCCTGACGGCGGACTCGGCGGGCTCGTATTTCAATGCGCACATCAAAGACCAATTCCCCTACCACAAGCAGTAAGCATTACATCCGGTCGATGCGGCAGGCGTAGCAGCCGCGCCCGGCATTGTGCGCGTGGATATAACTGACATCGTCGCGCGCGAAGAGCCGCCGGATCGGGGCCATCGCATCGTCGCCCTGCACCACCTCGGCATCGACGATCAGGTCCCGCGCGTCGTAAGCGCGCAGCGACAGCAGCCGGCCCGCGAACACCGCCGGTAACGCGTCTTCGACCACGGCCGCCGCCGGCCCGGCGTTTTCACGAATGAAGATCGGGCCGGACGCCTGGTACGGCGAATGGGCGGGTTGATGCGCGAAGGGCAGCAGGATCAGCCGCTCGCCGGGTTCCGCGTCCTCCAATGAGACACGGCAGGGATAGCCGGGCTTCTCGTCGGCGACCACACGGGACATCCCGCGCTCCGCCAATTCGGCATCGCTGAGCGCGAACAACGGGACAAACTGGGCGGGCTCAAGCCCGGTGAAGCGGAACGGCATCGCGAACTCTCCATAAGTGATCGTCTGTCTTGGATATCGCGCGCTAGCGGCTTCGCTGCGACCCGGTTCTTGCGGCGATTTTCGCCCGGCACGGGCATTGCGAGAGATGGAAGCGAAGTACCGAAACGAGACATCTGCCCATGTTCCACGTTCTGGCGCTCCTGATGGGATTGAGCGGTCTTGCCGCTCAATCCCCATCCGCCACACCCGTCAGCATCGCTGCGCCCGACAAGGCGGCTGTCGACTCCATCAAGGCCGGCAAGCACGACTGCCCGCGCTGCGACCTGCGCGGCGCCGACCTCACCAACACCTGTGTGAAGAACGGCGACGTGCAAGGCGCGAAGTTCGACAACGCCAGGCTCGTGCTGATGTGCATGTCCTACGCCAATTTCAAAGGCGCGAGCTTCCGCGGCGCCGACATGGCGGGCGCGAACCTCGCCCACTCCAATGTCGACGGCGCGGATTTCACCGGCGCCAAGCTCAGCATCACCTCGATCAAGGGCACCGACCTGCGCAGCGCGCGCGGCCTCACCCAGGGCCAGCTCGATGCGGCATGTGGCGACGCCGGCACCAAAGTGCCCGCCGGCATGAAGGTGCACACCTGTTCCTGAATTCCTCCCGAGCCTACGACGACACCCAAGACTGCCCCCGCTTCTTCCGGATGTACGAAGAAGCGGGGCTTTTTTTGTTTTTAACGATCACGCCTGATCATCCGTGATGACGCGTCACGAAGCGGTCACGGGCCGGATGGAAGGGGATCAGCCAATACAAAACGGAGTCGGGCGCCGCCTTTCTCGTATCGGCAAATGGTGGGTCGGCCTGATCGCCGCTCTCTGGCTCATCAGCACCGTCATTGCCGCAATCGTGGCGCTCTACCGGTTCTTCACAGGCAACCCGGAATGGGAGGGCATCGTGATGATCCCGGAAATCCTTGTATTTTCGGTTCTACTCTCGTTGCCTGGCTTGGTTCTCCTGTTGTTAGGCAGACTTATCGCAAGGCACCCGAGCTGATATCGCCGCCGTTTCTTGATTGCTTCAATTGAGTAATGCGCGACGTTCTTTGCTCATATCACTGTCATGGGCTGCGAAAGCAGGCCATCCAGGTGATGTTCCACCAGAGCTTCCAACGCAGCGCAAAACTATTCCCAAGATCGAATAACACGAACTGGATGGCCTGCTTTCGCAGCCCATGACAGCTGTTGGAGGCCAACGTTATGGAGACGTCTTCCTGTCATTCCCTTCGCCCCGCAGCCGCGCTTCGCGCAGCCACCCACCGGGAATGACAGGAGATCATAAAGCTGATCACTCAGCTGCGCGTCGCATTATCGCTATTGATACTTCTGCATCAGTCGCGAAGCCGCCTTGGCCGTCATCACCGCGCCATCCATGTAACGCACCAGAGATGCCCCGGTGAGGGTCTCCGTGGGCGCTCCCTTTTTGACCTGCGTTCCGCCGATGAATGCGCCGTCCGGACTTATGGTCGTTGCGGTCAGGAGTGTGTTGTCGTGAAGGCTGACACCGGCTTCCTTCATAAGCGTGTTGAGGTTTTGCATTCCCGTCGCTTGCGTCCAGCGGAACGCAACGGAGTTGGCGGCGATATTGGGGCCTGATGGCGGAACATAGAAATTCCTGGTGTTGCCGTTGAGGGCCGTGCCGACGATGACGGCACCGTTCGCGCTGACGGCCGTCGGCGAAAAAAAGTTTTCGCCCGTCATGGTGCCGAGATCGCGCGGGATTTTTTGGTCTTTTTTCCACTCCACCAGGTGAGTCTCGCCGCCGACCGTGGCGGCGCCCACGATCGTCTTGCCGTCCGCCGAAATCGCGGTGGCCGTCGCAGTTCCGCCCAGCGTGCCAAGAGCGACCATCTTGCCTTTGCCCGTGTGCGGCTCCGTCAGATTCCAGCGAAACGACACCCCGTTCGATTGGCCGATCACGACGTCGCCCGCGGCGTCGGTCGCCGTCGCCTGCGACTGACCGTCTGCACCGTTCAGGGAGCCGAGATCGGTCATGCCCAGTGCGGCTGTCCAACGGAAAGCGTGCTGGGTCAGCGTACCGTCCGTCGTCGTCAACCCTGACGTGCCGACAACGACGGCCGAGTTGTCGCTAATTCCGATGGCGGTCGAACTTGGGAAGTCGTTGAAAGTCCCGCCTGGAAGAGAACCCAAAAAGGCGAGTCCGCCCTTCAGAGTCCAGCGAAACGCGCCGCCCGAATGTTGGGGAGTCGCTTTGCTCGGATAATCCGTTCCCACCACTGCCGCATAGCCGTTCATCGCGGCAGGAATAATGCTGCCACCAGGTTCGGAAACTTCGGCAAGTTGGGGATCATCTCCAAAGGGAAAAGGCAGATCCTCAACATAGAACACAACATCGTTTGAGTTCTTCGGGTCCGTGCCCAGATCGATGGTGCAAAAAAGGAAGGACAACTCCGGCACATTCTGTACGGCGTCTTTGTAAGCCGTCGCTTCGGCCGCAAGAGCTTTGGCATCTTCCGACCCTTTGGGAACGACATAATACCCAGACGCCGTCGCTCCATCGTAAGAGAGCGTCACGACCGCCAACGCCGCTACAGCTACGATCGAACGAGCCGACCTCCAACCTGTTTTGGCAATTGCCGCACCGATCATCCTTGCCCGCCCCGATCACACCTGGCGTAGATGCTGCCACGGCGCCGGAAATCCATAAAGGCCAGACGGTCGTCCTGATTTTCAGAGTGTGATCGCCTCAGTACTGCTGAATCAGGCTACAGGCTGTCGCGCTTCCAAATTTTGAATCGCCGTCATGGCCGGGCTGAGCGCAGCGAAGCTCCCGGCCATCTATTGCCTCGATGCCGGCAGTGAGGCCCGCCGTGCAACCACGGAGGTCATGGATAGCCGGGACAAAAAGCCCGGCTATGACGGATTGAGAACCTTGAAGGGACACGCTGCCATTGGCAGGTTGCCATTCACTCAGCCGCTTGCGGCAGTTCTCGCGGTTTCCAGCGGAGCACCGGCTTGCGGGCGGCCAGCGTTTCGTCGAGGCGGCGGCGGGGCGCGAAGTGCGGGGCGCCTTCGAAGCGTTCCGTCTTTCCGGCCTTCGCCTCCAGCGCCATTTCGCGCAACACGTGGATGAACTTGTCGAGCGACTCTTTCGATTCCGACTCCGTCGGCTCGACGAGCATCGCGCCGTGGACGACGAGCGGGAAATACATCGTCATCGGATGATAGCCCTCGTCGATCAGCGCCTTGGCGAAATCGAGCGTCTCGACACCGGTGCCTTTCAAAAAGCTGTCGTCGAACAGCGCCTCGTGCATGCACGGTCCGTCGCCAAACGGCGCGCTCATCACGTCCTTCAGCGAGGACAGGATGTAGTTGGCGGACAGCACCGCATCTTCCGAGGCCTGGCGGATGCCGTCGGCGCCGTGGCTCAGCATGTAGCTCAGCGCGCGCACGAACATGCCCATCTGACCGTGGAACGCACACATGCGGCCGAACGGCTGCACATTGCCCGGCAGGCTCTCGCGATCCTCCAGCAGTTCGAAGCCTTTCGTGCCGTAGACGAGCAGCGGCAGCGGCGCGAACGGCGCCAGCGCCGCCGACAGCACCACCGGCCCGGCCCCCGGTCCGCCGCCGCCATGCGGGGTGGAAAACGTCTTGTGCAGGTTGATGTGCATCGCGTCGATGCCGAGATCGCCCGGCCGCACCCGGCCCGCAATGGCGTTGAAGTTCGCGCCGTCGCAATAAAAATAGGCGCCGGCCTTGTGCACCGCGTTGGCCATTTCGATAATGCGCGGCTCGAAGAGCCCACAGGTGTTCGGGTTGGTGAGCATGATCGCGGCGACGTCAGGCCCGAGCTTCGCTTCCAGCGCGTCGGCATCGACATGGCCATCGGCCGTCGCCGGCACTTCATCCACCATGAAGCCGGCGAACGCGGCGGTGGCCGGATTGGTGCCGTGCGCGGATTCCGGCACGAGGATGCGGGTGCGGGTCTCGCCGCGCGCGGCGATGGCGGCACGGATCGCGAGCAAACCGCAGAGTTCGCCATGCGCGCCGGCTTTCGGCGACATCGCCACCGCCGGCATGCCGGTGAGCGTGGTCAGCCACTTCATCAGTTCGGAGATCAGCTGCAGCGCGCCCTGCACCGTCGCTTGCGGCGCCAGCGGATGCAGATCGCCGAAACCGGGCAGCCGCGCCATCTTCTCGTTGAGCCGCGGGTTGTGCTTCATCGTGCACGAGCCGAGCGGATAAAGCCCGGCATCGATCGCATAATTCATTCGGCTCAGCCGCACATAGTGGCGGATCACTTCCGGCTCCGAGAGGCCCGGCAGCCCGACCGGGCCGCGGCGCTTCTGGTTGGCGAGGCGCGCGCCGGACACCTGCACTTCCGGCAGATCGACGCCGGTGACGCCTTTGCGGCCATGTTCGAAGATCAGCGGCTCTTCATGATCAAGCCCGCGGTCGCCGGAAATGGTTGCGATCTCTGCGCTTTGTGCAGCGCCGGGTGTTGTGGAGCGGCCCTGGTTGTTCATCGTCATCACACGGCCTCCGTCAGCGCCTTGGCGAGCGCGTCCATGTCGTCGTCGGTACAGGTTTCGGTCGCCGCCACGATCAGCAGGTTCTTTGCGTTTTCGTCGTGCGGTAGCAGCCGCGAAGCCGGCACACCGGCGATGATGTTCTGCGCTGCCAGCTTGTCCACGATCTCCGCCGCCGGCTTCGGCAGCGCAAGGGTGAACTCGTTGAAGAAGGATGGCGTGAGGAGTTCGACGCCGCGGATCGCAGACAGCTTGTCGGCGAGCGCCGACGCTTTCGCGTGGTTGATCCGCGCCAGCCGTGTCAATCCTTCTTCGCCCAGCAGCGACAGATGGATCGTGAACGCGAGCGTGCACAGTCCGGAATTGGTGCAGATGTTGCTCGTCGCCTTCTCGCGGCGGATGTGCTGCTCGCGGGTCGAGAGCGTGAGCACATAACCGCGCCGTCCGCTCGCATCGACGGTCTCGCCAGTCAGTCGTCCCGGCATCTGGCGGATGAACTTCTCGCGGGTCGCGAACAAGCCGACATACGGCCCACCGAAATTGAGGCCATTGCCGATGCTCTGGCCTTCGGCCGCGACGATGTCGGCGCCCTGATGCCCCGGCGGCTCGATCAGCCCGAGCGAGACGATTTCGGTGACGACCGCGATGAGCAGCGCGCCTTTCGCATGGCACGCCTCGGCAACCGGTTTCAGGTCGCGGATCAGGCCGAACACGTCCGGGCTCTGCACGACGACGCAGGCCGTCTTGTCGTCGATCATCCCGGCGAGGTTCTCGGCCTTGCCCGGCGTGACCGGCGCACGCACCACCTGGCCCGACAGCGCCGCAACCGTCTCCACCGTTTCCGCATAATGCGGATGCAGTCCGCCGGAGAGGATCGCCTTCGGCCGGCGCGTGACGCGCTGCGCCATCAGCACCGCTTCGGCCGTGGCGGTCGAGCCGTCGTAGAGCGATGCGTTCGCGACCTCCATCCCGGTGAGCAGCGCCACCTGGGTCTGGAATTCGAACAGGTATTGCAGCGTGCCCTGCGCGATCTCCGGCTGATACGGCGTGTAACTGGTGAGGAATTCGGAGCGCTGGATCAGATGATCGACCGCCGCCGGCACGTGATGCTTGTAGGCGCCGGCGCCGCAGAAGAACGGCGCCGCCCCCGCCGCGATGTTCTTCGCCGCCATGCGCGACAGCGCGCGGTCGACTTCCAGTTCGCCCTGCGTATCGGGCAGATCGAACACCGCGCGCGAAACCACGGCGGCTTTCGGCACGTCGCGAAACAGCGCATCGATGTTCGCCGCACCGATCGTGCGCAGCATCTCGGAACGGTCGTCGGGGGTGAGGGGAAGATATCGCATGTCAATTCAAATCCTGACTGTCGTGGACCGCCGGAGTGTTCCGTCCGAAGCGATTGTCAATCGGCGTTCGGAGACATAGCTGACGCCGTGTCTCTCCTCTCTTTCCAAGCGCGTCATGGCCGGCCTTTGTGCCGGCCATCCATTGCCTCGCTGCTGCGAGAAAAGCATCCTGTTCGAACACGGCGGTTATGGATGGCCGGTACGGCCTTCGGCCCGACCGGCTATGACGACTTAAACGGGATGCGTAAGCCATGTCTTCGAACATGTGTCAGGTTTCTCTCACTGGATCGAACACGGTGTGCGGACCATGACGTGGCTCAAAGGCCCTTCACGAATTCCGCGTACTGATCGGCCGTCATCAGCTTGTCGAGTTCGTCGAAGTCGGCGACCTTCAGCTTGAAGAACCAGCCCTCGCCTTCCGGATCGGCGTTGACCTTCGCCGGATCTTCGGCGAGCGCGGGATTGTTGCCGGTCACCTCGCCGCCCAGCGGCGCATAGATCTCGCTCGCCGCCTTCACGCTTTCGACGACCGCGGCTTCGCCGCCGGCGCCGATCTTGCGGCCCGGTTCCGGCATTTCGACGTAGACGACGTCGCCCAGCTGTTCGGCGGCGTATTTGGTGATGCCGACGGTCGCTTCGCTGCCGTCGATGCGCACCCATTCGTGCTGATCGGTGTAACGCACTTCGCTCATGGCTTTTCCTTTTGCTGGACGGCGCGCCGGTAACGGTGCGGGACGAACGGCATCGGCACGATGTGGGCCGGCAGCGGCTTGCCGCGCACCATCAGGCCGATCTCCGTGCCGTCGCCGGCGAATTCTGTTTCGACGTAACCCATCGCCATCGGGCCGCCGAGCGACGGGCCGAAGCCGCCGCTCGAGATGAAGCCGATCACGCGGCCGGTGTTGTCGACGATCTCTGCGCCTTCGCGAGCCGGCGCCTTGCCGTCGGGCCGGATGCCGACACGCTTGCGCGCCGCGCCATCGGCGAGTTGCTGCATGATGCGATCGGCCGCGAGGAAATCCATGTCCGTCTTGCGCCGCTTGCCGATCGACCACAGGAGACTGGCTTCGACCGGCGTCGTGGTCTCGTCGATGTCGTGGCCGTAAAGACAGAGCCCGGCTTCCAGCCGCAGGCTGTCGCGCGCGCCGAGCCCGATCGGCAGCACCTCGCTTTCGCCAAGCAACGCACGCGCCACGCGTTCCGCATCTTTCGCGTCGATGGAGATCTCAAACCCGTCTTCGCCCGTATAGCCGGAGCGGCTGACGATGGCGGGCGCACCGGCGACCGTCGCGCGCACCACCTTCATGAAGGTGAGTGCGTCGATACCCGGCGAATGGCGTTCCAGCACCGCTCCGGCCAGCGGTCCCTGCAGCGCGAGCAGCGCGCGTTCGGGGCGCGGCTCGAGCATCGCCTCGCCGTCCAGCATCTGCGCGATATAGGCGAAATCGTAGTCCTTGGTCCCGGCATTGACGACGAGATAAAGCGCGCTCTCACCGCTGAGCCGGGAGAACATGAAATCGTCCTTGATCGTGCCCTTGTCGGACAACAGCAAGCCGTAGCGCTGCATCCCTTCCTTGAGCCCGATGACATCGGCGGGCGTGAGCCACTCCAGCGCCTTCGCCGGATCGTCTCCCGACAAAAACGCCTGGCCCATATGCGAGACATCGAACAGTCCCGCCTTCTCGCGCGTGTGCAGATGCTCCTTCAGGACGCCGGCAGGATACTGGACCGGCATGTCGTAGCCGCTGAACGGCACCATTTTGGCGCCAAGCTCCAGATGCAGCGCATGCAACGGGGTCTTGAGAAGCGGTTCGTCGGTCATCAAGTCCAATTCCAGAAGATGTGAGCGAACGCGCCAACCGGCACGCCACCCCTCTGTCATGGGACCTGAGAGATTTCCCCGCACGGGCGCTAAAGCCTCTTCGCGGATTACCCCTTCGGTGAGAACGCCCCCACCGGGCGCCCTGCTTTCCAGAAGTTCATACCCTTCGCGGTCCTTTTGCCTGAGAGTTTCCGGGGCGGTTGCTCCTTCGGCCTACGCCCTTCGGGCTTCGGCCTGACAAGTCGGCCATTGAAGCTGGGCATACGTCTCCCGCGAGGGATCAAATGTATCGCCGGACCGATGCGCCTCACGGCGGAAACAGCCCGTTGCAGTGCATCATAAAGAGGGGCGATGGGGAGTCAACGAAAAGGCCAAGAACAGCCCGCACACCTATTCGAAAAGTGTGGAAACCTTCGAAAAACTCGCTCAGGGACGGCATTTGACGACGAACCGGCTAACCTCAGATGCCTGCGACACTCCACTTAAAGCAGTTCGCGGCCTGTGCGTGGCGCGGAATGCCATCCGCGGTCTCTCTTGTGCTGCGCTGTGGGATCGCATTGCGCGATCAACTGGTCGAGGGTGTAACGCTTACGCGTTTTGGGTTCGACGACGAGTGTTCCGTCCTTCAAAGATACATCGACGATCGAACCGGCTCCAATGCCTAACGCATCGAGTATCGCAGGCGGGATGGCCAGCAACACGGAACCGCCGACCTTCCGGAGTTTTGTGTCGCTCATCGTTCAACCTCAGCCAATGGAAGTATAAACGTGATTTGCCAAAACTCGATGCTTGGCAAATCGAAAGGCGCGGCTCGCGAGTACATCTCCTCAAACAAAAAAATTGTCATCCCCGGCGAACGGAGGTTCATGCGAAGCATGAAGCGCAGTGAGGTTAAGGGGACCTAGGATAAGCCGCATCCGAGGTGCTGAAAGACGAGCGCAATGTTCTACAGGTAGCAGGCTGCTTATCCTAGGTTCCCTTGACCTCCCGGCCGCGCTGACGCGCGTCCAGTCGCCGGGAATGACAGGGTCGGGTTGTACGAGATGATCGGGCTGTCTTCGATTAGCGCACCCTCGCGACCTTACATTCGCGCCGGGACTTCGATCCCCAGGAGATCGAGCACCTTGGTCAGCACCGCCAGCGTCAGGCCGCACAAGCCCAATCGCGTCGCGCGCAGCACCGCGTCGGTTTCCGACAGGATGTGGTGTTCGGCATAGAAGCGGCTGAACTGCTGCGCCAGCGTGAAGGCGAAATCGCACAGCACATTCGGCGCGCGGCGCGCCTCGGCCGCGGCCATCGCGTCGTGCAGGCCGAGCAAATGCAGGATAAGGCCGCGCTCTTCCGGCGTGGTCAGCACCCGGCGTTCGGCCGGATGGAAGTCCGCCGGATCGGCCTTGCGCAGGATCGACTGCATGCGCACCGCGGCATATTGCAGATAGGGACCGGTCTTGCCTTCGAATTTCGAGAACCGCGCAAGATCGAACACATAATCGGTCAGCCGGTAGTTCGACAGATCGGCAAATTTCAGCGTCGCGATGCCGACCTGCTTGGCGATCGTCGCGCGCTCCTCCGGCGAATAATCGGCGCCGAGCCCGGCCTCGGTGAGCCGCTTCTCCGCTTCTTCCGTCACCATCGCGATGAGATCGTAGAGCTTCATCACCCCGCCGGCGCGCGTCTTGAACGGTTTGCCGTCGGTGCCGTTCATCGTGCCGAACCCGGCGTGCTCCAACTCGGCCTTGCCGTTCAGGTTCGCCTTGTGCGCCGCGCGGAACACCTGCTCGAAATGCTGGTGCTGGCGCTGGTCGACCACGTAAAGGATCAAATCCGGATTTTGTTCGCGCACCCGATCGATAATCGTCGCGAGATCGGTCGAGCCGTAAAGCACCGCCCCGTCCGACTTCACCAGGATCAGCGGCGGCATGTCCTTCTTGTCGTCGTTTTTCGCGACCCGGATGACGAGCGCGCCTTCGCTTTCCTCGGCGACGTGGCGCGCTTTCAGGTCTTCGATCATCGGCGCCATCAGCGGATCGACGCTCGCCTCGCCTTTCCACAGATCGAAATGCACGCCGAGGCTGCCCCATTCGCGCTCCAGCCCGACACGCGAGGTCTCGAAGAAGTGGTTCCACAGTGCGCGATAGCCGGGACGCCCGGCCTGCAATTCGGCGGTCGCCTTGCGCGCGATTTCCAGCCGCGCCGGATCGGCTTTGCAGGCAGCGGAGGCAGCCGGAAAAATCTCCTCCAGATCCTGCATCGTCACCGGCGACTCTTGCGGATACGGCCCGGTGTAATGCGCATCGAAATAGATGGGCGCGATGCCCCGCAACTCGATCTCGCTGATCAGCTGGCCCATCTGCAGGCCCCAGTCGCCGAGATGCACATCGCTCACCACGTGCCAGTCATTGGCGCGGAACAGGCGTTGCAGGCTGTCGCCGATCACCGAGGAACGCAGGTGGCCGACATGCATCGTCTTGGCGATATTGGCGCCGCCAAAATCGATCACCAGTGTCTTGCCGCTGCCGGTCTCCGGGGCGCCGAGGCGTTCGTCTTTCGCCATCGTGCCCAGCCGCCCGGCGAGCGCCGCGTCGGTCAGGTTCAGGTTGATGAAACCGGGGCCGGCGATCTCGACCTTTTCGAAGATCGGTTCGGCTTTCAGCCGCGCCGCAATCTTTTCCGCGATGGCGCGCGGGTTCTGCTTCGCAGCCTTCGCGGCGGCGAGCGCGCCGTTGCATTGAAACTGCGCGAGGTCGGGCCGGTCGGAGGCGATCACCTGGCCCAACGCCGGCGGGAGTCCTTCGGCTGCGAACGCGGCAGCCGCGATCGCCGAAAGCTCCGCGGAAAGCGAGGTCATTGCGGGTAGCGCCCAGCCCTACGGTTGTAGTCGAGCTGGTCCTTGGTGAGCTGGAGACCGACCAGCATCTCGTAGTCGGTCGATTTCTTGTCGCCGGTCGGCTTGATGGTGAAGTCGTCCTGCCGCTCGGAGAATTTCGTGTTGAGCTGGCCCGGTTCGAACGCGACCTGCACCGCGAACATCTTCTTGTCGACGATGTTCGTGCCGTCCATCGACGTGGCGATGAAGTACGGCACCGTGTATTGCACGGCGCTGCCGCCCTGGGAGCGCGACGCCGCGAAATCGATCACGATACGCGACACGATCTGGCCGCTGTCGGCATCGTAACTGCAGGCCGAATAGACCTTGGTGATGTCCACCCGGTAGAGCGGCGCGGCCGCGCCCGGTGCCGTGCCCTGGAACGCGGACAGCGAGGCCGAATCGACCAGCGCGCCGATGGCGGGGCAGATGAACCCCTTGGGCACATCGTCGTCGTCACCGCCACAGCCGAACAGCGCGAGCGTCGCCAGCGGGAGAAGCGCGAATTTGAATGTGCGGTGCATAGGGCCTGTCAGATTCTGTTCTTCCGAGGCATCGCCGGTGCGTCCATCTCATTGCCTCGCTTGACTTTTGGGGCTCCGGAGCCGACTCCTCGGGAGCGCGCCGGAAGGCGCCGGACTGTAGCCAAGCGGGCCTAGCATGGAAAGCGGCGGGGGGAACAGGGTGGCTGGCGGAACGCCGCAGCCGAAACGGCGCCATATCTGTCGCAGCGCATTTCGTACATTACAGAATCGGCCGATAGACTAGTCCGATGGCGGTCTACACCGACGTATCGTTCGAAGAGCTCGAGGCGTTCCTCGCCGATTACGACGTCGGCAAGCCGCGCAGCTTCAAGGGCATTGCCGAAGGCGTCGAGAACTCGAACTTCTTCCTCCAGACCGAGCGCGACGCCTATTTCCTGACGCTCTACGAAAAGCGCGTGCAGGAGGAGGATCTGCCGTTCTTCCTGGGCCTGATGGATCATCTGGCGGCGAAAGGCATCCCCTGCCCGGTCCCGGCGCGCGACAAGAGTGGAAGGCTCGCGTCGAACCTGAACGGCCGTCCTGCGGCGCTGCTTTCGTTCCTCGACGGCGTGTCGCTCAGAAAACCGGAAGCGGCGCATTGCGCGGCGGTCGGCCGGGCGCTGGCCGCCATGCATGAAGCCGGCAAGGACTTCGCACTGACCCGGCCCAATGCGCTGACCGTCGAAGGCTGGCGCGAACTCGAGGATTCGACGCGCGACGGCGCCGACAGCGTCCAGGAGGGGCTCGCGGCGCTCATCACCCGAACCCTCGAACAGCTCGTGCGCGAATGGCCGGCCGAACTGCCGCGCGGCATCATCCATGCCGATCTGTTTCCGGACAATGTCCTGTTCATGGGCGGCAAGGTCTCCGGCCTTATCGATTTCTATTTCGCCTGCAACGATGCGTTCGCCTACGACCTCGCGGTGATGCTCAACTCGTGGTGCTTCGAACCCGACGGCGCCTACAACGTGACCAAGAGCCGCGCGCTGATCGCGGCATATGAACAGACGCGGCCGTTGAGCCTCGTGGAAGTGTCGGCGTTGCCGACGCTCGCGCGCGGCGCGGCGCTGCGCTTTCTGCTCACGCGGCTCTACGACTGGATCAATCCGAGCCCGTCGGCGCTGGTGCGCCCAAAGGACCCTAGGGAATATTCCCGCAAGCTGCGCTTTCATCTCAAAGTGCGCAGCGCCGCCGAGTACGGGCTTTGACGAAACCGGTGGTGGAGATTTTCACCGACGGCGCCTGCTCCGGCAATCCGGGACCGGGCGGCTGGGGCGCGATCTTGCGCAGCGGCGCACGCGAGCGCGAGCTCTCCGGCGGCGAGCGTGCCACCACCAACAACCGCATGGAGATGACGGCGGCGATCGAAGCGCTGAAGGCTTTGAAGCAGCCGTCGACCGTCGTGCTGCACACGGACTCGCGCTATCTGATGGACGGCGCGACGCAATGGCTCGCACGCTGGAAGGCGCGCGGCTGGCGCACCGCCGACAAGAAACCGGTGAAGAACGAAGACCTGTGGCGCGCGCTGGAAGATGCGCTCACGCGCCACGACGTGACCTGGAAATGGGTACGCGGCCATTTCGGCCACGTCGAGAACGAACGCGCCGACGCTTTGGCCCGCGCGGCGATTCCTTAGCATCGGACTGCTTTCAAGTTCACGGAGATATCTTGAGCTTGCTATTGTACCGGCCGATGATCTGCGCCGAAGAGGAGCCTTGGCGATGACCATCACCATTACCGCGTTCGAGCGGTCGCCCGATGGCGGCAAGGGACTGGCGCGCGACACCCGCGTGCGCTGGGCGCTCGAAGAAGCGGGGCTGCCTTATGAGGTCCGGCTGGTTTCGTTCGCTGTGATGAAGGAGCCCGCGCATCTGGCGCTTCATCCGTTCGGCCAGATTCCCACTTACGAGGAAGGCGATCTCGCGCTGTTCGAGACCGGCGCGATCGTCTTTCACATCGCCCAGCACAACGCGCGCCTGTTGCCGGCGGATGCCAATGCGCGGGCGCGCGCGATCATGTGGATGTTCGCCGCGGTCAACACCGTGGAGCCGCCGATCCTCGAGCTTTCGACCGCCAGGATGCTGGAAGGCGACAAGCCCTGGACCGAGGCACGCCTGCCGCTGGTCAAGGATCGCGTCCGCACCCGGTCGAACCAGCTTTCCGCGCGGCTGGGCGACGGCGAATGGCTCGACGGTGGGTTCAGCGCGGGCGACCTGATGATGGTGTCGGTGCTGCTCAGGATGAGACCGTCAGGCCTTCTCGACGAATTCCCCAACCTCGCCGCCTATGTCGCCCGCTGCGAAGCGCGGCCCGCCTACCAACGGGCATTCGCCGCGCAACTGGCGGTCAACACCGCGCCATAGAAGCGGACGGATTTCCACCCCTCCAACGCTTTGCGTTGGAGGGGTGAGGACTGGATTCAAAGCTGCGTAAGAATGTGTTCGGCGCTCGACACCGAGAACGCGCCCGGCTCTTCGACGTTGAGTTCTTTCACCACGCCATCGTCGACGATCACCGCGTAGCGCTGGCTGCGCTTGCCCATGCCGAAGCGGCTGCCGTCCATCTCCAGGCCCATGGCGCGGGTGAAGTCGCCATTGCCGTCGGCGAGCATACGGACCTTGCCTTCCGACTTCTGGTCCTTGCCCCACGCGCCCATCACGAATGCGTCATTGACCGACACGCAGGCGATCTCGTCGATTCCCTTGGCCTTCAGCGCATCGGAATTCTGCACGAAGCCCGGAACGTGCTTCGCCGAGCAGGTCGGCGTGAATGCACCCGGAAGCGCGAACAGCACCACCTTTTTTCCGGCGAACAGGTCGTCCGTCTTCACCGGCTTCGGGCCGCCGTCCTGCATCTCCATCAGCACCGCGGACGGAACCTTGTCACCCACTTTGATTGTCATTTTTTCATCTCCATTTGCACTGGCGCGCCTTTTAGCGGGCCGCGCCGCGAGGCGCAAAGCACAGTTTCACTTTTCCCCCGGCCGTGCCGTGCTACGTTCGGGCATGGCCAGCAAAGCACCAGCCAGTGCCGGCGGCTTCCTGCAGGGCAAGTTTCTGATCGCCCTGCCCGGCATGCCCGACCCGCGGTTCGAACGCACCGTCATCCTGATGTGCGCCCATACCGGCGAAGGGGCGATGGGCCTGATCGTCAACAAGCCGGTCGAAGGCATTCCGATCGGCCAGCTGATGGATAAGCTCAACATCAAGGTGACGGCCAATCGTCTGGACACGCCTGTGCTGTTCGGCGGTCCGGTCGAAACCGAGCAGGGGCTCATCCTGCATTCGAGCGAATTTGCCGGCACCAATTCCATGCCGGTCACCAGCGACGTTTCGCTGACCGGCACGGTCGACGTGCTGCACGCCATCGCCGCGGGCCGCGGTCCGCGCAAGGCGCTGTTCGCGCTCGGCCACTCCGGTTGGGGCGCGGGCCAGATCGAGGACGAACTGCGCGGCAATGGCTGGGTCCATTGCGATTTCGATTCCGCGATCCTGTTCGACATGCCGCAGGACGCGAAATGGTCCGCCGCGCTCTCCAAGCTCGGGATCAATATCTCCGGCCTGTCGGCGCACACCGGCAACGCGTAATTCCTCACCTCCAACTTCTGTCATCCCGGCTGCAGTGGACCCCGCACTTGTGCGGGGGGAACGGAACGCCGGGACCCATTCAAAACGCAAAGACGATGTCGGTGCCCACACGGCGCTGCCGGCCCGATGGGTCCCGGAGCTTCGTTCGGCTGCGCCTCACTACGTCCGGGATGACAAGCGAGTGATGGTCGAAGATGGTAGGCGAGCAGCCGTCTGAGGCTTCGGATGTTCAACTCAGAGCACTGCGCTCCGGCACCGCTGTGCGTTCATCGAAATGCATTGCGAGATAGTTGAGTGCTTCGCTGGCGGGCAATGCCTGTGAGAAGCAGAAGCCTTGCGCATAGTCGCAGCCGAGACCCTTCACCCACAGCGCGTCGTGATCGTTCTCCACCCCTTCGACCACGACATCGCGGCCGAGGTCGTGCGCGAGCGTCACGATGGAGCGCAGCACGACGGCCTCCTGGCTGTCCTCCTGGCCGTTGAGGCGCGCGAGGAAGCTTCGATCGATCTTCAGCGTGTCGAACGGCAGCTCCTTGAGCTGGCTGAAATTCGACATGCCTGTGCCGAAATCGTCGATCGCGATCCCGACGCCGAGTTCGTGCAGACGCTGCAAAATCGGTCGTACGTCTTCCGCGGTGGCCGCGACGCTTTCGGTGAGTTCGAGCTTCAGCGTGCCGGGCGCGATCCTCTCGCGCGACAGTGTCGCACGCAGAACGCCCTCGAACGCCCGATCGCGCAACTGACCGCGCGAGAGATTGACGCTGACGAACAATGGCGGATCGAGCGGGAAGAAACGCTGCCAGTCGGCGAGCGCTTTCGCGGCGCGCTCCAGCGCGAAGCGGCCGAGCGGCACGATGAGGCCGGTCTCTTCCGAATGCGCGATGAAATCGCTCGGCACCACCAGCCCCTTTTCCGGATGATGCCAGCGCAGCAACGCCTCGAAGCCCACGACGCTGCGGTCCGACAGCCGCACGATGGGCTGGTAGAAGACGTCGAGCTGGTCTTCGTCGAGCGCGCGGCGCAATTCGGTTTCGAGCACGACGGAATCGTCCGGCGCCGCCGCGGCCAGTTCGCCGGAGTGGATTTTCGCGACGCCACCGCCGTGCCGCTTCGCTTCCGCGAGCGCCTGCTCGGCGTTTTTCAACAAGTCCGCGGGCGCCGCGATGCCCTGTCCGGACGCCAGTCCGACGCTGGCCGGCGCAAACACCTCGCGTCCTTCGACCATGTGGACGGGCTTCGCCGCCGCGATCAGCTCCGCACCGGCTGCCATGATATCGGCGTCGCCGAACAGAACGGCGAATGCGTCGCCGCCCAAGCGGAACACCTGCGCCCGCGCTCCGAAGCCGGCCGTCAGCCGCCGCGCGATCTCCACCAGGATGGCATCGGCGCCCGCGTCGCCCAGGCTCGCGTGGATCGCCTTGAACCGGTCGACATCGAGCAGCGCGAGAGAGGCGCGCGGCAAGCGCTCGCCCAATCCCGCGATCGCCTGCTCCAAAGCCACACGGTTGCCGAGACCGGTTAGTGGATCGCGCAGCACGGGCACCGGTATCGCGTCGGCGTCCTTGCGCGCGCTGATGTCCGCCAGCAATCCCAGACAGCGCGCTGCGGGCGGTGCCTCGCCCAGCATCGTCGCGCGCAGTTCGAACCATGGATAATGCCCCGCTTCACTCTCCACCCGGAATTCGATCCGGAACGCGAGATCGATCCGCTGCGAGAACTCACCGATCGCCTGCACATAGACGTCGCGGTCTTCGGGATGAATGCGGGCGAGCCACGCCGCACGCTTGAACCGGCGCGGCGCCGCCTTGAAACCGATCAGCGCCGCGGCCTCGGCCGACAGGTTCACCACGTTCTTCTGGAAATCGAGATCGAACACGCCCTGATGCGACGCGCCGATAGCGGCAAGCGCCGAGGCGGTCTGCGGCGACGCATGCGCCGGCGCGTGATGGTTGAGATTGGCGAGCGCGAGCCGCCAATGCGAAACGGTGACAAGTCCCTCGCCCGCCACGATCGCGAGCGCCAGCAGCAATGCGCCGGCGGCCGAAAATCCCGCGACTGTCGCCGGCGCTGCGAAGTTGTCGGCGAACCCGCCCACGGTGGCGACGGCGGTGGCGAGCGCCACCAGCGCAAAGATTGTCGCCGCGGGCGCCAGAACCCGCGCCGGCCGGTCACCTTCACGGCCGCGATGCACCAGATAGGCGGCGCCGGCGCTCGTGCCGAACAACAGCAGCGCTTCCGTGACCAACGTCGCTGCCGGCACGCCGAGATAGGACGCCAGCGACAGAGCGATGATCCCGTAGAGCGTCCAGTGGACATATCGCTCAGACCCGGGCCAGGTCATGGAGAACGGTACGACGGTGTCGATCAGACAGAATCCGGCCGCCAAGGCGAACCCGGCGAGCATCGCCGTGAGCCCATAGGGTCCGCCGACCGACGTCACCACGCTGGTGTCGAAAAGACCCGTGCCGGAGAGGCGCGCGAGCACCAGCGCGAACAGTGCAAGCGCGGCCCAGCGCGGCGCCGCGTGTCCGGTCATCACCGCAAGCCCGCCGGTGATCAGCATCGCCGCCGCGATCAGCCCGACGACCGCGGCGATGAAGATCGACAGCCGCCGGTGCTGCGACGACAGCGCCGCTTCGGTCCACGCCAGCACGACCGGAGGCCGCGCCGCGTTCTGGATATGCAGCGCGAGCGCGACCGATGCAGACGGCGGGATCGTGATCTCGAAACTGTGGCGCACGAAGGCGCTGGCGTCGACGATCGCGATGCCGGGATCGGACGCCACGATCTGCCTGATCCGCGGCCGCGACGAAACCGGCAGCACCCTGAGCGGCGCGGCCGGCGGTTCGGGCGCGAGCAGGATGCGGGTCGTCGGCACCGTGGCGCTGTTGGAGATCGTCAGCACGTACCAGACAGAACCGTCGGTCTCGGCCGGCGCGGGCCCGCGATAGGGCTTCAGCGCGTCGACGAGATCCAGCACCGGCTTGCGATCCGCGAAGTCGACGGTCTGCGCGCTCTTCTCCAGCGAGGCCGGCGAAGGCGTTGCAGCCTGCGCGACAGCCGGAAGCGCGGCGGCGAACAACCAGGCAAGAACGATGAGCAGTCGTTTCAGCAACGGCGGATTTGGTCCAGTCAGAACAACGGGTTGGCTACACGAAGCAGCGTGGAACTAACCTACCTGCGCCTCATCCTCCAGCAAAGCGAATAGAACATGGTCGCTCCACTGGCCATTTATCTGCAAGTAACGCCGGGCGAGCCCCTCTTCGCGGAATCCTGCCTTGGCGAGCAGATTGCGTGACGGCCCGTTCTCCGGCAGGCATGCCGCCTCGATCCGATGCAGGCCAAGCGTCGAGAAGATGAACGGCACCAGCGCGATCACGGCGCGGTACATGTAGCCCTGGCGGGCGAATTTCTGGCCGACCCAGTAGCCCAGCGCGCAGCACTGCGTCACCCCGCGCCGCACATTCGACAGGGTGCAGCCGCCGAGCAGCGCATCGTCGGCCTTGCGGAACACGAAGAACGCATAGGCCGTGTCGAGCCGCGTTTCCTTGGCATAGCGCTTGAGGCGGCGGCGATAGGCGCTTTTGGTCAGTTCGTCGACCGACCACAGCGGCTCCCATGGCGACAAAAAGGCCCGGCTTTCGCTGCGCAGCCGCGACCATTGGGTGAAGTCGCCCATCCGCGGGTAACGGAGATAGACACCGTCGCCATGGATGATCGGCTGCTGCCCGCCGGGGAACGTCAACCCCCGCATGAAGGCCATGGGACCTGTATTCATTCGGCAGCTTCGCGCGCAGGCGCGCCGAACCGCCGGGCGAACGCGGCCGCGCTCTCCAGCTTCTTCACCGGCCCGACGGCGGCGATGGTGGGCTGTGCCGTGTTCATCAGACGCGCGCCGACCCGGCGGACCGCCGCGGCATCGACCGCATCGATATGCGCCGTCATTTCGGCGACGCCGAGCACGCGCCCGTAGATAAAGAGATGCGAGGCGATCATTTCCGCGCGGCTGCCCGGCCGCTCCAGGCCCATCAGCATGCCGGAGCGCATCTGCGCCTTGGCGCGCGCGATCTCTGCATCGGTGACGTTATCCGCCATCGCGGCCATCTCGCCGGCGATCACCGGGGCGATTTCGCCGGCATCTGCTTCGCTCGTGCCGGCATAGATCCCGAACGTGCCGGTATCCTTCGACGACGACGAGAACGCGTAGATCGAATAGCAGAGGCCGCGCTTCTCGCGGATCTCCTGGAACAGGCGCGAGGACACGCCGCCACCGAGCGCGGTCGCATAAATCTGTGCGGCATGGAAATCGGGATCGGCATTCGTCACGCCGGGAAAGGCGAACGCGAGATGGGCTTGCTCCAGGTCGCTGTCGTCGCGGATTTCACCGCCGACATAGCGCGCCGGCTTCGGCGCCTCGCCTCTGCCGGCCGGCAGCGATGCGAACATCGTCTCCGCCATCCGGAGCATGGATTCATGATCGACTGCACCGGAGGCCACGAGGACCATGTCGGCCGCGCGGTATTGCGCCGTCATGTAGGTGCTGAGTTGCTCGCGGGTGAAATTCGAGACCGTCTCCTCGAGGCCCAGGATCGGCCAGCCCATAGGCTGGTCCGGATAGGCGGCCGTCTGGAGATGATCGAAAATGATGTCGTCCGGCGTGTCCTTCGCCTGCCCCAGTTCCTGCAGCACGACCTGGCGCTCGCGCTCCAGCTCGCTCTGCTCGAAGGTCGGATGGGTGAGGATGTCGGCCAACAGGTCGAGCCCCAGCGGCACGTCGGGTTTGAGGACGCGGGCATGGAACGCGGTCTGCTCGCGGCTGGTATAGGCATTGAGGTATCCGCCGACCGCCTCGATCTCCTCGGCGATCTCCCGTGCACTGCGCCGCTCGGTCCCTTTGAACGCCATGTGCTCCAGCATGTGGCTGACGCCCATGACCGGGCGGGTTTCGTTGCGCCCGCCGGTGTTCACCCACACCCCGACGAACGCGCTTTCGAGTTGCGGCATCGGATCGGTTACGACGGTCAAGCCATTGGAAAGTTTCGAAATTTCTAGTTTCATGAATGTGCCGATCGGGTAAGGATGAAGTCGCGGATCCGGGCCTTGTCGTTGGGCAGGACCGTGACCCGCTCCACCCCGTCATAAAGGTGCGCCAGCCGCGGCGGCAAGGGGGGTGTTTTCCCAGTGGCGCGGCGGACCGCGTCCGGGAATTTGGCCGGATCGGCGGTCGACAGGATTACGGTCGGGCCAGCGCCCGCGGAAACCTGGGCGGCGGCTGCAACCGCAACGGCCGTGTGGGGATCGATCAGGCGGCCGGTCTCGCGGTGGATTTTGGCGATGGTGTCAAGCGTGGCGTCGTCGCCGGTATGGACGGCCGCGTAGCGTTCCCGCAAAGCGGCGAGGACCGCAGGCGGAAGGCTCAGGCGCGCGGTCTGGCCGAATTCCGCCATCGCGGCGCGCACCCAATCCGTGTCGCGGCCCGACGCCTCGAACAGCGCGCGCTCGAAATTGCTCGCAACCTGGATATCCATCGAAGGGCTCAGCGTGGGGTGCGCCTTGCCGGATTCGTAGACGCCGCCGTTCAGAGCGCGTGCGAGGATGTCGTTGCTGTTCGTTGCAACGATTAGCTTTTCGGTCGCCAACCCCATGCGCTGCGCGACCTCGCCGGCAAACACGTCGCCGAAGTTGCCGGTGGGCACAACGAACCGCGCCGGCCTGCCCAGCTTCGCCGTCGCGGTGAAGTAATAGACAGCCTGCGCCGCGACCCGGGCGAAGTTGATGGAGTTCACCGCGGTCAGGCCGATCCGCTGCGCGAACGCTTTGTCGGCGAAGAACTGCTTGAGCAGGTTCTGGGTATCGTCGAACGTGCCTTCGACGGCGATGGTGGAGACGTTGGCGAACGGCGTCACCGTCATCTGGCGGCGCTGGACCTCGCTCACCCGATTGTGCGGATAAAGGACCACCACATCGATATTCGCGAGATCGCCGAGCGCCGCGATCGCCGCCGAACCGGTGTCGCCGGAAGTGGCGACCACCACCGTCGCGCGCCCGCCCCGTTGGCCCAACGCGCGGCTGAACATCCGCCCCAGCACCTGCATCGCGATGTCCTTGAACGCGAGCGTCGGGCCGTGGAACAGCTCCAGCAGCCAGGTGTCCGGTCCGATGGCGGCGAGCGGCGCGACCTCCGGCGTATCGAACGTCGCATAAGCCGCGTCGATATCGGCCTTCAGTTCGGCATCGCTGAACGCATCGCCGGCGAAGCGCTTCAGGATCGCGGCCGCAACCTCGGGATAGGACTTGCCGGCGAAGCCCGCGATCTCGTCCGCCGGCACCACCGGCCAGACCTCCGGCGCATAAAGTCCGCCGTCCGGCGCAAGACCGGCCAGCAGGACATCGGCGAAGGATTGCGGCGCGGCCTGACCGCGGGTGGAGACATACGGCATGGAAGATTCGTGCTGGAGAAAGCGGCATGCGCCGGAGCCGGAACCTTAGCCCAGACCGCCCCGCCCGGTCAGGTGCGAATTGCCACCGCTGCCGGCGTGCGCCAGCCGCTGCCAATCCCACACACATCTGTCACGGCCCACCGAGTGTGGGCCGCCCAGGTTGCGTTGCTTTGTTATCGAAGGTTAACCGCGCCATCATTCTGGTATGTTGGTGCAAACGCCACGAGCAGCCGAGACGATGCCGAACCATATCTAGCCGGGAGTTCGGTTAGAAAGGCGCTTTTTCAAATCCTAGTCGTCATCCAGTCCTTGACCCTCTCGCGCCACACTGCGGAGGAGCGGCCATTGGCCATCAGAATGTTTGTCGAACACCTGAGTTCGATACCATATCTCGGTAGTGGGCTGCTCTTTACCGTCATCCCCAAGATAGGCGTATCGGCATCCGACTTCGAGAAGGAAGCCAGAGGGGGTTACCTCGCCACCGCCCCCGCCCATTCCCCAGATATCGATCGTCATGCCAGGACCAACAACATTCCTTTCGTCCCTCGCATTCTGTCCGTAGCTACGCCATCCTTTCAGGGTGTCAACATAGATGACGCGGATTCTGGACGTAGTAAGAGTTACTGAGGACTGCCCGCTGTTCTTCAGGCGCACGATAACTGTGTACTCGGGCGCGGCATCTCCCCTTTGGCGGAGCGAGACGTAGGAGTTTTCTGGGAGCAAGTTACCGCGCGACATCTTCTCGAGCTGCCGTTGAGAGTCTTCGGCACCCCTCGCGAGCCGCTCAGTCTCGCGCCAAAGCAAAATAGTCGATATAGCCAGTATGATGGTGAACAACGCTAGGAGGTAGTCGGCTCCGTTGATCTCGCATCCAAACCGCTTAATCCATTGTTCCTGTTCGGGGCGCG
>DASXDS010000001.1:0-1743 GCA_036490455.1 Rhizomicrobium sp.
GACCCGAAGGTGCAGGCGATCAGCGATGTCGTGAACGCGTTCTACGCTGAGAAGACCCGCGAGGTGTTGCAGCAGATGCAAGCCGTGCTGAGCAAGATCGAGACGTGAAATCGCTGGACACTGCCGCCGATAGGCGGGCCCGTCAGCCCGGCGGCGGGTATTCGCTATATTGCGGCAGGTCGTCGGTGATCTCGAACCACGGCGCCTTGCTGCCGACGAAACAGTGCAACGCGGGCCGCACCGGCGGATCGTCGAGCAGCGCCAAGGCCACCCCGTATTGCGGCGATGGTGGATCGGGAAATTCCGGTGGCATTTTTCGGTTGGGGCCGGCGCGGTTGATGATCGGCGAGCCGCAATCCGTGCAGAAGCCGCGCTGATAGCCGCGCGGGCTTTCGTAGAATTTGATCAGATGCTCGCCGGCGAGGAAGCAAAAATCCGAGGCCGCCACGCGCACGCGGCTGCGAAAAGCCGCGCCATGCTGCTTGCGGCATTGCGAGCAATGGCAGTTCAGCGGCGCGAGCAGCGGCCCGGTGATTTCAAACTTGATGCCGCCGCACAGACAGCTACCGCGGATCGCATCCATGCCGGTCTCCTCATTGCTGTGGGCCGTCAGTGTAGCGCGTCGTGACGCAATGAGTAGGGCGGGTTGACCCAAAGGGTCCGTGGTGACGCGATTGTGCTATGTCATCGCGGTGGCCGTGGGTCCACGGCCGGCCGACGCGGCGAAGACCGGGCGAAGGCCCCGAGAGCAAATGACTGAGAAAGACGAAGTGTTCACGGAGTCGCACTCCCGGCTGGCAGCCGAGGGACCGTCAACGTTCACGAAGTCTATCCTTTCGGCGGTATCGCTGTTCGTGTCTCTGCTGATCTGGAATCCGGCCGCCGCATCTGCTGCGGCGTCGGCCTGCGTGGTGAAATTGCAAGTCAGCTCGAATGGGGACTCCGACGGCGGCACGAAGGCATTCGTGACGCAGGTCCTGACCGGGCAAGGCTACAAGATCGTCGACGACTGGCTGTTCACCATGTGGCGCGCCAGCGACTATGATGTGAAGATCGTTATGACCTACAGCGTTACTCCAAACTACGGGTTTCCCGTGACGCTGATGACAATGCAATTGTTCATCGCCGACAGCGCAGGAAAAGTCCTCGTCGACAGTTACATCGACCGCACGAATTTGGAGGACGATCTGCGGAATTCGATTGCCATGTGCAACGCCGCGCCACCGTCCGCCTCTGGCGCGGCACCGAAACCGTAGCGAAACCGTAGCCCGCATGAGCGAAGCGATATGCGGGAGGCCGGCCCGGATGCCGCTTCACTCATCCAGGCCGCGTCTGCCGATCCGCGCTACGGCAGCCCCCGAAGGGCTTCGGCGCGTCGTCGCGGGGCGTTACAATGCGGAGCGGCGTCGCCTGCAGCGCCGCTCAAAACAGGGAGGAGACGAAATGGCCAAGAAGCAAACGGACAGCGTCTACCGGATCGTCGATGTCGTCGGTGTCAGCGAGAAGTCGTGGGAGGACGCCGGGCGACGGGCGGTGGAAACCGCCGCCGGTTCGCTGCGCGACCTTCGCGTGGCCGAAGTGGTCAAGATGGACATGAAGGTCGAGGACGGAAAGGTCACGGCGTTCCGCACCCGCGTCGCGCTGTCGTTCAAATACGAGGCGAGAGGCAGGCGAGCGGGCGGCGGCGGTCGTTTCAAACCGCACTTTGCCGCCCGCACCAGTTCCGCCGACACATCGCCCACG